>NZ_JSEP01000099.1 GCF_001624695.1 Labrenzia sp. OB1 | reverse complement strand
CATGGCGTGGTCATCCTTGATCAGGCCGGATGGCACACGTCAAACAAGCTCGCCATCCCGGACAACATCACACTCTTGCCTTTGCCACCCCGATCTCCCGAACTCAATCCTGTCGAAAACCTATGGCAGTACATGCGAGAAAACTGGCTCTCAAACCGGGTCTTCAAGGACTACGACCAGATCGTCGACCTGTGCTGCCGGGCCTGGAACACGCTCATCGATCAGCCATGGAAAATCATGTCAATCGGAATGCGTGACTGGGCGCATCGGTCCTGAATTTTGTCGTTTGGTATTACTCATGCTGACGAAAATTGCGACACGCCCAGGCAGCGCGGCCCCTGCTTTTTCAAGCGGTCATTTCTGCTGTGTAGTCGGACCACAGGCAGAAGGCATCTGCCCTGGCGTGTCGCCAGGAGCGGGCTGAGAGTTTGTATCGGCGGGGACGAAAGATGGTGTTTATCTGATCGTGGGCTGACAGGAAACGCTGTGCTTGGCGGGGCGATTTGAACCGCCCCATGATCTTCTCTCGCTTCCTGGTCTGGCGGTGTGCGTTTTCAATTCTGTTATTCAGGCCCTTGTGGGCTCGATGATCAGCATCCGGGGCCAGATTTTGTATCGGCTTTTTT
>NZ_JSEP01000098.1 GCF_001624695.1 Labrenzia sp. OB1 | reverse complement strand
AAGATGGTGTTGATCTGATCGTGGGCAGACAGAAACCGCTGCGCTTGCCGGGGCGACTTGAAACGACCCATAATCTTCTCCCGTTTGCGTGTCGGGCGATGGGAATTCTCAATCCTGTTATTCAGCCCCTTGTGAGCGCGATGATCGGCATCCGGAGCAAGGGCCTGAACCGGCTTGGTGTAGCTGCGCAGCTTATCCGTCACCACGACCCTGGGCTCGCCGAATTGCGTGACCAACCTGTCGAAGAAACGCCTGGCAGCTTTTGCATTGCGGTGGGATTGAACCAGGATGTCGAGCACATCGCCATCGCCGTCAATCGCCCGCCAAAGCCAGTATTTCACACCGCCGATACAAACTGTCCGCATCCTCATACCGGCACGCCAGAGCAGATGCGTTCAGCCTGTGGTCCGACTACACCGCTGAGATGAACGCCTGAAATCCGTCCAAAACGGGAGCCTGTGCTGGCCGACCCAAACAAGTTGGCAATGCCCTCTTTTGGATTCCCAAAGTTTCGCGAATATGATTCCTGATGGGGAACATGAGGAGTTTGCCATGTCCGCCCCTATCCGTCTTCGAGATGACTTTGATGCTCCAACCCTTCGTCATCTAGCCCGTTGGTCGGTGAATGCCGATCAAACCATC
>NZ_JSEP01000097.1 GCF_001624695.1 Labrenzia sp. OB1 | reverse complement strand
CCCGCGTACGTGCGCCCAGGCCTACATGGCCGGCTGGCGCGACCTGATCTGCAGCTTGCGCCAGTTACGGCTTACGGCGCTGGAAATTTCCGGTCTCCTGAAGTTCCCCAGATCGACCGTCGCTCATGCCTTGAAACAGTGGGGGCTGAACCGCCTCAATCGTCTCACACCTCCCGAACCCGTGCGCCGTTATGAGCGGGCCCGTCCCGGGGACCTCATCCATCTGGACATCAAGAAACTGGGGCGGTTCAACAAGGTCGGCCATCGCATAACCGGACATCACAGGCGTCAGCGCTCCCGTGGGCTTGGCTATGACTATGTTCATGTTGCGATCGATGATCACAGCCGGGTTGCCTATGTCGAGGTCCTGCCGGACGAACGAGGGTACACCTGCGCCATGTTCCTCGTACGGGCGACCAGATGGTTCGCTGCCAGGGGTATCACCGTGGAACGCGTCATGACCGACAACGGCGTCGGTTACCGATCAAACCTCTTTGCCGCAACCACACAGCAGCTCGGTGCAAGACACATCCGAACCAGACCCTACACGCCCCAGACGAACGGAAAGGCCGAACGCTTCATCAAAACCCTCCAGGAAGAATGGGCCTACGGCGTGCCGTACAAAAGCTCAGAGCAAAGGAACGCCGCATTGCAACGATGGCTCCATATCTACAATTGCCAAAGGC
>NZ_JSEP01000096.1 GCF_001624695.1 Labrenzia sp. OB1 | reverse complement strand
CCGGGTCGCCCTGGTCCTGCTTGATCACAAGCACGCTGGTCGTGGCRCTGTCGACGATCTCGAAGGAGATGCTGGCAGGGCCGCCCTCGATGCCGAGGATACCGGCGCTGGTGGTGCCGTTCCAGACAACCTCGCCGCCGTCGGCGCCGAAGGAGATCGGCAGGGTCTTGCCGGACTGGTGGTATTCCCGGCTGTCGCTGGGCGTGCCGTCCACAGGATTGTCGCCAAAGCCCGGATTGCCGTTGAGGCCCGTAACATCGTCGTCGTCGCTGATGATCCGGTAGTCGGCCCGGCTGTGGGCCTCGATGATCGGCGTGTCGTCGTCGATGATGAGATCGATGGAGCCGTCGACGGTGTCGCCGTCGCCGTCGGTGACGGTGTAGCCGAGCACGAAGGTGGCGTCATCCTCGACGTTGTCGCCGTTGTCGACATGCAGAAGGTTTGCCACCTGAACGTAGCTGTAGGCGCCGGTCGCCTTGGTGAGGGTGACCTCCGCGACGGTGACCGGATTGGCCGGGTCGCCCTGGTCCTGCTTGATCACAAGCACGCTGGTCGTGGCRCTGTCGACGATCTCGAAGGAGATGCTGGCAGGGCCGCCCTCGATGCCGAGGATACCGGCGCTGGTGGTGCCGTTCCAGACAACCTCGCCGCCGTCGGCGCCGAAGGAGATCGGCAGGGTCTTGCCGGACTG
>NZ_JSEP01000095.1 GCF_001624695.1 Labrenzia sp. OB1 | reverse complement strand
CGTCCGCGAACGCCCCGACGACCCGAGTTCGTCGCCGGATCTCCTTCATGATCCGCTCCAGCGGATTGCTGGTTCTGATCTTGCGCCAATGGCTGTCCGGAAAGCCGTAATAGGTCAGCGTTTCGCCGATGCTCTCTTCAATCAGGTCGGCGGCCCGTGTCAGTCGCCGCGCCCGCAGGTCTGCGATAACAGAGTCAGCCTTTTCCTGGGCCGCCTTGCGGTTCTGGGCATGGATGGCCTTCAGCATATGCGTGACCTCGCGCACCTTGGTGGAGGGAACGTGGCTGAACACATTGCGGTAGAAGTGCACCATGCAGCGCTGCCACTGCGCATCCGGCAGATAGTCGGCTATGCTCTCCACCAGCCCCCGGCAGGCGTCGGAGATGATCAGCTTCACGCCGCTCAAACCCCGGTCGACCAGATGACGCAGGAAGTTGGACCAACCGGACTTGTCTTCCTTGGCGCCCTCGCAAATGCCCAGGATCTCCCGATACCCTTCAGAATTCACCGCACTGGCTACAAGCAGCGAGACATTTCGGACTTCGCCAGCCCATGTCCGCTTCATCACAATGCCATCCAGATAGAGGTAGGGGTGCTCGCCTTCTATTCGACGGTTCCGCCATTCCTCGATCTTGGCATAGATCTTCTTGTTCAGGTTGGACACCGTGCCTGGTGACACCCGTGTGCCCCACAAAGCCTCTGTGATGTCC
>NZ_JSEP01000094.1 GCF_001624695.1 Labrenzia sp. OB1 | reverse complement strand
GTGGATGGATCTGTCGAGTGTTTTTTGGCTGTTGCAGCAAAGCTGCCAGTCTCGATAGTCGACATAAACAAGGCGATGCTTTTAAATTTATCCATAATGCTCTTCCTCAATGAATGGAATGAGTGAATTAAATCGACGAATGGTATTGATGAATTATATTCACTAATGTAAGTAATTATCGGCACTTCTGATAATAATTATTTGACGTAAACTAAGTTTCATTGAAAACACCAGTCAACAAAGTTGATAAAATTTTCAAAAAATTACCTTTAAGTTGATTACCTTCAACCTAATAACTAAGGGAATCCTTATGTTCATGTTAAAACGATTGTTATTGTCCATCACTCTGACATTATTTATCAGTCCAGTTTTATTGGTGCAAGCCAGCAATGTATCACAGCAGTTATTAACCATGCCAATAACCTTAACCACGGGAGAAGTGGTTACCTTAGCGCAATATCAAGGTAAAAAGCCGGTCTATTTAAAGTTTTGGGCAACATGGTGCAAACCTTGTATTGAGCAAATGCCCCATTTTGAGCAAATAAGTCAACAACATAGTGACAATTTAGCGATCATCGCCATTAATCTAGGTATCAATGATAATTTAGCTGCGGTGCAAAAAATGCAGCAAGAGTTTAACTTATCAATGCCTATGGCTATCGATAAAAGTGGCGACTTAGCGCAAGCGTTTCGGTTACTCGGTACCCCGTATCATTTATTGTTTGAT
>NZ_JSEP01000093.1 GCF_001624695.1 Labrenzia sp. OB1 | reverse complement strand
CCGGAGCAGACATGATCCAGATTCATTCCAAAAAGAAAGACGCGTTCCCATCCTGTGGAAAACACGCTGAAATTGAAGGCGTTGGCTCCGAAAGGAAAATTGAAAACCAAAGCGAAACGCTACGTTAAGTTGAGGCGGGTTTGGTCTGGGAAACTCGGATAATAGCCAAATACCGTCATTTTTTGTACATGAAAATACACTTTGGTAGTGCGGACGTCCGTTCGTTTACAACCAAAAATGAGTGTGCCAGCCTCTTGTCAAATATGCTTTGAAGCTTATCCGTGAGCCGGTCAGATTGGAGTGAGGTGAAGAAGAAAGTAGCCTTAAAGACTGGGAAATGTGCTGTATGAAACAGCTGGGGATTTCGCTGATCAGGTTCTCTCAGTACGGAAGGATAGTGGGTACGTGCGCGGCAAGAAAACGGAGGCATTGGGTAGGTATTGCCAAGTTGTTTGACCCCGGCGTTTCGGTTATCGAGACGACATGAGATTGCCGAGCACTTTCCCCCGTCTGAAGGGGTTTCGTTTTCCGCGTGGAGTTGTCGCCTACGCAGTGTGGGCCTATCATCGGTTTGCTCTGAGCACGGCCGATGTGGAAGACCTTCTTGCTGAACGCGGTGTTATCGTGAGCAGGGAAACGGTTCGTCTCTGGATCAACCGCTTTGGCCGACATTTTGCCGACTGCATTCGCAGAGACCGGCCCAAGCCGAACGATAAGTGGCATATGGATGAGGCC
>NZ_JSEP01000092.1 GCF_001624695.1 Labrenzia sp. OB1 | reverse complement strand
CTGGAGCGGGAGAACCGTGAGCTTCGTCAGGCCAACGAGATCCTGCGCAAGGCGTCTGCGTATTTTGCCCAGGCGGAGCTCGACCGCCCACTGAAGCGATGATTGCCTTCATCGAAGAACACCGAGGTGTGTTTGGGATCGAGCCGATTTGCAGGCTGCTGCCGATTGCCCCATCGACCTATTACGAGAACATCGCCAAGCGTGAGGACGTGGACAGGCTTTCAGTCCGCGCCCGTCGCGATACCGCTCTGAAGGTCGAGATCCGCCGTGTCTTCGAGGAGAACTTCCGGGTCTATGGCGTGCGCAAGGTCTGGAGGCAATTGCAGCGGGAAGGCTTCGATGTAGCCCGCTGCACGGTGGCCCGGCTCATGCGGTCCATGGGCCTTCAGGGGATCATCCGTGGCAAGCCGGTAAAGACGACGTTCCCGGACAAGTCGGCACCCAGTCCGCTCGACCGTGTGAACCGTCAGTTCAGGGCTCCGGCGCCGAACAGGCTCTGGGTTTCGGACTTCACCTACGGTGCGCCTCGTCCCGGATGGTCCGGGGTGCATATGACTGGAATGCAAAGAGAAAGGAGGATGTGGAGATTTGCCTGTCCCCTGCTGCGAGGGGACATGAGCCCAAGCGGCGGTGACCTGTCGTCAACTGGCAGGGTGACGTAGCCCGCAGGTAAAGGGGATTGAGGCGAAGCCGTTACGCCAAGATGGTTCCCGAGGCTGAAGTATTGGAAGGTTGAGGAACACGAACCGGTTCACCCGCGTCTGAG
>NZ_JSEP01000091.1 GCF_001624695.1 Labrenzia sp. OB1 | reverse complement strand
ACAGTTGGGGCAGTGTCTGGCGGGCCACGGATTTACACAGCGCAAATCACGCCGAACGAAAGTGCCGACACAACCGTTGAAGTGCGTGCCGGTGCCGCCCAGGATCACGTTACCAACGACAACGAAGCCTCAAGCACGGCTACGGCTTGGCTCGATGCGGCGGCACCCACAGTCACCATTACCGGGGTTCCTTCGGATACAGATGGGCAAGACACCTTCACAGCGACGTTCACGTTCAGTGAAAATGTCACCGGYTTTACGACCGCTGACATCATGACAAACGGAACAGTTGGGGCAGTGTCTGGCGGGCCACGGATTTACACAGCGCAAATCACGCCGAACGAAAGTGCCGACACAACCGTTGAAGTGCGTGCCGGTGCCGCCCAGGATCACGTTACCAACGACAACGAAGCCTCAAGCACGGCTACGGCTTGGCTCGATGCGGCGGCACCCACAGTCACCATTACCGGGGTTCCTTCGGATACAGATGGGCAAGACACCTTCACAGCGACGTTCACGTTCAGTGAAAATGTCACCGGTTTTACGACCTCTGACATCAKSACAAACGGAACAGTTGGGGCAGTGTCTGGCGGGCCACGGATTTACACAGCGCAAATCACGCCGAACGAAAGTGCCGACACAACCGTTGAAGTGCGTGCCGGTGCCGCCCAGGATCACGTTACCAACGACAACGAAGCCTCAAGCACGGCTACGGCTTGGCTCGATGCGGCGGCACCCACAGTCACCATTACCGGGGTTCCTTCGGATACAGATGGGCAAGACACCTTCACAGCG
>NZ_JSEP01000090.1 GCF_001624695.1 Labrenzia sp. OB1 | reverse complement strand
GGCGATGGCACCTACACCTACATTGCCCAGGATACCTATGAATATCTGGCCGCCGGAGAGACGGCGACAGAAACGTTCAGCTACACGGTGACGGACAATCTGGGGGCCAGTTCCACCAACACGGTGACGGTGACCATCACAGGCACCAATGACGCGCCTGTGGCGACAGCCTTGAGCGGAACCGTGTCGGAAGATGGTCCGGGCCTCACGGTCATGGCGAGCTACACGGATCTGGATGCGAGCGACATGCATACGTTCAGTGTGGATACCACCGGTACGCTTGGAACGGTCATCAACAATAACGATGGCACGTTCAGCTATGACCCGAACGGTCTGTTTGAGAGCCTGGCGGCTGGCGAAACCGCGACGGACACGTTCACCTATACGGTTGATGACGGCAATGGCGGCACAACAACCGAAACAGTAACCGTGACGATCACGGGTCAGAATGATGCGCCTGTGGCCCTGGAGACGTCGGTTTCCCTGACGCAAAATATGCTGTCCACGGTGTTCACGCCGGATTTCAGCGATCTGGACATGTCGGACACGCATACGGTGACATTTGATTTTGGGGGCGGCGGCTCCGTGTCCGCAACGATGACACCGGTGACGGACAACGGCGATGGCACCTACACCTACATTGCCCAGGATACCTATGAATATCTGGCCGCCGGAGAGACGGCGACAGAAACGTTCAGCTACACGGTGACGGACAATCTGGGGGCCAGTTCCACCAACACGGTGACGGTGACCATCACAGGCACCAATGACGCGCCTGTGGCGACAGCCTTGAGCGG
>NZ_JSEP01000009.1 GCF_001624695.1 Labrenzia sp. OB1 | reverse complement strand
GGGGCCTTTTGCATTGAAACGCAAGACCCAGTCGCGGATCACCTGGACCGTCACGCCGCCGACCGCACCCGCATCGCTGCGCAAGCCGCCGTCATAGATCACTGCAAGCGCCAAAAGGCGCCGTGTTTGATCGGCATTCACCGAGCCACGGGCTAGATGACGAAGGGTTGGAGCATCAAAGTCATCTCGAAGACGGATAGGGGCGGACATGGCAAACTCCTCATGTTCCCCATCAGGAATCATATTCGCGAAACTTTGGGAATCCAAAAGAGTCGTCAAATTCGTCGCTTGGTATTATTTATTGCGGCTGGTATCAGATCCCCTTGAACAGCACCCCGGCCGCCAGGATCACATAGGCCGCGATCAGGAGCCACAGTGCCGAGACGCCGATGCTCGGAATGGCGATGCCGGCCAGCGGCAGGACGGCGATGATGAAAAGCACAAAGGAAATCAGGAAAACGATGAAGGAAGGGGCAGTCAGTCTCATGGGAACCTCTTGCAATTGAACCGGATTGAAAGCGGATGACCGCGGCGGGCTTTCTGCCCGGCCCGGTGCAAAATCCTGGGTGCCGGAACGGCGCGGCCACATGGCCCGACCCTGTTCGGATTGTCAATGCGGGACGCCGAAGTTGTTTTCCGGGCGCACCCTTTGTCTCCCCGCGCTCAGCGGCAGGTGTTGCCGCACAATCTGTTGCGAAGCCGTTCGCACCGGCTTTTCTCACGATTGACATCTTCTGCCCCTGCGTCATTGTTGCCCTGCATGCGCCGTGAAAGTCTCCGGACAGGGACTCGCGCGGTGCGGGGGAATGGCAAAGCCGGAGGTACTCCGGCGTTCTCGGGGGATGATCTGCGCATGAGACTTGGTTTTTCAGTTCTTTTTGTGGCCTTGTTCACGGTTCTTTTCACAGGCACCGCTTCGGCGGAGCTGACTGAAACCACATACGGCGACTGGTCAGTGCGCTGCAACGACAAGACCTACTGTATCGCCGAAACCCGGGGCACAGGGTCCAACGGCGAAGCCTTCAGGCTGAAGGTGGAGCGCGGTGCCAAACCGGAGTCGCAGGTTTTCGTCACGTTGCGGCCGGCGACAACGCTTGAGGTCGGCATGCGCGCCCGGATCGAGGTGGAGGGCGAAGAGGAGAATTACGGCTTCTTCGGCCTGGCGGAGAAGATCTATACCGGCAACGAGATGACCTTCGGCGGGGACGCCGACCGGGATCTGATGGAAAATCTCCGCCTTGGCATGAACGCCGTTATCCAGATCCAGTATGGCGGCCCGGCGGAAACGCTCACCTACCGCGTGCCGCTCACCGGCCTCACCCATGCGCTGCTGCGGATCGACGAGGAGCAGGGGCGCATCGGCAGGACGGATGCAATCGTCGCCTGGGGTGGGCTCCCCTCCGATACGGACGCGGACATCGCCGCGGCCCCGGCCGCGCAGCCGGAGGCCCCGAAATCCTCTTCCGCATCCGCAGCCCCGGCACCACAGGCACCGCAAACGGATCTGCCACCGCCTGTGATGCCGTCTCAGGAGAGGAACAATAGCGGCATCGATCGCGGCGCCCAGGGTCTCGTTTATGCGGTGTCCGAGATCCCGGATGAAATACAGATGATGGGCATACGCACGCTCGACTGTCATCTCGACGAAACGGTCCCCGCCTTTGGCGCGCAATATTTCGCTGAAGGCGATGTGGAGACCTGGGCCGTTCCCTGCCAGATGGCGGATGTCAACGTGCCCTATTTCCTGGCCACCCACATTCCCTTCAACCCCTCGCTCGACGAGTGGCGGGAATTCGAAACGCCGCCCGGCTTCAACCAGCCCAATCACGCGCTGGTCAACAATCTCTTCTACGACCCGTCCACCGGACAGGTCACCGGCACCACTTATTACGGCCCCGGTTATGACTGCGGCACCTTCGAGCGCCACGAGACGGAAGCCGAATCCGGCGAATACATCCTCATCGAATATCTGGAGAAATCCGCCTGCGACGGGGTCACCGGACCGCCGGAGGGCTGGCCACTCAGCTGGACAATTGACGAAATGGGCGACTGACCCACAGGCTCATGTTTCCACCGGGCGGTTAACCATAGGCTCAAAAACCGTTAAAAATGCAGAGACTTCTGTCTTTCTGAGGTAACACTTACCGCGCTATCCTGCAGTGTAGTCTGCGTGAGTCGTTGAAACGCCGGGGACTTTTGGGTTAAGAAAGAGTTAAGGTATTGCGTATCTGCCGCCGGACGTGCGCCGGCGGGGAAGGTCAGGAGACAGGAATGGGCATTTTCTCGAAATCCTCGCGCCCGGGCGATGAGCAGGAGCAGCAGGTTGAGAGCGGGGCATCAAGCGCCGAAATCCAGGAAGGCGCGCAGCTTCCGGACAAGAACAATGTCGAGCATCTTTCGCCTTTCGCTCTGAAAATGCAGGAAAAGATGAACCAGCTGGACGGGTTGAAATCCCGGGTCGGCGGGCTCAATCAGACATTCGACCAGATGGCCGCCTTTGCCGCGGAAAGCCAGACATCGATTCGCATGATGTCAGAGTTTCTGGAAGCGTCGCGCGCCGGCGTCGAAACCGAAGTCCGGTTGAAGTCTCAAAATGCCAAGATCTCGACCGATCTTCTGGACGCTGACCACAAGGTGAGGACACTCACCACCCAGCTGGAAGATGCCCAGGCGGAGGTCCATTCGCTTCGCAAACGCACCACCGAGACCCGCACGGCGCTGGAAACCGCCCGTAACGACATCGTCTCGATCCGTGACAACAACAAGAAGATCAACGACGAATACCGGCAGCAAAGCGCCAGACTGGTAGAGGCCAATGCGCAGATCGCCGACCTCAGCGGCGAACTCAACGACCTGAAAGCCAAATTCGAGACGCTGGAAAAGCATGCCGAGAACATCGGTTCGGATCTGGAAGCGGTCAGGCACCGGGAAAAGGAACTGCAGCAGAATCTGTCCGAAAGCGCAAAGCTGCTGGAAGACGAGATCCGCAAAAACAATCTGGTCACCAGCGAGCTGGAAGCTTCCAAGCGCGAGCTGGGTGAATTCCGCAACGACAATATCGACCTGAAATCCCATCTCGACGTCGCGAGCCAGGAGCTGGTTTACGCCAAGACGAGGCTGGAGGAAGAACAGCGCAAGCATGACAACGAGGTCTATGCGCTGAATGCGGAAATAGAGAACCTTTCCTCTCAGCGCCGCATCGGCGCTCAGTCGCTGCAGGAAATGGCCCGCGAGAACTCCACGCTCAAGGAGCGCAACCGCGATCTCCTCAAGCGCATGCAGGAAATCGAGCACCTTCTCGACAGCGCCCAGAAGAACCACGAGAGCGACCGCAATGAGCTGATGGCGACCTCCGCCAAGCTGCGTGAACTGAACCTGCGCTACAATTCGGCTCTGACGGATCTCAACCACCAGCGCAATCAGAACCAGAAATTCGCCGACAATCTGGAAGATCTGATCGAGGAAAACAAACGTCTGCAGCGTTACAAGATCCAGGTGGACACCGCCAACGAGCAGATCGTTCAGCTCAAGTCGGTCATCACCAACTACCAGATGGCCATGGAAGGCAAGGGACCGGCCGAAGAGCTGGGCCTGACCGAGAGCTACGACCCGATCGCGGAACTCGGCATCACCGAGCCCCTACCGGCGGAACAGGATCCGATCGACCTTGATGACGGCTCCTCCGGCGACGAAGGACCGGATGACGACACTCCCTCCGGTGGCGACGACAAGAAGATCGTCAAACTGCGCGACTGATTTTCATCGTACCTGAATACGAAAAGCCCCGGTCTTGAGCCGGGGCTTTGTTTTGAAGCGTGTCGTGTTCAAGAGGATCGATGGGTTCAGGAAGACGCCCGAGACAGCGTTTGCATTGCAAATGCGTTCGGACGATTTCCTGGCTTCAATTCAACGCGACATGCCGCAAGAGCAGCAAAGCAAGGCAGACGAGTCCCCCAGCCTATTCCGGCTCGACGGCCAATTGCAGCGGATAACCCAGTTCGCTGGCCGCATCAATCGCCCTTGTGGCCTTGGTCTCCGCGACATCCCTCGGATAGACGGAAATGACGCAGGCACCCTTCTGGTGTGCGGTCAGCATGACGACCTCCGCCTGAGCCATGTCCAGACGGAACTCGGCTTTCAGAATGAGCACCACGAACTCTCGCGGCGTGTAGTCGTCGTTCAGCAGAATGACCTTGTAGAGCTTCGGTTTCTGAAGCTTGGTCTTCTGCTGCAGTTTTGGTTTGAAGTCGATATCGCTCATGGCATTGACCCTGGATCGTCACGACGTCTTGCGAACCGGCAGCGCGGCGGAAGAGTCGACCGATCTACATTCCTTGAAAATCCTGTTTGCGTTCAAACGGACGCACATCGTTCCAGGCAACGAACCCGGAAGTACGGCACTGCCGGCAGGCAACCAGCCATCTGCCGGAACACCTGCGCCTGACGCAGGGAAGATCCTGAATGCGATACGACGTGTCTGACCGTCTGCACCACGTTCAAGGCCAATATAAAGCAAGCTGAAATCGAAGAAAACATGACACTTCGAAATTTGTCAGAAAACAGCCCCCCGGAAGAACGCGCTGCGACCAATACACATCCACCAAGTTTCGGATCAGTTGGCGGAGGTGCCCCAATTCCGGAAAAATCGGCAATCGGACACACGTCAAGCCAATGTTTTCGCGTCATTTTTATCGCTCTTCCGTCAGAAATTACCCTTGACCGATCCGGAAGATGTTTGGGCGCGTACAAGACAGGTATCAGGTTCGACGTATATTCGGGAGCGATATCTTGAAAACCCGCGCACATCCTCTTGCTTTCGGCAAAGCCGCAATAATCGCCCTCATGATGACATTCTGCTTTGCACCTGTCGTCTCAACTCCGGGACTTGCCGACACGGGCATCGCATCACGTGCCCTTCCCTCCGCGCAACTGGTGGGCAAGGGACGACTGACGTTCCTGGGCTTCAAGGTTTTCGACGCGGAGCTTTACGCTCCCCGGGGGAGCTACAGCCGCGGCGGACCGTACGCGTTGAAGCTGACCTACCTGCGTAATTTCAAGGGCAAGGCAATCGCAGACCGCTCCATCGAAGAAATCCGCAAGCAGGGTGGGACGCCCCCAGACAAACTGTCGTCCTGGGCCCGCCAGATGGCGGCGATCTTCCCGAATGTCTCCGCCGGACAGTCGATTACAGGTGTCAGAACAGCGCAGGGCAGTACCGACTTTTATCAAGGCCAGAGGAAACTCGGAACAATTGCCGACGCTGACTTCACCCGCAGATTCTTCGACATCTGGCTGGGAGGCCAGACACGCAATCCGAAACTGCGCGCGAAACTGGTCGGGTCCGGCTCTTGAAGCTGCGGGCCGACCGTCAGACGACTGCAGAAGTATCGCCCCGCGACCATGACACATCGGACGGACGGCCTGACGGCGCAACGGCTCCCGAGCTGACGCCGAGGTCATTGTCAGCCTATGGCGTGATGGCTTTTCCCCTCGCCTTCGCCGGATTGCCGATCTACCTGCATGCTCCCGATTTCTATGCGCTCACGCTGCAACTGCCCTTGACGGCGCTGGGAACAGCCCTGCTGGCCCTGCGGTTGTTCGATGCCATTCAGGATCCGCTTATCGGCAGCCTGAGCGACCGCTTTCATCGCTGGAGACATCTCATACTTCTGCTCGGCGCTTTTCTGCTCGGCGCCGGCTTCTGGATGCTGTTTCATCCGCTGGAACGGTCTCCCATGCTCTGGTTCACACTGTCGGTCCTGATCTGCACGACGGGATATTCCATCGTCGCGATCAATTTCCAGACGCTTGGAGGCCTTTGGCGGGCAAGCAGCGCAAGCCGCACCAGGATCACGGCGAGCCGCGAGGCCTATGGATTGGTCGGCCTCCTGGTCGCCTCTGTCATCCCGCCGGTATTGACCGGTTTCGTCGGTACCGAGGCTGCCTTTCATTGGCTTTCGCTGGGATATCTGCCACTTCTGGCCGCCGCATGCTGGCTGTTGTTCCGCTGGATGCGCACCGCACCGCTTATCGTTCCGACACCTTCGCGAAGATCGGCCGGGTGGATCAAGCTGATGACCGACCGCTGGCGCGCAACCTTCTTCTCGCTGGTTTTGCTGAACACTTTCGCGAGCGCCATTCCAGCGGTTCTGGTGCTGTTTTTCGTCCGCGACCGGCTGGGTGCCGAAAGTTATACCGGGTTGTTTCTGCTGATCTATTTTCTTTCAGGCGCGGCCTCGCTTCCCCTCTGGACGAGGGTTGCGCGCAAATACGGCAAACTGCGGGCGTGGCAGATGGCGCTGATCACCGCAGTCGTCACCTTCTGCTGGGCCAGCTTGCTGGCAGAAGGAGATATCATTGCCTACGCGCTGGTCTGCGCGCTGTCCGGTTTCGCCCTTGGAGCGGATCTGGCTTTACCGCCTGCCATCCTGGCGGACCATATCGAAGCCGATGACCGGGAATGGGAAGCCTCGCGGCTGTTTTCCGTCATGGCCTTTATGTCGAAGCTGTCGCTCGCGGCAGCCACCGGCCTGACTCTACCTCTCCTTGGCTTTTTCGGTTACCATCCGGGAAATGCCATGACACCGGATCTCGGCCTTCTGCTGAGCCTGACCTATGCCGGTTTGCCATGTGTGTTGAAGCTGATCGCCCTTGCGGGATTGCTTCTGTTCCACAAGGACCTTGCAAGGAACAGATAGGCAAAGCGATCTTCCAACACCGAAACGACAGGATGCGCCGCCCCGATGACGGTACGACCTCCCCGGAACATCGGCAACAAGGATGACCGGGACCCGCTTACTGCGGCCCTGGAACAGGAGATATTGAACGAGAAGGCCTCGACGCTTTCCCGGTTGACCGTGAAACTGGAACAAGCCCTTTCAGACCTGAAGACTGCAGAAAGCACGGCCGAACTGTCTCAAGAGGAACGGGACCGCCTTGTGGCGGCGGCCGGCGAGGCGCTTTGGCACGTCGTCATCCAGCGGGAACTCTGCGGCCTGCGCCAGCACAAGGCCTTCAATGACTTTCTTGCAGTGCCCAGCGAGGTCCGTTTGCGGATGGGTCCGGCCCGCCTTGCCGGAAAGAATTCACAATAACCTCGAGAAACAAACCTCTGTGACGGCGATCACTTCTTTGTTGATGGTGAGCGCTTAAGGGAAGGAAGCTGTTGCATCTGGGATGCCGTAGTGTTTCTTTCTGGGGGCTTTTTGCAGAATGAGTTATTTACTGTCGCATTCAGCGAGCTATGTAAAACCGCTACGGCCGGACGGCGCAGCCTCCGCTTGCGCGCGCATATTTAACAACAATACCAGGCGCAGAATGATCACTATGTGCAGGAAGACAGGTTCGTTCAGACTAAGCACCCTACTTCGCGCAGGGTGCCTGGCTACCGCGCTGCTCCTGAACCCTGCCGTTCCGCTCTTCCCGGCCAGCCAGCCGGCGATGGCCCAGTCGGTGCGCACGGTCCCGGAGGGCAACCGCTACAGGTCTCAGCCGAAAATACCCTATGCCTCGTCCCGCCGGACTTCGGCATCCAGGTCCTCCTATGACGCCAAGTTCGAAAAGGTGCTGGGCGTTCTGAAGCGCGACCGCCGGCTGATTTCGTCCATCAAGCGGGTGGCCTCGCGCTATGGCATCGATCCGATCCACCTCATCGGCGCCATCGTCGGCGAGCACACCTATAATTACGACACCCTCGACAGCGCGCAATCATACTACGTCAAGGCGCTCGCCTACGCCGGTGTGCGGATAAGTTTCGAAATCAACGGCGAACATGTCGAGACTTTCGTCGAGCGTCCGCAGTTCGACCGCTGCCGCAAGGATCACATTCAGGAGAGCAGCGACCGCCGCTGGTCCTGCTACGAGAGTGTCTGGAACAGCAAGTTCCGCGGCCGGTCCGTGGAAGGCGTGCGCTATCCGAAGAAGAATTTCAACGAAGCTTTCTTCCAGCCGCTTTTTGCCGGCCAGAGTTTCGGGCTGGGGCAGCTCAGCCCGCTGACCGTTCTGAAAATGACCGACCGCGTGGCCCGGCAAAGCAATTTCCGCAAGCTTCAGGCCTCCAATGCGGAAAGCGTTTACAAGGCCACGATGGATCCGAACATTTCGCTCCACTATATGGCCGCCATCATTCAGGACGCCATCGCCGCCTATAAATCCGTCGGCAAGGTCGATATCTCCAACAACCCTGGCCTCACCGCTACGCTCTATAATCTTGGGGACCCGTGGAGCCGGGCCGCAAGGTTCCGCCGCACCGGCCAGGCCTGGCCGCGCGAGAATTACTACGGCTGGCTGGTCAACGACCGCATCGACGACCTCAGAGCGCTTCTCTGAAACCGGTCAACTTCACAGCACCGGACCATCAGGTCAGAAACGGATTGTTCTCCCGTTCGCGACCGATGGTCGAAGCTTGTCCGTGACCCGGAATGAAGGAGACATCGTCTCCGAGCGGAAGCAGTTTCTCCCGGATTGACCTGATCAGGGTCGCGTGGTCGCCTCCCGGCAGGTCCGTCCGGCCGATCGAGCCGGCAAAAAGAACATCGCCGGAAATGGCGAACCGCAGATCCTTGTCATGGAAAACAAGATGCCCCGGAGAGTGGCCGGGACAGTGAAGAACGTCGAACATCCGGCCGGCAATCTCGACCTGATCGCCTTCGTCCATCCAGCGGTCCGGGGTGACCGGCCTGACCCCGTCGACACCGAATTGCGCGGCCTGATCGGCCACTCTGTCGATCAGTTGCCGGTCGGCTTCATGCGGTCCTTCGACAGGAACACCGAGGGCTTCGGCCAGATCGGCAGCTCCGCCCACATGATCTATATGTCCATGAGTCAGAACGATTTTTTCAACCTTGACCCCCTGAGCGTCGATGGCCGTCCGGATCCGGTCCACATCACCGCCCGGGTCGATCACCGTGCCGCGCATGGTGGCCGGATCCCAGATAAGTGAGCAGTTCTGCTGAAACGGCGTGACGACGATGACCATGACCTGGATCGGCGGCATGTCGTCTTCATGGCCGCCTGACGCGTCTTCTCCGCCGGCACTTGAAGTTCCTTGAGTCACTACCGCCTCCTCTGGCAGCGACGCCGGTCCGCCCCTATAGGAAATACGGGACAAAGGCGACCGCCGTCGTGTTTCTGGTCACTAGCGGCTTCACCTTGCCGCGTGCATTTCGTACAAGATGTATTGGCCGCTGAAAAGATGGCAACCATAATCGGGTAACCGGCTAATGACGCTGAGACTATTAACATTTCTGATATCCGCCGCAACGGTGCTCGGCTTCGCGTCCGGCGCATCGGCGCAGCCAGGCCGCACACCGCCCAGCTTCGAAAGCTGGACAGTCGATTGCGGCAATACGGGAGTGTGTTTCGCATCGTCCTTTACCCGAGCGCAATCGGTGTGGGTGGACCTGCGCATCGTGCGGGACTGGCAGGCCGAAGCCCAGCCCCTGGTGCGCCTGACCACCAATACCGAATTGCCGCAAGAGGGAAGTCTGCGCTTTGACGTCGACGGGGTGGAAATCGAGGCACTGCCGATCGAGCAGCTTCGCGAAATGCAGCCCACGGTGGCCGCTCCCGCCGGTTTCCGCCCTCTCGGCGGCGAGGGTTTCTGGTATCCGACAGGGCCTGTGACTGCGAATTTGCTTCAAGCCATGCAGTCCGGCAAAGAGCTGACAATCCATCTTCCCGTCGCAAAGGATGCTGATCCCGTGGCGGTTCCTGTCTCGCTTCAGGGACTGAAGGCCGGCCTTCTGTGGCTCGACAACCAGCAGGATCGCACGGGAACCGTTGCCGCCATCGTTTCACCCGGCACCGACCCCGCCAAGAACGCTCCCCATGCCATTCCGCTGGTCAGCGCGGATCAGCTGCCGCCGGAAGTCGCGGCGGTCTGGTCCGCCAATCGCCTGTGTTCCGAAATCGATCCGGCGATCTTCGCCGGCCTGAACGCGGTGCGCGTCCCCCTGGACGAAAACGGCTCGCTGTATATCATCCCCTGCGGCGCTCCGACTGCCTATAACAGCCCCTATGTCGCCGTCCTTTCCGGCAAGGACGGCGCAGCCCGGCAGGTCCATGTCGCCCGCATGTCGGAGAAGGGACCGGTAGCAACCGACCTGATCTACAATGCAAAGTGGTCACCTGCGGATGAGCAGCTCGTCAGCTACTTCAAGGGCTCCGGCGTCGGCGAATGCGGCCTCTGGAACAGGTGGATCTGGAACGGCACCGGACTGGTCCTGCTGGAAGAAGCCACCCGGAAAACATGCGACGGAACCGTCCCTGACTTGTCCATTTGGTCAAATACATGGCCTCCGAAAAACGCCCCGAATTAGCGCGCGGACCAAGGATTCTCTTGCGGTTTTATCCCTCCCGCCCTTATGATGAAAGCGCAGCGGCTGGATAGGGATGCGGCAGGAGTGTTTCAACCCGATCCCAGAATGTTGAGCAGGCGTACCGGGTGCGTCTGGTTGAGGTGACTCGACTGTGAAGGCGGGTGAGATTGGTCGGTATGTGCCGAAAGGGCGCAGCAGGTAAGGTGATCTGGTAATGCACGATGGCGATTCGGACCGGCGGACGCGTGGTCGGCGCGGCGGCAAACGTGAGTTTGGTGGTCCGCAAGACTTCGGCAGTGACTTCGGCGGAAGCGATTTCGGTGGCGGTGACTTTGGCGGCGGCCGGGATGGCGGCTACCGCGGTGGACGAGACAATGACTACGGTGGCGGCCACGGCCGCGACGACAGAAACAGCGGTTATGGCGGCGGCCGGGATGGTGGCTACGGCGGTGGTGGCCGCGGTGGCTATGGCGGCGGAAATCGCGAAGGTGGTGGCTATGCCGGTGGCGGCGGCGGTAATCGCGAAGGCGGTTACGGTGGCGGCAACCGCGGCGGCTATGGCGGTGGCAACCGCGAAGGTGGCTACGGCGGTGGCGGCTATGGCGGCGGCAACCGTGAAGGCGGTGGTTATGGCGGCGGCGGTTACGGTGGCGGCAATCGCGAAGGCGGTGGTTACGCTGGCGGCCGTGGAGGTTACGGCAACCGCGAGGGTGGAGAAGGCGGCGGCTTCGGTCAGCAGCGCCCGAACCGGGACATGCCTCCTGCGGAGCGCGGCCCGCGGCAACCCGGAACGGTAAAGTTCTTCAAGACGGACAAGGGCTTCGGCTTCATCACACCCGATGAAGGCGACGCGGATGTGTTCGTGCACATCTCCGCCGTCGAACGCTCTGGCTTTACCACCCTGGACAGCGGCCAACGGGTTTCCTTCGAAACCGAGCCGGATCGCCGTGGCAAGGGCCCGAAGGCTGTAGACCTGCAGGCTCTCGATGAAAACGGCAATCCTGTCGAGCAAGACAGCCGGCCGGCCGAGGACTAAAAACTCCCTCACCCGTCGGGTGAGCGATTTGGGCGTGGGTCAACCGCGCCCAAATTCATTTACAACTGCCGGGACCATCTACACTGCCCATCCGCCTCTGCACGGGACCGGTCGGTTCCGTCGGCACACGGCCTGAAAACACAAGGGTACCTGCCTTTCGCCACGCAGCTGCGATGCTCTTTGTGAACATCCCACCAGCGCTTCAATCTCATCTGAAAAACCTCTATAAGGCAGCTTGGACCGCGGACGCCCTGACGCGGCGCTATCGAACAATTCAAATGCTCCGCTTTCATGCAGGTCCCCTGCAAGCGGACCTATCCAGGTGGTTTCATGAAATCCAGGCCGTCTCCCACCGCAATCGTGCGGCCATTCAGGCCAGGCGATCTGAGCAAGCTTCTGCCGTTGAACAACGCATCCGTACCGGCCGTCAACGAACTGACAGCCGAGGATTTGCTCGACCTCGTCAATTCCGCACTGGTCTGCCTGGTGGCGGACATCAACGATATGCCCGCAGGTTTCCTGCTGTGCATCGGCGACGGCACCAACTACGAAAGCCGGAACTATCGCTGGCTGAGCGAACGTTTCTCCAATTTTGCCTATACCGACCGCATTGCCGTTGACGCAGAGCAGCGTGGCCAGAAAATCGGTGAGGCGCTTTATGACAGTCTCTTCCGGCATCTCGCCGGCTCAGGACGCAGCTTCGTCTGTGAAGTCAACGAGCGGCCGCCCAATCCGGGATCGCTCAGGTTTCACAAAAGGCTGGGATTTGAAGAGGTCGGCAAAGCCGATCACGGAGAAAAGGCCGTTGTGTACCTCCAACGGCCGCCTCAACCGGCAGATCCGGACCGGCAACCATGAACTACCGGCACGCCTACCATGCGGGAAATATCGGCGATGTGTTGAAGCACACCGTGTTGTCGCGGCTCATTGTCTATTTCAAGCGCAAGGACAAGGCCTTTCGCGTCTTCGATACCCATGCAGGCATCGGCCGCTATGATCTCACCTCGGTGGAAACGCAGAAGACTGGGGAGTGGCAACAGGGGATCGGCAGAATACTGGCCGCCGATATACCGGCTCCGGTTGGCGAACTTCTGGCACCCTGGCTTGACGTCGTTCGTGCGCTCAATCCGGACGGCGGGCTGAAGCTCTATCCGGGCTCGCCAGTGCTCGCGCGCAGCCTGATGCGCTCCAACGACCGGCTCACGCTGACGGAACTGCATCCGGCGGACTTCAAAACCCTGTCGGATCTCTTCACCGGTGACCATCAGGTCAAGACCATTCATCTGGACGGCTGGCTCGCGCTGGGCGGCTTTCTCCCCCCCAAGGAAAAACGCGGGCTCGTGCTGATCGATCCCGCCTTCGAGGAAACCGGCGAATTCGAGCGGATGACCGAGGCGGTTGTCGGTGGCTGGAAGAAATGGCCCGGAGGCACTTATGCCATCTGGTATCCGCTGAAGGACGCCAGGGCGGTTCGGCGAATGCACGAAACGTTCAGGGAATCCGGTCTGCGCGATGTCCTGACACTGGAACTCAATACCGGCAAGAGCGGCCCGGATATGCGTATGCTCGGCTCCGGCATGACCCTCATCAACGCGCCATTCACGCTGGACGGCGAGATGCGCGTGGTCTTGCCATGGCTTAGTGATGTCCTGCATCTGGGGCCCGGAGCAGGTTGGAACGTCACCCAGCTGATCGGCGAATAAACAGCCGGAACCGGTCACTTTTGCCTGGATCAATGCTTGACCTCGGGCCTGCCCTCCCCCATCGTCGTCCTCTCAGTTCGCATACTGGAGTTTCTGCCGTGCATATTGCTCGTTTCACCCGCTTTTTCCTGCCCCTCCTAACTGTCCTCACTCTCTGCGCGGGCCTTGCGGTCCCGGCCACCGCGGAAGACAACCGCGTCTATTTCTCCTTCGGCGATGAGAACCGTCTGCCCGCCTGCACCGCAGCCTCCGTTCAAAGTGCCGTTGCGGGTTCTGTCGCGAGCGCCAGAAGGGACTATTACGACGGCCGCACCATCACCGGCATCGATGACATACGCGAAACCGGTTACCAGGCGGACATCAGCCCGGTCGCGCGCCGGTACTGCCACGGCAAGGCCAGCCTCTCGGACGGCAGCTTCCAGTCCGTCCACTATCTCGTCGAGGAACACGGCGGTTTTCTCGGCATTGGCTGGAACGTGGAGGCCTGTATGGCGCCTCTCGACAAATGGCACGTCTACGGCGACCATTGCAGCACCATGCGCCCGCGCTGAACGAAAAGGCCTTTCCATGGCGCTCCCGAGCCGAGCGTGGCTGAAGATCTTCTGCCTCCTGGCAAGCGGCCTGATATCTACAGCCACCCTGGCGGACCAGCCAGGGGAGTTCGGTTTTTACGTCCTGTCTCTTTCCTGGTCGCCGACTTACTGCAAGCAGGAAGGCAAGGCTGTCAATCCTTACCAGTGCGATGTCGCCGATCCTTATCGCTTCGTGGTGCACGGCCTCTGGCCGCAATATGAGCGGGGATACCCGCAATCCTGTCCGGGCATGCCGGAGCGGATAGATCGACGGATCGCCGTGGATATGGAAGACATCATGCCCAGTCATTCCCTTGTCTTCCACCAGTGGCGCAAACATGGCACTTGCTCCGGTCTCGATCCGGAGGATTATTTCGGCCTGACCCGCCGGGCTTATGAGAAGATTGCCATTCCAGGCGTCTTCAAGAAACTGGACAAGCGCGGCAAAGCCGCACCGGCAACAGTTGAAAAGGCCTTCCGCCTTGCAAATCCGGGGTTACAGGAAGATGGCATGGCCGTCACCTGCGACCGGGGAGAGCTGGAGGAAGTCCGCATCTGCCTGACGAAGGATCTGGCGTTCCGCTCCTGCACCGCCGTTGACCGTGCCGGATGCCGGTCCGACAGCTTCGAAGTTCCCCCACCCGGCGCCCGGTAAGACCTCACCGGCCGCATTTTTCAAACCTCTCTGTTCAGGAGCCTGAACCATGATGAAATTACGTTCGTCTCCCCCTTCCCCTTTCGGCCGCAAGGTGAAAATTGCCGCGGCGATCCTCGGCCTGAAAGACAAGATCACGGTGGAAGACACCAACACCGCGGATCCGTCCGACAGCATTCGGAACCAGAACCCCCTCGGAAAAATTCCGGCGCTCGTGCTGGAGAACGGCGACGTGCTGTATGACAGCCCCGTCATCATCGAATATCTTGATTTTCTGGCTGGTGGCGGCAACCTATTTCCGGAAGGCGAGGCCCGCTTCGCGGTGCTGCGCGAGCAGGCTCTCGCAGACGGCATCATGGACGCTGCGA
Source organism: Labrenzia sp. OB1 (assembly GCF_001624695.1). Classification (GTDB taxonomy): domain Bacteria; phylum Pseudomonadota; class Alphaproteobacteria; order Rhizobiales; family Stappiaceae; genus Roseibium. Next base: position 201,334 of record NZ_JSEP01000009.1, on the reverse strand, counting down.
TCCTTCGGATTTACGAAAAGCGCTTCAAGGAAAAGCAGTATCGCGATCCCGCATGGGACGCCTACCAGGGAGCAAAGATGGAGCGAGGCTTGGCGTATTTCGAGGAAAATACGCCTCCCGCGCCGGCGTCCGCGGCCGATGTCACGGCAGGCACATTGACGCTGGCCTGCTCTCTTGGATATCTCGACATGCGCTATGGCGGAGAATGGCGCCGAGATTATCCCGGGTTGGTTGCCTGGCTGGATGCGTTCGAAGCCGCGGTGCCCGCATTCACAGACACCAGGCAGCCGCCGGCCCCCATGTCAGATAACGCCGCTGCGCCTCTGCGGTAACCCGAGGTGAAGTAAGCCCGCTTTCACGTCCCCTTGAAAGCGGGCAGCATCATGCGTGCGGCGTGATGCCGAATTCCCCGTTTATCGGCCAGTTGATGCCGCTCGATGTGCCGCCGTCCACCCTGATTGTCTGTCCTGTCAGGAAAGCCGCGGCGGGTGAAGCCAAAAAGATTGCGGTGCCGATCAGGTCGTCTACGGAGCCCATGCGCCCAAGCGGCGTGACAGTCCTGTTCCAGGCTTGCAGATTCGGATCAGACCAAAGCTTTTCGGTAAGATCTGTCAGAATGAAGCCAGGTGCCAGGCCGTTCACCCGGACGCCATGCTTTCCCCATTCCAGAGCCATGACGCGGGTCATGCTGGACAGACCGGCTTTCGACATTCCATAGGGCCCGACCTGGGCAAGGGAATTGAAAGAGGACAGGCTGTCCACGTTGATCACGCAGCCATTGCTCTGAAGGATCATCTGCCTGCCGACGGCCTGCGCCATGAAGAACGCGCCGCGCAGATTGATGTCCATGATCATGTCGAATTCTTCAGGGGTATAATCGACGGCCGGCTTGCGGACATTCACCCCCGCGCAGTTGATCAAGGCATCGATCTGGCCGTATTGCGCAACGACCGCGTCGATGCAGGCCGTGATCGTGTCCGTATCGCTGACATCGCAAACTTCATAGGTCATCGGGATCGGCGAAGCCGGAGCAGTCTCGCAGGCATTCCGCAGTGTTTGTTCATTGCGGCCGGTGATCACGATCCGCGCGCCACGCGTCGCGAACGCCTCCGCCATCGCCAGCCCAATACCCCTGCTGCCGCCTGAAATCAGAACGGTTTTTCCCGATACATCGAATAGTGTATCCGTCAATTCATCAACTCCCGGCCGACGCTCCTCTGCATCGGATGAAAAACTCAGTCAGTGGCTGTCGCGCGGCATCTGATGGCGAACCTTCTGATAGGACGTCGCCATTTCCAGACACCCACCTTCCGCCAGTTGGCCGACATTCGCGCGGTACAACTCTTGCCAGGGCGTCTGGTTCTCCAGATCGGGCGGAGACCAGCTCTTGCGCCTGTCGCTCCACTCCGCTTCATCCACCAGCGCATTGAGTGTGCGGTTGTTGAGGTCCAGCCGAACCTTGTCACCATTCTTGAGCAAGGCAAGACCACCGCCGACAACCGACTCCGGCGACGCATTGAGAATGGAGGGGCTTTCCGATGTGCCCGACTGTCTGCCGTCGCCAACGGTCGGCAGATGCATGACCCCCTCTTTCAAAAGCGCGTCCGGCGGCTGCATGTTCACGACCTCTGCAGACCCGGGAAAACCGACGCAGCCGGTGCCCCGGATAAACAGGATGCAGCCCTCGTCGATACCCAGCTCCGGATCGTTCAGTGTCGCATGGTAGTGTTCAGGCCCCTCGAACACGACAGCCCGCGCATCGAACACGTTTTCCGCCCCCGGTTTGCTCAGAAAGCGTGCCCGGAACGTCTCCGAGATCACACTGGTCTTCATCAGTGCGGAATCGAACAGATTCCCGCTCAGAACCATGAACCCGGCCTTCTTGCGCAACGGATTGGCCACGCTCGCGATCACCTCGTGGTCACTGCTTCTGGTATCGACAAGATTTTCCGCCAGTGTCTTGCCGGAAACCGTCAGAACATCGTCATGCAACAGCCCTTCCTGAAGCAATTCCCCCATGACCGCGGGAATGCCCCCTGCCCGGAAGAAACGTTCGCCCAGATATTTGCCCGCCGGCTGCATGTTGACGAGAAGCGGCAGATCATACCCTTGCTTCTGCCAGTCATGAATATCGAGATCGACGCCGATATGCCGCGCGATCGCCTGCAGATGCGGGGGCGCGTTGGTGGACCCTCCTATTGCGGTTGCAACCCGGATGGCGTTTTCGAACGCCTCGCGTGTCAGCACTTTCGACGGGGTCAGATCCTCTTCCACCATCGCGACGATGCGCTTGCCCGTCTCATAGGCCATCCCCATGCGCTCGCGGAACGGCGCCGGAATGGCGGCGCAGCCCGGCAGGCTCATTCCCAGCGCTTCAGCCAGGGCATTCATCGTGCTTGCTGTGCCCATCGTGTTGCAATGGCCCAGCGACGGCGCGGAAGCGCAAACGCGGCTGATGAACTCGTCGTAATCGATGACCCCTTCAGCGAGCAGCCGCCTGCTTTCCCAGATGATCGTGCCTGAACCCGCCAGTTCGCCTTTCCACCAGCCGTCCAGCATCGGCCCCCCCGACAGAACGATTGCCGGCAGATCCACGGTGGCGGCTCCCATCAGCATCGCCGGTGTGGTCTTGTCACATCCGGTTGTCAGAACAACACCGTCCAGCGGATACCCGTGCAGCACCTCCACCAGACCCAGATAGGCGAGGTTGCGGTCCAGAGCCGCTGTCGGTCTCTTGCCGTTCTCGTGCAGCGGATGGATCGGAAACTCGATCGGTATCCCGCCGCCGTCACGAATGCCTGCCTTGATCCGCTCGGAAAGCAGAAGATGGATCTTGTTGCAGGGTGTCAGTTCGGAACCGGACTGGGCGATACCGACAACAGGCCGGCCGGACTGGAGTTCTTCCGGCGTGAAGCCGTTATTCTGATAGCGCTCCAGATAGAGGGCCGTCATCGCCGGATTGTTCGGATTGTTGAACCATTCCTGCGACCTCAATCTGGACTTGGCCAAATACTTCGAACGATACTTGTCCATTCCCTGTCTGCCCCTCAACCATTGCCAGCCGTGGAGGTTTCCTCCTCGGCGAACACAATTCTGATGTTGTCGATTGCACGCCTCAGGTGTTCTCTCATTTCGGAGGAAACCTGCTCCTTGTCACGCAGCCGAAGCCCTTCGACGATCCGGCCGTGATCGATCATCGCCTTGTCCCGGGCGGCCCGGTGACGCGCGGACAGGAACCGGACCCGCCACAGGCGCGAGTGGTACTGTTTGTGTGTCTTGATCAGAGAAGCGTTCTTCGTAGAAGCGACGATCGCCTCGTGAAAGGCCATGTCGATCTGGAAAAATTTTATTTGGTCGGGCTCCTGCACATTTGCGAGCATCATCTTGTGCATGTCCTCGATCTTGTCGATTTCACCCTCGGAGGCCTCGTCGCAGGCACATTCTCCCGCAAGCCCTTCCAGGGCCGACTGCACCAGAAGCAGGTTGCTTACCTCGACAAATGTGGGATTTGCCACGACCGGGCTTTTCGAGGGCGACATTTCGACAAGGCCCTCTGCTTCAAGAACAAGAAGCCCTTCTCGCAAAGGCGTGCGGCTCACTCCGAGGGCAGCTGCGGTTTCCCGTTCCGGAATATTCTTGCCAGGAGGCAACTGCCCCAACAGGATTTGTTGGCGAAGAACATCGGCGATTTGATCGCCGAGCCGCTGACGTGGCAAGGAGGGGAGATCGATGGTAGCGTTTTTCATCAGTGACACGGTTGTTTCTCAGCACATGTTTCAGGTTTTCGGTCTTTGGAACTTTTTCCGGACGAACCGACCCATATTTGGTATACCAACTAAAGGTCGAGATATATAACAAATGTTAGTTTAGTGGTATAATATCAATACAAGTTGACAGCATCAGCGGATGTGACTACGAGTTTAAGGTGTGGCTGTCGCGCTGAAAAATCCAAACCGCTGTAGTCGCCAGTCTTTCCCGGGAGGAAAGATGTGCAATTGGGAGGAACGATATGAAATTCATTAGCCTGGCGGCTGTTGCCGCCTTGTCCGCTGGTCTTGCGACAGGAGCAGCCGCGGCCGACTTCAATTTGCGCCTGCAAACACAGTATTCGGCCGAGTCCGTGTCGGGTCAGCTGGCGCAGGAGTTCATCGACAATGTCGAGCGCATGTCCGGTGGACGTGTTGAAATCGAAATGTTCTGGTCGTCGGCCGTTGTCGCCACGGTCGAGGGTTTTGACGCCGCTGCAACCGGCATTCTCGACGGTGAAATGCATGGCGGCGCTTACCAGACCGGCAAAAATCCGGCATTCCAGTTCGTGGGCGACCCCATGGGCGGCTATGACACGCCCTGGGAGCTTTACAGCTTCTACTACTTCGGCGGCGGTAAAGAGGCTGCCAACGAGCTCTACGAGGCGCACAACATGCATCTCGTCGGTTGGTGGACCGGCGGTCAGGAAGCCATGTCCTCTTCCCGGCCGATCGCCGGCCCCGAAGACCTGAAGGACTGGAAATTCCGGTCTCCTCCGGGCCTTGAAACCGAAATCTTCGCCGAACTGGGCGCTTCTCCGATCGTCATCGACTTCACGGAAGTGTTCACGTCGCTTGAAACCGGCATCATTGACGGTGCGGACGCATCCAGCCTCGCCAACAACGTCGGTCTCGGCCTCTACGACATCGTCGGACATGCCACCTATCCCGGCTTCCACTCGATGCCGGTTGACCACGTGACGTTTAACCTCGACGTCTGGAACAGTTTTCCGGACGACATCAAGGCGATCATCGAAACGGCGACACAGGCATTGGCTTTCAAGACTTCGATGACGATTCATATCGCCAACGAAGAAGCGGCCACAATGCTGAAGGAAAAGGGCGTGATACTCTACGACTGGTCGGCGGAAGACCGTGCCGAGTTCCGCGCCGGCGCACAGCGTGCCTGGGACGGCTGGGCCGACAAGACACCGGAAGCCAAGGCTCTGGTGGAAGCACACCGTGCTTTCCTCCGCCGCATTGGCAAAATCGACTAGACTCCAACTCCTTGCCTATGTGTAGAGTTAACGAGCCCTCCGGGGCTCGTTTTTCTCTTCTGTCCGGATTGTCAACGCGCAAGGGAGGCCGTTGTGACTGTTCAAGCTGAAAGTGTGTGGCTGGGTTCCGCAAGAGAACCGGTCAGATTGCTCATGTGGGCCAGTATATTCGGCGCTGGCGCACTCGTGCTTTGGCTTATCCTGGGCGTTCTGTTTTTCGGTTCCGATGTCGGCATGAAGCAGTTCCTCTCGCCAAGAGAAACGCCGATCGTGTTCCTGACGCTGATCCTGCTGAGCATCGTTCTGCTTTCCTCGAGCGTCTACCTCTCCGACAGCCGAGGTGCAATCGAACCTGCGCCTTCCGGTTTCTTCGATATTGTCAGTCTGGTTTGCGCGCGCCTGTCCATGATCGCAACCGCCGGCATTGTCTTCGTGATGTTTTTTGAAGTTGTGTCACGCTACGTTTTCGAAAAACCGACACTCTGGGCGAATGAGCTTTCCCTTTGGATAGCCGGCTTCGTATTCCTGCTCTCCGGACTCTACGCGATGCAGCAGCGCAGCCATATCCGTATCTATATCATCTATGACCTGCTTCCCCGTTGGCTCCAGAAGCTATCGGATGTCATCTCGGTGCTCCTGATCTGGACCTTCGCCTTTCTGCTGATCTGGGGTGGATACAACGAGGCGGTCGCCAAGTTTTTCCGCTGGGAAACATTCGGGACCGCTTGGGATCCCCCCATTCCCGCTACCATCAAGCCCGCGATTTTGATCGTTGTGCTTCTGGTGGCGATCCAGGCCTTGTCCAACTTGATCGCCGACTGGAACAAGGCGCCGGAAGCTCACTTGCCGGTCGATGAACTCGACGAGCAGGAAATCGAACTCATACGCAAGAATATCGAGGGCTAGCGGGATGGACGTTGGAACGATTTCACTTCTACTGCTGCTGGGCCTGTTCCTGCTTCTCGCCCTGGGAATGCCGCTGGGATTTGCCTCGGCAACTCTGGCCGGCGCAATTCTGATAATGAAGTTCGGGCCGGATCTGCTGTTCCGGGATTTCGGCCGAGGCCCACTGGCTGTCATAGGCCAGGCGATCTACCGGCAGATGACGAACTACGTCCTCATATCCGTGCCGCTGTTCATATTCATGGCCGCGTTGCTGGAGCGAAGCGGCATAGCCAAAGACATGTATTCCTCGCTCAATGTCTGGCTCAGCCGGACGCGGGGCGGCATCGCGATCGTCACGTCGATCATGGCCGTAATCATGGCGGCCATGTCCGGGATCATCGGCGGAGAAGTTGTTCTGCTTGGTCTGATCGCCCTGCCCCAGATGCTCCGGCTCGGTTACAACCAGAACCTCGCCATCGGAACGATCTGTGCAAGCGGTTCGCTTGGCACCATGATTCCGCCGTCGATTGTTCTGATCTTTTATGGCCTTGTCACGGAAACCTCCATCAAGGCTCTGTTCACCGCATCGTTCCTTCCAGGCTTCATGCTGGCGTCCTTCTTCCTGATCTACATCATCGTCAGAACCCGGTTGAACCCGGAACAGGCACCCTTGCCCGAACCGGATCCCGATGATCCGCAAGGCAGGGAAAAAGCCAAGCTCTTCGCCGGTTTCATGACCGTCATCGTTCTGGCGGCAACCACCTTGATCCTGGTGCGCACATTGTTCTTCACCCTGACCGGGGCAAACGATGTGACCGAGGGTGTCGATCCGATCACCTGGGGCATGGTCTCGGATATCCCATATCAGCTCGGCATACTGTTTGTCGGTTTCCTGCTTGTCGTGTTCGTTTTCGGCCGCGACGGCATCCGGCAGGGGTGGAATATGGGCAAGGGCCTTGTCGCGCCGCTGGTCGTCATCGGCGTTGTGCTCGGGTCCATATACGGTGGCATCACCGGCATAACAGAGGCGGCGGCAATGGGTGTGGTCGCGGTCTTCGTGATCTCTGTTCTGCGCCGCGAAATGAGCACTGAAGTGCTCCTCGACTCACTGATCCGCACCATGAAATCCACTGGAACCATAATCTGGGTAACAGTGGGCGCGGCAGCTCTGGCCTCCGCCTATACGCTCGTTGGCGGCCCGACTTATGTCGCCAATCTGATCGTTGGAACCGAACTTCCCACGATGGGCATCATACTCGTGATGATGGTGGTGTTTCTGATCATGGGCATGTTCATGGACTGGGTCGGTATCGTCTTGCTGATCATGCCGGTCTTCCTGCCCATCGTCATGGCGATGCCCGTCGACGAACTTGGCTTCTTCGGCAATGTCCAGCCCAGCCATGTCGCGATCTGGTTCGGGGTGGTGTTCACGATGAACATGCAGGTCAGCTTCCTGTCACCGCCTTTCGGTCCGGCAGCGTTCTATCTGAAATCCGTGGCACCCTCACACATCTCTCTGACCGATATCTTCAAGGGTTTCCTGCCCTTCATCGGTATTCAGCTTCTGGCTCTGCTCATTCTTCTCACATGGCCGAACCTGGTTTCGGTGTTCCTGTAAGAGCAATGCAGGGGGCCTGAAGACAGATCCGCAACGAAAACAACCACATCCGGCCCGCGTTCAGCCGAACGCGGGCCGGATGCTTTTCGATTGTGGAATTGTCATACCCCGCCACGCGGGAGAGACTTGCGTCCCCGGACCTTCAGCAGCCGCCGGCCGCTGGTTATCGACCTGCCGAAATCGCTCTGTACGGCAAGAAGCGCCGGCGTCAGCAGGACCACCAGCAGCAGCCCGACTCCCAGTCCATAGGCAAGCGTGACCACCGTCGGCAGGAGGAATTGTGCCTGCCGGCTGGTTTCGAACAACAGCGGAGCAAGTCCGAATACCGTCGTCGCGGTCGTCAGGACAACCGCCCGCAGGCGGTCGCAGACACCGTTGACCAGTGCTTCGCGGAACGGGTGATCCTTTGCGTATTCGTCGATGGTCGTGACCAGAACGATGCTGTCGTTGATGATGATCCCCGCCATGCCGATAAACCCGACCACCGAGAACATCGACAACGGTATGCCATGCAGATAATGGCCCCAGATCATGCCGACGCAGCCGAAGGGAATGACGATCATGATCATCAGCGGCCTTGTCCAGGATTCGAAGATCCAGCAGAGCGTCAGGTAAATACCGGCCAGACAGAGCGCGAAACCGATCATCGCATCGGACAGGAACGACTTTTCCTGTTCCGCGAGGCCGGCCATCTCGCTTTCGACATCGAACTCCGCGGCGAGTTGCGGCAGAAGCTCGTTCTGCAGCAGCTCCGTTACCCGTGCCGCCGCTGCCGGATCGTCCTCCGACACATCACCGGTCACCTGCAACGTGCGCAGTCCATCGTTGCGCCGTACGGATGCAAACCCGTAGGAGCTGTCCACCTGAACGACTTCGCTCAGGGAAACATACGTCCCGGCCTCCGTCCGCACCCGGGTCGTATAGAGGAAGGATGAATCCGCCTCCTCATCCGGTATCAGCACTTTGACTGTCGCCGTGCGCCGGCCGACCGGAAATTCCGCGACCTCGATACCCTCCAGCCGGTTGCGCAGGATGCGGGCGACATCATCGGTTGTGAAACCGAGCGCTTCGCCGCGCGGTGTAAGCGTCAGGCTCAGCTCCGGTTTGTCATAGGCGAGCGTATCCTCGAGCGCGCTGACACCTTCCAGCGGTTCAAGCGCCTGTTTGAGGCTTTCCGCCGCCGCCTTCAGACCTTCAGTGGACGTCCCGTACAGCCTGACATCTATCGCATCCCCGCCCGGACCCGAGCGTTCACCACGCAAGGCAAGTGTTTCCAGCAGCGGCGGCTTGCGGATTTCAGCGCGCCAGTCCCCGATGAACTTGAACGCGGAATAGGGCCTCAGGTCCGGGTCGAGAAGTTCGATGGATATCCCGCCAAGCTGGTCGATGTCCTTGGTATCGGCCCCGCTGAGCCCACGCCCGGCGGTTGCCCCGACCGTGGACAGGGCGAAGATGACCGGTTCGCTTCCGTGTTCCACGGCATAGCGCGTGTTGACCACATCCAGCGCCCGCTCCATCTCCGCGATCATCGCCTTGGTATCGTCGCGTTTTGCTCCCGGCATCATGGCGATGCTCGCGGAGACAACAGCCCGCTCCGGCGCATTGAAGAAACGCCAGCGCACCGTACCGTCGAAGAAGAGCGAAACGGACAGGCCCAGGATCATCACCGCGAATCCGATCACCGGATATCTCACCGTGACGATCCAGCCGATGAAGCGGCGGAACAGGGTTTCCCGGAACCAGACAAAGCCGCGATTGAAGAGCCTGTTCGGCATGTCGTACCAGCGTGGCTTTTTACTCGCCGAGAGGGCGTGGTTCATGTGCGCGGGCAGAATCAAAAAGGATTCGACCAGACTTGCGATCAGCACCACAGCGACAGTGAAGGGTATATCGGCCACCAGACTGCCGAACCGGCCCGTTATGGTCATCAGCCCGACGAAGGCAATGAGAGTGGTGATCGAGGCGCTGAACACCGGCGCCGTCATCCTCCGCGCGGCAAGGCTGGCAGCCTCCTCGGGCGAATATCCGCGCCTGTGCAGAAAATCCGCATGTTCCCCGACAACGATGGCGTCATCGACGACAATGCCGAGACAGATGATCAGCGCGAAGACCGAAATCATGTTCAGCGTCAGCCCGAAGGCATACATCAGGCCGATCGTGGCAGCCATCGCCACCGGAATGCCGGCCGCGACCCAGAATGCCGTGCGTGCGGACAGGAAGAGGAAAAGGAAAAGCAGTACCAGAGCGAGTCCGAATAGCCCGTTTTCGACGAGAATGTCCAACCGGTCGATAATCGCCTGCGACCTTGTATTGGTCATCTGGACAATCACGCCTTCAGGCAACGTGCGCTGGAAATCGGCAGTGATCGTCTCCACCGCTCTCTGGATCTCGATCGTGTCTCCCTGGGCGCTGCGGCTGACCCTCAGCAGCACGGCGGGCATGCCCTTGTGATAATAGGCCCGCCCGCTTTCCACGCCCTCCGTCAGGATGCCGGCGACAGCGCGCAGTCGAAGTTTTTCTCCCTGGGAGGGCGCCTTCAGCACGATTTCACCGAGGTCCTGCTCGGATCGCCGGGTCTGCCCCGTACGCAGCCGCGCGCCGCTGCCGCTCACATCGCCCGCGGGTGTGGTCTCCATTTCCGCCGAGACGGTGTCCGCGATTTCCTCTAGGGTCAGCCCGTGCCGCACGAGCATGCTTTCGCCAACATTCACCCGAATGATCGGGTCGGCGAGCCCCCTGATCTCCACCCGGGTCACACCCTGACGGAACAGCACTGTCTGCAGGTCTTCGGCGAAGCGGGCCAGTTGATCGATGTCCACGGGCCCGTAAACGACCACATCGGTCACCCGGTCGCTGTAGACGCTACGGCTGACGACAGGTTCTTCTATACCGTCCGGCAGACTGGAACGCGCAAGGTCGACGGCGGCTTTCACCTCGTCGGTTGCCTGCCCCATGTCCCAGCCGTCTTCGAATTCAAGTTCGATGCTCGCCTTGCCTTCACGGGCGACGGACGTGGCTTCGTCAACACCGTTGATCGCCAGAAGCGGCGGCCCGAGAATTTCGACGATGGCCCGATCCATGTCCTCCGGCCCCGCTCCCGGCCAGCTGACCTCGACATCCACCTCTTCGCGCACGAAATCGGGAAAGAACTGGGTCCTGATCTGCGTGCCGGCGGCAATACCGCTGAGCAGCATGATGGCAAGCAGCAGGTTGGCCGCCGTCCGGTGGCGCACCATGTAATCCAGCAATGACGCGAATTGCGACCCGCCAGGAGAACGCATGTCAGGACACTCCCATCATGGCATCAGCAAACATCGGCCATCAGCTCCTGTTTCCAAGCCGCTGTTCCAGCCGGTCAATCAGATCTTTCGGCACCATCGGCTGGTTCAGCGTGGCGAGCAGTCTGGCCTTGCGGTTTTCCGGAATGTCGGAACTGTTGATCTGTTCGATCAGCGCCGCCCGCCGCTCCGGTTCAAGCGCGATCAGGTCGCCGCGCGCGCCGTTTTCCCCTGCCTCGGAGACCCGGGCCGTTTCGGGAGCGTCAGCAGCCGGTGTGCCTTCCTCTTCACCGCTGCGGCGCGGCGTAACCTTGAGACCCGTGCCGAGCTGCGGCAGCCGTTCGCGTACATAATCCGCGCCGAAAGGCACATCCGACAGAACAACCTCATTCCCCATTCGGCGCAATACGGTCGTGCGAATTTCCCGGATCCGGTCGCCGTCACCGACAATCATAAGGCGACCGTCCTCAGTCACTGCGGCCGAAGGAACGACCGCAACACCGCTGAGTTCCGGTTCCTGCACGTCCACCTTGACAAAATCGCCCGGGCGCAGCGCCGTTCCAGGTTCCAGTTCGAGGGTCGCGAACAGGGTCCGCCCCGCCTCTCCCTGCGAAACCACGGCGGCCGCCCGGTCGATATGACCAACGACTTCAAGCGACCGGACGCCAAGCTGCAACGTCACGATCACAGGTGCCTTCACGAGATTGCCGCTGTCGTCCAGAAGCCGGGAAAATTCGCTGGTCGACAGGGAAAACTTCACTTCCAGGGCGGCCGGGTCTATCAGCAGGGCAAGGGTTTCGGACTGATTGACCCGCCGGCCGAGTGTGGCGTTGACTTCGGATAAATTGCCGCTGAAAGGAGCCGTCAGGGCTGTTTCGTTCAGCACGCGACGCGCTTCCCCCAGCGCGAATTGCGCCCGCTTGACAGTCAGGTCCATGCGCTCGACCCGCTTGCGGGCCGTGATCACCGATTGCAGCCGATTGCTGAGCGACTGTTCCAGCGAGGCGACGCCAAGTTCTTCGGTCTCGACCTGAACGGCGGTCGAATAGCCCTTGTCCTTGAGCTGCTGCTGACGCTCCAGAGACTGCCGGCGGAGGACCAGCTGGCGGCGGGCCGCCTCCAGTTCCTGCTCCGCGCCGACAATCGCTTCCTCGGCTTCGGTCTTTTGAGCCTCCGCATCCGCCAGCGCGGCCTCCGCATCCAGGACCAGAAACTCTGCATTCGCCGGATCGATCCTGAGCAGCAATTCCCCTTCTGCAACGGCTGCACCGTCACGGAATTTTCGCGCCACATCGACCAGAACGCCCTCGGTGCTGGCGCGCAACTCCAGCGACCGCCAACTCACGATTTCTCCATAGGCGGTGGTGACAGGCGAAATCGTATCGGGAGCAAGTTCAGCGACATTCACCGAATAGCTGCGTTCGCGCGCAGGCCGTTGGCGGACTTTTTCCTCCGCCGTCGTGGCCGTGTACACATGGTAGACGCCAATGCCGGCAAAACCGATCATTATCGCCATCAATGCCAGACCCAACAGTCCACGCATCAAAAACCGCATTCACCTCTCCAACCGAAACCGCTACGAAATATAGAGCGCTACAACATCGCGTCACGTTGTGGCGACATGTTTATCATGCTTCCCGGGCGAAATTCTGAAAAGCATGTAACCACTTGTAACAAAAAACCCGGCACCTTGCGGTGCCGGGCCGATTTCTTCAGACAGTCTCGACAGTCAGAATTTGTAGCCGAGACCGAGGCGTACCTGGGAGGTGCTCAGGTCCGAGCTGACAGCCGTGCCGTTCAGATTGAAATCCTGTTCGCCGAAATCCTGATACACGTATTCGAGCTTTGCGCTGAGGTTGTTGGTGATGGCAGCCTCGCCACCGGCACCCAGCGTCCAGCCGAGAGCGGTCTTGCTGTCGCTGTCGCCGTTTCCGGAAACTTCGAGATCGGCAAGAGCCAGACCGCCGGCACCATAGACCAGATAACGGTCGAAGCTGTATCCCAGCCGCGCCCTGATGTTGGAGTTCCAGTCAGACTTGGACTGAACGGTCAGACCATTGCTGGTCTTGTTCTCTTCCAGGTCGGTGAGGCTGAAATCGGCTTCCGCACCGACCACCACATTCGGCGTTACCTGGAAATTGTAGCCGGTATAAAGACCGCCCGCGACGCCGTTCGCATCGGTATCCAGACCGTCGTTGCCGCCCGCGCGGTTGTCGAACTGTCCAAAGGACCAGCCGAGATTGCCACCGACATAAAGGCCGGTCCAATCGATGGACTGTTGTGGGGATGGTACCGCCTCATAGACCGGTGCCGGCGATTGCGCCAGGTCTGCCGCCCAAACAGGCGCGATCCCCGCCGTCAGTGCCAAACTTGCAAGTGCAAGACGTTTCATCACAGATACTCCAGATCCACTTTACCAAACTGAGTTGACCGAAATACGCCGGCCAATAACGAGCAGGAGGGCGGCACTGCCGCGTCCTCACACTCCCCACGTTGCAGATATGGGGAGCCTTTGTGGCGGATCAGGATTGAGATTTGGGAGTTTTGATGACAAATGACGGCGACATTCTGGCACGATGAAAAATAGCTTAAGGTGATTGCAAATCGCGAAACCGGCCGGAAAAAATTGCCACATCGATGCACATAAAGATCCTTGCCCCCGGCTTTCCCCATACCAATCTATTGCGTATAAGGCGCTCAACCCGTTTGGCGCTCCCTCCCGCAGCAGCCTCACACCAAACCCGTACCGGAATTCCTAAATGCTTTTTGACTATGTAAGCCTCGCAGGCGGATTGGTTGTTCTGATTATCGCCGGCGATGTCTTGGTCAGGGGGTCTGTCGGGATCGCGCAGAGGCTGGGAATTCCGAATCTGGTCATTGGCCTGACCATCGTCGCCTTCGGCACATCGGCTCCGGAACTGGTGATTTCCCTGAAAGCAGCTCTCGAAGGCGCCGGTGGTATCTCCATCGGCAATGTCGTCGGTTCAAATATCGCCAATGTCCTTCTGGTCCTCGGCCTTCCCGCCCTGATCGCGGCAACACCGTGTGGCGAGAACGGCGCGACCCGCAACGCGGTGTTCATGGTCGCGGTGACGATGGTGTTCATCGCCCTGTGTTTCTTCACGCCCATCGGACTGCCGGCGGGTCTGGTTCTGCTGGCGCTGCTCGGCGTCTTTCTGACCGCCTCAACCATGACCGCCCGCAAACACCGCAAGGAACAGAAGGCCATTGCCGCTGCCGCCGCGGGCGCCGCCGTAGCGGACGCACAGCCTGACGCGTCCGATGTCCTGGAAGATGTCGAGGATGTTCCGGATTCAATCTGGATCGCACTTGCCTATGTTCTCCTTGGCCTTGTCGGCCTGCCCCTTGGCGCGCATTTCACTATTACGGGCGCAACGTCGATCGCGACGGCGTGGGGCGTGAGCGAAGCCGTGATCGGCCTGACCGTCATCGCCCTCGGCACCTCGCTGCCGGAACTGGCAACAACCGTCATGGCCGCCATCCGCCAGCACGGCGCGGTGGCGATCGGCAACGTCATCGGCTCCAATATCTTCAATCTGCTGGCGATCATCGGCATCACGGCCGTCGTCGTCCCGATAGACGTTCCCGCCGAAGTGCTGAATTTCGACGTCTGGGTGATGCTCGCCTGCGCGCTGCTGTTGACCGCCTTTGCAGGATTCCGGATATGCCTCAACAAGCTCTCCGGCCTGGCGATGACAGTGGCCTACTGCCTCTACCTGGCTGCCGTTTATTTTCTTGGACATGTCAGCTGATCTGGCTTCGCCCGCGGCCGCCTCTTTCCCAAATGGCATTCCGCGCTTAAATGTCAGGCATGCAGGAAACGTCTGATTCTCAAAATCCGGCAGAAAGCCCGGCCAGCGAAGACGCCGCCCCCGTGAAAAAGGGCGTCGAGGTAATCGCCGACGAGGTGAAACGCCTGCCCAATGGTCCGGGTGTCTACCGGATGCTGGATGACAAGGGCGAAGTCCTTTACGTCGGCAAGGCACGCAGCCTGAAGAAGCGGGTCATCAGCTATACGCGGCTGCAGGGCCAGTCGAACCGGATCATGCGCATGATCATGGCGACGGCTGCGATGGAATTCGTCGTCACAAGAACGGAACCGGAAGCCCTGCTTCTGGAAGCCAATCTGATCAAGCGCCTGCGCCCGCGCTTCAACGTTCTGCTGCGGGACGACAAGTCCTTTCCCTATATCCTGGTGACCGGCGATCATGAAGCGCCCGCCATCGTCAAACACCGGGGCGCACGCAAACGCAAGGGCGAGTATTTCGGCCCGTTCGCCTCCGCCGGAGCGGTCGACCGCACGATCAACGCCCTGCAGAAAGCCTTTCTGATCCGCACCTGCTCGGACAGCTACTACGAGAACCGGACCCGTCCCTGTCTGCAGTATCAGATCAAGCGTTGCGCAGCCCCCTGCACAAGGGAAATCGATCCGCAGGACTATGTGGGCCTGGTCTCGGAAGCCAAGGCCTTCCTGTCCGGACGCAGCCAGTTGATCAAGACCCAGCTCGCCAAACAGATGGAAGCCGCCTCCGCGGATCTGGAGTTCGAGCGCGCCGCGATTTACCGCGACCGCCTCTCCGCGCTTTCGCACGTTCAGGCTCATCAGGGCATCAATCCGCAGACGGTGGAGGAAGCGGACGTCTTTGCCATCCATCAGGACGGCGGACAGACGTGTGTTCAGGTGTTCTTCTTCCGCACCGGCCAGAACTGGGGCAACCGGGCCTATTTCCCCAAAGCCGACAAATCCTTTGAGGAAGCCGACATTCTGGAGAGTTTTCTCGCCCAGTTCTATGACGACAAGCCCGCCCCGAAACAGATCCTCCTGTCCCACGAGCTTGCCGAGCAGGAGTTGCTCGCCGAAGCCCTGAGCGAACGCTCGGGCAGGAAAATCGAGATCGCGAAGCCCAAGCGGGGCGAAAAGAAAGAGCTTGTCGACCACGCCCTGACCAATGCGCGCGAGGCGCTCGGGCGGCGTCTTGCAGAAACCTCCAGCCAGGCGCGTCTCCTGAAGGGCGTTGCGGAAGCGTTCGGTCTTGAGATCGTGCCACGGCGCATCGAGGTCTATGACAATTCCCACATCATGGGAACCAACGCTGTCGGGGGCATGATCGTCGCGGGCATGGAAGGCTTCACCAAGGGCCAGTACCGCAAGTTCAACATCAAGTCCGAGGACCTTGTCCCCGGCGACGACTACGGCATGATGCGCGAGGTTCTGAGCCGCCGCTTTTCCCGCCTGCTCAAGGAACACGCCCGGGAGACATCGCCTGTCGCCGAAGACGCCGCCCATCAGGAAAATCAGGACGATACGGAGACGACTTCCGCGGCAAGTGATATGCCGGCCTGGCCGGACCTGCTTCTGATCGACGGCGGACAGGGACAATTGACCGCCGCGCGAGAGACGCTGGAAAGCCTCGGCATCACCGATGTGCCCCTTGTCGGCATCGCCAAGGGACCTGACCGCGATGCGGGCCGGGAAAAGTTCTTCATGCCCGGACGCCAGTCCTTCATGCTTCCGGCGCGCGATCCTGTGCTCTATTTCGTCCAGCGCCTGCGCGACGAGGCCCACCGTTTCGCCATCGGCAGCCACCGCGCTCGCCGCAAGAAGGACATCACCAGAAACCCGCTGGATGAGATTGCCGGCGTCGGCCCGACACGCAAAAAGGCCCTTCTGCGCCATTTCGGTACCGCCAAAGCCGTCTCCAAGGCAGGTGTCGACGATCTGGCCGCCGTACCGGGCATTTCCGAAGCCATCGCCAAACTGGTCTATGACCATTTCCACGAGTAGGTGTTTCAACCTGCTCCAATGGCCACGTGCGGCGGAAGCCCGATAGCGCAAGCCCACACCAACCGGACACGATCGGTTCAAGATGCTCAAAAACAATTCGAAGTCGAGATCATTGATCAGGTCGCTGCTCTCGCTGATTGGCTGGTGCGGTTGCCTCGGCGCTCTTGCGGTCTGCGCGCTAGGACTCGCCAACTTCGCAGCGCCCGATGTCTGGCTCGCGGACAACATGAGCTTCTTTCTGAGACAGTTTCTCGCGGCCGGGCTGCTGGGGTGTGCGGGAGGCGCGCTGGGGTTCTTCGTGCGGCACCGGTTCGCCCTGTTTTATAGAACGGTCTGGTTTCTGGCCGTCGTAGCGCTCATCGGCCTTGCGGGGCTTACAGGCGCCCGCACATTGGACAATACGGTCGAACCCGCTCCGCTTCGGGCCGGAGGCCTTCCCGTGAAGGTTATCTCGATCAATATCGAGCACCTGTTTCTGGGTGACAGGACTTTGCAGGCCTTTCTCGAGAAGGAAATGCCCGACGTTGTTGTTCTGCAGGAGACCCTTTGGGGGCTCCAGGAACGGCGCTGGCAGCGTCTCGGCCTGCCCGTCGGCAGCGCGGGCGAACATGGCTTCCCGCAATATCTGACGGTCGGTGAACTGGGCGGCCTTGTCGCCTATTCCCGCTTTCCCGTCCGGCGGAAAATGTCGACAGTCGTTGAGGGCGATCTGCCTCCCGGCGCCGATGTCTACTACAACGCCGATCGGGAACTGCTGTCGCTGACTCTGGAGACAGATGCCGGGCCGCTGCATCTGCTGGCCCTTCATCCGGACAGTCCCCGCACGGAACCCCGCTGGCGGAACAAACGCCGCTATTTCGACGCCGCCGACGGGATCATCGCCGGGCTGAAAGCTGAAAAGGACGGCCCGGTCCTGGCCATCGGCGACTGGAACAGTTCCCCCTGGTCCGCCCGGTTTCAACAGGTCCTGAGCGAAAACGATCTGAAAACCGCCTATCCGGGCCGCTGGCCGCAAACGACACGGTTCTTCTTCGACTACCGCCTGCACTGGATTCTGGGCGCACCTGTCGACCAGTTCGCGGTTACCAATGACCTGCAGGTGATCAGCGTGTCGACCGGCCCAGATATCGGATCTGACCATCTGCCGTTGATTGTCGAGCTTGGCCTTGCAAATCCCGGCGCCAAATGATCGATTGCCTGTGATTTCAACCTGAGGCTGTTTGAGGCAGGGGACCCGATTGGGAACACTGCAGCCTCCTCAACCGATTCCTTTTCAGAACACATGGCCAAGCTCTATTTCAACTACTCCTCGATGAATGCCGGCAAATCGACGACGCTTCTGCAGGCTGCCTATAACTACGAGGAGCGGGGCATGAACGCGCTTCTGCTCATTGCGGCGTTCGACGACCGGGCCGGCAAGGGCAGGATCGCTTCCCGGATCGGGCTTTCCGCCGACGCTGAAATATTCTCCTCCGCGGACGATGTTCTCGAACATGTGTCAAAGGCACATGAATCCAGTCCGGTCGATGCCGTGCTCGTCGATGAAGCCCAGTTCCTGACTGCCGATCAGGTCTGGCAACTGGCGCAGGTCGCCGACAAGCTCCGCATTCCGGTGATGTGTTTCGGTCTGCGCACCGATTTCCAGGGCAGGCTCTTTCCCGGCAGCGCCGCCCTGCTGGCGCTTGCCGACAATCTGAAGGAAATCAAGTCCATCTGCTGGTGCGGCCGCAAGGCCACCATGACCGCCCGGCTGGGCAGCGACTGCAAGATCCTCGAAGAAGGAGACCAGGTGGTCATCGGCGGCAACGAAACCTACGTCTCGCTGTGCCGCAACCACTGGACCCGGCGGGAACTCGGCTAGAACGAACACTGTTCGCCCACCGGCCTGCGCGATGTCCGAAAGTCACCTCCCCGGAAAGCTTCTGTCTATTCCCGGATGATGCTCGCTGTTGCTGCCAGCAGCGCTGCGCATTCTTCGCTCGTTCCGATGGAAATTCTCAGGTGGTTACCGATGCGCTCCCTGGCGAAATGCCGGACCAGAATACCGCGCGCGCGAAGATCCCTGAGCAGCTTTTCGGCGGAAACCTTCTCATGCGACGCGAACAGGAAATTCGCGGAAGACGGCAGAACATCGAAGCCCTGTTCCTCAAGAGCCGTCACAGTCTTTTCCCTGTCCGCCATGACGAGATGCCGGGTCCTGTCGAACCATTCGCGGTCCATCCATGCGGCAACGGCTCCGGCAAGCGACAGGCGTCCGAGCGGATAGGAATTGAAACTGTCCTTGACCCGCTGCAGCGCCTCGATCAGATGTGGCTGCCCGATGGCGAAACCGACACGCAGGCCGGCGAGGCTTCGGGACTTGGAAAAGGTCTGCACGACCAGCAGGTTTTCAAAATCCGGCACCAGCGATGCCGCACTCTCGGCCCCGAAATCCACATAGGCTTCATCGACGATCACGACGACATCCGGGTTCTGCTGCAGAATCTGGACAATACCCTCGAGCGGCATGGCGATACCTGTCGGTGCATTCGGATTGGCGATCACGACCCCTCCGCACGGGCCTCGATAGTTCTTCGGGTCGCACCGAAACGCTGAATCGAGCGGAATCTTCTCTGCCTGTATCGAATAGAGCTCGCAGTACGTCCTGTAGAAGCTGTAGGTGATATCCGGAAAGACAACCGCATCCTTGCCGGTGAAGAAGGCGTTGAACGCCTGAGCCAGAACCTCGTCTGAGCCGTTACCCGCATGAATGTGATCGACATCCAGAGAGAATGAACCTGCGATCGCGTCACGCAGCTCCGAGGCAACGGGATCCGGATAGAGCCTCAGACCTTCTCCGGTCGCGGCTTGAATGGCCTGCAGGGCCAGCGGAGACGGACCATAGGGATTCTCGTTGGTGTTGAGCTTGATGACAGTCCTTTGCCCGGGTTGTTCACCGGGCGTGTAGGGCACAAGTTTTTCGACGATCGGACTCCAGAATCTGCTCATGTTTTCTGACCTTGCGGGAGGGGAATGCCACTTGATACCGGCCCGCACCGTCCCGATCACGCGCTTTTTTCCGCACCCGTCCCGAATTATGCTCCATCGGTGGGAATCCGGCTGCGATCCGGCGACCGGCAGATAGGGAAAACACCGGATTGATGACGGCTGTATCTCATCAAGACATTG
The DNA here is from genome assembly GCF_001624695.1 of Labrenzia sp. OB1. Classification (GTDB taxonomy): domain Bacteria; phylum Pseudomonadota; class Alphaproteobacteria; order Rhizobiales; family Stappiaceae; genus Roseibium. The sequence goes on along the minus strand of NZ_JSEP01000009.1, from coordinate 181,556 downwards.
GAAAAACAGGCAATCTTTTTACAGTTTCGGAATGTGTTAGATTTCCGGCCGAAATGTCACACAAAAAACCCCGGTCACTCATGTCTCGATTGAGTGACCGGGTTTATAGGGAAGGTTGGGGACACCACATGATCAAGGAATTTCGCGACTTTATCGCCAAGGGCAACGTTATGGACCTTGCCGTCGGCATCATCATCGGTGCGGCTTTCACGGCAATTGTCTCAAGCCTGGTCACAGATCTCATCAATCCGCTCATCGGGCTTGTGCTCGGCGGGATCGACTTCACGTCGATGTATATTGTTTTGGCCGGGGACGTGCCGGCCGGTGCCGGTCTTGAGGCCGCTCGGGAGAGCGGTGCCGCGGTCTTCGCCTATGGGGCATTTCTCACGGCATGCATCAATTTCCTGATCATCGCCTATGTTGTGTTCATGCTCGTGAAAGCTGTCAACAAGATCAAGGCGGCGGCGGAAAAGCCGGACGATGTGGAGCCGGAAGCCGAATCCGGCCCGTCCGAACTGGATGTCCTCATCGATATCCGCAATCAGCTTCGCGGCGGTGCGGATCCCGCACAGTAACGCGGCATGGGTCCGGTGCGGCGGCGATACCGCGCCGCACCGCTGCCATCGGCCACATTCCCTCTCCGCCTTTGCAACTCTTGGCTTGAAGCTCCGCGCCCGCCCCCGTAAAAGGGGCAAACGGATCAGCAATGGGTGACAGAATGCTCGGCAAGATGTTCAAATCGCTCTTCGGCTCGTCAGGCGAAGGTAAAAAAGCCGCCTCGAAGAGCACGACGGTCGTCTATGACGAATTCCAGATCATCGCGGAACCGCAGCTTTCAAACGGTCAATGGCTGGTGGCCGGACGGATCGAAAAGCAATTCGGTGATACGCTGAAGACCCACACATTCATCCGTGCCGATACCCTGCCGGACGAACAGGGCGCGACAAACGAGATGATCCGCAAGGCGAAGATGATGATCGACCAGCTGGGCGATGGCATATTCGATTGACCGGTACACCTGGATGCGCGCGTAATACCGCTGCGTGAAAGTCTTTGAGGGCAAAGTTCTGCAGCCCGGGCCAATCGGGCTCCGGCACTCCTGCCTGAAATCCGAAAGCCGACATGAAACGCAATATCGTACTCAGCCTGCCCAATCTTCTGACTTATGGGCGCATACTGGCGGTTCCGGCAGTGACCGCCTGTTTCTATTTTGAAGGCAACACACCGCGCTGGATCGCCCTCGGCATATTCATTCTTGCCGCCGTCACCGACTTTTTCGACGGCTATCTCGCCCGCGCCTGGCAGCAGCAATCCGCTCTGGGACGCATGCTGGACCCGATCGCCGACAAACTTCTGGTCTCGGTCTGCCTGCTTGTGCTGGCCGGCGACGGCACCATCGGCGGCTGGTCGATGATCGCCGCGATCATCATCCTGTGCCGCGAAATCCTGGTCTCCGGGCTAAGGGAGTTTCTGGCAGAACTCCAGGTCAGCGTGCCGGTCACCAAACTTGCGAAATGGAAGACGACGGTCCAGTTGATCGCCGTCGCTTTCCTGTTGGCGGGACCTGCGGGCGACACAATTCTGCCAGGCACCACCCTGGCCGGCCTCACCGCCCTCTGGCTTGCCGCCATACTCACACTATATACGGGATACGACTACTTCCGCGCCGGTATCGGCCACCTCATCAAGGAATAGAGATCCGGACGGCAGGAGCCGGATCGGCCCGGAGAAACCCTCCCGGCCGGCACCTTGATGAGCCGGTCCGCCGGACTTCCCCTGACGGGGAACTCAAGTTAAGCTCGCCCTGATCCGGTTTGCGCACTTCGACGCAGGCCGGCACATTATCGAGGCTCTCATGAACATTCGTTATTTCGCCTGGGTCCGCGAACGGGTCGGCGTCGAGGAAGAAACGATTGAGGTTCCCGGAGGTGTGAAAACCGTCGCGGACCTGATTTCACATCTGAAAACGCTGGACGATAACCACGCGGCCGCCTTTGAGGAGGAGGACGCGATCCGGGTGGCGCTCGACCAGTTGCACGTGGAAGCTGACACCGATCTCGGCGACGCAAGAGAGGTCGCCTTCTTCCCACCGATGACGGGTGGCTGAGCCATGCAGGTCCAACCGCTTGTGAGAATTCAGGCAGCAGATTTCGACGTCGCGGCGGAAACGCTCCGCCTCACCGCCGGCCGCAAGGATGTCGGAGCCCTGGTGACCTTCACGGGGCTCTGCCGCGACGAGGCCGGAACGCTGGACGCGCTGGAGCTGGAACATTACCCCGGCATGGCGGAAGCGGAACTGACACGCATTGCCGAAGAGGCCACCGGCCGCTGGCCGCTCACCGGATTGAGCGTCATACACCGCTTCGGAAAAATCGCGCCGGGCGAAAACATCGTGCTGGTCGTCACAGCTTCCGCGCACCGGCGCGCGGCTTTCGAGGCAGCCGACTTTCTCATGGACTTCCTGAAGACCAGAGCCCCGTTCTGGAAAAAGGAACATCTCGTATCGGGTGCCGGCGGCGCCTGGGTGGACACCAGGGCAGGCGATGAGAAGGACGCCGCGCGATGGTCGTCCTCCTGAACCGGACACACCTGCTTTTCAACGCCTGACATTATTGCCTTTCAATACCCTCCCTGACGCTTTGCAGCGTTCTGCCCTTTCGAATTGGTCCCAATTACGTGAAACACGAAGAAGACATTTCCGGCACCCCGCCTGCCCGTTCGGCGGCTACACGATCGCAAGCTCGCGGTTACAGCGAAGTCCTGCGCGAGCCCGGCATTCCATTTGCGGAATTCGTGGCAATCATCGCAATGATCATGGCGTTGAACGCCATGGCGATCGACGTGATGCTTCCGGCCCTGCCGGCCATCGCCGGTGCGCTGGACATAGCCCAGGACAATGACCGGCAGCTTATTCTCCTCGTCTACCTGATCGGCTTTGGCGGCGGACAGCTGTTTTTCGGCCCGGTCGCGGACGCCGTCGGCCGGCGAAAGGTTTTGATTGGCGGCCTCGCGCTCTACAGCCTCGCGAGTATAGTCTGCATCTTCGCAGTGGACCTCGACCAGTTGCTGATCGCCCGCCTCACCCAGGGCATCGGTTGTGCCGCGGCGCGGGTGACCGCGCTCTCCATTGTCCGCGATTGTTATACCGGAAGACGCATGGGCAAGGTCATGTCCCTCGTCATGATGGTCTTCATGTCCGTACCCGTGATCGCGCCATCCATCGGCCAGGCCATCTTGCTTGTGGCTGGTTGGCACTGGATCTTCGCCCTGCTGCTGATTTCCGGCGTGGCGATGCTGGTATGGTCGGGCCTGCGCCTGCCGGAAACCCTGGAACCGGAAAACCGGCGCCCTCTGGTGGTTTCCACGATCACCAGCGCTTACCTGCTGGCGCTGACGACGCGCGTCAGTCTCGGATACACCGTCGGCACGGCATTCATTTTCGGAGGTCTGTTTTCCTTTCTGGCCATGTCCCAGCAGATCTTTGTCGACATCTTCGGCCTGGGAACGCTGTTCCCGATCGTTTTTGCCGTCATCGCCGTAACCATGGCCGTGGCCTCTTTCATGAACTCCCAGCTCGTGGAAGCCATCGGCATGCGCCGTCTCTCGCACACCGCCACGGTGGCCTATACCTTGGTGGGACTGGCGATTTATGTGCTTGCCCTGCTCGGCTACGAGAACTTCTGGGTCTTTCTGGTGCTGGTGACCGTCATCATGACGACGTTCGGTTTCATCGGTGCGAATTTCAACACCATGGCCATGGAGCCGCTCGGGGCCATTGCCGGAACCGCCTCTTCCGTGATCGGTTTCATCAGCACCCTGGGGGGCGCGCTTCTGGGGTACGTCATGGGGCAGCTCTTCGACGGGACGACCGAGCCCCTGGGGCTGTCCTATATGGTCTACGGCCTGTGCGCCATCGGCTGCATTCTTTACGCCGAACGCGGACGCATGTTCCATGCAACGGAACGTGGGGCAACGGAACACGGGGCAGCCCAGGCACATGAAGACTAAGTAACGGCAACAACAAAAAAGGCGGGCTCATGCCCGCCTTTCGTCCGAGATTTTCAAGGATTTCCGTTCAGCCGGCGACGGCCTGCAGCGCCGGAGCTTGCGGCCGAACGGCGGTATCGTAGTCTTCCATGAGCGTTTTGATGATCTCGCCGACTTCGTAGCGGTTTCCGGCGATCTCCGAGACCGGCGTGACCTCCGCGGCGGTGCCGGTGACGAAGCACTGTTCGAAATCCGGAAGCTCCTCAGGCATGATCACCCGTTCGATCACGTCGATGCCGCGATCCTTGGCAAGACCGATGACCGTCTGGCGGGTGATCCCGTTCAGGAAGCAATCGGGCGTCGGCGTGTGGATCTTGCCGTCCTTGATGAAGAACACATTGGCGCCGGTCGCTTCCGCGACCTGTCCGCGCCAGTCCAGCATCAGCGCATCCGTATAGCCCTTGGCCTCGGCTGCATGTTTGGAGATGGTGCAGATCATGTAAAGACCGGCAGCCTTGGCCTTGTAGGGAGCTGTTTTCGGATCGGGACGGCGGTAGTCGGCCATGTCCAGCCGGATCCCCTTCAACCGTTCCTCCGGTGCGAAATAGCTCGGCCACTCCCATGCCGCGATAGCCAGGTGAATGGTGTTCTTCTGCGCGGAAATGCCCATCATCTCGCTGCCGCGCCAGGCGACCGGACGGATATAGGCATCCGCGAGGTTCATCCGCGCCAGGGTCTCTTCCTTGGCCGCATTGATCTGCTCGGCGGTCCAGGGGATCTCGAAGCCGAGCATGCGGCCGGATTCCAGCAGGCGCACGGTATGGTCTTCAGACTTGAAGATCCGCCCCCCGTAGGCGCGCTCGCCTTCAAACACGCTGCTGCCATAATGCAGCCCGTGGCTGAGCACATGCAGTTTCGCGTCCGCCCACGGCACGAAGGTGCCGTCGTACCAGATGTCTCCACTGAGCTGATCAAAAGGCGTTCCGGCCATCTTTCATCTCCCGCCCGCTCTGAGAGCGTTTATTGTTTTCCACTGCAGAGGCAAATAGCGCCAAACACTTGCGCCTGCTTCACCGCTGTATCTTTTGCACAGCACGCCAACTATCGGTATCCTGATATCCGCAGGGTTCGTGATCGGATTCGTTTATCATCTGGTGCGCAAAAATGCATCAGAAAGACCGATCATTTCGTTCACGGATGCTAACAAGTAACAATCGATCAGAATTAAGTCAATATGGCTGACGTAAATTTCAAAAACACGCCCTCCTCCCCTCTGCGGGAAAATGGCCCAGATCTGCCGGACAGCGGCGAGGCAACCGGCGATGACGCATTGCCCTATGACCTTGTTGAACTTTTGTTCTTTGCCTATCGCGATTTCACCGGCGACCCGGACGAAGTGCTGGCCAAATTCGAATTCGGCCGGGCCCATCACAGGGTTCTCCATTTCGTGGAGCGGAACCCCGGCATCATGGTCACGGATCTTCTCGGTATTCTGGGGATCACCAAGCAAAGCCTCGGAAGAGTGCTGAAACAACTGGTGGATGCCGGAATCATCGAGCAGCGCGAGGGCAGCCACGACCGTCGCCAGCGGCTTCTCTACACCACTGAAACAGGTCATGGGCTTGCGGTCGATCTCACGCGTTTGCAGCAAAAGCGCCTTGAACGCGCCCTAATTGGCCTGCCTGATGGCAGTGAGGAAACCATCCGCAGGTTTCTCTTGCAGATGATCGATCCCGATGCCCGGCCAGACATCCTGAAGCTTATCCGCAGTTCCTTCGATCTGAGAGACAGATAAAAGGGTCAATGTCCGTTCGTTGAGCCGGCAAACGCAATCCTGACACCACCCATGGGGACGAGACGACCGAAATGAACGTTCAGGTGCCCGACGACAACGCCAACCACATTCTCCTGGTAGACGACGACAAACGGATCAGGGATCTGCTTTCCAGGCTGCTCAAGGACAATGGCTTCCGTGTATCCACAGCAGCCAATTCCGCCGAAGCGCGCAAGTGTCTGTCAGGCCTGGAGTTCGACCTGATCATCCTGGACGTGATGATGCCGGGCGAAAGCGGGCTGGAGCTTGCAGGTTCGCTGCGAAAGGACTCCCAGGTTCCGATCCTGATGCTGACAGCCAGATCCGATGCTCCCGACAGAATAGCCGGTCTGGAGGCCGGCGTGGACGATTATCTCGCCAAGCCCTTCGAACCTCGCGAACTGATGTTGCGGATCGCGGCCATCCTGCGGCGCGGAAACCAGCAGCCGGTTGTCGCCAGGGAGGAAATCCACTTCGGCCCGTTTTCCTACAATGCCGGCCGGGGGGAACTGAAAAACGGCGACAACCCAGTGCGTCTGACGGATCGGGAAAAACAGATTCTGTCGATATTTGCCGAACAGCCCGGCGCAACGGTGCCCCGGCACAAGATTGTCGGCGACGACAGCGGTCTCGGCGAACGCACCGTGGACGTGCAGATCAATCGTCTGCGGCGCAAGATTGAAACCGATCCGGGCAATCCGGTTTATCTGCAGACAGTCCGGGGCATAGGCTACCGGCTGGCCTGCGACTGACCCCATGGCGGAAAAAGAAACCTTGCTCAGGCGTTTTCAGGAAAGCCGTCACCTGAAGTCCCTCACCTTTCTCCTGAAGCCGTTTGTCGGCGCTTACCGGGTATTTTCCCGGTTGATGTACCGGATCATGCCGAAGGGTCTTTTCACCCGGACGTTTCTGATCATCCTTGCCCCCATCGTGATCCTCCAGTCGGTCCTGGTTTTCGTCTTCATGGAGCGTCACTATCAGCTGGTTTCGCGCCGGATGTCGGAAGCGGTGGTCCGGGAGATCGCAGCCGTTGTTTTCGTGCTGGAAAATTATCCGCAGGATGACGACAACCGCAAGGTCGAGGAGCTCGCCTCACGTGCGCTCGGCATGTCAATGACCGTCATGCCGCTGGAACCGCTGCCGCCTCCCACGCCCAAACCGTTCTTCGATGTCATCGACCAGGAACTGAGCCTTGCCATCAGCCAAAGGATCGGCAAACCCTTCTGGATCGATACGGTCGGCCGCTCCCGTTTTGTGGAAATCCGCATTCAGCTCTCCGATTCCATCCTGAGGATTTTCACACGGCGCAGCCAGACCTATGCCTCCAATTCGCATATCTTCCTGGTCTGGATGTTCTCCACCTCGCTTGTTCTGGTGATTATCGCCCTGCTCTTCCTGCGCAACCAGATCCGCCCGATCATCCGTCTGGCCAATGCCGCTGAGGCTTTCGGCAGGGGCCGCCCGGCTGCGGATTTCCGGGCCAGCGGCGCCCGCGAGGTCCGCCGCGCCAGCCTGGCTTTCATCGACATGCGCCGCCGCATCGAACGTCAGATCGAGCAGCGCACGACGATGCTGGCCGGTGTGAGCCATGATCTGAGGACCATCCTGACGCGCCTGCGATTGCAGCTTGCCTTTCTGGACGAAACCCCTGAAAGCGATGCCATGCGCAAGGACGTCGACGAGATGAGCCACATGCTGGAGGATTATCTCGCCTTTGCCAGCGGCGACGGCGACGAAGAGGTCCAGAAGACCGACATCGCACTTCTTCTTGAGGAACTGGAAGAGGAAGCCGAAATCTCCGGATATTCCGTGACGACCCGCACCGAAGGGCCTCTGGACGTCGAAGTGAAACGCATTTCGATGAAACGCTGTCTCGCCAACCTCGTCACCAACGCCTGTAAATACGGCAGCCAGGTCGAGATTTCTGCCGGGATCGAGGGAAACTGGCTTGTCATCACCATTGACGATGACGGCCCCGGCATTCCCGAAGATCAGCGCGATATGGCCTTCCGGGCGTTTCACCGGCTGGACCTGGCCCGCAACCAGGACCAGACCGGCAGTGGCCTCGGCCTTGCGATCGCCCGCGACATCGCCCGCGGCCACGGCGGCGAGCTCTACCTGGAAGACAGCCCGCTCGGAGGGTTGAGGACAAGACTGAGGGTGCCGGCGTAGAGCCGTTCCCGCGCCCTAAAGCGTGTCGCGTTTAGACGGATTCACCTATTCTGGAAAACGCCCGAGGCAGCGTTTGCATTGCAAATGCGTTCGGGTGGTTTCCTGAATTCAATTAAACGCGACAGGCGCTAATAAAGCCGACCGCCGATCGGCACGTCCTTGTCCGGGGTCAGCAGGACCACTTCGCCGTCCGCGTCCGGAACGCCGAGGGTGAGAACCTCGGACATGACGGGACCGATCTGGCGCGGCGGAAAATTGACCACCGCCATCACCAGCTTGCCGACCAGTTCTTCCGGCGTGTAGTGCTTCGTGATCTGCGCGGAGGTTTTCTTGACGCCGATATCCGGGCCAAAGTCGATCCGCATCTTGTAGGCGGGCTTGCGCGCCTCGGGAAAATCCTCGGCTTCGACAATGCGCCCGACGCGTACATCCACTTTCAGAAAATCATCAAAACTGATCTGGTCGCTCACGAAAACATCCTTTTGCATTGGAGCGTGTCGCGTTCAAGCGGATTCATCGGTTCAGGCAGACTCGCGATGCAGCCTTTGCCTGGCAAATGCATACGGGCGATTTCCTGAAGTCAATTCAGCGCGACATGCTGCGAAGCGAAACATGACCGGTCAGGGTGGACCGCGCAAGCGCGGCATTCCCTTTTAAAGGCCTTTGACCGGTTCAACGGCTGTCAGGCACGCGCGGGAGCTTCTTCTTCAACGCCTGAATCCGGATCCGCTTCGTCATCCCGGCTCTCGTGCCGTTTCCTGCCCGAAGACGCATTTCTGAGGAATGAACGCAGTCCCCGGGCGAGGCTCTCCACACCGTTCAAACGCTTCATGAAGGAGGAGCCCTTGTCCAGCTCCTTGTCGAGCCGTGCCATCGTGCGCGGCATGCCTTCATCGGCTTCATCAAGCCAGACATCAACCACACGGGCGAATGCGACAGCCAGGGCCTGCCCGACAATGGTCGCTTTCACACCGGAAACATCGATACCGGCAGCAATCAGCATCCATTTCTGGGAACGCACTTCCAGCCGGTTGAAATCGAGAGCAAGACCTGGATCGTGCCGCGCCGCCGCATGCAGGGCCCGCACGGCTTCCCTGTGCGAGGCAAGGGCGTCAATTCGTGTCATCAGGACATCGAACAGCCGGTCGCGCGGCGGCTGTTCGCCCATGTCCCCGTCCAGCCCGTCGAGAACCGTGGTGTCGATCTTTTCCGCGAAGGCGGCGACAAGCTGCAGTTTCGAGGCATAGGCGCTGCGCATCTCCGACAGCTTCACCTTTGCCGTCTCGGCAATCATCGGCAGCGAGACATCCTCGTAAGGATGCTCGGACAACAGTTCCAAAAACGTCTGAAGGATTTTCTGCCTGGTCTTTGCGGTTGCCATGAAGCGGTCTCCGGTTTGTCTGCCCCCGCTGGAGCCTGTCGCGTTTAAGCGGATTCATGGGTTCAGGAAGACGCTCGAGGCAGCAGTTAAATTGCATATGCCTTGGGGCAATTTCCTGAAGTCAATTTGACGCGACGACTTCTAAGATAGGAAACCTGCTCACCGGAGGAAAGGGCGTCACCATGCCACGGGTCCGGTAAATTCCTGGCGCAATCATTCTTCGCAGAAGACTGGAACCAGAATGCCAGCCGCTGCACTGCTTTCCTGCAAGATGCGGCCGGGCCCCGCGCCACAAGTCATGAACCGGCTGCCGTTGGAAACCGGACACGCAAGCGGGATCAGCCTGCGAGTTCTTCCGCCCGTCGGACCGCCTCCGAAACAGCCTCGGTCATGATCGGCTGCAGGCCGCCAGGTCCCATCAGAACTTCCAGCGCCGCAGCCGTCGTTCCGTTTGGGCTGGTGACATTCTTGCGCAGAACAGAAGGATGCTCACCGGACAGGCGCATCAATTCGCCCGCGCCGTAGACCGTGGCAATGGCGAGCTCGTCGGCGAGATCACCGGGAAGCCCGGCCTGCCTGCCTGCTTCGCTCAGCGTTTCCGCGAGATAAAACACATAGGCGGGGCCCGAACCGCTGACACCGGTGACCAGGTCGATCTGGTTCTCGCTGTCCAGCCAGACCACTTTCCCGATAGCCCCCAGAAGCCGGTCAACGTCTTTCTTGCTCTCTTCGGAAACAGACGCCGTCGGAAAAACCGCGGTAATACCGCGTTTGACCATCGCCGGCGTATTCGGCATGCAGCGGCAGACCGGTACGGCCCCGAACACGGATTCGAATTTTGCGACCGGGGTCCCTGCGGCGATGGAAAGCACGAGTGTATCCGGCGTCACCGCCGATTTAAGAGCAGGCAGGACATCGTCCATCATCTGCGGTTTGACGGCAACAAGCACAATGCCCGCGCGCAAGTCATCGGGAATGACGCTGACATGCCGGATGCCGTACTGTTTAAGCAGCTCTGACATTTGTCCGGACACATTCGGATCGCATACAATGAGGGCGGACGTGTCTATCCCTTCCGCCACCCAGCCCGACAGCATTGCCCCTCCCATCTTGCCGGCTCCGACAAGAAGGAAGGGCCTTTCTTTTGAAAAACTCATGCTTCTCCCGCGGTTTCAAACAAGGCCGTATCCATCGCCTGGGAAGCTGAATGACCGGCCCAGACGACGAACTGGAAGGCCTGATAGAAACGCTCGCAGTTTTCAAGCGCATTCGTCAGCATGGCCTCGATCTGTGCCGAAGAGGCTTCCGCGCCTCCGGCCAGAATGAGCGACTGGCGGAACATGACGACGTTCTCCTTGTGCCAGAGATCGAAGTGCCCCATCCAGAGCTGTTCGTTCACAAGAGCCAGCAAACGGACGATTTCCGTCTTGCGCGGTTCCGTGACCTTGAGGTCGAAAGCGCAGGCGAGATGCAGCGCCTCCACATCTTCCATCCACGAAAAAGAGACATGATAGTCGCACCAGCTGCCGCCAAGGGAGATGGTGATCTCGTCGTCGTCCGACCGTTCGAATGTCCAGTCGTTCAGAGCGGCGAAGGTTTCTATTGTGTCAACGGGATTGCCAGGTCGCTCGAAGTCGATTTCGATGAGGCTCATGTGCCTACTCCCTTTCGAGCCGGGGCCGAATACCCGATCAGGAAAACCGGGCGGACCGCCGGGAAATGTCCCATGCCGGAAGAGCAAAACGCGTCCCATTGTGGTCCTTGGAGCGAACCGGTTCCGTCTTGCTCCGACGAATCCCTGTTACCAATGAGTATAGGAGCAAGATTGATTTAAGGGATACATACCATTTCTGCGTCGAAAGCCGAATCTTGTGGACGACCCAGCACCAATTTTCATCACATTGCTCAAAAGCAACGCTTTTCCGCCAAGTGCACTCGTCGCATATCTGTCATGAACTATGAACAGAAATCGGTCACATCCGCGTCAGCCGACCGCCTCAGGCGCCCTTGCCGCCTGCGGAAGCGGCTTTTTCCAGCTTGGCGAGCCGTGATTCGAGCTCTTCCGCCTTGTCGAGCGCACGCACGGCCATCTCCTTGACGGCCTCGTGTTCTTCCCTCGACACCATATCCATGTCGGACAGGAAACGCTCGGCCTGTGCCCTGAATGCGGTTTCCACTTCGCGCCGCGCGCCTTGCGCGACACCGGCGGCGTCTGTCATCAGCTTGGCGAAATCATCGAGAATACGGTTCGGGCCCTGGGTCATGTGACCCTCCTTGGTCAGGAACAAACTTACACCTGAGAGGTATGTGGGAATGGCCTGAACTTCAAGAACCAATTCCGCCCTCGTGCTTGACGGATCGAACAAGATCGCGCATGCGTTGCGCCGGGCTTTGCCCTGCTCTTTCAGGACAGAAACAAAGAAGGTTATTCCGTGCCGCCCTTACTCGTCCTGCCGTTCCCCGCCATCGACCCGGTCATCGTTGAATTCGGCCCCTTCGCCCTGCGCTGGTATGCACTGGCCTATATCATCGGCATCATTCTGGCCTGGCGTTACATGCGCACCCTGGTCCTCAACCACCGGCTCTGGGGCAGTGTTGGCAGGCCTTCCCTGGCCCAGCTCGACGACTTCGTCCTGTGGGGCACGCTCGGCATCATCGTCGGCGGCCGTCTTGGCTACGTGCTTTTCTACAATCCGGCCCACTATCTCGCCAATCCGATGGACGCATTCGCGATCTGGACCGGAGGCATGTCGTTCCACGGCGGGTTCGCCGGCACGGTGGTCGCCATGCTGCTGTTCGCCTGGAGCCGCGGCGTTTCCGTCTGGACCCTGTTCGATCTGGCAGGCTGCGCGGCGCCGATCGGGCTTTTCTTCGGACGGATTGCCAATTTCATCAATTCCGAATTATGGGGCCGCCCGTCGGATGTGCCCTGGGCAGTTGTCTTTCCCAATGCCGGTCCGGATCCCCGCCATCCCAGCCAGCTCTACGAAGCCGCGCTTGAGGGGCTTGTCCTGTTTCTGGTGCTGCGCCTGCTCAGCCACCGTTTCAAGTTGCTGAAAAAGCCGGGATTTCTTGCCGGAGCCTTTGCATGCGGTTACGGCATCGCCCGTTCGATCTCCGAACTGTTCAGGGTTCCCGATGCCCATATCGGTTATCTGGGCGGCTTTTTCACCATGGGCATATTGTTGTCGCTGCCGATGATCCTCGGCGGACTGGCCGCGATGGTCTGGGCTTCGCGCCGCAATTCCGCCGCCACAACTGGGTGAGACCATGCCGGCGCGCGCTCTGAAGGACAGGATCAAGGCCCAGATTTCCGCCGAAGGTCCTCTTTCGGTCGCCGACTATATGGCGATCTGCCTCGGCGATCCCGAGGCGGGCTACTACACGACACGGGAGCCCTTCGGCGCGACCGGCGATTTCATTACCGCGCCCGAAGTCAGCCAGATGTTCGGCGAACTGATAGGCGCGTCCTGCCTGGCCGCCTATGAAGCCATGGGCGCTCCGGACCGGTTTCAACTCGTGGAGCTCGGTCCGGGCCGCGGAACCCTGATGGCTGACCTGCTGCGCGTCTGCACACTGCGCCCGGCGTTCCTGAAGGCAGCCAGCCTGCATCTTGTCGAGACAAGCCCGCGTCTGCGGAAAATCCAGCAGGAGACGTTGGCCGGGGCTCCGCTCAAACCGGACTTCCGGACAACATTCGCGGATATCCCAGACGGTCCGCTGATCCTGATTGCCAATGAATTCTTCGACGCGCTGCCGATCCATCAGTTCGTGAAAACCAGCGACGGTTGGCGCGAACGCCAGGTTGGCCTGTCGGCGGACGGCGGCTTCATCTTCGGCGCGGGCACCGCCAGGCTTCCCGATGACGCCGTCCCGCCCCGGATTGCCGGATCTGCCGAAGGAACGATCCTGGAAACGCAACCAGCCGCGAACGCCATAGCCGAAGACATCGGCGCGCGCATTGCCAAACCCGGCGGGGCCGCGATTTTCATCGATTACGGCTATCTCGAAACCGGCCCCGGTGACACGCTGCAGGCGCTTTACAGACATGAATTCGACGACGTCCTGGCGCATCCCGGCGAAGCGGATCTGACGGCACATGTGAATTTCGAGGCACTGGCGGCGGCGGCGGCGAGAGGCGGAGCGACCGCACTTCCGCCAATGACACAGGGGGATTTTCTCTTGAGGTCCGGACTTCTGGAGCGGGCCGGAGCGCTCGGTGCGGGAAAATCCCGTGAAGAGCAGGAAGCGATCCATGACGCAGTCGAGCGCCTGGCCGCTCCCGCAGAAATGGGCGATCTCTTCAAGGTTCTGGCTGTGACGGGCGCGGGAATATCGTTTCTGCCGTTTGACAGCGCGTCGTGATCCCTACAAGGATCATTCGCTGCGAAACCGAATCCCGTTTGGAGCATCTTGAGAGCGATCAGATTACCGCTTTTTGGTGCTCCAGTGACAAGCAGATCGAACCGGTCCGGAGACACGAATGAAAATTGAGGCAGACGCATTGAAGCTGGAGAGCCTTGGCCACGGCTTTTTCACGCGGCAGGGCGGCGTCTCCAACGGCATATATGCAAGTCTGAATCTCGGCCTCGGATCGGATGACGACCGTGGCAGGGTTCTGGAAAACCGCAGACGGGCCGCCGATGCAATTGGCGTTGTCCCTGAGAACCTGCTTTCTCCCCATCAGATCCATTCACCGGACGTGATCACCGTCAGCGCCTCCTGGGAGGACAGTGCGGACAGGAAAGCCGATGCGCTCGTCACAAGCACGCCGGGGCTCGGCATCGGGGTGCTGACGGCAGATTGCGGTCCTGTCCTCTTCGCCGATCCCGCTGCTCGCGTCATCGGGGCCGCTCATGCGGGCTGGAAAGGCGCCTTGACCGGAGTTCTGCAAAATACAGTCACCGCCATGGAAGCGCTCGGCGCCACCAGAGACGGCATCACAGCGGTCCTCGGGCCGACGATATCCCGTAAGGCTTATGAAGTCGGTCCGGAGTTTTTCGACCGTTTCCGCCAGAACGCCTCCGTCAACACAGGATATTTTCAGCCTTCAGAACGGGCTGACCATTTCATGTTCGACCTGCCCGCCTTCATCATGGACAGACTTGAGCAGCTGAACCTCGGCCAGGTCGCAGACCTTGCTCTGTGCACTTACGGCGACGAGACCCGTTTCTTTTCCTACCGCCGCACCACTCACCGCAAGGAACCCGATTATGGCCGCCAGATCAGCTCAATCGTTCTGAGATAGGGAGATACCGATGGCACTGCACTTTTCCGAAGCTGAGTTCGAAAGCCGTTTCAAAAAGCTCAAAGCCGCCATGGAGGCGGAAAAACTCGATGCCATGCTGCTTTTCGCACAGGAAAGCATGTACTGGCTGACCGGCTACGACACCTTCGGCTTCTGCTTTTTCCAGTGTCTTGTCGTCACGAGGGAAGGAGAAATAGTGCTCCTCACCCGCTCCGCCGACCAGCGTCAGGCCAGGCAGACCTCGAACATCGCCGACATCCGCATCTGGATCGACCGCGGTTCGGCCAGCCCGGTCGGGCAGCTCAAGGATCTGCTGTTCGACATGGATCTCCTCGGCAGCCGTATCGGCATCGAATATGACACCCACGGCATGACCGGCAGGATCGGACTGCAGATCAATGCCGAACTGACAAGTTTCGCCGATATTTCCGACGCGTCCGAAGTGATCCCGCAACTGCGTGCCGTCAAGAGCGCGGAAGAAATCGTCTATGTGCGCAAGGCCGCCGAACTTGCCGACAAGGCGTATTATGCCGCGCTGGAAGAAATCCGCCCCGGTGCCGACGAGGGCCGCATTCTTGCCGCCATGCAGGGAGCTATTTTCGAAGGAGGTGGAGATTATCCCGCCAATGAATTCATCATCGGTTCCGGTGCCGAAGCGCTTTTGTGCCGTTACAAGGCCGGGCGCCGAAACCTGTCCGCTCAGGACCAGCTCACGCTGGAATGGGCAGGGAGCTACCGCCATTACCATGCCGCGCTGATGCGAACCGTCATCATCGGCACACCGAGCGACAGGCACCACGAGATGTACACCGCCGCGCGCGAAGCGCTGGCTGCCGTTGAAACCCGGCTTGTTCCGGGCCGGACCTTCGGAGACGTATTCGACGCCCATGCCGAACGCGTGGATGCCCATGACATGATGCCCCACAGGCTGAATGCCTGCGGCTATTCGCTGGGTGCGCGTTTCACACCGAGCTGGATGGACATGCCGATGGCTTACAAGGCCAATCCGGCCGAGGTGAAGCCGGACATGGTGATCTTCATGCACATGATCCTGATGGATTCCATTACCGGAACCGCGATGACACTGGGGCAGACCTATCTGACCACCGATGGCGCTCCGGAGTGCTTATCCACCCTGCCTCTCGACCTGCCGGTCAAGTCAGGCTAAACAAACTGCAACTCAGCGGGCCGCTTCCGTTCTTGCATTGTCGGAAGACGATCCGCACCATGTCGAAATCGATTACCAGAGCCAGGCGCCTATATGCTCACCTTTTCCAGACAGAATTCCTTTTCGACCCTGCGATCGATCGCCTGCCTCCTGCTTCTGGGCGGTCTGGCCGCCTGTCAGTCGGGGCCACAGCCCCCGGGCCCCATCGCGACGACGACCCCCACACCCTCGATTTCCGGCCAGATCGATCAGGAAGAGGGCGTAACGCTTGCTTTCGAACCCTTTACCGGCGCTCCCGGCAACATTTCCGACGAACTGTCTGAATTGATCGGAGCGGAAGCCCGCAAGCAGGGAATTACTCTTGTCCGCCGCGTAGGCGCAGCGGCGACCTACCGCGTCAACGGATATCTCGCGGCCACCGGCCAGCCTTCCAACGGCACCGTCTTCTATGTCTTCGACATTGTTGACAGCTCCGGCCGCCGAGTGAAACGAATCTCGGGCACGGAAGATACAGGCGGCGCTTCCGGTGACCCCTGGCAAGCAGTCGGATCGGGAACATTGTCACGTGTTGCCAACCGGTCGATGGTGGAAATCAAGGCCTGGCTCAACCGCTAATCTCCCTTTAGCCGGATAATGAAGGTGCAGCGCCACGAAAATTCAAAAAAAGCGGGTCCCAACGGCGAACGCCTGTTGTGGTCCGGGTGGTTGGTTGTTACAACGCCGCCGCCTGCCAAGGCTTTCCATTCGGGCCTCCGGCATCCGGCAACGTGTTAAGACCTCGATTCGGCCAGCTCACATGCGGCATCGTATGAGAGACGGAAAGCTGATCGATTTTAAAGTGTTAGAGAAGTCTGTGTTGACATGAACGCAGTATGCTCTTGGCCCTTTCCGCGTTTCAGCAGGAATGAACCTGCCTGCTGATCCGCTGTCGCACCAGAAGGACTTGCGGCTTATGAAAATCGTCGCGGGCAATTCCAACCGAGCCCTGGCCGAGGAAATCTCCGGATATCTCGAAGTTCCTCTCGCCAAATGCCAGGTCCGGCGGTTTGCCGACCAGGAAATCTTCGTTGAAATCCAGGAAAATGTGCGCGGCGAGGACGTTTTCGTCGTTCAGCCGACAAGCTACCCGGCCAACGATCACCTGATGGAGCTGCTCATCATCATCGATGCGGCGCGCCGGTCCTCCGCCCGCCGTATCACGGCGGTTCTCCCCTATTTCGGCTATGCGCGGCAAGACCGCCGCGCGTCCGGCCGAACGCCGATTTCGGCGAAGCTGGTGGCCAACCTGATCACGGAAGCCGGCGCTGACCGCGTTCTTACCCTGGATCTCCATGCCGGACAGATCCAGGGTTTTTTCGATCTGCCGACCGACAACCTGTTTGCCGCTCCCGTCATGACCCGCGACATCAAGGAACGCTATGCCACCGACAATGTCATGGTAGTCTCTCCCGATGTCGGCGGCGTGGTCCGGGCCCGGGCACTTGCCAAGCGCATTGAGGCGCCGCTCTCCATTGTCGACAAGCGCCGCGACAAGCCTGGAGAGTCGGAAGTCATGAACATCATCGGCGAAGTGAACGGCTTTGACTGCATTCTGGTCGACGACATCGTCGACAGCGGCGGCACGCTCTGCAACGCGGCCGAGGCCCTGCTCGCCAAGGGCGCCAAGTCGGTGACGGCCTATATCACTCACGGTGTTCTGTCCGGCGGAGCCGTGGCGCGCGTCACGTCTTCAAAGCTAAAGGAACTGGTGATCACCAATTCGATCGAACCCACGGCGGCGATCACGGCTGCGGCCAACATCCGCACCATCTCGATCGCTCCGTTGATCGGCGAAGCCATCAACCGTACGGCCCTGGAGAAATCGGTCTCCAGCCTGTTCAGCTGAGTATACGGTCACAAGACAAATTGAAGATACGCGGACCCCGCGACCGATAAATCAGCCTGTTTTCATGAAAGCAGGCTGATCCGTCCGGGCGTTCTGTCAGGCGGCTGCCACCGCATTCAGGAACCGGTCAACCGTTTCTCTCAACGCATTCGTCTTGCCGTTGACATCTGTCGAAGCAGACAGCACCTGTCCGGCGGACGAACTCGTGACACGTGTCTTTTCAGAGATGGTCACGATGGTGCGCGCAACATCCTGCGTGCCTCTGGCCGCTTCCTGCACATTTCCGGAAATTTCGTTGGTCGCAGCTCCCTGCTGCTCCACGGCCGAAGCAATCGAACCGGTATATTCGTCAACCTGGCTCATTGTCTGGGTGATTCCGGCAATTGCCGTGACAGCCTCTTTTGTCGCCGCCTGCACTTCCGCAATCTGACCTTCGATTTCTTCCGTCGCCTTGGCGGTCTGCGTCGCGAGTTCCTTGACCTCCGAAGCCACAACCGCGAACCCTCGCCCGGCCTCTCCGGCCCTTGCTGCCTCGATCGTTGCATTCAGCGCCAGAAGATTGGTCTGTTCGGCGATGGCGGAAATCAGATTGACGACATCGCCGATACGCTGCGCGGACTCCGCGAGTCCCTCGATCTTGTTGTTGGTCTGCACCGCAGCCTGTGAAGCGTTCTGGACAATTTCGGTGGTCGACTGAACTTGCCTGCGAATCTCCTGGATAGAAGCCGACAATTCCTCGGAGGCCGAAGCCACCGTCTGCACATTCGTCGATGCCTCCTCGGAGGCAGATGATGCATTTGTGGCATCGCCCGCAGTTTCGTCAGCAACGCTGTTCAGCTCCTCGGCTGCGCGCCGCATCTGCTCGCTGTTGCTATATACCGCGTCCAGCATCTGCGTGACCTCCGACCGGAAGTCGGCAATCATTCTGGAGACTTCAGCAGCCTGGCGTTCCTGCGCAAGACCGGATTCCCTTTGTTCTGCTTCCAGCCGCTCACGCGCCAGGGCGTTTTCGCGGAACACTTCCACTGTGGTGGCCATTGCGGCGATTTCGTCGGAAGCGGATTGCACAGGCACCTCGACGGCATTTTCGCCTCCGGCGAGCCTGCTCATGACTTCGCCAAGTCCATTGATCCGGCCCGACAGATTTCGCGCCAAAAGCAACCCGAAAATGCACGCGACAACCGCACACGCCAGAGCAATGCCGAAAATCCAGAGCCTCAGGGATGACAGGGGCGCCAGCACTTCACCGGCTTCCTGAACGACCACCAGCGTGTATTTGTTGCCAAGGGCCGTAAAGGGCACCATCGCCGCAAAGACATCCCGTCCGTTGTAGTCCGGCAAATGCCTGAAAGCCGCCTCTCCCGCCATCGCGGACATGATTTCCGGCGCGCCGAAATTCGCGCTCAGCATCTCAGACACATCCGCGGTGCGCTTGCTGTCGTTGAGCACCAGACCGTCTTCATTCAGCAGATAGATGTCTCCGGTTTCGCCGAGGCCGGCGTATTTCCCCAGCAGGGAATCTATCTTGTTGATCGGCGTCTCGTAAACGATCACACCGATGGTCTTCGATCCAACGACGACCGGAGCGATCCAGAAACCCGCCGGCTCATTGTCCTTACCCGGGTAGAGCACCGGATCGTAGCCCAGAACGGTTTCGGCTTCCCCGGACACAATCCGGTCGAACCCTGCGGCCAGCGGCGTTCCCTGCCACTGTTCGAAGTGCACATTCACACCGAAGTCCGCCCGCTTGCGGACACTGTAGATGACATCCCCCTGCAGATTGATCAGCATGATATCCGGATGGTCGTTTGAATCGGCGTAATCCCTGAGGGACGTATGATGCTTCGCATGGGCCTTGTCGTAAGGCTTGCGCCCGGCCTTGACCAGTTGGTCCCGCTCATCGACCGGGTGGGGATTGTCCGTGACATAAATCTTCGTCAGCGTATCGAATGCCTTGTCACCGTATTTTGCCCAGGCCCCTGCCAGGTCGCTATAGGCAGCCCGGAGAGCTTTTCCCTCCACATGACTGTCGATGGATATTTCCTTGCTCCGGTAAAACTCCAGCAGGCTGTCCCTGCGGCCCTCGGCGAGCGCCATCAGACGTTGCTCCGCCTGTCCACGCACGGTGTTTGCGCCCGATATATAGCTTGCCACACCCACGCCACCTGAACATAAAAGCGCGATGCCAAGCACAAGTGCCGGAAGTTTCACGGAGACTTTCATACTTCCTCCTGGAAGATGCGGGAAAGCGATGCCTTCCCGCTTTATCTTTTTCTGTTCAGAGGTTTTCGACGTTCACACCGAAGGTGATGGCACCGATGACGTCACCGCTTGCCGGATCGAAGACCGGGACGCTCACCTGGCTTTGCAGGGTTTGCGTGCTGTCATCCTCTTCCAGCTCACTGACGTGGACCGCACCCTTGCCGACAGAATAGGTTTCCTGCCACTTGGCTTCGTCACCCTGCCAGAAATCCGAAGTCACATCGCTCTGACCAACGTTCAGCCCCTTGGCGTCCATGACAAAAATCTCGGTGAAGAGACCGTCGCTCGCGTCCTGGGTGTCCGCCAGATAGACGGACAAGGGTTTTTCCAGAACCTCATCGATCATCGGTTGATCCACGGCATCGGCTTCCTCACGCCATTTCGCATCCAGTTCATCGATCTTAGATTGATCGTAGGACGCGGTGTCACCGTTTTGCGCGATGACAGCCGACACAACTTCTTCCGATGCCGCGATTTCCGCTATCTTGCCAGAGGCGAGATCCTTGAGTTCGCTCTCGAATTCGTTCGCGAAGGCAGAACCGGCAAAGAAAAGACAAAGCGCAGTCGTTTGAATTAAATACTTCATTGCTCACTCCCATGAGTTTACCAAGATTTATCATGCATAACTTTTCTTAAAATTATATGTACGTATTCAAACTGATAGCATCGGTTACATAAATTTATATGATAAAGAAAAAATTATTGGCAATTATAACAATAAAAAATCAGAAAATACTGTAAATTTACATAAACTAATTCAACCTATAGCTTCAGACTCACAAAGCACCCTCTTTTGACACCGCCTTGACAGAGCCAATTTATCTGACCGCTTCTGAATGACGGGAGACTCAAGGCGGCGGCGGCGAGACAAATGTACATGGCGGAAATCCGCCTGCTCTTGCGTGCGGCGGACATTTCCGCTATATGCGCGCTCGCGCCTGCACCCCTGGAGGAGGCGTTTCTGGACCGATTCCGGACATCCGAAGTCTTTCCCAAGACCCCACGGTGGATCGCCGGTCCGTTATCATACACTCAAGGAGTTTTGCCATGGCTGCCAGCTATGAGCTGAAGGCATCGGCACGGGACCGGGTGGGCAAGGGGGCCGCACGGACACTGCGTCGAGAAGGCCTTCTACCTGCCGTGATCTACGGCGATAAAAAACCGGCTCTGCCGATTACCATTTCCATGAAGGAAACCACTCTCACCCTGAAAAAGGGCGGTTTTCTGACTCATATCGGTATTGTCGAAGTCGACGGTGAAAAGCATCAGGTCATCGCCAAGGACTTTCAGCTGCACCCTGTGAAAGACACAGTCCTGCATGTTGATTTCCTGCGTGTCGCCAAGGGCGCGACGCTGACCGTCGACCTGCCGGTACACTTCCTCAACGAGGAAGATTGCCCGGGCATCAAGAAGGGTGGCGTTCTCAACATCGTACGTCATACCGTTGAAATGACCGTCCCGGCCGACAACATTCCCGAGGCTCTGGTAATCGATCTGTTGAAGGCCCAGCCGGGCGACAGCTTGCACATTTCCGCCGTCAAGCTTCCCGAAGGCTGCAATCCGACGATCACCGACCGTGATTTCACAATCGCGACGATCGCCGCGCCGGCAGGCGTTCAGGAGACCGAAGACGAGGCTCCGGAATCTGCCGAAGAAGAGGCAAGCGAATAAGTTCGCGGTCTGCTATAAAAATGCGGGAGGCAGCACGCTGCCTCCTCTCCTTCACGGAGAGCCCTTTGTCAGCAGCCGCTCCGGCTGCTTTTTCGTTTCAAGACGGATCCTGAAAGGCGTGCCATGAAACTGATCGTCGGTATGGGCAATCCGGGTTCGAAATATCAAGGCAACCGGCACAATATCGGATTCCTGGCTGTCGATGAAATCCATCGCCGCCACTCCGGCTTTCAGCCCTGGCGCATGCGTTTCCAGGGACAGGTATCCGAAGGCCGTCTCGGATCACAGAAAGTGCTTCTCCTCAAACCGAACACCTACATGAACGAATCCGGCCGCGCCGTCGGCGAAGCCATGCGTTTCTACAAGATTGAACCGGAAGACATTGTCGTGCTCTACGACGAGCTCGACCTGCCGCCGGCGAAATTCCGCATGAAGGCAGGTGGTGGCCATGGCGGCCACAACGGCCTCAGGTCGATCACTGCCCATATCGGCGCCGATTACCGGCGGTTGCGCCTCGGGATCGGCCATCCGGGCGACAAGAAACTGGTCTCCAATCATGTTCTGGGAGATTTCGCCAAGTCGGACCGGGACTGGCTCGAGCCGCTCCTGGCGGAAATCGCCGACCACGCCGGCCTTCTGGCAGATGGCAAGGACAGCCAGTTCGCCAACAAGCTGACCCTGGCGCTGGAACCGGAAAAAGCAAGGCGCAAGCCGAAAGCCGGGGCAGAAGAGGACACACCGAAACCCGCAAGATCCAAGGGCCAAAGCCACATCCACCAGGCACGCCGGCCAAAGCCGGTCAGCCCACCCAAATCGGGGCCCATGGCAGACATGCTCAAGAGGCTTCTGGGGGGCGACAAGAATTGATGAATGCTGCGGTCCGCCCTGCTTGCTGCGCGGCGGCCGGTCCAGCCCCTTGACCTCCCCGGTGCGCTCGGGCATGTAGCGCTGCAACAGTTTCAAGACACGAACCGAAAGCGACCTCTCATGGGTTTCCAGTGCGGCATCGTCGGACTGCCGAATGTCGGCAAGTCCACGCTCTTCAATGCGCTCACCAAGACCGCAGCGGCCCAGGCTGCCAACTATCCGTTCTGCACCATCGAACCGAACACCGGCGAAGTCGCCGTTCCGGACCCGCGACTGTACGCGATCCGCAAGATTGCCGGTTCCAAGGAGGTCATCCCGACCCGCATCACCTTCGTGGACATTGCCGGGCTGGTGCGCGGCGCATCGAAAGGCGAGGGCCTGGGCAACCAGTTCCTGGCCAACATTCGCGAGGTCGATGCCATCGCACATGTGCTGCGTTGTTTCGTGGATGACGACATCACCCATGTCGAAGGCGCGATCGACCCGCTGGCCGATGCAGAAACGGTGGAAACCGAGCTGATGGTCTCCGACATGGAGAGCCTGGAGCGCCGCATCACCCCGCTGAAGAAGAAGGCCAGCAGTGGCGACAAGGAAGCCAAGGTTGTGCTGCCGATCATGGAGGGCGCCCTCGCGCTTCTGCAGGACGGCAAACCGGCGCGCCTGCTGCAAGTGGCCGACGCGGAAGAAGCACGGCTGCTGGAGGGCCTGAACCTCCTGACGTCCAAACCGGTATTATATGTCTGCAACGTGGACGAAGCCTCCGCCGGGACCGGCAACGCGCTTTCGGAAAAGGTTGCCGCCAGAGCCAGGGAAGAAGGCGCTGCATGCGTCGTGATCTCCGCTGCCATCGAGGCAGAAATCTCGCAGCTCGACAACGCCGAACAGGAAGAATTTCTCGAAACCATCGGCCTGGAAGAGCCCGGTCTCGACCGATTGATCCGCGCCGGTTACGATCTGCTCGGCCTGATCACATATTTCACCGCCGGCCCAAAGGAAACCCGCGCCTGGACCATCACCGAAGGCACCAAGGCGCCGGGAGCGGCAGGCGTGATCCACACGGATTTCGAGCGCGGTTTCATCCGGGCGCAGACCATTGCCTATGACGACTACGTTTCGCTTGGCGGCGAATCCGCCGCCAAGGAAGCCGGCAAGGCGCGCGACGAAGGTAAGGAATACATCGTCAGGGACGGCGACATCCTGCTCTTCAAGTTCAATACCTGAACCGCGAAAAAGCCGGTGCAACAACGTCGTGCGGATTGATGGCGCGCGGCGAAAAGCGGCTGACGATTTTTTCAGCGCGGGCCGGTGTCCCGCAAGCCGGCCTGGCCGCAAGGCTTTGCGAAACGGATGGTAAAGAGTTAGCCACTAAATTCTCCCAGTGCAGAACGAACGTCCTGGGGGAAATGACATGGCGGCGGGCAATTCAAACACCAGAAAGATCGTTGCCGGCACAGTAGGCAACACGCTCGAATGGTACGACTTCGCCGTTTACGGATATCTCGCACCGATCCTCGCCCAGCAGTTCTTTCCAAACAGCAATCCGACCGTAAGCCTTATCAGCACCTTCGGCGTTTTCGCCGCCGGGTTTCTCATGCGTCCCATCGGCAGCCTGCTGCTGGGTCATATCGCTGACAAGGCGGGGCGAAGCCGTGCCTTGCTGTTGTCCGTCGCCCTGATGGCCATACCGACCACCCTGATCGCGTTTCTTCCTACATACGAGACCATCGGCATCGGTGCGCCGATCGCGCTCACTCTCCTCAGGCTTCTGCAGGGGCTGTCCGTCGGAGGGGAATATACCGGCTCGTCCGTCTATCTTTATGAAATCGCGCCAAGGCAACGGCGGAGTTTCATTGTCTCATGGGCCCTTGTGGGCGCGGTCTTCGGGATACTCCTGGGATCCGGTGTCGCGGCTCTGGCAACAGGCCTGCTACCGGCGGATGAGTTGGGGACCTGGGGCTGGCGCATTCCCTTTGCCTTCGGCCTTCTGGTCGGCTTGACGGGTTTCATGATCCGCAGCCGCAGCAGCCTTGACGATACGGACCTGCCGCCCTCGCCACACGATCCGGTCAGCGTCCCGGTCAAGGAAGTCGTCCGCAATCACACCCCGGCTCTCCTGAGGACCATCGCCTGCAATATCCTCAACGGCGTTGGTTTCTATCTGACCTTCGTATTCCTTACCTCTTATCTGGTCGACTACAGCAAGCTGACGGAGAGCCGTGCCCTGACGATCAACACAGGCGTCATGGTCGTTTTCATGCTGATCCTACCCTGCGTCGGTTATCTCGCGGACCGCACTAACCGAAGAAGCCTGATGCTGATCGGTTCTGGCGGTGTAGCGGTGCTTGCCTGGCCGATGTTCTGGCTGCTGCACCATCCTGACACGCTCATGGTGGTTGCCGGGCAACTCGGTCTGACCATCGTTCTGGCCTTCTTTTTCGCGCCGTTGATGACCGCGATGATCGCCCAGTTCCCAAGATCGATCCGGGTTACGGGCTACTCCCTCGGATATAACATTCCGCTCGCAATCTTCGGAGGCACCGCGCCGCTTGTGGCGACTTTCCTGATAGACAAAACCCATCTTCAGCTCGCTCCGGCCTTTTATCTTGTTGCGGCCGGCGTTCTGACCTTCCTTGTCGTCTTGTTCATGCCGGACACTGAAGACCTGGAAGACGACTGACCAGGTCACGGGCTCATCGACTCGCCGCGTAATAGGATACCCGCCGCTCCAGATAGGCGAGGATTTCCGAGACCGAGAACGCAAGAGCGAAGAGCACGATCAGCACCGCCCAGAAGTGAGCCATCAGGAAGTTGTTGGCATAGAGCTCGAACAGCGCTCCGAAGCCAACAATCGAGATCAGCAACTGTCCGATGATCACTCCCTTGACCGCCCGGATCACGCCGATGCGCACCCCGCCAAGGATTTCAGGCAGCGCGGCCCAGAAATAGATCTTGTAAAAGGCCTGGAACGGGTTGGCGCCGTAACTGCGCGCCATTTCCACCAGGGACCGGTTGATTTGCAACACCCCTGCCCGCGCATTCAGGATGATGATCCAGATGGCGAAGAGCGTCGTGGTGATGATGATCGATTTCATGCCGAACCCGAACAGCACCATCAGCACCGGCACAAGCGCCGTCAGCGGTGCGCTCAGGAACATGTTCACCCAGGGCAGCAGCAACTCGTCGATCAGACGGCTCTTGCCCATCAGGATGCCGACCGGAATTCCGATCAGCACGGCGGCCGAGACGCCCGCCGCAAACGCCTGTGCTGTCTCCGACAGCGCTTTCAGGAACGGCGCCGTGCCGATCACCGCGGTCAGCGTTACCAGAACCTCCGACAGCGGCGGCACGAAAAAGGTCAGATCCAGCCGGCCGACAATTTCCCAGACCAAAGCCCAGAGGAGCAGCGACGACATGGCCGGAAGGCGATATCCGAAGAGTGTCATTGGTCCCTCCTATTCCACGTAGCTGCGCAGAGAGGCCCAGATGCTGTCGACGATATCCAGGTATTCAGGATCACGGCGGATATTGTCGACATTCTTGTGCCTCAGGTCGGTCGGACGGATGATTTCAGACACCCGGCTCGGGCGCGGCAGCAGGATCGCGATCTGGTCCGAGACATAGACCGCCTCCTCAATCGAGTGGGTGACGAAAATGAAGGTCTTGTTCTCATTCTGCACAAGGTTGAGCAGATCTTCCTGAAACTTGCGCCTCGTCTGTTCGTCGACGGCGGAAAACGGCTCGTCCATCAACAGCACATCCGCATCGACAGACAGGGCGCGGGCAAGACCGACACGCTGGCGCATGCCGCCGGAAAGCTGGTGCGGATAGCTTTTCTCGAACCCCGCAAGCCCCACCTCGGCGATATACTTCTCGGCAATTGCCTCGCGTTCGGATGTTGCCACCCCGCGCAACTCCAGGCCGAAGGCCACGTTACGCAGGACATTCGCCCAGGGCATCAGCGCAAAATCCTGAAAGACGAAGGCACGATCCGGCCCTGGCCCCTTTACGGGCTTGCCATTGACTTCAATCTCGCCGGAATTGGGCTTCAAGAGCCCGGCGATGATCTTCAGCAGCGTTGTCTTACCACAGCCCGACGGCCCGAGCAGGGACGTGAGCTGACCACGGGGAAATTCCAGTGAGAGATCTCTCAGCGCTTCCACGGAGCCGTAGGTCTTGGAGATCCCCCGGGCTACGACGGCGTTGTCGGATTGCGGCGGCATGTCGGGCACGTCGGCTTCTTTAATCTGAGGCATAACCACGGACATTTCCTTCAAAGAGATACACTTCGAGCCGCTCCAGGAAGTTCAGGAACAGGACGGCGAGAAGGATGATGGAGAAGATTGCCGCATACATGGCGGGGTAATCCGCGATCGAACGGCTGTAGGTGATGATATCGCCGACACCGGTCGGCGTGATTTTCAATTCGGCGAGAATAGCCCCGATGAAGCCGGCGGAAACCCCGAGCCTGAGACCGCTGAAGATCACGGGCGATGCGGCGGGAATGATGATCCTGAGCATGATCTTCGTATCGGAGGCCATGAAGGATCTGCCCATCTCCTTCAGGGAGGCGGGGGTGTTACGCACCGCACTGGCCGTGTTGAGAACGATGACCGGCATCGCCATGATGCAGACAACAAACACCTTCGAGGTCAGCCCGATACCATAGGCCATGACGAGAAGCGGGATGAGCGCCGCCAGCGGAGCAGCCTGCATGACGATGAAGATCGGTGAAAACAGCCAGTCGAACTTTGCGCTCAACCCGATCCACAAACCCAGGCCGATCCCCAGAAAGGCGGAGATGCCGACGCCGACCACCAGAGGGCGGAGCGTTTCGATATAGGCGGTGAGCAACGTGCCGTCGCCGGCCATGCGGATGAGCGCCGCCATGGATTCGAAGAAGGTCGGAAAGGCATAGCTGACCGGGATCATTCCCGCGATCTGCCAGGCCCCGAAGAGCACCACGGCGGATACGATCTTGAGCCAGAGGGAACGGCGCATCATAAGCCACATTCCTGATTTCGCTGATTTGGAAAGGTGGCCGCCGGACAGGCCGGCGGCCGGGCAAGCAGCTTATTTCGCCGCGTTCTTAAGCGGCTCGAGGTACCAGAAATTCTCGACGTTCAGCGACGAGAGATCTCCCTCAAGCTGACCGGCGCGAGAATACCAGTCGAAATCCGCCTGGGCCGCTTTCGCTCCGCCGCCATTCGGGTCGTAGAGACCGCCCTCGACAGCCGCCGTGTAGAACTCGTCCAGATTGCCGAGGATTTCCGGCGGAAGCTGGCCGATAGGCCCGTTCGGATCGGTTTCCTTTGAAATGATCGTCGGATCCTTGGCCATGTCCTGCCAGACGCTGAGCAGGGCATTGACGAAGAGATCGACGTCCTTCTCGTTGTTCTTGATCCAGTCAAGGTTGGCGAAAAGCGCTTCGTCGCTGGCTTCGACCTCGAACATCGGCAGGACGTTGAATTTTTCCCCGGCGATTTTCATGATCTTGTTCTTGTTGGACAGATCGATGATCGTCGCATCGGTCTGACCGGCCATAAGCGCCGCCACCCGGTTTGACGAACCGGGCACATAGGAGCGGTCACCGAACTCGATGCCGACCTTGTCCTCGATCACATTGGCGATGGAGTCCGTACCGCCGCCGCGCGAATGCAGCATGATCGGCTTGCCGTTCAGGTCTTCCAGCGTGTCGTATTTCTTCGACGTGACCGGGAAGAACTTCAGCTTCGACAACTGAAACACGATCCGGATCGGCGCCTTGGACCGCTGCATGGCGGCATAGGGCGTACCGAAACCGATGTCCATCTGGCCGCTCAGCACCGCCTGAATGGCAAGTTCCTCGTCAGAGAAAGCGGTCCATTCGTAATCGAGGCCGTTGGCCTTCGCCCGGTCGAGGGCGACAAAGAAGGCCGCAAGCTCGTCCGAAGGGGTTTCCGCCAGCGCGATCTTGATCTTGCCGGCAGCTTCGGCCGGGCTTGCCAGCAGGGCCACCGCAAGCGGAATGGCCGCTGCAGCCGCACCCAGTTTGCGCAAGAAAGTTTTCATGGTTCTCCTCCCGAATGTGGACCTCTCGGGTCCGATTGTTTCGTGACGGCCGCCGGCTTCTTTGGCTCGGTCGTGCCCCCCGAAAAAACGTGTCTTCACATTTCCCCGAACAGACGCGCGGAAACGGAGCTGATGTGCTGCCACATGGCATCATGCGCGGCCTTGGGGTCGCGCTCTTCGATCGCCTTGCAGAGCCGGTCGTGTTCCTCGAAACTTGTATGGTGCTCCGGCGGCCGCGTGGTCTCGCGGATGACGGTGTTGACCGCCACGGCACGGCGAACCTTGTTGAGCTGATCGAAAAGGGCCAGCAGCAGGATATTGTCCGTGGCTTCGGCGATCGCGTAGTGAAACAGGTCGTCCTGGGCCTCGTATTCTTCCCAGCTCAACGCCGCCTTCGCCCGATCCTTGATCTGTATGATCTTCCTGACGGCCTGCCTGGAGGCGTTGATCGCCGCTTCCCGGGCGATTACCGCCTCGATACACTGCCGGGCCCGCATCATCTTGACCGGTGTAATCTGGTGGCCGATGTCCGACAGCAGCCCGATGTCCATCCCGTCGTCCTGGCCCGCGATGAACGTACCCTTGCCGACATGGCGCCAGATAACCCCTTCGTGCTCAAGACTGTCCAGCGCCTTTCGCAGGCTGCTCCGCGTCATGCCCAGCCGGCCGATAAGCTCGCGCTCGGCCGGCAATCTGTCTCCGGGCGCAAAGCTGTGCTCAGCGATGAAATCCTTGAGGAGCCTGACCGCTTCACTGCGGGCTGCCGTTTCCGGACGGGTGAGCACCAGCGTTTCCTTTCGCTCAAAATCTGCGGTCAATCAGTAAATTGATCAACCAATTTAAGGATCAATCATCTGATTAATCCTCAATCATTGCTATATTGCAAGAAGAAATCCAAATAAAAGAAATTGGTTGTGATTGATCTGAAAATCGGTAAGGGTTCGTCTCAATGCAGAACCAGAACAAGCAGAGGTGTTGAATGTCTGAGTTTGTGATCGAGCCGCCACAGGCCGCTACTTTGCCCGTTAAGGGAACCGATAGCCGGTTTCCGGTTCGAAGAGTTTATTGCATCGGCCGGAACTACGCCGCGCACGCGATCGAAATGGGACACGACCCGGACAAGGACCCCCCTTTCTTTTTTCAAAAGAACCCGGACAACCTTGTTGTCTCGAACGAGTTTCCCTACCCGGTCCAGACAGAAGACGTGCACTTCGAGGCAGAAATGGCCGTGGCTCTCAAATCGGGCGGCACCAACATCAAGATCGACGACGCGCTTGATCACGTCTACGGATACGCCACCGCGCTCGACATGACCCGCCGTGACCTGCAGGGCGTGGCCAAGAAAATGGGCCGCCCATGGGAAATCGGAAAGGCCTTCGAGAAATCCGCTCCGATAACCCACCTGGTCCCCGTCGCCGAGTGCGGCCACAAGGACGCCGGTTCGATCAGGCTTACCCAGAACGGCGAGGTCAAACAGGACGGCGACCTCAACCAGATGATCTGGAAAGTCCCCGAAATGATTTCCTACCTCTCGAATTATTTCGAACTGGCCGCCGGAGATGTCATTCTGACCGGAACCCCGGCGGGGGTCGGCCCGGTTGAGCGCGGCGATGTGCTGGAAGTCGCGATCGCGGATCTGCCCAAGCTCTCCGTCAAGGTGGTCTAGAACCAGAGTCTCCTACCCGGCTCTACACGAGACAAAACGAAAAACCCGCTGGTTCCCCGGCGGGGTTTTTGCGTTGTTACATCCGGCCGGGAACCGGATGACGGCAACAGCGTTTGCCGGAGCAGAACACCTTCATCTGAGCTCAACGAAACACGGCTGAGCCGCCGATTGCTATTCACAACCTTTCGCGTTCGCATGTCTCTTGCCCAACCGCTGTTTCAAGACCTGGGGAGTGACACTCAAGGATGACTGGCCTTGGGAATAAACTTCGGTCATGGTCTGCTGAACCCGTGCCAGGTCAGTTTCCGGCACTTTCCAACGGAGCCTTTCGTCCGTGACATTCGACCAGATTGCCCTCTTCATCCTCTTCGGCATCGTCTTTGCCCTTCTGGTCTGGGGCCGCATCCGCTTCGACCTGGTCGCCTTCGCTGCCCTGATCGCCGGTGCGTTTCTCGGGCTCGTCCCGTCGGACCGGATCTTCTCGGGCTTCGGACATCCGGCGGTCGTCATCATTGCCCTGGTGCTGATCGTCTCGAGAGGCTTGATGAACTCGGGCGCAGTTGAACTGATCGCCGGGCGCCTCCTGTCGGCCTCGCGTGGCCTGTCCGGCCATATCGGCCTGATGGCCGTCGTCGGCGCAGCACTTTCAGGCATCATCAACAACGTCGCCGCGCTGGCCCTGCTTATGCCCCTGGATCTGGAGGCCGCGAAAAAAGCCGGACGCTCCGCGGGCCTTTCGCTCATGCCCTTGTCCTTTGCCACAATTCTCGGCGGGATGATTACCCTGATCGGCACGCCGCCCAACATCGTCATCGCCCAATATCGGGCGGATGCCCTGGGCACGCCCTTTTCCATGTTCGACTTCGCCCCGGTGGGTCTTGCCGTTGCCGTCAGCGGCATCGCGTTTGTCACTCTGCTGGGCTGGCGCCTCCTGCCAAAACGCTTCCGCGCGACGGAAAAACAGGCAGACTTCGCGGAAAGTCTCTACGTGGCCGAACTGAAAGTCAGCACGGATTCGGAAGAGAAATCCCTCACCGTCGGTGATCTTTATCCCGCCGCAGACGAGAAGGATGTCGCCATAATCGGTCTCATCCGGAATGGACGCCGGATCAGGGGCTTCGCGCGCCGCGAACCCGTGAAGGACGGCGACTTCCTGATGGTCGAGGGCGACCCCAAAGCTATCGAAGGCTTTATGGGAGCGGCGAAATTGGGCTTCGCCGGGTCGGAGCGTCACAAGGGCGGCCTCGCCGGCGACGCCCTGTCGCTTGTCGAAGCCATCGTGCCCGACAACGCACGCGTCGCCAACAGCTCTGCCCTCAACATGCGGCTTTTGAACAATCACAGCGTGACACTGCTCGGCATATCCCGCCAGGGCCGGCGCATTCAGAAGCGCGTCCGCCACGAACCGATCCGTCCGGGCGACGTCCTCCTGATGCTGGGAAGGCCGGACCGGCTGGAAGAAGCCTGCACCTGGCTTGGCGTTCTGCCGCTGGAAGGCCGTCAGACCGGCATGATCCAGCGCAACAAGACCTGGCTGGCGATTGCCGGTTTCGTGGCCGCCATCACTGCGGCGGTGGCCGGGATTGCCTATCTGCCCGTCGCGCTGGCCGCCTGCGTGGTTCTCTACGCGGCAACCGGCCTCGTCAGCGGTTCGGAAGTCTATAATGCGGTTGAGTGGAAGGTGATTGTCCTGCTCGGGTCGCTCATACCGCTCGGCGAAGCTTTCGAACAGGCAGGAAACGCGCAGCTCCTGGCTGACGGCATCGTCGCGGCCACCGCCGGCGCACCTGCCTGGATCACTCTGGCAGTCCTCATGGCGGTCACGATGACGCTGTCGGATTTTCTCAACAATGTCGCCACCTGCCTGATCGCCGCACCGATTTCCGTTCAGATCGCCACCACGCTCAACGTGAATCCGGACTCTTTCCTGATGGGTGTCGCTGTGGCCGCTTCATGCGCTTTCCTGACGCCCATCGGCCACAAGAACAACACTATCATCATGGGACCGGGAGGCTACCGGTTCGGCGACTATTGGCGCATCGGCCTGCCACTGGAAATTCTCGTTCTGGCGGTCGCCATACCGGCAATCCTGATTTTCTGGCCACTCTAATTGTTGTCGCAATAGCGGCTGCAACAAGCCCGGTTGCCCTCTCCCGAACATGATCCGGGATCTGTAACGAGCCCCCCGGCTCAAGGCCGGGGATGCCATCGACAAGCCACACCCGGATTTTCTGGCAATGGCCCCAGCAGCGAATACGGTCCGGGATCACCTGAAAAGGTGATTTACCTGTGAGGATAAAATCAACCACTGGTATCCCGGCACGATTTCAGCATGATATACGCAAATCTAACAATTAGGGAGGGCACACAGATGGGCGCACAAAAACGGATCCTGTTCACCGGCGGCACCGGCAAGGCCGGCAAGCACGTCATTCCCTACCTGCTGGATCGGGGCCACCGCGTGGTCAATGTCGACCTGAAACCGCTCGACCATCCGGGTGTCGACAATCTCACCGCCGACATCACCCGGTCGGGCGAGATGTTCAACGTCATGACAAGTTACGCCAATTTCGATGAGCTGGAACCGGGCAACGGCGTCCCCTCCTTCGATGCCGTCGTGCATTTCGCCGCCGTACCTCGCATCCTGATCAATCCGGACAACCGGACTTTCGAGGTAAATACGATCGGCACCTACAACGTGATCGAGGCAGCGGTGAAGCTGGGCATCCGCAAGATCATCATCGCTTCCTCGGAAACCACTTACGGCGTCTGCTTCGCGGACGGCGTGGCCGACCCAAAGGTTCTGCCGGTGGAAGAGGACTACGATGTCGACCCGATGGACAGCTACGGGCTCTCCAAGGTCGTCAACGAACAGACGGCGCGCGCCTTCCAGCGGCGCTCCGGCTTCGACATCTACGCCCTCAGGATCGGCAATGTCATCGAGCCGCACGAATACGACCGCTTCCCGGACTTTTTCAAGAACCCGGCGCAGCGGCGGCGCAACATCTTCTGTTACATCGACGCCCGCGACCTCGGCCAGATCGTCGATCTGTGCCTGGAAAAGGACGGACTCGGCTATCAGGTGTTCAACGCCGGCAACGACACCAACTCCGTGGACATCCCCAATACCGAAATCCTCAAGCGCTTTTTCCCGAAGGTTCCGCTCAGCCGCGAACTCGGCGAGCACGAGGCGCTGTTCTCCAACCGGAAGATCCGCGAAGTCCTTGGCTTTCGCGAGGAACATGACTGGCGCAAGCATGTGACAACGTGAAACCGGACGTCGCGACGCTCCGCTCGCCCGATGTCCTGACGCGAAAGGATTTTACTTCGCCCCCGGTGAGAACTAGGCTCGGCAGCCGTCATCAAGACAAGGGCAGCGATTGCCGGGGGAGAAAACAGATGCAACTCATGAAAGTGACCGTCACCGGCCTGGCTCTTCTGGCCGGTTCAATGACCGCATTTGCTCAGGGGACGGGGTCGGAAGGCTATTTTCAGATCCACAACAACACGGCAAACAATATCGTTGTCGGCTTCTACACCAATGACGGCAACGGCTGGAGCGACAACTGGCTCGCCGACGCGCTCGCACCGGATGAAGTCGCCGAAGCCGAATTCCTGGCCGATACCGGCAATTGCGATCAGACCCTTCAGATCGGCTGGCTGGGTGACGACGGCAGCGAAGTGATGGATGACCCCATCAGCATCGACATATGCGCAGCCAGCAATGTCTACATGGACGACAACGAGGTCTATTACGACTGACCTTTTGTCGCTCTTCATCACACCGGAATGCGGATGTGTCGCGTTCCCGACCAATCACGACAGCCTTCGGAATCCATGCCCGACCTGATTCATTTTGAAGATTTCGAACCGGGGCAGGAGTTTGATCTCGGCTCGGTGACCGTCAGCAAGGAAGACATCGTCGAATTCGCAAGTGAGTTCGACCCCCAGCCCTTTCACGTGGACGAAGAGGCTGGCAAGGCCTCACTGCTGGGTGGACTGGCGGCCTCCGGCTGGCATACCGGCAGCCTGGTCATGAGCCTGCTGGCCAAGGGCCTGCTCAACAAGAGCACGTGCCAGGGGTCTCCCGGAATCAGCAGTCTCAAGTGGATGCGCCCGGTTTTCCCCGGCGACACGCTCTCGGCCAGAGTTGAAGTCGTGCGAGCCAAGAGCCTGCGCTCCAGGCAGGATCTTGGTCTTGTGACCATCCGGCTGACAACGACCAACCAGGCCGGCGCCAACGTCATCCAGTGGGAGAACCCTATCCTTTTCGCCAAAAGGGATCAGCAGGCATGACCGCATTTTTCGAAGAGATCGCCGTCGGCGAAACGCTGGACCTTGGCGCGTATACCTTCACAGGCGACGAGATTGTCCGGTTCGCGCGCAAGTTCGATCCCCAGCCTTTCCATCTGAGCGAAGAAGCCGCAGCCGAAACCCATTTCGGCCACTTGTGCGCTTCCGGCTGGCACACGGCATCAGTATTCATGAAACTGTTTGTCGCCACGCATCAGGCGCTTCACCGGCAGGCACTTGAAGAAGGGCGGACGCCGGCAAAGCTCGGCCCCTCCCCCGGCTTTGAGGATCTCAAGTGGATCAAGCCGGTTTTTGCCGGCGATACCTTGCACTACAGCCGGGTCGTGACCGGCAAGACGGAAAGCCGCAGCCGCCCCGAGTGGGGCCTGATCCATTCCGACATGCTGGCGCATAATCAGAATGGAAATCTGGTGTTTTCCTTCAAGGGAACGGTCTTCGTGGAGCGGCGCAAGAGCTGAGCGCCGGCCAGGAAAAAACAGACAGATGAAATCGGACCGGCGACGTATCAGGCGGGCTTGCGGCCATGCACGAGCATGGTCATGCCGGGGATCATCACTTCCGTTCTGACCTCGTCAAATCCGGCCGCTTCCATCAGCCCAGCCACATAGTCGCTGGTGATGGATCGGGCCTCCGGATTGAAAGCGGTATGCTGAAGCTGCCAGAGCGCGGCAAGTTTCGGACCTTCACGGTTCTCGTCGACCATGAAGTCATGCACCATGAAACGCCCGCCGGGTGTAAGCACCTCACCGGCCTTGCGCACCAGACCGGGGATCGCCGTTCCCGGAACACCGGAAAAAAGATAGGACATCAGCACCGCGTCCGCGCTTTCCGGCCAACTGTCCTTGAGCGCGTTGCCCGGGCGGTAGGTGATCCGGCCCGAAAGTCCCTCTTCCGCGATGAATTCCTCGCCAACCCCGGCCACATTCGGAAAATCAAGAATGGTCGACGTCAGTTGCGGATAGGCCTTGCACAGGGAAATCGAAAACGCGCCGGTTCCCCCGCCGACATCCAGAAGCGTTTTCACCTTGGACAGATCCACCATTTTCGCAAGCCCGCGCCCCGGTCCGAGTGAACCGGCATGCTGGGAGCGCGAATAGAGCCGCGCTTCTTCCGGGTCGCTGAACCAGTCCTCGTAGGACGCAACCTGATCCTTGTCGAGACTGTCGGTCAGCGCATCGTTGAGCTGGGTCATGAACGGATACATCTGCCTGTCGATCTGAAACCGCAGATAATCACCGAAATCATATTTGCGCCCTTTCACAAGAAACGCTTCGGCCGCTGGAGAATTGGTGAACCCGTCCCCATCCCGGCGCACCAGTCCGAGGCTTGTCAGCGCCGTCAGCAATGTCGTCGCACGGTCGAGATCAAGAAGACTTTTCGCAGCGACTTCTTCCGGAGTTAAAGTCGCTTCGGAAAGAGTTGAAAACAATCCCACATGCAGAGCAGAAAAAAGGGCTTTTGACCCCATGAATCCGAAAGCAATTTCCGAGATGTCTTCAGCTGACTCGAGCGACTTGACTTCAGGCATAAAATTCCTTCCTCAGAAATTCTGAGCAAAACAGGGTCGGGTCCCCCTCGAACGAGGGAGATGATGGTGGGATATGGCAATTATAACTATTGTTCGCTGCAGTGCAACTTGGCACGCGGAGACGGCGCTCACAGCGGAAGAGCTCCGTCAGCGCTCAACTCTTGAAGGGTAATCCGGTTCAGAGAGTTCGGGCGAACAGCACTTCGTCGCGGATCTCGATACCGTAGTCGCCGCGCAGCGGAATGGCCGGCTTCTGTTTCCGCTCTTCGTCGATAACCCCCTGGCCGATCCGCTCCAGGCGGAAACCGCGGCGCTGGTAGAAGCGGAAGGCATCCAGATTGTCGTTGGAGGTGCGCACGGTCAGCCTCGGGACGTTTTTCGACCGCGCCTCACTGATCACCGCATCGAGCAGCTGGCTGCCAACCCCGCCCCAACGGTTGATCGAATCCAGCGTCAGGATTTCCCACTCGCCCTCGCGCTTGACCAGCGTGACGAGGCCGACAAGTTCAGCGCCGTCATAGGCGACATATCCGGGCAGGCGCGAAGCATCGAGCATCTCGTTAT
Source organism: Labrenzia sp. OB1 (assembly GCF_001624695.1). Taxonomy (GTDB): domain Bacteria; phylum Pseudomonadota; class Alphaproteobacteria; order Rhizobiales; family Stappiaceae; genus Roseibium. Next base: position 144,982 of record NZ_JSEP01000009.1, on the reverse strand, counting down.
CAAGCATGATCTCCGGCGCGGTCCAGCGGTCCGTGAGCAGCTGATGCACGTCCGCATGGTCTCTGTCTTCGGTATGTCGAATGATCACAGGCATTAATCGCTCCCAGATCAACCTGCCGTCATGCGGCAATACACGACGGCAATAGCGTTGACCGCTTTTGAAACACAAGTGCAGCAATACCGGGTTCGTCCGAACCCGGGATGCTCTAACGCCGAAACAACCGCGTCTCCACAGGACTGCGCGCTTGCCACTGCGCGCGTTCAAGTTCCGGATCGATATGCTCTTCTTCCGGAAAACCGACGCATAGATAAGCCACGAGCCGCCAGTCCTCGTCAACCTTGAGGATTTTCCCGACGGCGCCCGGATCCAGGATCGATACCCAGCCGACACCGACGCCCTCCGCCCGCGCCGCCAGCCAGAAGGTGTGGATCATGCTGACAGTGGAATAGGCGAGTGTCTCCGGCATGGTGGCCCGTCCGAGGCCATGTCCCTGTGCGGGCTCACCATCGCAGAAGACGGCCAGATGAACGGGTGCTTCCTTCAGGCCCGCAAGCTTGAGCTGCCGGTACCGCTGCGCCGCGTCCTCGTCATAGCGGCGCGCGGCCGCTTCGTTTTCCGTCTCGAAAGTCGTGACGATACCTGCCCGCTTTTCCGGGCTGTCGACGATCACGATCCGCCAGGGCTGGCTGTTGCCGACGGACGGCGCAAGATCGGCCAGAGCGAGAAGATGATCGAGAACACCCTCGGGAAGAGGATCGGTCCGGAAGCGGCGCACATCGCGGCGCCACTTCAGCAGGGTTTCGAAGTCCCGCTGAAACGCCTGCGAAAATTCCGGCTTGCCGCCCCCTGTGCCGGTTCCTCCCTGCATGAGCGCTCAGTGACCCGGAAATTCCACCAGGGTGCGCACCGGAACGTTCATCGCTTCCAGCTTCTTGCGCCCGCCCAGATCCGGCAGATCGACGATAAAGACAGCCGCCTCGATATTCGCACCCATGGACCTGAGCAGCTTGCAGGCCGCCTCCGCGGTCCCGCCCGTGGCGATCAGGTCATCCACCACGATGACCCGGTCCCCCGGCTGAATGGCGTCCTTGTGCATTTCCATCTCGTCCAGGCCGTATTCCAGCGAATAGGCGATGCGCACGGTCTCATGCGGCAGCTTGCCCTTCTTGCGGATCGGAACGAAGCCCGAGGAAACCTGATGGGCAACCGCGCCGCCCAGAATGAAGCCGCGCGCCTCGATGCCGGCAACCTGATCGACCTTCGATCCGGCCCACGGCTGCACCAAAGCGTCCACCGCACGGCGGAAGGCCCTTGCATCGCCCAGCAGCGTGGTGATGTCGCGAAACAGTATCCCTTCGCTCGGATAGTCCTTGATCGTGCGTATCGACGAGATCAATTCATCCTGGATCGTCTGTTCGGTCATCGAACTCTCTTTCTGGTGCGGTTCCCGGAACAGTGGCAACTGGGCCGGGCTTTTGATCTGACGCCGGACCGGGACCGGGTCCGGCCGTGGTTTATAGCAAGTTTGGGCCGCCGGTCGAAGTCATTTCACTCGCGTCCGCAGTTGGCCCCCGCTCAGGTGGCCTTGTTCAGAATGCGTCCGGCAACGGCGTCCAGTTTGGCGACCAGTTCCGGATCCCGTTTTTCCGGCGCCGTCATCATGGCGAACTCCAGCGCCGTGTCGGAACCGGCCGGGCAGGATTGATGTTCGCGCGGCAGGTCGCGGGCAACGCGGGCAACGAGACGCTGCGCATTGTCGGCATTTTCGTGCAGCACCTTGATGATCGCCTGGATGTCGACCTCACCGTGGTCCGGATGCCAGCTGTCGTAATCGGTGACCATCGCAACGGTCGCGTAACAGATCTCGGCCTCGCGGGCGAGCTTGGCTTCCGGCATGTTTGTCATGCCGATCACATCGCAACCCCAGGATCTGTAAAGCTTGCTTTCGGCGAGTGAGGAAAACTGCGGCCCTTCCATGGCAAGATAGGTCCCGCCCTTGGTGTAGGCGAGGTTTTCGGCTTCTGCTGCGGCGGCAACGGCATCGACGAGTTTCGGGCTGACAGGGGTCGCCATGGACACATGGGCGACGCATCCGGTACCGAAAAAGCTCTTTTCCCGCGCGATCGTCCGGTCGATGAACTGATCCACAAGCACGAACCTTCCCGGCCCCAGTTCCTCCTTGAGCGAACCGCATGCGGAGACGGACAGCAGGTCGGTGACACCGCAGCGCTTCATGACATCGATGTTGGCGCGGTAATTGATGGAGGTCGGCGAATAGACATGGCCCCGGCCATGACGCGGCAGGAAGACGATCTTCAGTCCGTCAACGGTGCCGATCCGCACCTGATCGGAAGGTGTTCCCCATGCGCTTTCGACACTGATCCACTCCGAATTCTCAAGACCCGGCAAATCGTAAATGCCCGACCCGCCGATGATGCCCAAGACTGCGTCTGCCATGCCCGCTCCTGATAAATATCCGGTCCATCCGGCCCTGGGTTTCAGCGCCGGACAACAATCCGCGTGGTTTATTTCAGTTGATCGGCAATTGCGTCAAGGCCGGCTTTGGCGCATTGCGCCTCGTTGTCGCCGCCGCCACCGCCGGCAACGCCGATGCCGCCGAGCAGTTCACCGGACTGGGACACGATCGGCAGCCCGCCGCCAAGCGTCACCGCGCCCGGGACGGTCGCAAGGCCCCAGGCCCTGCCGGGTTCGGCGAGCGTATCCATATCGAGCGTGGGCATGTTGAAGCTTGCCGCCGTCCAGGCCTTGCGCCGTGCCGTTTCGGCCACATGCGCCCCGCCCATGTTGCTGCGCAGCGTCACCTGTTCGACGCCAAAGCGATCGACAACCGACGCGCCGACCTGATGTCCGGCCTCGGTGCAGACCTCGACCGCCCGCAGTGCGGCTCTCATGGCGATCTGCAGGTCCAGAACAGCAACCGAATGCATTGCCGCGGATTGGGAAAACACCGATGCGGGAAAAAGCAGCACGCCCAGGAAAATCGATATGCGGCGCATTCCGTCACCTCTCAAAGAAAAAGCCGCCGGGAACCGGCGGCTTTCATAATGCACTGTGTCAACGTTCGATCAATGGTCGACGTTGCTCCAGATCTTCTTCTTGGTGAAGTAGAGCAGGCCGGCAAAGAAGATGAGGAAGATCATCACGCGGAAGCCGATTTTCTTGCGCTCTTCGAGATGCGGCTCTGCAGCCCACATCATGAACGCGGAAACGTCGCGTGCATACTGATCGACCGTCATCGGCGTGCCGTCGGTATATTCGACGATTTCTTCCGAAAGCGGCGGCGCCATGCCGATCGGGCCACCGGTCAGATGCTCATGCGCGCACTCTTCCGCAGTCACCGAACCGCCAAGGAATTTCGGGTTGTAGTAACCGCTGAAATCCTCTCCCAGACACGCCGGATTTTCTTCCGGATAGCTGGTCAGCAGCGCGTAGATGTAGTCCGGGCCCTGCTCCTGATACTGGGTAAACGCATCGAAGACGAACCACGGAAAACCGCGATGTCCGGCGCGTGCTTTTGCCAGCAGCGAGAAGTCCGGCGGATAGGCTCCGCCGTTGGATGCACGTGCGGCTTCCTCGTTCGGGAACGGTGACGGGAACTTGTCCGCCAGGATACCCGGACGATCGTACATGTCGCCATCGCTGTTGGGACCGTCGACGACCGTATACTCGGACGCGATCTGCTTTGCCTGATCCTCGGTAAAGCTAGGCCCGCCGTAATCGGCAAGGTTACGGAAGGCGAGCTGCCGCACGCCGTGGCACGACGCGCAGACTTCCTGGTAGACCTTGAAGCCACGCTGCAACTGGCCGCGATCGAAGAAGCCGAATGGTCCGGAGAAGGACCATTGCTCACGCTCGATATGCGGCGCGTTACCAGCGGCAAGAGCCGGGGTGGCGGCGGCAAGGGCCGCCACCGTGGCGAAGGAACGAACCATTTTGATCATGGTGCTCATTGTCTCAACTAACTCCTGATCCGGTTCGCGTTACTTCGTGTCCGGTGCGGCTGTCGCACCGGCCGGCTTGCCGGCCCCGCTCTTCAGCACCGCTTCGGAAATGGAAGTCGGCACCGGCCGCGGTTTCTCGAGGAACCCGAGCATCGGCAGGATGATCAGGAAGTGGGCGAAGTAATAGATGGTGCAGATCCTGGAGAGAAGAACATAGGTTCCTTCCGCCGGCATCGCGCCGAGATAACCGAGCGCCACCGCGTTCAGGGCGAAGATCCAGAAGAACTGCTTGAACAGCGGACGGTAGGTGCCGGAGCGGACCTTGGATGTATCCAGCCAGGGCAGGACAAACAGGATCGCGATTGCACCGAACATCGCCACAACACCGCCGAGCTTGTCGGGAACGGCGCGCAGGATCGCGTAGAACGGCAGGAAATACCATTCGGGTACGATATGCGCCGGGGTCACCAGCGGGTTCGCCTCGATATAGTTGTCCGGATGGCCCATGTAGTTCGGCACATAGAAAGCGAACCAGGAGAAGAAGATCATGAAGACGACGATCGCGAACAGGTCCTTTACCGTGTAGTACGGATGGAAAGGAATGGTGTCCTGCTTGGTCTTCGGTTGCACACCGGTCGGGTTGTTGTTGCCCGTCGTGTGGAATGCCCACACGTGCAGGATAACCACGCCGAATATCATGAACGGCAACAGGTAATGCAGCGAGAAGAAGCGGTTCAGCGTCGCGTTATCGACCGCGAAGCCGCCCCACAACCAGGTGCGGATCGCCTCGCCGACCATCGGGATGGCCGAGAACAGGTTGGTGATAACCGTCGCGCCCCAGAAGGACATCTGGCCCCAGGGAAGCACGTAGCCCATGAAGGCCGTGCCCATCATGATCAGGAAGATGATCACGCCGAGGATCCAGGAGATCTCGCGCGGCGCCTTGTATGAGCCGTAGTAGAGACCGCGGAAAATATGGATATATACGGCGATGAAGAACATCGACGCGCCGTTGGTGTGCAGGTAGCGCAGCATCCAGCCGAAATTCACGTCGCGCATGATATGCTCGACACTGTCGAAGGCGAGGCCCGCGTTCGGCGTGTAGTGCATCGCCAGGACGATGCCGGTGATGATCTGCGCGATCAGCACGAAAAAAAGGATGCCGCCGAAGGCCCACCAGTAATTCAGGTTCTTCGGGGTCGGGAAATCGACAAAAGAGCCGCGCACGAGCGAAATGACCGGCAGGCGGCTCTCCAGCCACTTTGCCGCGGCGCTCTGCGGTACATAGTTTGAATGTCCAGCCATGGCTGTCTCCTGAAATTTCTTGCCGTTAGCCGATCTTGATCGTCGAGCCGCTGACGAACTCGAGCGGCGGAATCAGCAAATTCTCGGGAGCCGGGCCCTTGCGGATACGGCCGGCGGTATCATAGTGAGAACCGTGACACGGGCAGAACCAGCCACCGAAATCGCCGGAATCGCCGATTGGCACGCAGCCCAGGTGGGTACAGATCCCGACCTGAACCAGCCAGTTTTCCTGACCGGCGACGCCGCGGTTGGGGTCGGTTGCCTGCGCATCCGCCGGAAGGTTGGCGTTTCGCGCCAGCGGGTCCGGAAGATCGTCCACGGGAACAGCCTTGGCTTCGTCCACTTCCGTTTCCGTACGGTTGCGGATGAAAACTGGCTTCCCGCGCCATTTGACTGTAATTGACTGGCCCTCTTCGACGGCAGACACATCGACCTCGATGGAAGCCAGAGCCAATGCGGAGGCATCCGGGTTCATCTGATCGACGAACGGCCATACCAGCGCGCCGGCGCCTACAACGCCCATGGCGCCAGTCGCAATGTAGAGGAAATCGCGGCGGGTCGGTTCCGCCTGTTCCGAATGTACCAAGGTCGCGTCCTCTCGAAACCTGTTCAACCTGTACCGAAAGCCCGCATAACGTTCGGGAGACCCTTCTTTTCAGGAAAGAAGGGGCTCGGAACGATGCCGGGCTTCTCGGGGACCGGGTACGGCACTCTCTCCGCGCCGGTCAAGCGGTTTGTCTTTTTGCACCCTTCGAAACGCTTGTCCAGTTCAACAAACGCCTCGAAACATATATGTCGCAGCCAAAAGCTCCGCCTTGCCGCTTTTCTGCCCTTATTTGGTTAAGAAGCGCAAGACCGTAATTCAACTGAATCTCGGTCCCGCGTTTCTTCTTTGTTAATATTAGGCCGCAACGACGGACGAGAGGAACCCGCCGGACTGGTGCTGCCACAGCTGCGCATAAAGACCGTTCTTCTCAAGAAGCTCCTGATGCGAGCCCTCTTCGATGATTCGGCCTTCGTCCATGACGATCAGCCGGTCCATGGCCGCGATGGTCGACAGGCGGTGGGCAATCGCGATCACGGTCTTACCCTCCATAAGGTCGAACAGGCTGTCCTGAATCGCCAGTTCCACCTCCGAATCGAGTGCCGAAGTCGCCTCGTCGAGAACCAGGATCGGCGCGTTTTTCAACAGCACCCGGGCGATCGCGATCCGCTGGCGCTGACCACCGGAAAGCTTGACACCCCGTTCGCCGACATGGGCATCCAGCCCGGTGCGGTCATTGAGGTCCGACAGGTCCCGCACGAAGCTGTGGGCATGCGCTTTTTCGAGCGCAGCTTCCACCTCGATACGGCTGACGTCCGGCTTGCCATAGGCAACGTTCTCGAAAATCGACCGGTGCAGCAACGATGTGTCCTGCGTCACGACACCAACATTGGCGCGGATATCGTCCTGGCGCACCTTGGCGATATCCTGACCGTCGATCAGTATCCGGCCACGCTCCAGGTCGTAGAACCGCAGCAGCAGGTTGACCAGCGTGGACTTTCCGGCGCCGGACCTGCCGATCAGGCCGATTTTCTCTCCGGAGCGGATTGTCAGGTCCAGATCCTCGATGACACCTGACTGCTTGCCGTAATGGAAGCAGATCCCCTCGAAGCGGATTTCGCCTGCGGGAACCGCAAGTCCGACGGCATCCGGAGCATCGACGACATCCCGCTCCCGCGCGATGGTGTTGATGCCGTCCTGAACCGTTCCGATATTCTCGAACAGTCCCGACACTTCCCACAGGATCCATTGCGACATGCCCTGAAATCTGAGGACAAGCGCAACCGCCACCGCAATTTCACCCGTGGTCACCCGCCCGACCTGCCACAGTCCGATCGACATCGCCGCCACCGAGAACAGCAGCAACATGTTGATCATCGTCAGGGTGATGTTCATCCCCGTGACCAGCCGCATTTGCCGAAAGACAGTTTTCAGGAACGACGTCATCGACGTCCTGGCATATTCCTCCTCGCGTTCGGCGTGGGAGAACAGCTTGACCGTCGAGATGTTCGTGTAGGCATCGACGACATGCCCGGTCATGAGCGACCTCGTATCCGCCTGCTCCCTGGAAACATTTTTCAAGCGCGGAATGAAGATCCGCATGGTCACCATGTAGCACCCGAACCAGGCTGCGAACGGGATCAGGAAATAGAGGCTTGCATCCGCCACCACGAACAGGGCGGCAATGAAATACACCGCGACATAAACCAGAATGTCGGCGATGCGGGTCACGACTTCCCGAACCGAAAGCGCCGTCTGCATAAGCTTGTTGGCGATCCGGCCAGCAAAATCGTTCTGGTAGAACGATATACTCTGCCGAAGCAGATAGCGGTGAACCCGCCAGCGTACCGACATGGGATAAGTGCCCATCAGACCCTGATGGAAAAGGATTTCCCAGATGGCGGCGCAGCCCGGGAGCAACACGACGACCACCAATCCCATCCATATCAGTTGCGGCCAGTTGTCCTGAAAGAATGTCTCCGCGTTTTCCGTGCCGAGCCAGGTAACCAGCTCGCCAAGAAACGTGAAGATCATCACTTCCAGGAACGCGATAATCGCGCCCAGAACCGAGACCGCGGCCAGGATCGGCCACACAGGTTTGGTGTAATACCAACAGAAGGCCCAAAATCCGTTCGGAGGCACATCGAGGTCCGTTTTTTCAAACGGATCAACGAGTTTTTCGAACCGGTCAAACATGTTTACCTCTCAGACCCGATCAACCGCAGAACAGAGACCAGATGCAGTGAACTGTCTTGAAGCGGCGGTTGCTGAACCGGGCGAACAAAGCTGTCGGGAGCGCACAGACGCGAGCCGGCGACCAGACACGTAAATGTAAGGGCAAGGATGAACGTCCCCCAGAAAAGCGCGGCGAGCTGGTCGGCGAACACCGTCACCGGGATCAGCTCACCCGCAACTTCCAGAGCCTCGATCCGGCCCAGATTGAAAACGAGCACCGGAATGAAAAACATCACGGCAATCGCGAAAGTCAGTGCCAAAAAGACTCCACCGGCCACCGCAATGCGGCGGATACGGCGAAAAAGTCCCGGTTGGGGCTCTTTCGGAGGCGGCACTTCGAAATCCGAACGCTCTGCCAGGGCAGCGACGTGCGGTGCGTATTGAATAGACATCGGAATCAGCTCCGAAACGGGATCGTTATACTGGTGACGGCAGACACGGGTACAACACGCGTGCAGCACGTACGGAACGGCTTGAGCCGGTCACCGCAAGGTCTTGAAGAATGGAGAGGGGCTGTGGCTTCCTAGCGGAAGCGGACAGCGGAACCCGGACAACCCATGAAGGCGGCAGATGGGTGGATCATGCGACGATCTATCATGTAAGCCCTCCTGGTTGCGCAGCCGGGCGGCTGCTTGGGTTGAAAAGCCAACCATCGACGGTTGACTGGCTACGTTGGTAACCGCAATCGCAGGCGTTGAAAAGAAAAAATGCGACCAAATGCAGCATGACGGAGCGACTGTTGCCGTTGGGACACAACCGCTTCCACATGACTCTAATGCGTTTCGAACTGCGGCATGAAATCCTGGAAATGCAACTCCGCTTGTCTCGGGGTCATCGGCTTTGAGATCACCTCTCCCTGGATCACCGCGCAACCTGACTTTCTCAGGATCCCCGCCTCTTCCGGCGTGTTCACACCTGCCGCGGATGTTTCCAGCCCGAGCGTGACGGCCAGCCGGATGATCGATTCGACCAGTTGCTGCTGACTTGTCCCGTCCCTGAGGCCCGAAATCAGCAACGGACTGATCTTCACTCTGTTGGCATTGAGATGAATGAGCTGACCGGCTCCGCCATTTCCGCTGCCGAACTTGTCCAGTGCGATCTGGCAGCCCAACTCGGAAATCTTGCCGAGATGATCCCCCAGACCCTCGGGCTCGTCGAGCCGGATTATACTCTCGTCCAACTCAACGACGATGTCCTGCCTAGCGAACAGGTTCTCCTCGCACAGGTCCGCGACAGCATCCTTGAAGCCCGCGTCCTTCAGGCTCGCGCCCGTCAGGTTGACGGACAGGAAAAAGGGATGGTTCGAGGTTTCCCGGAGCCGCTTGATCTCCGTAATCCCGCCGCGTAGCGCAAAATGTTCAATTCTGGCTATGCGTTTGAAATCTTCCTGCACGGACAGCATCTCGACCGGGTCGACCAGCCCTTGTGAAGGATGCAGCCAGCAAGCGGATGCCTCGTAACCTATGATCCGTTGGTGTTCGAAACTGTATTGCGGCTCCAGAAGCAGGGTCAGTCGGCCGGATTCCAGGTCCTGGTCGAGCTGCGCCATCGTCATGCGCTTATGGCGATGTGCCGCTCCAAGGGAATCCGTATACCAGGCGATCCGGCTGCGTCCCGATTTCTTGGCGGCATAGAGCGCCATGTCGGCGCGGTTGATCAATTCGGAAGCACTCGACTTCGCATTCTCGGCGAGCACCAGCCCGACACTGACGCTCACCTGCAGGCTCAGGCTGTCCACCTTCACGGGTTTTGCCAGGCCATCAAGGAGCCGGCTGCCCAGCGCCTGCAACTCCTCGCGGCTGCACGGCTCGCAAACGACCGCGATAAACTCATCACCGCCAGTCCTTGCGGCAAGCCCCCTGTCCCCCAGCACTGACTTGAGCACATTGGCGGCGTGCCGCAGGACGGCGTCTCCCACCCCGTGGCCATGGCTGTCGTTGATTTCCTTGAAATGGTCCAGATCGAAATGAATGATGCCGATGTTCCGCTCCGCCTCATTGGCCGCCGAGACGGCTTCCTGAAGAAACTTCGACAGTTTGGCCCGGTTGGCTATGCCGGTCAGATCGTCATGTTCGGCCTGGTGCTTGAGCGTTTTGCGAGCCAGTTCCAGCTCTTTCATGTGCTCAACCTGGCTGGTGACGTCACGGCAAATTACGATTATTTTCGAGGCTTCCGAAGTCTTTCCTTCGAAAACCGCGAAGGTCAGCTGGTTCCAGAAATACTCCCCGTTCTTGCGTCTGTTCCGGATCAGCTCCTCGAAACCGGACTGGTATTTTGTCAAATCGAACTTGTAGGTCTCGATTTCTTCCGGAGGAATCTGGCTCTCTGGCGCGAGAATGAATTCCTGCGGCCGCCGCCCCCGGATTTCTTCGGCGGAATAGCCTGTGATGCGGGAATAAGCCGGGTTGGTCCATTCAATACGCCCGTAGATGTCCTGCATCACCAGGCCCTCATGGGCATGTTCCACCACGAGTTTCAGGATGGCGGCATCGTTGCCGAATTCGGACACACCCGTATCCTGCGCCGCAGCGTTCCTTCTGAGCCCACTTAAATACCCGATGACGAAGAAAACAACCACCGCCACCAGACAGATTATCAGATCCAAAATTGGCAATCCCGCCAAAAATCCTGACATAACCCGCCTTCACTTCAGGGAACAATCGGATTTTACCTTATTGGAAAATCCACATACAATTTCTAATCAGGAAATCACCTAATGAATATTGTCATTAATATCAATAATTACTTGCCCTCAAACCTGTAAGTTCGGCGAAAATTGTAAAAAAACGACAGGATCTAGACTGAGAACTGGCGAAAATTTATGCCGGTTGCACCTTATAAAGCTGCATGACGCCTTTTCAGGAAACCAGTCGGGTCAGAAAATAGCCTGAACCGGCGGAGAAGGCCGACAAGGTGGTGCCCCAGGCAATATCCACGGCGACAACGCTCAGCGGCCAGTTTTTGAGCGTCGCGAAGTTGGTGACATCATAAGTCGCATAGGTGAAGAACCCGAACAGGGCACCATAGACGACGGCAGTCCCCATGCTGCCATTCTTGAGCGCGGGCCCCACCGCGAAGATGATGATCCCCACAACGTAGACAACATAAAACACCGCCGCAGCGGTCAAATTGGGCTTCTCCATCATCAGATGCCCCAGCCGGTCGAAATAGAACCGGGTGGCGATCTGCGACAGCCAGATGAAGTCCACGGCAAGAAAAACCGAAACCGTAAGAAAATAGGCGATAACGAGCTGTGGCATGGAAACCTCTTTTGGATTGCGGGAGGTCTACGGACTGGAAGCCGTGGCGGATCAGCGGTTATCTGCCCGAAGCGCGGTGTCATACGGTTACCGCCCGGATGTGAGCCCCTTCCCTTCGCTTCAACCATGCCCTCAGGCCGGCTCGGTTTCCGTTTTCAGGAACCCACCGGACTGACGCTGCCAGAGTTGCGCGTAGAGACCCGTTTCATTGGCCAGAAGGGCTTCATGGCTCCCCCCCTGCACGATCCGCCCCTTGTCCATGACGATCAGGCGGTCCATGGCGGCAATCGTCGACAGGCGGTGGGCAATGGCGATCACTGTCTTTCCGGCCATCAATCCCTGCAGGTTTTCCTGGATAGCCGCTTCGACTTCCGAATCCAGAGCCGAGGTCGCCTCGTCGAGCACGAGGATCGGGGCATCCTTCAGGAGCACCCGTGCAATGGCGATACGCTGACGCTGGCCGCCCGACAACTTGACACCGCGTTCACCCGCGAATGCGTCAAACCCTTTCCGGCCCCGCTTGTCCTCGAGGCCCCGGATGAAATCGAGGGCATGCGCCTTGCGGGCGGCCTCGATCAGTTCCTCTTCGCTTGCCGATGTCCGCCCGTAAAGTATGTTTTCCCGGATCGAGCGGTGCAGCAGGGACGTGTCTTGCGTCACCATGCCGATGGCTCGGCGCAGGGTATCTTGCGACACGTCCCTGATGTCCTGGCCATCCACGAGGATCCGCCCGGATTCCACATCAAAGAACCGCAGCAGAAGACTTGCCAGGGTGGTTTTGCCCGCGCCCGACGGCCCGACAACACCTAACCGCTCGCCCGGATTGATCTTCAGGCTCAGATCATCGATCACGCCGTTCTTCTTGCCGTAGTGAAAACGGATGTTCTCAAATGTCACCGCGCCTGCCTGTACATTTAGGTTCCGGGCATTCGGCACGTCGGAAAGCGTTATCGGCTTGACGATGGTTTCCATGCTGTCCTGAAGCGATCCGAAGTGGCGGAACAGGCCGTTGAGCTGATTGAACAGCCGGTTGAGCAGGATGTTCAGCCGCAGGACCAGACTGAGCGCAAAGGCGACATGGCCGGTGCTGACGGCTCCATCCTGCCAGGCCTTGAGCGCCATGCCGGTGATCGCGACGATCATCACCCCGTTGAGAATGACCATGGTCATACGGACCGTGGTCAGGAGCCGGGTGAATGCCTGCAGTTTGCCGATAAAGGCCTCTACCGCGGATTTGGCACCCTGGCTCTCCTCCACTGTGGAGCCGAACAACTTCACGGACTGGATATTGGTATAGGTATCTACGAGACGGCCCATCACACCGGAATAGGAATTGGCGGCGGCCCTGGACGCATTGCGGACGCGTGGCACGAAGGCCCATGCGATCACAACGAAACAGATCAGCCAGAGCCCGACAATCGCACCGAGCCGCATATCCAGCTCCGTGACCAGGATCAGTGTGGTGATGGCGTAAACCAGGATAAACCAGACGACCTGCAGCAGGTTGACCATGAAGTCTCCGGCGGAATAGCCCGATTGCATGACCTTTTGCGACAGCCGCCCGGCCAGATCGTCCTGAAAAAAGCCGAGGCCCTGTTTCATGACCCGCCCATGGCATTGCCAGCGCACCATGTTGAAAAATCCCGGAATGATGGTCTGTTCTTCAACAAGCGCCATGAGTGTCAGCGTGACCGTCCGCAGCACGAGCACGACAAGAACCATCCCCAGAAGCGTCCAGGCGTTGTCGGTGAAAAAAGTCGCCTTGTTTCCGCTGTCCAGCAGATCGACGATATCGCCAAGGAAGTTGAAAATCCCGACCTCGATAAAGGCCACGGCGCCACCAAGCACCAGCATCGCGGCAAAGGGCCAGCGGACCTGGCTGATGAAATACATTAGAAAGGCGATGCCGCTTCGCGGCATATCCTTGCTGGGCGGGGCCCGGAACGGATCGATCCAGGTTTCAAAGACACGAAAAATCGGGGACACAGGCGTCTCCATGGAGGCAGGAGCGAATCTTGCTCACATGCTAGGGTGTGGTTTCATAAATGGGAATGAAACGACATGGGAAATAATGTAACGACCGGGGCCGTACCGATGACAAGGACGTCCGCCGCTGCTATGCCCGCAGCCTGTTGTCAGTTGCCCAGGATCCCATGCCCGACATAGCCCTCTTTCAGCCGGATATCCCGCAAAACACCGGCACGATCCTGCGTCTTGCCGCTTGCATGGGGGTCACCGTGCATCTGATCGAACCTGCTGGCTTTCCGATCTCCGACAGCGCGCTCAAACGCGCAGGCATGGATTATCTGGAAAGGGCGTCAATGCGGCGCCATACCTGTTTTGAGGATTTCGACACCTGGCGCAGGGACAGGGACCGGCGCCTCATTCTGCTGACCACAGGCTCGGATACCGATTATACGGGCTTTTCCTTCAGCCATGAAGATATTTTGCTGATGGGCCGTGAAAGCAGCGGCGCTCCGCAGGAGGTGCATCAGGTCGCCGACGCCCGGCTCAGAATTCCCATGGCCGAGGGCATGCGCTCCATCAATGTGGCGGTTTCCGCCGGGATGGTGCTGGGCGAGGCCTTGCGGCAAACGGACTCATTTCCTAAAACGCCGGAATAATCCAGTTTCCGTCCATGACAGACCAGAACCTTCAAGGCCGATCACATGAATGCTGCCTCTCCTGAAACTCGTGGCGGTCCGGTCCCGGACGGTATCGAAGAAAAGAAGATCACTGCCCCGGACTGGTTCCAGCAATTGCGAGACCGGATCTGCAAGGCCTTCGAGGATCTGGAGGACCATATTGGCTCCCTCACCGGCCCTTGCGCCGATCAGCCCGCGGGCCGGTTCGAGCGCACTCCCTGGGAGCGGACCGACAGCTCGGGCGCCAAGGGCGGCGGAGGCGTGATGTCCATGCTGCATGGCCGCGTGTTCGAGAAGGCAGGCGTGCATATCTCGACAGTTCACGGTGAATTTTCGCCGGAGTTCCGCGGCCAGATTCCCGGCGCCAAGGAAGACCCGCGCTTCTGGGCTTCCGGCATCAGCCTGATTGCCCATCCGCGCAACCCGCATGTTCCCGCGGTCCACATGAACACCAGAATAGTCGTGACCACCCGCCAGTGGTTCGGCGGCGGCGCGGACCTGACACCGGTTCTGGATGCCCGGCGCACTCAGGACGACCCGGACACGACAACCTTCCACGCGGCAATGCAGGCCGCCTGCGACGCCCATGAGGTTGCGGACTACCCAGCCTACAAGGCCTGGTGCGACGACTATTTTTACCTGAAACACCGCAACGAGCCGCGTGGTATCGGCGGCATTTTCTACGACTACCTCAACAGTGGCGGCTGGGACGACGATTTCGCCTTCACCAAAGACGTCGGGCTGGCGTTCCTGAATGTCTATCCGGAACTGGTGCGGCGGAACTTCGAGAAGACCTGGACGGACGCGGAGCGCGAGGAACAGCTCATCCGGCGCGGCAGATACGTGGAATACAATCTGCTTTACGACAGGGGGACGATTTTCGGCCTGAAAACGGGCGGAAACGTCGCGTCCATCCTGTCCTCAATGCCGCCGCTGGTGAAATGGCCGTAATACCAACTTCAACAAACAAGACCGCTGTCAGGCGGCGGCACCGCCACTGGCGTGTATCGATTGCCGCTTCACGTCGCCGAGATCCCGCTTCAGAACCATATCCTGAAAACTGGAGAGCATCTCCTGGTCCAGTTTCGGACCCATCTTCCTCATGATATCGATGGCGACCCGGGCCGGAGCGCCATCCTTGTAGGCCCGTATCTCGGTCAGCGCGGAGAAGATATCGCTGATCGTCATCAGACGAACCGGCGGGGAAATCCGGCTGCCATCAAGTCCCAGCGGGTAGCCGGAACCATCCATGTATTCATGATGCTGGATCGCGATTTTCTTGATCCCGACCGAAACTTCCATACGTGGCTTGAGAATGTCGCGGCCGAATACCGGGTGTTTGTATATGAGCTTGCGCTCTTCCCCGGTCAGCGCATCCGGCTTGTCGAGGATGGAGAGCGGAATGCGCATCTTGCCGATATCATGCACCAGGCCCCCGGCGATCACTTCCTTGCACTCTTCTTCCGTCCAGCCCAGGTGCAGTGCGAACATGCCCGCAACACCCGCCACCATCAGGGAATGGCTGTAAGTCCCGCTGTGATGGGTGTGCACGGCCTCCAGCCAGGTGGAAAGGCCGTTGAGCGAGAGAGCCGTCAGCAATTCTTCGGCGCTGTCGTTCAGAAGTTTGATCTGGATAGGTGAATCTTCCACAGTCGAAAGGCAGAGACTTTGCAGAAACGCGTTGCTTTTCCGGTAGGCTTCAACGGTTTGCGCGGGCGCATTCTCAGGCAGGGCAGCACACAGGTCTTCGTTGACGAGACTGTTGATCCGTTTCAGCAGCAGGACCAGTGGCATATCGCGATCGCACAAGTGCGCATTTCCGAGCGCCGCTGCCTGAATGCTTTCCCGGCGGGACTTCCTGTCAACCAGGCAAATGACCGGAACGGAGGCGAGGTCTTCCCAGATTGCCTTGAGAACCTTTAATCCCGGCTCGGTTGCGTTCTGTAACTCCACGACAGCAATTTTTGCGTCGGCAACCGTTTGCGGCGACAGAGTGATCATATCGACCAGTCGCGCGGCAAAGAAAAACGGCAGCTTGCGCGCGGGTGAATCGACTGGAAGAGGTCCGTCTGAAATCAGAACAATTTCCACTCTCTGCCCCCCAATCGCACCCATCTAAATGTTCAAATCAAGTCTACACGTTTAATCATGAACAAACTCTGGAAGAGATCGCGCAATTTTCTTTAAAATACGCTTAAAGGCATTCCGTAATGCGCCTCATAAGTTCCCTTTTGCTGAGCCCGAATCCACTTTCACGCCACTCCTCTTCCAGACACTTGAGAAAATTACCTAGTCCCGAACCAGGCGGATGTCCTGCCGCGATCAGATCAGCCCCCTTCAGCGGGAACTCCGGCACCGGCTCTGTCCGCAAACCTGAAAGCAGCTCTGCAAACCTGTGATCGTCAGCGGTTTTCCGGGCACGCAGATCCGCCCAGACCGCGAGCAACCCGTCGACAGCCCCCAGGCGGCCGAACTCGTAAAGAAGCGAAGCCGCCGATGGCAGATTCACCGGGTCCTTCAACCGTTTCATGACCGCCCAGGCAGCTTTCATCCTTTTGCGTTCCGCATTGGAAAGGCGGAGCCGGTCGCAGACCCGTTCAATATCCTCGCGGACGAAACCGGCAAGAACGACCAGTGCGAGTTCAGGATCCCTGGTTTCCGGGGCCAGATCCTCCAGCCCCCGCAAGGCGTTGAAATCTTCTGTGCGCGCAAGTCCGCCCGTCGCGATCTCCCAGAGCCCGCAATCGTTCATGAGGCGCAGGGCCGGGGCGGCCCGCCGCGCACGCAAAAGGCGGCGCATCTCGTGGCCGATCCGTTCGCCGGACAATTGCCGCAGGCCTTCTCTCTGCCGCAGGCAGGCCCCCAATCCGTCCGCGTCCATGTCGCCCTCTCCGTAGGCGGCGAAGATCCGGAAGAACCTCAGGATGCGGAGATAGTCCTCCCGGATGCGCGCATCTGGATCTCCGATGAAGCGGACTTGCCCGGCGAGACAATCCTCCAGGCCGTCAAGAGGGTCATACAGACGGCCCCTCCTGTCGGCATAAAGCGCGTTCATGGTGAAGTCCCGGCGTTCGGCGTCCCTCACCCAGTTCGTGCCGAAGACAACCCGCGCCTGCCGGCCGAAGGTCTCGACGTCTTCGCGCAAGGTGGTGACCTCATACGGAAGACCGCGGCTCACGACAGTTACCGTTCCGTGGTCAAGGCCGGTTCCGATGGCTTTCAAGCCCGCCACGCGCGCGCGCTCCATCACGTTCTGCGGCAAAGCAGTCGTCGCGATATCGACGTCCGGCACCGGATGCCCCAGAAGCGTGTTGCGGATGGCCCCGCCCACGACGCGTGCCTCGTCGCCATCCTGTTCGATGGCGGCGAACACGGCCTGGACAGCCGCGCTCTGCAGCCAGTCCGCCCGGGCAAGTATCTCGTCCGCAGCCGATGACATGGTGTTATTCGAACCGTCCGGGAACAAAAACGCCGTCCTGCATTCCGGACGGTATGAAGTTCAAGCCTTGAGGACTGCGCTCGAGCAAGGCCATTCCGGCAAGACCCGAGATGACCAGAACGAGCCCGGCAAGCGTCAGCCATGCGATAGGCCCCTTGGACCAGCGATCCGGATGGCTGCTCCGCTTGCTGAGCCACAGCCACAGGGCGTAGCAAAAGAACGGCAACAGAAACAGAAACAGGTGCGTAAGGACAATTCGAAGCATCAGCGACATACCGTTTCGTAAAATGAGTGGATGATACCGGCGGTAACACCCCAGATATACCGTTCACCGAAGGGCATCGCGTAAAAGTAACGCCGACGCCCCTCCCAGTTCCGGCTCAGCTTCTGGTGGTTGGCGGGATCCATGAGAAAAGCGAGCGGCACTTCGAAAATGTCATCGACTTCCTCAGGATTGGGACGCAAGGCGGTTGCCTCCGTAACGGCTCCCACGACCGGTACGACACGATAGCCGGAGCCGGTCAGATAGGGTGCCAGACTTCCGAGAAGTTCGACACGCCTCGGCTGGAGACCGATTTCCTCCTCCGCCTCCCGCAGTGCCGCTGCGACAGGCCCCTCGTCCTGCGGATCGATCTTGCCTCCGGGCAAGGCGATCTGGCCCGCATGGGAATTCAGATGCCCGGTGCGCTGGGTCAGGATCACATTGGGCCCATCCCGGCCGTCAACCAGTCCGATCAGAACCGCGGCATCCCGGGGTGGGCCCTCCCATCTTGCATAGGGCCCCAGATCCGGGTTGAGAATGTGGTCGCCCGTTTCCAGTTCGCGGTTTCGCCCGGAGGCATCCGCAAGACGTTCCCGCAGGTACTGCGCCCAGTCGGATCCGGTACTTGAAGTGTTCACAAGGGGAGCAGTCATGAAGTCAGCCGTCTGGTATCGTTTCAGGGATCGGGTACTCATTCCAGCGCGTCGAGCAGATCGCGAGGCAGGCTGAAAAACGCACCTCCGCTCCAGACCCCCAATGCCACACCATTTCCCTCTTCTCGTTCTTCCAGCATGTCCGCAAGCTCATACATGAGGGCGCGCGTAAAGAGCGCCTCGAGCCTGCCTCTGACAAGAACATAGGGCTTGAGACCTCCGCTGTCCGTTTCTTTTTCAAACCGCACCGGATGATCGGGGCCAACGGTCACGAGATCCCCAAGATTCGTCCGGAGCGTCACGGCCTGGTCTTGCCCCTTGCCCTCCACCGCCATTTCGACGGCAAGCAGCGGCGCATCCTCCACGGTGATGCCGATTTTCTCCACCGGGGTGACCAGGTAGTGCCTGCCGTCCTCATCCTTGCGCAAGACAGATGCGAACAGCCTGACGAGCCTTTCGCGTCCAATAGGCGAACCGAGATAGTGCCAGGTTCCGTCCCGGGCGATGCGAATGTCGAGATCTCCGCAAAAAGGCGGGTTCCATTTTTCTACCGGAGGCGGCGCGCGGTCCGCGCCATCCGCGCGGCTCATCAGCGCTTTCAGGCCTTCCGGCATCCTTTTGCCGATATCGGTGGAACGCTCCGTCATGGATCTTTTCTTCTCCGGCAGGTTGTGGGGTTTTCACTGGCGGCTTTTTCGCTGCCCGTATCGTTATTCAACAGGAAACCCTTGCAAGTCGGGGTGCAGGACACCGCGAAATTTAACAGTTCCGATCCTCTCGCAATTGTCATTGCCCTCTTTCACCCCACCGAAAGCGGGAGTTTTCCCCAAAGCATGGGAAGATTCTTCGATCTTTCCACTGTATGGCGCACATTTGCGCCTTATCTACCCTTTCATATGGTGTCAGAGTGTTCGAGTCGCAGCTGCCTGACCAGGGCGCTTTCCAATTCGGCACGGCCGCCGGAAGATGAAAAAAGGGAAAGGTGATTAATGAGCGTTGTTTCCCCCAACACCCCGACCGAACAGGAACTCGCCGCTGTCGCGGAGAACGCCGAGCGTGCGGTCGATCGCATCACGGACGCCAGGGCAGACATTGCACGGATCATCTTCGGGCAGGAAACCGTGGTCGAGCAGACCCTCGTCACCATCCTCGCCGGTGGCCACGGGCTTCTGGTGGGCGTTCCCGGCCTCGCCAAGACCAAGCTCGTGGAAACGCTCGGCACCGTGCTCGGGCTCGACGCCCGCAGAATCCAGTTCACCCCGGATCTGATGCCCTCCGACATTCTCGGTGCGGAGGTGATGGAGCAGAGTTCGGATGGCGGCCGCTCGTTCCGTTTCATCCCCGGCCCCGTATTCTCACAGCTTCTGATGGCCGATGAGATCAACCGCGCCAGCCCGCGCACCCAGTCGGCATTGCTTCAAGCCATGCAGGAATATCACGTCACGGTGGCGGGAAATCCCCATGACCTGCCACGGCCTTTCCATGTGCTCGCGACCCAGAACCCGCTGGAGCAGGAAGGCACCTACCCCCTGCCCGAAGCCCAGCTCGACCGATTCCTGATGCAGATAGACGTTCACTATCCCGATCTGGACGCAGAACGCCGCATCCTTCTGGAAACCACCGGCGCCGACCAGGCCAAGGCCAGAACGGCGATGACAGCCGAGGAGCTGTCCGAATACCAGCAGCTCGTACGCCGCATGCCGGTTGGGGAATCAGTCGTTGAAGCGATCCTCAAGCTCGTGCGTTCAGCGCGCCCGGAAGAAGGTGCAGCCGCCTCGGACGTGACCAACCTGATCGCCTGGGGACCCGGACCACGCGCCAGTCAGGCCCTGATGCTGACAGTGCGGGCGCGGGCGCTGGTGGATGGCCGCCTGGCTCCTTCCGTGGATGACGTTCTGGCACTTGCCGAACCGATCCTGCAGCACCGCATGGCCCTGACCTTCGCCGCGCGGGCGGACGGGCACACGGTCCGAGATGTTATCAGCCGGGTCAAAGAAAAGATCGCCTGACCCCGAACCCACTCTCCCAGGAGCCAGACGGAATGGATCCCAGCAGCACGACGGCAGGCATTGACCAGGGCACATGGCCGAATGTGATCGGCGAAGCCCGCACAGTCGCGGACGCGCTGCCGGATCTGCTGGTCGATGCCAACCATGTCGCAAGCTCCATAATCTCCGGATGGCACGGCCGCCGCCGCGCCGGCCCCGGTGAAAGCTTCTGGCAGTTCCGCCCGTTCAACATGGGAGAACCGGCCAAGCGCATCGACTGGCGGCGTTCCGCCCGGGACGACAGCCTCTATGTCCGCGAACGGGAATGGGAAGCCGCCCATACGGTCTGGCTCTGGGCCGATCTGTCCTCGTCGATGGTCTTCCAGTCCCGTCTCGCGGGCGTCAGCAAGCGCGACCGGGCCATCGTACTCATTCTGGCGCTGGCCGACATGTTGGCGGAAACCGGTGAACGCATCGGTCTTCCGGGTCTGACACGGCCGTTTTCCGACCGCCGCGCGGCCGAAAGGCTCGCCGATGCCCTGACCCATCTTTCCAGACCTGTCGCACTGCCGGACACCATCGCGGTGAAACGCTTCGCGGATGTGGTCCTGATATCCGACTTCCTTGATCCCATCGAGGACATCGCCGAATGGATCGCCAGGCTGGCGGGCACCGGCGCCCGCGGTCATCTGGTCCAGGTGCTCGACCCTATAGAGGAAACCTTTCCTTTTGATGGCCGCGTCGAGTTTACCGACCCGGAAAAAGGCATCCGCCTGACAGCCGGACGGGCCGAGAACTGGCGCGAGGATTACAGGAAAAAGCTGGAAGCCCACAGGGCGGAAATCCGGGACATGGCCCGCAGGGCCGGATGGACCTATGTTCTTCATCATACGGACCGGCCGGCGTCCGAACCCTTGCTGGTCTTGCACAGCGCGCTTTCGGGTGCGCTGGATGTCATGCAGAGAGGAGGCGTCTGACCCGTGTTAGCCGGTCTGCCCCTGACGTTCACCGCGCCCTTGATCCTGGCGGCGCTCGCCCTTTTGCCGGTCATTTGGTGGCTGTTGCGGATGACCCCGCCGCGCCCGCGTGAAATTGCCTTTCCACCCACACGTCTGCTGCTCGGCATCGATCAGCATGAGGAAACGCCGCAGCGCAGCCCCTGGTGGTTGACGCTGCTGAGGCTGCTTCTGGCCGCCATCCTGATCATCGCCCTTGCCGGCCCTGTGTGGCGCTCCGCCGATCCGGTCGAAACCGGACAAGGTGTGCTCTGGATGCTGGTCGATAACGGCTGGACCTCCGCAAGGGGCTGGGACGCGCAGGTGAGCGCGGCCGAGCAGATCCTCATGGCCGCCGAACAGGACAGTCAACCGGTTCTGTTTGCCGCCACCGCCGAGGGGCCCGCGCAGAATTTTACCCCGGAGGCCGCTGCAAGCGCCCTGGAAAAACTGCGTGCCCTGGAACCCCGGCCCTATCCGCCACGACGCAGCGAATTGAATATCGGTCTGCGCGAAGCGGCCCGCTCATCGCCTCCCGGCGCCGTCGTCTGGCTTTCCGACAGCACCAGCACCAGGGACAGCTTTCTGACCGACCTCGCGCAGACCATCGGTCAGGTCCCCGTCACGGTTCTGACCGGTCTCGAAACACCCATGGGCCTGAAAGATCTGGCGAATGACGCCGACGCACTTTCGCTGACGGTTGTCCGCCATCCTGACCAGCAACTCAGCTCCGCGACCTTGCGCGCTCTCGATCTCAAGGGGCTCGTGCTCGGAGAGGTTCAGGCCAGCTTTGACGCCGGCGCCACCGAAACCAGGGCCAGCTTCGACCTGCCGAGCGAGTTGCGCAACGATATCGCCCGGGTGGAAATCTCCGGGCAGGCCGCGGCCGGGGCCGTGCAGCTTGTCGACGACAGCTGGCGCCGCCGGACCGTGGGGCTGATTTCCGGCCAGTCCGGCGACCTCGATCAGCCGCTTCTGTCGCCGGTCTACTACCTTGAGCGCGCACTTGCTCCGTTCTCGGACATCCGCCGCCCCCGGGACAGCGACATCGCCGTGGCCGTGCCCGCCCTGATCGACCAGGGCATCTCGGTTCTGGTTCTCGCCGATGTTGGCCGCCTGCCCGACACGACGGTTCAAACCCTGCGCGAATGGGTACAGAACGGCGGCACTCTGGTTCGTTTTGCCGGCCCCCGGACCGCCGGTGGCAGCGACGAGCTGATCCCCGTACGCCTAAGAGCCGGAGACCGCTCACTCGGCGGTTCCTTGTCCTGGAAACAGCCTCAACATCTCGCGGTTTTCCCCGAAGGCTCGCCCTTCTCGGGACTGAAGGTGCCAGAGGAAGTGGCCGTAACCCGTCAGGTCCTGGCGGAGCCCACTTCCGATCTGCCCGACCGAACCTGGGCAATGCTGGAGGACGGCACACCACTGGTGACCGCAGTTTCCATCGGAGCCGGCAGTGTGGTGCTTTTTCACGTCACGGCGGATTCCTCCTGGTCAAACCTGCCCCTGTCCGGCGTTTTCCTGAACATGCTGCGCCGGATTCTTGCTGTCTCCAATGTTGCCGCGGCTTCAGAAACCGCCGAGGACGGCACACCGTCCCAGAGTGTTCTGCCGCCGCTGCGCCTTCTCGACGGCTATGGCCGCTTCGGCCCGCCACCGGTTGAAGTCACGCCGGTCGGCGCCGCCGCGTTCCGCGAAGCGCAAGCCAGCCGCAGGACACCGCCGGGCCTCTATGGCACGGAGGACGGTTTCCGCGCGCTGAACCTGATGCAAAGCGACGACGCGCTTATGCCGCTTGACCTTGCCGCCTTCGAAGGCGACGCCACCGAAGCCCCCTATCCCGCCTCCGATCCTCTGGACCTCAGATCCGTGTTCTTCACCCTGGCTTTCCTTTTGATGGTCGTTGACGCCATCGCCGTCTTCCTGCTGGCAGGCGGCCTGAGCCGTCTCGGGCTGCGCGGCAGGGCTGCCAGCATGGCGTTTGCCATCGCAGTCGGCGGAATGACATTGGCGACCATCACGCCCGATGCCGCACGCGCGCAGTCCACATCGGCGGAATTGCAGGCTCTGGAGTCGACCCTGCAGACACGGCTCGCCTATGTGTTGACCGGCAATCCTGAAATTGACGACACCAGCGCCGCCGGCCTTTCCGGCCTGACCCAGTTCCTTGCCGAGCGCACCGCTCTTGAACCTGGCTCGCCGATTGCAATTGATATCGCCAGAGACGAACTGTCCTTCTATTCCCTGCTCTATTGGCCGATAGATCCGGCCGCGGACAAACCCGACGACACGACAATCGCGCGCATCGACACCTTCATGCGCAATGGTGGCACGATCCTGTTCGACACGCGCGACCATATAAACGCGACCGCCAACGAATTTGCCTCAACACCGGCAACGCTCAAACTGCGTGAAATTCTTGAGGATCTGGATGTCCCCCCCCTGGAACCGGTTCCCCTCGATCATGTGCTGACCAAGGCCTTCTATCTGCTGGATTCATTTCCCGGCCGCTATGCGACAAGCCCGCTGTGGGTGGAAAGCCTGGAGGAAAGCACGGCAAGGGGCGACCGGCCGGTGCGCGCCGGCGACGGAGTGTCCCCCATACTGATCACCGGAAATGACTTTGCTGCCGCCTGGGCGATTTCCGAAACGGGCGAATTCATGTTTCCGACGGTGCCGAACAGTCTGTCGCAGCGCGACTATGCCTTCCGGTCCGGCGTCAACATCGTCATGTACGGCCTGACCGGCAACTACAAAGCCGATCAGGTGCATATCCCTGCCCTGCTCGAACGGCTTGGACAATAGGAACCCCGATGGTCTGGTCCCTCTCCTTCGACCCCTTGCTGCCCCTGTGGGCGCTCTACGCCGGCATTGCCGTCGCCTTCCTTGTCGCAGCGGTAACAGGTTTCCTGAAGCTGCGCGGCTGGGTGCTGCGGGCAAGCACCATGGCTCTGCTGCTCGTGGCATTGGCCAATCCGGCCGTCGAGCGCGAGGACAGGGAACCGCTGACCAGTGTCGTCGCACTTGTCGTCGACAAGAGCCAGAGCCAGCGTCTTGCCGACCGCCAGTCGACAACAGAAGAAGCAGCCGAGCTCCTGCAGGACCGGATCGGAGCCCTGGAGGGCTTTGAAACCCGGGTGCTGGAAGCCCGTAATTCAGGATCCGGGGACGGAACGGAAGTCTTTCACACGCTGTCCAACGGGCTGGCGGATGTGCCGCCCGAACGGGTCGGCGGTGTCATCGTCGTGACCGACGGCCAGATCCACGACATTCCGGAAAATGCAGGCGCCCTTGGCTTCGACGCCCCGGTGCACGGCCTGATTACAGGAACGCCCGACGAGCGCGACCGGCGTCTCGTGCTCGACAAGGCCCCCAGGTTCGGTCTCGTGGGATCGGAGCAAACTGTCAGCATGACCGTGGTCGACCAGGGCCAGGGCACCGGACCGGGCGATCAGGTGCGCGTCACCGTCAAGCGCGATGGCGACGTCGTCACCCAGCGCATCGCCCGTACGGGTGAGAAGATCGATATTCCCGTCGAGATTGCCCATGGCGGCGACAATATCTTCGAATTCGATGCCGAGCCCCTGAACGATGAACTGACCACGCTGAACAACCGGGTCGTGGTCACCATCGACGGCATCCGGGAAAACCTGCGCGTGCTGCTGGTTTCCGGCTCCCCCCATGCAGGTGAACGCACCTGGCGCAATCTGCTGAAATCGGATGCCTCGGTCGACCTCGTCCATTTCACCATCCTGCGCCCGCCTGAAAAGCAGGACGGCACCCCCATCAACCAGTTGTCGCTGATCGCCTTCCCGACCCGCGAGCTGTTTTCCGTAAAGATCGATGAGTTTGACCTGATAATCTTCGACCGCTATGTGCGTCGTGGCGTGCTGCCGATGCTCTACTTCGACAACATCGCCCGCTATGTACGCGACGGTGGCGCGGTGCTGCTCGCAGGTGGCCCCGATTACGCAGAAGGCGGCAGCCTCTACAGAACGCCTCTTGCCCCAATCCTTCCCGCCCGGCCGACCGGCACCGTCCTGGAACAACCCTTCCATGCCACGCTGGCCGACACTGGAAAACGCCATCCCGTCACACGCGGCCTTCCCGGAGCGGAACAGGATCCGCCGGCCTGGAGCCGCTGGTTCCGGGCAGTCGATACCGAGCTAGACGCCGGCCAGGCACTGATGTCCGGGCCGAGCGATACACCGCTCCTGGTGCTGAACCGGGAGGGCGAAGGACGCGTCGCCATGCTGCTGTCAGATCACGTCTGGCTGTGGGCGCGCGGCTTCGAGGGCGGCGGACCGCATGTGCCGCTGCTGCGCCGCCTGGCCCATTGGCTGATGCAGGAGCCTGATCTGGAAGAAGAGGCGCTGAATGTATCGCTTCTCGGCCAGGAGCTGGTCATCGAGCGCCAGACACTCGGCGATACTGTCGGCGATGTGAGCGTCGTCTCGCCCACGGGCGAACGCTGGGACATCTCCATGAGCGAACAGCAACCCGGCCTGTGGCATGGCAGCCTGCCGGTCAGCGAAACAGGCCTTTTTGCCGTCACGGACGGGGAAATGAATGCGCTTATTCACGTCGGACCGCAAAATCCGCGCGAATATACCGATGTCCTGTCCACGACCGAAGTTCTTGACCCGATCAGCGAAGCGACAGGTGGCGTTTCACAGCGCCTGCGCGATATCGGTGGCGAACTGGACATGCCGCGCGTCGTCTCCATGCGCCAGTCGGCAAGCTACGCCGGGAACGGCTGGATCGGGCTGAAGGCGACGGAGGCCAGTGTCCTCAATGGCGTTGACCGCTATCCCCTGATGATCGGCCTTCTCGGTCTCGCCCTGCTCCTTGGAGCCCTATCGCTCACCTGGTACCGCGAAGGGCGCTAAAGGAGAAGTTCCAGCCGTCCCCGGTCGCGGGACAGCAGAGCCCGGTCCCTAAAGCTGCCCGCCATGCACCGCGCCCTCAGGCATCTCGCTGCCGTTGAGCGGCGCGATGAGCAGGCGGGCAGGATCGACAGGGCCCGGCAGGGTGATGCGCCCGAAAGGCACCTGCTGGAAGCCGAACGGGCTGTAATAAGGCGCGTCTCCCACAAGAAGCACGGCCGTGTCGCCGGCAGCTTCGGCGGCATCCATGGCGGTGCGCATCAGCGCTTTGCCTAGACCGCGGTTCTTGAAATCGGGTGAAACTGTCAGCGGCCCCAGAAGAAGCGCGTTGCTTTCCCCGATGCTGATCGGCGTCAGGCGGATCGAACCCGCAACCTGCGTTCCCACCAGAGCGACAAAGGACAGGTCGGCGCGGTGCGGCATGTTTTCCCGGATACGGAATGCGGTCCGTGCAAATCTGCCCGGTCCGAAAGCTTCGGCCTGGAGGGTGTCGATTGCGGTGACATCGGATGCGTCTTCGGGCCGGATAACCCAGGTGGTCTGTTTCATTTTTCTGTACTCAGCAGGCAGTCTTCAGGAAAGGCGCGCCTGCCGATGGCCCAGATGAAACATATCAAGAAGTCCGGGATCAGGTCAGCCGCGACGGTGCGGACGAGAAATGTCTCGTCGGCCGGTTCGTCGTCGGAGTGTCAGACCTGCGGTCATTTTTCCCAGTCTCGTAAAATCGCGCGGGGGTTTCGATATGCCCCCGGCGTTTCCTTCGTATGAGGGCCAAGCGGTTACCACGCAATTGTATGGCAGGTCCAGCGCTTTTTGCGCGTCGGGATTGTTCAGTGTTGTCGAACAAACCATTCAGCCGATTGAATTTCGCGGTACGCGCACAAAGTACTGCGGTATTGAAGGACAGCGTTTCGGCAGTCGCAGGACGATCGAAATTTCAAAATGTTGAAACCGGGCGGACCGGTTTCCGCTGTCAGCGCACGAAACCGGATCGGGTTCAGGGAGAGAGAAATGGGTTTGTTGGTCGACGGCGTCTGGAAGGACCAGTGGTACGATACAAGGTCAACCGGAGGGCGCTTTGTCCGAAAGGAGTCCTCTTTCCGCAACTGGATCACGGCTGACGGAAGCGCCGGTCCCAGCGGCACCAGCGGTTTCAAAGCCGAGCCGGATCGCTATCATCTGTTTGTCTCCTACGCCTGCCCCTGGGCGCACCGAACCATGATATTCCGAAAGCTGAAGGGACTGGAAGATCTGGTGTCCCTGTCGGCTGTCCAGCCGCTGATGCTGGAAAACGGCTGGGAGTTCGCCGAGATCGATCCGCACACAGGTGCGAAATTTGCCTGGCACATCTATGTGAAGGCCGACCCGCATTATTCCGGCCGCACGACCGTTCCGATCCTCTGGGACAAGCGGGAGAACACCATCGTCAGTAATGAATCTTCCGAGATCATCCGCATGTTCAACACAGCCTTCGACGCTCTCACGGGCTCCAAGCAGGACCTCTACCCCGAGGACCTGCGCAAGGAAATCGACACGATCAACGAGCGCGTCTACCACTCCGTCAACAACGGCGTTTACAAGTCCGGCTTCGCCACGACCCAGTCCGCCCATGAGGAAGCAGTAACAGCCCTCTTCGAAACGCTGGACTTTCTGGAAGACCGGCTCAAGAGGCAGCGCTATCTGGCAGGAAACCGCATGACGGAAGCCGACTGGCGTCTGTTCACCACGCTCGTGCGTTTCGATGCGGTCTATGTCACCCATTTCAAATGCAACATCCGCCGCATTGAGGACTATCCCGCCTTGTCAAACTACCTGCGTGAGCTTTACCAGGTGCCGGGCGTTGCCGACACGGTGGATATGACGACGATCAAGCAGCACTACTTCGGCTCCCACGAGAGCATCAACCCGCACCGCATTGTTCCCCTTGGCCCGGACCTCGACTTCATGAGACCGCATGACCGGGACCGCCTGCAAACGGCTGCCTGAAGACCCGGAAAATGAGGCAAAGCCGTTGAGAGCCCATGCAGAACGGCCGATTTGTCTTCAGAGGCCATAAGCCTTAACGCGCTGCCGTCCCAGCCTTGAGCCGGGACCTCCAACGCTCCTGGCATGGTCCCGGCTCAAGGCCGGGACTGCCCTTTTCACAAGCTGACAGATGACACGGCAGGCCAGGGGACAACAGCGCGTTTCCGGCAGTAACTCGCATGAAAACACCTCAGGTGCGCGCCCTGACCTACCATCGGCCTGACGGGAACTCCCCTGCCTGAAATTCCGCCAGCCTCCGGACAGTCGCTCCGCTGATGTCTTCCGGCAATTGTTCCGGCGCGAAAAAAACGGCCTCCAGCACTTCCGCGTTGGGTTTCAGGAACCCGGAGCCTTCTGTCCAGTCCTGAAGGTGAAACAGGCCGACATGATCACGGCCCGACGCCTGCTCGTTCAGATAGACATTCAGCAGGACCGGCCGCCCGGCACAGGCGATGCCGGCTTCTTCCCGGATTTCCCGGCAGGCCGCTTCCTCCATGGTTTCGCCTCTATCGACACCGCCACCAGGCAGATACCAGCCCGCGACATAACTGTGCCGGACCAGCAGGACCCTGTTCTGCGCATCCTCGACGATCACCCGGACACCAAGCGTATAGGGATTGCGGACACGGCCGATTCCCAGGAGCAGCCGCGTGGTCCATCGGGGCGGCAGATAGGTCAGGATCGTCAACATTCACCTGAGGTTACAAGACGCAATTGTGAAGTAAAACTTAATTAACCCATGCATTTCTTGCAGGGCAGGCAGATCAGAATAACGCTACTCATTTGTGCGTTACTTGCCTACATAACATGCAACTTGATGAATTCGAAGGCAATCGAAGCGTTTGCCAACCTAAAAGGAAAAACCCATGTTCAGCGCCCTGTTTGGCAAACGCCGTATCCGCCGCAGCCACTATCAGTGGAAACCGGCGATCGATCTCAGCAATCCGCGCATTGCTGCAGCCTTGGCAACCTTCCCGACCAACTACTAAGTCTGGTCGAGAATCTCACACGGAGAGAACCGATGTTCGGTTTTGTTAATGTAGTCGGCGCCACATTGCGCGAGACCACCCGCGCTGTCAGCGGTTCCGGTTCCGGAACGGGCAAGACCTCGAAGTCTCAGGTCAAACGCTCCAGAACTTCCGGCTGATCCAGCAAGTTTGCCGTTAAATTCAAGGCGCTGCGTTATTTTCCTTGACGCGGCGCTTTATGCTTTGAAGATGCGCTCCCATGTTCAAGCTTGCCCATCTTTCCGACCCGCATCTGGGTCCGCTGCCGGATCCCAAACTCCTGCAGCTGTTTTCCAAACGTCTGCTCGGGTACCTGAACTGGCACCGGAACCGCTCGAGGATCATGGGCGGCAGCTATCTGGAACAGCTTGTCGAAAACATCAAGATCCAGGCGCCGGATCACATCGCGGTCACCGGCGATCTGGTGAACATTGCCCTTCCTCTGGAAATCTCGGGCGCAAGAACCTGGCTGGAAGAGGTCGGCGAGCCGGAAAATGTCTCCGTCGTCCCGGGCAATCACGACGCCTATGTCCGCGGAGCCGTTCGCAAGGCGCGCACGGCCTGGTGGCCCTATATGTCAGGCGACGACGCGCAGGACGCGCCTTCCGAACGCGGCAGGCCTGAAGCCACCTTCCCCTATATCCGCAAACGTGACGGTGTTGCCCTTGTCGGTGTCACGACCGGCCGTGCGAGCGCTCCCTGGTTCGCGACGGGCAGGGTCGGCAGCCGCCAGAGCAAACGCTTGAAGAAAATACTGGAAGAGCTCGGCAAAGAGGACCTCTTTCGGGTCGTTATGCTGCATCACCCGCCGTTCAAGAACGCCACGCACTGGCACAAACGGCTTTCCGACGCCTCGAGGGTACGGGCTGTCGTCAAGCAGGCGGGCGCCGAACTGATCCTGCACGGTCATACCCATATCGCCAGCATCGACAGTATCGACGGACCGAACGGCCCGGTCCCGGTCATCGGCGTGCCATCGGCCACCAGCACGCCAGGCGGCAAGAAACCGGCAGCCCGCTACAATCTCTTCACGATTGAAAAAACCGGTCACGGCTGGACCTGCCATATGGCAGAACTCGGCTTTGCCGAGCCGGACATGCCGGTTACGCTGTTGCAGGACCGTCAGTTGACCATTCCGGACAGGGCCTGACGTCAGTTGTCTCCGGCAGCCAACCGACTTCAGAACGGATTGGCGAACCAGGCGAAGGCGACCAGACCGACGACACCTGCTGCAACGCCGATGCCGAAGGCGCCGGCGACTGCCAGCCAGGATGTGCGGCTTTCCTTGACCCGAACCACCTTGGAGTCGAGCGCAACTTCGCGCAGCCGCGTGTTGAGCCAATCCCCCTCAAGCGCCTTTTCCCGCTCCAGAACCCGTTCGGCGATATACTCGGTCAGGCAATCGGCCATGTCGTCGATGTCCGCGGTCTCCAGGATCACGACACGGCCGAGACGTGTGTCTTTCAGGAACCGGTAGGTGCGCCGGTCACCACCGACAGCCACATGGCTGGTGGCGTCGATCCAAAGGCGCGGCGTTGAACCGGAGATGATCTGCAGCGAAAACTGATCGTCGTCGTCGGGGATCTCCGAAAAGACATCCTTCAACTCGTCCGCCAGCATATCCAGCCGGGCCCGCTCTGTTTCCTGCAGTTCGACCACCACGTCCGAGCGCTCGACTTCACCAAGCTGAACCTTGCGGATCGCATCGCGCAAGGACCGCATGCGCGTATGGGGGACAACGTTATCCTGCATTTCAGACATGAGGCGCCTGACTCCGTTTTTTGCCGCTGATTTATGGGTCCACACCCGAGAGTCCTATCCGACTCCCACGTTGGAAAAACAGGCTTGCAGGCCTTCTCCTCAGGCTATCCACCGGCAATGATCTATTCATAGTTAACCGAGATTAGGAGATTTTTAACTCTGAGACCAGCAGCACCGGACTGGCCTGTGACTTATTCATGGGTTATGCAGAAACAATTCGCTGTTTTCCGGGAGTTTCGCCATGAATGTCGACGGAAAGAAATATCGCACAATCTGGCTCGCGGAGGACGGTGCATCTGTCGAAATCATCGACCAGACAAAGTTCCCCTATGCATTCGAGATCGCGAAACTCCACACCGTGGAAGACGCCGTCCATGCAATTCGCGTCATGCAGGTGCGCGGTGCGCCGCTGATCGGCGCAACCGCCGCCTACGGCGTCGCGCTGGCCATGCGCGCAGATCCGTCCGACGCCTCCCTTCATGCCGCCTGCTCGGCGCTGCTGGAAACCCGTCCGACCGCCGTCAATCTGCATTGGGCGCTCGATCTGGCGCGAAAATCGCTCCTGCGGGTCGCGCCGGAAAACCGAACGGCAGCGGCCTTCACGCTCGCCTCCGACATCTGCGACGAAGACATCGCCATAAACATGGCCATCGGCATGCACGGCATGGAGCTCATTGCCGAAATCGCCCGCACAAAGCGCGAGGGTGAACCTGTCAACATCCTCACCCATTGCAACGCCGGTTGGCTGGCAACGGTCGACTGGGGTACGGCGACCGCGCCGATCTACATGTGCCATGAGGGCGGCATACCGGTCCATGTCTGGGTGGACGAAACCCGCCCGCGCAACCAGGGTGCTTTCCTGACCGCCTGGGAACTGGGCCACCATGGCGTGCCGCATACGGTGATCGTCGACAATGCCGGCGGACATCTCATGCAGCATGGCGAGGTAGACATGGTAATCGTCGGCACCGACCGCACAACGGCAACAGGCGACGTCTGCAACAAGATCGGCACCTATTTGAAAGCGCTGGCGGCAAAGGACTGCGATGTGCCCTTCTATGTCGCCCTGCCCTCGCCGACCATCGACTTTTCCCTGTCAGACGGCGTTCGGGAGATCCCGATCGAGGAGCGCGGCGGCTCGGAAGTCAGCCGCATGACCGGCAGGACAGATAGCGGCGGCGTGGAAACCATCAACATCGTTGCGGAAGGATCGCCCGTCGGCAATCCCGCATTCGACGTTACCCCGGCCCGTCTGGTCACCGGCCTGATCACCGAGCGCGGCGTTCTTGACGCGAACCGGAAATCCATCGCCGAAGCCTTCCCCGAACGGGTGAAGGCCAGCGCCTGAATTCTGACTGAGCCGGGTCTCAGCCGATCGCCGGCACATGCGGCGCCTTCTCCCTGGGGTGAAGCCCCGTCAGGCGTGGATCGTCGGCGATTTCGACGGCCCGCTTGTAGGGACTGAAACCGCAGGACATGTAGAACCTCAGTGCCTGCGGGCTGTCCGCGGTACAGGTGTGCAGCCAGAGCCGTCTGGTTTCCGGCCGCGACCAGGCCATGTCCACCGCCTGCGCCATCAGCCAACGGCCCGCACCGCCGCCGATAGCCTCCGGTATCAGGCCGAAATAGGCAACCGACGGCTCCTCGGGATTCGCATAATCGAGTTCAAGCGTTCCGACAGGGATCCCATCACGCATGGGCAGGAAATTCTCGCGCGCCGGTTCGGAAAGCAGGTTTTCCAGCGCGGCGTCCTCCTGGATCAGCCGTCCGAACCAGATCCAGTCCTCGCCGATCTGGCGGAAGAGCCGTCGATAGGCATCAATATCCGGCGACGACCACCGTTCGAGCGTGAGATCGTCCCTCGCCGGGGCAAGCGGTGCTCCTGGCGATTTCAGCATTTCGAGATAAGTCACCACAACAGCGACTTTCCCTTTCGGGACATCCCAAAAGCCATTCATGTCGAGCGTCTGTCCGTGCATCTTGTCTCCAAAGGCCGGTTGCGGTCTTTCTGCGCTTATCAGCTGTGCGCAAGGATACCAAGTGCCTTTGACTGCCTCTCGCATCGCAGGGTCTATGTACATTCGCACAATGCGACAGGTTAATGCGTTGTTAACCGTATTGTGGGAGGGTTTTCAGGTATCCAGGAAAGATGCGCTGATGGCAAAAGTCGGAAATTACGTTCAAAGAGACTACCACGGAACCTACAGCTCGAAGAAAAAGTCGACCTGGTCGGACTTCAACAAGTCCTGGGGTTCACGGCGGGCAGCCGCTGCTGAGAAAATGCAGAATGTGCGTTCGATTGCCGCAAATTTCACCAACATCGCCACCGCTGCCTCGCAGACAAACACGTCTCTGGTGATACAGTCAATCGGCAGCCAGAGCATCTATGCCAGTCCGACAGCGGTCATGTCCCGCATCAATGTCGTGGTCTGAAGTGCTGCCTCTCAGAAAAATTCCGTCAGATTGACCCGATGGTCTTCAGCTTGATCCGCGGATGAACTTCCGCCTGGCTCATGATCGTGGTGTGTGCCCGGAAGCGCTCGACGATCGAGCGCACGAAAGGTCGTGTCAGCGGCGAGGTCAGCAGAACGGGCACTTCGCCCACCTGTGCGGCCTCCTCGAAAGCGTCCCTCACCTTGCCGACGAATTCCTGCAGCTTGCTCGGTTGCATGGCCAGCTGACGGTCGTCCCCTTCACCGACAATCGATTCCAGAAAGGCCTGCTCCCATTGCGGTGACAGGGCGATCAGCGGCAGATAGCCGCCAGGCGCGAGATTGGCGGCGCAGATCTGCCGCCCGAGCCGTGAACGCACATGCTCTGCGATGGTGTCGGTATTGCGGCTCATGCCGGTTGCCTCGGAGACCCCTTCCAGAATCGTGCCAAGGTCGCGGATGGAGATGCGTTCGTTGAGCAGCGCCTGAAGAACCCGCTGAACGCCGGAGACGGTGATCTGCGAGGGGACCAGATCCTCGACAAGCTTGGCCTGTTCGCCCTGCAGTTCCTTCAGGAGTTTCTGAACGTCGCCGTAAGTCAGCAGCTCGCTGATATTGGCCTTTATCGTTTCCGTCAGATGGGTGGACAGCACCGTCGCCGGATCGACAACCGTATAGCCGCGTAGGGAGGCATCCTCGCGGTACTGCGCTTCCACCCAGGTCGCGGGCAGGCCGAAGGTCGGCTCGGTGGTATGGGTTCCGGGAAGCTTCACCTGACCGCCTGCCGGATCCATGACCATGAAATGGTTCGGGTAGAGAATACCGCGGCCGGCCTCCACCTCCTTGACCTTGATGACATAGTCGTTGGCGCCGAGCTGAATATTGTCGAGAATGCGCACGGGCGGCATGATGACACCCATGTCCCCGGCGATCTGGCGGCGCAGAGCCTTGATCTGCTCGGTCAGGACATCGCTGTCCCCCTGCGCCTTGCCGTTGATCAGTGGCAGCAGGGCGTAGCCCAACTCGATCCGCAACTCGTCCATCTTGAGGGCGTCGGTAATCGGCGGCTCCGGCGGCGGCTTGGGCGCGTCGTCGACGGCCTTTTTCTCCGCGACCTTTGTCGCTTCCTTCTTTTTCTTTGCCCCGACCTGATAGGCCAGATATCCGGCCAGACCGGCGAGACCCAGAAACGGGACCATCGGCATGCCCGGCAACATTGCCAGGATGACCATCACCATAGCCGACATCCCGAGCGCCTTGGGATATCCCGTGAACTGGCTGGTCAGCGCCTTGTCGGCCGCGCCATGCACGCCGGCCTTGGACACCAGCAGGCCGGCTGCTGTCGAGACGATCAGCGCCGGGATCTGTGACACCAGACCGTCACCGATCGTCAGCAGTGTGTAATTGTTGGCCGCCTCGGAGAACGTCAGATCCATCTGGGCGACGCCGATGAAGATACCGCCGAGAATGTTGATGAAGGTGATCAGAAGGCCGGCGATCGCATCGCCGCGCACGAATTTGGAGGCACCGTCCATGGCACCGAAGAACGAGCTTTCGTCTTCCAGCACCTTGCGCCGGGTCTTGGCCTCGGTTTCATCGATCAGACCGGCGGACAGATCCGCGTCGATCGCCATCTGCTTGCCGGGCATCGCATCGAGCGTGAAGCGCGCGGCAACCTCGGCGATACGGCCGGAACCCTTGGTGATGACGACGAAGTTAACGATCACCAGAATTGCGAATACGATGATCCCGATGACAAAATTCCCGCCCATGACAAGATTGCCGAAGGACTGGATGACGTTGCCAGCCGCGGCCGTCCCCTCATGACCATTCGCCAGGATCAGGCGCGTGGACGCGATATTGAGACCCAGACGCAACATGGTCGCAATCAGAAGAACGGTCGGGAACGACGAGAATTCCAGAGGTCTCTGGATAAACAGGCCGGTCATCAGAACCATGACCGAAAAAATGATCGACACCGCCAGGAACATGTCCAGCATCACCGGCGGCATCGGCAGGATCAGCAGGGTCAGGATCACCAGAATACCGGTGGCCAGACCGATATCGCCGGTGCGCAGAGTGTCGATCAGCTCACGGATACTCGGAAAGCCGCCGACAGCCGGAGCAGCAGCAGCCGGCGCTGCTACCGCCTGCTGCTCTGCCGGAGGTCCACCCGACCCGCCCTGTCCGCCTGCTGCCGTGTCCGACATTGTGCTGTTCGCTTCCTGGATCAACCCGCATCCTTGCTCATGGAAAAGCGGTAAAGTTGATCGGTCCTAATCTGTTGGAGCATCGTCTCCGCGTTCTTGCGCAGACAGGAGGCCCTTGAGCGTACGTCGTCCGGCCAAATTCCGATGGCCGTATCCTTCAAGGTGTCGTCAGGCCCGGGCTTCTCCCGGTCCGGGAACACTGACCCCTTCATCAGTATATTGATTCAGCTTGTTGCGCAGGGTCCGTATGGAAATACCCAGAATTTTTGCGGCATGCGTCCGGTTGCCCAGACAATGATCGAGTGTATCGAGGATGAGATCCCGCTCCACATCGGACACCGTCCGCCCGACGAAGGATCGGCTGACGGCCTCCGCCGTCTGCGCAGCCCGCTCGGCCGGTCCGCTGGCGGCCGACAGGGGAGACCCGTCCGGCATCCGGATGGCTTCGACGCCGATCTCCTCGCCAGACGCCAGAAGCACGGCCCGGTGCATCGTGTTTTCCAGTTCACGCACGTTCCCGGGCCAGAGGTTGGTCATCAGCGCATGGCGGGCATCCGCCGCCAGCGGCCGCTCCGGAACGCCGTTCGTCTCCGAATAGTGTTTTATGAAGAATTGCGCGAGTTCCATGATGTCAGCCGGACGCTCCCGCAGGGACGGCAGCTTCAGGTTCACGACATTCAGACGGAACAGCAGATCTTCGCGGAACTGGCCCTGACGCACACTTTCCGCGAGATCCCGGTTGGAGGTTGCCAGAATGCGGATATTGATCGGCACCGGCCGGGTTCCACCCACGCGGTCGATCACCCGTTCCTGGATGGCACGCAGCAGCTTGGCCTGGAGGCGCACATCCATCTCTGAAATTTCATCGAGAAGAAGCGTTCCGCCGTCGGCTTCCTCGAACTTGCCGATGCGGCGCGCAACCGCGCCGGTAAAGGAGCCTTTTTCATGGCCGAACAGCTCGGACTCCAGAAGATGCTCGGGAATGGCCGCGCAATTGATCGAAATGAACGACTTCGATGCCCGGTTGGAGCACTTGTGCACGTGGCGCGCGATCACTTCCTTGCCTGTTCCCGACTCGCCGGTGATCAGCACGGAGGCCTCCGAGGGCGCCACCTGCTCGGCAAGCTTGACCACCGACGCCATGGCCTCGTCACGGTAAATCAGGTCTCCGCGTTCCTGGGCGACGGCGGCCAGAACGGCAGCGATCATCTCCGGATCGGGCGGCAGGGGTATGTATTCCTTCGCTCCGGCCCGAATTGCCGAGACGGCCGCCTGTGCATCGGTTTCGATGCCGCAGGCCACCACCGGAACATGAACCCGTTCGTTCTGAAGTTTGACGATCAGCCCCGCGATGTCGAGATGGACCTCGACCATCAGCAGATCCGCTCCGCGGCCGGACCGCAGAACCTTCAGTGCCCCTTCGATGTCATCTGCATGCGTTACCTGCGCACCGCCCTGCATTGCCATCTTCGACGCGGTCGTCAACTGGCCTCCTAGGGTTCCGACAATTAACAGGCGCATTCGCTATCTTTCCTATCGATCGGTCTTGATGATTTCCGTCATGGTCACGCCGAGCTTGTCTTCCACCAGGACAACCTCGCCACGTGCAACCAGCCGGTCATTTACATAGATATCAATGGCTTCTCCGACTTTCCGGTCCAGTTCAAGAACGGTTCCGGAGGCCAGTTTCAAAAGGTCCGAGACATGCATTTTCGAATGTCCGAGAACCGCAGAAATCCGGACAGGCACGTCGAACACAGCTTCCAGATCCGCGGCCGATTGCGGCACCTGGGCTTCAGCCTCACCTTCCTCGCGCTGAGGAACCTCAAGCTCGTCAAGCTGTATGTTGGTGTCTTGTTCGTCGCTCATGCGCCAGTTTCCTTCTCCGCCGACGGGGCGGACGTTTGTTCGTTCTTGGCTGCGGCGCGTGCCCGCAGATAGGCCCTGATGCTCGTGTCGATCGTGCCTTCAAGCGCTTTGCGGTCGCGCCGGATACCGCCATCCGCCCATTCGATATGACAGTCGCCGCGGCTGATTTCCGGTTCACCGAGGATCACAAGCCGGCCTTCGAACCCCTTTTCGTGAATGATGGGATCGACCTGGGCTTTCAGTGCCTCGACATCCTTTTCCGCGATACGGATCACCAGATGTGGCGCCTTGCGCAGCGGCCCCAGGCATTCTGACACCAATGCAAGGGTTTCCGCCAGCGGCTGACGGGCAATCAGGTGGGCGCAGAGACGTCTAGCCACAAGAAATGCAAGGCTGACGGCTTCCTGCTCGCGAACGACCTGTTGATCGTCAAGCCCCTTGAGCACTTCACCGACGGCCTCAGTCAGATGACCGACTTCCGCTGTCAACAGCGTTTCCTGCTTCGTCTGCAGATCCGCAAGCGCCTTCACCCGCCCTTCCTCGAGCGCCTGGGTGCGCACTTTTTCCAGAAGCTTCTCGTGCTCGGCGACCGTGATCATCGGAATCTCTGGTTCGATTGGCGCAACGACTTCCGGCTCCTCCGGTTCGGCGAAGTCGACATTGAACAGAAATTTCGGCGGGTTGCTCATGCTGCGCATTGTGTTGTCGCTACCTGCCGGCTGACGCATCAATAGATAATTTCATCATCGCTCTTCGATTTGGAGATCATGATCTCGCCCTTGGCGGCAAGATCCTTGGCCTTGTTGACCATACTCGTCTGCACGTCGTCCACGTCCCGCAGGCGGACGGGTCCGAGCGCGTCCATGTCGTCCTGGAGCAGCTTCGCCGCGCGCGAGGACATGTTGCCGAAGAAGAACTCCCTGGCCGCATCGGTGGAGCCCTTGAGGGCGATTGCCAACTGGTCCTTCTCGACATGCCGCAGCAAGGTCTGGGCACTTGCTGCATCCAGTTTCAGCAGATCGTCGAATGTGAACATCAGCGTCTTGATGCGATCCGCCGCTTCGCGATTGTCCTCTTCCAGGGCCGCCAGGAACCGGGCTTCCGTCTGCCTGTCGAAGTTGTTGAAGATCTCGGCCATCATCTCGTGGCTGTCCCGGCGCGAGGTGTTGGTCAGGTTCGACATGAACTCGACACGCAGTGTCTGCTCCACCTTCTCCAGGACTTCCTTCTGGACCGCGTCCATGCGCAACATACGGCTGACCACCTCAAGCGCCAGTTCTTCCGGCAGAATGCCGAGCACCCGTGCGGCGTGGTCGGAATTGATCTTCGACAGCACCACCGCGACCGTTTGCGGGTATTCGTTCTTCAGATAGTTCGCGAGAACGTTCTCCTGCACGTTGGAAAGCTTCTCCCACATGTTTCGACCGGCCGGACCGCGGATTTCCTCCATGATGACGGAGACCTTGTCGCCCGGCAGGAAACTGGCCAGAAGACGTTCGGTCGCGTCGACGTTTCCGGTGAGCGCACCCGTGGAGCTGACCCGGCGGACGAAATCCTTGAACAGATCTTCAAGCATGTTCGGTGTGACCGGCCCGAGATTGGCCATCGCCGTGGAGACCTGGCGCACTTCGATTTCATCGAGCT
This sequence comes from Labrenzia sp. OB1, assembly GCF_001624695.1. Lineage (GTDB taxonomy): Bacteria > Pseudomonadota > Alphaproteobacteria > Rhizobiales > Stappiaceae > Roseibium. The sequence continues at coordinate 105,859 of NZ_JSEP01000009.1, read as the reverse complement.
TTTGCCAGATCGGCGAGCCGTGGGCCTCTCCGAGAGCAAGCAGCAGAACCGCTGCGCGTTCGGCACCCTTGAGTTCGCGGTCTTCCTCGTCGGCACTGACCTGCAGTTGTTTTTGAAGTACATCGCTCACTGTTAAGCCGCCGCCTGTTGATCCAGCCAGCCGCGGACAATCGTGACCGCTTCGGACGGATGATCCTTGATCATTTCACCAACCTTTGTAATCGAGCTCGCCTGCATTGCGCCTTCATGCTTGGCCTGCTCCAGCCACTCGATCACGAATTCGTCTTCCGGATCCTCGTCCTTGGCCACTTCCGTCTCGACCACCAGAGTGCCATCCGGACCGATCATCAGTTCCTGAGGCTGTTTTTCCTCCGGCGTCACGATCCGGCGCAGCAGCGGACGGACCACGAAGAGCAACAGCAGGATCGCGATCAGGGAGAGAACGCCCAATTCCGCGAAACGGACGATATCGTCCCGTGTGAAATCGAACAGGCCGTCACCCTCGGCCAGCAGGTCGTCCTGCGGAGGCAATGCGAACTGCAGGTTGACGACCTCGACCACATCCCCCCGGTTTTGGTCAAAACCGACGGCGGAACGCACCAGAACGGCAATCCTGTCCAGCGTTTCCTGATCCCGGGGGGTATAGACGGCGTTCCCGTCCTCATCCGGCACATAGGTGCCGTCAACGAGGACGGCAACACTCAGGCGGTCCACCTGACCGGCTTCCATGACCTCGGTGCGCGTGGAACGGGAAATCTCGTAGTTGACGATTTCCTCGATCAGGTTGCTGGTGTCCCTGCCGCCCGCATTGTCGCCTTCCTGCGCATTGGGCAACTCATTACCAACAGTAACCTGACCGTTCCGGCTGACGGCGGAAGACGCTTCTTCCTTCGATTGCGTCGAGCGGACAACCTGACCATCCGGATCGAATGTCTCGGTGGTTTCCGTCAGCCGGTTGTAATCGATATCCGCGTTCACCCGGACCCGGGCCCTGCCGGGGCCGACGACGGAATTCAGGATCTCTTCAATCTGGTTGCGCAGCCGGCTCTCGACGGCCACGGTCCGCTCCTGAAGCGAAGCGGACATCATGCCGTCCTCGTCGGTACCGGCGCCGGAGGCCAGCAGGCGTCCGCTTTCGTCGACGATCGAAACCTTGTCGGGATCAAGTCCGTCGACTGCGGTTGCCACCAGATGCTGGACGGCGCGGATTTCACCCGGCCCGAGAGAGCCCCGGACGTTCAGCACGATGGACGCGGAAGGCGGCCGGCGGTCACGCTGGAACAGCTGCCGCTCCGGTATGACCAGATGGACCCGTGCCGACCGGATGCGGTCCAGCGTTCCGATGGTCCGTGACAGTTCGCCTTCCATGGCGCGAAGATGATTGATATTCTGAACGAAGCTGGTCGCTCCCAGCGTATCGGTCTTGTCGAAAATCTCGTAGCCGATGGAACCGCCGGTCGGCAGCCCTTCCGCGGCGAGCTGCATGCGCAGCCGGGCAACCTGTTCGCGGGGCACCAGAATGGTCGAGCCTTCACGCTTCAGCTCGAACTGGACTCCCTGGGATTCCAACTGGGAGACGACCGCAGCGGAATCCTCAAGCGTCATTTCATTGTAGAGGGTCGTCATCTGCGGCGCGGTCACGCGCATGATGATGAAGGCGAACACCCCGATCAGGATCGCTGCGACAGCGCCCATCGCGGCAATACGTGCCGCGCCCAAAGTTCTGATGAATTCTACCAGTCCGTTCACGAATGCCCGCCCGCATCTGAAACATGCTCTGCCGTTATTATTGGAGTCGGTCAGACATGCCACACCTTCGATGGGCAAAATTTGCCGCCCTGATGGTTAACAACAGGTTAACAGATCTCTTGGGCCCGGCGCGGAATGGCGGCTTACCGGGCTTCTTCATATTGCAAAACGCAATTGAAGTGGGGAAAAACTGCCTACTTCATTAATGTTTGGATAAGTTGCAGAAGACAAACGGAAATAAAAAAGGCCGGCACAGCCGACCCCTTTCAGACGCACCATGCGTGCGCCACTCGTATTTCGCCGTCCGGATCAGTTCCGGTATTGCTGAACCCGGGTCGCTCTCAACCCGGCCAGGCCGTGCTTTTCGATCGAACTCTGCCAGGAGAGGAATTCCTCAACCGTCAGAGTGTATCTTTGACAGGCCTCCTCGAGGGACAGGAGCCCCCCTCGGACAGCAGCGACCACCTCCGCCTTGCGACGGATTACCCATCGCTTTGTGGATGTGGGCGGCAAGTCTGCAATAGTAAGCGGACTGCCGTCAGGCCCGATAACATATTTAACACGCGAACGAATCTGTTCGGTCATTGTACTCTCACACTAACCATGACCAATGTAGTCTTCAGGCTACAGTAGGACGCTTAACAAACGCCTAAAGCAAAATTGTGTTTTTATTAACTATAAAATCTAAATTTAATGAATGATAATTAGGATTTGGCGAAGAAAACTATTCAAATGCTTAACCGCATTACATGAATTTGTTAACCATAAAAAGAACGGATGCAATTTGCGACGCAATTCGAAGTACTTGCGCAGAACGCGAGAGACGCAATCAGCTCTTCAGGCCGCTGCGATGAGCGGATCTTTCCTGTTCCGAAGCGCAATCTGGAGCCGCGAACAAGGGGCAAGGGCGACGCACGGATAAAAAATTATTGTGAAAAATAACCAGGAGGCCCGCCAAACTGGCGTCCGAGATGCCGCGGCTCCCTCCCGTTCCTCAAGTCCGTCTTCACCTGCATCAGAAGGCGCGCGCATGGAATGCCGAGGCCCGCAACCGGGCGCGCATCGCCTTGCGTTCAAGCCGCATTGCCGCAGGTCTTCTGACAGGACCGCAGACGGCTCGCCGCCCGTTGAAAAACACAAGCAGACAACGTCAAGGCCTGCTTTCCCTCGCCAGGACGCAAAAAAAGAGAGCCGGCAGTGATGCCGGCTCTCCGTCAGATGCATTGATATTTCGCTAGCTCGGGCTTGAAACCGATGTCACCGAACTTACGGGAATGCTGCGCCCGTCGACTTTCAGGACCGGTTCCCCGCTCGACCAGTCGACGCTGTCAACAATACCCTTGATCTCTGTCTTGACATTCTCGCTGCGGCTGGAAGCGTCCTGCATGTCGAAAGAGATCGTGTAGGAACCGGGAAGGGCTTCCGTTCCGGAATCCTTCTGCCCGTCCCACATGAAGGTGCCAGAGCCCGCAGCGAGCTCAATATCGCCACTGGCGACGACGTCGCCGGAGGCATCGCGAATTTCGTAGGTTCCTGACGCATCCTCCTGGATCTCGTAGTCCCAGCTCGCCACGTCGCCCGACAGCAGCGTGGTGGAGGCATCCGCCGAGACTTCATTACCGATATAGCTGACATAGCTCATGCTTTGATTGCTTTGCAGCGTGGCAATGATGTTCTCGAGGTTCTTGTTCTGCTGAATGCCCTGCTCGACGGTGGAATACTGAACCAACTGACTGGTGTATTCGGCCGAATCCATCGGATCGAGCGGATCCTGGTTCTGGATCTGCGTGGTCAGGATGCTCAGGAACAGATCGTAGTTGGCCATCAACCCCTCTTGGCTGGTGGCGCTTTGGGTCTGTGCGAGGGCGGACGATGCCGAGGTAACCGTTGTCATGCTTCACTCCAAAGGCGGATCCCGCCCTGTTTTAAATCTTGAGGTCCAGTCCGCCGCGCTGTTCCGCGAGTGTCATCCGGACGATCTCTTCCACCATTGGGTCGATCTCTGCTGCTGTGCCCACGGCCTGCTCCTGACCGCCTTCAGGCCCCTGATCCTGCCTGTCGTCACCGGAGGCGAATTCACGTCCGCCGTCCTGTTTCAGCGAAAACTGCATATTCTCCGAATCCGGATTGAGGCCCGCGGCTTCCAGGGCCTTTTCGAGACCGCGCTGATCGCGCAGGAACATATCCAGCGTCTCCGGGCGGTCGACAATCAGATGCGCATGCACGCTGCCGTCCGAGGAGACCTTCATGTTCACCTCCACACGTCCGAGCTCCGGAGGATCGAAACGCATCTGGAAACGGGTGTTGCCGTTCTTCAGATTGCGGGCGATCTCCGCAGCCACCTGTGTGGCGACATGACCTGACTGGCTCTGGTTCGGAGCCTGCAGGCTGTCCGTCCGCATCGCTCCTGAAAGGTCGCCGCCGCGCACAGTCGCCGCGCCACCTTCACCGGTGAGGCTCAAATCGGCCCCGTTCACAATCAGCTCGGCGTCGCCGCCTGCCATCGTGAAGGCGGTTGAGGGAAGGCCGGCAGCCGTCGATGCAGCTGCGTTCGCGCCCGCCAGGCGAGCTTCCGGCCGCGACGAAGCGTCAGTTGCGGACTGACCGCCTGTGGCGCGGTCCGCTATCCTGTCTGCAACGGTCGGCGATTTTGTGTCCGCCGCTCCCTTGAGACCGGCCGCCTCATCCCCAGAAAGGGCCTCGCTCAGACCTGCCTCGCCCGTCCGGCGAGCGCCGGCGCCAGCCGCCGGAGATTGCAGCGGCACAGGCCCATCACCTGAGCGGTTTTGCGCCGTCACGCCAGACTTTGCCGCCAAACCGGCCTCGGCAACTTCGCCGGATTGCAATCCTTGTGCGGTTCCCTCACCTGCTTTGCCCGCGCTGAAGGTCTGGCTGCGTCCACCGGACAAAGTCACGTCCTGCCCGGCGGTGGAAGGTCCTGTCGGCAACCCGGGTCCCTTCACCTGCTCCCCGGCTCCGGTTTCATTTCCCGGCCGCGCCGTCAGAGCATCTGCAACGACGCCCGCGGTCCCCGGCTCCTGCCGGACAGGTGCCGAGGATTGCGGTGCCACCGAAGCCTGCGCCCTGAGTTCCCTCGGCAGTTCGCTTTGCCATCTGCGCTCCACCGACCCCGCAGGCGCTGCCCCGGCGGTTGCGGAGGCCAGAACATCGCCGAAAGAACCGGATCCCGAAGCATTCGCAGGCACCTGTCCGGGACCGCCAGCCGCTCCCCCGCTCCCTTGCGGGCTACCGCCCGCCAGTCCGGAGCTCTCCGTACCTGCAGGTCCGGAAACAGGCCCGACAATGGAATTTGCCCGCGCCAGCGCGGCGTCCCCGGCCGGAAGCGGCGTGTTTGCGGCCAGTCCCGGCAGTCCGGCGCCCGGCAACGGTTCGGATCCGTTCGCAATCGCGTCGTCTGTCGGCAGGCTCTCATCCGTTGCCGCGTCGGCAACTTCTCCGGAAGCTCCGCTCAATATCTCCTGGCCGTCCACAGGCAAAGGATCCGCCGCGACCTCTCCAACGGGGAGTTGAAGCATATCCTCAACCCGCGGCGCGTCAGGACCGGCCTTGATCCCGGGCACGGTGTCCGCAACCGCTTCCACTCCCTGCGCGCCCTTGCCCGGCAGGGCACCTGAAGCGTCCGGACCCCGGCCGGCATCGGCCGCGCCGAGCTCGGCGGCGAACCCGGCACCGCCCGGAGCTTTGCCCTGCTTCTGACCGGCGCCCTGCAAGGCGCCGTTTCCGGCCGCCAGAGCTCCGGCGGAAACATCGGTCGTCAATCCAAATGGCAGCACTTGCGCCCCCGATCTCTTCGCCCACCTCGTGGACGCATTTCGTCACCGCCTTGGTAAGCAAGCACCGGGCCAGTTTAAGTCACCCATGGAGACAGCTGTTTTCATTGAAGGTTTTCTGGTTTCACACACCGCAAGAACGCGCAGCGGGCGGCAAGCTTTGCCCATGCGGCAATGCGTGCCTGCCATGCGGACCATGGAATTGGCAGCAGCCAAGCTTATCTGTATAGTGCCGCCAACTTGAAAACGGACCGCAGCGCCGCATCTTGACGGCGCAAGGGCAAGACAACGCGTTCGGGCGCAGCCCTGCCGGTCGGAAAACGAAGACTTCTGGAAGTGTAATTGATGCGAAACAGTCTGGACCTTCCCGGCCGCCCGGAAGACACGCGGGTCGTTGTCGCCATGTCCGGCGGTGTGGACAGCTCCGTCGTTGCGGCGCTGATGAAGGCCGAAGGGTATGACGTCATCGGCGTCACGCTGCAGCTCTACGATCATGGCGCGGCCGTCAGCAAGGCAAAGTCCTGCTGCGCGGGGGTCGATATCCACGATGCCCGCCGCGCCGCGGAGACAATCGGCATTCCCCACTATGTGCTGGATTACGAAAGCCGCTTCAAGGAACAGGTGATGGACCGGTTCGCCGACAGCTATATTGCCGGTGAAACCCCGATCCCCTGTGTCTCCTGTAACCAGACCGTCAAGTTCACCGATCTTCTCAAGACCGCTCGGGATCTGGGTGCCGACGCGCTGGCCACCGGCCATTACGTGCGCTCCGCGGCAGCGGGCAACAGACGCGCGCTCTACCGCCCGGCCGACCTCGACCGGGACCAGAGCTATTTCCTCTTCGCAACCACCCAGGAGCAGCTGGATTTCGTCCGCTTTCCTCTCGGAGGCATGCCGAAGGCGAAGGTGCGCGAACTTGCCGCCGAATTCGGCCTTTCCGTTGCCAACAAGCCGGACAGCCAGGACATATGCTTCGTACCCAACGGCGATTATGCCGCCGTCATCCGCAAGCTGCGCCCAAATGCGGCCGAGCCCGGCGACATCGTCCACATGGACGGCCGCGTGCTGGGCACCCATGACGGCATCATCCACTTCACCATCGGCCAGCGCCGCGGTATCGGTGTTGCGACCGGCGAGCCGCTTTATGTCGTGCGTCTCGACCCCGACACCCGGCGCGTCGTCGTCGGCCCCAGGAAAGCACTGGCAACGCGCACCATTCTCTTGCGCGAGCTCAACTGGATCGGCGACCAGCCGCTTGACGAGGGCGATGCAATCGAGGTCTTCGCCAAGGTCCGCTCAACCCGCCCACCGGCGCCGGCGACCGTGCGCATGCTCAACGGCAAGGCCTTTGTCGACCTCGCCAACGGCGAAACCGGCGTTGCCCCCGGCCAGGCCTGCGTCTTCTTCAACAATGACGACGAAACCGCCCGCGTGCTGGGCGGCGGCTGGATCCACAAGACCGAGCGAACCGGCACCTGGGCAATCGATTTTCCCCAGGTGGAAAGCCCGGTTTCCGCGGCCTGAGGGCAACGGCAAAACAATCCGGGCAGGCGCGAATTCCACGCTTGACGCCCGCCCGCAGCCTCACTATAAGCACCCCACGTCGCGCAGGCCTTTCGGCCCATGCCGCATGGATGGCGGAGTAGCTCAGCTGGTTAGAGCAGCGGAATCATAATCCGCGTGTCGGGGGTTCAAGTCCCTCCTCCGCTACCACTTTTCCCAATAGTTTCATGTAAACCCGGCAAGCGCCGAATGTTGAGCTCTGCCGTTTTGGCGAATTGTTGTAGTGTAGCGCGCAACTTCGTTTGGCATTTCGCGCAACTTCACTTGGCACCCAAATTTTTTCCATATGGAGCCTTTTTCGGCGATTAAATTCGCCTTGTTTAAAACTCTTTGATCAGACCTTCAAAGATAGAGTTATGAGAGAAGTTGGGCTGGAGCGTCCTTCGGAAGGTTTTTGTGATGCGACCGCTTTGCACGGCCATTTCGGCCGTTCAGCTGCAAGGGGGCACTGTATGATAGCTGCCGTTCGTTGCACGCGACGGAAAGTCTGATGAGGGCGGGAACTCGACATTCGCTGCAGTCGGAACGAATGACCGAAAGGGGTTGAGTGCAGCCTGTCCGCTTGTAAACAACGGGGATATATGGCTGCCAGTTGCCAAAGAAGGTAAAATCCGACGAAACTGCTCAAAACAGGCTGGTTCCAGGCACAAATTCTGATCGGCCTATAGTACCTTTCCCAAGGAACCGCCTGATGGCCTATAGCGTCGAGCAGATCAAGGAATTCGTCGAGCAGTATGAAAAATGGATGGATCGCCAAGGCGACCTGACAACACGCATCATCACCCACGTATACCGTAAGGATGTAACACGCACGTTGGCCAATCATGGTTTGATCCGGCGCGTCGAGACCATGGCCCGATGTATGAAGAAGGTGTACAATCTCGTTCCACTGGACGCAGCCAACCCGCAACGTGAGCACATTAATGACGCAGAAATATTCTTGCAGTCGTTTATTATCAACACATACGGCGCTGTCGACAACTTAGCTCGGATATGGGTCTGGGAAACGGACCTCACAAAGCCCAACGGTGGTGCATTGCCGCAAAAATGGATCGGCCTGACGTCGGGATGTAAGGTTGTCCGAGCGAGCTTATCGCAGCCTTTCCAGGAATTTCTGGTGACTACCGACGGGTGGTTCGACTATTTAGAAAACTACCGGCACGCGCTCGCGCATCGAATTCCGCTTTATATCCCACCGAAGTGCTTAGACGAGGCAACGACCAAGCGGTATCATGAGCTCGAGGATGCGAAAGGGGGCGCCCTACAGGAGAGTGATTTCGACAAATTCGCCAAACTGTTAGGCGAGCAGAGGAACTTGGGTATGTTCGAGCCTTGGATGATGCACTCCTATGGCCCGGCCGACAATGATGGGTCGCCCGTTCGTTTCCACCCTCAGATGATTAACGATATCAGTACCGTTGTAGAGTTGTCCGAGAAGATGATGGCCGAACTCGAAACCCTTCCTCAGATTTGAGAGAGCCCACCGCTACCGTTCCAATTACGACAGCCTGAGCGCAGTTCTGCTGTATAAGATTAGCTCGGTGCCGGAAGGAGAACAGTCACTTTTCTGAACCCTTTCCGGAATAGTTGCCGTTCAGACGCATTATCGTCAGACCGCTCCAGGCCCTAGTGTGGACAATCCGAACGATTCAGCCGCGTTCTGCAAGCTGCCTTCTGAGGAGACCTGTTCCCGCAACTCCGCAGATAAGACGCTGACAGCGGCCCGGCGGCTTTTGAAAGAATCGACTGGCTCTTTTCGCAAGGACAATCAGCAGCTAATCTTAGAAGCGAGGAATTTCTTGGCGTCGGGATTTGTCGTCGCTGTTTAAGCGGTGCGAGCATCCTCAATGCGCGATAGCATTTTTTGACCGAAGGGGCGGCGAACATGTTCAGTGTAGTCATGGCAGGCAATGATTCACGCTGGAACGTACCGGTCGGCGAGGCGCACAGCGACGCTTTCGCGCTGTCGCGCTTCCTTGAGTACACGGACCCGTCGATTGTCGCGAGCTTCAAGCCCATTACGGCCGCCAGTCTCGCTTATCTTGCTGAGCTGCCCACTCTCTTCATGAGTGAGCTCTATCGCGATAACGACAAGAATTATTTCTTTCGTATGCGTATCGGCAAGGTCTCGGAACTCTCTGTAGACGCGGGCGAGATCTCCTACACGTTTGAACTCTCGCACGATTTTGGGGAAGTCCCTGTTGCGGACCGCGAGGCCTTCCGCAAGGCGCTCCGGATGAATTCTTTTGAGCTACACCGCACACACTGGGCGATCAAATCCGCGGATCTCAGCACTGTTCTAACCGACATTGTCCCGCAGCCGCCGAATATGACCAACGTCACGGCGGCTCCGGCACCTCCCGAGCCATCCCAGGAGCCAATCGAGCCGGTTGAGACGCTGCAAGCCTTTATGACGCAGGTGCTCGGGCTCGAGGAGAAGCTCGGCGGAGAGATCTTTTATCGCGGACACTCGGACTTTAACTATCTGCTGGCGCCCTCCCTGTTTCGCAGGAATGAGGCTGGCAGCTACAAGTACCTTCCGAAAGAAGAAGTGATGGTTCGTGAACTACTAAGCGTCCAGGACGCGCAGTTTTCCAATGACCGTTCAATGCTGGACAGGCTGGTGCGTATGCAGCATTTCGGGCTGCCGACCCGTCTACTCGATGTCAGCTCCAACCCACTTGTAGCGCTTTACTTCTGCTGTTCCACAACCAAAACGGATGCCGAAGGGAACGAAATCGACGGTGAGGTCATCATCCTTCGCTCGCCCAGCGACGACGTTCTCCATTTCGATTCAGATCGCGTGAGCTGCATCTCAAACCTCTGCCTGATGAAGGAGGAAGAGAAGGACGCAATGGACGTGACTATGGATATCACGGCCTTCAACGGAGAGCCCGTCGTCGAAAAGCTTCTTCATTTCATCAAGCGTGAGAAGCCCTACTTTGAGGGCCGTATCGTCCCGGGAGATCTGCAAAAGATCGTGTTCGTCCGTGCACGTAATACACATGAGCGAATGATTTCCCAATCCGGCGCGTTTCTGCTGTTTGGTAAGGATGCGATCCTCCCTGAAACCGGGTACAGCAACATCGAAGTGTCGCGAATACGCGTCCGGAACAAGGCCGGCATACTCACTCAACTCGACAAGCTAAACATCAAGGCGAGCACCATCTATCCAGGCATAGAGAAGGCCGCGAGCGATATCGCTAAAAAGCACGAACTGGTTTAAACTACCCTGGTCTGCTCGTCGACCAGCCATGTCCCGCAAGTGGACGCGATGATCATCGGTACGTTCTCTAAGGCAGGCAAGCGGGATATCAACTCCAGCAGAAGTCCCGTGGTTGCATTTAACCTTCATCGACTAATGCAGTAACGTTGTTGCTGCCTGACTGGCCGCCTTTCCAGCTCAGCAGCTAGAAGTGGACTGGCGGAAGTCCAGCCCATTTCAGACGTCAGCCGCACCTCGGCGTAAAGGCAGATTTCGGGGGCAGGGAGCTGAACGGCCGAGGTGGCGCGCGAAATTGTCATTCGTTGAGAAGGTGCCGCAAGTCGGCTGCGGGCCGTAAGAGGCCCGACGGGTTTCAGGTAAAGAATTTACTGAGCCGTCGTTTGGCGCGAATCTGCCCGGCCCACATTAATTGCACAGGTCAACGATGAAAGTTCCCGAAAGAGTATATCGCTATCGTCCGCTGGACGATGCATTGTTCTGCCGCGAGTTGGACGCTCTCCGAGGGGCATATCTCTACGCGGCGCCGTTCGCCAAGATGAACGACCCAATGGAAGCTTTCTACAAGACGGGCGCCTCAGACGACCGCTTCATCAATTCGATTCTCGCTTCTGCCGGAAAAAGCGTCGAGGCAATGTACGAGATGCTCTCCGATACGATCGACAGCTTTGCACTGGTCTCGCTCGCAGGCACGTACCTCGATCTGCCGATGTGGGCCTATTACGCCAGCAACTTCGCCGGCATGTGCCTCGAATTTTCGACGTCCGAACTCGACATAGGAGACTTCCAAAACGAGCAGCTACGAAAAGTCACCTACGCCCAAAACGCTTTGCCGTCGCTGACTGTGGCCGACATGACGCGGGATCGACTCCAAGAAGCCGTGATCGCACGCTTCACACGAAAACGCAGGGAATGGGCGCACGAGAAGGAATGGCGTTTCATCACCGGCGCGCTTGGACGGAAACACTATGTCGATGACGCGCTCAGCCGTGTTTTCTTGGGGCCTTGCATCAACCCGGCTCACGCCAAGCAGATATGCGATTTGCTCGACCATCGCCCGATCGAGGTTTTGCAGGGCGAGATACACGGCTTCGAATTGGCCTTTAACATCATAAAGCCGGCGCGCCCGCTAGAGGAATGCGAGCGTGTTGGCGCCGGGAGGTTCGTTCCCGCCAACATCATTTCTGATCCCGCCGAGCTCGAATCTTTCCTGGCCGTGTCGCTGGAGGCGTTGGTCGACCAGTGCACAGAGATCGCACGTAGGCCCAACGTCGAGAAGATTGAAGACGTCGACGTTTCGAACGCCCACAAGGAATTGCTTTACATCTGGACGACGTTCAAACTTCGTAATGGACGCGAGGTATATCATAAGCGCTATCTGGACCGTCGATTGCGAACCGCCCGCTCGCCGTAATTCGAAGGATCAGTCAAGTCATGCCGCACCCGCTTTCTCGTGTCTCCTCGGATGGCGGCTTTTGGGATCCGTCGCTTCATCGCTGAACGACTGTGAAGGGCGCGCGAAGCCGTCGTTCATTGAGACGGTGCCCGACGGCAGCTTAGGGCCGGAAGTTACAGTGAACCAGCTCTGTGCGAATGCCCGCGTAGGTAACTTGTGTGTTCACAAGCCGCTAGTCAGCAGTCGGCCCCGAACCTGTCATTCCATCGCGCGGCATCGAACGCTTTTCTAGACTTGGGCTAGATCAAACAGGCAGCAGCCAATTTCCCACCGCCTCGCTCAACCATTCTCCTCATCGAGCCAACCCTCCTTTTTCGCCTGCTCCACGATTTCCCATCTGTGCTGACGGAACACGGCCGCCCGGCTGGCCTTCGAAAGTTTCACCATGCTGTCGCAGACTGTCCTGAGAAGACGCTCGGACGTTGTGAACAGCCTACCGCGTTCCACGATAGTCAACGCATTTGCGACTGATTTAGCTTCCGGCGGTTCTCCCAGAATGAGATCGAGCACCCTGGATTGAACATCATCGTCGACGTCGGCCAGGGCCTTGAGATCGGATTGCTTCTCCGCGAATGGCGTGCCCTTCAATCGCTCGCGTGATTGCGGGCTCAAACCGCGAAAAATCTGAATTGCCAGTTCGACAGAGCGACGGGAAAGGCCAGTGGTTTCAGTTGCGTTTTGGCAAAACGCAAAAATTTCCCCTTGCCTCTTTTGTCCGCCGGTATACTGATTTCCGCGCTTGCCACCGCGCTTGGTTTCCGGATGCTGAACCTCATACACCCGCTTCAACTCACTCAGCGCCTCGCACCGCTCCAGCGCATTGAAGTTCTTGCGACCGAGGTTCTCCAGGATCTCGTAAAGGCGCATTTCGTCGGCAGAGTGCCCGGATGAAGGCTCCAGAATCCTCGCGTTGATCTCTCGCCACCTGGCAAGCTTTGCTGCCGTAAGGCGATGGGCTCCCGCGACCAGCGAATAGCGCTTGCCGTCCTCGACCACGTCGATCGGCGTTTTCTGGCCCATCTCCTTGAACATGTCTCGAAGGCACTCGGCCCACTCCTGATCCACGTCCCGAATTCGGTCCTCGGGGATGTCGATAAGGGATAGTTTAATGGACTGATAAACGCTCAAATCGTGCCTCGTTTGTTGAGAACGGCAGCTCGTGTCGGCCAAGCGAGTGCAGCTGGTTTTCTGGTCGTGGACCGGGAAAGGGTTTGTGCTTTTCCTGTCCGGAGTGGTTTAAAGAAACAACCATCAGGGATTGAGATTTCAGGTCTTCGTTTTGGGAAACAGCATTTGATCAGGATTTTGCATACTGCCGACGTCCATCTCGATTCGCCACTCAAGTCGCTCGCGCTTCGCGATGAAGGTCTGCAAAGCACCGTTCACACGGCGACCAGGACGGCATTCACGCGGCTGGTCGACTTTGCTTTGGCCGAGGATGTCTCGGCGCTGCTGATCGCAGGCGATCTCTTTGACGGTGCGGAGCGAAGCGCCAAGACAGCTGCATTCTTGACCGGGCAACTGGATCGACTGAAGCAAGCCGGTATTCCCGTCTTTTACATCAAGGGGAACCACGACGCGGAAAACCCGCTAACCGGCGAAGTCAGCCTGCCGGAGAATGTCCATGTCTTTGACGGCCGTGGCCGCCGGGAGCAACTCGGTGAGACGGATGTCTGGATCCACGGGGTGAGCTTCAGTGGACGTCAGGCACCTGACAGTCTGTTGCCGAAATTCGGCTCACCGGAACCCGATGCGGTCAACATCGCCATGCTGCACACCTCCCTGGCCGGCAGCCAGGGGCACGATACCTATGCCCCTTGCTCTGTCGCAGAGCTTTCAGCGATGGGCTTCGACTACTGGGCGCTCGGCCATGTGCACAAGCGCCAGGTGCATTCCAGTGCTCCCTGGATTGTCATGCCGGGCATCCCGCAGGGCCGAGACATTGGCGAGGCTGGTCCGAAGTCCGCCACTCTGCTGACGATCGAAGACAAGACAATCTCGGTCTCAGAGGTCCCGACATCCGCCGCGGAGTTCCTGGAACTCACGGTCGATATCGGCAGCTTTGAGACGGATGATGAAATCCGAGGCCACGTCCGCCGGCACTTGCAGGAGATGGCGGAAGGCCTTTCTGCCGATGCCGGACTTGTCCGGCTCACTCTCAGCGGTCAGACAGGCCGCAAATGGCAAGTGCTGCGGGACCAGGACAGCTGGGTGGAAATCATCGCGGAACTTGCCCGGGGCACCGAACGGCTTTGGATTGAAAAGGTCAAATTCGATCTGACCGGGAAAGCGGAGAGAGCTGACAGCAAGTCAGCTGTTGGCGAGCTTGAACGGTTGATGGCGGAAATCCGCGATGAACCCGCTATCGCCGCTGAGATGCGGGAATTACTGGAAACTGTGGCCAGCGAAATCCCTCCAGCTCGAAGGTCGAAGCTGTTGCCGAATGCGGAGGCTGCCGAAAACCTCACAAGGTCCCTGTCTGAAGCCGGCGCGGAAAGCATCCTTGCTGCCATGAAGGGCGCAAGCGAATGATGCGCCTTCAAAAACTCAACCTCGATCTCTTCGGCCACTTCACCGGCAAGTCCTATGACTTCGGGGCCAAGGCGGGTTCATCGGATTTCCATATGATCTACGGACCGAACGAAGCCGGCAAGACCACGACGATGGAAGCCTTCTTGCGCCTGCTGTACGGGTTTCCTCACCAGGACCAATATGACTTTCTGCACCAGCGCAAAAATCTGCGGGTCTCGGGTGTCCTGGACATCAATGGCGCGCAGCTCCAGCTCTCCCGACTGTCCACGCGCGATCCGTCACTGCGCGATCTCAACGACACGCCCTTGCCGGAAACGGCTCTGGCCGCACACCTGGGCGGCCTGTCAGAAACAGATTACCGGCAGCTGCTTTGCCTTGATGACGGAACCATCGAAAAAGGCGGCGAAGAAATTGTCAGCAGCAAGGGAGACATCGGCCGGCTCCTGTTCTCGGCAGCGGCGGGCGTCAGTGATCTCACCGGGGTGCTTGAGCAGTTCCGCGACAAGGCCGACGGCATCTACCGCAAACGTGCCACCTCCACCCGGATCGCGCAGTTGAAGCGAGACCTGACCGAAGTAGAGCGCCAGATCAGGGAAACGGACGTTCCCGTCAGCGCCTACAAGAAACTGAAACAGGTGCTGGAAGCCGCCCAGGTGGAAGAGGCAAGCGCGCGAAAAGAACGAAGCGCATTGCTGACTTCAATGGCAGATTTAGAAGCCTTTAAAGCGGCTTTACCGAAGCTCGCCGAGATCGATGCCCTGGAAGCCGAACTGACCGAGTACTCCGACTATCCGACATACCTGGATGTCAATCCGGAAGCGCTGGTGACGCTCCTGACAGAGCAAAACAGGCACCTTGCCGACAAAGACCGGATCGACCAGGAGACAGCGAACCTGCGCGACCGACTGGCTCAGGTGCAGCGCCACCCGGAACACTTGTCGGTCTCGGACGATCTGGAGCGGATCGATGTTCTGCGTAGTCGCTATACGACAGCTGATCTGGATCTCGACAAGCGTCGCAGAGCACTCGCTGACATTCATCACGATATGCTCCGGGCAGCGAGGGATCTGGATGCCGCCGAAAGCATCGACCCAAAGACCTTGGTGCTATCGCACGGTCAGATGGGGCAGCTGGAAACGGCCAGGGATAGTCTGCGAACCTCCACCCGCGACCTCGCCAATATGGAAAAGGAAATTGAAGCGCTTCTGGAGCGTATTGAGATCGCTGAACAGGAACTGACCAAGTTCCAAAACGACGATCCGGTCACCATCCTCGTGGGGCCGATCTTGTCCCGCTATTCTATCGATAGCCTTGCCCCGCGTTATGCCACGGCTCGTCAGGCAGTTCGCTCTGCCTCGTCTGCCCGGGAGGATGCTCTCTCCGCCCTGACAGTCTCCGGCCAGGTCTTCGACGCGGTTCCACCAGCGGCAATCTCTTCGGTCGAAGCCGAAGAGCTCGCAGAGAAGCATCGCGCCCTCCAGGACCAACGCTCCAAACTCTCCGACCGCTGCGAAGATCTGAAAGCCGACCTGAGCGCGGGGGCACACCGCATCACCGCTCTCAAGTCGGGATCAGGTGTCGTGGATGACGCGGCAGCACAGGCAGCAAAGACGGAACGCGATCAACTTTGGGCCGCCCATAAATCCACTCTTGATCCCTCCTCTGCCAGCACCTTCGAAACCGCCATGCAGAAGGTCGATCAGGTATCGGAGACCCGGCTTGATCATGCGGCCGAGCTCGGCCGGCTGAGAGCCGAAGAGCACAGGCAAAGCGAACTCGAAACCGAGCTGTCCTCCGCAAAGCAACGCCTCGCCAAGCTGGATGAAGAGTTGGCCGCCGTCAGCGAAACCGTTGACGGCTACGCCGGCCGCTGCGGCTTGAGCAACCCGGTCAGCCCAGCAATATTCTCAGTGTGGGTTGGAAAGCTCGAAGCAGCGATTCAGGCTGACACGAACTGCAAACGCCTGGAGAAGGAACATGAGACCACGCTCGCGGATGCCCAGCGCGCAATCGAGGACCTACGAGAAGCATTGCACCTTGAAACCGAGGACTTCGACACTCTGATCGCCGAGGCGCGTGTGCGGCGGGACGAAGAGCGCGCACTGGAAGACAAACGCAAGGCAGCGATTGATACGTGCGAGAACTTGAAAGCCGAGCTCGTCCGCCAACGGCAATCCATGAGCAGCCTGCAAGAGAGCCACAAAGCACATCAGAAAACCTGGACCTCACTGATCTCTGAATTCTTCGGATCTGCTCTCGACCCGGAAGGAGTGATCCAGTCTCTTGAGCCACTGCGTGAGCTCCGGGAAATGGATGGGCGCCGGGCTGGTGCGGAGCGCCAGGTCGAGGCGATGGAAAAAGATCAGGAGGATTTTGCGCGGGAGGTTGCGCGCCTGGCAAAGGCCGTGGGCATAGACGCCTCCTTACCTCCCTTGGACGCCTATAAAGCCATACAGGATATGGCCCAGGCAGCCGACGAAGCAGAGCAACAGTTTGAGACGCTGTCCAAGGATCTCCAGGCGGCAGAAGACGCATTAAGCGAGACCCAGACAGCCCTTGAAGACATCGAGAGGAAAGCGGCCGATTTGGCTGCGCTGTTCCCGGATCGCGTTCCGACAGGCTCACTGCAAGACTTGCGCAAAGCGATCGGCGAGGCCCAGGCAGTGATCGAAAAGCGAGCGCGGTTGACGGAACTCTCCGGCTCGATCCGAACGGACCTGGCGGTGCCCGATCTTGAAGCCGCCAGGGCAAAGCTCGAAGGAACAACAGCGACGGATCTGGCCGCTTCGTTGATGGGTCTCGAGGAAGATCTGGCCGCCGTTGAAACGCGCCTTGAAACCTCGATTGAAGAACGCACGGCCGCACAAAAGGACCTTACCGCCGTGACGGGTGACGCTGACGTCGCCGCTTTGATCGAACAAAAGGCAACGCTGGAAATCGAGCTGGAAGAGGCCGCGTTGTCGTATCTCGAAACGGCTTTCGGGTTGCGACTGGCCGAAGAAGCCATTCGCCGCTACCGGGACAGTCATCGCAGCGGCATGATGGAGGCCACCGAGAAGGCCTTCGCGGATCTCACCAACGGGGCCTACGCTCGATTGCAGACGCGGCCGGAAGGCTCCTCTGAAATCCTGCAGGCAATCGATGCGGCCGGTACGGCCAAACAGGCAAGCGACCTGTCAAAGGGCACACGCTTCCAGCTGTTCCTCGCACTTCGGGCCGCCGCCTATGAGCAACTCACCAGCCAGGGCGTGTGCCTGCCGTTTTTCTGTGACGATATCTTTGAGACATTTGACGAGGACAGAACCCGGTCCGCCTGCAAGGTCATGGAAACGATCGGCCGGACCGGGCAGGCGATCTATCTGACCCACCATCGGCATGTCGTGGATATTGCCAGAGAGGTTTGTGGGGACGGTGTGGCGGTGCATGAGCTTTGAAAGGCACAATCAGCTATCCATTAAACTGGCAGTCGCTCCATTTCGTTTCCTGGACCAGCATATCGGCAAACGGTCCCGGATCTGATCAGCCGGTTCCGGCGTTTGCACTCTGTGAGCAACGCGCCTCCCAATCGGACGTTCGACGGTTCTCAATTGGGTCCTGAAAGCTGACGTTCATTTAGGGCGCAGCGAATTCACCGGATGGGCGGAGAGCAGTCCCTAGTTGCAAACTGAACGAATGACCGGAATGGGCCAGACACAGCGATCATGACTCTTGCGGTACCGTGCAACCTCAGCTGTCTGCCTCCCCTAACGGTTGGTTTCACCTTCTTGCACAATCGATCAATTTTCCTATATTCGCGCTGCTTTAGGCTGACCCCATAAGAGAACGCGAAGGAACGAACAATGAGCGACGACAACAAGAAAACGACATTCTCGTTTCAGACAGAGGTGGGTCAGCTTCTCGATATTGTGGCCAGTTCGCTCTATTCCAACCGCGAGGTTTTCCTCCGTGAGCTGGTCTCCAATGCTTCGGATGCGTGTGACAAGCTTCGTTATGCTGCGCTGACAGACACCGCCCTGTCGCAAGGATCGGAGGAAATGGCGATTACGCTGGAGATCGACAGCAAGGCCAAGACGCTGTCGGTGGCTGACAACGGCATCGGCATGAACCATGAAGACCTGTTGGCGACTTTGGGAACAATTGCAAAATCGGGAACAGGGGCGTTTCTGGAAGCGCTGAAAGCGGAAGAAAAAGATCAGGTTGGTCTGATTGGCCAATTCGGCGTTGGCTTCTATTCGGCCTTTATGGTCGCCGAACGCGTGGATGTGCTGACGCGCAAGGCTGGTGAAGCAGAAAGCTGGTTCTGGTCTTCGGACGGCAAAGGGGAATTCACCATCGAGCCCGGCAACCGGGAAACCTGCGGCACCACTGTTCTCTTGAAGATTAAGAAGGATGCCAGGGAGTTCCTGGAAGAGATCCGGGTCAAGCACATCATCCGAACCTACTCGGACCACATCAGCTTTCCGGTGAAACTGGGCGATGAAAGCCTGAATTCAGCCGCTGCGATCTGGGTGCGTCCTTCAAAAGAGATCACCAGGGAACAATATACCGAGTTCTACCACCACACCGCGCACGCTTTCGATGAGCCGTGGCACGTGATGCACAATCAGGTCGAAGGCGCGGTCAACCATACGACCCTGCTGTTCGTCCCCTCAACCGCCCCATTCGATTTGTTCGATGCCGAACGCAAAAGCCATGTGAAGCTTTACGTGAACCGGGTGTTCATTTCCGACACCACCAAGGACCTGATTCCGACCTACCTGCGGTTCCTGCGCGGTATTGTTGATTCACAGGACCTGTCCTTGAACGTCTCCCGTGAGATGCTTCAGACGGATCCGATGCTGGCTAAAATCAAGACGTCGATTACAAAAAAAGTCCTGAGCGAACTCAAGAAAAAGGCCGGCAAAACACCTGAGGACTACGCTGCGTTCTGGGGCAACTTCGGGGCTGTGTTGAAAGAGGGGCTGGTTGAAGACCCCGCGCTGCGCGACCGAATTCTGGAGATCTGCCGCTTTGCCTCCACGGAAAACAGCGCTCTGACCACCTTGAGCGACTACGTCAGCCGGTGCAAGGACGGGCAGGACGCCATCTATTACATTGCCGGCGAAGATGCTGCCAAGATTCAGCAATCCCCGCATCTTGAAGGCTTCAGGGCCAAGGGTGTCGAAGTGCTGCTGCTGTCCGATCAGGTGGATGAGTTCTGGCTGCAACATGTCACCGAGTTCGAGGACAAGCCGTTCAAGTCGATCACGCGCGGCGCCGCGGATCTGGACAAGATCGAATCCGAGACTGAAACTGACGATGACAAGGATGAGGCGGATTCGGCAGGTCTGACGGCGCTGATCGCGTCAATCAAGCTGGAGCTGGGTGACACGGTCAAGGATGTGCGTTCCTCCAAGCGCCTCACGGAGAGCCCGGTGTGCCTGATCGCCGATGAAGGCGACATGGATGTGAATCTTGAAAGGCTGCTCAAGAAGCACGGGCAGTTGCAGCAAGGCATGCCGCGCGTGCTCGAGCTAAATCCGAACCATCAGATCATCATGAAACTTGCTGAACGCGCCAATTCTGATGACGCAAAGTCAGACGACCTTCTGACGGACGCAGCACATTTGTTGTTGGATCAAGCTCGAATTGTCGAGGGAGAAGATCCGTTGGAACCTGTGGAGTTTGTTCGGCGCATGGGATCCGTGATGGCAAGGGCTTTGTGAGGCGGCACGGCCTTCCATAGGAGTGGCTCGCCCTGCCCGATCCATGGCGGACGGGAAAACAACAACACCAGACAAACGCTTCATTTTATGCGAATGATGGGAATGGGCCGGAAACAACTGCATACCAGCTGCTCACAAAACAGATGCCGGAGACTGATGTGTCAGCAAGTAAGGGCCGCGTCGAGAGACTGATTGATACGATCGCCTCGGAGTTCCAATCTCATCTCATCGACTTGTGGAACACCTCCACCAGCTTTGATACCCGGGACGGCGCCGTTGAAAAAATGATCTCACGCGAAGCGCCCTTTGGTGTCGTCGGGATCAAGATCCTGATGTCCAATCCGGGCGACGAAAACCGGCTTTTCGAGCACCAATGGAATTTCAGCATCGGGATCACCGGATGTGAATTCACGCTTTTGGATGTCGATTACCAGAACGACGTTTGGATCGGCGACGGGAATTCAGCCGAATTCGCGGGGCACGAACACATTGCCTACAAATCGGTTGAGCACATGGTTGCCCTTCATGGAGATGACTTCGGCGTCGGAAACGTCTTCATCGAAAAGGTCGGTGCCCTTTGCCCCAGCCTGCTTGAAAAGCCACCGTTGTTCTTTCGACTGCCGCGCAAGGCGCCACCCGCCTACAGATACACAGTGGCATCCGAGACCATTCGAGATGAGCTGGGCCTTTCACGAGATGACGGCACGGTTTTGCTTGAGGCAATGATCAAAGAGCACGGGATTGAGCCTTATACGATCCTTCTGTCCTTCCATTCGGATGAAAACTTCTGGCTGGTTGATCTCCCTGAAGCGCTTGTCGACCGTTACCAGCATGGCCTGATTGATCCAAACCTGGGTGAACACCATTCAAACCTTGAGGTTGGGGCTTCGATTGCAGCAGAGGCTTTGAGGATCAAGTACCGGCAGAAGCCAAAGAGCGCTGAGAGCGATAACGGCGTCTTTTTCTCCATGTCCGGAACCGGTTCTGCGTCAGACTATTGGAACGGATTGAAATGATTTGACGATGGCCTGGGCCGTCTTTTTTGCTGCAAGACGGCGGACAACTCCCGAATGGCTTCCTATCAAATGCGGATGGTATAAGACCCACTCGCGTCAGCCCGGATATCAAGAGATGGAAAAATCAAATCAATCGCGCCGTAGCTTTGTCGGTGGAACCCTTGGCGTTCTCGGCCTTTCGGCTTTGGCGAAACCGGCGCTCGCTGCCGACCTGACGCCACGAGCGACCGAAGGGCCTTTCTATCCGACCTCTGCGATGCGAAGGGCCGATGTGGACAATGATCTTGTCAAAATTCTAGGGACCGTCCAGGAGGCTGGTGGCGAGGTCTTCGTCTTGAAAGGCCGTGTGCTCAACAGGTCCGGCGCGCCACTTGTGGATCGGCGGATCGAGATTTGGCAATGCGATATGAACGGCAGGTACCTTCATACTGACGACCGCCAAGCGATTGATTTCGATCCGGCTTTTCAGGGTTTTGGTCACGATATCTCCGGCCTCGACGGCAGCTATGAATTTCGCACGATCAAGCCCGTGACCTATCCCGGCCGCACGCCGCACATTCACGTTAAAGTATTCGAGGACGGACGAGAGGTCCTGACCTCTCAGTTCTATATCGACGGGCATCCCGCCAACAGTCGCGACAGAATTTTCAATCGGCTTTCGGACAGTGAAGCGCAAGCCGTCTCAATGACCTTCATGACGACTGACAGTGGAGAAGAGGCGATTGTTGACGTTGTGGTCTGATGGCGCAGTGTCGCGCGTCTTGGCCGATGCCCCGCATCGCCCTGCGACACGCTCCTCGCGGAACGCTCTCATGTCATGGTCAAATAGGGTCTTATTTATTGCGGCTGGTTTTAGCATCGTGAATTGGCAGTGAACGGCAGTTCAGGCCCGATAGCAATCATTGCTACAGCAGAGTTGCCGGCACAGAAAGACACCACTTCAACACAAAAGAGCGCCCATGATCCGGAAGGCCACAGCCAGCGACGAACTGAGAATCAGGGAATGCGCCGAACTGGCGTATGCCCGCTATGTACCGCTAATTGGGCGCAAGCCTGCACCCATGGTCGCTGACTTCGTTGAGCAGATCGGGTCTGGTCAGGTTTATATAGCCTCAACTGACGAAGGCGATTTCCAAGGCTTCATCGTTTTTTACGCTGAGGGCGATCATATTCTCTTGGAGAACGTTGCCGTTTTGCCAAGATCAGCAGGCAGTGGGGTGGGTAAGGCCCTCATTGCTTTCTGTGAAAGGGAGGCGCGGAATAGCGGAAAACGCGCAGTCCGCCTCTATACGAACGAGAAGATGGAGGAGAACCTGTCGATTTATCTGAGACTTGGATATTCCGAGGTGGCTCGGAGATGCGAAAACGGCTTCAATCGCGTGTATTTCGAGAAGCCTCTTATTTGATGACTGGCAGTTCCGCCCTCACTGCCGGCATCTGGCGGACAATCGTCTTCGCGGCTGTAACGAATGTCGGCTTCAGCGAATTGCAGTGCAGCAGAATATCAGTAGGCGAATGACCGATTAGGGACGGAAGTGACGGTGTCCGCCGCTCCTTTGAATGTCTGTTTCTTCGGATCGACAGCCGAGACCTGCCAGTCAGCTGTCGAGCCCCTTCTTGTCCTTCGTTCAAGCCGCTGCAAAAGGTATGTCACCTGACTTTGTGTCGAATACTGCGTTGTGAAGAAAGCGGAAACACGGCGATTGACAGCTTCTGCCAGTGAACTGAGCACGACTTACGGGACAGATCCGAAGACGGTTTCAAAGTGGCGAAAGCGAACCAGTGTCGAGGTCCCGCCCTAGAAAACCTGTACTTCCACCAAGGTTTCCTGATTCGGGCAATGAGCAGGTCCTAGTGGCGCGTCGGCAAGTTCGTACGGTCGATGCCCGGCAATGGCTTGGGCGATTGCTGTAAATTGCTACGAAAGGCTGTTGTCGTCTCTTGATCTGTCACATCTGAATTCGGCTCTGCGCTCCAAACTGTCGACAACGCAAATCGCTTCATCCAGACATTCGGCGCGAGTGGACTTACGCCATCCCATTCAAGTCGGCACTGTCTGCAATCTTCTGAAACTCGGCTAACAGTTCCGGAAAGTTCTTTGCGAGATACCTGACGACTTGCGCATTTTCGATCAGGCGCTTCACGTAACCAGTTGCAACGACCAAATCTAGGTTATCCTGTCCGAATGTCTCCTCAAGGAGGCGGAATTCCCGATCCAGTTTTTCTGATTCTTGCTCCATGAGCGCAATTTGCTCATCGCTAAGGCCGCTAATCTTTTTCGATTTTTCAGGCTCAACGAGTTGCAGTGCAGGCGTCGCGCCGACAAAGGATTTTGCGAAATTATTGGAATACTTGTTCATAGCAATCATCAGTTCTGCCGCTTGAATTTGACGCAGAGGTTTTAACTTCCGCAGCTCTCTGAACGTATTGATCGGAACATGCTTGTCTTTCAAGAGTTCTGCGACTTCCACGCAAATGCCACGCAATAGAGTCCGCTTTCTGCGTATATTCCCGATATTGACATTCAAGACCTTCGCTAGAACTTCCTCGGACACACCTTTTTCAAGGGCTTTCAGGATCATCTGATGCTCCTGAATCGTGGCAAGCCGATTCACGCGCTTATTGTATGTGTAAGCTTCATCGTCTTTGGCAACGAGGCAGGTCACATGATCCTCGCCAAATTCCTGAAGCACAGCTAGCCGGATATGACCATCCAAGAGAAGGTACTTGCCCTGATCATTTTGATTGCGCACGACGACTGGTAGTTCAGCCAGGCCGGAATAAAAGATAGAGGAGCGTATCTGCGCGTATTTCGCGGATTTCTTGATCGTATTCGAGACCAAACGAAGCGGCACAATGTCAGACAGCGCCAAAGTCACAGTGTCCCGTTCGAACGCAAGTGAAACTGCTTGCACTACAGCATTGCTCATGGCTTCAATTCTTGCGTCTCGATGCGATCAATCAATCGCTTGGGAATTGTCCCAAGGTCGGCGATCTCCAGCACAGCAAGGAAGTCCTCATCTTGCAAGAGTTCTCGCAACGCATGTGTGATGAAAAGGAGACGGCTGCGTGTCGCTTCCGATGTGCGGATCAGGATTTTCTTTCTGTCCGTATCTTCCTGATAAGCCTTCACGAGTGCGTTCGAAGAAACTTTTTGGCTGCCACGCCTAGGACGAGCGAGCCCTTTACCTTTGCGATGCCGGTTTTCAATCACTCGTTTAGCGATAGACAGTTTTCTGCCTCGCAAAACGTTGCTTTCATAGGCTTGCTGTAGTGCTTCCTGAATACCGACATCATCCGCATCGATAATTTCCACAGCGACACTGACCGGGATTTGTCCTGCCTCGACCGAATGCAAAAGCCGCTGTTCACCGTGCCGTAAAAGCTTACCGACGCCCTTGATGTATTCTTGTGAGAGGCCGGTCTTTTTTGCGATTTCACTGTTTGAATAGCCGCGCTCTTTCATACCGCCGATATCGTGCAAAAGATCTAACGCCGGATGGTGGCGCCGGGCGCAGTTTTCCACCAGGCTTTTGATGAGCGAGGTTTGGGTGTCGGCCTCAATGACAAAGGCCGGGATTTCGGATTGACCCAATTCGCGGAGTGCTTCAAGTCGCCCTTGTCCGCAAACAAGCGCATAAGTGCTGCCGTTCTTTGTGACCGTGATTGGTCGCTTTAGGCCAACCTCGGCAATGCTGGTAACAATTTCACGGAAAACCTTTTGGTTGCGATCTCTTGGATTGAGGATCGCAATTTGATCAAGTGGAATTAGTTCGATCCGTTTGTCCTGGAGATCCATCTACGCGGCCTCCGGAATTGGTAGGCGCTCAGCCAACTCAAACAGAGGGTCAAGGGTGTCAAAGCGATAGCTGTCGAACCAAATCCCGTTTCGTTCCGCAAGTCGCAAGACAGAGCGATTCATCTGAAACATCGGCAAAATCAGGTAATCCCGCACGGCGCTGTTTTCTGAGCTCATGCGCACGGCAAGCGTGATGTCCGGTACGAGACCGCAATCCAGACGCACTTTCCACCTCAGTGAGCCCGCCTGCGTTTGTAGGCAACGCGCAACTGTGAGAGACACAGTAAACTCTCGATTGATCGTAAGAATATCGGTCAGTGGGTCACGTCGCACCGTTCCACCTACTTGTTCAATTCCCTGGATAGTCTCGTCAACCACGACGGCGTGCCGCTTTCTCAATGCCTTGTTGACTTCAATAAAGCGGTAGTCGCGTTTCGGGGTGTAGCCAATAAGCTGATACGCTTTGAGCAGCCCCCCAAACCTGTGGTGAAATGCGCTACTGGGAGGGCAATCCTCTGCTTCATCAATAATCAGACCAGAGAGCATGCCCGTCCGCTCATACAGGCTGCGGAGCATACCCAGCAATTCATCGTTTGTAAGATGCCGCGTGCGCGCCTCGATAATTGAACGTGCTGCATCAAACTCCGTCGTCTCAACAATCGCGGCAAAGGCCCCATCGGCCCGCACCCACATGGCGCTGTCGTTTGAAACCCGCTTTTGCTTCAGCTTGAACGAGTTATGGTTCCAGACATTGTTGCCGATGTATTTCTCGTTGGTGAGAATTTGGTGCACCGTGCCCTTGGTCCAGAGCCGGTCCAGGTCAGTAACAACACCGCGCTCGTTCAACTCGTCCGCAATCTGCGCTTCATTGCGCCTATCATCGACAAAACGTCGGTAAATCCAGCGGACGATAGCGACTTCTTCTGCAGGACCAGGGACAAGTACAACCCTGTCTGTTTGAATGCTCTTTTTCTCTCCCAGTGCGAGGATAGCTTTGGGGCGACCATGTTCATCGCGCAGTTCGCGACGCAGGCCAAACCCGGCCATGCCGCCCTGGCGATAACCCATCTCAATCAAGCGACACTGGCCCGCGAACACTTTTGTCGAGAGCTCTCGGCTGTATTCAGCAGCCATGCTCCGTTTGACGACCTTTTGCACGTCGGAGCCGATACTACCGTCATTTTCAAATGGTTCGGCACAGTATTCGACACGCACACCCGCACGCCGGCAGCGATATTCATAATAGGCGCTTTCATCCGCATCCTGAAAACGTCCCCA
This sequence comes from Labrenzia sp. OB1, assembly GCF_001624695.1. Taxonomy (GTDB): domain Bacteria; phylum Pseudomonadota; class Alphaproteobacteria; order Rhizobiales; family Stappiaceae; genus Roseibium. Next base: position 79,747 of record NZ_JSEP01000009.1, on the reverse strand, counting down.
ACGACTGATGTCATAGACGAGCACAATTGAAAAATCGGCTTTCGCGCTTTCAATGTCTGCAATCAATTGCTTCAGACCGGAGCGACCAGCCAAGTTCAAGCCGCTGCGCCCCGCATCCTTGTAGGTGCGGATAATCTCAAAGCCTCGATTTGCCGCGTAACGGCGGATTACATCGGACTGATTTTCGGTCGAATATTTCTGATGTTCGGTCGACATGCGGACATATTCGACCGCCCGCACAAAACCGGCGTCATGCGTGTTGTCTCTATGCGCGTTACGGTCAAAGTTGGACACGTCGCCTCGCCAGTCTTCGTTACGGACACGAGCTCGAGGTGAATGGGGCTCTGCGTGTGACCGCCGTGGCGTCAATCATAACCGCTGGGCGCCGGTAACATATTGCAGAAAACAGGCAACCTTTTGCAGGAGGTCTTGACGATGCCATACACACCCGATTCCTACGCCGCTATTGTCGCATCAGCACTGAAGTCAGAGCTCGGGCAAACCCATAGGGCTGTGAAGACGATCCGCAGGTGGACTGGAGCAGCAGAACGGACAGCAACCAACTGGCTTAATGCAGAAACGGGACCAAGCGGCCCGCACTTGGCGATGCTGGCGCAGCACTCGGATACTGTTCTCGAAGCCTTCCTTATTATGGCCGGGCGGGAGCGTGTGATCGTTGATTTCCAGCTCTTGCAAGTCCGAGCGAAACTCGTTGCCGCGATTGCAGCCATCGACAGCGTGTTGGACGTACCGCGCCACGAGAGCTACTAGAGGTCGGACAAAGGCCCTAAGCCAAAGCAGATTACGTTCATCTTGTGCGCCAAAGACCAATATTCGCGTGTGCCAATCTTCTCACAAGAAAATTAAATTTCACAGGAGCAGACAGGTGCAGTAGCACGAGTAATTCTAGACTCATTGAATTACAAAAATGCTATTTGTAGCATTTCCAACCCTAGTATTCTCCAGTGCCACGGTCTGTCATACAGCGACGAGCAACAGCATCTGCACAAATTGCTCTATTTACCGCCAACCATTAAACAACCAGCCTCACGCCGCCCTCTTCCCCTCCTTCAAATTCGCCCTCATCCGGAACGCCGTCCTCTCCGACACGCCTGCCTTGCGCGCCGCCTGCCGCGCACTGGTGCCATTCTCCAGCTCTGTGATGAGCGTCCGCCGCGCCTGCGCCATCGGCCCGGTAGCGCCAAGCGGGATCACGATATGCCGCGCGCCGGCTTCCCGGTGCTCTGCGGAGAGTGTGCGGAAGTAATCGCAGATCTCATCGGCAGCCTTACGCCCGACTGTCTCGACCAGCCAATGATCGTCCTGGGCTCTCGCCGGAATATTGATCCTGGTCCCGCCGACCTTATCCGCGAGTGCCAAGGCTGCGGGGATGCCGGCAACGTCTGCGATTTCACCAAGGACACCTGGAAGAAGGTCATCGTTCATCGGACGGGCTCCATTCTGACTGTCTGAGGAAAGCCGCAAACGAGAGCGGCCCGTTTGCGATGTCAGAACGCTAGCGGACGGATGACAGATGTCAGGGCTGACGGTCGTCAGCCAAGGTGGAGAATTCACAATTTCAGGAAGAGTTTGACCCTATCAGACCGGATTTGAGAGCGCCAGCTGACAATTGCAGGTGGAGGCGGCGACCAGGATCGATTTTAAACGGGGTTTGAACAGCGCCGAGCGCCTTCAGGGAATTTTATAGGGGATTGGACCTCCGACACCTGGAAGCGGCCTCCACGGCGATTTTTTCGAAGGACGTTGTCCGCAGGTGGTGTGTCGGCCTTCAGCGACCTTCACTGCGTGTTTGCAGCACTGGAATATCAGAATGTCGTCTGTTGCAGTCGAGGTCCACGAACAGGATCAAAATTAAACAGGCATTAAACAGCACCGAGCGCGTTCATGAATTTTTATAGGGCATTGGACCACCGGCAACACAAACGGCCTCCACGGCGACTTTTTCGGGGGTCTTGGTCTGGCAGTGCAATGCCGCCTTTTGACCTGGATTTGCCAGGACCAGAAAATCAGGGCATCTTGTTATGCGTGGCGGCGCAAAGTCGATGGTGCCGGTCGAATGCGACCGCGAGGGGTCACGTCCTCCCGTCACTTACTTTTCCCATATCTTGCAGGAACAGATCTCCCTGCCCATCATCGGCAGTGCGCCGGCGCGCCCGCATGCGGAACGCAGCCCGCTCCGAGACACCTGCGCGCCGGGCTGCCTCTCTCGCGCTTGTGCCGGCATCCAGTTCCCGGGCGAGGCGTCGCCGGGCTTTTGCCAGACAGCCGGTTGGGCCGCGGGGAATGACCACATGACTTGCGCCGCTCTCCCGGCCTTCGGGTGTCAGGATGCGGAAGTAGTCGCAGATCGTGTCGGCCGCATCCCGGCCGACCGTCTCCACCAGCCAGTGGTTCTGGGGCGCCCGCGCCGGGATGGAGACCCGCGTGCCGCCCACACGTTCGGCGATGGCAAGGGCAGGCGCAAGTCCGACGATCCTGGCGAGATCACCGAGCAGGCCTGGAAGCTCGTCGCTCACCGCTTGCACGCCCTCAACAAGGTGCCAAGGGCGTTCATGGCCGAGATCCAGTCGGAGGACGTCTGCTGAAGAATGTCGCTGTGACCGCTGCGCTCGACCAGATACGCGGTCAATGTCCCGACAGGCGTCCGGTCCTGTTTGACCAGCTCTGACCAGATGTGACTGCACACCTGGAAGCGGTGATCGTTGTAAAGCGCCGGCTGGCTCTGATCCCTTGTGAAGAGATCCTGATTGCCGGTGGACCTGCGGATCCAGAGTTTCAACGCATCGATTGCCTTGTTGGCGTCCGCCGGATCTTGCAGGAAGCGGTGATGGTCCAGCCCGGTCTGCCGTCTCAGGAAGGCAACCATGGCCTTGTCCGACCTGTCATCGACGACACCGAGATTGTAGCCGGCAATCCAGAGCGCCTGCAGCTTCTTCGCAAAGGACCCGGCGACCGTCTGGCCGACCTGCCTGGGGGCGATGGCTTGAAGGGCGGTGATCACCTTGAGCTGCTCGACCTGGTTCATACCTTTGGAAGACCGCTTGCCGGTCTCCCGCTCCAGGATGTCGCGATAGGTGTCGTCATCGAGACAGGCTTTGGATTTGAGGACATGGATCTTGGCAAGTGCGGTCATTGTTTTCTTCCCTGGCGGTTTTGATCGGCCTCATGTGCGAGTGCGTCGATCTCCAGAAGGGCGGCATCGGCAAGCTTGAGATAGCGATCCCGCTTCTTTCCCCAGTCGAGGCGGGTATCGACTTCCTGAACCAGGTGGGCGTCGATCCGGGTGCGGGTGACCGGCATGCTCTCAAGCGACATATTTGCGGCGATGTTGTCCGGATAGGAGGTTTTGAACATCGCAAAGGCAATGCGTTCGCGGTAACTCATGGTCTCAATCCTTGTAGGGTATCGGCAGCCCATTCATTCAGGCACTCATCGATCAGGCTCTTGGCGATCTGGATCTCCGGGCCGAAGTCGATGAAGTCGGAGACCTGCACCTGGACCTTCAGGCAGCCGTCGATGGTCTGGAAGGTCGAGTTGCCTTTCCGCCCGCCCTTGGTGGAGTTGTATTCCTGGGCAAGCAAGGCTGTCAGGCTCAGCAGATCGGCAAAGGTGTGAGTGCGGAACCGGCTGATCTGGGCCGAGAGGGTTTCCGCAAAGCCGACGATCTTGCGCACGGTCTCGTCTTCCAGCTTGTGCTGGGGTTTGACGTTTTCCAGCGGCACCAGGTTGCCCTTGGCATCGCGCATGTAGTTTTGGCCGTTGATGACCTCGATGCCGGTGCCGGCCGTGTTGATGCCTTCTTCGGGGACGAGGGTGGAGAGGATTGAAGCAGTCATTTCAAAGTCCTTTTGCAGTCTCGTTAAACGCAGAACAAAAAGGCTTAAGCGGCGCCGTCGTCGTCGAAGTAGCTCGGCGTGACAGGGGTGGCCGTTGCAGGGGCCGAGACCGGGGTGGTCCCGGGGGCGACCGGCTCCACGACCGGAATGGGCCGGCGGGCGATCGGGAACAGCGCGATCTTCGGATCGGACAGATCGATGATGATGGGCGAGCGCTGAACCCTTGAGGCCTCCAGGTGCCGGGCAATGGAGATGCATTCGTCGAGGATCTGCTCGACCCGGGAGGCGGTTTGCGCGCAGAGGCTCAGCGCACCCCTGTCATCTTTCCACTCGTTGAGCTGGCGCGAAAGCAGGCGCAGATCAGAGCTAAGCATCATGAGATCCTTTCAGGCGGGAGTGCGGGCAGCCGTTCCGGCAGGCGCGGTAGACTTTGGAGCGGGTCGAGTTGGTGACGGCACGGGGCTTGGCCTGCCAGTCGAGGCAGGTGTGCCGGCCGATAACACCCAGAACCGGACAAGCGACGGTGGACCCCATCAGGGCTCCCCTCACCTTCTCCTCGACCTTCGTGAGATCGCCCGGATACTTGTTGCCGAGAGTCTGGCTGATGGTGGTCGGCGAATAGCCAAGCCGCTGGGCGCAGGCATTCAGGCCCCTGGCGGCTGCCAACCGGGCAAGCTCGGCGATCCAGTCCGGCGGGGTTCCACCCCAGGCAGCCTCGGCCTTTTGCTGCATGTTGGAAGCGGTGCTCATGCGGCGCACTCCTCAGCCAAGGGAGCACCCATGATTTCCTTGCGGTTGGGATCGTAGACGAGTTTGGTCTTCAGGATTTTCGGCGGGTTCGGACCGGTGTTCATCGAAGGCTTCAGCCGCCACATGCCTTGCACCCGGTTGCTGCTTTCCCGCAGCACCTGCAGATATCCGGCCCGGTTCAAATGGGTCACATACCGTTTGGCGGTCTCGCGCGGGATCTCAACGTCAGGCGTTGAGGCAGTGACAGCAAGTTCCACCAGGGAGAAGCCTGGAAGAGCCCGCATCGCATTCCAGATCTGAAGCTGGGCAAGCCCCTGTTTTCCGAGCGTCCCGTCCCGGTTGACGACCGGCGCCAGGGCCTGGCGCTTTATCAGCCGGTAGACGTTATAGACCGAGTTGCCGGCACCGCGATTGACCTGGAGCCGCTGCTCGATCATTTCCAGAAAGCCGGCCGCATGCAGCCGCTTGATGTAATCGGCGACCGAATAATCATCCCGGTCGTTCGAGCGAAGGGCGACTTCGTGGCGGGTGAATAGCTTGTTGTCCTTGCCCAGATCCTTGATCACGCTCCAATAGTGATCGTGGCCCCGGTAGATCGGTTTGCCGCTCGTGACCTTCAGTTCCATCTGGATCGGCATCACGCAGCCCTCCGGATGCGGCGCGGCGGCTCGCCGGTGAAGAACCAGCCCTGTTCAAAGGACCCCACGCAAAAGCTGTCTTCGCCTGACCGGCGGGAGTGCTCCAGGATCCGGTTCAGATTGACGTGAATGCGCCGTGCCTTGCCGGCGGACTTCTGAACAAGCAGGTCGATCAGATCATCGGAGATGGAAAGCTTCGGGCAGAACAGATCCGCCAGGGCACGCGCATCCTCATGATCGCAGGGTTCCGCCGGCACCCAGTCCAGAACCCGGTTGTGAACCCGCTCCACCTGCAGGATTTTCGCCGGCAGCTGCTCTTCGCCGATCAGAACGATCGGCGCCTGGCTGTGCTCATGGATTTCCCGGACAAGCTCCAGCATGCCCTTGTCGGCAAGCTTGTCCGCCTCGTCGATGATCAAGGGGCGGTTGAAGTCATCACCGAGCGCCATGATCGCGCATTCGGTCATGTGGGCGATGGTGCCGCGCGGCTCCTGGTTGGCTTCGCGCAAGATGTTTTGCAGCAGGGACTTCCGGGTCCAGCTGTCGCCAACCTCAACCCGAAGCGCACCGGTGATGTTCTGGACGTAGAGCGCGGCATAGGTCTTGCCGAAGCCGGAATAGCCATGGAAGACGCCAAGGCCGGGCAGATGCGGTCCACGGGTGCGCAAGGTTTCGACAAGGGTGAGACAGCGGGCGACGTTCTTCAGGGCTGCCAGGCCTCCTGAGCTTGTCACCCGATTGACTTCAGGGTTTGCGTTCGTCATTCTTCAGTCCTTCAAACTTGAATGCCGGGCCTCGGAAGTTGCAGCTTTCGGGGCCTTTCTCTTGCCCAGGCTTACGCGGGCGGTACGTTTGCCTTGCGCTTCTTGCTTTCCTCCCAGAGGAGGTTGCGCGCACGGTATTCCGGTCCGGCCTGATAGCCGGTCAGCCAGATCGCATCCGGGTCGCTCAAGGCTTCGCCGTTGGCGATCCGCGCCTTGAAGCGCTTGGCGCGTTCAAAGCGGTCTTCCGCTGTTTCCTTTGATTTGAGAGGCCGCACATTGGCCGAGGTGACAGGGGTGGTGCTCAACTGCTCCATCACCTTCTGCTCGGCGTCTGACAGCGGCCTGGGAGCGCGCTTTTCCTTGACGGTGGCAGCGGCCCTTGTCTTTGCCGTTTCGTGCTTCTCGGTGAGTTTTGGAAAGCTCAGAATGTCGGCGTTGGACTGATAGGCCGCGCGCTGTGCCTCCGCGACGGTGCGCGGCGTGATGAGCCGCTTTTGCTTGCGGATGTCGGCAAGCGCACCGTCTTCAAACGCCTTCTGTTTGGCGCGGACCTGGGCGATCGTTGCAGCCGGGTCGAGACCGGCCAGCATCGGATTGACCGCCTGTCCGAGGTAGGTTTCTCCATCCGGCTCAAAGAGCCAGACCCGGCCGAGATCTTCAGGATCGTGGCGGACAAGAACATCCCGGCCGGGCATGACATCGCCGGTGTAATAGAATTCACCGTCGATCCGGATGCCCTGATTGGTAACGCGGCGCTTGCCGTCCTGGCCGGCGACCGGCGCCAGCAGAACATCGAGCGCCGCCTGATCGTCGATCGCCCGGATTGGCCCGGACCAACGGGCAGCAACCTCAAAGGGGGTTTGGCGCTTCAAGCCTTCGTGGGGCGTGTGTGCGTATTGCTCCTCCGCCCAACGGTCAGCCTCGCGCTGAAGCTCAAGGGCTGAGAGGGTCACATTGAACAACTTGGCATCGTCGGTGCCGAGCCGCGCGGAGAAGGCCTTGCGCGCCTCAATCACCTTCCGATCGGCGACCGAGTGGCCGATGAACCCGGGCAGGGTCGCGGCGCAATCGCGCTGGAAGGTGCCGATGACGCGCTCAACCATTCCCTTTTGCTCGGGCGAATAGGGCGTTGAGAAGTCCTGTTCAATGCCGAGGGCATCCAGCAACCGAACCGTTGCATGGGCAGAAAAATCCGAGCCGTTGTCGGTTTTGATCAGTTCCGGCACGCCCCAGGCAATCAGGCATTTGCGGATCAGGAGACCGACAGCGGCGGCGCGCGGGGTGGTGGTCACCATGATGATGGTGCGCCGGGAATAAAGATCGATCGCCACATAGATGTTCATGCGCCCGTCGGTGGTCATGACATCGGACGGCGAGGCGTCGATCTCCCAGCGCTCGTTCAGCCGGTCGACCCGGTTTGCGCCGGAAGCCGCAAACCGGACCTTGGACTTGTAGGCATCCGGATCGGTGATCTTCAGGAGAGCGTTTCTGTCGCCCTCTTTCCAGACTTTAAGAGCGTTTTGAAAGGTCCTTAAAGGCGGCATTTTTTTGCGGACCTGACCTTTGGCGGTCTCCACCAGAACCGTTTCGCCGAACTTCGCGATCGCCGTGGTGCGAATGTGCTTGGCGCTCAGGAACTGATTGGAGACATAAAGCGCCAGACAATAGGCGCGCAGCTGTCCACCTTCGGCCGTATCGAGAATCCCTGTTCCTTTGCGGGCCTTGGACGGATCATGCGCAAGGCGATTAATGTCCGCCCGCATGTCCTTGCGCCAACGGGCAAGCGTGCGGCCGGAAAGGCGCTTGACGAGCTCGCTGACCCATTCGGGAACCGGGACCTTGCCGTCCTCATAAAGCTCCGCGAACAGATCGTCGGAAGGGCTGGTGGTCAGCTCGCAGCTTTTCTTGAAGCGATCGGCGACCTTCAGGACAACCAGCTTGGCATCGCGTGTGTTGCGCTCGCGCGTGGTCAGATCCCGGCTGGTCTCTGTCCGATAGTCTTGTGGCTCGATGCGCACGAAGGTGGCGGCATAATCCAGTCGCTGGAATTGGGGCAGAAGGTTCATGTGGTACTCAAGCCCACCGCCCCCTTCCCTGCCCTGACGTTTGCGGGCAAGCGGACTATCCGCCCAGTTGCCCCGCGCCGCGATCAGTTGCACACCGCGTTTGGTTGCCGGAAAGCCCTCCAGTCTGAGATCGGCGATTTCCTGAGCGGTCAGCCAGAGCTTCATTTGGCACTCCGGATCTGCATCTGGAGTGTTTTCTTGCGGGTCGCGACCATGCGCTCGTGGTCTTCGATCAAGGCCAGCTCGATGACGTTTTCGTATTTGCGCGGCACCACCGCCATGTCGAAGTCCTCAGCGATAAAGCCCAGGAGTTCCGTCTTGCCGGTGGCGTGGATCAGCGCCAGAAAGCGTTCCACCGTGATGTTGTTTCCGGTTTTCGCTTCCGAGGCATAGGCCTCCAGCATGTCCTTGGTGACTTTATGCCCGAGCCGCGCGCTCATCAGCCCGGCGACGGTGATCCGGTCCTTGCCGCACTCCTTGAGAGCTTTGGCGATGGCGCGGCTGATCCGCGAGGACAGCCGGTTGCCGGAGATTGTTCCAGGTTCAAATCCAACCGACACTTTCGGTGGCTTCCAGCCGTTGAACATGTCGATGGTGAAGTCGTCGCGCGGGGTCTTTCTACTCATCGAGCCAGCCCTCCCGCCTGACCAGCTCGACGATCTCCTTGCGGTGGAGCTTGAAGACGACCATGCGGCCGGCTCTGGGCAGCTTGCTGAGATTGTCGCAGGCGGACCGCAACACCCGGTCGGTGGCGGTTTCCGGGTCGCGGCCGTCGAGTATCAGCAAGGCGTCTGCGATGGTCCTGGCTTTGGGGAGCTCGCCCAGGATGAGGTCCAGGACCTTCGCCTGGACTTCGGCGTCGAGGTCCGCGAGAGCTTTCAGGTCGGATTGTTTTTCGGCGAAGACACTGCCTTTCAGGCGCTCGCGGGTTTCCGGGGAAAGGCCGTTGAAGATAGCGATAGCCATGCGGATTGCACGGTCTGTTAATCCCGTGGTCTCGGCAGCGGAAAAACAAAAGGAAACAATTTCCGTTTGATTTTCTTTTTTGTTTCTAGCGGCTTGGCTCTTGCGATCGCCGCCGCGCTTTGTTTGCGGATGCAACGCCTCATAGACCCGCTTCAGTTCGCTCAGTGCCTCGCAGCGCTCCAGGGCATTGAGATCCTTGCGGCCGAGGTTCTCCAGGATCTCGTGAAGGCGCAGCTCGTCGGCAGCGTGTTCGGCCGATGGTTCCAGAATACGAGCTTCAATCTCACGCCACTTGGCGCGCTTTGCTGCTTCCAGGCGGTGGGCACCGGCAACAAGCGAAAAACGTTTGCCATTCGCAACGACGTCGATGGGAGTTTTCTGGCCGGTCTCCCGGAACATGGCCGACAGGCACTCGGCCCAATCCGGATCCACGCCCCGAAGCCGTCCGTCAGGAATATCGATCAGGGAAACCTTGATGGAGGAATACGCGCTCAAGTCAGACCTCAGATTTTTTCGAAAAAAAGAGACCGGGCGGCTGCGGCTCTGCGGTCACTTGGACCGCCCGGCAAGGTGGGGAGGAAGAAAATCCGTGACGGCGGGGCCGGAATGTCCGGACCCAGGCCGCAGTGTCACGCGGCCTTCCTGTCCGGAGCGGCCCTGCGTTTCTGGCTGGCGTTCAGCTTCTCGTATTTGCTAGAAAGGATTCGAGCGGTCCTGATGGGATACCGGTCGGGCCACAGATCCTGCGGCGGCGTTTCCAGAAACTCTGCAATCGCAGCTTCAGCCTTGCGCACCGGACGGGTCCAGACATGGGAAAAGCTGTTGGGGTGCATGCCCTGGATTTCAGCGAGCCTTCTCAGGGTCATGCCCTGACGGTGAAGCTCGCCTATGATGTAGTCCTTGTCCCATCCGTTCGGGGGAAGCTCGATCGGCTTTGGCATGAGGGGCCTCTCTGAAGTGGAAAACGGTTTGTTGCAGCAAGCCGTTTTCTTAGGTTTTGTTGTGACAACTCGGCGCGAAGGTTCGAGCCGACAAGATAGGTTTATACCCGTTTGGATTTTTTGTAAACATCCATTTGGGTATTTATTGGTGATGTATTGGCCAGACCTGAGAGCGAGCCACAGACGCCGCTAGCTATGCGATTGCGCGATGTGCGACGTTCAGTCGGCGATCTTGAGCGTGACGTATTCGCAAAAAAATTGGGTTTGAGCGCCAATAGCCTTGCTCGATACGAGCGAGGAGAAAGAGAGCCATCAGCATCTGTACTGAAGGCATACAATTCAGTCTTCGGCGCGAGTATTTCTTGGCTTATAACAGGCGAAGGAGAAATGTTCGCCGACGCGATGAAACTCCCGGCCAGCTCAAACCTTCGAACAATCGATCAAACCGTTTTCAGCCAGGTCGGCCTTCTGGTCATCAAAGTCTACAAGGACGAAAGCGTGAAGCTCCCGGCTGACGTTCTCTTGGACGAACAGGCCAGTGCCTACAATGCCCTGATTAAGCGCGCAGAAAACCCGTCGGACACTGAAGAATTGCTTAGCCTAATTCCCTGGCTCGAAGCTCGCCTCCGAAGATCCCTCAAGGCAACCGCCGTCGCACCAGAAACCGGGCAACAACAGGCTTGATGGCTATTTAGACCAAGCGCCGTCCTCGAACGTTGAAAACGAACTGACCATGCCCTTGCGAAAACCACCAAATCGCGATCGTGATCATCCGGACCGAAACGCACGGCGCCTAAAAGACCGCTTTAAAGCAGTATCAAACAAGAGCTTTCGCTCAAGCGCTTCGCCTGCGCGGCACGGCTGGATCAAGCTTCTCGCTGTAGCCGTCGCGCTCGTCGCTGCCGTTTATTTTGCATTGCCAATATTTAGCCCCTGGCCACGCAATGTCACCTTGCGCCACATTGTTTCCTTCGCTAACTGCGATACCGCCCGCGCCGTTGGCTTAGCCCCGGCTAATCGCGGCGAACCTGGGTATTGGTCAAAGCTTGACGCCGATCGCGATGGGATAGCTTGTGAGCCTTTTCCACGTTAGCACTGCCTCGCCTCGTTTATAGTGAAATAGTGGACTGACCAAGAAAGTGGATTGTCTTGGCCAATCAGACATGGTCGCAAACCACGCTTGCGCGGCTTGCAGGGTATCAGCAGCGGCAAAGTGTCCAGCGCCATCAGGCCATGACCCTGGAGGGCTCCGGCCTGGTTACCGGTTCTGGCCATTCCTCATCCGCGACCATGACCGTGTGGCCCGCAGAAACCTCGCGATAGAGACGCTCCGGTGTCACATAGTCAGGGGAGCGAACCGGGCTCTTGATCTCGTCATATGAGACCTTGTGCCTTTGCCGGCTGCGCGAGGGGTCCGCTATCGGTACAGCCGACAGCAACTTGCGCGTATAGGGATGCTGCGGGTTCTGGAAAATCGCATCTCGGGGCCCTATCTCGACGATCTCGCCGAGATACATCACCGCTACACGGTGACTGACCCGTTCGACGACGGCCATGTCGTGCGAAATGAAGAGATAGGCAAGGCCCATGCTGGCCTGCAGATCCAGCATCAGATTGACCACCTGAGCCTTCACGGAGACGTCGAGGGCCGAGACGGCTTCATCCGCGACAATCAGTCTTGGCTCGAGCGAAAGCGCCCGCGCGATGCAGATGCGTTGCCGCTGGCCTCCCGAGAATTCGTGCGGGTAGCGGTTGGCCATCTCCGGTTTCAGGCCCACGCGCACCAGCAGTTCGGCTACCTTGTCGCCGGCTTCTCTTTTTGTGGCCAGGTTGTTGATGATCTGCGGCTCGGCGATCGCCGCGCCGACCTTCTGGGTCGGGGTGAGGCTCGCGAAGGGATCCTGGAAGATCATCTGCATATGCCTGCGCTGCTCGCGGAGTTCGCGCTGGGAAAGCTTGAGCACATCGACGCCATCCAGCCGCACGGAGCCTGAATCGGCTTCCGTCAGCCGTGTCACCGCACGCCCGGTTGTCGACTTGCCGCAGCCGGACTCGCCAACAATCGAGAGCGTTTCGCCGGCTTTCACGTTGAAGGAAAGCTTCTCGGCCGCATGCACCCGTCCCGTGACAGGTGACAGCAGGCCCGACCGGATTTCAAAGCGCTTGACGAGATCCGCCACCAGAAGAACAGGAGGCTCGGAATGCTTGACTGTGTCCGGCACCATTTCCGGAACGTCGGATTCGCCCGTGGTCCGGTCGACCACCGGAAACCGCATCGGGTTCCTGCTGCCCTTCATCGACCCGAGCTTCGGCACAGCGGACAGCAAAGCCCTTGTGTAGGGGTGTTTCGGCCGGGCGAAAATATCTACCGTATCGCCGGTCTCCACGACCTTGCCATCATACATGACGACGGTCTTGTCGGCGATCTCGGCAACGACGCCCATGTCATGAGTGATGAAGAGGACGGACATGCCCTCTTCCTCCTGAAGTTCCTTGATGAGTTCGAGGATCTGCGCCTGGATTGTCACGTCGAGAGCAGTGGTAGGCTCGTCCGCGATCAGCAGTTTAGGCTTGCAGGCAAGCGCCATGGCGATCATGACACGCTGGCGCATACCGCCCGAGAAATTATGCGGATACTGATTGAGTCGCGATTCCGCCGAGGGAATGTGAACACGCTCCAGCAGTCGGACGGCCTCCGCTTTTGCCTCGACGCGCGACAGGCCGCGATGGGCGATCAGGGCTTCGGAAATCTGATACCCCACCGTCAACACCGGATTGAGAGCGGTCATCGGTTCCTGAAAGATCATCGCGATCTCATTGCCGCGGATGGCACGGAACTCATCATCCGACAGGGTCATCAACTCTTTTCCGTTGAGTTTGACCGACCCTTCCGTCCGGCTCGACCCGGGCGTGTTCAACCGCATGATAGAGAGCGAGGTGACGCTCTTGCCGGAACCGGATTCTCCCACGATCGCCACAGTCTTGCCCGCTTCAATAGTGAACGAGACATCGTCCACGGCTGTTACCGGTCCATCAGGCGTCATAAACTGCGTGCGCAGGTTTTTCACCTCCAGCACCTTCACGTCCCGCTCATCGCTCTCTTCCCTGATGTCCGGCAGTTCACCGGAACGCCCGGAAGCCGCCCCCTTCAGGCTCTCCCATTTAGCTTTTTTTACCGATGTTGCGGTCCGCGGGTCGAACCGGGCCTGCAGAGCGTCGCACAAGCGGTTAACGACGAAGACAGTCAGAACCAGACAGAGGCTCGGCCAGAGCAGACCCAAAGGATTGATCTCAAGCTGCGCCCGCGCGGACCGGATCATGAGCCCCCAGGACGGGGTCGGCGGCACGATGCCAAGCCCGAGGAAGCTCAGCCCGGCCTCGACGATGATCGCATGGGACGCCGTAAGGGAAAACTGAACGAGAATGGGACCCATGATGTTAGGCAGCAATGTCCGCAGCAGAATACGTGGACTCCTCGCACCCAGGGATTTTTGCGCCTCGATATATTCCATCTGTTTGACGGACAGGGTCTCTCCATAGGTAATTCGCGCGAAGTTGGGCATATAGAGGATCGTGAGGCAGACGATTAGTGTCGTGGCGCTGGGTCCGAACAACGCAACAATCAAAAGCGCCATAAGGATCGGCGGGAAGGCCAGCAGCACATCGGAGACCCTCAGGGTCACGAACTCCCAGTATCTGCCGAAATAGCCGCCGACAACACCCGCGAGCGTTCCGATCACGCCGGCGAAAACAGCCGTTAGAAAGGCAATGCTCAGTGAGGTGCGAGCGCCGTACAGCAGCCGTGACAGCTCGTCGCGGCCGAACGCGTCCTGGCCGAGTGGATGACTGGCGGAGGGCCCGGAAAAGCGGCCGACGATATCCATGGCGGTCGGATCGACGCGCCAGATCAAAGGGCCCAGAACAGCCGCTCCAATCAGAGTACCGAGCAGCCACAGGTTCAATTCGAGCGAGCCAACGGGCCTGCGTATCAGATTTGCCAGCACAGTCATCAGTGACGCACCCTTGGATCCAGGATCATGTAGATCATGTCAACAACCAGATTGATGAAGATGAAGAGAGTCGCGACCACGAGCACGATGCCGCGAACACTCGGATAGTCGCGATGCTCGATGGCGGTGACGAGATAGCCGCTGAGTCCGGGCCAGTTGAAGACATATTCAACAAGGACCGACCCACCCAGGAGGTTGCCCATCTGCAGACCGACGACGGTCACCACCGGACCAAGTGCATTACGCACAATGTGCCAGGTCATCACCTGCCGTTCGCTGATCCCCTTCGAGCGCGCGGTGCGAACCCAGTCCTTGGTCAGAACCATTGCGACCGTTGCGCGCGACATGCGAAAGACAGTCGCTGAAAAGCCGATTGCGATGGCAATCGATGGCATCAGCAACAAGAGCAGATGCTTTCCCGGGTCCTCGGAAAAGGCCACATAACCGCCTGCCGGGACCAGGTGGAATTTCTGCGCGAAGACATAGACCATCGCGGTTCCGACCACGAAGATCGGCAGCGACATGGCGACGCTCGCCAGGAGGGACAGAACCCGGTCTGTTGCTTCTCCCTGGCGGATCGCAGCGATCAGGCCGCAGGGAATGCCGACAATCAAGGAGATGATCGTGGCGCAGAAGATCAGTTCCAGCGTCCGCGGCAGCCGCACCATGATGGTGTCCCAAACCGGGTTACCGTTGCTAAAGGACTGTCCGAGGTCTCCCCGCATAAGGTCTGCGAGAAAAACCAGATACTGCCAGAAGATCGGCCGATCCAGTCCCAGATCGACTCTCAAGGCGCGCACGGCTTCCGCCGGCGGTTCGACCCCACCACTCGACAGGAGCACTTCGGCGGGATCGCCGGGTACGAGATAGAGCGCCAGGAAAACGATCGAGGCGACCGCGACGGCGAGCATGACCGCTGTCAGGGTCCGCTTGATGACATAGCTAAGCATTGTTCAATTCGCCCAGGAAAGGGCCGGGCGCGGTTTCGCGCCCGGCAAGTAGATCAGCCGAACGTAACTTCTTCGAGCCCGAATCCGGTATACAAGTTACTGCTGCCGACAAGAGCATGGAAATCCTGCACATTATCGCGCAAGCCGTAGCCCTGCGTGCGCCGAGTGAGCGAGCACAGCGGAACATCCTGCTGAACCAGTTCCGCGACTTCATCGTAGATCGCGATCCGCTTTTCCCGATCCAGCTCACGCCGTCCCTGTGACAGCAAGAGGTCAATCTTCGAATTGGAGTAGCCGAACGACCGCTTGTAGGTCGGCGTGCCGCTTCCGATCATCGCCGTCAGCCCATCCGGATCATTGACCACGGTAGAGCTGCCGTTGATTGCGAACTGATACTGGCCCTTGTTGCCCTGCTCGACGCGGGCACCCCATTCGGGCAGATCCAGTTCGACTTCGAGACCCACCGCGTTCAGGTATTGCTGCACGATAAGGGCTGTGTCCTGGTGCATCGAGTAGGTGGAGCTCGAAAGAAGCTTGACCTTCTGTCCGACCACACCCGCCTCTTCAAGCAGGGCCTTGGCTTTTTCCGGATCATAGCCCCACAGCTGCTCGGTCTTGTCGTTGGCGGCTTCGGAATTCTCGTCCAATGGCAGACCGTAAAGAGGTTTGCCGCGCCCGTAGAAAGCGGCCGCAACGATGTCCTCACGTTTGACGGCATAGGCAACCGCTTGCCTGACCCGGGCATCGTTGAACGGCGGCCGTTCGACATTGAAGTTGATGATCATGTTCGGCCCGGTGGTCTCCGTCAGGACCAGGCTTGGACTTTCCTCGATCTTGGTCATGCTCTGCCAGGGAACATATTCGATGATATCGACATCGCCGGATTCCAGCGCGGCGACCCGAAGACTTTCGTCCTTGTAGGCGATCATCTTGATTTTCCTGATCTTCGGATAGCCATCTTTGTAATAATCCTCGAAGGCCTCGAGATCGATGGACACGCCTTCCTCGATACTGGT
The DNA here is from genome assembly GCF_001624695.1 of Labrenzia sp. OB1. Taxonomy (GTDB): domain Bacteria; phylum Pseudomonadota; class Alphaproteobacteria; order Rhizobiales; family Stappiaceae; genus Roseibium. The sequence goes on along the minus strand of NZ_JSEP01000009.1, from coordinate 63,789 downwards.
GATCTTGTAGGGACCGGCACCGACAGGCTTTTCCATGCCTGCCTTCTCCGAGAGAATCGGGACGTAGGCGGTCGCCAGCAACTTGGCGAACGCCGGTGTCGGATCGCTCAGGGTGATCCCCACCGTCTTCTCGTCAATAGCGTCGACCTTGGAAATCACCTTGAGATCCTTGACGAAATAAGCTGTCGATCCTTCCCGGCTGATCTGCTTGAGCGACCAGATGACATCTGCCGCCGTGACCGGTTCGCCGTTCTGGAACTTCGCGTTCTCGCGGATATGGAAGATATATCCAGTCCCAGACTCCTCCCATTTCTCGGCCAGTTCGCCGACAACTTTCCCATCGCCGTCAAGCCCGAGAAGACCACGGAACACCTGCAGCTTGACGGTGACTGCCGCCGCGCCTTCGTGCTTGAACGGGTCCAACCCGGGAGGATAGGCTGAGAGAGCGTATCTCAAAACGTCCGGATCCTGGGCGCGCACCACGCGCGGCAGCGCGAGCGTGCCTAGCGCAGCTCCCGATGCGGCGACAAAACCCCGCCGGGAGAGCAGGAAGCTGTTTTTCATGAATTCACTCATTATGTTCCCCTTTTGCTTTGTTTTCGTAACCGGGATTTCCCGGTATGCTTGTTATTGTTATTTTCCGGTCAGGCTGCGGTCTGTTTCTCCCCCCCGTGCAGCAGCGCCAGCGCAGCGTCGACGAGAGTGTCGCCATAACCTTTGCGAGCGTGGTCCTCGGATATGATTTCGTCGCGCAGATCGGCTGCTATCATCCCGACCGGCCGGTTCGTGGGTCTACCGAAACCACCACCACCCGGGATTTCAATGCGCAGCGTGTCGCCTGCCCGGAAAATCGTCTGTGTGACTTTCGAGGGCAGCATTTCCTCCCCGTCGGCACCCGGATTGCGGATCAACCGGCCCATTCCCCCCGGTTCACCGCCTTCCGCGCCTGGCGCCCCGTGATTGTGTCTGTCGGAGCGGGCGGAGACAGTCGTATTATCGTGCAACGCCCGTATGGTACGGGTGATACCCATACCGCCGCGCCACCGGCCGAGACCGCCGGAGTTTTGCAGCAACGCGTATTCCTCGCAGATCAGCGGATACTCGTTTTCCATGGATTCAATCGGAAGGTTGAGCGAGTTGGTGATGTGAACATGAACGCCATCCATGCCGTCGCTGTCGCAACGCGCCCCGCCGCCGCCGCCAATCGTCTCGCCGCAAATATAGTATTTGCCAGTCTGCGGATTGAGCCCCGAAAAGACGTAGGACGGCAGCACGTCATAACTGGATGCCATGCGCCCTTCAGGATCGATCAGCGGCTGGAAAGCACCAAAGATCGCGCCAGCGAGACGTTGACAGGCAATCGTTCTCGACCCGACCGGCGCCGGATCGCGCGGATTGACAATCGTGCCCACCGGTGCTCGCAGGACAATCGACTCCATCATGCCTGAATTGGCCATCAGCTCCGGATCGAGCAGCGCCTTGACGCAATAATATGCGGTGGCCCTGAGAGCGTTCTGGGCGATATTCAACGCGCCCCGTGCCTCCAGCCCGCTGCCCTCGAAATCCAGGATCAGCTTGCCGTCCTCGACGCTGACGGTGACCTTCAGCGGTACGCGATCTCCACCTGGGAGGCCGTCGTCATCCAGATAGGTGGTGAAGGTGCTGGGAGCACTCGTGCGCAGCTCGGCGATACGCAGTTCCAGGCGCCGCCGGGTGTAGTCCAGGAGATCCTGGATCCGCGCCTCAAACCCGCAGATACCCATCCGGTCGATCAGCTTGCGGGCTTCTTCACCGCCCCGGTCGTTGGTTGCGACTTGCACCTTCAGATCCAGCACGCGCTCTTCGGGCAGACGTGTGTTCAAGCTGATCATGTTCAGAAGGTCCTCGTCGACCTCCCCCTCCCGGCGGACCCGCATGGAGGGAATCCGCAAACCTTCCTCGAAGATCGATTCAGCGGTTGCCGCCGTTGAACCGGGAACCCTGCCGCCGACATCGTTGTGATGGCCGATATTGACCATGAAGGCGACCAGACTGTCTCCGATGAACAACGGTGTCGCAATCGAGATATCGGGCAGATGGGTGCCGCCCGCCGCATAAGGGTCATTGCAGATGAACGCATCTCCAGGCCTGATCTGGTCGCGGGGATACCGCGCCAGAAGGGCGTCGACTGCCCCCATGAGCGAGCCGAGATGGACCGGAATATGAGTGCCTTGCGCCACGAGCCGACCGTATCCGTCGAACAGACCGACCGAGAAGTCGCGGCGTTCCTTGATCTGCGTGGAAAACGACGACCGCATCATGTTTATGGCCATCGACTCGGTGATGGACAGCAGGCGGTTGGCGAAGACCTCCATGGCAATCGCGTCGAACCCGCCAATCATTCCGGCTGAAGAAATCTGCTTGTTCATGTTCTTTCGCCTCAGCTCTTGAGAGAGATGTGAATATTGCCGAACGCATCGAGCTCGGCGGTCTGCCCTGGCAGGATCACGGTTGTGCCGCTCATCTCCTCGACGATAGCCGGCCCGCTAAAGGGCACCCCGGCAGCTAACAGCGCCCGGCGGTAAACGGGAGTGTCCTTCCAGCTCGTTCCGAAAAAGACCTTGCGAGTTTCAAGAAGCGCCTTCTGAAGAGAGCCACCCTGGATCCTCGGTACGGCATTGCCCTTTTTCACGTGGCAGACCGCCTTCAGGCGCACGTTCACAATCTCGATCCCGTGATCGTCCAGCCTGTAACCGTATTGATCGGCATGGGCTTGATGGAATTTTTGAACGAACGCTTCCAGGACGTCCTCGTTCAGCTCTTGAAGCGCGATCGGGATGGAGTGGCTCTGGCCGAAATAACGGGCATCGAGAGAAACCTGCAGCTCCTGAGCGGCTCCGGGGAGCGCCTCGGTGGCCAGCCAATCCTTGCCGTTTTCCGCCATCTCGTCCCCGAGGCCGACGACCTGCCGCCAGGTTTCCGGTCTCGCCACGACGAGCGCCGTGCGGACATAGTCACGGCTGAGGTCCGACAGCAACACACCTCGGGCGCACAAGGTTCCTGGCTCCCTCGGCACGACGATTTTTCGCAGGCCGCATTCCTCCGCCACTTCGGCTGCGTGCAACGATCCTGCACCGCCGAATGAAAACAGCGTGAAATTGCTGAGGTCATGACCATGTTCCGTCGAGACCGACCGGATCGCACGGCTCATATTGGCCGTCGCAATACTGAGGATCCCGTAGGAGGCTTCTTCGACCGAAAGTCCCAGGGGACCGGCGATCTGTTTCTTGATTGCCTCTTCGGCAAGCCCCCGATCGACCTTCATGCGCCCTTCCAGCAGCGCGACCGGATTGAGCCGGCCCAGAACGATATTCGCATCGGTCAGGGTCACATCTCCGCCACCCTGCAAATAGGAAATCGGTCCTGGTACCGCGCCGGCGCTGGTCGGCCCGACTTTCAAGGCTCCCGCGTCATCAATTCTGGCAATGCTGCCGCCGCCTGCGCCGATGACATGAATATCGACCATGGGCATGCGCACCGGATGGCCCGCGACCAGTCGGCTTGAAGTGAACTGCGGCTGTCCCTTGGTAATCAGGGACACATCGGTGCTGGTTCCGCCGACGTCGAAGGTGATGATTTCCGTTTCGCTTATTTCGGTGCCGATGTGGGCGGACCCGATCACCCCAGCGGCCGGTCCTGACAGACAGGTCAGAACAGGCAGTTCCTCGACTGTCTGTACCGGCAGCAACCCTCCGTTGGAATGAAACGTCAGCGGTTCTATCCGGATCCCGGCATCGGCGATCCTGCTCCGCAAGCGGTGCAGGTATTTTTGCGTGCGCGGACCGACATAGGCATTGAGCGCTGTGGTTGAAATCCGTTCGAATTCCCGAAACTCAGCCACAACATCGGAGGAAATGCTGACATAGAGATCGGGAGCAATCTCATTGATGAGATCGCGCACTACCCGCTCGTGCTCCGGATTGCGGTAGGAGTGCAAAAATCCAATGGCAACAGCTTCGACGCCGCTGTCCTTCAACGCTGTCACCAATTCCATGACCGCCTTGATATCGGGAACAGTCAGCGGATTGCCGTCTTTGTCCAAGCGCTCGTCGACCTCTATACGGCGGTAGCGCTCGACCAGTGGCTCGGGCTTGCGCACCGACCAGTCATAAAGAGAAGGCCTGGTCTGGCGCCCGATGGCAAGGACGTCACGAAACCCTTTCGTCGTGAGCAGGCCCGTGGGCACACCTCTGCCCTCGATCACCATATTGGTCGCGACCGTGGTGCCGTGGCCGACATAGCCGACCTTGGCCGGGTCCACCTTGTTGAGTTCCAGAATCTCATTGATCCCGGCGGCAATCGCTCGGGAAGGATCGTCCGGGGTCGAGGGCACCTTGTGGAACGCGGTGGACTCACCCTCGGTATCCAGCATCACGAAATCGGTAAAGGTGCCGCCAACATCGACGCCAATTCTATACATTACCTTTTTGCTCCTTGATTAACGTCGCCGGATCCATCTGCCGGCGAAGCCGGTCCGGAACCTTTGGCGCTTTTGCATATCCGGCCGGCCTCATGCGACTGCTTGCCTCTGCATCAGCCGTTCCGCCGTGAAACTTGCGATCTGCTTCCTGGTGCCTCCCGCGATGATCAGGTCGGCCATGATGGCGCCCACGATCGGAACGAGTTGGAATCCATGTCCGGAGAAACCGAATGCGTGAAAAACACCCGCCGCGCGCGGCGAAGGTCCGATGACGGGCAGAAGATCCGACGTCTTTGCCTCCATGCCGGCCCAGGTGCGAACGATGCGCAAGGAACCGGTCGTGGGAAAAAGATCGATCACTGCCCGCGCACTCCTGGACAGTTCCATGAAATCGACAAAGCTTTGCTCGGCTTCGATGTCGGCACGGCCCTGCAGCCCACCGCCGATTACCAGAGTTCCCTGATCGGTCTGCTTGAAGGAGAGTGGCCGCCCGACAAGGCTGACGACAGGCTTGAGAAGCGGTGCGACACGTTCTGTGACGATCATCATCGAGGCCTTGTGGCCGAGCGGGATATCGTCGCCGACCATAGCGGCAATGGTTTTCGCCCAGGCCCCGGCCATATTCACCACGGTAGGGGCGACGAATTCCCGCTCGCCGGCGCGTACCCGCCAATCGGACCCTAGCGGATCGATCGCCGTGACGCCGCAGCCTTCGTGTATGGTGACACCCGCCGCCTCGGCACTGCGCCGAAACGCCCGCAGGGTTCTGTGCGGATCCGCCGCCCCATCCGTCCGGACAATCAGCGCCGCGGCGCAATAGGGAGAAAGCGCCGGCACAAGCCTCAGCAATTCATCCCGGTCAATCAGTTCCTCGTGGCCGCAGCCGGCATTGCGGGTTTTTGCCAACCGCTTTTCAAGGACCGGAACATCACTGCGCTTTTCGGCAACCATCACCTGACCATGGGAGTGGAAGCCGCAACCATCGCCGACAATCGTCTCGATGTTGCGCCACATGTCCATCGCTTCCAGCGAAATCGGCAACTCTTCCAAGGCCCGGTTCAGTGTCCGGACGCCCGCGGCCGATGCGCCTGACGCGTGCCGGCCCACCCAGGATTTCTCCAGAATGGCAACTCGTTTTCCCGAGCGCGCAAGATGCAGTCCGGCAGAAAGCCCCATCAGGCCGCCACCGATGATGATTGTATCGAGGACAGGTCCGCTCATGGGATCACAGCTCCCGCGTCGAGTGCTGCAAGCTCGGCAAGAGTGATTGGCTTGAAGGGCGGACGGACCCGGTATAGGCCGACATCCGGGACCGTCCGTCCCTCCTTCGCCGCCAGGAGACTGGCGACAGTGTAACTGCATTGCCTGCCCTGGCAGGGGCCCATACCCGCCCGCGTGAACGCTTTTACCTGATTGGGGTCCGGCCGGCCGGCTGCCGCCTGTTCCAGTATCCTGGCTGCGCTCACCTCTTCGCAGCGGCACACGAGCGTTGCCTCTGGCGGCACAAAGACCGCGGAACGTGGACGATAAAGCCGGTCCAGAAAGGGCCTGATGGCCAGGGCTGCTTTCAGCCGCTTGCGAACCGGGGCGGCCACGGCGGCCAACTGCGCACGGGAAAGACGGCCTGCCTTGGCAGCAACTCGCAGGGCCGCCAACTCACCAAGATGGCATGCCGCTTGGGCTCCGCCGATCCTCGCACCATCCCCGGCGACGAACACATCGGATACGGAGGTTTCACCCCATGTGTCCAGATCCGGCGCGAAGCTGTCCTGAGCAGCATTCCAGATGTGCTTGCACCCAAGTGCGAGAGTCGGATGGATCGTGGGAACAATGCCCTCATGAACGAAGAGCAGGCGCGCATCAACCGTTGCCGACCTGCCGTTGGCGGTTATGTACCGGAGACGTTCGAGCGCTTCGTTGCCGATGGCTTCGATTTCTTTGACGTTGCCGATAAAGCGAACCTGCCGGCGGAGAGCCATCAGCCAGCCAAAACCTTTCAGCATGTCACCGGGCGCACCAAGAAAGGCGCCCGCCAGTTCCCGAAAAGCGCCTGCCAGGTTTGCGGACGGTGCGGTGTCGAGAAACCCGGCAATCCGGCCTCCGGCTTTCAGAAGCTGAATGGCGTAAAGCAGGGAGAGCGGTCCAGTGCCGGCAATCCAGACCGGCTCATCGGGAATCTGACCTGAAGATTTGAGAAGGATCTGCGCGGCGCCTACCGTCATCACGCCCGGCAAGGTCCAGCCGGGAAACGGCAACGGACGCTCCTGCGCGCCCGTTGCCAGGAGGATAGCGTTTGCATCAATGCAACGCGCCACTCCGTTTTGCGCAATGAAGGCGCGCGGACCTGGTTCGAGGTGCCAGACCCTGGCCCCAGGTAGATAGCCGGCCCCGCTTGCACGGAACCGGCGGACCACGTCCGCGCCGTCGCTGTAGGCCTTACCGAGAATGCCAGCCCGGGAAGTATCGGCGGCCGTCTCGATGTTCCGCCAGATCTGCCCGCCGGGTGCGGACTGCTCGTCGACCACGAGAACGTCGAGCCCATGACGCCGCGCCACAACGGCCGCTGACATGCCTGCCGGCCCCGCACCCACAATCAGAAGATCAGGCCCCCCTGTCATGGCCGCACACTCCGGCGGCCCTTTTGCCGCAAAACCAGCATGCCGTCGCGTACAGGGGTCAGACATGTCTGGGTAGAGGCAATTCCGTCAACCGTCGCCAGACAGTCGAAACAAACGCCCATCATGCAATAGGGTGCCCGGCGCGAACAGGATACGGGAGCAGTGCGGGCCCAGACCGGCGACTGCCGCAGGAGGACGGCCGCAACGCTCTCGTTGGCCTCGGCGGGAACGGCAACACCGTCCACATAGACCGTGACTTCTTCGTCGAGGCTCTGCAGCTTTCTAAACATCGGCCGGCCCCACACGGGAAAATGTCGATGACAGCAGATCGCGGCGCGCCGACTTTCCCGATCCCGGACATGGCCTCCCGTACCCGAGACAGTCTGCGATCAAGCTGCACGGCAGTGACGATGGCCCATGCCATTGTCGCCCGGCAAACCCGGTAACCAGATCGCGGTCCTTTGTCGGACCAGATGCTTCCAGAGCTATGAAACCGATATTCTGCAACATGTTCTTACCCCGTTGTTGACAAGGGTAAGAATTGAGAACCTATAATGTCCAATAGTAAAAATCACATATCATATTCTGGAAGTTATAGAATGGCACGTGCACTCAATCTTCGTCAGATCGAAATCTTCAAGGCCGTGATGGAATATGGAACCGTCAGCCAGGCGGCGGACGTCCTGAATATTTCACAGCCTGCAGCCAGCAAGCTTCTGATGCAGTTGGAAAGGGAAAACGGCCTTCAGCTGTTTTCCCGGCAAAAAGGCCGATTGGTGCCCACGACCCAAAGCCTGCACCTTTACGATGAAGTGGAACGCATTTTCGCGGGCGTGCGGCAGGTGGAAAGTGCAATTGCGCTGATCCGGCGCGAGGATCAGGGACGCATCGTCGTAGGCCTTCCACCCGCCCTCACCGGAGCCTTCATACAGCGAGCAATCGCAAGTTTTCTTGACCGAAATCCGAATGTCCTGTGCCTGATACAGTCCCGCCGGTCGCGATGGCTGGTCGAACATCTGGTCACGCGCCAGGTCGATGTCAGCATCACACCAACCCCGATCGAAAACTCCAATTTCGCCACCGAGCGGATCGTTAAACATCCGCTTGTCTGCATCATGCCTCCGAGCCACCCGCTCGAGCAGAAGAAGGTCGTTCTCCCGGACGATCTGAATGACATTGAATTCATCACGTTCGATCTCGATTCCTACACCGGGCAAAAGATCGACACGATCTTCCAGAAATACAGCATCAGCCCGAAGACCGTAATCAATGCGGATTCCGTGGCCTCGATCAGGGAATTCGTCGCCGGTGGGCAGGGTGTCGCGCTCGTGTATCCGCTGTTCATCGCCGGCATGGGCGACCGTCTTTCCATCCGACCGTTCGAACCTGAAACCCCGATGGAGCAGTTTTTGAGCTACGCTCACGACGCCCGCAACAAACGCCTAATCCAGGAGTTCGCAACGGACGCGAAAGCAGCCTGTAATTACTTTATTGAAAACAAGAAAATGGATTGGGTGAAGTAAGCCTGTGAAACTGTGAACTGCCGACTTGGGTGCGCACAGCGGTCATTCCTGGCACGTGGCGAGACCGATTGGTCTGAGTTCAATGAAGTCAAATGAGCATTAGATGGAAAGCGTCCAAGAGAGCAGATTCTGCGATATTGAAATTACCCACCTTAGCGAATGGTTCAATTAGCCTCGACATCTGAAACACCACAGAATTCGGCCATTTGCGCCATGGTGGGAACTCGTTCCAGAAAACGTGTTTCAGTTCCCTCCTTGAACTTGCGCAATGTTCGACGTCAAAGGCGAAAAAGTTGCTACCACGGATGCTAGGTCGATGTGTGCAAATTAGCCCAAAACAGCAGAATTCTGCCGATTTTTTCAAGGTAGCAACTCGTTCCGGAAATTGCGTTTCAGTTGCTACCTCGAACTTGCGCGGTGTTTGTTTTCATTGCGCTTTTTCAAATGGCTGCAGTCACCAACCCGCCGATTGCCGTGTTTTTCGCCAAATGAAGTTGCGCGCCCGTTTTAACCTAGCCTCACCAGAAACAGCAGAAAACCGCCAAAAATCGCTTGATCCCACTTAATCCCGGAAACGCCATTTATGCCAAGTGAAGTTGCGCGTTACACCGTTTCTTGAAGTTGGTCTGGACTGAAATTCCGGAAGCACGTCATTCAGCGATGCATCCTGACCGACAAGAAACGGGCTCCGTCCGTGATCGGCAGACTGGCCTTCCCGAGAAGGGCGGATTTCCGCATGGAGGAATGCCGGTATTACATCTTGTTGTGTGACAGCGACGGTTCGCTTAGATCTTGAAACACGAGACCGGGCGGAGGTTGACGCGAAGCGCCCCGCGCGGCCAGTTTCCAACCAGGCCTGACACCGCAGATGATTGATGCCCGTGCCATCCTTGCCGCCGCTGTAACCGTGACCGCCGCCATTGCGGCCGCTATCCTTTTCGAATATCTGAGACTTCCCCTGCCGTGGATGCTCGGACCACTGCTCGTTACGGCCGCCGCATCTTTCCTGAAAGTGAAGATCCTCGGGTTCAACGCCGGTTTGCCAGCCAAGAGCCGCACCATATTCGTGCCCATCGTCGGCCTGATGATCGGATCCAGCATCTCCGGCGATTTTGCAAGTGAGCTGGCACGCTGGTGGCCAAGCCTCCTGCTTGTAGCTCCCTATGCCTGCCTGGTTCAGATCGTGAACGCTGCCATCTTGAGGCGGGTTGGCGGTTACGACCCGGCCACGGCCTTCTTCGCGGCGAGCCCCGGAGGCCTGGTTGAAGCGGTGCTGATCGGAGAGCAGAATGGCGGCAAGGCTTCCCTGATGACCATTCAGCACTTCGCCCGCGTGTCGCTCTCGGTTTCCGTGATCCCGATTCTGCTGTCCTTTTATTATGGTGAACCGGTAGGCAGCGCCGCAGGCATAGTAGCGGACAGCGGCGGACCACCGTTGACGGTGCAGGATGCTGCCCTGCTGGCCGCTGCCGGAATCCTGGGGGTTTTCCTGGGACGGCGCCTGCGACTGCCGGCAGCGATCATGGTTGGACCGTTCCTGCTGAGCGCCGTGTTGCATGGCACAGGCGTCACCGCCGCCCAGATTCCTCAGGAACTCCTGAAGATGGCGCAGCTTGTGATCGGCATCACCATAGGCATGCGCTTTGCCGGACCGAGCCGGACTGAATTGGCGCGCGGTCTGGGCCTGTCGGTCCTGACCCTGTCTACCACCCTCGCCGTTGCCTTCCTGATGGCGCTGCTTGTCTCCGGCCTTGGGATGGCCGCGACGGTCGCGGGTTTCATCGCCTTTGCGCCGGGCGGGCTGGTGGAGATGGGACTGATCGCGATTTCAATCGGGGCCGACCCGGTTTTCGTGGCCACGCATCATGTGCTTCGGATCGGCTTTGCGGTTACCCTTGCGCCATTGCTGTTTCATGCGCTCTACGGAAGGGCAAAAAAGAATGCACGCCAGCCGGATGAATGAAACGGCCGGGAGGCGCTGAAGATCGCAGGTTCTCAATTGCGGATGGTCTGCAGGAACCAGTCGTCCGGCAAGCTGCGCCCCTTGGCCCGTCCGGCCACAAGATCGGCAAGGGTGATCCGTTTTTCCGGCAGCATGACGCCGTGGGCGCGTTTGCGCGGCTGGTCCTGCGAGCGGCGGCCGGCACGCCAGCGCAGATATTCGTCGTCGATCGCCACCGCCTCCAGGCCTTCGGCCGGCGGCGCGTCGCCAAAGCGGAGGTAGATATCGACCCGCTCCATGGTTGCGTCGTCCGGAAGACCGCCGCCGCCGCCGATATTGACCACATGGGCTCCGGCCTCAAGCAGTGCGCCATCGAGCACGGGACGGGTGGCATCGGTCAGCGAGGCGACGATATCAGCACCGCGATAGACCAGTTCCGGCCGGTCGCAGACCTTGACCTCGAGGCGGTATTTCGATGCCATTCAGGCACCGAATGCTTCCCGGTTGGCCCGGGTGGGGCTGTAGATCTGCAGTTTCCGGATGTTGCGCACCGCCATGAAGGACCGCATGTGGGTTTCGGCCATGCCGCCACTGCCAAGCATGCCCACCACTTCAGCGTCCGGCCGCGCCATGTATTTACGCCCAGGCCGCCATCGCCGCCAACCCGCATGTGCTGAAGCACGCCATCATTGAGTATCGCAAGCGGCCGTCCGGTTTCGACCTCCGTCAGGAAAATCAGCCCGCAGTAGAGTCCAGGTTCGGCGCAGTATTTTTCCTGGGTCCGGGTGCCATCGGCCGCCACGTCGTAATGAATGACGTCAGACTTCATTCTGATGGCGAAGTAACCGCCCATTGCCCCGCCTTCCATCGTCCCCCAGCGGTAGGTTCTGGAAGGGTCCGATGTTGGAATGCTCATGTCAATCCGGGGACGGCAGACACCGCGGCCCGCGGCGAGATCGAGATAACTCTTCTCCAGCGCCGCGAGGGTCATTGCCATGGTCAGATGGGCCTCGACAGTCGGAATGTCGATCAGCAGCATTCACTCGGCCTCCGCCGGAATCACGACAACAGGATTTCGAAAAGATACCCCGGGAAGAGGTGCAGCTCGAGCAACCAGATGAAGACGCCGCTCAAAACCGCAAGTGTTCCTGCGGCAGCGAAGATCGCCGCTCCCCAGGCCCCCTGGTTGTTCAGCCGCACAAAGGCCAGCACGCAGAGCGTACCACCAACCACGAACCCCAGGCTCAGCAGCACGACGGTGAAGACCGCGAGCCAGACGAACATGGTCAGTTCGGACCTGCCTTCCCCCTCTTCCGGAATGTCGGGTCCTTCGGTCGCTTCTCCGGGAACCGCAAGCTCCCGGCGCTGATCGCGCAGGTCGATGACCAGTTGCGCCAGGCACAGCAACGCACCGGGCACCGATACGAGCAGCGGCATGAAGGCCGCTTTGCTGGGAAGACCGAGGGACAACAGGGCAATCCCTCCCATCAGGATCAGCATCGCGCCGGTGGTGGCAATGCGGGCATCAACCTTCATGACTGACATCCTTTTTCTGGGCCTTCGGCCGCTGGCGGAAGACATAGGTGGCAATGGTCAGAACGATGAGGGCGATCAGGACCAGCGACAGCGGCCGCAGCAGGAAAGACGGCCCCCAGATCGCCAGTGCCTTGTGGACCGAGTCCTCGGCGATGTGGCCAAGAACAAGTCCGATGACGAACGGCGGGCGCGGCCAGCCGAATTTCTTGAGGAAGTACCCCAATGTCCCGAGCACGACGAGCAGAAGCATGTTTTCCCAGGCGCCGCCCGAAAGGTAGGCCCCGAGGAAAGCGAGCACCAGCACGAAGGGGATCAGCAGCGCGCCGCGAACGAAGACCAGCATCGACATGGCCGGGACGAACAGCAGGAAGACGAAAATCGAGAGGAAGTTGGCCAGCGCCAGCGCCCAGATCAGCGACCAGACCAGGTCCATGCCGTTGAGCGCCATCTGCGGTCCCGGCTGAATGCCCAGCATCACGAAGGCACCGATCAGGATCGCCATGCCGGTGCTGCCCGGAACGCCGAAGAAAAGTGTCGGCAGCAGCGATCCGCCTTCCTTGGAATTGTTGGCTGTCTCGGGCGCGATCACGCCGCGCACATCGCCCTTGCCAAAGGTTTCGTTGTTCTTGCAGGTCTGCACCGCGTGGCCGTAGCAGAGCCAGGAAGCCGCATCGCCGCCCAATCCGGGAATCGCTCCGATCACCGCACCGATGACCGAGGTGCGCAGCGTCAGCCACGGGTTGCGGAACACATCGAGTATGCCGTCGATAACCTGGCGAATATCGTACCGCGCGGCCTTGCCGCGTATCTCCGCGATTGCCCCTCCCTTGACCCCGAGGGCCAGCATTTCGGGAATGGCGAACATGCCCAGAACCGCGGCGACCACGCTCACGCCATCCCAGAGGAACAGCATATCGAATGTGAAACGTTGCGACCCGGTGTGCGGGTCCAGCCCGATCAGAGAAAACGACAGTCCGAGAAAACCGACAGCAATACCCTTGATCAGACTGCGGCCGGACAACATGGCGATGAAGGTGATGCCGAAGAGCGCCAGCAGAAAGAATTCGGCCGGGCTGAAGGCCAGAACAACCGGCCGCAACACCGGAAGCATCAGCGCCAGAAAGAGGGCGCCGATCACGCCGCCGATACCGGAGGCACCCAGCGATGCACCGAGCGCGCGGCCCGCCTCGCCGCGCTGCGCCATCGGATATCCGTCGACGATCGTGACCGCGTCCGGCCCTGTGCCCGGCACTCCGAACAGGATGGAAGGAATGGACCCGCCGGTGTGCACAACCGCGTGCATCGCCAACAGAAATACCGCGCCGGACATCGCGTCCATGCCGAAGACAAAGGGGATCAAAAGGACGATCCCCAATTTCCCGCCGAGACCGGGAACGGCCCCAAAGAACATTCCGATCGGGATCGCCAACAGGATCAGGCCCATCAGATGCAGTGAAGTCAGAATGTTCAGTAACGGTCCGAAAATTACAGTGACGTCCACAACGGGCCCCTCCTCGGCTCGGTGATGGTTCAAAAAGCTGCGGGCCTGTCACTTGAAACATGTTTCAGGTCGGCACCTGGCAGCCTTGACGGAGCAAATTAGGCTTCCGCCTCTCTCTCCACAAGCTATAATGGACCGATGTTCCGTATGAAGGAACTTTGAATGATCCTTGATTGCGCCCGGATCCGGTTCCGTACGCAATGGGAAAAACCAGGGAGGAGATCGAAATGAAGGTGGCAATAATTGGTATTGGCGCGATGGGGCTGGCCATGGCAGGTCATATTGCAAGCGCGGGATTTGAAGTCGTTGCGCATGATCTGGACGAGGCTGCAATGGACGCGGCAAGGGCGGCCGGACTGAAGACGGCTGACCGGCCCGCCGGGCTTAAGGGAGCGGACGTCGTTCTGGTCATGGTGGCGACCGATGGCCAATCCGTGTCGGCGGTGGAAAGTCTCCTGGATGGCATCCTGACGCCCGGCGCCACCATCGTCGTGACAGCAACCAACCACCCCGAGACCATGATCGACCTTGCCGGGCGGTGCAGTACAGCCGGCATCGATTTTGTCGATGCGCCGGTCTGCTACGGCTTGCAGGGCGCAAAAACCGGCGAACTTGTCTCGCTCTGCGGTGGTCCGAAGGACAGCATCGACAGGGTGACCCCGGTGCTGTCCGCCTATAGCCGCAGCGTGGAACACATCGGAGATCATGGCGCGGGTCAAGTCGCCAAGACCTGCAACAACATGATGCATTGGGCCGCATGCGTCGCCAATTACGAGACCCTTGCGCTTGCCCGGGCCTGGGGTCTGGATGCGCAAGCCATGCGCGAGACCTTGCTGAAGTGCCCTGCCCGCAACACGACGCTGGAACGCTGGGACACCACCCGCTTCACCTGGCACGAGAAGGACATGGATGTGGCTTTGGGACTGGCACAGGAAACCGGCCTGCCGCTGCCGCTCTTCGGCCTGGTTGACCAACTGGTCAAACGGCTCGGCCCGGATGATGTCAGGCAGCTTCTCCACGAACCCGAAGCCGGCTATCTGGGCGCGCCGATCCAGTCCCGTTCCGGCCCCTCTCCAGACAAGGCTGGCTGAAACAGTTTCTTTGTTCTTTTATACGGAACATCATCCCGTTGACAGAAACAAGATGCGTGCCTACGCTGATACAAGCAACCGGATTTCGAGGAGACATCATGTCTGAAGACCAAACCAAAGATGCCGTGATCGGCCACAACAGCGATCAACGCGAAGAGGTGGTCTGGGAACGCTGGACCAAGAAACGCACTTTCGTCCGTGCCCTGGAAGGCACCTACAGCGAGATGCGGGACGAACTTTACAGCCAGCCCCGCGTCTACAAGACCGGCGACATGAAATGGAAGGGCGGACCGCATAATTTCGGCAAGAAAGTGATCAACCCGCAAGCCAACAGGATCGCCCAGTCGATCGAGGCTCATGTCGACGCTTTCGCGCCGCACGGTTACGGCCAGACCCATGGACACATGAATTCGGCAGTGTTTTTCGTTCTCAAGGGAAAGGGTCACGACATCCATGACGGCCGCCGCATCGACTGGGAGGCCGGCGACGCGCTGATCGTGGAGAATGCCTGCGTCCATCAGCATTTGAACGACAGCGACGACGAGACGCTGGTGCTGGTTCTCAAGGCCAAGCCTCTGTTCCTCTTCATGCACATGGTCTTCCAGAAGATGGTCCATTTCCCACCGAAGGAACCGGTGCCGGGCCACGAGGACTATCACCCGCCGCTGAGCCTTTGAGCCGAAGGAAGAGAACATGACCATTGACGCATCCACATTTGCAGATCTGACCGAACGGCAACGCTCCAAGCTGAGTTCCGGTGATGTTTCCTTCTACAAGGAAGCTCTTGAAGCCAGCCAGAAGTTCCGCGAGGAATATCGTGACCGCCTCAACGTGGCGAAACACAACCAGATGCCGCTGGAGCGTTCGGCGGACGGTCTGATCAAACACATCATCAATGAGCGCATGGACACCAAGGAATGCTGCCTTGACATCTACATGCAGTTTATTGAGGCCCGCAAGGCGACCGGCACCAGCCGTCACCTGACCGAGGAGGTCGCCTTCGTGATTGAAGGAACCGGTCACGATCTGCACTACGATGTGCATTTCCATTGCGATGTCGAATTCGAGTGGCGCTGGGATACGAACCCAAAGAAATACGAATGGGGACCCGGCGATTTCATCTATGTGCCGCCCTATGTCGCGCACAAGCGCATCAACACCTCGGACATCGAAGCTCGGATCATCGTGTGCAACAGCCGGATCATGAAGGCCATCGGCCTGGACTGGTTCGACCAGCTTGAGCCGGCCGAAGGCTTCGAGGATGTGTGGGTTCCGCCTGCGGACTGAACTCGCACCTGCCGGGGTGCGGGCACGCTCTGTCCGTCCCCGGCCTTACTACCGGGAGGAATACATGAGGAAGCTTCTGACTGCACTTGCCCTGTCAGCCGCGATGGCGGTCCCTGCCTGGGCGGATGGTTTTTTCGAGGGCAAGACCATCACCTACATCATCGCCACCAGCCCCGGCGGCAACTACGATGCCTATGCGCGCCTGATCGGCAAGCAACTGGAGGAAAGGCTCGGCGCGGACAAGATTCTGTTCAAGAACCTGCCGGGTGCCGGCCACATTATCGGCGCAAACACGCTGGCGGCGTCCAAACCGGACGGCTTGACCATCGGAACCTTCAACACCGGCCTGATCTACGCCCAGATCCTGGAGCAGGAGGGCATCAATTTCGACCTCCGGCAGATGAGCTGGATAGGGAAGGCCGAAGCCGACGCCCGTGTCATCGTCGTAAGTGAAGACAGCGGCCTGAAAGACTTCACGGACCTGCTGAACCTGAGCGAACCGGTGAACTTCTCCACCTCGGGTGTAGGGTCCGCATCCTTCACGGAGTCAAAGCTGCTCAAGGACGCCTTCGACCTCAAGATCGAACTGATCCCCGGTTACAAGGGCAATGAAGGCGAAATGGCGATGCTGAGAGGCGAAGTCGCCGGCCAGCTTGCCAGTTACGCTTCGATCAAGCCGTTTGTCGACGCCGGCAGCGGACATACCATCGTCTCCGTCGGTGGCGACATCGAACCACAGGCCATCACCTACGCCGAAAGCGACCGGGCCAAGGCGATCATCAACCTCATCCAGGCCATGTCCACTCTCGGACGGCTGACCGCAGCCCCCGCCGGCGTGCCGGACGACGTGCTGCGGGAATTGCGCACTGCCTATATGGATGTGATGCAGGATCCCGCTTTCCTGGCGGAAGCGGAAAGGCTCGGCCTTCCGATCGAACCCGAAAGCGGCGAGCACGTCGAGCAGATGGTGTTTGCGGCGCTCAATCAAACGCCCGAGACGGTCAAGCTGATTGCCTCGGCCCTGGAAGTTGAAATCCCGTCGATCACCGTCACCAGCGAAATTCTGTCGCTGGCGGACAAAAACAAGGTCGTCGAGTTCCATTCCGGCGACGCGGTTATCAAGAGCGAGATCTCGGGATCGCGCACAGCCATCACGATCAACGGCGCTTCCGGCGACCGGGGCGGGTTGAAAGTCGGCATGGCCTGCGAAATCGTCTATGACCCGACCAACGAGGATTTCGAGCCGAGTTCCATGAACTGCAACGGCTGATCCTGGTAAATCGGGACCTTGAAGCGCGCCATTCCCGGCGCGCTTTTTTGTCTTCCCCGCCGGCTAACACAATTCACCAGCAAAAATGCACTGTTCACCAGCAACAATGGCCCTGTGTGGTCCTGAAGGATAACTGAGCGGGCACGCAATCCCGGTAGCGCAAGACCCGTCGATGATGATGAAGGACAGTTTGGGTCGCGTCAGGGCGTTTTGCGCGGCCGGTTGCCGAACGCAGAGGGACTGCAAAACCAGAGATCCGGTCGGTCTCTGAACGACGGCGGCACCACGGTTCAGATGTACGGAATTGCGGTTCCGAAACTTGTCACCAGACCGATCACGATGGCCAGCAGCCCGGCCAGAAACGGCACGATGACAACCGAGAGCAACCGCATGCGCATGAATGAGGGGCCGAGCAACGGAAGCTCGAAAATCAGCATCCGGTGCGCGGCAAAAATACTCCACGCTGTGATGAAGGTGACAAGGGCCGGCGTCGAGGCTCCCGCCTTGGCAAAGACAGCGGCAATCGCGAAGGCAATGACGGGTCCTGCAGGCACCAGCAAACCTATAGCCGCAGCAGCGGGCAAGGCAAACAAACCGGCTTCGGCCCCCAGGAACCTTGCGATCTCCTCCTTTGGCAGCAACTCGGCGACAAACCCCGCGGCCACCAGGGCGCAAAACATGCGCGGCACCAGCTTTGCCGCCTGTTCCAACAGCCGCTTAACCACCGGACCCGGGTCTTCGCGGCGTTTCAGGGCGACCAGGCCCAGAAGAATGAGCACCACAACAAGAACCCAGAACCCGATATTCATTCCGCCCCGTCTTTCTGGGTGTCGCAGACCATGGGCACAAAGGTCAGCCTGCGGGCGATGAGCCCCGCCACGATCGGCAGCCCAATGCTGACGGCAAAGCGCAAGATGGCGAATTCAGGCCCGAGAAATGGCACGTCCCACACCAGTATCCGCTGCAGTCCGAGTGTTGCCCACGCCGTGATATAAGCGACCAACGCTCCACGGTCGGCGCCCGATGCCGCCAGCATGGCAAGCAGCGCATAGGCGGAGGACGGGCCACCGAGGGTGACCGTGCCGGCCAATGTAGCGATCACCAGTCCTCTGAAGCCGGAGTCGACCCCGACAAGTTTCGTGATGCGGTCGCGTGGCAACATCACCCAGACAAGAGCCGCGATCGACAGGGCGACCGCGACCCTGGGCAGCATCTCGCCCAGCAACACAACGTCACCCACGAGCGTTTCATGCACGACCTGCGGGCCTTTGATGAAGAAAGTCAGCACACCCATCAGCAGCGCAAAGGCCAGGAAACCCAAAAAACCTCTACCGAAGGCGTCCACAAATGTGCGCCTGCTCCAAACCGGATCTTTCAGGAAACCGAATCCCATCACCCCCCCCGCGTCAGTGACGATGAGGTTCGTCGTGAGGATGGTGATGGCCATGATCGTGATCGTGGCCATGGGCCTCGGCCTGATTGCTGCGATATTGCTGCTGCAGCTTCGCTGTCTCGGAATGGCCTGTGGTGACGGCTTCGATCACCGCTCGAAACAGATCCGCATCAGGCGGCAACTGGCCGGCGATGAAGCCGGCAAGACGCGCAAAGGCAATCGCTTGAGACGCGATCGCGTCGACCGTTTCATCCTCCTCGGCGGCCTGCGCGTCCTTGAGCGCCCGCATCAGGCCGAGTTGAAAGATCTGTTCCATATAGGCGGCGCGGCCCTTCGGGTCGGCAAGGCCGCGAGGCCCGCTTGCCACGGACTCCGGCACCTCAAGCCCCAGCATCCGCGTCATGACCTTGAAACGTTCCAGAAGCTGCAGATTGACCTCGATGGTCTCGTCGATTTCACCGCACATCGGCCATTCTCCTCTGACTCAGGTGGAAGGCCCAGCATTTCTTGTAGAGACCGGGCTTGTCGAGCATCTGGCGGTATTCGTCATGGTCCTCCGCCGGGATACAGCGCGGGCTGCCGAGCAGTCGGGCCCGGTAGGCCCGTTCAGCATTGTGCTCGGTATAAACGGCCAGCGCCACCGCCTCCTGCAACGTTTGCCCGGTGAGCACGGAGCCATGTCCGGCCAGCAACGCACCGCGGTCCGCACCGAGGATCCCGGCGACGGCGGCACCGCGTTCGGCTGTCGATATGGAATGCGGGTCGGGATAGACCGGAAGATCCGCCACGAGGCAGCCCTGCGGCATCACCACGTCTATTCTCTTACCGGTCAGGGTGAAGAGCGTGGACCATTTCGGGTGGCCGTGCACCACCGCCTGAACGTCGGGCCGTGCCGCATAGATCGCCGCATGAAGCGCGACCTCGTTGGGTGGCCGGATACCGTCGAGCGGCCGGCCGTCCCCGTCGACCCGGCAGACCTGTTCGGGCGTCATCGCCGCACGATCGGAAGCTCCGCTGTTGATCAGGAAACCGCCTTCGGACCGGCGCAGCGATGCATGGCCGTTGAAATCCATCACCCCGGCGGCAGTCAGAATCGCAACAGCATCACAGACCGATTGCGCGGCATTCCGGTCCATCTGATCATACCCCGCCGAATAGTGTGCCGAAACTTTCCACCGCCAGCGCGGCACCTACATAGAGCGCGGCACAGGCGATGACCGCGTTTACGGCCAGCGGAACCCTGCCGCCTTTCCGCGCGGCCAGACCCAGAGGCAGACTGATGATCGCCGACAGGACTGCCATCCCGAGCATCGAACCGATACCGAAGACGGCGAGATAGACGAGGACATGGCCAAGCGTGTCGGCTGTTGCTGCCGCCAATACCAGGAACCCGGCCGAGCCGGCGAGACCATGCACCATGCCCACAGCCAACACCCTGCCGAAGCCGGACCGGTGATCGTGATCATGGGAGGAAAGCCGGTGCGGGCCCTGATCACGCGCGTGGCTGTGCACATGAATGTGCCGCGTGCCGTCGTGACTGTGTGCGTGGACATGGATCCTGTCGCGCTTCAACCGCCACAGCACATGCAGCGCAAGGGCGATGATCATCACGCTGACCGTAAATTCCAGAGCAGCTTCCATGCGGGTGGAGATCGACAGCCCAATCAGAAAAACGGCCAGACACACCCCGAAGATCGACAAGGTATGACCAACGCCCCAGATCGCACCGCGGCGAACCATTGCGGTTCGCCTGCTGGCCTGGCTGTGCAGGGCGGTGACGGCGGCAAGGTGATCGGCTTCCAGGGCGTGAGCCATGCCGATCATGAATCCGAGTGGCAGAACAGTGAGAAAATCCAATGAGCCTCCTCACGCACGCAGCGCGTTCAACATGGCCGGGATGAATTCCTCGTCCCGGGCGACAACAAGTACCGACGCGAAAGGCCGCATGGCATTCACGGCCGCTTCCGCCTTTTCGCCCGCATTGAGGTCCGAGAGCGCCAGGCCGGCGGTCATGATGCTCCGGTGATAGGCCTCACGGGCGACAACCTCTGCGGCACCGGCGTTGCGGCCGGACGAAGAGATCAACACCACCACATCCGCGCCTTCGATTTCGACGGCGAGATCTGCCGGCGTTCCGTCGGGATGCGCGAGGGGGAGCTGAGAGGCCTCCGTGGCCTCGGGCTCGATGTCGTCATTGGCAAGGACGGTCAGAAAATGCGCACCCTGCCAGGGGTCTTCGGTGATCGCATACATCGCCTCGGCCGCGCGCTGGTCGAGCGCGAAGATCCGCGACGAGCGGGTCCGGGAATTCGGGTATTCAACCCGGAACCGCGCCTCGGCTGCCGTGGTGGCCAAGGTGCAGTTGCTCAACAAGGTGGGGCGATGGCTGCCGCTCATGGCTATACCGACGTCCGTTGCTTGCCGGGCGCGGCCGTCAGGGCATCGCGGCAGGCCTCTACATAGTTCTTGTCGGCCTCCAGGACCGCGGCGACCGAACGCACCTTTTGGTGTTCCGGATTGCGGCCGGGAGGCAATGTGCCCTTGTCACGCAACGCGGTCACCGCTTTGCGCAACCGATGACGCGCCATGATGATGCCGTTGTCGGTGGAGACCAGGTTTTCCTTGGTACGGTCGCAGATCGGCCCCATGCTCTCCTGCAGGCTGGCGTCCTGCATCGCGATGCCCTTGATGCCCGAAAAGGTGTCGCCGCGCTTCTGGGCCTCACGGTCCATCATGTAGTCGTTGTCTTTGTTCTGCAGCGGACGGAACGTGCCCGGGACATATTCATTATGGATGCCGTGGCCGTCCCTCATCGCCTGACGCTCCGCCCCGGTCAGGGCACGGGTCGGATGGTAGTCGTAGCTCCAGGCCCAGCAGTTTTCGTCATCAATGGGAACCCAGAAATGACCGTGCTGCGGATGGTCGCCACGCGGCGGCACCATGGTGAAGCTCGGCATGATCCAGGGTGTGATGCGCCAGTAGTGCCTGCCTTCTTCGGCATTGCGGCGCGCGCCGATGAAGAGACCGCCCTCGGTCTCGGTCACTTCGAAAACCGGCTTCTTGTCGGCCAGGTTATACTGGTTGCCCTTTGCGCCCCTGAACAGTGGATCGGTATTCAGTCCGCCCGAGTGCAGGAAGGAAACGTGGCTTGAATCGATCCCGCCTTCCATGGCCTGCAGCCAGTTGCATTCCTGCCAGCGCTTGGAGGTGAAGGTCTGTTCCGGCGCCACGGTGGCGAATTCCCAGACCGGTTCGGGCGGACGGTTCTCCTTGCCGCCCATGTGGGTCCACAAGACGTCGCCGATCTTGATCAACGGATATGCCCGCAGCTTGATCTTCTCGCAGAACCCGCTCGCATCCGGCTCGGAGGGCACTTCGGTGCATTGTCCGTTCACGTCGTATTTCCAGCCGTGATAGGGACAGCGCAGCCCGCTCTCCTCGTTGCGGCCGAACCACAGAGAGACACCCCGGTGGGCGCAGAACTCGTCCATCAGACCGTAGCGGCCGTCGCTGTCGCGAAACGCGATCAGCCGTTCGCCCAGCAGCTTGACCCGTACGGGTGCGCAATCGTCCTCGGGCAGTTCGCTGGCCAGGAGGGCCGGGATCCAGTATTGGCGGAAAAGCGCGCCCATTGGAGTGCCGGGGTCCGTTTGTGTCAGAAGTTCATTCACTTCCTTCCGAAGCATTGTCTCGCTCCCTGTCCTTCGGGTTGATCTTGTTCTTCTCACATTCCATCAGGCCACCGCGCCGGCACCGGCGCGGTGAAAATAGGATCAGGATTTTGGGGGCAGGTCGGCCAGTTCCGCATCGTAGGCGGCGTCCATCCGCGGCGTCAGGCCGTGTTTGGCCAGCGCGTCGCTGAACATGTTGCGCACGTCCATGCGCTCGTCGGCATAGTCGATCTGGTCACCGCCGATCCGCTGAGAAATCCAGGCCTTAGGTACGCCCTGGGCATTGCGGATCGCGACCCCTTCGTACTTGAACGCCAGATAGCGGGCGGGTGTTGTGCCGCCGTTGAAGTGCTGGTGGTACCACATGTTCGGCGGCACGATCATCGATCCAGGCTTCCAGTCGTAGCGCTTGGGGTCCTCCCCTTCCGGCCACATCAGGCTGTAGCCTTCGCCGGAGAGAATGATCACATGGGCGCCGGGGCCGTGGCGGTGACATTTCTTGTAGGTGCCGACCGGAAACTGGCTGATGTGGCTGTTCATCGAGCATTTGGCGAGCTGGAAGCGGATATGACCACCACCGGCGCCGCGCTCCTTCGCCTCGATCAGCGGCAGGTTGATCGCGTCGGCGACGAAGTTGGTCTCCATCAACAGTCCGTTCTGCCTGCCCTGATCGGCGAAGTAATCCGGCTCGCCGGAGAAGCGGCCCTTGAAGTCGTAGGAGGTACCGAACAGGAATTCCGGCTCTTCGAACACGTTGAGCAGCGGCGGCATGTTGGTGACCGAAACAAACCGCGCGGGTTCCGTACCAGAACCGTTGAAATGCTGGTGGCTGGCATTGAGCGGAATACCGAAGATCGATCCCGGACCCCATTCGAAGCTGGCCTTGTCGCCGCTGTCGTTCCAGACCATGGTCGAACCGCGGCCGGACAGCACGAGGATCGTCTCCTCGAAGAGCTGCCGCTGGGGCTCGAGTTTCCTGCCCGCCGGGATTTCCATGACATAGCAGTCGTTGGTGGTCCGTGATGCGTCGTGATTGATGAAAACCGCGTTGCCGCCGCGGCGTGCCCAGGGCTTCAACGCGACCTCATGCAGGCTCGGGACATAAAGACCGTCGATGATGTCGAGACCTTCTCCCGCGATGAACCTTGTATAGGGCGACTCTTTTTCAGTCTTG
This sequence comes from Labrenzia sp. OB1, assembly GCF_001624695.1. GTDB lineage: Bacteria > Pseudomonadota > Alphaproteobacteria > Rhizobiales > Stappiaceae > Roseibium. The sequence continues at coordinate 40,324 of NZ_JSEP01000009.1, read as the reverse complement.
AACTTGGCTGCCAGCTTCTCTGAGACGATCGCTTGTTTCACCATCTTCGCTCCGTACGTTCTGCGAGTCCGTGAGCCAGACTCTATTGAGGTGTTGCATCAACGTAACTTGGAGGTTATTGTTTCGTCAATGGACCGATGGTCCGCATAAAGGAACGAACAATGATTAGCAAGAAAGCCACCGATATCGATACGGCAGCCCCCTCCAAGGACACGCCGCATTCGATTGACGACCACATGTTCGGTGACTTTTATCCGCACGACCACGACGGCGATGCCGATCACGATCATGACGACATCAGCCCCGGCCCTTTGGAAGACAACCCGATCTGGCAGCGTGACAACGTGATGCTGACGTCGGTCGGCATCGACATCGGCTCAGCCGGGACACAGGTGATTTTTTCGAACGTCCACCTGCAGAGGGTCGGCTCGAGCCTTGCCAGCAAATATGTGATCATCGATCGCGCCACCGCCTTTGAATCCGAAATCGCGTTCACGCCCTTCGCCGATGCGACCACGATCGACGGCCCCGCACTTGGCGCGATCATCGACAAGGCCTACCGGGACGCCAAGGTCCTGCCTTCGGACATCGATGCCGGTGTGGTGATCCTGACCGGAGAGGCCCTGCGGCGCGAAAACGCCGAGGCAATTGCCGGTATCGTTGCCGAAAAGGGCGGTGATTTCGTCACTGCAACCGCCGGCAACCACATGGAAGCAATGCTTGCAGCCTATGGCTCGGGGGCAGCCAAGGCGAGCCACGACAGCGGCCGGCGCATCCTCAATGTCGACATCGGCGGCGGAACCACCAAGCTGGCGCTTTGCGAAGCCGGCAAAATTACCTGGACCGGCGCCCTCCACATAGGCGGCCGCCTGATTGCCACTGAAGATGATCATGTTGTCCGGATGGATCCCGCGGGGCGGCACCACGCTTCGACCGCCGGCTACGAGCTGCACCCGGGAATGCCGATGTCAGAGGAGGACCTTGGCCGCGTGGCGGAGACGATGATCGACCAGCTGACCCGCGTTCTGACTTGCCGGACGCTGCCTGCGGATACGGCGCGTCTGTTCCTCACGGATCTGCCGGAAAACCTGTCGCCGATCGACGGGTTGATGTTTTCGGGCGGCGTCGGCGAATATGTCTATGAGCGCGAAACCCGATCCTTCGGCGACCTTGGACTGCATCTCGGCAAGGCGATACGAGCCCGCGCGTCGGCAGGCGCTCTCAACGCGCCGATCCTTCCTGCCGTGGCCTGCATACGGGCGACGGCGCTCGGTGCTTCCGAATATTCGGTACAACTGAGCGGCCAGACCTCGACAATCACATCGCCCAGCAGGGTTCTGCCCCGGCGCAACATGCCGGTTCTCAAACCCTATCTCGACATGCAGCGCCATCCCGGAGCGGACCAGGTGGCCGATGCCATTTCAAAGCACTTCGAAGCCTTCGACATGACGCCGGAAACGCGGGACGTCGCGCTGGTCTTCGAATACCGGATCGCTCCCGACTACCTGCCAATCCGGGCCCTGGCAGACGGAATCGCCACAGCCATGGCGCCGCGTCTGGCGGCTGGCCATCCACTTTACGTGATCATCGATGGAGACATTGCCCAGACTTTAGGTGGAATTCTGCGTGACGAGATCGGCCTGACCAACGATCTTCTTGTGCTGGACGGCCTGAGCCTGCGCGACTTCGACTATATCGATCTCGGCAAGATCCGCCTGCCTTCCTTCACCGTTCCGGTCACGGTCAAGTCTCTGCTCTTCGCGGAAGATCCACGCGGCCCGCGCGGCGGCGAGCGCATCCATTTCCAGTCAGGAGAACAGCCATATACGCCTGACGATCACAGCCACGGGCACCACCATCACCACGGCCATGGCCACACGCATTCTCACGCCACGGCAACAACGCCGGGCGAACGAAGCGGAGAATGACTCCGTTCGCCGCGAAATGGGGATTGGAACGTTGACAACTTCAGGTCATCACGAGAAAACTGGAACACGGTTCTGCAAAATGGAACAGAAACAGGTGTTTTCAGATATGACCTCGAAAAGTGAAAAAAATGAACCAAACCGTAACCCGCGGCGGGACAGCGCTCGCCTGTCGTCGGTCACTACAGCAATTCATCTGCTGAAAACGTTCAACGCGCAAGACAAGGAACTTGGCATCAGCGAACTGGCCAAGCGTCTGGGCGTTGCCAAAAGCACGGTGCACAGGCTGGCCAGCGCCTTGCTGGACGAAGACATGTTGCTGCAGAATCCCGAAAACGGGCGTTACCAGCTCGGCGTGGCGCTGTTTTCTCTCGGATCCATGGTCCGCTCACGCTTTGAAGTGGCCAATGCATCGAAACGGATCTTGAACGAACTGCGCGAGCGCACCCAGGAAAACGTGCGGCTCGCGGTGCTGCAAGGCGACCGCGCGGTTTATCTGCACGACTTCGAAAGCCCGCAGACCCTGCGGCTGAAGTCCGGCACAGGCAAAAGCCGGCCTGCCTATTGCGTTGCCGAAGGCCTGTGCCTTCTTGCCGGCATGCGGTCCGCCGAGCTCGACAGGTATCTGATGCAGCCGCGGGAGAAAATGACCGACAAGACCATGACGGACGAAGAAGAACTGCGCGAACGGATCCGCCTCGTGCAGCGTCGGGGTTTTGCCGTCGAAGACGAGGAATGTGAAGAGGGCACCCGCTGCCTTGCGGCTCCGATCTACCAAAACGATGGCCGCGTGCTGGGCGCCGTCGGTGTGGCCGGGCCGCGGCTTCGAATGAAAAAACGCCAGTTCCCGCAACTTGCACCGCAGGTGATCGAGGTCACCGAACAGATCTCGCACACCCTGGGGTTTGCCGGGCGGCCAAAAATCTACGTGTAGCAACCATGGATAAAGAGGGCCAATGACGGAAATATCAATTCTTAACAGCGCAGATACATTTGTCTGCGACGAGAACGATACAATTCTTCGGGCGGCCCTTCGTGCCAATGTCGGCATGGCCTATTCCTGCAATGTCGGCTCTTGTGGAAATTGCAGGTTCGAACTGGTCGAGGGCGACGTCTCGCATCTGCGCGAGGACGCCCCGGCCTGGTCGGAGCGCGATCTGAAGCGCAACCGCTGGCTGGGGTGCCAGGCCCGGCCCTCCGGCCGGTGCACGATAAAGTTCCGGGCCGACGAGAATTACATCACCCCTCACCCGCCCAAGCGCCGGAAAGCCCGGCTGACCCGCCTGTCGGACATCACTCATGACATTCGCGAATTCCGTTTCGAATTCGAGGGGGAAGACGGCTTCCTGCCGGGGCAATACGCCCTGCTGTCGCTGCCGGGGGTGAATGGCGCACGCGCCTATTCCATGTGCAACCTGCCAGGTGAGGGAAATTGGTCTTTCCAGATCAAGAAGGTCCCCGGCGGCGTTGCGACCGGGCAGCTCTTCGCCTTGAAGGATGGTACGGAGATCTCCATCGACGGTCCCTACAGTACGGCCTATCTGCGTCCGGACAGGCCACGTGACATCATCCTGATGGCCGGCGGGTCGGGCCTGTCGCCGATGGTATCCATCGCCCGGGGCGCTGCTGCTGCCGGACTGCTGAAGCGCCGCAAGCTCCATTTCTACTACGGCTGCCGGGCCGAAAACGACCTTATAGATGCTTCGCTTCTGGGCGGAGACATTTCCGGCCGGATCAGCTTTATCGCAGCTCTCTCGGACACCCAGGCAACGGAAGGCCAACGCAGCGGCTTCCTGCATGAGGTCGTCGAAGCGGATTTCGGCGAAAGACTGAAGGATCACGAGATCTATTTCGCCGGCCCCCCGGTGATGGCCGCAGCCATCCAGAAGATGGCGCATGAGGCCGGCGTGCCGATGAACCAGCTCCATTTCGACGAATTTTATTGAGCCGAGAGTATAGCATCATGGCCAATCTTCCGCTTACCCTCGGCTGTTGGGGGTATGACCGTGTCATGCCGCTCAAGGACGGACGTGTCCGCCCCGAGGGCATCGACCTGCGGTTCCTCGACATGATCGTCGAGGAGACCTTCTTCCGTATGCTGAGGCAGAGGGAATTCGACGTTTCTGAAATGTCGATGTCCTCCTACACCGTCTCGCTCAGCCGCCCGGAGCGGCCGTTCGTTGCGATCCCGGTCTATCCGAGCCGTTTTTTCCGTCACTCCTGTATCTACGTGAATGCGAATTCGGGGATCGAGACGGCGCAGGACCTGATCGGCAAGCGCGTCGGCGTGCCGGAGTACCAGATGACCGCACCGGTCTGGATCCGCGGCATCCTGTCGGACCACTACGGTGTGCCGGTGGACAGCGTGACCTATGTGACCGGAGGCGAAGAAGCGCCCAACCGCGAGGAAAAACTGAAACTGAACCTGCCGGAGAACATCAGTGTCGAGCCGATCGGTGAAGGCAAGACACTTGCACAAATGCTCCGGACCGGCGAAATCGACGCCCTGCATACCGCCCGCAAGCCGTCCACCTACGACGGCGTTACGGTCCGGCGGCTGTTTCCCGACCACATTCCCGTCGAAAAGCAGTACTGGCGCGAGACCGGCATCTTCCCGATCATGCATGTTATCGCGATCCGCCGGGAAGTCTACGAAGCCAACCGCTGGATTGCCATGAACCTTTATCAGGCTTTTCGCGAAGCTCAGCGGATCACCTATCACGACAATGGCGAGACCAGCGCACTGAAGGGAATGCTGCCCTGGTTCAATGCCCATGTCGAAGAAGCGGTAGAGCTGATGGGGCCAGACTTCTGGCCCTACGGCCTGGAGAAGAACCGCAAGGTGCTGGAGACCTTCCTGCGCTACCACCACGAACAGGGTCTGTCGCCGCGTGTGCTGCGCGTCGAGGAAATGTTCGCCCTGGAAACCTTCGAGGAATTCGTCATCTAAGGAGCCTGAAATGGCTAAAGTCACACTTCCGGCGCTTCAACAGATGAAGCGTGAGGGCAAGAAAATCTTCGGCGTCGTCGTCTGGGACTATCAGATGGCACAGATCGTCGACCGTACCGGCGTCGATATCGTCTCTGTCGGCGATACGGTCGGCCACAATCTCTGGGGTCAGTCCAATCCGCTGGAAATCACCATGGATCAGATGCTCACCGTGACCCAGGCGGTGCGGCGCGGTGTGAAAAACGCGCTCTTGAGCGCCGACTTTCCTTATGGACCGCTCCAGGAAGGAGCCGAAAGCGCCGTGCGCGCCGCCATTCGCTTCGTCAAGGAAGCCGGCGTCGACATGATCAAGCTGGACGGGGCCGCCGATTTTCCCGAAGCCACAACAGCTTTGGTCAAGGCCGGCATTCCGGTCTGGGCCCAGTTCGGCGTCACGCCGCAGACTGCGCTTGCCTACGGCATGGAATATGGCGCGATGAACCGCGCCGATGCGCATGTGCCGGAAGGCATGACCGAACGGCTGATCAAAGAGGCAAAAATGCTGGAAGCCGCTGGTGCATCCATACTCGATTTCACCAATTCCGGTTCGGTGGTCGGCCCCAAGGTGGTGGAACAGATCGGTGTTCCCGTGATTGGCGGTTTCGGGGGCGGCCCGTGGCTGGACGGCCGCGTGCGCATGGCGAATGCTGCCATCGGCTACAGCGCCAAAGCGCTCGACAGCGACACCGACAACTACGCCAATGTGGCGAAGATCATCCACTCGGCAATCAAGGAGTTGGGCGAAGACGTCCGCGCCGCGCGCCAAATCAAGGGTACACCGCCGTCAAGATAAGGACTGCATCCATGCCGATGATTGAAATTGACGGGATCGAAACCCGCTACGAGGTGCTGGGCGACGGCCCGCCCCTCTTGATGTTTTCACCGGGAGGCTTCGACGCCCGGATCGAAAAATGGTCAGACCTTGGCGTCTACAAGCGCATCAGGCTTCTGGATCACCTGCCCGGGAAATACCGCTGCATCGTGTTCGACCGGCGTGAGAACGGTCAGTCGGGCGGCCGGGTGGAGCGAATTACCTGGAACCATTTCGTGCGGCAAGGCGCCGGTCTGCTTGATCATCTCAACGTCGAAAAAGCGCATCTGATGGGCGGTTGCATGGGATGCTGTCCCGTGGCGGCCTTCGGCGCCGCCCTGCCCGAACGCACGCTGAGCATGGTGCACTACTGGCCCGTCGGTGGCGCCAGTTACCGGATCAGCGGGCACCAGCGTTTTGCCCGCCATCTGGCCTTTGTCGGGGAGAACGGCCTCCAGGCGGTGGTGGATCTCGCGCGCAGCCACGACAAGAATTTCAGCGCCGATCCCCGCGGTGGCCCCTGGGGCCAGCCGATCCGCAATTCCGACGATTTCGCCAAGGCCTATGCCGAACTGGACCAGGCGAAATACCTTCTGACGGTGACAGGTATGTATCGGGGACTGATCGACCGCGACACGGCCCCAGGCGCTGAACCGGAAGACTTGATGTGTCTCGATATTCCAAGCCTTATCGTGCCCGGAGCCGATGAATTCCATGCCACGTCCGCGGCACGCTACCTGCAGGAATGCCTGAAGGGATCCGATTACTGGGACATCCCGACAGAAAAGCAGACAGAAGAGAACGCACCGAAGCGCGTTATCGATTTCCTTGACGGCGCATCGGTTTAACCGGGTAGCGGTCAGGCAACGCAGTTCCTGACGGGCGCCGCAAAGAGGGTGTCGACGTCGATGCGCTCCGGAATGATCTTCTGGGTCACCGCATGGCCGACAAGTTGCTCCAGAACATCGCGGTTCGGCTCGATTCCGTAGGGCAACGGATCGTCCATCACTTCAAGTGCGGCCTGGTGGATCCTGTCGACCCGGCCGGGTTCGGAAACACGTCCGGCCTTCAGGTCATCGACATAAAGCTGCTTGGAGGACGCGAAAGCGTCAAACACCTGGGTCGCGATCTCCGGGTTTTCCGCCAAAAGTTCGTCACGCACCACCACGAGATGGTTGATCGGATAGAGGCCCCGTTTCTTCAGGGCCGCGACACCTGCCGAGAACGGATCGGCGATCATCGTTGCAACGTCCGGATGGTCCACCTTTGCACCGACCGCCGCGACCAGTTCGCCGGAAGACAATTGCCCCGCCAGATCGCTGTCCGCGAGCGGCTGGACGTTTGCGGGAGGGCGGTAACCGGCGACATGCTCGTCGCCGGACGGCGCCCAGGTTACCGAGGACAGATCGACACCGTATTCGTCCTGCAGAATCGAGCGGGCCCAGACACCGGTCGTTACCGTGTAGCCACGGTTCAGGCCAACCCGGCGGCCCGAAAGCTCCGACGGAGACTGCAGGCTTGAAGGAACATGATGCAGGATCGCATCGTGATGGAAGTCACGCACAAGAAAGACCGGAAGCGCGGTGAACTTCACTCCATGAGCCTTGGCGCAGATGTATGTGGTCAGCGCCATTTCGCAAACGTCATAGGCCAGTTCCCGCACCATGCTGCGGAACCCTTTCACGAGCACCGGAATTTCCTCGAAATCGAACTCCAGGTCAGGCGCAGTGACCCGGCCTTCCTTCAGTGCGCGGTTGTTGCCTTGTGTTCGCGTGACGGTCTTCAGTTTCAGCTTGCTCATGAGCATCCTCGATATTTGCAGTTAACAGCATTCCCCGTCGCCGTCGTCCTTCAGCGCAGGCAGCAGCCAGGCGACAGGAAGATCGGCGGCACCGACTTCAGCCAAGGGGGAAAAAATGCGAAACCGGTAGCGTTCTGCTCCGCGCCAGAAGATCACATTCGTCTCAAGTGGCGGATATCCGGGCCGGGTCCCCTGATCCTCGGAGACCAGAACCAGATCATCCGCGTCGAGCCGGAACCGGTCCCGGGCCAGAACCTCCACTCTTTCCAGGTCTTCCAACCGGTCGCGGCCGGAGCCGAAACGCCTGAACATGACAACACCTCAACCGCCTGCCGTGGCCGTGCCCGACAGGCTTGTTTCGGGCAATAATTTCCAACATGTTCCTTCATACGGAACTGCGTTCTTGTTAGAAGCCTGCCGCTTTGTTACCAATGTGTCAAGCTCAAACAGGAGAGACGGGCATGTCAGAAAAAGTTCTTGCCGCTGTGCGCACGGCACCGCAGACAACCGAATTCCGGGAATTCGACATGCCAGACATTCCCGACGAAGCCGCGCTTTTGAAGGTGGAAGTGGCGGGGATCTGCGGCACGGACGTGAAGTTCTACTCCAAACCACCGATTACCGATCCGGTGATCATGGGCCATGAAAACATCGGCTACATCGCCAAGGCGGGCAAAACCTTTCAAAAACGCCGAGGATTGAAGGAAGGCGACCTCGTCTTTGCCGAACACTATGTCGGCTGCATGAACTGCGAACACTGCCACCGTGGCGATTACCGGCTGTGCCTGGCGACCGACTGGCGCAAAAATCCTGAAGGCCTGCGCTTCGGCTATACGTCCGCCAAACGCGCGCCTCACCTGTTCGGCGGCTTCGCGCAATACATGTACCTGCCGTGGAATTCGGTGCTGCACAAGGTGCCGGACGGATTGTCTCCCGAGCTAGCCGGTGTGGTGACACCGATGGCCAACGGCATTCAGTGGGCGCTGTTCGACTGCGGTGTCGGCTATGACAGCCGTGTCCTCGTGCAGGGCCCCGGGCAGCAGGGTCTCAGCCAGGTTGTCGCCTGCCGCCAGGCCGGTGCCTCGCTGATCATCGTGACCGGCACCGGCAAGGACGCCAAGCGCCTTGAAGTCGCCAAGCGGCTCGGCGCGGATTACGTGATCAATGTGGAAGAAGAAGATCCATTGGAACGGATCCGGGAAATCACCGGCGGCGAAGGCGTCGATGTGTCCCTGGACTGCACCGCCGGCGCGGGCACGATCCCGGTCCTGCTCGGCATTGAAGCTCTGAAGCGCAAGGGCGGCACCCTGCTGATCCAGGGTGAACTCAGTGATTTCCCGAATTTCCCGCTCGCCAAGATCGCCAACAAATACATCACGGTGAAGGCGGCCCGCGGCCACAACTACGAGAGCTGCGAGCTTGCGCTCAGACAGCTCAATTCCACGCGTTTCCCGCTGGACCTGATCACCACCCACCGCTTCGGCCTCAAGGACACTCACATAGCGATCAACGCTGTCGGCGGAAGCGGCGACGTGATCCACGTCTCGCTGATGCCCTGGTCTTGAACCATGCCGGACAGCGACGATGAGCGGCTTCCTGTCACGGTGGTGACCGGGTACCTGGGGGCGGGCAAGACCACACTTGTGAACCGCATCCTGGCGGAGGCGGCAGGCCGTCGGCTGGCCGTGATCGTCAACGAATTCGGGGACATCGGCATCGACGGCGAGTTGATCGAGGGCGGCAACGAAGAGCTGATCGAACTCAGCAGCGGCTGCATCTGTTGCGTGGTGCGCGGCGACCTGATCCGCGTGTTGCGGCGCCTGTGCGCCGAGCAGCGGGACCTTGACGGCGTCGTGATCGAAACCACAGGCCTGGCCAATCCAAGTCCCGTGATCCAGACCCTGGCGATCGACCAGGTGATCGCGGCACAGTGCAGACTGGATTCGGTGATCACCGTCACCGATGCGGCACATGTTCTGGAGCAGACCGCCACAAGCAGCGATGCCGCCGAACAAATCGCCTTTGGCGACCTCATCGTTCTCAACAAGGTGGATGCCGCCACCGCCCCCCTGGAGCTGATCGAAGCGCAACTTCGTCTGATCAACCCGCAGGCCGAACTGATCCGCTGCACGCGCTCGGAGATACCTGCCGGCATGTTGCTCGATCGCCGCAGCTTCGACCTAACCCGGATCGATCTCGCCGCCAAGCCGCATGACCATGACCATGACCACGACCATGGTCACATCGCCGCCGGGGGGATTGCCAGTGTGGCTCTTTCCTGCGGCGATCCGCTCGACCAGGCAAAAGTGGAGAACTGGCTGCAACAGCTGCTGCAGCGGCAAGGTGCTGACATCCTGCGCACCAAGGGAATTTTCTCCATCGCAGGCCAGGACCGCAAGCTGGTGGTGCAGGCGGTGAACATGATGCTCGAGGGAGATTACACCGCCGGATGGACTGCCGGTCCTCGGCAATCACGGCTCGTTTTCATCGGACGAAATCTCGACGGCGCGGCGCTTGCAGCCGGCTTCGAGAGCTGCCGTTCGCAATAGGGAGACCCCAATGCCAACCGTTGTTACCAACATCGCCCGTGCCGGATGCAAAGCAACTGACGCCCTCGCCCGCTACGGCGTTGCCACAGTGCATGAAGCCCAGGGCCGCACCGGATTGATGGCCGCCCGCATGCAGCCGATTTTCCGCGGTCCGGCGATCAGCGGCACTGCGGTAACCGTAAGTGTTCCTCCCGGCGACAACTGGATGATCCATGTCGCCGCCGAGCAGTGCCAGCCAGGCGATGTTCTGGTGGTCAGCCCGATCTCTCGTTCGGACTCCGGCTATTTCGGAGATCTGCTCGGCACGCTTCTGCAAACACGCGGCGTACGCGGCCTCGTGATCGACGCGGGCTGCCGCGACACCGACGATCTCGAGAAAATGGGCTTCCCGGTCTGGTCCCGCGCCATATCCGCCCATGGAACCGTCAAGGAGACGCTAGGCGACGTCAACCTGCCGATCAGCTGCGGCGATATCGTGGTCAATCCCGGCGATGTCATCGTCGCAGACAACGACGGTGTGGTCGTCGTGCCGCGGCTGAATGTGGCCAAGGTGGCGGACGCCGCCGCGGCCCGCGAGAAAAGGGAGGAAGGCATCCGTGAGCGCTACACCGCCGGAGAACTCGGTCTCGACATGAACAACATGCGTCCGCGCCTGGCCGAGAAAGGGCTGATTTACGTCGACCAGTCCGACCTCGCCGGAAACTGACCAAAGCAAGGACCTTCCCCATGATCATCGATTGCCATGGCCACTACACCACCGCGCCTGTCGAGCTGCAGGAGTTCCGGGACGCACAGATCGCCTTTTTTGAGAGCGGTAAAGGCGTCCCGCCCAAGCTGAAGGCGATCAGCGACGACCAAATTCGCGAAAGCATCGAAAAGAACCAGCTCAAGGCCCTGCGCGAACGCGGAGCCGACATGACGATCTTCTCGCCCAAGGCTTCCGCGATGGCTCACCATGTCGGGGATGAGGCAGTGTCGAAGGAATGGACCCGGCTGAACAACGACCTGGTCCACCGGGTCGTCTCCCTGTTCCCGGAGCATTTCATCAGTGTCTGCCAGTTGCCGCAATCGGTCGGCGTTTCGATCGAAAATTCGATCGATGAGCTGGAGCGCTGCGTGAACGAACTGGGCGTTGTGGGCTGCAACCTCAACCCCGACCCCTCGGGCGGCAAATGGACGGGCGCACCGCTTACGGACCGCAGCTGGTATCCGTTTTTCGAAAAGCTCTGCGAGCTTGAGGTGCCGGCCATGATTCACGTCTCGGGCTCCTGCAACCCGAACTTCCACGCCACAGGCGCGCATTACATCAATGCCGATACCACGGCATTCATGCAGTTTTTGCAAGGTGACCTGTTTCGCGATTTTCCGGACCTGAAGCTGATCATCCCCCACGGCGGCGGTGCCGTGCCCTATCACTGGGGCCGTTATCGCGGCCTGGCCGACATGCTTGGCAAGCCGCATCTCAACGATCACATCATGAAGAACGTCTTCTTCGACACATGCGTCTACCATTTGCCGGGCATCGAGCTGCTGTTCGAGGTGATCGACATCGACAACATCCTGTTCGCATCGGAGATGTTCGGCGCCGTGAAAGGCGTCGACCCGGAAACTGGCTACAATTTCGACGATACAAAGCGCTATGTCGACGCGCTTGATCTCAGCGACGAAGACCGCTTCAAGGTGTTTGAAGGGAATGTCCGCCGGGTCTATCCGCGCCTGGATCGGCAATTGCGCGCCCGCGGACTTTGACCCCCCGCCTTCATCCGCAGCGTTGAAGTTGAGCCGGCATCCCCTCGCAAGATAACGCAGGGGGATTTGGCGCCTGTTGTTCCGCTATACGGGAATTTGCCCTGCACTGCGTGCATACCAGCTATCTCCTTGACCAAAATCAAGGATTTCCACTTTGTTTCCTGACATTTTTCACCTAGATATTGCGGTGCAATAAAAGAAAGGGACATCACATGGCAGTCGCGGCAAATTCCAGCTTCACTCTGAAACAACTTGTCGAAGAAATCGCGCCCAAACGCTTCCTTCGTGACCCACTCGGCCTGTTTTCCGGCTACCGCGCCTTCCGTGTCTATGTGCACCTGAACGGCATGAGCGACGGTGAGCTTGCACGCCTCGGCCTGACCAGGAAGGAATTGCCGGAAGTCGTCTCCAGGATCATGCTCGACAACCGGCAGGCCGCCGCCTGAAGCCGCCGGTCACAACCGGCGCATTATCGGCCCTTCGGCCGCCAGCAGAAGATCGGTGATGGAGTTCACGAGATCACCGATCTGCGCATCGGCCATCATCGGCGCCTTGTCTCGCGAGTGCACGAACATGAGCGTGCGGATGATTGACGGCGCAACAATGTGCCGGGCCTTCAAGACACCTTTACGCAATTCGCCTTCGGCAGCTCCAAAAGGCATGATCGTTGCCGCCACACCTTTGGCCACCAGGTTCTTGACTGCCCGGATAGATTGCACCTCATAGGTGACATTGAGGTCCAGACCGAGCCGCTCCGCGTTTTGTTTCGTGATCTGGAACACCGCGTCGTCCCGGCCCGTCAGTGCAAGATCCGAAGCCAGGGCTTCGCTGAATTTGATCGGCCCCTCTCCGGTGTCGAAGCTCGGCGACGTGATATAGAACAACTCTTCTTCCAGAAGGGCAATGCGATCCAGCTGCTGATCGATGCTCGGCAAATAGGTAAAGGCGCAATCCAGCTCGCCCAGTGCGAGCTGGCGGGTCAGGGTGAAGCTCAACCCCTCGACGACTTTCAGCGCGATCTCGGGACATCTCTGTGACAGGCTCATGGTCACGTAATCGCCGACGAGGCGAATGACACTGGGAGGCAGGCCGATCGCCAGAGAGCGCGTACCCGTGCCCGCCATCGCCCGAACGGCTTCTTCCGCCTGCTGCACACGTGCGAGGATGTCGTCGGCATGGCGCACCAGAAGTTCTCCCGCCGGTGTCGCGGTGACACCGCGCGAATGTCTTTTGAGCAGCTTGGCTCCGAGCTGGTCCTCAAGATTGCGAATCTGGATACCCAGGGCGGTCTGGGCGACGTGCAACTGGTCGGCGGCACGCGTAATGTTGCCAGTCTCTATCGCCTTCTTCAGATAGATGAGCTGCCTGATTTTTATCATTGACCCCAGTCTCCCGGCCCGACCTTAGCAGGTCGGCACCGGCGCGCAATAAAATCGCTTACCCCGCACGCTATTTTTTGCCTGGAGCACTCGCTCAAAACAGCGGCGATGACAGCAGCAGGCGTGTCGCGGCCGGAACGTGGAAGATCTCAAGCAGGAATTCCGTGTCGAGGGTCAGAGCGGCAGCTCCCGCAATCGCCAGCAGGATCGACACGATGATCCAGGTGTCGAACACCTCATGATCCCGGTTTATCAAGGCGCCGAAGACAATTCGAAACACGACCGAGAGCCGCTGGACCGGCACGACAACCGAAACGGGAGCGACAGTCAGCGCGAGGTAGCGGAACAACTGCGACAGGGCCACACAGATGGCGGAGATCAGGAACCACCCACCCGAACCGCGGTCGAGCGAGCGCATGTAGGATCGGCCGCCGGCCGCGAAAACGCATAGGGCGACGACGACCGTGGCAGCGACATAAGACAGGAATACGCCGCCAATCCCGTCTGCCGGCTTCGGCGCGGCCCCGAGCCCCAGGGAAATCAGCAACGGGCTGGTGCCATACCCCAGAGCGCAGACCGCACCCCAGAACAGGCCTGGGCCGAAGTCCGGCCGAAACCCCTTGGCCTTGCCCGCCTTTAAAGCATTTTTGCGCCGCCCGACCACCAGCATGGGTCCGCCCATGATCAGTGCTATGCCGAAGAGGTTCATCAGATTCACGGTCTCGTCGAGAAACAGGAAAGCCAGAACCAGCGACACCAGGATCGACAGTTGCTGGATCGGGGTCGACAGCGTTGCGCCAAGCGCCTGCGTCGCCCTGTAATTGCCGTACCGGCCGATAACGAAATGCACGACACCGGCCAGCATCATCCAGACCCATGCCGACATCGGCCAGCCCCGCATGGCCTCAAAGCCGTCCAGGAAGAAAGCGAAGCCCGCGAAGATCGGCAGACCAAGCGGCACGGTGATCGCCATGCCCTGCAACACGGTGGATTTCAACACGCCGCGACGGACCGTTGCGTTGTTCAGGCCAAAGAAGGCAGCCGAACTCAATGCAAGGATTGCTCCCAACATCACGTTTCTCCAAACTCATCAAGGAAGTATCCGGAACCGGCCGGCCCGGAATGCTCGCGGGCCGGCCGGTTCAGGAACAGGTCCTGAGGAAGCGACGAACCCGTTCCGGTGTCAGTTCGACACCCGGCTGGTATTCCGGCGCATCCTCGATCTGCTCGAGATCGTTGAGGCCGCATTGCTTGAAGATCCGGTTGATGCAGGAAATCAGCCGCAACGGCCTGCCGGGGTCGGCGTTAAAGTGCTGATGAATCGTGTTTGGCGGCACGTAGATCACATCGCCGGCCTCGTAATCGAAGCGCTGGACCTTGTCCTGCGGTTTCCAGTGGTAGTCGTCAGTGATTTCGACGTCACAGTCCTGATGCAGATCGTAGCCGCGGCCTTCCAGCACATAGAGGCATTCCTCCGCGAGATGACGGTGCTTGCCCGATTTCGACCCTGGCGGAACGATCTGCATATAGGAGTCGACTGTCTCCATCCGGGTGTTCATGCCCTCGTTGATCAGATGCTTCAAAAGCCCCTGAGGCGACATTTCCCAGGGCATTTCCTCCGGGCGGACGATTTTCTTCCGTGCCGCATTTCGCTCGGGCGCCGTGGTCGCGTCGTCAAGGAGCTGCTGATAGAGATCCCGGTTCTCAGCGCCCGTCAACCAGGCCTTGCTTTCGCCCCATGCCATCTCAGCAGCCTCCTTCCGGGTGATTGAAGTCTTCCTCTTCCTCGCGGACGGTGAAGTTCTCTCCACCTGGCGCCGGCGTGGTCTCGCGGGGCACGACCGTCTTCTGGAACAGCATGTTCATGAAGACGAACATCGGCTTGGTCTTCAGAACCAGGGCCCGGGCGGGCTTGCTGTCGGAAGCGTTGAAATGCTGGTGCACACAGTTGTTGTGCACGATCGCGACGTCGCCGGCTTTCCAGTCATACCGGATCTCGTCATGGACCTCGTAGCCCTCCCCGTCGAGGATATAAAACGCAGCCTCGTTGACGTGACCGTGCTTCTGCGATTTACCGCCCGGACCATATTCCTCAAGATGAATATGGAAAAGCTGGCTGATCCCGTCCTTGGGTTCGACATAGTGCCGGCTGTAGGCTTGTGGCCCATCGACAAATTTGATCTCGCGCGCTTTGCGCACGCGTGGCATGGAACGGAGTCTTTCCAGCTCGGTCGTCAGATTGTACTCTCCCTGCACACTCCGCACAAAGATACGGTTTTTCTGACTGTGGTAGTAACCCTTCGGCTGTTCGTTTTCGGCGCCGGCTGGCTTGACCTTCTCGGACATCGTCACCTCCATATTTCCTTACCGTTAGCCGAATTCTTTATGCAGAACAATATTCCTTTATACGGAACAATTGCGTTGCCTCCCTCATCTGCACGATTTTTCCTCTTATCATCAGCCGGTTGGAACAGACTTGTCCTGGCGCGCGAAATTTCCGCTTGCTTCCAGCGCAAATTACTTCCAACTTCCGTCTTATACTTTCTTGCATACGGAACGATGTTCCAATAATTTGCGAAAGGAACCAGCAGACAAAACAGTGGCGAGGAACCAATGACACAGACCCTGACAACCTTGAAGCTTTGCGAAAAGTCCGAGGTGCCGGAAGGTGAAGCCATAAAGGTGGAAAACGGCGATCTGGTCTTGGCCGTCTATAATGTCGAAGGCCTGTTCTACGTGACCGATGACCTGTGCACCCACGGTCCGGGATCGCTCGCCGAGGGCTTCCTGGATGGTTATGTCATTGAATGCGACTTCCATGGCGGATGCTTCGACATCCGCAACGGCGAGGTCGTCGCGCCTCCGTGCATGATCCCGCTCAGAACCTATGAAGTCCGTCCCGACGACACCCATGTCGTCATCGCGGTTTCAAAGGACTAACTCTCCCAAGCTCCCCTCGCCCACGGCGGCCCTGAATTGGCCGCCTTTTTTGCGTGCCGTTAACGGAGAACTGATCGCCCCGCCGGGTTCGGTGCTGCGATATCCCGCCTGGTTCGTTGGCCGCGGGCCGTTCCGTGCACAGACGCATCCAGCGTGTTCCATGGAGCACACTGGCCCGGCGGCCTTTGCGGAACCGCCGGACCAGTCTTCAGTTCCGTAAAACCTTGCGCTTCTCCAGCAGCTTGCGCGCCACAGGCAACAGGAAGGTCATGAGCGTGGCGAGCAACAGGATCGTCGCCACGGGCCGCCCCAGTATGAACTGCAGTGCATGTCCGTCGGAGATCTGCTGAACCTGGTGAAAGGACCGTTCAGCGGTTTCGCCGAGCACGAGAGCAATCACCAGCGTCAGCCTCGGATAGTCGAAGCGGATCATCAAATAGCCGACCAGTCCCATGATCATGGTCAACAGCACGTCCGCCATGCGACCTTCAAGCACGTAGACCCCGGTCAGCGAAACGGCAATCACCACTGGAGCCACTATGCCTACGTCGATGCGTGTGATCAGGACCAGAAACCGCGAAATCGCCAGGCCGAGAAGCGATGCCCCGACCGAGGCAAGGGTGATCGCGACAATCAGCCCGTAGATTTCTCCTTCGTGCTGCAGAAGGATCATCGGCCCCGGGTCCATTCCGTGGAGCACCAGGATGCCGAGAAAGATCGCGGTCTCGGCGCTGCCGGGTATGCCGAAAGCCACGGTAGGGATCAGTGATCCGCCATCCTTGGCGTTGTTGGCCGACTCCGGCGCGATTACACCGCGAATGTTGCCCTTGCCGTAAGTCTCCGGATGCTTGTCCGTCTGAACGGTCGAACTGTAGGCCAGGAAGGAGGCAACCGTGCCACCGAGACCGGGAATGGCTCCGATCAGAGTGCCGATGACCGACCCGCGCAAGAGGACCGGCCAGTGACGGAAAACGGCAAGAACCCCTTCCCCCACTCCCGTGATCTTCATGGCCGCCACGTCCTTGTCCCCAACTGTTGCCACCGAGCCCCCTTTCAACGCCAGCTCGATCATCTGGGAGATAGCGAACATGCCGGTCAGCGTGGGGACGAGCGGAACGCCGTCCCAGAGATAGTTGAGACCGCCCGTGAAGCGCAGGTCGCCCAAAATCATGTCCGATCCGACGAATGCGAGAGTCAGTCCGACCGCTCCCGCGATCAGGCCGCGCAACATCTTCCCGCGAACGGAGACTGCAATTGCGGTCAGCCCCAATATGGTCAGCAGGAAGAATTCGGCAGGACCGAAGCTGAGAACGATTGCCTTGGCGATCGGAATGAAGAGGATCAGCGTAAGGAGCCCGATCACGCCCCCCATCGAAGATGCGCAGGCCGCGGCGCCAATGGCCAACCCCGCCTTTCCCTGGCGCGCCAGCGGATATCCGTCGAACGTTGTTGCCGCGTTTGGAGCCGTGCCGGGCGTGTTCAACAAAATGGCCGAAATAGAGCCGCCGAAGGCAGTCGACCCCATGACACCTCCGGCCAGATACATGGCATCCAGCGGCACCATTCCGTAGGTGACCGGGATCAGCAGCGCAAGCGCGGTGGTGCCTCCAAGACCCGGAATGACCCCGAAACACAGCCCAAGCACGATACCCGACAGAAAATAGATTATGCCGCCACCGCCTGCGATGTCCGCAAGAGCCTGGAGCAGCGCTTCGAACCCCATCATGCTTTCCTTTCATGGCGGAGCCGGTCCTGTGTGGACCGGCCCGGCAGACTGCTACTCAAGCAATTCCTTGTATTGCAGGTAGAAGTCCGAAACGCCTGTCATCATGCTGTCTGTCTGTTCGGCATCCAGATACTTGATCACAGTCCCGGTGCTGCCGCCCCATTCCTGGATCGTGGAACTCTCGGCCGCGGCCTTGAACGCACCGGAAAGTGTCTCCACCACGTCTGCGGGCATGTTCGGCGGTCCACCGACCACGCGATTGAGGCCGAGTTTTGCAAGTTCAGGGAACCCCAGTTCGGTGGTCGACGGCACGCCTTCGACCACCGAAGTTTCCGTCAGCGTCGCAATCAGCCGCAAGTCGCCGGAATCGGTATACTTCGCCAGGGAAGAGATGGGCTTCAAGGTAGCATCCACCTCGCCGCGCATCACGGCAATCATCGTATCGTTCGAACCGCTGTAACCGGTGATGTTGTTGATTTCACACCCGATCTGGTTGAACGCAATCACGGATGCGATCGAGGACGTGGAATCCTTGCCCGTATCGGACAGCTTGATCGGGCGGCCCAGGCCGCAAAGATCCTTCAGACTGGTGACCGGGCTGTCCTTGGCAACGGCGACGGCATATTTGGATTCCGCCAGATTGGCGATCCAGGTGACGTCATCGAGATTGAAACCAATGTCACGCCCCAGGGTCCCGGCGACGTTCAGGCCGGGCACATTGTAGATGCCGATCGTATAGCCGTCGGCTTCCGCACGCGCCACACTCTGCCCGCCGCGCGTGCCCGACGCACCCGGAATATTCTTGGGTACGATGGTCGCTCCGAGCACCTTTTCAACCTCCGGCGCAAAGGTACGCACGATCGTGTCGAAGCCGCCTCCCGGACCATAGGGCACGACGAATGTAACCGGCCCCTTCTCCGGATAACCGGCCTGTGCCGGCGCCGCGGCCAAGGCCGCCAGTGTCAGAACCCCCAATTTCAACAGATGTTTCATTTCGTTCCTCCTTTCGAAACTTTTCACCAGGCCGAAAGCCCGCCCTCCGCCACAATGAGCCCTCGATAGAGTTCGTAATCGAGGGCCCATTCGAAAACGCCATATTCGAAGGTCAGGACACCGAGCCCGATCAGGGCAGCCTGAGCGAACGGCCGTCCGCCCCGGCGCTAGATGTAGAACAGCGTAAACAGGGGAGCTCCCGCCAGAATGCCCAGCACCGCCAGGGCGGCGAACGCGGACAACACCCATCCCAGCACGGCGATTTCGTCGCGCAGGCCCGGATTGTGGGTCATTTCGCGTCGTGAAAATCCGCTGCCCCAGAAGGTGTTGAGCGCGTCGTGTCCGGGGAGCCGGGTGCGGCCATACATGTCGAACAACGCCAGCACGGCAAGCACGAGGGCGATGATTGAAGGAAAGCGGCGGGCAGTTTCGCTGTAGCTTTGGGCAACCGCGAAAACAACGCATGCGAATGCCAGAACCGTCACCGCGGGCCAGATCGAAGTCACTGACTTTGGGGGGGCCTCAAACTTGGTGCCGGTCATATGTCTCGGTCTCCAGCCGGGTGGGTTCGCCGGGAAAAACCAGCGACTTGATGACAACCGGCACGGCTCCGGTTGCGTGCAGAACCTCGCCGATATCGATGAAATCGAAGGTCGACGGAGAAATGCCGTCAATCGACACGATCGGATTCGTTGCCAGCCCGTGTTCGCGGCAATGCATTCCAAGCAGGCCGCCAATATCGCCGTCGGTCACGATCACCAGGGGATGCCCTGCCGACAGCACGGGAGCCAGCCCCGCCACCAGGCCGCAGCTCAGGGCGTGAAGCCGGGCGAAGCTTGTTGACCCTTGCCAGGACAACGCAAGCGCCACCGGCTGCGCACCGCCTGCCAGGTCAAGGCGTTGCAACTCCGCCGAGACGGTTTTTTCCATTGCGGCGGGATCAATTTCCTCGCTGAGCTTCAAGGCCGGCCGCACGGTTGCCAGATTGTGGAGCGGCAGCGTTTCGAGCGGATCCAGAAAGACCGTGCTGCCGCTGACCTGCACTGTGTATTGCGAAGCACCGACAACAGTCGCCCGAATGCCGTCCCGATTTGGCAGCACGGCAAACCCCGCCGCCTTGAGGTCCATGCGCAGAAGCCGGGCGAGATCCAGACCCAGATCACCAAAATCTTCAGCCGTGTCGCCGTAGAAAAACTCCGATACGCCACCGGAAAGGACGACACCGTCGAACTGCCAGCCGGCAGCGATCGGCGGCAGGCGGTGATAGACCGGCTCAAGTCCTCCAAGAGTGCCCTGCAAAATGCGGTGCGCCAGCATTGCCGCCAGGACGGACCGCCCGTCGCGGCTCAGTGTATCGCCCAGCTTCGCATTCGGCCCGATTGCTCTGGCCCCGAACTCTTCAAGCCTGACGATCCGGTCACGGGCATCGGTCACAACGAGGCGGGCCCCTGCCTCTATCGCCGTCACCTCGCACACTTCACCGTTCCGGCAAACCGCGAGCTTCGCGGTGCCTCCGCCAATGTCGATGTTGAGGATCGTCCGCCCGTCTCTGGATGCGGCAGCCGCGCCGGAACCATGGGCAGCCATAACCGCTTCCAGACTGTCACCGGCGCTGAGCGAGACGAATTTCCCGGCATCGGCAGCAAACAACTCCCCGATGGCGCGGGCATTGCGGCGGCGCACTGCAACACCGGTCAGGATCAGCGCACCCGCGTCAACCTGCTCCCGGGCAAGGCCGCTTCTTGCGTATTGCTGGTCGACAAAGGCCCCCAGCCGTTCGGCATCGATGTCACCATTGTCGCGATAGGGTGTCAGCAGGATTTCCGAGGCATGGAGAACCTCGCGTGAAGTGACGACATAGCGGGTATCCAACCGCTCCAGCGTCAACCGGGAAAACAGCAGATGCGCGGTGGAAGAGCCGATGTCGACACCCACGCTGGTGATCTCGATCTCATCCTCCTCGATGAGGCTACGGGAGCCCCCGGAGAAGAAGATCTGCCCGCCAGCAGGCGAAATTTGGGGCGTGTCTGCCACGGGGTCAGGTCACCCTTTCGGGTTTTTCATAGCGTGTGGGCTCCATTCGCAGCGTCCCGCCGCTTGCACGGATACGGGCTTCGAATTCCTCGCGCAGATGAGGATCTTCCATCCAATAGGGAATGGCCGTACCTCCTTCGGTGATGTCCATGGCGGTATAGTCGGTCTGCTGCGCGCCCGGACGCAGACCGGTGACGAGACTAGGGTGGTTCGGACCGAACCAGGCGGAGATGCGGAACGGTTCCCTGGATGTGTTGAAATGCTGGTGATACCAGCGCGCCCCGCCGGGAGCGGCGCTGACCATGCCGAACTGGCCGTAGTCGATCCGCTGCACCTGATCGCCGTTGCCGTCCTTCCAGGGGGTCACCCCAAGTTCCTCCGGCCAGGTATATGTGTAGCCTTCGCCTTTCAGACCGATCAGCACGGCGGCGGATGTATGCGCATGAGCCTTGGAATAGCGTCCGGTCTCATGCTGGCCGAGCCAGAGATAGAACTTGTTGCCGGTCATGAAAGGCTCCACCCGCCGGTAACCGGGGGAGCGGCGGTTATCGAGCGGCAACTCGCAGTTCACCACGTCCGGCACCAGGTTGGTGCGCCGCATCGCCAGCCCCCGGATCGGATCCGGCTCAATGTCTTCCGACGGCTTGTAGAAATCCGGCACCGGTGAAAAGCGGTCGGAAAACCGGTAAGGCGTATTGTAGATGAACTCGGTGTTGCCGATCAGGTCCATCAGATTCGGTGCCGTGGTGCCCGCGATCAGCAGAGCCGGCTTGTTCGTGGCGTTGACGATCCGGTGGAAGGCATTCACCGGAATCGAGAAGAGCGAACCTTTCTGCCACTCAAAGACATGCTTCCGTCCGCCTTCCTCAAGCCAGACCTCCGTCGTGCCGCGCCCTTCCGCAACCAGGAATATCTCCTCGTAGAGGTGTTTTTCCGGGTTCAGGCCACCGGCCGCGGGAACCTCCACCACATAGCAGCCCCACTTGCCCTCGGTACCATGCAATTGGATGAAGTGTCCGCGCCCGCCCATCCGGGGCCAGTCGCTCAACGGCAGATCGAAGACGCTGTTGAACCCCAGACCGCGGAAGCAGCCAATGCCTTCGGCGTCCATGAACCTGTCGTATTCAGAAAGCGGCTGGCCGAACTTGCCGTGGCCTGCGCGGTCTTCGGCCTGGGGTTCATGCCAATGGACCTTGCCGGTTAAGGGGTCATGCATTGAGTGTCTCTCGTTGGAAAACTAGGGCTTAAACTCCTAAATGAAGACGAAATGGCATGGGAAATGGCGACCTCCCTTTAGGAAGCGAGCGATGAGCGGGCTTCTTGCCCGGTCAAGCACTCTGACGACACAGGGTGAAGCCATTTTCATGTCCTCCGGATTTGACCGAATTGGTCCTCCTCTGCGTCACGAGAAGCTTGAAAATGAAGCTAGAAACTTCGGTAACCGGCGAAGTAGCGGTAGATCATGCCGGGATAGAGATCGATGTGAAAACCGATCTGGAAAACCAGATAGAGGATGGCCGTGGTCGCAAGGGCCATTCCCAGAGACAGCTTCCATTTCTCGCCGCACAGATACCAGGCGAGCACAAATATGAAGCCTGCCACCGCCACGTAGTGGCCGGCGAACAGGATGGTCAACTGTAGCGCGGCCAGCCAGCCGACGAAGACGAGCGACTTGCGAAAAGCCGAGCCTGCATCGGTCCATACCGCCCGAACCCGCGCGCGGACAGAGTCCAGGCCGCGCTGGCGCAATAGCCTGACCATTTGCCCGACAAGCAAACCGATGAGCGGCACCATGATCACAAAAGGCGTTCGTGACGACACAAGCTGATAACTGAAGGCCTGGACGAAGGCGGCAAGCACGACGGCTCCGAGGATCAGGAGGAAGACGACCTCCATCGCGTGCCGGTTGGCCTCCTCCCGGACGGTTTCATTCGAAATGTCATCGTCGCGCACGGCGATTTTCTTGTCTGCGCCTGTTTCGCGCATGCCGGTATCCCGCAGGCTCATATCCGCCTCCTCCGGCCATCGCGAAGGATGCCGATGATGTTGATGGTCAGGAAGGCAACGGTGATCAGGCTCAGGATCAAGGGAACGGGCTGCAGGATGAAATACGGACCGTCGAGCAGCAGCGCGAGATAGAGGTTCTTTTCAACCGCAAAACCGAGCACGAAACCGATCAGCAGCGCTGCACGGGAGTAATTCAACACCTTCATGACGTAACCGACGACACCGAAGAAGAGAGCGATGCCGATATCGAAAACAGACCGCTCGGCGGCATAGGCGCCGGTCACGATGATTGACAGCAGCACGGGCACCATGAAGGAGGCTCGCACCGACGTCGACCGCGACAGCGGATTGACGAGGAACATGCCGACAATCGTTCCCAGGAAGTTGCCTATGATGATGGTGAAGATCATGATGAAGACGATGTCGAGATTGCTGTTCAGCATCTGCGGACCGGTTTCGAGCCCGAGGATGAACAACCCGCTCAGCAGGATCGCCATCGAGGAGGACCCTGGAATTCCAAAGGCAAGCGTCGAGGCGAGCGCTCCGCCTTCAACCGCGTCATTGGCTGCCTCGGCTCCGATCACCCCTTTGACATTGCCCTTGCCGAATGTGTCCTTGTCCTTGGAACTCTGCTTGGCGTGGCCATAGGCGACAAAGGCCGCCGGCGCGCTGCCAAGTCCCGGGATCAGTCCCATGACCGTGCCGATTGCACTGCAGCGGAGCACCAGCCACCAGTGCTTGAAAGCGAGCAGGATACCATGGAAGATCTGGCGCTGCGTTTCCTTCCCCGACAGGGCTTTCGGGGCATCCTGCGCCAGCGAACCACCGCGAAGCCAAAGATCAATCATCTCCGCCACCGCAAACAGGCCGAGGATCACCGGGACCATCGACAGCCCATCAGCCAGATGTTCCGATCCGAAGGTGAAACGCTCGGCATTGGTGACATTGTCGACACCGATCATGGCCAGCATAAGACCCAGCAGAGCTGCAATCAGGCTACGAGCCAGGTCTTCCTTGCCGAGTATCGCGACAAACGTCAGGGCCAGGAAGGCCAGGACGAAGATCTCGGGCGGACCGAAAAAGAGGACGACATCGCGCATGACCGGGATTAGCGCGGCAAGGGCGATCGCACCAAATGTTGCGCCGAGAAAACAGGAGGCCATTGCCGCCCCAACCGCGATACCGGCCCGCCCCTTGTCGCGCATCGGCGGTCCGTCCAGCAACGTTGCCGCGTTCTGGCCCGTTCCAGGTGTGCTGAAAAGGATCGCGGTCAGGCCGCCCCCCTGCGCCACCGTGGAATGCGCCCCGAGCAGGAAGGCGATACCCGCACCGGGTTCCATCGAATAGAGAAAGGTCACCGCCATGGCCATGGCGAAATGGCCGCTCAGTCCCGGGATCACCCCGATGATCAGACCAAAAAATGCGCCGGTTATCAGGTAGGGCAGGACCTCCAGGCTGACCGCCTGCAGGAAGCCGCTGGTCATTCCTTCAATTATTGTCATTCGTTATCCCCGGTCGTGCCGACTGGTGAAGGTGGAGCGGACGAGCCGGGTCGGCTCGTCCGCTCCTTGCCGATTCAGATCTCGCCGCGAATGGCGGCGACGAAAATTTCCTTCACCTCAGGTTTCATCTGGGTCGATGCCCTTGCGATGAGTTTCATGCTGTTGCCGTCCAGGAAAGAAATGTCACGCTGCGTATCTTCGGCGATGGTCACAAACTCCGGGTCGTTCATCGCCTCGCTGAAAGCCTTCTGAAGAAAGGCGACCCGGTCCTCCGGCACACCTGGCGACGTGGCGACCGGACGGCCAACGGCCGAAAGAGCATCCCACGTTGCAAGGATCTCGTACGAGCGGGCCGGATTGTCCGTATTGGCCGCATGTTCAAAGACACTCGGCACGTCCGGAGCTTGCGGAATGCCCTTGTTCGCGTCGTGCGTGATGACTTTCATATCTCCCGCCTCAATGCCGTTGAGAGCCGACCCGAGGGATCCCCACATGCCCTGAATGTCTCCACGCAACAGCGCCTGGCGGACGTCGGAGGAACTGTTGAATCCGTGGATGACCTTCTGGTTGTTGCCCATGACGAGACCGACAACGACCGCATCGACATAGGTCGATCCGCCCAGGCCGGTCGCCCCGAGCAGGACCGGCTCGTCCGAGGCCAGCAGATCTTCAAATGAATTGAGCCCGCTTTGGGTGGACACGATCAGAACACGCTGGTCGGCGACGACACGACCCAGGAAATTGTAGTCTGCCACCTTGTATTTCGCACCGGCGATGCCGGCGATTTCATTGGTAACCATGGCAGAGCCGTTGATGATGCCGATGGTCAGTCCGTCATCGGGTGCATTGAAGATTTCATTGGCGCCCTTCATCCCGCCGGCACCCGGCATATTGACAATGTCTACCCGTGCACCCGTGTATTTTTCAAGGAAGGGAGCGATGATACGGGAGTATTCGTCATAACCGCCACCCGGCTTGTAGGGCACGATCCACTTGATTGCCTTTCCCTGATAGAACTCCGCCGGCGTTTCCGCCTGGACGGCGCCAGTTCCGCCGAAGATGGCGGCGGCGGCCAGTGCCGCGGTCATGGCTTTTAGAAATGCGCGTCTCATGTTTTCCTCCAAATGGTGATTATCCGTCCGCTGGGCCGTCGCTCTGCCGGCATTCCTTCAAACGGACTTCTGGCTGTCGCGCAGCCCTGGACTTCGTCCTCAAGATCGACCTTTGCGCCCTCCCGGCGCCCTGATCCCAAGGTGATGCTGCGGCCACCGTCCCAGCTCACGTTTCACAGTAAGATCAAGTCTTTCATCGCGTCAATGGGACTGCGGTCCGTATAAAGGAACAATATTGCGCGTCTAGTCAGCTATTTTTCAGCTTGCTTGCAGGCAACTCCCTATCCTGCCGCCGCGAGGATTACACCTGTGGTTGCCAGCGCGGCCAACACAAGCTTTTCGAACTCGGCCTTCCTTCGGTTTTGAAGACTACAGTGGATAGGAACATGGAAACAAAAATCTCGAGCGAGGCAATCATTGCCGTTTTCGAGACCCTTTCGAAAGGCAAGGCGGCAAAGAGCAGAATCTGCCCTTCGGAGACCATCGCCGCCGACAGGACGATCCAGAGATCGAGATTGCGAAAGACATCACGAAGGCTGGATCGCTGCCGGCGGGACACGAGAATGACGGCCACGACGGCAGCAAGGCCAGCCAGGGCACTCACGATGGTTCCAGGGGCCGGATCGGGCAATTGCTCGAGCCCGATTTTCCGGGTGACATAGGCAAGCGCACAGGCGAGTGCCGCGAAAGCACCAAAAAGACATTGAGCCGCCGGAGGCGTCTGCCCCTCCTCATCGCGCGTCAACGAGGTGTGAACCAGAAGGCCGAATGCAACGGCAATGCGGAACATGCCCGCAAGATATGCATCGTTGAGGGCTTCTCCAGGCAGCACAATGGCCAGGATGACGGAAAAACGGATTGAGCCGCTTCACTTCCGCAGCCCGCGAAACACCGATGCGACGCGGCATGCGCCGTTCCAAGTGAAAACGGAACAAACCGAAAAGTTAAGAGCCTTACTGCCGGACAGACCGAGCATCCTTTCGCCCCCCTTTCCGCCACATCAGGGTCGCGAACCGAACCGCAAGCACCTCGCCCGACCTTACCTGTCGTTCTGATATACGGAATTAAGTTCTGTTTTTTTATCTCCGTCGAAATTCTCAACTAAAATTCGCCCCGACTTGCCTCTGCCAGATAATGGAGACACCACCAGTGCCGACAGATTTTCGCGCCGGCAATTCGGACAAGCCTGAGAGCCGTCACCGCAGTGACCTGCCGGACCTGCTCGACCAGCCGGCGGACTATACGATGATGCCCGAAAGCCTCGTGGAGACCTTCGGCGCCGATATCCGACTACCGGACGGTGGACGCAGGGTGAAACGCCTTGCGGATCTGGCGCCCGGCGGAGCCTTCGATCCTCGTGACCTTGAGGCTGTTCCGGCACTTGACCTCGGATACCGGGCGAAATGGACTGTGCTGCGCTATTCACAGTACGGGCTCGACTGGGACATCACCGGACTCCGGCTGGAAAGCCTGGACCCGGATGCGCGAAACCGGCCCTGGGCCATCATCATTCACGGCGGTTCGGCGAATTTCTACGAGTTCCTAGTCAACCTCGACAATGAGGCGGGACTTGGCCAATACCTGGCCCAGAAGGTCAATGTGCTACTTGTCACGATTCCCGGGAATTTCAAGTACGGCGGCTGGTCAGGCCCTTTCACCAAACGCGCCCCGCAATTTCTTCTGGATACCGAACTGCCCGCTGAAGAAGTAAAGCTTCGCAACGCGCTTTACACCAACATCATGCAGTTCGCAGGATTGAAGCGCCTGATACTGCGGGAGACCTGCGGTGACATCGTTTTGGTCGGCCATTCCACCTCCGGCGAACTGGTCTATCTGGCACATGGCGATCCGGAACTTTCAAAACGCCTCAAGCGCCGGTTCCTTGGCTGGGGCAGCGGCGGTCCGTCGAACCTGCGCAAGGAGTGGGAGGAAACGGTCGGCAAGCGTGAAAGAAGCGTTGCCAAACTGGCCGGGTTCCCGCCGATGTGGGAATTGCGCGCCCGAGGCAGCGAAGAATACGCAGCGTATGTTGGCCCATTGAACTCCCTTGCGAAACCGGGTTTGGGCGCGTTGCAAGTTGCCGAAGCCTGGCTCGAGCGTGAAAGTGCGCGCCGGCCGCAGTTCAAGCAGCCTCTTCTGGACATGGAACACCGGGGCATGGTTGAACTGCGCGGCCGGATCGTCTCCGAAATCAGGCAGACCCTTACCGGCGCAACGGTCGAGATCGACCTTGATCAGGTTCTCGGCGATCTTTTCGCCTCGAACGACGCACCGCTGACGGGCTACGATAAAATGCTCTGGTCCGCGGGAAAATGGGATCAGGGCCACTGGCACAAGACCGATCCCGAAAAAGCACGCGAACGCCTGGTCTCAAACCAGTTCCGAGATCGAAATCCCGATATTGCCATCCGGACGATGGTGTTCGACATGCCGATGACCCATTACGGCCATCTTGAAAAGCCGCGGCAACTGGCCGGCTTTATGCTTGAAACGATGCGCTGGCTGGCAGCATGAGTCAGGACGGCGGCCGGACAGGATCGATTGCCGGTCATTCTGCGCACCCTCCGCCCTGCTCGCAAGGTTTCCTCGCCTTCCACGCGCAACTCAGGCAGACGGCCCTTAATTCCTCCGAGACAGCCGCATCCGTCTGTTCAGCCTTCGGTTCGTCGAATACACAAGGTACTGCCGATTTCGGCACTCGCAGGGGCGGCTTCGCCTTTGTCACGCTCGGACCGGCTTTCGACTGCCTCGGCGGCTACGGTGCACAGCGCGGCTTCGGCGAGGCCATGGCAACGATTGCGCGCTCAAGCGTCGACTGGACGGGTCTCCATTCGCCTCACGACCCGATCTGTTGCGGCCGCACCCCGCCGATTGCCCGTTATGCGGCGCTCACAAAAGCCGACTGCAGAAAGCCGGAACACAGGCGTTTCAGCATTTGCATTCCCGACCGGATGGCTCCGGCCACCTTCCGCTACCTGCGTCACCGCTTATTCAAGCTCCACATTTGCTATTTTTTTGCCTCTGTGACCCCTGGAGTATTTGATTTTTGCCGTCTGACAATTGGGCCGAAGCGCGCCGTGGAGCAGTTGAAGGCGTGGAACACCTGGCAGGATTAAGACCTGGCTGGACCTTTGGTCCCCCTCAGCGCCTGTGGAGCCGGATAGGTTGGGTGCTTAAACGGCCAATGATCCTGTTAGCCCATCCGCTTTGACAGCAATTTCCTCCCGGAAATG
Source organism: Labrenzia sp. OB1 (assembly GCF_001624695.1). Lineage (GTDB taxonomy): Bacteria > Pseudomonadota > Alphaproteobacteria > Rhizobiales > Stappiaceae > Roseibium. The sequence continues at coordinate 11,574 of NZ_JSEP01000009.1, read as the reverse complement.
CAAACAGGTTCTCTGTTTTCCGTTACCGCCATCTCAATGGCGCCACTTTACTGCGCGAGGCCTCGCCTTCAATCAGGATAGGGTCATCAGTTGGATCGTGGCTTTCGCTGCGTAAGAAAAACATTGACCGGCTTTGCAGCCTTGCCGATAAAAGCTTTACTGAAAAGTGCTGCGCCGCGACCGCTGGGTCCACCATGATTTGTGTTTGGTATTCGATTTGTTTTTTTTGCGTCACATTGACGAAGCCGCTTTGGCCGGCATGAAAAATTCAGAAAAAAGGAAAGGCAAGCAATGAAAAGCCAGTTCTTGGTCCGCCTGCTTCTGCCTCTTGCCGTCTTCGTGCCGCCTTCAGCTTCAGCGCTTGCAAATGAGGCAAGTACTGAAGGACAGACCGTATCCTGGTGGGCACCCCCAGGAACGACGGACAGTACAGCCTTTTCAGCGTTGTTCCTCGTTTTTCTGCTGTTGTTCGCCGTGTTTCACTTTTATGCCCGCTTCGATCGATTTGCCGAGAAGCACAACGAAGGCACGCCGCTGCAAACAACAATTCCCATGCTGCTGATGATTGCTTTTGCCTATGAGATTTTCCCGCCACTCAGTCATTTCAGCATATTGCTGCCACTGTCACTGATCGCGACTGCGCTCGCGCGCGATCTCATGCTGTGGTTCGAACCGATGAAGGAACACACGCTCAAGGGTGAGCTTGAGGGTGTGATGCTCGAGGAACTGCAGAAAAGTCATTTGGGCGAACACGACCGCGACGGCCGGCGTGTCCCGCCTGCACCCAGGGGAGAAATCGTGAAGGCGGACGAGACAAACACCCCTTCGGCAGAGCCTGTGATGGCAGCACCAAGTTCGCCCGCTGAAGGCCGAAGACAGGTTTCACAGACTGTGGGAGCAAGCGACAATGATTGAGTTGACCGTCACTTCCATACCTTTCGTATTGCGTATTCTTTATCTGCGATGGAAAGGCATTCCCGTTACGCTCTACAACGTTCACATAGCGCTGTTTTCCTGGCTGGTTCTCGCCTTCGCGGTGTTTTTTACGGTCTTCTACTACTACCCGAAATCGTACACCGGCTTCGTACCGTTTCGGATTGTGCCGGTTGTGAGTGAGAACGGCGGCACGGTGACGCAAATCAACGTCGACAATGGAAGCCGCGTCGAACCGGGGCAGATCCTGTTCACCGTTTCAAACGAAACCGAGGAAGCCGCGGTCAAGACCGCGGAACTCAAGCTGGCGGAGATCGAGAAGTCATTCGCACTTGCCGAAGCACAGGTCCGATCCGCTCAGGCATCCGTAGACCGTGAAAACGCCGTGCTTCAACAGGCCAATGAAGTGTTTGAGGATCAGGAAGAACTGCGGCAGCGTAATTCCGCCGCGTTCACCGCAACCCGGTTCGAGGCCGCCGTTGCAGACAAGTCCGCCGGCGAAGCCAAGGTGGCTCAGGCGCAGGCCGTTCTGGATGAAGTAAACACACAATTGAACGAGGTGCTTCCTGCCCAGCTTGCAAGCGCCAATGCCGCCCTTGAGCAGGCTCAGGTCGAGCTCGAAAAGACGATTGTTCGCTCGCAAGTGAATGGTGTCATTGACCAGCAGACCTTGCATGTCGGTGCCCGCGCCTCCCAGATCGCCTCAAGTCCCGCGATGCTGATTATACCCGATCGGGATGAGGCTCATCCCAAACGGGTCTTTGCCGGATTTTCCCAGGTTGCCCGCTCCGTTCTCTACGTTGGCATGCCTGCCGAGGTCGCCTGCGACACCAACTTCAATATAGCGATGATAGATGCTGTGCTGCCTGCGAGAATAGTCGCAATTCAGCCGGAAATCGCTGCCGGTCAGGTGACGTCCACCGGCAGGCTGCTCGAACCTTCCCAGTTCGCCACGCGCGGTGAAGTCGCCGTACTTTTCGAGCTGGTCTATCCGGAGCATCGCGACCTGCTTGTCAACGGAAGCGGCTGTATCGTGCAGACCTATGACAGGAACTTCGGCCACGGATTGGTCGGACATGTTCTCGGCGGGCTCGGCATCATCAAGGCCTGGGGCCTGCGCATCAAGGTATGGATCGCGCTTGTCACCGGCGTGGGCCTGGCCGGAGGTGGTCACTAGAGCTTTTCCCGACGTCAAGACATAAGACCCTGCTTGTTGCAGGTCCGGATCAAGCGGCGCCTGTTCGCAATGCCGTTTTCAATGCGAACTCCCATGGCGCGCGATATCCGAAGGAGTGGGACTGCTGACGTGCTCGCCTTCCTTTCATGCATTGGTTTGGCATCTGGCATCTCCCAGTGACGAAAACAGCGCTTTAATGAGATACTCGTTTCGGAAGCTGCCGCCGAAGCTCTCCGCTGCCGGTAGTTTTGCCCCGGTGAACTCTCTTTGATACCCGGATCGAAAATGTGATATGCGCCGTAAACAACATAAGGAACGTGCCATTGAGCGAATTGACCGCAGCGGATGCAACGAACCGCATTTACCAATCTCTTCAGGCGGACAATGAGGACATTGAGCACCACATTGCCGCGCTCAAGGCAGCATTGAAGCGCGAGGGCTTGAAAGAGGCCGTCCTGGATCCGGCCAGGATCGTCCAGAACAACCGCTCGGGCCGTAAGCTGCTGCAGGCCTACTTTCGCCAGCGCGGCGTGAAGGTTACCTTCGTTTCGCCCTAACGCGAAGCAGCCGTAGATCAGCCAAAGAGCGGTTATCGCCTTTGTAGCCGTTCGAAGCGAGTTGATCAGCCTTGTGCGAAAGCAATGCTGATAACATCTGGCTTCGACCGGATCCTCGATCCGCTGTTCATCTGACGCTGGCAAATGCGCCCCCTGCTGGACTCATGCTCCAGGGCACATCCAATCCGAGCCAGCCAACGGCTGAAATGAGATGAGCGAAAAATTTCGGGTAAATCCATCACAACCCGCCCTCGAAAGATTAACAACTTTTCCATAAATCCGAGAAAATTCGCCTCAAGGCTTTAGCGCCGTTTTTGCATCTCTTCCCTAGTGTGCTTTTCGAAATTTCTTTCGATCATAAAAGTATCGGGGAGCGGGGATTATGCGCACGACAGGTTTAGACTCTAAGCCCTCTGACGGGGAATCCAACGACGTGGAGATCCCAGACGTGAGGTCAAGATTTTATCCGCACATGGGCGCAAACATCAGTATTCAAGCGATCATCGAGGGATCTCTCCTTTCGAAAATCGAACTTGATCCTGCTCCTGAATACGGCATTCATTTTTAACGCACTTCAAAGCACAGCTTTCCGGAGGATCAGCTCCCCTGAAGCCCAGAAAACAGAGACGATAGCCGATATTTCATTTTCAAGCCTGTGTGCGGCCGGAAAGCAGAGCACCAAGGGTCTTTTCAGTGTGTGCGACCCATCGGTCATCTCCCCTGCCTCGGATCTTCAAGTCCGGTGCGGATCGGCAGCCCTTCTTCGCGATACAACCACACAAACGCTTGTGGTTCACGTGCCGGTTTTGAAGAGCAGGGCCAAAGGTTTCAATTGGCACATTTCACCGCTCTTCGGATTGCCGTATTTTTCGCCAGGTGAAGTTGCGCGCTACGCGTAGAGAGCCCCCCAACAAGCAAAATCGAAACAACATGCGTCCCGTGGCCATCGTCACTTGTCACGCACCGCGCAAATTGGTAACTACCAGATTGTCATGATTAGGACCAGTTATGCGTGATTTCGCCGATCTTTATCTGTATCTGATCAAACATATGGAGAGCTCCAACCAGAGCGAACCTCTGTATCGCAGGCTTTCAGCTGCGCTTTCCGACGCGCTGAAATCAGGCATTCTGTCTGCTTCGGCCCATCTTCCCAGCGAGAGGAAACTGTCCGACAAACTCGATCTGAGCAGGGTGACCGTGCGCCGGGCACTGGATGAACTTCAGGCAGACGGGTTCCTGCAAAGGCGGCAAGGCGCGAGGACGTCGGTAACGCCGCGCCTTGAAAAGCCACTCTCCGTCCTGACCGGATTTTCAGAAGAATTGCAGGCAAGGGGATTGAAACCCGGTCAGCGATGGATCTCTCGCAATACCGTCAACCCGACACCGACAGAGTCAATGGCGTTGGGCGTGCCGCCTGCGGAACCGATCGTTCGCCTCATTCGTGTGCGCCTTGCGGACGGCGTGCCGATCGCGGTCGAGCGTGCCGCCGTTCCAAAGGTGTTTCTGCCGGATGGCAACATGGTTTCGCTGTCCTTATATGCGGCGCTTGCCTCTGCTGGCGCTGCCCCAGCGCGCGGAATTCAAAGAATCCGGGCGGGGATCATGACGAAACTGGACGCGGAGCTTCTCGAAGCGGAGCCCGGCACCCCCCTCCTGATTGTCGAACGGCGCTGTTTTCTCGACGACGGCCGGCCCGTTGAGTTCACGGAGACCCGCTACAACGGAGAGCGCTACGACTTCTCCGCAGAGCTGCTGACACCGGGTACGGTACATACCAGTTACAATTAAATTGCTTCCTGGTATTGCACTGGTATTAAATCTTCTCATCAAAAGAGGAGATCAGCGTGCCGTCAATTCTGGAGCAGTTAAGTAGCGGACTGATCGTCTCTTGCCAGCCTGTCATCGGTGGCCCCCTCGATCGCCCCGAAATAACGGCGGCATTCGCTCTGGCCGCGCTGGACGGTGGAGCGTGCGGTTTGCGTATTGAAGGTGTCGAGAACCTAAAGGCCGTCCGCGCGGTTACCAAAGTACCGGTTATCGGATTGATAAAGGAGGACCTGACAGACAGTCCGGTTCGAATTACCCCTTTTCCTACACAGGCAAGAGCGCTCATCGAGGCCGGCGCGGACATCGTCGCCTTTGATGCGACCGACAGGGTTCGGCCCGAACCCATTTCCAGGCTGATCGCGGCAATCAAGTCTGCTGGCGTGTTGGCAATGGCCGATTGCTCCAGTGTCGAGGACGGCAGACGGGCGGCCGATCTTGGCTGCGAACTGCTCGGATCGACAATGTCCGGCTATCTCGGCGGGCCCATTCCCGATGGCCCGGATCTGGAACTCGTCACCGCCCTTTCCGGATGCGGACGGTTCACTGTTGCGGAAGGCCGCTATCAGCGACCCGTAGACGCTGTTCGGGCCCAAAAAAACGGTGCAGATGCAGTCGTCGTCGGATCGGCGATTTCACGGCCGGAACATATCACTTCCTGGTTCGCGGATGCGCTGACCGGCCGCACGAAAACCGGTGATCGCTGATGTCTCCGACGCTGGCCATCGATATCGGCGGCACCAAGATTCTCACGGCGCTCGTCCAGGGGAAAGAGGTGTTGGCATCTGAAACTGTGGCGACTTCGCGCGCGGACGGGCCTGATGACTGGCTCGCGCAAGCCGCCGAGTTGGCCGGCGGGTGGAGCGGGAGCTATGAGCACTGCGGAGTGACGGTCACCGGCGCGGTCCATGACGGCTTCTGGTCCGCGATGAACCCAAGAACGCTCAATGTTCCGGACAGGTACCCGCTGGCGCAGCAGGTCACCTCGATCTTCCAGGTCCCGGCCACCCTATGCAACGATGCCCAGGCGGCGGCCTGGGGCGAATACTGTTTCGGCGCGGGCAACCGCGAAGACACTGTCTTTCTGACCATCTCGACGGGAATTGGTGGTGGCGCTGTCGTCAACGGCACGCTGCTGCAGGGCCGGTCGGGCATTGGTGGCCATTTCGGTCTTTTGCTGTCCGACAGTGAAACGCTGCTGGAGGACACTGCATCGGGTAGCTGGATTGCAGCGGAGGCAGGCCGGCGCGGTCATTCCGGGCAAGCGCCCGAGGTTTTTGCCGCTGCAGCAAGAGGCGAAGCCTGGGCAGACGAACTGATCAATGAATCGGCAAGCCACATCGCCAGATTGTGCCACAACCTGCAGCTGACTTTCGACCCTGCCGTTATTGTAGTCGGCGGGGGCATGGGTTTGGCTCCTGGGTATCTCCCAAGGGTGCAAACCAAACTCAAGACACTGCCTGCCCGTGTTTCATCGACCCTTGCCCGTGCGGCGTTGGGGGCGAACGCAGGCGTCTTGGGAATTGCCGCACTCGCACCCCAAGGGAGAACAAACAAATGATGCTATCGCGCAAATTCTTGTGCTCGACCGCACTTGCAGTGCTGCTTACAGGCACAGCAAATGCGGAGGTGACGGTCCTCGGATGGCCCGGCGGCCCGGAAGAAACAGCCCTTCGTGCTGTCACTGAAATCTACAACGCCAAGGCTGACCTTGCGGACGAGGACAAGGTCGAGCTCTTGTTCACCTCGCGGGATGGCTTTTTCGACAAGCTCCAGGTCGATTTGGCGGCTGGCAGCACGGCCTTCGACGCCAACCTAATCGCCACTTACTCGATCGGGCGCTACGCCCCCTTTCTGGAGCCAATCACATTGTCGGATGAGGCCGGGTCGGTCTTTGGCGACACTGTTCTCTCGACCATGCAGTTTGACGGCGCACAATATGGCGTGCCGACGGACCTTTCGCTTCATTTCCTCTACTTCCGCAAGGACCTGATAGACGCTTTGATGGCGGATGATGCTGCCAGGACGCTCTATGGCGATATCTCTGAAAAATACCTTGGCGAGCGGTTGGCACCGAAAAACCCGGAAGAGTGGACCTGGCGGGATTTCGCAGCCAACGCGCTCTATTTCAGCCAGTCGGTCAACCCTGACAGCCCGACCCGCTACGGCACCGTCATTCAGATGAAGAACCTGCTCTTCAACATGATGGTCTTCCATTCGCTGCCGCGCAGCTACGGCGCGAACTGGATGGACAACGACGGCAACATCACTGTGGATTCCGAGGCTTATCGGAACACGCTTGAGTTGGCGAAGATGTTGTACGATGCAGGCGCAACTCCGCCGGATTCGACATCATATGAATATGCCGAGGCCAATGCGGCTTACTCCGCCGGACAGGTTGCGGCGATGGTACAGTGGAATGCCGCGGCCAGCGATCTGGTCGGCGCTCAACCGGAGACCGTCACCCAGGCACCCCCAACGGGACCGGATGGACGGTTTACTCACATTCACGGTCTGGGCCTGGGTCTGAACGCGGCAGCCGAAAACAAGGAGGGCGCCAGGGCGTTTCTTCAATGGCTTTCCACGGAAGAGGCGGCCCTTGCCTACGCGCGCGCCGACGGAGCTCCCGGCCTGACGCCCGCCACTGCGGGAAAACTGGCGGAGGAGCGACCGGACCTCGTGCAGGTGGGGGACTATGCCTCAAACTACGGCTTTGTCATGAACGGCGGCACATCCGAAAATGCGCTTTCGGTCTATGAAGCGCAGGCCAAGGAGTTTACCGGCTACTGGGCAGGCACACAAAGTCTTGACGAGGCGATGAGCAACATCTCCGCGTCCATGACCGAGCTCTTGAAATAAGAAAACCGGGCTGGCCGGCATCCCCGGCCGGCCCGAATTCAAGGAGATCACCATGCGCCTTCTGCCTAGCCAGGAAAATGCAATTCTTGCCAGTCCGATGGTCTTGTTCCTGCTGGCGCTGCTGGGGTTTCCTGTTGTCCTGAGCATCGTCTACGGTTTTTCGGAAGCCAGCTTCCAGTCCCTGATGTCCCCAAAGCTCATAGGGTTTGCGAATTTCCAGCTTGTTCTCCAGGATTCCGCCTTTTGGGACGCTGCCTGGTTTTCGCTGCGTTTTGGCCTCATCACGGCGCTGCTTGAATGCGTGCTCGGTCTTTTTCTTGCGGTCTACCTGGCCCCTCTCATTAGAGAGAACGGCTGGATGGTGGCCGTGCTCATCATTCCCATGATCGTCGCACCTGCGATGATCGGGCTGATGTATCGGCTTGTTCTGCATGAATTTGCAGGCCCGGTTCCCTATTATTTTTATGAATGGCTTGGATGGTCGCCGTCATTCCTGAGCACCGGGATGGTCTTTAAAACAATTGTTGTTGCCGAAACCCTGCAATGGACACCCTTTGCTTTTCTGCTTTTTCTGACGGCCTATCAAGCGATCCCGCAAGACATCCGCGAAGCCGCGTCGGTTGATGGCACCCGTCCCTGGCGCATGTTCTGGAAGATCGAGCTCCCGCAAATGATGCCGACGCTTTTTGTCGCGGGTTTCATCCGGTTTATCGACGGATTCCGGGTGTTCGACAACATCTACACACTGGTGGGCGCCGGTCCCGGAGGATCGACGACATCGATGTCCATCTACATCTACGAGACATTTCTGAGGCGGGGCGAAATCGGCAAGGCGATGGCGGCCGCGATCCTTTTGTTCGTCGTGGCATTCGCGATACTTGCCCTGGGTCAGAGCCTGATGAGGAGGAGACGATGAAACTGCACCTCATCCTCAGGTGGCTTGTCTTCGTGACCGCAGCTCTTGTCTTGAATTTCCCGGTCATCGCGACATTCATAACCGCCCTGAAGGCACCGGCCGAAATTGCCCGCAACCCGTCGCTGGTGGTGCAGAACCCCACCATTGAGAATTTCGTGACCGTTCTGACCGTAAGCGACCGTTTGAACATCTATCATTATCTGTTGAACTCTCTGCTGTCGGCATCGATCGGATCGTTGCTGCCGATCGTCGTTGCCTTCCCGATCGCCTGGGCGATGGTACGCAGGGGATATGGCCGGAACATTCTGTTCCCGCTCATTGTGAACTTGCGTGCCCTGCCGCTCATCATTTTCGCGGTGCCGCTCTATTTGATGTTTTCCGTTGTGAACCTGCTGGACACCCGGCTTGGGCTTGGACTGGTTCTTGCCGTTGTGAACCTGCCTTTGACGCTCATGCTGCTGGTCAACGCGGTCGCGGAGATCCCCATTGAGCTTGAAGAAGCGGCACGAATGGACGGTGCGCGGCTGCCGCGTCTCATTCTCCGGATCGTGTTGCCCCTGTGTCGCCCCGCCTTCATCACGACGTTTGTTTTCGGCTTCATCACCGCGTGGAACGAATTCCTTTTCGGGCTGATACTGACCACTCAGAAAGCAGTGCCGATGACTGTCGGCGCATCGTTCTTCTTTGCGACTTCAGGCGGTGGCGTCCAATGGGGTGTGGCCGCTGCCGTAATGATTGTAGCGGCGCTGCCTCCGCTGCTGCTCGGCCTGATCATGTATCGCAAAATCACTGGTTCCATGGTCTCCGGTGCAGTCAAAGGATAAGAAATGGCAAGAATCTCGCTCCGAAACATCTGCAAATCCTTCAAGGGACTGGAGGTTATCAAATCCGTTTCCCTGACGGTCGAAGATGGCGAATTCTGCGTTTTTGTCGGCCCGTCGGGTTGCGGAAAATCGACGCTGCTGCGGATGATAGCCGGGCTTGAAGATGTGACTTCAGGCCAGATTCTGATAGACGATGAAAACGTCACCAAGCTGGAGCCTTTTGATCGCCAGCTTTCGATGGTTTTCCAAAGCTACGCGCTTTATCCGCATCTTACGGTGCGCCAGAACATTGCCTTCGCACTGGAAACCGCAAAACAACCCAAACAGGTCATTGAGCGCAAGGTCGCCGAGGCCGCGCGCACACTGAAGCTTGAGGACTATCTGGACCGCAAACCATCCGCGCTTTCAGGTGGCCAACGTCAACGCGTTGCGATCGGCCGAGCAATTGTGCGCGAACCCAAGGCCTTTCTGTTCGACGAACCCCTGTCCAATCTGGATGCCGCCTTGCGCGGGGAAACACGCATCGAAATCGCGTCTCTTCACAAGTCCCTGGCCGCGACGATGATCTATGTCACCCATGATCAAGTGGAAGCGATGACCCTGGCGGACCGCATCGTCGTTCTGAACAAGGGAGAAATCATGCAGGTCGGGAGTCCCCGAGAACTTTACGAACACCCCGGGAACGTATTCGTCGCCCAGTTTCTCGGCAGCCCCAGAATGAACCTGATTGACGCGGCAAGCGGCGGCGAGGCTGGCATCATGCTACCTGGCAACCAGCGATTGGACATCGGGCAACGCAGTTCAGAAAAGATCAGCACCGTGGGCATGCGCCCCGAACAGATCTCCATCACGGAGGCAGGCGATGCCGCGATCAAGGGAACGATAAAACTCTGCGAATACCATGGTTCAGTGCTCAGCATCATTGTGGATGCAGGGCCCATAGGCGACATATCGGTGCTGGCTCCGAGCGCCGGCGCATTGGTTGAGGGCGCCCGCGTTGGCCTCGATTTTCCGGCCGATGCTTTGCATTTTTTCGACGTATCTGGAAACCGCGTGACCCCGTCGCCGCAGGCGTAAGCGTGACCGCTTTGAAGAAAAGGGAAGTGGCATGAAGGTTTTGATTTACGACGATGCCGAACGGGCGGTCGTCAGTGCGGCCGATCAGCTTGTTGCGGTGCTTGACACCAAGCCTGACGCGGTATTCGGGCTGGCTACCGGCGGCACGATGCTGCCGCTTTATCAGCGTTTGGTCGAACTCCACAAAGATGGCCGCGCGTCTTTCGGCAAGGCGGTTACGTTCAACCTGGATGAATATATCGGGATAGCGCCGGACCACGCCTGCTCGTATCACGCCTATATGCGCGAGGTATTGTTCAGGCATATCGACATTGATCCGTCCCGCACGCACCTGCCACGCGGAGACTGCGCGGACAGCGTGGCCGAAGCGGCTCGGTATGAGGCACTGATCGCGGCTAGCGGCGGGATCGATTTTCAGTTGGTCGGCATCGGTCAGAATGGGCATATCGGGTTCAACGAACCAACATCGAGCTTGAATTCCCTGACCCGGATAAAGACCCTGACCGAGGACACGCGCCGCGCCAACGCGCGTTATTTCGAAAACCCCGAGGACATCCCGAAATATGCACTGACAATGGGCGTTGGTTCGATCCTGGCCACCCGCAGTTGCCTGTTGCTGGCGACCGGCGTCACCAAGGCCCGGGCCGTCGCCGCGATGGTTGAAGGTCCGATTTCCGCCGCTTGTCCCGCGAGCGCACTGCAACTGCATCCAAAGGCGACAATCGTTCTGGACAAGGATGCGGCAGCCGAGCTCGCATATACGGAATATTATCAGCACGTCCATCCCAAGGGGGCGGAAAGTGTCTGCAATTGATCCCGCCAGTTTCGAACACTCTGTGTTCGCCCGCACACTTTTTGACGGGCAATCACCCGAACCTCGTCATAACCAGCTGATCGGGATCGTACAGGGCCGTATTGTGCACGTCAGCGAGGCTACGCAGGCCATGGCGACGGAGCTGGGAGCGACAATCGCCGACGTGGCCACACCCGGCCTCATCGATCTTCAGATCAATGGCGCAAACGACACCCAATTCAATTTTGAACCCACTGTTGATGCACTGTCACGCATTGCTGAAGGTGCGCGCAAAGGTGGGACGGCACATATCATGAGAGGTGGTTCGGTTTGTCTGAACAGTTTCGGGCGTTTTGCTAAGTGGATTTCCGCCTCAATTATGCCGCCACCATCATCGGCGCCAGCGCTTTGAAGTAAGCCTGATCCGGCGTCTGCCGGTCAAGGGATGAGTGAGGGCGTCGGGTATTGTAAAAGGTCAGATAGCGGCCGATGCCAGCGCGGGCCTCGGACACCGTCTTGTAAGCGTGGAGGTAGACTTCCTCGTATTTGATAGACCGCCAAAGCCGCTCGACGAAGACATTGTCCCGCCAAGCGCCCTTGCCGTCCATCGAGAT
>NZ_JSEP01000089.1 GCF_001624695.1 Labrenzia sp. OB1 | reverse complement strand
GCGACGCTGTGCCCGAAAAGATCAGAGTAAAGAGTGCCGGCCGGCAATAGTTTGGTTTCGAAATGTCCGCCATTGCCGTCAGGCTGGTATACATGAACCTGGTTGCGGTCAAAGGATCCAACGACCGCTACCTCCGAGTTGTTGAGCGCAACGGAGTATCCATACTGGACCCCGGCAATTGGAATGGAAGCATTCAGAATCTGCTCGGAGTAACCACCGGAACCATCCGGTCTGTAGAGATAGATATAACCGGAATTTGCCCCGGGATCATCGTTCAGGGGCGCGCCGACAAGGACGACCCCATGATCGTTAATCGCTGTGCTGGCGCCGAAATAATCAGCGAACGCCCCATCGCTTGCGGTGAATTTATTGGCTGTAATTGAATCCGGAGTGACAGGATTGCTCGCCGATCCATCCAGGGGAACCCCTGTATATATGGTTCCATCGTATCCGACGTAGTCGCCATCGCCATTGGGCACGAAGGTGTAGACGGCTCCGGTGTCTGCGACAGCTCCGTCTCCTGCCTGAGCACCTATGCTTACGACACCATCCGAATTGATTGAGACAGAGATGCCGAACTTGTCAGCGGCGGCGGCATCCGGAGCGGTCAGCTTGTACTGGGTGTAACCGCCAGCCCCGTCCGGGACAAACACATAGGCGCTTCCCGAGTTTGCGCCCGCATCGTCGTTGTTGTAGGCGCCGGCAACAATGGTGCCATTGTCATTGATGTCGAGAGAATATCCAAATCTGTCGTCGGGATAGACATCCAGAGCGACAATTCTGGTTTCTGCGTAACCGCCTGAACCGTCAGGCTCGTAAACGTAGATCGCACCCGAATTGGTTATGCCGCC
>NZ_JSEP01000088.1 GCF_001624695.1 Labrenzia sp. OB1 | reverse complement strand
GCGCGCCGTCGTCCGGCGACCACAATCCTTTCTTCTTCAGCTCACGCCGCCAAGTATAGATCTGCTGTCGGCTCACATCGTGGCGCTGCGCAACCTGGGTCACCGTCGCGCCATCAACCCCGACCGACATCACGATCCCGAGCTTGTCCTCATCTCGCCACCGCCTTCGCCGCTCAACTCCAAGAATTTCACCACGCATCGACAACCCCGCATAAGACACGTCGCAAACGACGTCGTTATGCACGTCTCTTACAATAATCGGTTCAAGTCAGGCAGGCGGTGGCAATCGGGTGGTTACGTTCAAGCGCTCGATCCGGTTAATAGAGAAACTTTGTGACACGCCGGATCAGGCTTACTTCAACGCGCTGACGCCGATGATGGCGGCGGCATAATCGAGGCGGAAATCCACTTAGCGAAACGCCTGCAACTGTTCAGACAAACCGAGCCAGCTCTGAATGCCGATCAAACACGGCGCCTTTTGGCGCTTGCAGTGATCTATGACGGCGGCTTGCGCAGCGATGCGGGTGCGGTCGGCGGCGTGACGGTCCAGGTGATCCGCGACTGGGTCTTGCGTTTCAATGCAAAAGGCCCCGAGGGATTGATTGACCTTAAGAAAGCCGGTCGGCGCAAGAAGCTTGATGACAGCCAGCGCGCTCTGTTGATCGATCGTGTTGCACGGGGCCCGTATCCTTCGGTGGACGGCGTTGTGCGTTGGCGCCTGAAGGATCTTGCGGCCTGGATATTGTCTGAATTTGGCATTGCCGTAGATGAGCGAACCGTTTCGCGGGAACTGAAGAGCGCAGGCTACCGGCGTTTGACCGCCCGGCCACAGCATCCGGCGCAAAACGAATTTGCCATTGAGGCGTTCAAAAAAACTTCCCCAACGAGCTGGCCGAACTCCGCGGACGACTTGAAGACGGCACGCCGATAGAAATCTGGTTCCAGGACGAGG
>NZ_JSEP01000087.1 GCF_001624695.1 Labrenzia sp. OB1 | reverse complement strand
CCATGGCGTGGTCATCCTTGATCAGGCCGGATGGCACACGTCAAACAAGCTCGCCATCCCGGACAACATCACACTCTTGCCTTTGCCACCCCGATCTCCCGAACTCAATCCTGTCGAAAACCTATGGCAGTACATGCGAGAAAACTGGCTCTCAAACCGGGTCTTCAAGGACTACGACCAGATCGTCGACCTGTGCTGCCGGGCCTGGAACACGCTCATCGATCAGCCATGGAAAATCATGTCAATCGGAATGCGTGACTGGGCGCATCGGTCCTGAATTTTGTCGTTTGGTATTATGCGGCCACGGCCGGTTGATCCAGCGCGGCGTAGTATTGTTCCTCTGCTTCAGCCGGAGGGATGTTTCCTATCGGCTCCAGAAGACGGCGGTGGTTGAACCAGTCGACCCATTCCAGGGTGGCAAACTCGACGGATTCGAAGTTTCGCCACGGCCCCCGGCGATGAATGACCTCGGCCTTGTAAAGCCCGTTGATCGTTTCTGCGAGAGCGTTGTCGTAACTATCGCCGACGCTTCCGACAGAAGGCTCGATACCAGCCTCGGTCAGCCGCTCCGAATACCTGATCGATACGTATTGGACGCCCCTGTCCGAGTGGTGTACGAGGCCGCCGTCATGAACGGGACGTCGATCATGAAGTGCTTGCTCCAGGGCATCGAGAACGAAAGACGCATGCGCCGTCCTGCTGACACGCCAGCCGACGATACGCCGGGCAAACGCGTCGATAACGAAGGCGACATAGACAAAACCTTGCCAGGTGGCCAGTGGAGTAAGAAGCGCAGAAGCGCTTCTCCTCCCCGAACCGTACGTGCACCTTTCAGCGCATACGGCTCTCCATTCAAGCTTGGCCCATGGCCATAGCAACGTCATGGTAGTGCGACGTGACGGTACTGCGGTCTTCGATCCGGAAGATGTATGGGTTTTCCCACCGGAATTGCGCCTTGGGGCTTGAGACAAGCC
>NZ_JSEP01000086.1 GCF_001624695.1 Labrenzia sp. OB1 | reverse complement strand
TCTTCGCCGATGGCGGCTATGCCGGTGAAAAGCTGCGCGCCGCCCTGGTGGGCAACGGCAACTGGACGATAGAGATCATCAAACGCTCCGATGCTGCTGAAGGCTTCGAACTCCTGCCCCGCAGATGGGTGGTGGAGCGCACTTTCGCATGGCTGGGCAGATGCCGCCGGTTGGCAAAGGACTGGGAGGCGTCAATCGAAAGTTCCACCGCATGGATCAACATCGCTAGTATCAGGGTCATGACACGCAGGCTCGCAACCTATTGTCTTGTCTCATGAACTTTTGAATCGGACTCTAAGTCAAAAAAACTTTGCGACACGCCAACTGAGAGTGCCTGGCGACAAGCCGAAGCTCGGCATGAACCATCAACTAAACCGTGTGCTACGCTGATAAAATGAATGGGCATTGCCAACTTGTTGATGGTGCTTGGGTTTGGTAGATCGCTCTGATGTTCACGGGTCTCGATTTACCTCGCCTTAAGGGCTTCCGTTTTCCCAGATCGATAATCTCCTATGCGGTTTGGGCTTACCATCGCTTTGCGTTGAGCACGGCAGATGTTGAAGACCTTCTTGCGGAGCGGGGTATTGGTGTCAGCCGGGAAACCATCCGCAAATGGGTGATCCGGTTTGGTGGGCATTTCGCGCGCTGCATTCGCCGGGACCGACCAAAACCAAACACCAAATGGCATCTGGACGAGGCCGTGATCGTCATGGGTGGCGTGAAATWCTGGCTCTGGCGGGCCATTGACGCCGATGGTGACGTACTCGACATTCTGGTTCAAGCTCGCCGCAAYACCAAGGCTGCCAATCGGTTTTTCTCCAGACTGGTCAATCAATTCGGTGAACCGCGTGTCGTCGTGACGGACAAGCTGCGCAGCTACATAAAGCCGATACAAAATCTGGCCCCGGATGCTGATCATCGAGCCCACAAGGGCCTGAATAACAGAATTGAAAACGCACACCGCCAGACCAGGAAGCGAGAGAAGATCATGGGGCGGTTCAAATCGCCCCGCCAAGCAC
>NZ_JSEP01000085.1 GCF_001624695.1 Labrenzia sp. OB1 | reverse complement strand
GCGACGCTGTGCCCGAAAAGATCAGAGTAAAGAGTGCCGGCCGGCAATAGTTTGGTTTCGAAATGTCCGCCATTGCCGTCAGGCTGGTATACATGAACCTGGTTGCGGTCAAAGGATCCAACGACCGCTACCTCCGAGTTGTTGAGCGCAACGGAGTATCCATACTGGACCCCGGCAATTGGAATGGAAGCATTCAGAATCTGCTCGGAGTAACCACCGGAACCATCCGGTCTGTAGAGATAGATATAACCGGAATTTGCCCCGGGATCATCGTTCAGGGGCGCGCCGACAAGGACGACTCCATGATCGTTAATCGCTGTGCTGGCACCGAAATAATCAGCGAACGCCCCATCGCTTGCGGTGAATTTTGTAGGTTCTACTTGCCCCTCAACTGTAACTGTTATCGTTTCGGTAGATGATCCGCCATCTTCATCGGAAACAGTATATGTAAACGTATCGGTTGCAGTTTCTCCAGCGTTCAAATACTCAAATTGGCCGTTTGCATGATAAGTAAATGTACCGTCTCCATTGTCTGTTACAGAGCCAACTGTGCTGGACGTATCAATCGAAATAACAAACGGTCCATCACTGTCTACGTCAGTGAAGTTTGCAGACACGGTGATTGACGGTCCATCTTCTTGCGCAATTGCAGTCAATGGAGTGAGATCTGGCGCATCATTCTGACCCGTGATCGTCACGGTTACTGTTTCGGTTGTTGTGCCGCCATTGCCGTCATCAACCGTATAGGTGAACGTGTCTGTCGCGGTTTCGCCAGTCGCCAGGCTCTCAAACTGACCGTTCGGGTCATAGCTGAACGTGCCATCGTTGTTGTTGATGACCGTTCCAAGCGTACCGGTGGTATCCACACTGAACGTATGCATGTCGCTCGCATCCAGATCCGTGTAGCTCGCCATGACCGTGAGGCCCGGACCATCTTCCGACACGGTTCCGCTCAAGGCTGTCGCCACAGGCGCGTCATTGGTGCCTGTGATGGTCACCGTCACCGTGTTGGTGGAACTGGCCCCCAGATTGTCCGTCACCGTGTAGCTGAACGTTTCTGTCGCCGTCTCTCCGGCGGCCAGATATTCATAGGTATCCTGGGCAATGTAGGTGTAGGTGCCATCGCC
>NZ_JSEP01000084.1 GCF_001624695.1 Labrenzia sp. OB1 | reverse complement strand
CATCGACCGGAGGTGTAGCCGGTTCTCTCTTGGCTTCATCACCAAAAACGCCCATCGCCCCCTCAAGGAGTTGGTCTTTCCACTGCTTGATCTGGTTGGCGTGCACGTCGAACTGCTGGGACAGTTCCACCAGCGTCTGCTCGCCTTTGATCGCGGCAAGCGCCACTTTCGCCTTGAAAGCCGGGCTGTGGTTCCGGCGCGGTCGTCTCGTCATGATCTCTCCTGTTTCCGGCATCTAAGCCAAAGTCAGGCAGAAATTCCACTTATCCTAGCTGTTCAGATTTCCCGAGCCAGCTCTCACCTCTGCTACCGGCATGCCTTCATCTGCCAGACGCAGAATGAACGCGATCTGCACCTCAGAGAACTTCGGTTCTTCATGGAACTCTCTTTTTCCCGTTAACGGGATCATAATTGAAAATTCCAGCTCAGAACGAACCGAATTCCGGGAGGCACGTCAGCGGCTACGACTTTTCGATCGGAACTGCCAACTAGTCACGGTAATCCCTGATAGACTTAGCGTTGAGTTTTTTGGCAGGCACCAGACGGTAGTGGCGCTCTTCGACAACTTTGATTTCGTCGTCTTGCAAGGTCAGCTCAAACAATGCAACGACGTTTGAATCCATGAACTGTGCTGCAATTGCTCTACATCTCATGCCGGGAAATTTTTCCTCGACGAAGTGAATATCTTGGTCGATTTGCACAATGCTAATTTGGTCTTTTCCACCCTTGGCTTGCACCGGAATAACGAAATGGCAGCCGCGCTTGTCTATCCCAACATATAATTCATCGATCTCAATTTGGCCGACACCTTTTACGGTTGTTCGGAGATGGTTTTGCAGGCTGTAGGTCGTCAAACTTAGGAAAGTATCGATGAGCCGATTGTAGCGAACGATCGCTAAGAGCCTGATTTAAAAGTAGTTGAGTGATATCAAAGGGTTGTGATTCAACCGTCTTTGTCGAGAAGATGGAGGATCGAATGCCCTGGGATGATATCACTCGCAAACAGCATAACCGGGACGATCTGCGTTATCCAACTGATTTGATGGATCGGGAATGGGCGATTTTGGCGCCGCTGATCCCTCCGGCCAAATCCGGCGGTCGGCCACGCAAGACCGACATGCGAGAGGTGGTGAACGCGGTCCTTTATATCGCGGGCAGCGGCTGTCAGTGGCGGGCACTGCCGAAGGACTTTCC
>NZ_JSEP01000083.1 GCF_001624695.1 Labrenzia sp. OB1 | reverse complement strand
GTCGTCGGAACGTCTGATGCCGATCGGCGTGGCCGCCCGGATCTGGGACGGGGCCCAGACGGTTACAGCCCCGATGGCACCGCGCGTTGCCGGTCTGATGATCCGGATCGACAACCAGGTGGGCGCTGGCAAGCCGTTCCATCCCTTCGCGAACCGCTCCCTGTTCGGTCTGGCCGGCATCTCGCGCAAGATCCCGTTTTCGACGCTCGACGGTTCAACGGAGGGCCAGCAACTGCTGGCGGCGAATGTCGCCATCGTCGCCGAAGGCGAGACGGGTGTCGACGGGGCAGTGGCAGATGGCGGTTACAAGTTCATTGGCACTGACAATGCGCAGACCGGCGAGCTGTGGGAACAGATCCACCAGGTGCGCGGCACCGATTACATCATCACGCAGTTCATCGAGATCACGAACCAGTTCCTCGGCCGCCGGATCGCGACCGACACTGTCGAGGCCTGGATCAACTCGCTTGCCTTTGCCCTGCGTGATCACGTCAACGAAGGCAACATCCTCGGCTATTCGTCCAAGAGCGAAATGTTCAAGAAGAGCCAGAACAGCCCGGAAAGCATCCGCCTGGGAACGCTGAAACTGACCATCGGTATAGAGCCGGCGCCGGTCTTCAAACTGGCTCAGCACGAAATCCGCCGCTGGAGACCGGCCGTTGAAGGCATGGTCAACGAGATCATCGCGCGCCTGGCCAACGACAGCTGACCGGGCACCCACTTCGGTAATCAACCGACCAAGACAATCAGGATCTGATCATGCAGAAGATTTACATGCTGACCGCCGTGGATGTACGCCGGGCGGAAAAGGAAGGCACCTCGCGGGCAACTTCCATCTCGAAACTGACCATCCCGCCGATCAAGTTCGCGACGGCTGGCCACAACCCGGGCGGAGGTGTCATGGCGACGGATTTCAATCTGCCGCGCATCGAGGCGCTTGAGCCGAAATTCATGGTCAAAGGCCTTGATACGGAAATCTTCGGCGGGCTTGGCGAGGTGGACCGCTGGGTGTTTGCCGGTGCCTACAAGAACAAGAAAACAGGCTTAGGGATCATGGCCTGGAAAACTGATTGGTCTGTTGTGATCGACGGCAACGACATCTCCTCGCAGATGTCAAACTATCTGGAAACGATCACCGTTACAGACAAGGCCGGCGCATCGTCTGACAGTTGCTCGCTCAGGATGGACGACACCGGCGGTGCGATCCGGCTTCCTCAGCCGGGAGGGAGCGTGCTGGTGCGCCTGAATGGTGTCCAGGTATTCGCCGGCATCATCGACAGCGTGAAATCCTCCGGCTCCCGGTCTTCCGGGCGTTCGCTCTCGGTGTCCGCCAAGGGGTTCGAT
>NZ_JSEP01000082.1 GCF_001624695.1 Labrenzia sp. OB1 | reverse complement strand
GCGCGCCGTCGTCCGGCGACCACAATCCTTTCTTCTTCAGCTCACGCCGCCAAGTATAGATCTGCTGTCGGCTCACATCGTGGCGCTGCGCAACCTGGGTCACCGTCGCGCCATCAACCCCGACCGACATCACGATCCCGAGCTTGTCCTCATCTCGCCACCGCCTTCGCCGCTCAACTCCAAGAATTTCACCACGCATCGACAACCCCGCATAAGACACGTCGCAAACGACGTCGTTATGCACGTCTCTTACAATAATCGGTTCAAGTCAGGCAGGCGGTGGCAATCGGGTGGTTACGGATGACTTCAAAGGCAGACAGTTTGAGGCCTGGCTGATCATCCAGGCAGTGTCCTGGTACTTGCGTTATCCGCTGAGCTACCGGGACCTGGAAGAAATGTTCCTGGAACGCGGCTTTGAGGTGGATCACAGCACCATCAACAGATGGGTTTTGGCGTATGCGCCGCTGATCGAAAAGCGGCTACGCCGGTTCCGCAAACCACATTGCGGCTCGGTCCGTATCGATGAGACCTATGTGCGTATCAAGGGTCAATGGCGCTATTTGTATCGGGCCATAGACAAGCATGGAAATCCGGTCGATTTCCTGCTCACGGCAAAGCGCGATCTGAATGCGGCCAAGCGGTTCTTTCGAAAAATGTTGCGGGATGCCCCACTGCTGTCACCGGGTAAAATCGGCACCGACGGTGCCGGCACTTTTCCTCCGACCATCGGGGACGCGGTTAACGTTGGTCTGCTTGCTTCGCGTCCGGTGCATTATGTGACCAAACATTTGCAACAAGGCATCGAGAGTGATCATTTCAGGGTGAAGAAGAACATGCCCAAGGTCGGCGGGTTCCGCTCGTTCAACTCAGCCAGAAAATCCATCGCTGGCTTTGAAGCCATGCTGTGGCTCAAGAAGGGCTTCGGCGCTACCGGTCAGTGGAGCGTTCGTGAACAGAACGATCTGATTGCAATGCTCTTGGGAATTGAAAGGGTTAACAAAGCCTGAAAAACGATCTCAAATCGGGAGAGATCTGCCTGCTGACGAAAATTGCGACACGCCCCTTGCGAGCGTGTGCGGAAACCAGGTCGGGAAAGAGATCCGACCGTGACCGCCCCGAGGTGCCAAGACGCCCCCACCTCCGTTGAACGGCATAATCGCCGAACAGGGTCGGCTCGACCGACAACACATAGAACCGGGCCATGTTCCGGTGCGGATCGATGCGCGTCAGAAAGACAGGGTGTCGAAGGCTCTGCATGTCGCCAGTGTGTAGGCAAACATTGGCGCGCGTCCAATGACTGTTTGGAATCAATCAGCACATGTTCGATTCAATATTGGCTGCCTGATTGAGGGCAGCTCGG
>NZ_JSEP01000081.1 GCF_001624695.1 Labrenzia sp. OB1 | reverse complement strand
ATTGCCATTTGTGGACAGCCCCTGTTTTGCAAGAGTTTTCTTTTTGTGATTCAGATCTTGTTGCGAGCGGTCATTTGTCCGGCCTGTTTTCGCGGCACGCTTGTCCGCTGGCCCTGATGAAGTCCGCGCGCCGGATCCCTATCAACTTATCGGGCTATGGTGCCCTGGCAATACCACGGGGTGTTCCAGCAGCGGCTAGCTTGATCATCATCACTTGGATTGCTCTTGCATTCTACTCCGCGGAACCGTTGGTTCCACGGAAAGCGAACTTTTAGATCATGCCGACCGGTAGGTTTCCCCTTTCGCCAGAACAGCCCAGGCAATCCGGGCCGTCTTGTTGGCAAGTGCCACGCTCACCAACCGTGAGGGTTTGCGCTCCAGCAAGTGACGCACCCATTCCCCGGTGCGCGTTTGCGCCCGGATCGCGTGCCTGAGCACCGCTGTGGCTCCGACAACAAGAAGCTTACGCAAATAAGCGTCCCCCATCTTGGTAATACGTCCAAGCCGTTCTTTGCCGCCTGATGAGTTTTGTCGCGGAACCAGACCCAACCAGGCAGAGAACTGGCGCGCGGATTTAAACAGGCCCGGATCAGCAACCGTCGCGGCCAAGGCCGTTGCCGTCAACACGCCAATGCCTGGTATTGTGGCCAGTCGCTGGCTGGTCTCGCTCTGGCCGTGCCAAGCCTTTATCTCGCGATCGAGCCGCGCGATCTCGGCCTCCTGAGCATCCAGTTGCCTCACCAGGCACAGCAAGGCTGCCCGCCCCACCTCAGGAAGGCCATCGGTGGCATTCTCAAGATCGGTAACAAGGCAACGTACCTGCTGTGGGCCTCGGGCGGCCACAATGCCGAATTCTGCAAGGTGCGCGCGCAAGGCATTGACCAGCATCGTACGCTGGCGCACCAGCAGATCCCGAGCGCGATGCAGCATCAATACAGCCTGCTGGTCAGCGCTTTTGATCGCGACGAAATGCATGTTCGGCCGGGTGACGGCTTCACATATCGCTTCGGCATCCGCCATGTCATTCTTTTGCCGCTTCACATAGGGTTTGACGTAAGCTGGCGGGATCAACCGCACTTCATGCCCTAATGCTGCGATCTCACGAGCCCAATAATGACTGGTCGCACAGGCTTCCATGCCAATCAGGCAGGGGGAAAGATCCGACAGGACCTGCAGAAATGCCCCGCGCCGAACCTTCTTCTTGAGTATCACACCTCCGTTCGCATCAATCCCGTGTAGCTGGAAGACGGACTTGGCAAGATCGATGCCCAATGTTGTAATCTGCATGTGGATGGCTCCCTATTCCGTTGGTGCTAACAACATCAACATGGCACATTCGATGCCGTCAGGTGGGGCTGTCCACACCATCAATTTGTTTGTCATTGGATGCAAGGCAGCGCGGCCCCTGCTTTTTCAAGCGGTCATTTCTGCTGTGTAGTCGGACCACAGGCAGAAGGCATCTGCCCTGGCGTGTCGCCAGGAGCGGGCTGAGAGTTTGTATCGGCGGGGACGAAAGATGGTGTTTATCTGATCGTGGGCTGACAGGAAACGCTGTGCTTGGCGGGGCGATTTGAACCGCCCCATGATCTTCTCTCGCTTCCTGGTCTGGCGGTGTGCGTTTTCAATTCTGTTATTCAGGCCCTTGTGGGCTCGATGATCAGCATCCG
>NZ_JSEP01000080.1 GCF_001624695.1 Labrenzia sp. OB1 | reverse complement strand
ATCGTCGCCTGGAGCCCGTTCAAATCAGCAGTGGGTCAGAACCGTTTGGCGACTTTCAAGCCGAAATAGTTGTCTTTAGCATCGCGGCCGAATGCACCCTGATAGTCCACCGCGGCCTGAAGCTCCTGCCCCAGATCCAGCGCCATGCCCATCTCCACATTCGCCGTGTCGCGAGCCAGCGGGACGCCATGCACCTGGAACGTGTGACTGTCCGCAAAGGCCATCTGGCGGGACAAGTCCTCGTTGCCGATCAGGCGCCGCCAGGCAAGAGAACCGTAGAGTTTGAGCGGGCCGATCTCGGGCACCTCGACAGAGTGTGCGATGCTCAGACCGAGCTCACCAACACCAACCGTATGTGTTGCATAGCCCCCACTCAGGGCCGTTGAACCGCCCTTTTCCCGGAACCCGTCCGTGATCTGGTGGATTACCGAAAGCCCGACATAGGGACGCAAAAAAGCGGGTGACAGGAAAACGGTCGGGCTGACACGCGCAAATGCCTGAACCGTGTGCGCATGATAGTCCGCGCTCAGCGTCTCGGTGAGCGATCCGAAGGCAACGTCGCGCTCGCTCGTCACATTGGTGAACGTGTAGGCCGCGCCGGCGCTGTAACCGGCCGCCACGGTCTCCAGGGCGACATAGCCGCCAAGCGAGAAGCTGTCTGTGTCCACACTCGAGCGCCGGTCACCGACCGAGGCCGTGCCATGAGCATATTCAGCCAGCAGGCCTGCCGTCGTAGCACCGTTCACAGCCATTTCGGCTCCGGCAAAAAAGCCACCGGACGTCCGGGTCATGGTCGCCGCGTTGCCGGCGCCCTTCAGAGCCGTGACGGCCCCGTAGGCCTGACCCCAGATTTCCAGGCCTGCTGGCGGAAACACCGGCCCGTCCTCGTCCCCTTCATCAAAGGCAAGATCAGGCTCGTCAGGCAGAACGGCAGTCTCAAACGCTTGCCTGACCCGGTCGGCAACCGCATCGCGCACCCGGGAACTGTCCGCCACCAGAGCCCCCTGCGCGGAGGCATGGACTTCCCCCGACAGGTGATCAAAAGCGTTGCGAGCAGTGGTCTGTGAAASACTGACAACAGCGGCATACACCGGGTGTTCCGGGTCTGCCTGCAGACTGGCCACCCCACCGGCAACCGCTTTCTGGTTCTTTGTCAACGCCACGTCGACAAATCGTGCGGCGTTTCGGCGCAACAAAAGCTCAACGTAGCTCGCATAATAGGTCAGCGATGCATCCAGAAAGGCAAAGTCGTCTGTAACCKCTGCAAACTCCCCCTCAAGGCCCTCCTGCGCCGACAGGATGGTATAGGATGTAAGCGGATCAAATTCCAAACCGTTGCTGACGATCCCGTTTTCCGAGGTGATATGAGCAACCGCGCCTGAAAGGCTGGCCCCTCCGCTCACCTCAACCAAATCGGAAYTGCCCAATCGGTCCACTTCAACTTCGAACGTAGCGCCGGTCTCAAAAGAAAGGTCGCCGTCGACGCTCAATGTCCCGATCGAATTGCCCGGTGCAAGTTTCCCGCCCTCTTCAACGAACGTGTCTCCAACGGTGCCCGTTCCCCCAAGCGTGCCGCCGTCATCGACGGTGACAGCAACGTCTGAGGCATCTCCATTCAGGACAAGAGCGCCGGTATCGATCGTGAGGGTCTCAGTTCCTTCAATATCCCCGGAAAGGGTCCAACTACCGGCTTCGGACTTGGTCAGTGTATCAAAGCCGGTGATGTCATGGTCAAAAACGGCCTCCCCCAACCCGTTCAGCGTCAGCGCAAACGTCCCGCTT
>NZ_JSEP01000008.1 GCF_001624695.1 Labrenzia sp. OB1 | reverse complement strand
TCGTCTGACAGTTGCTCGCTCAGGATGGACGACACCGGCGGTGCGATCCGGCTTCCTCAGCCGGGAGGGAGCGTGCTGGTGCGCCTGAATGGTGTCCAGGTATTCGCCGGCATCATCGACAGCGTGAAATCCTCCGGCTCCCGGTCTTCCGGGCGTTCGCTCTCGGTGTCCGCCAAGGGGTTCGATGTCAGCGGCAAGGCGAAGGAGCCACAACGCATCCACCAGGACGAAGGTACGGTGGGCGGTTTCCTGAAGACGGTCGCCAAGAAGGCCGGCTTCGACATGAAGATCGATCCCGCRCTCGGGAATATCGTGCGCGACTATATCGCAGCGGATGGCGAGAGCCTGTTGCACCTTGGCGAGAAGCTCGCGCGTGAACTCGGCGGCACCTTCAAGCTCCGGGAAAACATTGCGGTCCTTGCCAAGCACGGCGGGGAATTCGGCCTTCCATTAATCACCGGCCTGTTCAACACAGGGGGCAGCGGCGACCTCATTTCGTGGGACATCGAGCCGGTCTCGACCCGGCCGGTCTTTAAGGAAATCGCGGTGCCTTACTTCGACCGGAAGAAAGGCCTGCCGATGGATTTCAGGACGGAGAGCGGCGCCGCCGGAGAGAAGGCCAGGGCCGTCAATCTGGTGCGATCCATCGCGCGCGATGAAAACCATGCAAGGGAAATCGCCGAGGGCCGCAAGCAGCAGATCGAGCGGGAAGGTGGCAAGGGCAGGGTGACATTGAACCTGACACCTGAAGCGCAGGCCGAGGCGCTGTTTCAACTGCGCGGCACAAGGGCGGGCGTTGACGGCACCTATCGGATTGTTGGCGTCACCCACAAAGCCAGCCGATCCGGCGGTGCGACGACGGATCTGGATCTGCAACAGCCGCAGGACGGGGCAGGGACGGACGGTAGGTAGGGCCTTCAGTCAATTTGCGATTGTGGCCCGGAGCTGCCGTTCGAGCCATTTGCGGCGAATGGCAGAAAGGAGCCCAGGGTCACGGATGCTGCTCAGCGCGTTGAAGGAAGAAGCTACCTCATCCCAGACGATCGACCGTTGGCGTTTCGGCTTCTCTCACGCCACCGTTGCGCATCCATAGCATAGCAAACGTGGTTTACCCATCTGTCATAGAGCCATTCAGCCCTTTGAGATATGCCCTCTGACACCAGGCCAAGTCTCTCGCAAACCTTACGACTGCGGATATTTCCTTCGGCGACTGGTATCCAAACTTTTTCAAGGCTCAGCTTGTCAAAGGCGTAGCCGATGAAAAAGGATGTGCATTGAGAAATTATGCCGTTCCCCTGACAATCTTCTGACAGCCAATACCCAATAACAACTGATTGTTCTTGCTTGTTAATCTCGTGAAAACCGCACATCCCAACAAGACTGTCTTTCCAGTAAACCCCACATGCAAAACCCAAATCGGCATTTTTTTGGCCATGGATGCTTTCGATAAACTTCCGAGAATGATCTGGCGAACAGTTTCTGTCGAGCCAAGGCAACCAACTCCGCAAAAAATCACGGTTGGCATCAACAACCCGAAACAAGTCCTCAGCGTCTGACCGCTGGAGGAATTTCAAAAATAAATCGGGCGCGATATCGAACTTCATTCTGCAGATATATGGCTCCTAATCGGCCACGTAAAGACATTCAAAGATTGGAAAACAACGACAGGGTTGTCAGCATTCCGTCCGTTCAATGATGCTTGCTGGCTGCTCCTGCAGCGAAGGTCTGCTCCATCCGTTGCTCGTTCAGTATGGGACCGCCGCCCGGCTGGTAGATTCCAAGACTTTGCAAATGTCACTATCTGCGCACAGCCGACTTTGGTAGCCACCGAAGCGAATAACCGCTTCCCGCCCAAGTTTAACATAAAGCGCCCTGCCGCAGTTGTCCCGGACAGGCTCAATCCGGCCACGAACCACGGCGCGGGACCCGACGCCCGCTGACCTGAACCGAACACTCAGTTTCCACCGACCCGCCCATCGAGGCGGGTTTTTTCATGCCCAAACGAAGGAGGGCGGAATGTCCAGTTTGTCTTTTGAAATGTGGTTGCAGAGCCGATTGACGGCGCATGGTTTTGCCTGCGGTGAAATCGATGGCAAAATTGGTCCGAAAACCCTGCATGCCTTGCGCGGTTTCCAGACCGCCCGGGGGCTGCCGATAACCTCGCAGGCGGACAAGGCGACGGTGGCCGCACTGAAGGCGGCCGCCTCGCGCGTTCCGGTCGAGGTGAGCGGGTTCATTCCGGATCGCGACAGCGACCTGCCCGACGATCGCCGCAAGACCATCTGGCCACGCCAGAAAGACGTCCTTTCGTTTTACGGGGCGGTCGGCACCGGCCAGACGCGTGTCGAGGTTCCCTGGGGCATGCGCCTTGCCTGGGACCTGGACGTGCCGGTGCGCACGATCACTCTTCACAGCAAGGTGGCGGCTTCCGCCGAACGCGCGCTTCACAAGATCCACGGGCTCTATTCAGACCGGGAGATCAAGGATCTCGGTCTGGATCTTTTCGGTGGCTCTTTGAACGTGCGCCGCATGCGCGGCGGCAGCCGCTATTCCATGCATTCCTGGGGCATTGCCATCGACTTCGATCCGGAGCGCAACCGCCTTTCCTGGAAGCGGCCTCGGGCGCGCCTGTCGCTCGACGACGCCATTCCGTTCTGGCGCGCATGGGAAGCAGAGGGCTGGGTCTCGCTCGGCCGCACCGCCAATTTCGACTGGATGCACGTCCAGGCGGCCCGTCTCTAAAGGAGATTTCCGATGGTCAAGACATACAAGCGGGAAACCGCATGGGCCTTGCTGGCCGCTCTGCTCATGCTTTGCAGCTTCGATCTGTGGAGCGGCGGCGGCAGCGCGGCGCGCTATTGGGCGGAGCTGCTGACGACACCGGTTTTTCTGTTCGCCGGCGGGGCCTTCGGCCTCGATGTCGTTACCAAGCAATGGCCGAAGAAGCCCCGCCAACCGCAGGACTACGGCTGATGTTCGCCGCCCTCAGCTGGTTCTGGACATCCAGAACCGGCGCCATTCTGACCGCCTTTGCGGCAGTCGGGCTGGCGCTTTTCACCTGGCACACGTTCGACAAGTCGAGTGCCGTGCGCGCGGCCGTTTCCTCTTATGTCGCCGATGTTGAACTGGCCGCGGCCGAGGCCGAGCTGGCCGTACTCAAGCGCCGCACCGCCGCTTTGGAAACCGCAAACTTCTCCTTTCAGCAACAACTGACGGAGTCCGAAGCCCTGCGCACCCAACAAGCCCTGGAGCTGGATGATTATGTTTCGACTGTTGATGCTGTTGTCGATCGGCCTCTTCTTGAGCGCCTGTCAAACCGATAGGGACCGGGCAAAGCAGGCCGGGGCCAGATTGGGCGAGGCCGCGGCGAAAACTGCGCCGCCGGATCTTCCCTCCGATTGCCGCAAGCGTGAGCGCTCCGGCGTTTACCTCGGCGATCCGCTGGATCTGGCGCTGATCAAGACCGACCAGGCGCTTGGCCGCGCCAACAGCCGGATCGCGCGTTGCGCGGACTGGCACGACACATACCGGCAGCAATTTGGGGGAAGGGGCCACCAATGAGAGAACTTATGGACGGACTTTGGCATTGGTTCTGGCAGTTGCCTTTGACCAAGATCACCGCGATCAGCGCGTTCGCGGTCATCGGTGCTGCCTTGCCGAAGGATATTTCCGCGCGCGACCGGCTGATGACGTTTTTCGTCGGCTTCATGGCCGCGCTGGTGTTCGGCGATCCAGTGCGCAGCCTGTTTGGGTTTGGCGAGGAATGGGCCTACGGCATGGCCGGCATCCTGGCGATGGCCGGCCGGAACATCGCGGTGTTTATCCTGCGTGCCAGCCGGGATCCGAAGACATTCGCGCAAGATGTGTTGGAGATCTGGCGGGGAGTGCCGAGAAAGTAGTGAGCCCGATTGACCGAACTGGAACATCCAGCTCAGGGCCGACATTCTTGAGGCTTGCAGCGAAGCTCCCCTTTCGGTCATTTGTGTATTGTGCAGCATGAGGACAACTTTACAACCACAGGCACGATCTCAATGAATTTCAGGGGCCGGATCGAAGAAGCATATCAACGGAGTGGAAACACCCTTGGGTGGCGCTTTCTCTACAGCCCTTCCGAAACTCTAGCGGGAGCCCCAGTAGCATTCATAGGCCTGAATCCCGGAGGTTCGGTCGAAGAAGATATGCACGGCGCATACGCAATGAAGCGAGGAAGTGCCTATAGTCATGAAAGCTGGGCCGGATGCGCACCTAGCCAGCACCAGCTACAAAAGCAGGTCTTGTCCCTCTTCGCCAGGCTCGAAATAGAGCCAGAAGACGTCTTGGCCGGAAACCTCGTCCCGTTCCGCTCGCGAGACTGGAAAAGTCTGACAAACCGAAAGCAATCTGTTCAGTTCGGGAAAGAGCTTTGGACAGAAGTGCTACAAACGTCACAGCCATCGCTGATTGTTACAATGGGCGCACTGACCACCAATATCCTATCAGAATTGCTCAACATTCGCCACTTGGAGAAGCACCCAACCGGCTGGGGCAAAGTGTCTGCGTTCCGTGGCGAGTTTGAAGGAGGCCGCCTAGTCGGACTGCCGCATCTGTCGAGGTTTGGCATCATGACCCGACCTCAAAGCTCGGTCTTTACTGACAGGCTGCTCACTTGACCTGAATGGCCAGCTCTTGGCGGCTCGAGCCTTTGAATGGGCAGTGTCCCTGCGAGGGAATGTCGGCCCATTGTTGCCGTTGGTGACGCGGCCACCGAAAATCAACTTTCCAGATATTGTATTAGAGACCTGTCGCAAAAATCAGGATTTGCGCGACGAACGATAGATCGCTGGAAACAAGCCATCCGCATCTAGCTCCGGCAGTATCTCGAAACCACAGCGGCGGCTGACGGCGAGGCTGGCCACATTGTCCGGCTCTATGCGTCCTTCCAGGATCGCATAGGCACGTCCAGGCCCTGACAGAAACGCCCTCATAACCGCCGTTCCGAACCCCTGGCCCCTGAGATCAGGACGCACGGCAAGGTCAAGATAGCCTCGCTCTGAATCCTCTCGGTCAACCTGCATCACGGCAAACATTTTCCCGGCATCCAGCGCCATCCAGCATAGAGCGGCGGCCCCAGCGTCCACATAGGCGAACCATTCATCGGTTGGAAATGACAGCCGGCGTGATAGCTCTGCATCCTCAAACCATGTGCGGAGTTCGGGAAGGTCATCGCGCGTAAGGGGGCGAAAAATGATCTGCATTTATGGTTCGTAAAACTCTCGATTAGAGTTTCTATTTTGCGTCGTCGCAAAATGGGTAGTTTTACAACGATCACACTGACATTTTCCACATAGCCGCTATTTGTGCAAACCGCAGCAAATGAGCGCTTTCCGCCCGTTCTAGCCGCGATTGTCTCGCGGTGCAGTCGTGGCTGGTTTGCAGTGAAAGTGGTATCTGTCACCGGTGAGCTTTTCCGCCAGGTCGTCGATCGCTTCCATGACATATCCGGCTTTCCGATACTCCATTGAGCCAATCTTCGCCTCTCGCGACAGTTGCACAGCGCCGTCGCGGCCAAGCGCGAGCTTTTCCAATATCTGATCCGTCTTGATGTGTCCGCGGCCGCTTCTGCGTGACATGTCTGGTCACCGCCTGTTTGTTTCAGTTTCCTTGTCATAGGAACAAAGAGTGAACGAGGCAAGCAGGTGACCGATCAAATCTTCCCGCAAGAATGACGCGGGAGATCCGGAGCGTTGCAGCGCTCCGGACTGCCGGCCACAATCCGCCAAGACTATACGCCGGCCGATGTCACTATCGCATTCCATCGCCCCCCGCGATCAGGCCCGAAGGCCTGATACAGCAGTTCTATCGATACGGGAGTTACCTGTGACCCAAGCGTGAAACGAAGAAAAAGAAAGGTATTTGACCATGTTTTGTCCCCCACTTGGTTTTCACGGAATTTCACGCCAAACCAAGCTAAGAAGAACGCATCATGAACATATTTCGGGACTATTTCGGGACTCATATGTCCAGAACTGTCCACAGGAGCTACAAATTCCGGGTTTGTTCTCACTTGACGCCAGCCATAAACGCCTATAAATCCAAGCAAATCAACGGATCGGGGCATAGCGCAGCCTGGTAGCGCATCTGGTTTGGGACCAGAGGGTCGCAAGTTCGAATCTTGCTGCCCCGACCAAAATTTCCAAAATTTTTCAGACTTGTAGCCGGTTTTTAACCGCGAGGTCGTTGGGTCTGCGTTTGGCGGAAACTGCCGGAAACGGCATGGTCACGTTTGCCCAAGGTGCGCAGAGAGGCGTCCGGAAAGAACCCGCGCTCGGTCTTTATAATGCGAGCTTGAGATTGCAGGGTTTGGAAATTACCGGTCGAACGCCTTCAGCAGCAGTGACATGACATTCATGAACTCGTCACGTTTGTCAGGCGTCAGGTCCGCAGGATCCGAGACGGCGTAGTCCAGCGTCAGGATCATTTCCCACATTTCAGTGAGATTTGCTGCATCGATGGCTGTTTTCAGATTTTCCGGCTCGACAGCAGTTGGCTGAACGTGTTCCGGAACATAGGCCCCTAAGCCCTTTATGGATCCATAATGCATGAACGGGTCTTACTCGTTGTTGTTCCGGACATCTTCGGGATCGAATGTCAGATAAATCCCTCAGTTTCTCATTCCAAATCAATTATATAGCTCTGACGCATCTTAATCGGTGTTCATTGAGCACAGATTAAGATGCGTCAGTCATTCGGGCAACCGAAACCCTGTTTCCTTCATATGCAGAACTGACACGCGTCCTTTAGGCATATAACGATCGAGAGCTAATAGCATAGGTTGCAAATAGGTGCCATGGCGAATTTTGGTCTATAAACAGCCACTGGAAAACACCGTTAATACAAACTTTTTTTATTGTTTGCATGCAAGATGAGACGTTCGTTCGTCGGCAGGATCGAGAACGGTGTTGACTTCCGCCGAAAAGGCGGGAAAAAGCTCTGGTCTAGGTAGTCAATCTCCGGGACCTTGAATGAGGGGCAAAGAATCATGGTTGCGCGCATTTACCGTCCGGCAAAAACCGCCATGCAATCCGGCAAGGCAAAGACCCACCGCTGGGTGCTGGATTACGAGCCGGAGTTGGCCAAGTCTGTTGAACCTTTGATGGGCTATACCTCATCCGCCGACATGAAACAGCAGATTCGTCTGTTCTTCGAAACCCAGGAAGAAGCCGTCGCCTATGCACGCCGGCATCGTATTCCATACAGGGTGGAAAAGGCTCAGGAACGCAAAGTGCGCGGCTCGGCCTATGCGGACAACTTCAAGTTCAACCGGGTCGCTCCCTGGACACACTGAACGAAGAGAATGGGATTGCCTCTGTCCGAAGTTCTCGGCTCCTGCCGGAATTGATTGTTGAAACGCGTTTTCCCGGATCGACACGGCCACTTTTTATGATGCATTAAATGGCAGCGGCAAGGAACTAACATCCAGGTTAAATCAGGCCCCGTAGCTCAGCTGGATAGAGCGCTCGCCTTCTAAGCGAATGGTCACAGGTTCGAATCCTGTCGGGGTCGCCACTTTTTTCAGGTCCATTCTCGTCACATGGTTTACATTTGATACCGGAGAGACAATTTACCCTCTCTCCGGTGTGAATGGGTTGATTGCCGGTTCGACGCGGTTCTCTTTATCGTCGAAGAAACCCAGATCATAATCGAGGAATGAGACGAGCCAGATTTTGTCGTCGACTTCCCGAAGTCCCAGGATCTGGCCTGAGAAGACCTGGCTGAGATTGATCTTCCGCTTTCCAATACAGATGCGACCGCAACGGGTGACGCGCACGGTGCGATCATGGAAGGGGTATTCCGGTTCACGGGGCGGTTCGTAGAGACGGGCCGAAGGTGTATAGATGTCTCCGGGATACGCCCCAGCAAGGCCTTGGTGGGGGCGTTCATTGTTGTAAACCCTCATGAAGCGGTCGAAACGTTCCTGCTGCTGGAGAAAGTTGAAGGCGGCAGGTTTTGCCGTTTCCCTCTTCAGCGTCAGATGCATGCGCTCGTGTCGGCCGTTCTGCTGCGGACAGCCGGGTTTGATGCGCTCGATCCGGATTCCCAGGCGCAGCCACCACACGGACAGCTTGCTCAGTCCGAATTGCGCATTCGGACTGGCAAAGGGTACGCCGTTGTCGGTCCGTATGGCTGCGGGAAGCCCGAACTCCTTGAACACGCGCTCAAAAACGGCGAAGGCGAAGTCGGATTTGGTGCAGGTCAATCCCTCACATGCCAGCAAATAACGTGACCTGTAGTCGGTGATCGTCAGTGGATAGCAATACTGCCGGTTACCCAGCTTGAACTCTCCCTTGTAATCGGCGCACCACAGCCCGTTCGCCTCCTGTGCGTCACGAAGCTCGGTTCCCCGCGCCTTGTAGCGGCGGCGTTTGCGGCGCTGGACCAGGCCGTGACGGTCGAGCACCGCATGAACCGTACTGATCGCCGGGGCCTTGAACATAGGGTAGTGCCGGATCAGTTTGTCACGAATCTTCGGCGCACCCCAGGATGGATGCTCGCGCTTGAGACCCAGAATGCACCGCTCTATCTGGAAGGGAAGCTTGTTGGCCTGACGATAGGGACGCCGGCTCCGGTCATTGAGGCCGTCAAGGCCACATTCCTTGTAACGCTCAAAAATCTTGTACCCCGTGACACGCGAAATGCCGAACTCACGGCACAACGGCACCATCTTCTCACCTTCAAGAAGACGGGCAACAAAGCGTAGTCGTTCATCCATGGCTCTACACTCTTTCCGAGGCATTCGGGCCTCCCCAAATGCGAAATGTGTAAACCATGTGATCGGAATGAAATGTCAGCTATCTCTCAAGAAGATCATCAGACTCATTGCTGCAGGCGGAACGACCGGATTTTGTAAAGCTTCGAACAGTGCGGATCTTTGCCCTGGTCAAGAAAAAACCGGCTCTCCGAAATTGAAAGAGCCGGCTGGTTCTAATTGAAACTTCCTGAGTACCTGTCGGCGCTGTCAGGCAGAATCAGATTTCGAGGAAATGTTCTGCTGGCCGACCATGAGCGGGGTGATCTTGGTCTTGAGGATCATATCGAGATCCTCTGTCCCGTCTTCCAGAGACTGGAGTGCCATATCGAGGAAGTAGGAGCAGAACGTCCGGCCGTCCTTGTCCGATTCTTTTCTGGTATAGCGAATCATCCGCTTGATCGCTTCGATTGCCGGTTCTTGTAGCGATTCCGCAGGAATCGGTTTGTCGACTGTCTTAGACATAATACTACCCACCAGTAATAGTTTACCGATTGCAGCGACGCTGCTGTGACCATCCGCAAAAATCATGCTGTTGCGGCGTGAAAGGAGCGTGATAAGGTGCTGTTGTGTTTCCGGTTTCGTGATATTCGCGGTTGCGTTATCAACTTGACGGAAATGTGCAATTCAATTGCGGGGAATTGATGGCAAACGCGTTTTGCTTCGCTTGCTTGGGTCGGCCTTTGCTTTTAGGCAAAGGCCAGGAACCCGTTGCGGTAAAGACCCGTAAAGCGCTGGCAATATTGGGTTATTTGAGTCGAATGGGCGCCATGTCCGCCCAGCGGGAAGCCCTTGCCGATTTGTTGTGGAGTGGTTCCGACCACCACAAGGCCATGCAATCGCTGCGACAGGCGTTGCGCCAGCTGAAAACGGCGGAAGAGGAAGCCGGAATTGACGTCGTCATTTCGTCTCCCGGACACATCCAGCTCGACCAGGTGCTGTTTTCTTCGGATTTGATCAAGATGAAGGAGCTTCTGGAGCGTGGTAACGCGTCCGATTTCGAGGAGGCGAAGGAGCTCTGGCGCGGTGATTTTCTCAGCGGGTTCGAGGACATCGATCCGGATTTCTCCGATTGGCTGACGGTCGAACGTGAACGTGTCCGCTCGGAGGTGACAAGCGCCGCATTCCGGCATCTCAACCAGATTTCAGTTGAGGATGGTGGGCAGCAGGTGGAGGCTGGTGGTCGTTTTCTCCTGAAAATCGATCCGGCATTCGAATCTGCGCACCGAGTGCTTATACGCCTGTATCTGAAACTGGGTCAGCGCGACCGGGCCGAGGAACAGTTGCGAGCCTGTGAACGCGAAATGCGCTTGCATCTGGATGCCGAGCCCGAGGAAGAGACAAGAGCACTTTTATCAGAAGAGCATGTTGATGATTTTTCGTCTTCCGTATTCATGCGTATGGGAGATGTCGGTTCAGTACGAGGGGGACTTTCGAACAGCGAAGAAGTCGTTGGTCTTCCGGAAATTTCGATAGTTTCCTCATCACTTGGAAAACAGGGCCCGAATGACGCCGTCCATTTGAGAGAAGAAATCGTTTCCGGTCTTTCTTCCTTTCGGTCTTTTGACCTCTACGAGTCAGAATATTTCGGCGCCGAAAACGTTCCCAAGGCAACTCTCGTCAACGGAAATGACCTGGGCAGTTACCTTCTTCGTTTTCGTCACGATGAAAAATTCAATAAAATCGTTGTCCAATTTGAGGATCGAAGCAACGGGCAGATTGTTTTCAATGAGATTGTTGATCTCAATATGTGGAACGGAATCTCTCCCGTCGCGAGCCAAATTGTAAGCCGCATTAACATGCATTCCATTGGCAAACTTCGTAATCCTGCAAATACCGCGGTCTTTGCACGCTGGTGCCAGGCAGATGCTTTGATGTGGGACTTTACCCCGAAGTCCGATGAAAGAGCTTTGCGGATACTCGATGAAATTGAACGTCAGAACAGTTCATTCTCGATGATCTATTCTGGAAGAGCATCCATCATAATGAAGCGTGCGCTTCATTTTCCGCTACTTGATGATCAGCTTTCAGATGGAATGAATAATCTTCTCAGCCTGGCTGAGAGATCTATTATGCTCGATCCCTGGCAGGCCGTGAACCAGCGCATTTATGGATGGACGCTTATTTTGTCCAATATGCCCGAAGAGGCAAAACGGGCATTCCAGAATGCCGGCCGCTTGAGTTCGGCAGACCCGGCAAATCTGATGTCTGTAGCAGAGGGACTAGCATTTTCCGGCGATGTAAAAGAGGCGATCGCGACGGCTGAAAGGGCATTCGCGCTCGCCGCGTTTATCCCTCGAGTTTTTTATGAGTATCTGGCGAACATCTTTTTCGCGGCTGAGGATTATGAAAGCGCTATCACTCATATCGAAAGAGGTTCAGGTGTCGGCGTCAGCGGTCTCACAACACGTGTAGCGGCGTTGTTGTGCGCTGGCCGAAAAGATGAAGCACTTCAAACGCTTCATAGATACAGCGAACATCGCCATTCATTTCTGAGTAGCTCACCGGATATCACCAGTGATCCGGAGAACTGGAGAAAGAAAATAAACTTCTTTCAGGCCAACAAGGCGCGACAGGACTTTGATAAAGGCGCGGCTTTGGTACAGCGGTTTTTATTTTCAGGTTCCGGATCAGTTTAAGCTGAACATCTTCGATATTCCGGAAAGATACGTTTCGTTCGCGGAATTGATTTTGTTTTGGTTTAGACGGAAAGGCAGAGCCACGGCGTTGGGGGCTTCATTTCCGTCGACGACCTTGAACTCGACGAGTTCGGTCGTTTGCTGCGGGAGGCCAATGGCGGCTAACTCGTTTGACGGATTTTCTTGAAGCCTCTTCCGGAAATTTTCGTCAAGGGCTGCTCTGGCAATTAGTTTGCCTAGCTCTTTTACGTTTTTTTGGTAGTAAGGAAATCGGGCCATATTTATTACCTTCAATTCGATTGCCCGAGTCTCCGATAGGAAGGCTCGGGCAAATGGTCCGTGTACTGCCGCTTTTTACTCGGGAACATCCTCGTAGTAGCAGTTTCCAAGAGCGGCCTTGCCGAGTTCTTCAAAATAGGCTTCGTCGCCTGCGGCAACGCGTGCAGCATCAATACCGGCCGGAACAACCAGGTGAACCATGTCTGCGGTATCGGCAAAGATCGTGACGTCGGAAGCTGCTCCGACGGAGGCCAGGACTTCAGCCGGGTTTTCGATCAGCTGTGCACGGCTATCGGAATCCTGGATGATCGCACCAAGTTTCGCGCCAATTTCCATGTCTTTGTCATAAGTCTTTTGAGCGTGCATATTATGCCTCCATAAGTTAAGGTTGTATCGTGATTTAGCTGGTGATTGGATGGTCACCCGGCTAAACAGAAATAAGTCAAAAGTTAGTATATTAGTTACTTGTTTAACGTAATTACTACTCTTGACTGCTTTCACTACCAACGTAGAATGGGATTGGGGTTATTCTCAATAGTTGAGCGATTAATCTACGTAGGGTGCAATTGCAGGGTGAGCGTGAGTATTTTATGGTTACTTTCTTAAGGTTGCCGAGCTGTGCGTGAAGGGTCTTTGTTGCCGCCGCGTAATGAAAAAGGCCAAGTCAAACTCCCCGGAAACGTGGTTGCGGATCTCCTCAGAGCGGGCTTGCTTGTCGGCGAAGAGGGGACAGATCAACTGCGTATGGCTGACCGAAATCTGCCCCTCTTTCTGCCGTTGCTGACTTCTTTCGATGTGCGAATTGTGCCGGTGTCGATTGACACCTGCCCGGTGCGCTTCTGTTCCGGAATTTTAAAAGTGGCGTCCGACCTTCCTGGGTCTGAAGGCGGGATGGTGAGGTCTATTCCGGCGGGTGGGCAAGGACGAACATCCGCATCGGCAACTATTAGTTGCATTGGCGAGATCGCGGAGCGCTTAAGTCTTTACTCCGAAGGGAAAATGGACGCCCGAATTTTTATCAATGATAAATATCAACCTGTAGTTGGGTTGTCTCGGGTGCTCGGGTTTAGCCCAGCTCAGGAGCGGCGGTTGGCTCTCGAGCTCGGTGCGGAAGGGGGGCGGGGGCAGGAAGGGGCTCCGGATTGGAAAAAAATGTCGAATCGCCGAGTTGCCCTTACGCGTCTGGGCGGTTACGCGCACGATCAGGCTGTGGCTGAGTTTCCGAGTGCCGGGGTTTTGTTCAATGAAGCGGAGTGGGTTACAGGCGGGCGCATGTCGCTTGCTTCCAGTTCCGGGTGTGCGGTCTGGAGTGACCTTGAGGGCGCGCGCGAGCGAGCGCTGCTTGAGTTGGTTGAGCGCGATGCAGTCGCCCAGGCGTGGTACAACCGCTTGGGGATAACTTTACTCAAAGGGAGATACTTGACGGAAATTCTGCCCGGATACTTGTGTTCATTTTTGTCAGATCGTGCCCGGTCCTGGAGTGTAGGCATTGTTGATACGGATTTGGACGCCTTCGTGGTGTGCGCCATTTCCCATGAGTTCGACGGCCGCCGTGCGGCATTCGGCTCGTCGGCCGGCTGGGATCTTGCCTCGACCTGCGAAAGCGCACTTGAGGAAATGCTTCAGTCAGAATATTCCCTGGAACTTATGGAGAAGGCCTATCCGGATGCGGCAGCTCCCGGCGGAAAAACAGGTCCTTTGCCGCGGCAATTGGAATTCGCCAGAGAGCGATCGATACTTGAGGAAATGCCTTTGAAGGAGGCGCCCGTGGCACCTCCCGGAGACCTCGAAAAGGTCTTCACCTATGAAGCTTTGCTTCAGGGTTGCCTGGACAAGGGGATTGAGATCTGGGAGTTCGATGCAACGCGTTCGGACCTGAAGATTCCCTGCATCAAGCTTCTGTCGCCTGATTTGTGCGGTTGGGAGCCGCGTTTCGGCAAGCGCAGACTGTTCGAAGGCGTTGTCAAACGCGGTCTTCGCGCGACGCCGGGAACAGAAGCGGAATTTGAAGCCCGGCCGTTTCCATTCTGATTTTCCTCAGCCCCCATTCACCTCTCCGGAAATCAGCTGATGAAATCGGGTACATCTCTGAAAAACTGATAGGCCCCAGTCGATAATCTCGTCCATTCAGCAGCGAAAACATGGATGTGGCTCTGGCAGGTGCTTCCGGGCATCAGACGTTTGACAACGAATATGACGCGGGCTAGAAAATATGACGCTGATACTCAGGTATTGGGGCGTCAGGTGCTAGGATGATACTTGGTCATCCGATCTCTGGAAATGACTTCAGGCGGGGGAGACCCCGCTTTTTTTCGGGTTCATGCATCAACGCAGCGTCGGGCGGCCATCCGCGTAGGGCCTGGCAAGGGTCATCACCCAGAAATTTCGCCATTTCCCTGTGTTGCGATTGGTTCGCGCGATTCCGACACGCGTCACGTAGGGGTTGAGTAAATTCTTGTTGTGGCCTTCCGATCCCTGCCAGCCGCGGAAGGCGGCAGGGAGGTCCGCATAGCCCGCACCGAGATTTTCCGCCCCCGCGTAATTGGCGTAACCGGCCTTGTCGAGCCGTTGTGACAGGCCGAAGACACTGTGCGCCCAGGTGTCCATACTGTCGCGCTCGGCTATGTGCCGCGCCATCTTCCGAGATACAGCGTCCAGTTCCGGATCGTGCTGGAGAGCAGGAAGACCGTTTTCCTGCCGGTAGGAATTGATCATCGACAGCATTTGCGCCTCGTCGACAGTCTGATCTGTCAGAACCGTCTTGTCTTCCAGTTCTCCGCCGCCCGGCAGCGCACCGCATGCGGCAAGCAGCAAGGGGAACATGCAGAAAATCAGCGACGCCTGGAACCTTCGCGGGAGGGCCTGCACCGGCATCAGGTTTCATCCCCCGGCCAGACAACACCCTCGTCGGCAAAGAAATCATGCGGACCAGGGAAATTTTCCACATAGGACATATGGGAAACCACACCGGACTCCCGGGAATAATAGTGGAGAAAATAGGCGGCGGGTTCAAAGTTGAACTGAGCGGGACTGTTCTCCGTCAGATCCAGAACCACCTGGTGCCCGGTGCTTGGGGAAAGGGTCATGATCTTGCCTGCGAAACCGGCAATGATCGGCCGGTGCAAATGTCCGCAAATCAGTCTTTCCACGTGATTGTAGGGCGCTATCACCTCCGCAAGGGCAGGGGCATCGAGCAGTCCGATCCTGTCCATATGACTTATGCCTGAAATCGCCGGCGGGTGGTGGAGGGCGACAAGCGCAGGCTTGGCGTTATCGCGCAAGGTTGCATCCAGCCATGCAAGCTGATCGCTGCCGAGTTCGCCTTCAGGTCTTCCGGGAAGATGGGTATCGAGCGCGATCAGCTGCAGATCGCCAATATCGGCACGGTAGAAAATCTTGCCGTCGCCGCTCTCGGAAATGCCAGGAAAATCGTGCATTTCCCTGCGCATATCCGCACTGCCGTCATGATTACCCGGGATCATGTAGATCGGCAGATCCAGCC
This sequence comes from Labrenzia sp. OB1, assembly GCF_001624695.1. Lineage (GTDB taxonomy): Bacteria > Pseudomonadota > Alphaproteobacteria > Rhizobiales > Stappiaceae > Roseibium. Next base: position 252,466 of record NZ_JSEP01000008.1, on the reverse strand, counting down.
GCGAAAGAAGTTCACGCGCAACCGCGTATTCGCGCGGATCGCTCCGGTCGGTCAGGTCGCCGGTAATGACCAGGGCATCGGGGGTGGAGCTGAGGGCCCTGAGCGACCGCATTGCCCGTTCGGCAAACATGTTGGTATCGGAAACCCGGTAGCACGCGAGGCCTCTTGGGCGCAGGTGCAGATCCGTCATATGGGCAATCAAGGTCATTGGAATATCTCGGATGTAAAAGGGTGTTTCAGGACTGCGGACGATAGCCGAGCGAGCCGGCATGGCAAGCGGTTGTTTCCCTTTTTGTAAAGCTCATGTAGGAGATGTTCTCTGAAGACGGCGACCGGCTGGGGCAGGCTCAAGGCAGGTATCGGAAACTGGAATTGATGGCTGACAAAAGCGAAGAACACAATAAAGGTCCGCAGAACGAAGCGGCCGGGTCTGCAATTTCCAGCTCGGCCACCGGTTCTGCCGGTACGGAGCAGAAAGCCGGTCATGAGACCGGGGAAACGGGGGCACCGAACGCGCTGCGCAAGCCGGTCTGGCTTCGCATATTCGGGCATGACATCAGCGCTCCCTTTCTGCTGCTTTTGCTGTCTTTGCTTTTGTTCGTTCCGGGACAATGGACCGTGCCTCCGCTTGACCGGGATGAACCCCGCTTTACCCAGGCGACCAAACAGATGCTGGAAACGGGGGATTACATCGATATCCGTTTTCAGGAGCAGGCGCGTCACAAGAAACCTGTCGGCATATACTGGCTGCAGGCCGCGGCGGCGAAACTGACCGGGCAGGGGGCGGAGGCTCCGCTATGGGTATACCGGATGCCGTCGGTGATCGGCGCCGTGCTGAGTGTGCTGGCGGGTTTCTGGATGGCGCGCGCCTTCATGGGGCCTGCGGGCGCTTTGCTGGTCGGCGGGTTCATTGCCATGGCGATCATCGTTGGCGTCGAGGCCCGTCTGGCAAAGACTGATGCGGTCCTGCTTGCGACAATCATCATAGCGCAGGGAGCGCTTGCGCGCATCTGGTTGAAAGACCCGGGACGCCGATTGTGGGGGCTGAGTTTTCTCTTCTGGACGGCTCTCGCGGCAAGTGTGCTCGTCAAGGGGCCGGTCGGACCCATGGTTGTCGGCCTGACGGTCGCGGGCCTGATGATTGCCCGTCGGAAAGTCAAATGGTTCAAGGCTGCTTCGCCGCTTGTCGGTATTGTCTGGATGCTGCTCCTGGTGTCGCCCTGGTTCGTGGCCATATGGATCGCGACCGACGGCAGCTTTTTCACCGAGGCGATCGGCAAGGACCTGCTCGGGAAGGTTGGCCAGGGCCAGGAAGGGCACGGTGCGCCGCCACTGACGCATTTGGGCGCCATGTTCGGCGTCTTCTGGCCGCTGCCGGCATTTTTCCTGATTGCCCTGCCGCTGATCTGGCGTGAACGGGCCAGTCCACTGGTGTTATTCTCCGTCGCCTGGTTCGTTCCTGGCTGGATTGTCTTCGAACTGGTGTCGACCAAGCTGCCTCACTATACCATGCCGCTGCTGCCGGCTCTCGCGCTTCCCGTCGCCGCCGCATTGATCGACGGGGCGGGCACATATGCCAAAACCTGGGTCCGCTGGATCGCCGCAGTGCTGCTGGCGCTTCCAGTGGTCGGTCTCTCCGTCGCCGCCTTCGCGGGGCCTTTTGCACTCGGCATATGGCCGTCGCCGCCTGGAGTCGTTCTTGTGGCGATTGGCGCTGTATTCGTTGTTGCTGCGGCCACGCGGCTCTTGCGCGGCCCGGCGCTCCATGCGCTTCCTGCGGTTTCAATGGCCGCGATATGCGTTGCTGTCGGGGTCTGGGGCTTTGTGGGGCCGGCCCTGTCTCCGGTGTGGGTGAGTCCGCGTCTTGTTGCGGCCCTTGACGGAATTCACGGCTGCGCGCGGCAGGAAACCCGCCAGGTGGTCACATCGGGTTTTCACGAACCGAGCTTCATCTTTCTTGAAGGAACGGGCACCCGCATCATTTCATCGAAAGGCGCTGCGGAGTTTCTCGCCCGATCCGGAGATGCAGCTTCCGGTGATTGCCGTGTCGCGGCCATAGAAAGCCGGGAGGAACAGGCCTTTTTGGAGGCTGCCAAAGAGATTGGTCTTGTGCCGGAGGCTCGAAAAAGGGTAGACGGCCTGAACATCAACGGCGGTGATAAAGTCGATATCGCGCTTTATCAGAACGCCGGTTCGCTTACGGCTACGCAGGACGGCAATGACGAGCAGCGGTAAATTTGTCTGGCGCGCGCATGCGCGCATGCGCGGGAATATAAGGCGCGCCGCAATTCTGTTTGCCGGGCGCAAGGAACGTTCTCGGCACAACAGGGATCCTCTGCCCCCAGGCCAAAGGCCGCAGGACATTCTCGCTGTGCTGCTGCTGACAGTCGGCATCGCGGTTGTCGCCTTTGACGTTCCGACATTTCCCTGGCTGCAATCTTTGCCCGGCGAATACCGCTCCGCTTTTCGGGTTTTCACCGATCTCGGCAAGTCCGACTGGATACTTGGATCCACGGGCATCGTCTGCCTTGCCTTGCTGGCGGTGGACGCGGGACGCTATGCGTTTCGTTTGCGCATGGCCATCGGCGCCTTATTCACCTATGCGGCATTCATCTTCTATACAGTTGCCGCAACCGGCCTTCTGGCAATCGTCTTCAAGTGGTCGCTCGGGCGCGCCCGGCCGAAACTCTACGAGGAATTCGGCCCTGTCCATTTTGACTTTCTGGCCTTCAACGGCAGCTATACGAGCTTTCCGTCAGGCCATTCGACCACCGTGGCCGCGCTCGCCACAGCACTTGCCTTCATCTTTCCCGCGTACCGCTGGCTGATCGTGGTCGCTGCCTTCTGGCTGGCCTTCAGCCGGGTCATGGTCGGTGCCCACTATCCGAGCGACGTCATTGCGGGCACCTTGCTGGGCATGACCTTCACGTTCTTTTCCGTCCGGGCGATGGCGCGCCGGCGGATCGGTTTTCACTTGTCAGCTTCCGGCAAGATCGTTCCCAACATGAATACGCTGTCCGCAATGGCGTGCCTGCGTGCGGTCTGGCAGGTTATTCGCGGACGGCGCGGCGCGGAGCGGGTTCTGGCGGAGGCGCAAATGGCGGAACAGGCAGAACGGACACGCTCATGACCCAAAGCTTTCTGGAAGGTCTGGCCGCAAACAGGGGATCGCTCGCCGTCACCGTTGTCGTTCCCGCCAAGGATGAGGCCCAAAACCTGCCGATCCTTCTCGACGAGATCGAAACGGCTCTGGACGGCCGGCGTTTTGAAGTCATTGTCATCGATGACGGGTCATCCGACGGCACGGACATCGTTCTGCAGGATTACGCGGCAACCCATGACTGGTTGCGTCCGATCCGGCATGAAAACTCATGCGGCCAGAGCTGCGCTGTGCGCACTGGTGTACAGCATGCCCGCGGCGATATCGTCGCGACGATTGACGGTGACGGGGAAAACAATCCGGCATACATACCCAAGCTGCTGGATGCGCTCGAAGCGGCCGGCCCCGCTGTCGCATTGGCAGCCGGTCAAAGGCTCGGCCGCAAGGCCAGTCTTGCAAAGCGTTATGCGTCCAAATTCGCCAACAAGATTCGCGGCGCGATCCTGCGCGACAACACCCGCGACAGCGGCTGCGGCCTCAAGGCCCTGCGGCGTGAAGTGTTTCTGCAGTTGCCGTATTTCGACAGCTGGCACCGGTTTCTTCCTGCGCTTGTCATCCGCGAAGGCTACGGCGTGACCCATATCGACGTGCAGGACCGGCAGCGGCGGCACGGCACGTCCAAATACGGGATCTTCGACCGGGCGCTTGTCGGAATACTCGATCTTGCCGGTGTCTGGTGGTTGCGCCGCCGCCGCAAGAAAATTCCCGAAGTCCGGGCACTGACCTGATCTATCGTCTGGCCCCTTGAAGCACCGATGCCGCTAGAAAAACCGCCGAAAGACCGAAAACACCGACTGGACCTCACATGAACGCACTTTTTGACTGGCTGCACGCGGTATTCGTCGAGCAATTCGATCTCTGGATTATCCTCGGTTTCATCGCCCAGGCGATGTTCATGATGCGGTTCGTCATTCAGTGGATCGCATCCGAGCGGGTTGGCCGCTCCATCGTTCCCGTCGCCTTCTGGTTCTTTTCCATCGCCGGCGGGGTGCTTTTGCTGATCTATTCCATACAGCGCCAGGATCCGGTGTTCATTGCCGGTCAGGGACTGGGCCTGTTGATCTATTTCCGCAATCTCTGGCTGATCTTCAAGGAAAAGCGGCACGATCCGACGATCTGATCGTGCCGCCGGAATTTGCGGTTACTTCAAGGCCTGTTTCAACGCCTGATCGAGATCCTTGATCAGGTCCTCGGGATCTTCCAGCCCGATATGAAGACGGACGGATTGCAGGTCGTCTTCGGGCTGGTTCACGGTGCGCATGCCATTCAGCCGCACAGGTATTGCTAGGCTCTCGAAACCTCCCCAGGAAAATCCAAGCCCGAAAAATTTCAGGGCGTTCAGGAAGGAATACGCCTCGTCCCTCGTGGTGCCTTTCCGGAAATCGAAAGCGCACAGTCCGGAACTGCCGGTAAAATCGCGTTTCCAGATCTGGTGACCCGGGTCGCTCTCAAGGGCCGGGTAGCGAATTTTTCCGATCCCGGGCTGGTCCTTCAGCCAGTCGAGCACCGTGAAAGTGTTACGCTGGTGCCGTTCAAGACGCACCGAAAGGGTCCGCAGGCCGCGAAGACCCAGATAGACGTCGTCCGGAGCCACGTGGCTGCCCATGGCGCCGCAAAATGTGTCCAGTTTCTCCCAGGCCCGTTCACTTGCGGCTATTGTTCCAAGCATCACGTCGGAATGACCGACGATATATTTCGTGCCTGCCTGAATGGACAGGTCTATCCCCAAAGAGAGCGGTTGGCAGAAGAGCGGACTGGCCCAGGTGTTGTCCATCAGGGTCGTCGCCCCGATGTCGTGCGCGGCGGCGGCAATCGCCGGCACGTCCTGCATTTCGAACGTGAGGGACCCTGGCGCTTCCGTGAAGACGGCCGTGGTTTCCGGCCGAAACAGCGACCTGATACCGTCTCCAAGACCTGGGTCGTAATATTCCACTGCGACGCCGTAACCTGGCAGAACCGTATCGGCGAAATGCCGGGTCGGTCCATAGGCGGTGTCGGCGATCAGAATATGGTCGCCTGACTTCACGCAGGACAATATGGCGAGCGCAATCGCGTTCAGACCGGAATTGGCCAGCTTGGATCCTGCCGCGCCTTCCATTTCCGTGAGCGCTTCTTCCAGGGAATCCGTGGTCGGGTTTCCGCGCCGTCCATAGGAGTAGGTCTGCTTGCCGGTAACCATGGTCTCGACATCCGGGTAAAGAACAGTCGAGGCATGAACGACGGGCGGGTTGACGAAGCCATGAAAGGATTTCGGATGCCGGCCGGTATGCGTGATCACCGTGTCGATCTTTTTTTGCACGTCAGAAGAGTTGTTGTTCATGATGTCCTGCTTGGGTGGCGTGGCCTTGATGCTAAAGAGCGAAATATCAAGGTGTTAGTCAACACTAGCCGAACAGAAGATATCTTCAACCCGGTTGGCTGTTCATCGGGTGGGCAGTGCAATACACGGTGTATCCTGTGCAGGGGAGGCCCTTGCGAACGGGCTGATGTTCACGGATTTGCCGACCGGCAGCCCGGGTGTGGTTTCAGCTTGGCAACACTAGCTGGTTGCAACTTAGGCAGCTGTTGCGGAGAAAGTGAACATGTTCGCGTTTTGTGCAGTCTCGGGGAGCAATTTGGCAGCTCGGTCAAGAATTTTGATGAGAATACGACACCAAGTACTTGACCCGAACAGCCAAATGCCATCGTATGGGTGAGTTGGGTGGGACGCGAGACGCCTGGAGGAAGTGGCCGGAAAGGCCGCAATCGTCCTCAATGAATGACGATGAGGGCGTCTTCCTGTCTGGCTCGACGGAATAAAGTATGGGTAACAAATAAAGGCTGCATATCCATGTCGAAAAAAATCCTTCCGCTCGTACTCGGCGCTGCTATGGGAGTCGCCGCAACGACGGCTGCCGGTGCAACGACGCTGGAAGACGTCAAGGCTAAAGGTTTCATTCAGTGTGGCGTGAGTCAGGGCCTGCCGGGTTTCTCGAATCCCGACGCACAAGGCAACTGGACCGGACTGGACGTTGACCTCTGCCGCGCGATGGCTGCCGCAGTATTCGGCGACGCCTCCGCTGTGAAATTCACTCCGCTGTCTGCAAAAGAGCGTTTCACCGCTCTGCAGTCCGGCGAAGTTGACGTACTGTCACGCAACACCACCTGGACCATGTCACGCGACACCCAGTTGGGTCTGAACTTTGCTGGTGTGAACTACTATGACGGCCAGGGATTCATGGTCCGCAAGGATCTTGGTGTCACGTCCGCTCTGGAACTTTCCGGCGCATCCGTCTGCACCAACACCGGTACCACGACCGAGCTGAACGTTGCCGACTACTTCCGTGCCAACAATATGCCGTACGAAATCGTTGCTTTCGAAAAAGCCGACGAAGTTGTTGCTGCATATGACGCCGGTCGTTGCGACGTGTACACCACGGATGCATCCGGTCTGTACGCTCAGCGCCTGAAGCTCACCAACCCGGGCGACCACATGGTTCTGTCGGAAATCATTTCCAAAGAGCCGCTGGGTCCGGTCGTGCGTCAGGGTGACGACGAGTGGTTCAACGTCGCCAAGTGGACCTTGAACGCGATGCTCAACGCTGAAGAACTCGGCGTGACCTCCGAAAATGTCGATGAAATGAAGGCTTCCGACAATCCGTCCGTCAAGCGTCTGCTGGGCGCTGAGGGTTCATTCGGCGAAGCCATCGGCCTGTCCAACGACTGGGCCTACAACATCGTCAAGAACGTCGGCAACTACGAAGAGTCCTTCAACGCCAACGTTGGCCCGGACACTCCGCTCGGCATCTCGCGCGGTGTGAACGCATTGTGGAACGCAGGCGGCTTCATGTACGCCCCGCCGGTCCGCTGATCCTCATATAATCCGAGGGTTTATGGGGTTCCGGCGGCGCAAAGCTGCCGGGACCCCTAATAAATTCCACGCATCGGAAGTCGGAACATACCGGCAATGGCGCGGGGGGACAGACTGTCTCGACCGACAGGGGAAAGCGCGAATGCGCTCTGCAGAGACAGGTTTGGACGTGAAAGAGGAGAGGCTGAAAGCCGGGCTCTTTCCGTATAACTTGGGCGAGGTTCTATGTCAGTAATGGAGCAGGACTCGGCGGGGGCGCCGGCGCGTGCTTCGCTGATGAATGATCCCAAAATCCGCAGCATCTTTTACCAGTTGGTATTGGTGATCGCGGTGGTTTCATTGGGATACTTCATCGTTACGAACACGATAACCAACCTTGAAAGGCAGAATATTGCCTCCGGTTGGAGCTTTCTTGAAAACACGGCCGGCTTTGGAACCAACCAGTCGCTGGTCGAATATTCTGAAACATCAAGCTATGGCCGGGCTCTTTACGTCGGCTTTTTGAATACACTTCTGGTTGCCGCGGTCGGAATCATTTTTGCGACTCTTCTCGGCTTCATTATCGGTATCGCCCGTTTGTCCAACAACTGGGTGATCAACCGGCTGGCCTATTGTTATGTCGAGCTGGTCCGTAATATCCCGCTGCTGCTGCAGATCTTTTTCTGGTATTTCGCGGTGCTGCGATCCATCCCGGGCAAACGGGAAAAATGGTCGATATTCGATACATTTCACCTGAACATCGGTGGAATGCGGCTTCCGAAACCGATCTGGGAACCCGGATCCGAGTGGGTTGGCTATGCCCTGATCATCGGGATTATCGCATCGTTCTTCGTCTCACGATGGGCACGCAAACGCCAGGAAGACACGGGACAGCAGTTTCCGGTTTTCTGGTCCGGCGTGGGACTCATCATCGGCATTCCGATCATTACCTATCTGGTCACCGGAATGCCCATGACCCTGGAGCATCCGAATTTCGTTGAATCCGGTCCGATCCTTCGTCAGGGATTTGAGCTGAACGTCGGGATCAACGTGATCCCCGAGTTTCTGGCTCTGACGGCGGCTCTGTCCATCTACACCGCTTCGTTCATCGCCGAGATCGTTCGTGCGGGTATCCAGGCCGTCAGTCATGGTCAGACAGAGGCGGCGCATGCGCTCGGTCTGCGCAACGGGCCGACATTGCGTCTTGTGATCATCCCGCAGGCAATGCGCGTGATCATTCCGCCGCTGACCAGTCAGTATCTGAACCTGACGAAGAATTCGTCCCTGGCGGTTGCCATCGCGTATCCGGACCTTGTGTCCATGGGTGGCACGGTTCTGAACCAGACCGGTCAGGCGATTGAAATCATCGGTATCTGGATGGCGGTCTATCTATCGCTCAGTCTGATCACTTCAGCCTTCATGAACTGGTACAACCAGCGCATGGCGCTCGTGGAACGGTAAGGAGCGCATAAATCATGGCAAACACAAATTTGTTCCACATCAGAACCGAGGAGGCGCCGCACCTGGCGGCGCCTATCTCGACCACCGGCATTATCGGCTGGATGCGGCAGAACCTGTTTTCGTCCATCGGCAATACGGTGCTGACAATCATCGGCATTCTTCTGGCCTATTGGCTCATTGCGCCTCTTATCCAGTTTGCATTGATCGATGCCGTCTGGACCGGCCAGAACCGGGAGGCCTGTCTGCCTCAGGTCGGTGGCCACAGCGGGGCCTGCTGGGCTTATGTGGAAGCTTACTTCCCGCAGTTCATCTACGGGCGGTATCCGAGTGAGGAAGTCTGGCGGGTTAACATCGTTTACGCGCTGTTCCTAATGCTTCTGGTGCCGCTGGCAATCCCGAGCGTACCGTTCAAACGGCTGAATGCGGTCCTGTTTCTGATCGTCTTCCCGATCATTGCCTACTACCTGCTGACCGGTCTGGTCATCGGTGACTGGGTTATCCTTCCGATCGTGGAAACAGCCGTTTGGGGCGGGCTTCTGGTGACGCTGGTCATCGCGGTGACGGGTATCGTCGCGTCCTTGCCGCTCGGCATAGCGCTGGCGCTCGGACGCCGGTCGAAAATGCCGATCATCAGGACGATTTCGATTGTCTTCATCGAGTTCTGGCGCGGCGTGCCGTTGATCACCGTGCTGTTCATGTCCTCGGTCATGCTGCCGCTGTTCCTGCCGGAGGGTGTCACCTTCGACAAGCTGCTGCGCGTACTGATCGGCGTGACGCTGTTCTCCGCCGCCTATATGGCGGAGGTGGTTCGCGGCGGACTTCAGGCAATCCCGAAGGGACAGTATGAAGGCGCGATGGCTCTGGGGCTCCGCTTCTGGCCGATGATGTATCTCATCGTCCTGCCACAAGCGCTGAAACTGGTGATCCCGGGCATCGTCAACACCTTCATCGGCCTGTTCAAGGATACGACTCTGGTTCTGATCGTCGGCATGTTCGACCTGTTGGGCCAGATCCAGTCATCCTTCACGGACCCGACCTGGTCGACGCCAAGTCAGGGACACACGGGTTATCTCTTCGCAGCAATAGTGTTCTGGTGCTTCTGCTTCGGCATGTCGCGCTATTCCATCTTCATGGAGAACAAACTGCACACGGGACACAAACGCTAGGAATTCGCATCCGGGGCGCGCGGACAAGCGCTGCGCCCCGGACCCGAAACACTCTTGGAGTAGACATCATGACAGTGAACGCAGTACGCGACGAGGAACTCGCAGCCGATCGCACGAAAATGACGATTTCGGAAACCGATGTGGCGATCGAAATCAAGAACATGAACAAGTGGTACGGTGATTTTCACGTTCTGCGCGACATCAACCTGAAGGTCATGCGCGGCGAAAGGATCGTTGTCTGCGGCCCTTCCGGTTCCGGAAAGTCCACTATGATCCGCTGTATCAACCGGCTTGAAGAGCATCAGGCCGGGCAGATCCTGGTCGATGGTATTGAACTGACCGACGATCTGAAGAAGATCGATGAAATCCGTCGCGAAGTCGGCATGTGCTTTCAGCACTTCAACCTGTTTCCGCATCTGACAATCCTGGAAAACTGCACGCTCGCGCCGATCTGGGTGCGGAAGATGCCGAAACGGGAAGCGGAGGAAATCGCGATGCACTATCTGGAGCGCGTGAAGATTCCCGAGCAGGCATCCAAGTATCCCGGACAGCTTTCCGGCGGACAGCAGCAGCGCGTTGCCATTGCCCGTTCGCTCTGCATGAGCCCGAAAATCATGCTGTTCGATGAGCCGACTTCGGCCCTCGATCCGGAAATGATCAAGGAAGTTCTCGACGTCATGGTCGGTCTTGCGGAAGAAGGCATGACCATGATCTGCGTGACCCATGAAATGGGTTTTGCCCGCAAGGTCGCGAACCGCGTCATTTTCATGGATGCGGGCCAGATCGTCGAACAGAACGAGCCGGAAGAGTTCTTCACCAATCCGCAGCATGAGCGCACGAAGCTGTTCCTCAGCCAGATCCTGCATCACTGACAAGGGTTTGGGCAGGCGCATCCCGACTGTTCGATACGGCAGCCCATACCAGCCAGAAAAGGCCCTGGAACACGTGTTCCAGGGCCTTTTTGTGTCGACTGACAGGTATATGCTGCCGCGTTGCCTGCCGATTGAATCCGCCCCGGATTTCGGCTGAAAGGGCTCGAGGCGACTGCCAGATTACCCGGTTTCAGCGTGTGCTCAGACCTCCTTTTCAGATGCGTCAGTGATTTCTCTTGGGAGAGCTGAAAACATCCGTTGAAGTAGACAGTTTGTTCGCCGTCGTTAAAGAATTTTTGAATGTTGGAGAGCGAGTTAGGGGAACTCTTAAACGGTAGGTCCTCATGCACAACAGCGATATTGATTTTCAGTCCCGAATGAAGTTCATCCAGATTGATCCGCAAGCCATTGCCGCGCTCAGAGAGCTCTGGCCAGTTGTCCAGCCAGCCCTGGACGATCTGTTGAATGGCTTTTATGCGCATATCAAGACGCAGCCTGAACTGGCGTCCCTGGTGGGAGGAAAGACATCGCGGCTTGTCTCTGCGCAGAAGGCACATTGGGAAAAGCTATTCACCAACGGCTTTGATAAAGCCTATCTGGAAAGCATAAACAGGATCGGCCATGTTCACTGCCGGATCGGGCTTGAGCCACGCTGGTATATTGCCGGCTACAATTACGTGCTCACCCGGCTTCACAATCTTCTTATTCGCAAATACAGAATGTCTTTCAGGGATCTGGGCCAGATTCTCGATCATGTCACATCTGCCGTCATGCTGGATATGGATCTGGCGATCTCGACGTATGAGGAAAAGCTTCTGCAGGATCGCGCCGAACAGACGGAGCGCCTCAACCGGTTGATTGAACGGTTCGAAAGCCAGGTTGAGCAACCTCTCCTGAAAGTCGATGAAGATGCGCGCGACATGGCCGGTGAAGCGGGCCAGTTGATGGATGTCTCCAAATCCGCGCAGGAACAGGTCCACGTGGCGGAGACGGTTTCCAGGGAGTCCAGCGAAAGCGTCCAGACCGTGGCGTCCGCGGCTGAAGAACTGTCAATTTCCATACAGGAAATTTCCAAGCAGATCTCGAACGCCTCCAGGACCGCAAGCGAAGCTGCCGACAACACGGAGCGTTCCAGCGAGCAGGTTTCAAGTCTGGCGGGGGCCGCGCAGAAGATCGGAGATGTCGTCGGGTTGATTCAGGCCATTGCCGAACAGACCAATCTGCTTGCACTCAACGCGACCATTGAGGCCGCTCGTGCCGGAGACGCCGGAAAAGGCTTCGCGGTCGTTGCCAGTGAGGTCAAGACCCTTGCGGAACAAACGGCAAGGGCGACAGAGGAAATCAGTCAGCAGGTCGATGAGATCCAGCAGTCGACAGACAATGCGGTCACGTCCATTCATTCGATTTCCGAAGTGGTCAACCGGCTTGATGAAATGACGGCAACAATCGCCGCTGCGGTTGAAGAACAGGGTGCGGCGACGCAGGAAATATCGAAGAACGTCCAGACCGTCGCCGCTGGCGCCGATACCCTGGATGAGAACATTGGTGGCGTGGGACAAGCAATTGAGTCGACCGGTCGCGCCGCGGAAAATTTCCTTTCCGTCGCGAACCGGATGACCGCTGGCGCCAATGAAATTTCAGATGAAATCCGGGGCTTCTTCGACGCCTTGAAAACCGGAACCTAGGCTCACTCCGAACCGGTGACGACCTCCGTGTCGTCCCGGCCGCCCCATTCGGCCCAGGACCCGTCGTAAAGGGCAAGGTCCCGAACTCCGAGAATGGTCAGGCCAAGCGTCAGTATCGCAGCGGTGACACCGGACCCGCATGTGGTCGTCACCGGCTTTTCCGGATCTATCCCCGCATCCCGGAACGCGGCGGCAAGGTCTTCGCGCGGCAGAAAGGTGGCATTTTCGGAAAGAAGCCGCGTGAAAGGCAGATTGCGTGCCGTAGGCATGTGACCGGCCCGGAGTCCGGCCCTTGGTTCTGGCGCGTCTCCGGCAAAACGCTCTGCGGATCGCGCATCCAGGATTTGCCTCCGACCGGACGATATGGTTTCGCGCAGGTGGGCCAGATCGGCCACGGCGCCGTGGTTCAAGCGGGCCGAGAAATGGCTCTGAACCGGACGCGGAGTGTGATCGTCAAACGGCCGGCCCTCCGCCCGCCATTTGGGAAACCCGCCATCCAGTACATAGACGCGCTCCACTCCCATGGTGCGGAAGGTCCACCAGACGCGGGCGGCGGAGTAGAGGCCGAAATCGTCATAGACCACGAGTGTCTGACCGTCGCCGATACCGAGCTTGCGCATGGCGGAGGAGAATACGTGCGGGGCCGGGAGCATATGGGGCAGGTCAACACCCTTGTCGCAGATCTCGTTGACGTCGAAGAATACCGCACCCGGGATATGGGCTTCCGGATAGACAGGCGGAGCATCCGGATGTGTGACTGGTGGCATCCAGGCATTGATGACCGCGAGATCGGGAGAGGAGAGATGATCGGCCAGCCATTGGGTCGACACGAGCGGGTGGTCGGTCATGCGTTTTCCTTAAGTCTCGTAAAGGCCTTTGCACCTGTTCCGGTATTCGATGAACAGATCCGGATAGCGCTGGAAGCGACCATGTCCCGGACCTTCCGGAACATCGACCCAATCCGGCGTGAATTCAAGAATGATATGGACGGTCTCCATCGGCGTTGGCAAGGGGGAAATAGGCTGCATGCATCTCGGTTCACGTGACGCACACCGATGGACCTTGTTTCGATAGGAAGAAGAAAAGCTGATCGTCAACGCGGCATGTGCCGGGCCGAACGAAACCGGTAGTCTCTGCAAAAGGAGCAAAAAGGCCGGAAAAACCCTGGCAGTTCGCTTGCCGATTGCCTGTGTGCCGCACTGCGCTCCCAACAGCTGTCTTTTCGGCTTTGGATGCAAATGTCTGGTGGTGAAATGCAAAGGGTGAAATTTTATCTAATGAACTTTTGTTTAAAATAGTATTATGAACAAGATAGATGATAAGACGGAAAAAAGTCTATAATAAATAAAGTAATTGAAGTTATATTTATTATTTTAATATTATTAGGGTGTTTTAAAATATTTCGACGCGGATGAAGATGCGCGGTTGCCAATCAAGTAGTTTTAGCATGTCCGAACAAGCCCAGTAGAAGGTCACTGCCTTTGTCTGACTTGAGGGAATGCAAAACTTGAATTTCTTCCGGAAAAGTCTCCGTGGAGCAGGGTCTGAAAACACCGGCTGATCCGCTCTGCCGGAGACTGGTTTGTCGCAGTCAAATGATTGGTCGTTGGCGGCAGAGCTTTTAGGGGGAACCCGTAACGATTCGATCTGGAACCGATGCCTTGTTCAAATAGACAGTATATTCGTATTAATGACAGTTAATAAATTAAGGCGGTCGCAGACTAATAGTCAGTAATTACGATGTATTTGTTAGTTAATTACTTGTTTGGGGAAGGAGGTAATTTTTAGATAAATTGGAGACCGGCAATGACCCACAATGAAAATGACTTTCAGAAGCGCCTGCAGTTTGCGGAAATTGATAAGGAGACCATCACGACCCTCAGGAATCTTTGGCCTGTCATCCAACCGAACCTTGGGGAGGTTCTTTCCGCCTTCTACAGTCATATCAAGCGCTATCCGCACCTCTCGGAAATGATCGGAGAATTGCAACCGCAATTGATGTCAGCACAGGAAAGCCACTGGGAGAAATTGTTCAACAACGGCTTTGATCAAGAGTATCAGGATAGCATCAACCGGGTTGGACATGTTCACTGCCGAATTGGCCTGGAACCAAGATGGTATATTGGTGGATACAATTTTGTGTTGTCCCGATTGCACTCCACAATAATGCGTAAATATAAGCGGACGCTCAAGGATCGGACCAAGTACCTGACTGCCATTACTGCCGCGGTTTTCCTGGACATGGATCTGGCAATCTCGACGTATGAAGAAAAGCTGTTGCAGGAAAGGGCTGAGCAGAACGAACGTCAGAACACGGCCATCGAGAGCTTCCAGCGCAAGGTCGAGCAGCCACTTGAGATGGTGGATCAGGGCGCGCGCTTGATCTCGGACGGTGCGGGAACGCTGACTACCGTATCGAAATCAGCTCAGGAACAGGTGAAACACGCGACGAGTGTGTCGATGGACACCAAGGTGAGTGTTCAGACCGTTGCCTCTGCAACGGAGGAACTGTCAAGCTCCATCCAGGAAATTTCCAAACAGATTACTGGCGCGTCAACTATTGCCAGCCAGGCTGCGGCAGGTACCGAAGAATCGAGTCAGCAGGTGGCCGGTCTGTCCGGGGCAGCACAGAAGATCGGTGATGTCGTGGGGTTGATCCACGCCATCGCGGAACAGACCAACCTTCTTGCACTCAATGCGACCATTGAAGCGGCACGCGCCGGTGATGCGGGTAAAGGCTTTGCCGTCGTTGCAAGCGAAGTCAAGGTGCTGGCCGAGCAAACGGCAAAGGCGACCGAAGAGATCGATCAACAGGTCGGTGAAATTCAACAGTCGACCGGCGCCGCGGTGGCCTCCATCAACTCGATATCCGAGGTCGTCAAGGAGCTGAATGAAATGACGGCGTCAGCCGCAGCCGCAGTTGAGGAACAGGGAGCAGCCACCCAGGAGATATCGCAAAGTATCCAGACCTTGGCCACAGGGGCCGAGTCTCTCGATCAAAATATCAGTGGTGTGGGGGAAGCAATCGAAACGACAGACAAAGCCGCTAGCGACTTCCTGGAGGCGGCTGACAGCATGAATCTCAGTACCAATCAAATATCACAGGAAATTCGTGATTTCTTTGAAGTGCTGCAAACGGGAACGTGATCCGGTCGCAAATAGCCTTGACTATGGCTGAGCTGTTGTCGTCCAGCGAGTGGGGCAGGTCGCTGCCCCACTCGCGCATTTCGTAGACCTCGACGAAAACCGGGCCGGAAATATGAGCCCCCGGGCTTAATGAGAGAGCATCCCGTTGCGTGACGGGGAGGGACTAGCGTTGATCACCACGAGGTCCGGAGACGGGAGATTGTCGGCCAGTCATTGGGTCGGTACAGGCGGGTGGTCGATCCTATGGTTTCCTCAAGTCTCGTAGAGGCCCTTGGACTTGTGCCAGTCTTCGATGGACAGATCCGGATAGCGCTGGAAGTGAACATGTCCCGGTCCTTCCGGAACATCGACCCAGTCCGGTTTGAATTCAAGCATGATATGGACACTCTCCGGCGGCGTTGGCAAGGCTGAGTCGATAGCGCCGGCGTGGGGATGGATCAGCTCCGGCCAGTTCGGATCCCAGAGCCAGAGGTGACTGCCGCAGGAGCCGCAAAAGTGCCGTTCCGCCGAACTGGGCTTTCCGTCTGTCATGGCATGGTAAAATGCCTTGGACGCTTCGCCTTTCATCTTCAGACTGTCGGCAGCAGCCATGAGATTGATGGCATATCCGGCGCTGCCTCCGACCTTCCTGCAGATCGAACAATAGCATCGCATGAATGGGTAGGGGGTCCGGCTTTCCATTTCGAAAGTCACGGCCCCGCATTGGCATCCTCCTGAAAGTTTCATGTTCCGGCTTCCACTCCAGCATCTATCGTCCTGCGGAATACTGACAGCTTCGTCCGGCACTTCAAGACCGGCAGCCTTTTCCACATTGGGTTGAGGTCATGACAAAGGGGATCTTGAACCTCACATCCATTCAGTCGCTGAGACGAATGCGGACGCGCCTGTTCTGTTTGCCCTTCTTTTCGATCTTGCCGAGGGCAAGCAGGCCGATTTCAGAGGTCCTGGAAACATGGGTGCCACCACAGGGCTGCAGATCGATTTCGCCGCCGATCCTGACCAGCCGGACACGTCCCGAGCCGCGCGGTGGCTTGACGGTCATCGTTTTGACGAGCCCCGGACTGGCGTCCAGTTCCTCGTCGGTGATCCATTCGGTTGTGACTTCATGATCGCCGCTGGCGAGTTCATTGATCTTTTCCAGAAGGCTCTCCTTGTCGATGGTCTCTTCACCCATGTCGAAGTCGAGGCGCCCCTCCGGATCGCCGATCTGACCGCCGGTGACCGGAAACGGCAAGGCAACCGACAGCAAATGCAGGGCCGTATGCATGCGCATCAACCGATAGCGCCGGGACCAGTCGATATGGACGCTCAGCTTCGTGCCTGGCGAAGGCAGGGACTGGCCCTCAGAAGGTACGTGGACAATGGTTTTCTTGTCCTCGTCATAAACCGCTGTGGCGATGTCGATCCGGCTGCCGTCTTCCAGTTCCAGGTAACCGCTGTCGCCGGGCTGCCCGCCGCCGGTGGCGTAAAAGACGGTTCTGTCCAGCACAATACCGCCGCGCTCATTGACGCCCGCCACTTCCGCTTCACAGGATCGAAGATAGGCATCGTCGCGAAACAAGGGGGTCGTCATGAGGGTCTCCTTCGAACAGTCTGACGGAAAAGGAACAGGGCGAACCGGACTTGGATACTACGAGATCTTAGAGAATTGGCGAGAGAAGCCGCGCCCCCTGGGCCAGGACGCGGAAGACATAGCTGCGGGACTGGAAGGCTTCCGGCCATGTGAGTTTCGCACTCTTGAAATCGGTTTCCAGCATTTCCTCCACCTTGCCGATCATGCGCTCATGGGTGAACCACAAGGTGAGTTCGAAATTGATCTGGAAGGACCGGTTGTCGAAATTAACCGTGCCGATCGAGACGAGATCGTCATCCAGAAGGGTCACCTTCTGGTGCAGGAAACCGTCCGTATAGCGGTAAACTTTCACGCCCCGCTGCACCAGTGTGTCCTCATAGGCATGGCTGGCCAGCCAGACGGTCCAGTGATCGCGTTTTTCGGGCAGCAGAATGCGCACATCGACACCGCGCATGGCAGCAGCGCAAAGGGCTGTCTGCACATCCAGCGAGGGTACGAGATAAGGTGTCGTGATCCAGAACCGTTTTTTTGCACGTGCGGCCGCTTCGACAAAGGCGATCGCGCATTCTTCCAGCTTGTCGGCAGGCCCCGTAGGCATCACCAGCACGGATTCGTCACCGGGCATCGGCACTTCGGTGACCGGCGGCAATTCGATCCGCTCGCCGCTGGCCCAGAGCCAGTCTTCCGTAAAGGACAGGGCGCAACCGACGCCTGCAGGTCCCGAGACTTTCACATGGGTATCGCGCCATCTGCCGAACCACTTGTTGCGCCCGACATATTGGTCGGCAACGTTGTGACCGCCCACGAACGCGGTGCGCAAATCGGTGACGACCAGCTTGCGGTGATTGCGGTAATTGAGACGCATCGGCCCCAGCAGGCGCAGGAACTTGTGATTTTCATTGAAGCCGCAGACCTTGATCCCGGCTTCTTTCAGGCGGTTGAGATACGCTCTGGACAAGCCGTGGCTGCCGACGTCGTCATAAAGGAAATAAACGCGGATCCCTTCCTTTGCCCGGGCGATCAGCGCATCGGCCATTTCCCGGCCGAGTGCATCTTCATGAATGGCGAAAAACTGAAAGAAGATGACATTCTGCGCTTCGGCGATGGCTTTTTTGATAGCCGAGAATGTCGCCTCGCCGTCGATCAGCAGCTCCGCAGTGTTGCCTGCCAGAAACGGGACCCCGGCGACGCGCGACAGAACCGGCCAGTCCCGGGTTTCCTCATGGTCCGTAAGTCCAAGTTCATCGGCCCGTCGTGCCCTTTCCGCACGGCCCAGTGTGGCCTGGATCTTGGCGTAATCGGAAAATGAACGCCATCCGAAGACGAAATAGAGCGGCACGGTGATATAGGGAAGGAAGAACAGGGACAGCAGCCATGCGACCGAGCCTTGCGACGTCCGCGAGTTCATGACCTCACGGACGGCGCAGATACTGGCGGTGATATACATGAGTGCGACAAAGGCGGCGACCAGACCGAGATTGTGCGCCATGAGGTCGAGAAAACCGACATCTTGCACCGTGTCCCTGATTACCGTATCGGCAACCGTGCCATCCTGTATAAGATCTTGATCTGTCGGATCCATGTATCTTCAGCCGGGTGAGCGTCAGGCCAGGGGAGGCTGGATGGAGTCCCGCCGTTCCAGCCATTCGGGAACAGGCAGCTTCTTGGATCGCAGGAACTCCGGATTGTAGAGCTTGGACTGCGACCGGGTGCCGTGGTCGCACAAGATGGTGACGATGGTCTTGCCCGGACCTATTTCCCTGGCGAGCCGGCGAGCCCCGGCAAGATTGATCCCCGTGGATCCGCCCAACAAAAGGCCTTCATCCCGGGCGAGGGCAAAGACCAGCGGCAAGGCCTCGTCGTCGGGAATCGTATAGGCATGATCGACCTTCACGTCGCGGACGATGGGCGTGCTGCGGCCAAGGCCGATGCCCTCGGCAATGGATCCGCCCTCGGAAGCGACGGCCTCACCGGTGGTGAACAGGGACTGCATCGCCGCGCCCCGCGGGTCGGCGCAGCCGATAATGACACCGGGTTTGTTTTCCTGAAGAAAACTGGAGACACCGGCCAGCGTTCCACCGGAACCGACGGCACATATGAAACCGTCGACCTTGCCACCTGTCTGCTCCAGAATCTCGGGTCCGGTGGTCAGGTAATGGGCCTTGCGGTTGTCGAGATTGTTCCACTGATCGGCGAAGATGACGCCGTTGGGCTCGGTTTTGGCCAGTTCTTCAGCCAGACGCCGGGCAACATGCTGGTAGTTGTTCGGGTCCTTGAACGGCTTGGCTGGAACTTCGACCAGTTCTGCGCCGCAAAGACGCAACATGTCCTTCTTTTCCTGGGTCTGGGTTTCCGGAATCACGATCACGGTTCTGTAACCGCGCGCACTGGCCACCAGGGCAAGGCCAATACCGGTATTGCCTGCTGTTCCCTCTACGATCACGCCACCCGGCTTGAGATCGCCGCGGGCTTCGGCTTCAAGGATCATCTGACGGGCAGGGCGGTCCTTGACCGACTGGCCCGGGTTCATGAATTCTGCCTTGCCCAGGATTTCACATCCGGTTTCTTCGGAAAGGGCCTTGAGGCGGATAAGGGGGGTGTTGCCGATGGCATCGACAACGCTGGCTGACACAGACATTTGTAAAATCCCGGGTGATCTGGCCGGACCCGGTGGCGGCCAGATGGAATCTGATGAGACCGGACGCTAATTGTCTCGACCAAGTGGATCAAGTTTGCAATGTAAGGCTTGGAGCCTGGAATGCCAGCATTGAGACAGAAATTACGTTGTTTTCCCGCTGTTTGATGAAATGCGCGGGCGTATAATTTGCCTGTCGGGCCTGAGCGGAAATTCAAAGTTCAACAAATTTGGTGTAAGGAATGATCCGAATATCGTTGCCTGGCGTATCGGCCATGTAGCAACATGAGTGTTCGGAGCCTGATGAGAGCGATAATGGAAAACAACGTGACTGGAATGGATGAATTGTTGGCCGGCTATGCGGCCGGGACATTATCCTATCCAGCCCAGGCGCTCGTCGGGGCGCATCTGGAATTGAGTGGCCGGAACAGAGGCTATGTATCGTCTCTTGAAACTCTCGCCGGAATGGATCTGGATGGCGCGGAGCCCGTTGCGCTGAGCGACCGCGATACCGCTCTCAGTGCGATTTTCAGCTCAGATGGGCCTTTGATCGACGAGATTTCTTCCGCCCCCCTTGAGAACGATATGATCGCGCGCGGAGTGCCGCGTTCCCTGCAGTCCATTATCGGGCCATCCATGAACGAGGTTGCCTGGAAGGGCCTTCTGCCGGGGGTGCGTGAATGCAGGTTCGGTGAAATCGATGGCTGCAATACCAGTTTGTTGTGGGTCCGGGGTGGACGGGCATTGCCGTCTCATACACACCATGGCGCCGAACTGACGCTGGTGCTGCAGGGAGGTTTCAGCGACGAGGACGGACACTTTGTGACCGGGGACATCGCCTTTGCCGACGGCGATGTGGATCACAAGCCGATTGCCGACAAGGGCGAGGATTGCATCTGCTTCGCGGTCACAGCCGGGCGACTGGAACTGACCGGCCCTATCGGTCGCTGGTTCGCACCTTTCATAAGCTAGCTTGAGCATCTCCATAACGTGCCTTGAAGCGACCCGGTTACCTTGTGTTTGCGTAAGACGCGAAAGAGAGGTGACCTGAGTGTTCGAAAAATCATATGTCGCGTCCCCCGGGGACGGATGTGCCTGGGTGACAGGTGCCAGCTCCGGCATCGGACGGGCGTTGGCGATCGACCTGGCGCGCGATGGGTGGCGTGTCGCGGTGACCGCCCGGTCGGCGGACGCGCTTCAGGAACTCGCCGGCATGTCTGGTGATTTGCCGGGTGAAATTCATGCCTTTCCGGGAAACGTCACTGAAACCGGCCCAATATCGGATCTTTGTGGGGAGATATCCCGCAAGTTCGGTAGCCTGGCGCTCGTCATCGCCAACGCCGGCATCTACCTGCCGCAGGATGGGCTGAACGGCAAGGCTGAAGACTACCGCAGCAGCTTCGACGTCAATCTCATGGGAACGGTAAACACGTTGCTCCCGGCCATTGATGCGATGAAGTCACAAGGCCGTGGACAGATCGCGGTCGTTTCTTCCGTCGCCGGATACAGTGGACTGCCGACCTCCGCAGCTTACGGCGCGACCAAGGCCGGATTGAGCAATCTGGCCGAATCTCTGAAATTCGATCTCGACGGTGCCGGCATCCGAATCCAGATTGTCAGCCCGGGCTTCGTCGATACGCCGGCAACCGAATCCAATCCGTTCCCGATGCCTTACCTGCTTTCCGTGCAGGAGGCCGTGGAGCAGATCCGCAAGGGACTTGCCCATCCGCGGAAGTTTGAGATCGCCTTTCCCAAGCCTTTTGTCCGCCAGCTCAAATTGCTGCGCATTCTGCCCTACAGCTGGTATTTTCCGTTTGTGGCGAGAGCGACCGGTTGGAAAAACAAACGCGCTGATGACTGACCGGTCAGGCGGCTTTCTCGTAGACCATCTGCCGAACATCGATGTTGCCTGAGCGGAATCCAGCTTCACAATAGTGCAGATAGAACTCCCAGAGCCGTTTGAACTGGTCGTCGAAGCCCAGAGGTCGGATCCGCGGCCAGGCCTGATGGAAGCTCTGCCGCCATTCCTGCAGCGTACGGGCGTAATCCTGGCCGAAGATCGTCTGCTCGGTCAGATTCAGCCCAAGTGACTTGCTGATCTCGCTGAGCCTCCCGGGTGGCGGCAGCATGCCGCCGGGAAAGATATAGCGCTGAATGAAATCGGTTCCCCGCCGGTAGTCATCGAACATCCGGTCCTGAATTGTGATGACCTGAAGGCCGGCCTTGCCGCCTGGTTTGAGACATCTGGACAACTGGCCGAAATAGGTCGGCCAGTATTTCTCGCCCACCGCCTCGAACATCTCGATTGAGGCTATGCGATCGAAAATGCCCTGTTCATCCCGGTAGTCCTGAAAGACCACATCGACCTTTTCACTCAGACCCGCCTTGAAGATCCGCTCTTTCGCATAGTCGAACTGTTCCCGGGAAATGGTCAGAGCGCGGACATGGGCGCCGACGGTCTTTGCGACATGTTCGGCAAACCCACCCCAGCCGCAGCCGATCTCAAGAACCTTGTGTCCGGGTTCGATGCCGGTCTGGCGGATCAGGGAGCTGTATTTTTCAGCCTGGGCCTGTTCAAGATTGTTGGTCTCGTTGCTGTAGATCGCCGAGGAATAGGTCATCGAAGGGTCGAGCCACTCCTTGTAGAAAGCGTTCCCGAGATCGTAGTGCGCGGAAATATTTCGCCTGGAGCCGCGCTTGGTGTTGGCGTTCAGCCAGTGGCGGACCGAAAGCAGGATGCGCGTGAAGGGGCGGCCTTGCAGCACCTCCATCATCGATTCCTGATTGATACAGAAGACTTCCAGAAAAGTCGTCACATCCGGCGAGGACCAGTATCCGGCCATGAAAGCTTCGCCGACACCAACATCTCCCGCCTGGACCACCATTCGGAAAAAGCGCCAGTCATGGATTTTAAGGACGCCGCGCGGACCGTCTTCAGTCCCTTTTATGAGGAATGTTCTGTCGTCCGGAAAGGTGACGTCCAGAGAGCCATAACGGATCTTGAGCGCCAGGCCGGAAGCCATTCGTACAAGCCGCGAGGTCCCTTTTAATGTGTTACGGAAATTGTCTGGTGTCAGGACAATCGGCTCATTCATGGCAGAACCTCTTGAAATGTCAGATCTTCGAAGCCAGCGACGCATGGCGGGAATGTTCTTTGGACCCGTGATTATTCTTGGGTCCGGAATGAAATGGTACACGCTTGCGCCAGATTTTAAACGCTTCCCAGTGAATGGCGCAAACAACTTTTAAGGTCAGAAACGGTATGCGCAGGCACTGACGGAGAATGTTTCGGCTTGTGAAAGGTTCCTTTGCTCCGGAAAATGTCGCGGAGAGCAATGGGCCCTCTGCATCTTTTTCTAAAATACGCACCCTGACCACGTCGCCCGGAGGCAGCATGCGGAAGTAATACCGCTGGTCCATGCTGATAAAGGGCGAGACGTGAAATTCCTTCCCTTGCTCCTGGCGCACTCCGGCGTCGCTCATCTGGCCGGGCTCGACCGGAGCCACATAGGTATGCATGCCCCCGAACGTGTTGCGTACTTCATAGACAAGGGCGATCAGATGTCCGTCTGCGGCATAGGCATAATAGACGCTAAGCGGATTGAAGCCGTATCCAAGCACCCTTGGATAGGCGAGGAGAAGGATGCGGGCCGGCGCGGCAAGACCCTGGTCGTCCAGAAGACCTTCGATATGCTTTCGCAGATCGGACCCGTCTCTCGGACCATGGTCCTTTTCGTGAAAGGAGAGAAGATTGAATCGGTTGAGAGAGAACAACCGGGTTGAGTGTTCCGCCTCGTCGAGACGGTCCAGATCGACTAGGAGCGAAAAAACCGAATAAGCGAACCGGTGTTCCTTCGGTTTCATGCGCGCGTGCATGATCGAACCACTGTAGAGGGCCGCCGCAACGGCCGGGACAGGGCCATTGTCTCTCAACCGGTTTGAACGTGATTTCATGTTCATTCGGCGGCGTCCAGATAGCGGCATGGCGCTTCCGGTTCTTCCCAGGGTACCCGAGCGCCAAGGGCCCTGGCGACGGCCAGCCCGGATTTGAGACCGTCTTCGTGAAATCCGTTGCCGGTCCAGGCCCCGCAGAACCAGGTATTGCCGATCCCCTGAATGTCAGACAGGCGCTTTTGCGCGGCCAGTGCGGACGCATCGAACTGCGGGTGATCGTAAACGTATTTTGCGAAGGTCCTGTCTTCGCGCGGCGCCTTGAACGGGTTGAGGGTGACGAAGACCGGCTTTCCGGGATCGATGTTCTGCAGCCGGTTCATCCAGTAGCTGACCGTGACGTCCCGGGTCTCGCCGGCTTCCCTGTCGGAGAGGTAATTCCAGGACGCCCAGACCCTTTTGCTTCTCGGCATGAGGTTCTCGTCCCGGTGCAGGTAGACCTCATTCGGCCGGTAGCGGATGGACCCAAGGATCTCGCGTTCCGTGTCGCTCGGATCTCCCAGCATGGCCAGGCTCTGATCAGTGTGGCCCGCGAGCACGACATGATCGAATACGTCCCTGTTGCCGGAAGTATCGCAAACGATCACCTTGCCGTCCTGGCGAAGGATTTCGACAACCGGTGTCGCGAGCCGTATACGGTCCTTCAGCGGGGCGAGAAGCCGGTCGACATAGTGCCTGCTCCCCCCGGAAACAGTCCGCCAACGCGGTCTGTCGAAGGAAAGCAGACGGTGGTTCTCGAAAAAGGCAACAAAACTCTCCGCAGGATAGGCATGCATTTCCGCGATCGGGGTCGACCAGATGGCGGCTCCCATGGCCAGCAGGTAGTCGTTGATGAAACCGCGTGAATACCCCTCTTTCGCCAGATAGCCACCGAGCGACTGGCCGCGGAGCGATCCGGATTTCAGGTCCTCAACGGCCCGTTTGTTGAAGCGGAAAATATCGCGCAACATGCGCAGGAATTTCGGCGAAACGAGGTTCTTGCGTTGCGCGAACACCCCGTTCAGATTGTGACCGGACCATTCGAGCGCCCCATTGTCGGCAGAAAGCGCGAAGCTCATATCGCTGGTTTCATTCGCCACGCCGAGATGATCGAGAAGAGCCGTGAAATTGGGATAGTTGAGTTCGTTATAGACAATAAAACCGGTATCGACGCTCAGCTCGGTTCCGTCATAGTCGATATCGGCGGTCGCACTATGTCCTCCGGGCCGCATTCGCTTTTCGTACAAGACGACGTCATGAGAGTGGCTGAGTGCCCAAGCTGCGCTGTTTCCGGAAATTCCGGAGCCGATGACGGCAATCCGCATGTCTGATCCTTTGATATCCCGCGGCTGGTCCCTAGGACGTCCGACGGTGAACTTGTTCCATTTTTATTCCCGGAGTGCTTACGGGAAGGGGAGCAAGGCGGATCACGCAATTGAATGAAATTAAAACAAATTTTCTTCCGGCGAGCGCGCCTGCACCTGTATATGCACACGCTCTCGCGCAGACAATACAGTCTGCGCGAGCTTACACCAACCGGTGGCATTCATGGTTTTTTTTCCGTAACTGACGGGTGCATTCCCCAGATCAGGCCTTCGGGGTCCCGACAATCCAGTTCCAGGCGACCTGAACGCGTGTTTTTGCAGTGTCGAAGAACGATACAATCTTGTCCCAGACTGTCTCGCCGAAATCGGCCACTTGCAGCATGGGGCCGCGCTTGAGGGAAACGTCCTGCGTTTCGATCAATTCGACCGTTGTGGCGTCTGCTCCGTCATTGACCACCCGGCGGGTGACCATCAGGGTTGCTTCCGTTGACAGACGGGATTCATCCTTGTCGGCGACAAGCATATCCTGATCCATCGAACTGACGACAACAGCACGACCGTCCGGTAAAAGATGCGTTTCGTTGGTGTTCACTTCGGAATCGTAAATGACTTCGCCATAGGAATCGATCAACTCGACCCAGACGGTTTTTCGGCCGTCCAGTTCGATCTCGCCGACCCAGATCGTGAGTTCGCTTTCAAGCGGGTCGGCCTGTTCCTGTGTCGCCGAGGCGACAGTCACGGCAAGCCGATCCTCCGGAATCGTGATGGTTTCCTGGGGAAGAGGGGCCGCGATTGCGCTTCCCGCCACGAGGGCGAGGATGAGACCGAGCGCAAGACTTCCTGTTCTGTTATTCCGTTGCATGTACGCCTCCCAGGGCTAATACAACCTTTTTCACCGAGTTTGGGGTTACGCTGGTCCTTTTGGACTCTTTTGCAGTTTGACCGGTATCGTGTCGTGGCCTTGTGAAAATGCACCCCAACTGCATTGCCACGATTTGGACATTATCACACCACAATCTGCTTTTCGGGTGTAATTGAAATCACAATTACGTACAATTTTAGTTACTATTTGTTAATAACTGTGGTTTCAGTGGCAGTTTTCAAGACTAATCACCGCAAAGTGAGATCCTGACCCTGTCAGGACTGTCAATAAAAAAGCTTTCGGTCATTGACTGTGGCTTGTTGGATAAACGTTCAATCGAGAAAAAAGTTTCAAAATAAACAAAAAAACATTCCCTCAGCACATGCTCCCGACTGCAAAAAGCAGATGGAATAATCGTGCTTCCGGAAGGCACATCTTACAGGAAATGAACGTTTTTTCAACCATCGGCAGGCGATGCGGCGAAGGTCCGATGTCACTCGGCCAGCTATTCCCGGTTAAAGAAGGATGTTTGAACGAGATGTTTTGCCTGCAGCGTGTCGCGTTCAAGCGGCTTCACGGGGTCCTTAAGACGCTCGAGGCAGCGTTTGCATTGCAGATGCGTTCGGGCGAATTTCTAAATTCAATTTGACGCCACGTGCCCTGGCTGATCCACCTCTTGTGGAGTTCGGCTGCAATCCGGTTCCGGGACCGGACGTTCCGCTATTCGGAGCCGGTTTCATATCCGCGCGGGTTCTTGCAGACCCAGTTCCATGTATCCTTGCACATGTGGTCCAGTTCACGTTCGGCCTTCCAGCCGAGCAGCTTCTCGGCCAGCCCCGTATCAGCGTAACATTCGGCGACGTCGCCTTCGCGGCGCGGGGCAAAGGCGTAATGGATTTCCTTGTTTGAGGCACGCTCGAACGCGCGTACCATCTCCAGAACGCTATAGCCGGTCCCGGTTCCAAGGTTGACGGCAAAGCAGTTGGACGGCGCTGAACCGGAGGCCAGGATCTCATGGGCGCGCAGGTGCCCTTCAACGAGATCGACAACATGAATGTAGTCGCGTACCCCGGTGCCGTCCCTGGTCTCATAGTCGTTGCCGTAAACCGAAAGCCGCTCGCGACGGCCGTCGGCCACCTGGGTGATGAACGGCATCAGATTATTGGGAACCCCGAGAGGGTTTTCGCCGATAAGGCCACTGTCATGCGCGCCGACCGGATTGAAATACCGCAAGATGCCGAAGCGCCAGGACGGATCGCTGGCGGCAACGTCACGCAGCATGTCCTCGATAACGAGCTTGGTGCGACCGTACGGATTGACCGCGCCTGTCGGGTGATCCTCTGTCAGCGGCAGGAATCGGGGCTCGCCGTAGACGGTGGCGGAAGACGAAAAGATCATCTGTTTCACGCCGCATCTGTCCATTGCGGAAAGAAGACGGTGCGTGCCGATCACGTTGTTGTCGTAATAGGCTAGGGGCATCGCGTTGGATTCGCCCACCGCCTTCAGTCCGGCGAAATGCACCACGGCCGTACAGCGATACTGTCTCAGGACGTCTTCCAGCCGCGCCTGGTCGCGGATATCTGCCTGTTCGTAAGCGACTTTTCGGCCGGTGATCTCGGCAACCCGATCAAGGCTTGCGCTGTTGGAATTGGAAAGATTGTCCAGGACGACAATGTCATGTCCGGCCTGCAGGAAAGCCACGCAGCAGTGCGAGCCGATATATCCGGCGCCGCCGGTAATGAGTACAGTCATACGTCCGCCAAATCATCGTGGGTCGTCCGGAAAGACTTATGCGAAAACAGGCGATCTTAACAGGCTTATTGTCCGTAAACGGCAGGAATATCCGCGTTTATCAGGGGTGTCGTATCCAATGATTGCGAGGTACCCTGCGTTCTCGTAACTGCAGGATACCCCGAACACATTGGCTTGCCGCTTATTTCACACCGTAAATCGCGGCGAGATCCTCGATCATCAGTTGTGCCGCCAGAATACCGCCGGCGGTATTCCAGATGGCGTCGCTGACACGGTGAACCTTGCCCGCCTCGACGGCGGAGAGAGACTGCCACAGCGGATCGGCCAGGATGTCTTCTTCGGCCGCCATGCCCTTGCCGTCACCCTGGTCCCAGGTGAAATAGAAGATCCGGTCGCCATCCATGTCCGGAATGCTCTCCTTGCCGGTGCGGATGGCGAAATCCTCGACATTCTGGTTGGCCGGCCGGTCGAAACCGATGTCCTTCAACAGCACGCCTGAAAAACTGTCGAGCTGGTAGATGCGGATCTGGCCGGGCAGAAACCGGATGACGGAAACCTTCTCCTTCAGGGCATCGCCGAGTTTCTCCCGCAGCGAGACGACCGCCGCGTCATAGTTTGCGATGGCAGCTTCCCCTTCGTCGGACCTGCCGAGGGCTTCGGCATAGAGGCGAAAATTGACCTTCCAGTTGCCACGCAGTCTCTCGGAGACCACCGTCGGCGCTATCGCGGTCAATTGCGGATAGATCTCTTCGTGACGCTGTTTGTTGGCAAGGATCAGATCCGGTTCGAGTGCCGCGATCATCTCCAGATTGACTGCGCTTTCCTTGCCGACCGGTTCGGCGCCTTCCATTGCTTCTGAAATGTGATCCCACCACGGGGTGCCATTCCAGGAATTTGCGGCACCGACCGGCGTGACCCCGAGGGCCAACAAGGCTTCCGTGCCTTCATTCGTCAAAACGACAATGCGTTTGGGCGCATCGGGCACAGTGACCGTGCCCATGGCGTCGGTGATATCGCGGGCGAGGGCCGGACCCGTC
Source organism: Labrenzia sp. OB1 (assembly GCF_001624695.1). Taxonomy (GTDB): domain Bacteria; phylum Pseudomonadota; class Alphaproteobacteria; order Rhizobiales; family Stappiaceae; genus Roseibium. Next base: position 224,032 of record NZ_JSEP01000008.1, on the reverse strand, counting down.
ACCAGCGCTGCGCAAAGCGGAAAGATGTGCAGAAAAAAGCGGCGGATATTCACCAGATGGACTCCAAAAATATGAGTATTTGCCTCAACTATCAGAAATGTGTATGTGACGAACCCATTGGTTTGTCAATCGGAGAGGAGAGCGGCGCGCGTGACCCGGCTTGTGATCGGATTATGCCTGATGCTTTTATCGGCCTGCATCTTGAGCCTGCATGCCGGGCTGACTTTCTTTGACCCGGCGACGGTCATTTCCGCGCTTGCCGGAGGCGAGGGAACGGATGCGCTGATCGTCACCACCTTGCGCCTGCCGAGAACCCTGATAGGGGTTTGCACCGGTGCCGCGCTGGGTCTCTCCGGTCTTCTGATGCAGTCGGTCACCCGCAATCCTCTTGCTGAACCCGGACTTCTGGGCGTGAACGCGGGTGCGGCCCTTTTCGTGACGCTCGGCGCGACGGTTCTGGGGTTTTCGGGTCTTGCCGGTATTGGGACCGCGGCCATGCTGGGAGCCGTGGCGACGACGGCGCTGGTCTTTCTTTTGTCTGTCTCCGCGAGAGGGGCGGACAATCCGGCCACGACGCTGCTTGCCGGTGTCACCGTCGCAGCGCTGCTTGCCTCCTTTACCCAAACGCTTCTGCTGATTGACGAAACGGCGCTCGAGACGTTGCTTTTCTGGTTGTCGGGAAGTTTCGCCGACCGGGCGCTGAACCTGCTTTTTCTCGGCCTGCCACTGCTCGTTGCCGGATGCGCGGGAAGCTTCTTTTTCGCTTCATCCCTGGATGCCTTGCGGCTGGACGATGCAAGCGCCCGCACGGTCGGTGTGAATGTTATGTTTGTGCGCATCGCAGCGCTCGCCTTCGCGGCGTTGCTGGCTGCCGGGGCCGTGGCGATGGCGGGGCCTGTGCTGTTTCTGGGGCTTGCCGCACCGCATCTGGCACGCCGTCTGATGGGCGACACGCTTCCTTCCACGCGGGCGCTGATTGTCCTGTCGATGCTGACAGGAGCGCTGATCGCGGTTGTTGCCGACATTCTTGCCCGGATCGTTGTTGCCCCGGGCGAAGCTCCGATAAGCGCGGTTCTGGCCCTGGTCGGCGTGCCGCTGCTGGTGCATCTGCTCCGGCGCAGGAAGGCGGTCTCCCTATGACGCCGGCCATTCCGTCCGCTGTCAGGCTGGCTCCCGTCCTGGGGCTGCTCGTCCTGGTAACCATCGCCGCGATAGGCATCGGGTCCAGTTTCATGCCGCCGGAGCGCGTGGTGAGTGCACTCATCGGGCAGGGGCCTCGAATGGACGAAGTCATCGTCTGGAAGCTGCGACTGCCGCGCGTCCTTCTGGCGGTTCTGGCCGGGGCGGCCTTGGCACTGGCCGGAGCGCTGCTGCAGCGTGTTGTCCGCAATCCGATGGCGTCGCCCTCGGTTCTGGGAATATCCGACGGCGCCGCGGTCGGTATTCTTTTGTTTTTGTGGATGTTCTCCGATCAGGGGAACAACCTGACCGTCTCCGTCCACTGGCAACCTCTCGCGGCCATCCTGGGGGCAAGCACGTTCGGCGGGTTGGTTATGGCTCTGGCCCTGGCGGACAGAGGCGGCAACAGGTCGTTGAAAATCATTCTTTATGGAATAGCACTCGCCGCGCTCGCCAAAGCGGTGGTGACACTGCTGATCATTCTCGGCCCGGTCTACAGGGCCAGCCAGGCGCTGACATGGCTGACCGGGTCAGTCGGCGCCGCCCATTGGGACGATGTCCTCACGTTGGCTCTGGGCCTTGCCCTTGCAGCACCCTTCCTGGCATCGCAAAGACTGGTGCTGCGGCAACTGGTGCTGGATCCGGAAAGCGCCGCGACCACCGGCGTTCCGCTCGAACGTGCGCAATTCATCCTGCTGGCGGCGGCGGTTGCGCTTACCGCAGTTGCCACGGCGCATGTCGGCGCGATCGGATTTGTCGGACTGGTCGCACCCCATATCGCCCGTGTCATGCACGGCCAGTTCCGCAGCTTTTATCTCTTGTCCACCGCCCTGACCGGCAGCCTCATCGTTTTGAGCGCCGATCTTCTGGCCCGCACCATCGCGCCACCTCTGGAATTGCCCACCGGCGCATTGACTGCCCTGGTCGGCGCTCCGCTCTTTCTCTACCTGCTGATCAAAGGACGGCGATATCATGCCTGAATTCATGGCGCGTCTGAGCGACGTGACGGCGGCCTATGACGGTACGCCCGCACTCAGCGGTATTTCCCTGGACTTGCCCGACAACAGGATCGTTGCTTTCTGTGGTCCGAACGGCAGCGGCAAGTCGACGGCGCTGCGTGTCATGCGCGGTCTGCACACGGTTGAAAGCGGCGAGATCTCAGTCGCGGGCAGGGCCCTGGCGGACTGGTCGCCAAAGGATCTCGCGCGGCAGGTGGCGATGCTCTCACAGTCGCCTCAGGCGCCCTCCGACCTGACGGTGGAGGACCTCGTCATGATGGGGCGCTTTGCGCATCGTGGCCGCTTTTCCGGCCCGTCGGCGGAAGACGTCGCAGCCTGCGGCGCGGCGTTGCAGATCACCGAAATGACCGAATTGAAGCATCGCTCAATCGCCCAGCTCTCCGGCGGCCAGTTGCAGCGGGCCTGGGTCGCCATGACGCTGGCGCAGAACGCGCCGCGTATCTTTCTCGACGAGCCGACCAATCACCTGGATGTGGCCCATGCCTTCGAACTGCTGGATCTGATCAGACACCTGAGCCGGGCGGAAAACCGCAGCTTCGTCATCGTGCTGCACGACCTCAACATGGCCATGCGCTATGCCGATCATGTCGTCCTGTTCAAGCAGGGCGCGGTAACCGCAAGTGGCCCGACGCAGGACGTATTGACGGAAGACGCCGTCTCCAGCGTCTTCGGTATCTCCTGCAGGATCCTGCAGCTGGACGGTCTGGATCGTCCGGTTATCGTGTCATGGGGAAAGAAAAGGGGCTGAACATGCTCAAGCGCCAGGCACAATTGCCAACCTGCATCGCGGAATCGCCCCTGACCAGATTCGAAAACTGTTGCCCTGATACTGGCAGCCACAAAATACTGCATCGGCGCCAGCATCATGACGAGGCGCAATGGGGGCATGATCGCGAAGAATTTTTGCCTATTGAGAGAAGGTCAATCAATTGAATTACAAATTCCACGCAGTCGCATCAGAGAAAGACTGGTCTCGTTTACATGACATCAGACGCACCGTGCTCTTCGCGCCCGGTCGCCACTCGGTTGAGTACAACGAGAACCATCCTGAAGATCGGAAAGACGGAAACATCCCCTATTTGCTGGATTTGGACGACCGGGCGTTTGGTGTTGTCCGTATCGACTACAAGGGCAGTGTTGCAGTCGTCAGACTGGTTGCCATTGCCGCGACCGAGCAAGGAAACGGGCACGGCAGACAATTGAATGCCATGATCGAAGCTGAGGCAAAGAAGCATGGCGTAGAGACGCTACGTGTGAATGCCGCACCGGGAGCCGTTGGCTACTACGAAAAGATGGATTGGAAACAGGCAATTTGGGATGCGAATGAACTCGTCGGCCTCGCCAGCAATTGCGTCCAGATGAGCAAGAAAATTTAACTGTCTCTAGGGGCCGCAAACTGGAGAATGCAATAAAATTATTGCGGCCCTTACCGGCGGCTTGCTCTCCGCCACGATAGCAGCAGGTAGGTGGCGACTGAGACACGGAGCATGGGAAGCTCACCAGGCAAGGACTATAAGACGAGAAGGCCGAAAACCGGAGCTTGAGCGCCCGGACGGTCATTTCAATTCTTGAAGAGCGTAACGACTCGAATTGCAAAGCTGGTCACATTCGAAAATGGCAGCCGTCATGACGGATTGCAGTCAGCGATATCTGGAAATTCAAGGTGGTGATGGCTCCCCAGGCCGGACTCGAACCAGCGACCCAGCGATTAACAGTCGCTTGCTCTACCAACTGAGCTACTGGGGAACACCACGTACAGGACAGGCTGTAAGCCGCCCCGTCGATGGAGATGCGTATATCAAAGGCGTGATCCGTTTGCCAAGCCCCCGGCGCTGTTTTTTTCATCAAGCCCTCACTTTTTTATCCGGCATGTGGAAACCGGTATATTTTTCAGAAAGCTAACCGGAGCAGGTGGGTTGGAAAACCGGCGGTCCGGGAACGCCGGAAGGCCTTTGGCGAGCGCGGGAAAAGCGCCTGCGGGGCGGGACCCTGCTTGTTTCCTTTGCAATATGTGGATAGGAAGGCAATGACGGTTCCGGAAAGGGCTTTGCCCGATCCGGATGAAACGGGAATCCGGTGCGGCCCATGCGGCCTTAAACCGGAGCTGCCCCCGCAACTGTGAGCGGTAAGCGTCTGCACGATGACCACTGGCCGGAATGGCCGGGAAGGGGTGTTTGACGCAGTGAGCCGCAAGCCAGGAGACCGGCCGTCGGAAAAGCAACCCAGTGGCGCTGTCGGGCGGACGGCGGGGAGACTGTATGACGCAAGCAGACGGCCCTGGTGCCACGCTCGTTCTTGGCGGCGCCCGCTCCGGAAAAAGCCGGTTCGCGGAAGACCTGGCGGAAAAATCCGGCCTTGAGAAGATCTATGTCGCAACGGCTGCCGCCTTCGATTCGGAGATGGCGGAGCGGATTGGCGATCACCGCACCCGGCGCGGGCCTGCCTGGACCACTTTCGAAGAACAGCTTGATCTGAAAAACGTCCTCCTGCGGGAATGCCAACCGGGCAGGGTCGTTCTTGTGGACTGTCTGACCCTGTGGCTGTCCAATCTGACCTTCGCCGAAAAAGACATCGCCGCCGAAACCGCCGAACTCTGCCAGACCGTCGCAGACCTTCAAGGGCCGTGCGTCTTCGTGTCGAACGAGGTCGGCATGGGCATTGTGCCGGAGAACCGTCTTTCAAGGTCGTTCCGCGATGCGCAGGGACGCCTCAACCAGGATATGGCGCAGGTTTGCCGGCAGGTGGTGTTTGTCGCCGCCGGCCTGCCGACCCTTTTGAAACCCAACCTTCAACCGGAAATTCGATTATGACCACTTCGTCCATGCAGCCGGGCCGCAAGATCCCGGCAACCATCGTCACCGGGTTCCTGGGGGCGGGCAAGACAACGCTGATCCGCAACCTGTTGCAGAACGCCGACGGCCGGCGAATCGCGCTGATCGTCAATGAATTCGGAGACATGGGCTTCGACGGTTCGCTGATGAACGGCTGCGCCGATCCGGATTGTGCGGCTGAGGAGGTGGTGGAACTCACAAACGGCTGCATCTGCTGCACGGTTGCCGACGATTTTCTGCCGACTATGGAAATGCTGCTGTCCCGCGACACGCCGCCCGAGCATATCGTCATCGAAACCTCCGGTCTCGCGCTTCCGCAGCCGCTTGTCAGGGCCTTTTCCTGGCCGAGCGTCAAATCGAAGGTGACCGTCGATGGTGTGGTGACCGTCCTGGATGCGGCTGCTCTTGCCGAAGGCCGGATCGTGCTCGACCAGGCGGCCCTGGAGGCCCAGCGCGCCGCAGACGATGCACTGGATCACGAAAGCCCGGTGGAGGAGCTTTTCCAGGACCAGTTGCGCTGCGCGGATCTGGTCGTTCTCAACAAGGCCGACCTGGTGTCGGCCGAGGCGCTGAAAGACGTGCAGGAAAAGATCGCCGCCGACGTGCGCCCGGCGGTGCATATCGTGGCTTCGGAAAAGGGCACCTTGCCGATCGAAGTGCTGCTCGGCCGCGGCTCCGCCGCCGAGGACGATATGGCGTCGCGTCACGAGCATCACCATCACCACGATGACGACCACGATCATGATCATGACGATCATAACCATGATGACCACCACCACGATCATCACGACCATCACCATCACGACGATTTCGAAAGCCATGTTCTGGAAGTCGCTGCTTTCGACAGCCTGAAGACGGCGGAAGCCAGGGTGCTGGAGGCGATGGCGTTGAATGGGGTGCTGCGGATCAAGGGGGCAGTGCTGATCGACGGCAAGGCGGCTGCGGCTATGGTGCAGGCGGTCGGCCCGCGTGTGGAAACCTGGTTCGCCGCAGGCGCGGAAAGCTCCGGAAAACTCGTCGTGATCGGCCTCAAGGGGTTGGACCTGGAGGCTGTGCGCGGTCTGCTGGGCGGTCTGAAAGCGGCGGCCTGAACGATGATGCCTGACGCACTCATGGATCGCGTGAAAGCCTAGATGCACATTCTCGCCAGCCAGACGCGCCGTATCGATGACGGCGGCGACGCGGTCGATCTCGGCCAGTCGCCGGCCGATGTCCTGTTCTTGTCCGCTGCCGATACGGAACTCGGCAGCTTCGCCGCAGCTCACGCGGGGCTGAATGAGGAGCGGGCCGGACTGCGGCTTGCGAACCTGATGGCCCTGTCGCACCCCTATTCGGTCGATCTCTATGCCGAACAGACCGTGCGCGGCTCGAAACTGGTCATCCTGCGCATTCTGGGTGGCGTGGAATATTGGCGCTACGGTCTGGAACGCATTGAGGAGGAGGTCCGCGCGAACGGCATCGACCTGATCGTCATCCCCGGTGACGACAAATGGGACGAGGAACTGACCGGCCGGTCGACGCGTCCGGCGGAAGTGGTGCACCGGTTCTGGCGCTATTGCGTCGAGGGCGGGGCGGAAAACTACGCCAATGCGTTGCGGTTCGCGGCTTTCCTGCTGGAAAAGACCGACGAGCCTGCTCATCCCGTGCCTTTGCCACGCGCCGGCATCCATTTGCCCGGCCATGCGGCTCCTGATCTGACGGCGCTGAAGGCCACCTGGCGCGATCCGGTGCGGCCCGTTGCGGCGATCACCTTTTACCGCGCCCTCGTGCAGGGAGCGCAAACGGCGCCCATCGACGCACTTGTCGAGGAACTGGACCGGGCCGGCGTCAACGCGCTTCCGGTCTTCGTCTCCAGCCTCAAGGAAGCCGAATCCATCGCCGTGCTGGAAAGCCTGTTTGAGGGTGCGCCGCCGGATGTTGTTCTGAACGGCACAGCTTTCGCTGTCTCAAAAGCGGGGATAGCCCATCAACCGACACCGCTGGACCGGCCCGGAAAACCAGTGCTGCAGGTGGTGTTTTCCTCATCGTCCCGCGAGGGCTGGGAGGACAGCGACCAGGGTCTGTCGATCCGCGATCTTGCCATGCATGTTGTCCTGCCGGAGATCGACGGCCGCATCCTGACGCGGGCGGTCTCCTTCAAGGAAGAAGGCGTTTTCGACGCTGCGACCCAGTCCACACCGGTGAAGTTCACGCCGGTTCCGGATCGAATACGCTTTGTCGCGGATCTGGCCTCAGGCTGGGCGAAGCTGGGACATCTGGGTGCCGGAGACAAGAAAACAGCGCTGATCCTGGCCAATTACCCCAACCGGGACGGGCGTCTTGCCAACGGCGTCGGACTGGACACACCCGCTTCTTGCGTGTCGCTTCTGGCGGCTATGGGGGGCGCCGGCTACGACGTCGGCAACGCGCCGGAAACATCCGCCGCACTCATGGACATCCTGACGTCCGGTGTAACCAATGCGATGGACGGCCGCGAGACGAGAGACTGCTTTCAGGCTCTGCCGATGGACGATTACCGGCAAGCGTTCGCGAGATTGCCGGAGAAAGTGAAATCCGCGGTTCAGGAGCGCTGGGGCGAGCCTGAAGACGATCCTCATGTTACGGGCGGGGAATTCCGCCTGGCGCTGCACCGCTTCGGCGGGCAGATGGTCGGCATTCAGCCTGCGCGCGGCTACAATATCGACCCGAAAGAAACCTATCACGACCCGGCTTTGGTGCCGCCGCATCACTATTTCGCCTTCTACATCTGGCTGAAGGATCAATTCGGCGTACATGCGGTTGTTCATCTGGGCAAGCACGGCAATCTGGAATGGCTGCCGGGCAAGGCTCTGGCGCTGTCCGAAGCCTGTTTTCCGGAAGCGGTCCTTGGGCCCGTTCCCAACATCTATCCCTTCATCGTCAATGATCCGGGCGAGGGCGCACAGGCGAAACGCCGAACCTCAGCTGTCATTGTCGACCATCTCACCCCGCCGCTCACCCGGGCCGAAAGTCATGGTGCGGCGGAAGAGCTGGAGACCTTGCTGGACGAATATTATCTGGCAAGCGGCGTCGACCCGCGCCGCCTGAAGGCGTTGACGCGGGAAATTCTCGATGCCGCCGTCCGGCACGGGCTCGACAAGGATATCGGTCTCGACGAGGCGATGGACGAGGAGACCCGTCTGGCGCGGCTCGACGCTCATCTGTGCGACCTGAAGGAACTCCAGATCCGCGACGGCCTGCACATTCTCGGGTCAAGCCCGGATGGCGACCTGCTGACGGATCTTCTGGCTGCGCTGGTGCGCGTTCCAAGAGGCAAGGCGCTGCCGCAGGAAAGTCTTCAGCGGGCGCTTGCGAATGATCTCGGCTTTGGAGCTTTCGATCCCCTCGATTGCGATTTTTCCGAAGGCTGGAAAGGACCGACGCCGGATCTGTTGCTGGCGATGACCGACGCTCCCTGGCGCTCCAATGGGGATACGGTGGAACGCCTTGAGTTGTTGGCGCGCGATCTGATCGCGGGCGACAGGACGGCACCTGCGGAGTGGCAGAGAGTTCATGCCGTCCTGAAGGAGATCGCCGAACACCTGCGCCCGGCGGTGACAGGATCGGGAAACGCGGAGACCGCCGCTGTTCTGACGGCGCTCGAGGGCGGATTTATCGAACCGGGCCCATCCGGCGCGCCTTCACGCGGACGTCCCGATGTTCTCCCGACCGGCAGGAATTTCTACTCCGTCGATGTCCGCGCCGTGCCGACCGAGACTGCATGGCGGCTGGGGCAGCAATCGGCGAATCTGGTGGCCGAGCGCTATTTCCAGGAAGAAGGCGCATGGCCGGCGTCGCTGGTGCTGACCTGTTGGGGCACGGCGAACATGCGCACCGGCGGCGATGACATCGCCCAGGCTCTGGCGCTCATCGGCGCGCGTCCTGTCTGGGAACAGGGATCGGGCCGGGTCACCGGGTTCGAGATCCTGAAGCTCTCCGAACTCGGGCGGCCGCGCATTGACGTCACCCTGCGTGTTTCCGGTTTCTTCCGTGACGCCTTTCCGCACCAGATGGATCTCTTTGACAGCGCCGCCCGTGCCGTCGGGGCGCTGGAAGAGCCTGAATCGGCCAATCCGGTCGCCGCGCGCATGAAAGCGGACGCAAGGGAGCTGGAGAAAAGCGGAGCGAATGCTCAGGAGGCCAGGCAGAGCGCAGGATATCGGATCTTCGGCTCAAGGCCGGGTGCCTACGGTGCCGGACTGCAGGCGCTGATCGACGAAGGCATCTGGGCCGAACGGGGCGACTTCGCCGAGGCTTTCCTCACCTGGGGCGGCTATGCCTATGGCGGCGGCGGCGAGGGGGCTCCGGCAAGAACCGCGCTGGAAACGCGCCTGACATCGGTCGACGCGGTGCTGCACAACCAGGACAATCGCGAGCATGACCTGCTCGACAGCGACGATTATTATCAGTTCGAAGGTGGATTGGCGGCAACGGTGGAAACGCTGAAAGGCGCGGCCCCGAAGGTTTATCATAACGACCATTCGCGTCCGGAGCGCCCTGTGGTGCGCTCCTTGTCGGAGGAGATCGGCCGTGTGGTGCGCGGACGGGCGGCCAATCCGAAGTGGATCGCCGGTGTCATGCGCCACGGTTACAAAGGCGCATTCGAGATGGTGGCGACCCTCGACTATCTCTTTGCCTTTGCCGCCACCACGCGTGCTGTCGGCGATCATCATTTCGATCAGCTCTATGAGGCTTATCTGGACGATGAAACCGTGCGCGATTTTCTCAAGGAGGCCAATCCGGCCGGCTTGAGGGAAATGCTGGCGAGATTTCACGAAGCAATCGAACGCGGCCTCTGGACGCCGAGGCGCAATTCCACCCATGCTGCACTCAACGAGCTGAAAACAACACTGGAAGGGATCGAAACGCCGTGACCGCCGATAACGACAAACCGGAACTGTCCGACGAGGAACTGAACGCCCGCCATGCGGAAAAGATGCGCAAGAAGAAAGCCGCGCGCGACAAGATCATGGCCACAAAGACCATCGAGAAGGGCCTGCTGATCGTTCATACCGGCAAGGGAAAGGGCAAATCGACAGCAGGCTTCGGCATGGTGTTCCGCTCGCTCGGGCACGGTCACAAGGTGGGTGTGGTCCAATTCGTCAAGGGACGTATCGAGACGGGGGAACGCATGGCGCTGGAGAGGTTTTCCGATCTGGTGACCGTGAAGCGCATGGGTGAGGGATTTACCTGGGAAACCCAGGACAGACAGCGCGATATCGACGCGGCGCAGCAGGCCTGGGACGCCGCCAAGGAGATGATCACATCCGGCGACTACCGGCTGGTTCTGTGCGACGAGCTCAACATCGTTCTACGCTACGATTATCTCGATATCGCCGAAGTCGTAGCGTTTCTGGAAAATGAAAAACCGGAGGATGTGCATGTCGTCATCACCGGCCGGAACGCCAAGGACGAACTGATCGAAATCGCGGATCTCGTTACCGACATGACGCAGATCAAGCACCCCTTCCGCTCCGGTGTGAAACCGCAGGAAGGCATTGAATTCTAATCGCCAAACCGAGGACATATGCCTTTTACGATTATCGCCGCGAGCAGCGCGGACTCTCATGAAATAGCAATTGTGCTCCGCCGCTCGATTATGGAACTCTGTTCGGACGATCACGACAACAACCCGAAAAAATACGAGCCCTGGCTCAAGAACAAGACCGCGGCAAATATTGAAAACTGGATACACGGGCAGGGCGGTGTTTTCACCGCTGTCGACCCGCACCGCAAGGTGCTTGGGGTGGCAATGGGATCGCCGGATGGGGAAGTGCTCTTGAATTATGTCCTGCCCGATGTCCGCTGCACGGGGATCAGCAAGATGCTTATGCGGACACTGGAGGACTATTTCCGCGACCGTGGCCTGGAAAGGGCTCGGCTGACGAGCACGGAAACGGCGCGAAGGTTCTACCATTCGCTTGGATATTCCGAGACGGACGAGATTGAGACTCGCAGGGGAATGACCTTCCGGAGATTCGAAAAGGTGTTGGAATGAATATGAGCGGACTTTTTGATACCAGCCGCCGAACGGCAACAAAAGATCACGCGGAAATCGTCCGCCGGTTTGAGCTTTATCGAACGCTTGTCGAGTTTCTGGCAGCGCTGGCGTTTATCGTCGGCAGCGTCTTCTTTTTTTACGAAAGTCTGATTTACGCGGGAACCTGGCTGTTTCTTGTCGGTTCGGTTCTTTTCGCCGTCCGCCCTTCCATTCGCCTGCTGCTCGAACTGCGTCTGGCCAATCTGCCGGTGCCGGAGGAGTTCCGCCCTTATGGAGCTGCCCGGGACAAAAGTGTCCATGGTGACGGGTAAGCTGGTGAGAGCACCGGCGGTCATGATCCAGGGCACGGGCTCCAATGTGGGCAAGAGCCTGATCGTGGCAGGCCTGTGCCGTCTGTTCGCCGATCGCGGCCTCGTGGTGCGCCCGTTCAAGCCGCAGAATATGTCCAACAACGCGGCGGTGACCGCGGATGGGGGAGAGATCGGCCGGGCACAGGCGCTTCAGGCGTTGGGATGCCGTGCGGAAATGTCCGTCCACATGAATCCGGTTCTGCTGAAGCCGGAAACGGACACAGGCGCCCAGGTTATCGTTCAGGGAAAACGTTTCGGTACTTTGCGGGCTCGGGAATACGGTAGGCAGAAAGCAGAACTTCTTCCGAAAGTTATAGAGAGTTTTTCAATCACATCCTCAGAAGCGGAACTGGTGATTGTGGAAGGTGCCGGCAGTCCGGCGGAAATCAATCTGAGAGCCGGTGATATCGCCAACATGGGCTTCGCCGAAGCCGCCGGTCTGCCGGTTCTGCTGTGTGCCGATATCGACCGTGGCGGCGTGATCGCATCCGTTGTCGGTACCCACGCGGTTCTGGAGCCAGCGGAGCAGCAGCGCATTCGGGGATTTTTCATCAACCGCTTTCGCGGGGACCCCAACCTGTTCGAGGAGGGCATGCGGGAGATCGAGGCGCGCACCGGCTGGCCGGGACTGGGCGTGGTTCCCTGGTTTGCCGATGCCGCCAGACTTCCGGCCGAAGATGCGCTCGGTCTGGCTGACGGGTTCGGCCGTGACGGCATGAAGATCGTTGTGCCGGTAATCTCCCGGATCGCCAACTTCGATGACCTTGATCCCTTGCGCCTGGAACCGGGTGTCGTGCTCGAGTTGATCCAGCCGGGGAATCCTTTGCCGGGCGATGCGGATGTCGTGTTGCTGCCCGGATCGAAGTCGACCATTGGCGATCTGGCGTTTTTCCGCGCCCAGGGATGGGATATCGATCTGAGGGCCCATCACCGGAGAGGCGGCCATATTCTTGGCATTTGCGGCGGTTTCCAGATGCTCGGCAGGACGATTTCAGACCCCGATGGCATCGAAGGTGCGCCTGGTACGGTCGAGGGGCTCGGCTTCTTGAACGTGGAGACCGTATTGACACCGGAGAAATCCACGGTGGCGGCAACCGGCACGCATGTGGCCAGCGGCGCGCCGGTCTCGGGCTACGAGATCCATGTCGGACGCACAGCGGGACCGGACTGCGGCAGGCCGATGATGAAGCTTGCGGGAAACAGTCCGGACGGCGCTGTCTCCGCCGATGGCCTTGTGTCGGGAACCTATGTCCACGGCCTCTTCACGAATGATGCCTTTCGCGCGGCCTACCTGTCGGACTTCGGTGCAAGCTCGAGTGTCGCCTACGACCGCAGCATCGACCTGATCCTCGACGATCTGGCGGCCCACCTGGAACAGGCGCTGGATGTGGAGAAAATACTGCAGATTGCGCGGGCGGGATAGCCGGCTGCTTTCTATAGCGTGAAAACAATCGCAAGAACCGCCACGAAAACCGTTTGCAACGCGAATGCGCCGAGCATGATCGTCAGTGCACTGGAAATATCGGCCGCCGATGCATCTCTGCGTCCGGCTGCATTCAGGAAGCGGTCGTTGACCGTATAGCCGGGGTAGATCCTCGGGCCTGCGAGGGACAGGTTCAGCGCTCCGGCCATCGCCGCTTCCGGCCAGCCGGCATTGGGAGAGCGGTGTTTTCCGGCATCGTCCAGCGTACACCGGACACTCGCGCGGATCGATCCACGTGCAAGCGGCGCAACCAACGCGATGAATAGGGCGGAAAGCCGGGACGCCGGCAGATTGATCAGGTCGTCGAACCTTGCGGAGGCCCAGCCGAAATCCGCGTAAGCCTCGTTCTTGTGGCCGATCATGCTGTCGGCGGTGTTGACCGCCTTGTAAGCGATCAGGCCCGGCAGTCCGAGCAGGGCGAACCAGAATACCGGCGCGACCACACCGTCGGAGAAATTTTCCGCACAGGATTCGATGGCCGCCCGCGAGACACCGGCCTCGTCGAGCTGTTTCGGATCCCGCCCGACAATCATCGAAACGGCTTTTCGTCCGCCTTCAAGGCCAGCGGTCTGCAGTCCGTCGCGCACAGCCGCCACATGCCGGTAGAGGCTGTTGAGCGCCATGAAAACCGCAGCGATCACCGCGGTGAAGACTTCCCCGAGCGGCAGGCTCGCGGCCAAAGCATGGATTACGGCTCCGATCAGGAGACTGCCTGTCACCAGAAGAAACAGGGTCAGGGCACCACCGAGCTTGCGGATGAAGGGATCGTGGGCTGTCTTGTTGAAGTGCCGGTCGCAGACTGAAATCAGCTTGCCGATCCACACGACGGGGTGGGGCAGCCGCTTCCACAGCCAGCCCGGATCGCCGATCACCGCATCGAGCAACAACGCTGCCAGCAACACCCAGAGCGCGTTTTCATAAATCAACATGATTGCTGGTTAGAGGTCTTTTTGCGCATCGGCAAGAGCTTGCGAGAGGCGCACGAGATTCGCGGGGCCGCCGGGCAGGCCGAAGCGGATCCAGGTCGGCGCATAGTCGAAGACCCGTGTCCAGATGTGGCGGCGGGCCAGGGCCTCGTGCAGCGCCTTCGCATCCCTGAGACCGGCAAGCGCGAAGAGTGTCGTGCCACCAAAGACGCTCAAGCCGGCTTCGGAGAGCGACAGGGTGAGGTCGGCCATCTCATCGGCAAGCCGGCGTGTCATGTTCTGCCGAAAGGTGTCGTCCCGAAGTGCCGCAGCGCCGATTTCCAGCGCCGGTCCGCTGAGGCACCAGCTTTCCAGCCGCTCGGCCACCTTGCCGGTAATCGCTTTGTTGCCGCCGAGAAAACCGAGCCGCAGACCCGCGAGACCGAAGAATTTGCCGAAGGATCTGAGAACCAGGATGTTCTCATCGCCAAGATGCGGCAGGATGCTTCCACCCGGCACGACGTCCGCGAATGCTTCGTCGATGACCAGATATCCCCCGCGTTCCGTAAGGGTGCGGGCGATGTCCAGCAAGCTCCTGACATCGACCAGGCGCCCGTCCGGATTGTTCGGGTTGACCAGCACGGCGATCTTCGCGTTCGCCGGGACGGCGTGGATGCTTGAGATCTCGACTGGCGACCGGTTCTCGCGCGTCCACACGGCCTTGTGGCTGGAATAGGTCGGCGAGACGAGGGCGACGGGGCCATCCGGCAATGTCAGGGGGAGCAGCGAAAGCAGGATCTGCGTGCCCGGCGCGGCAACAAGGCCCAGATGCTCCGGCACCATGTAGGCTTGGCGGGCAGCTGCGATCAGCCGTTCCTCCGAGGCTTTCTCGGGCAGAGCCGTCCAGGCGCCGGAGGAAATGGTCTGCGGCAGCGGATAACTGTACGGATTGATGCCGGCCGACAGGTCCAGCCAGTCCTCCCGCATGCCACCAAAACGTTCCATTGCCAGGGTCAGATCCCCGCCATGCTCCATGGATTTGTCCTTTCATGGCCTTCACAGGCAAACGGAGTAATCTTTTCGAGAGGCTTATCCGATTTGGCAGGCAAGGTCACCGCCGGAAACGACACCGTCTTGTCAGATCTGCCGATTGACAGAACCGGCTTGAAATCAGAAAAGAACAAAATAGGAACAAAGAGCCTCTAACCATTCTTGGAGTTTAAAATGACCGCTGGCCGCAGCCGATCGCCGAACGATTTCGACAGGGCTGCGGTCCTGGCGGTATTGGGTGAGGCGAGGGGCACGCTTATCGAGGCGAAGCGGTGCCTGCGGCCCAGGTCCGGGCTGTCGCGATCCGCCGATGCGCTGATTTGCGAAATCGATGAATTCGGGCTCGTACTGACGGGCGCGCAGGACTACTTTCACCTGAAGGCGCATGGAACACCCGGACGTCAGTCCTGATATGGCCTGGTTTGGCGTGAGCGCTGAACTGTCAAAGGCACGATTGGGTTTCGCGCACCAGATGATCGACGATCCTGTCGAGCCTGTCCTTCGGAACGGCGGCATCTTCCGCGACGCCTTCCGCCAGAGCCAGCTGTCTGTCCGCGGATGTGCCTCTGGAAGTGATGGCGCGGATATGGTCCAATTCCTGCTCGCAACCGAAGTGGACCGCATCCGGCATCACCAGTTCGACAAGCTCGCCGACCATGTCCTTGAAGGGAGAGGTTTCGTTGCGGCCGAAATCGATCAGCCTGGCCGCCGTACCGTATCTTTGGGCCTGCCAGCGGTTTTCCGCCAGCAGGAAACGGGAATAGCGCCGCCAGCTGAGATTGGCCCTGCGTAGCCGATAGAGCATTCGGCACAGGCACCGGTAGAGAGCAGCGATAGCAACGGCATCGTCCAGCAGCGGGCAGACATCCGTGATCCGCATTTCAAGTGTGGGAAAACGGTCCGAAGGCCGTAAATCCCACCAGATCTTGGTTGCATCCTCGAGGACACCGGCACGGGTGAGGATATCGACCGTATGCCGGTAGTTGGAATGGCTCTCGAATGCGGGAGGCAAACCGGTCCGGGGCATCTCGTTGAAAACCGATAGCCGGTAGGACTTCAGTCCTGTCTTGCGGCCGCGCCAGAAGGGGGAGGAAGTGCTCAGGGCCAGAAGATGGGGCAGGAAATATGCAAGCTGGTTGAACAGCTCGATCCGCAATTCCTCGTCTTCTATCCCCACATGCACATGCATGCCGCAGATCACCATGCGCTTGGCGACGACCTGCAGGCTTTTGGCAATTTCATTGTAGCGCTCCTTGTCGGTATGCGCCTGGTCAGTCCATTCGGCAAAGGGATGCGTGGAGGCGGCGATTGGGGCCAGGCCGAAGACGGCTGCTTCGCTGGCGACAGTCCTGCGAAAACCGGCCAGTTCGCCGCGCACTTCAGCCAGGGTCTCGCAGACCGGTGTGCCGACCTCGATCTGGCACTTCAGGAATTCGGGGCTGACCTGATCCTTCAGCGCCGTTTCACACGCCGTGAACAACTCCGCCGGCGGGGACCTCGCCAAATCGCGCGTTGCCGTGTCGACAAGAAGATATTCCTCTTCGACACCGATGCTGAAACTGGGCTCGTTCATCAGATGAGCATCCCGGTTTCGCGCGCGCCGCGTCAAGGCAGGAGAAATGCGGATGGGGTCAAAGGCCCATCACTCGCTACTGTCCGCTCACGGTTCGTTGCGTGGACACGCATGTCCAATATGCGCTTTCCACCTGTGGTGCTCGTAAATATTCCCCGCTGTCGAACCAACACCGGAGACGCTATCGTGAGGATGAGGAAACGGCCACACTCCCTGACGGTACAGTGACTGCCCCGTTGTCGGGAACACAGGCGGTAGGGAGATCAAAAAGGCGGGAAAATGGAGGCCCCGACCGGAATCGAACCGGTGTGCATGGATTTGCAATCCACTGCGTAACCACTCCGCCACAGGGCCCCAGGGTGGTGTGTCGCGCCTTATCAAACAGTTGCACGATTTGGTCAAGTCCTGAATTAGGGGCATTACGGATTTCCACCACTGCAAGGAGGGATTGCCGAATTTCAGTCTACCGGTAACGAAAACCCGGCAGAAACCGGGGACTTCCGCCAAAGCGATGCAGGAGATGCTTGTCAGGCAGCTTCTGCCTCGTTAATGAACGTTTCTCAAGAGGCGCCGGATACCCGGCAAGTCAAAGTGAGGGCCGATATGACGGACTTTAGCCAGTCCCGCCGCAAGATGGTGGACAACCAGCTGCGCACCAATGATGTGACCGATCACCGGATCCTTGATGCGATGGAGCTTATCCCCCGGGAGCGCTTCGTGCCGGCCTCCAAAAAGGTCGTCGCCTATATTGACGAAGACCTTCCCATTGGCAGCGGCGAAACGGGCAGGGTGCTCATGAAACCGCATATCTTCGGCAAGCTCGTGCAACTCGCCGATATACGTGAAAACGATGTTGTGCTGGTCGTCGGGGCCGGAACCGGTTACAGCGCCGCGGTGGTATCGAGACTTGCGGCCTCCGTTGTTGCGTTGGAAGAAAACGCCGATCTTGCCAAGACCGCCACAGAAGTTCTTGTCGATCTGGGGATCGAAAACGCTGTTGTTGTGGAAGGTTCGCTGGTGAAAGGCTTTGCCGGTGAAGGTCCGTACGACGTGATCCTTGTGGACGGCGCCGTCGACGTTCTGCCTGCAGCCCTGACGGACCAGTTGAAGCCTGATGGCCGCCTTGCGGTTATCGAAGGCCGTGGCGGCGCCGGGGCTGCAAAGCTTTACCAGAGATCCGGTAATGCGGTCAGCAGCCGTTTCGGCTTCAACGCCGCCGTCAGCCCTTTGCCGGGTTTCGAGAAAGCCGAAGATTTCGTCTTCTGAGGCGACACTGCGGCCTACGGTGCGATTGGGACACTCATTGTGCTTCAACGAGTGCGGCCGATATGCGCGACTGCACTGAATTGACAATGAAAAATCTTTTTCGGCTGTCTGTGATCTCTTTGGAAAGCGGATTGGTCCCGGGTGCTTTCAGCTGGGCAATTTGATTGCAAATCATCCGCACGCCCCGCATCGGGCAGAAACTTGTTGCCCAGAAGCCGCACTTGCGTATTTTCCAAATTTATCCGGTTCAAACGGTTGAAGAAAAACACTCATCAGTTTACTCAACTTAATCAAGATGGTTGGTCCGGAAGGAGTGTGGAGTGTCTGGTCGTTCAACTTTTAAAATTGTGGCCATCGCGTTGGTCCTGTTGGGGGGCGTCTCCGCCAGCGCATTGACCGGGGCGGCCTATTCGACTGCGTATGCTGAATCCATTTCAGATGCTCTGGCGCTGGCTTACACCAACAACCCATCCCTGAATGCCGCCCGCGCGCAGCTGCGCAGCGTTGACGAAGGCGTTCCGCAGGCGTTGTCCGGCTGGCGTCCGACGGTCTCGGCGTCCGGTTCGGCCGGGCGGATAGCTTCCGACGTTGACGGCTCCAGTTCCTATTACAACAATTCGTCGATTTCGTTGTCGATCAGCCAGATTGTTTTCAACGGCTTCAGGACGGTCAACTCAACCCGTCAGGCGGAATCGCTTGTCCGTGCGCAACGTGAAAGCCTGATGGCGACCGAGCAGGACACGCTCCTTGACGCGGCCAGTGCCTACGTCGATGTGATCCGTGACACCGCGCTTGTATCGCTTCAGCGCAGCGACCTGAAATTCCTTCAGGAGCAGGTCCGTGCCGCCAGGGACCGGTTTGATGTGGGTGAAGGCACCCGCACCGATGTCAGTCAGGCAGAAGCCCGGGCCGCCGAAGCCCGTGCAAGCCTGAACACCGCGCTTGCGAATCTGAACACCAGCCGCGCCGTATATCGGCAGGTCATCGGTATCGAGGCCAACAGATTGTCCGCGAACACGACAATCAGCCGTTATGTCCCAACTTCTCTTGAAGAAGCGCTCCAGGCCAGCGAAACCAGGCAGCCGCTGATCCGTCAGGCGCAGCATCAGGTCGACGCGGCGGTTTTCAACATCAAGACGATCGAAGGCGATTTGATGCCCCAGGTCACTCTGGATGGCAGCTTTACCCGCACTTGGAACCCGTCCTCGAGCACGGACCTCAGCGACAACGCGCAGATTTTCGGAAACGTCACCATTCCCCTTTATCAGGGCGGCAGTGTGTCATCGCAGATCCGTCAGGCGAAGGAAGATCTGGGTCAGACCCGGCTGTTGCTGGATGTGACCCGCGATCAGGTCCGCGCCAATGTTATTTCCGCTTGGGGGAACTATCAGGCCGCCGAAGCTTCGATTGTCGCCGCGCAGGCTGCCGTCGAGGCACAGCAACTTGCTCTTGAAGGGGTAATTGAGGAACAGCGCGTCGGTCAGAGGACGACCCTGGACGTTCTCGATGCACAGCGGGAACTGGTGAGCCAGCAGTCCAATCTGGTAACTGCGCAGAGAAACCGCATCATTGGCGGTTATCAGCTGGTTGCCGCAGTCGGCCGTCTCGATGCTGAATCCCTCAGCCTCAGTGTCGCGCGTTACGATCCATCCAAACACTACAGGGCGGTCCGCGACCAGTGGTACGGCTGGCGCACGCCTGACGGTAGGTAAGATCAAAGTAACCTCTCTACTGCATTATGGCAGTCACAGAACGATATTCTGTGGCTGCTTTTTTGCTTTGCTGATGAAAATATCGGTAATTTGGCTCATGTTGACCTGAAACGAACAGCATGGTTCCACTGCAGGCGAGTATTTTCCGACTAAAAAGGGGAAAAGACGCTTGTTGGCAGTCCGCTCGCTTTGCGCGTTTATGGTTGACCCGCATAATTCCGGTTAACGAATCATTCAGATAAAACTGGGTGTTCCGTCGCGTAGCCGAAAAGTACGGGGGAAGTCATGGCACAGGCGAAAAAGGCTGAAGAGCCGTCGATGGAGGAGATCCTCGCATCGATCCGCCGGATCATATCCGACGAGGAC
This sequence comes from Labrenzia sp. OB1, assembly GCF_001624695.1. GTDB lineage: Bacteria > Pseudomonadota > Alphaproteobacteria > Rhizobiales > Stappiaceae > Roseibium. Next base: position 204,279 of record NZ_JSEP01000008.1, on the reverse strand, counting down.
TCCCAGGGTGCTGACGCAGGCGAAGCCGAAGTCAGCAAAGAAAATGAAACACCGGTTGCAGAAGAGGCGGCTAACGATATGGGCGATGCCTCCGAAATGTCCCAGGATGATCTCGACAAGCTGTTCGACATGGACGGCGACGTTGAAGATATTGCTGAAGATGAAGATCTGGACGACATGGCCGCGGCCATGGAAGCCGACGCTGAGGCAGAAGCGGAAGCAGAAGCCGACCCCGACCCCGACCCCGTTCCGGATGAGATTGATGAAGATGTCCTTGAACTGACGGAAGAGCTCGCGGTTCCCGACGAAGAACCGTTGGAAATGGTGGAGGGTCTTGCGGAGGATTTCGACAGCCCGGAAAGCGACGTGTCGTTTGCCGAGCCTGAACCCGAGCCGGAGCCCGAACCAGAGGCTGCGCCCGAACCAGCTCCGGTGATTGCGACAATGCCGATACCGGACGACCTGCCGGTCGTTGCGGATGAAGCCCCACTGACATCGGACAATACCGGAGATGCTGTTCACGCGGCGTTCGACAATCTGACCAACATGTTTGTCGGCTCGCAGGCGCAGACCGTAGAAGAGCTCGTCAAGGACATGTTGCGTCCGATGTTGAAAGCCTGGCTGGACCAGAATCTGCCTCCGATGGTGGAGCAGATGATTCAGAAGGAAATTCAGCGCGTCACACGCCGCCGCTAGATTTCGGCAGCTGGTTAGGGATCTCCAGCACTTTCAGAAAATCCGAAGTCATTCGGCGTTTGCGTTCTGATGTGGAATTTTTCGATCAGGGAGCTGCAAGCCGGCAGTCCTTGAAGCCGTCCCGTGAAATAGCGCTGCAAAGCAGGTGCCATTCGCAACCGGCGCAGGCGGAGCGGATCGCCCCGGCCTGAAAGGCTTCCCTGAGATCGCGAACCCGCTTCCTGTTCAGCGACAGGCTCCCGGCGGTTTCAAGATCGCAACCCAGAACATCGGAGATCTCGGCTGCCGCAAGCCGGTCTCGCTCCACAACGCTGCTATTGTTGCAGTGACAGGTCTCTTCCTTGAGCATCGGCTGGCAGATGTCATCCGGACCGCTGACGAGACGCAACGGCTCCCCTGCGTTCAGCCTCTCCACGATCCGGTCGTAGTTGCGCACGAAATCCACCGTGTAACCTTTGCCGAGATAAGTCAGCAGACAGAGAAGGTGATGCGGGCGCAGCGAGATACTCATGGGGACCTTATTGCAGGAAACTGAACGCTACCCAAGCCGGGAGTTGCCTCGGGACAGGAATTCACGCGAACTGAGCCTTGCCGGACCATGCCGGACACCCGCCCGGACATGCAAACAGCCACTTTCGCGGCGTGCAGTGAGGCTTCACCGATGGTTTCACGGGTTTACCCGGTTGACTTGCGCCGACGCATCCGATTTACACGATGGCTCACGAATACCGAGATTCATCCTCCCATTGAGTGACCCTGATGCTGGATAAGACCTACGATGCGGCCAGCGTTGAGCCGCGGATTTACGAAACCTGGGAAAAGGCCGAAGCCTTCAAGGCCGGGGCCGGTGCAAAGGAGGGGGCACCCGCCTTCACCATCGTAATTCCGCCGCCGAACGTGACCGGCTCGCTTCACATGGGGCACGCTCTCAACAACACGCTTCAGGACATCCTGATCCGCTGGAAGCGCATGCAGGGCTTTGACGTTCTGTGGCAGCCGGGGACCGATCACGCGGGCATCGCGACGCAAATGGTCGTCGAGCGCGAACTGATGGAAAACCAGCAGCCCGGACGCCGCGAGATGGGACGCGAGGCTTTCGTCGAGCGGGTCTGGGAGCAGAAGCGCAAATCCGAGGGGACGATCCTCGGCCAGCTGAAGCGTCTCGGGGCCTCCTGCGACTGGAGCCGGACCGAGTTCACCATGTCGCCAAACCTTTCGGCTGCGGTCCTGAAGGTTTTCGTCGATCTCTACAATGAAGGCCTGATCTACAAGTCCAAGCGACTCGTGAACTGGGACCCGAAGTTCGAGACCGCGATTTCGGACCTGGAAGTCGAGAATATCGAGACCGACGGTCACATGTGGCACTTCAAGTATCCGCTGGCCGGCGGCGAAACCTACGAATATGTCGAGAAGGACGAGGACGGAAACGTCATCCTGCGCGAGACCCGCGACTATATCTCCATCGCCACGACACGCCCGGAGACCATGCTCGGCGATGGCGCGGTCGCCGTTCATCCGGGTGACGAGCGCTACCGGTCGATCATCGGCAAGCTGTGCGAGATCCCGGTCGGCCCGAAGGCCCAGCGGCGCCTGATCCCGATCATCACCGATGAATATCCCGATCCGGAATTCGGTTCCGGCGCGGTCAAGATTACCGGTGCGCATGACTTCAACGATTATGGCGTCGCGCAGCGTAACAAGATTCCGATGTATCGTCTGATGGATACGACGGGAGCGTTGCGCGCGGACGGTGCGCCCTATGAGGAGGAAGCCGGCAAGGCGCAGACGATCCTTGACGGCGCCGAGATGACGATCAACGAGATCGACCTCATCAACATCGTGCCGGACGACCTGCGCGGCCTGGACCGCTATGAGGCACGCAAGCGCGTCATCGAGCAGATCACCGCCGAAGGTCTCGCGGTCATGGTCCCGGCCGACCATCCGGAGGTGGCCTGGATGAAGGGGCAGGCGCCGGAATGGCATCCCCTTGGCCGGGCGATCGTCCGGCCGCTCGAGGACGATGCCGAGGCCCCGTCCGAGCTGCCGCTGGTCGAATCCAAGAAGATCATGCAGCCCTATGGCGACCGTTCGAAGGTTGTCATCGAACCCATGCTGACCGACCAGTGGTTCGTCGATGCCAAGACGCTCGCTGCACCGGCCCTGAAGGCGGTTCAGGACGGCGACACCAAATTCGTACCGGGCAACTGGGACAAGACCTATTACAACTGGCTGAACGACATCCAGCCCTGGTGCATCTCGCGCCAGCTCTGGTGGGGGCACCAGATCCCGGTCTGGTATGACGAAGACGGCAACGAATATTGCGCGCAGACCGAGGAAGAGGCGATTGCGAAGGCCGGAGGCAAGGCCCTGACCAGGGACGAGGATGTCCTGGACACCTGGTTTTCGTCCGCGCTCTGGCCGTTTTCAACCCTCGGCTGGCCGAACAAGACGCCGGAGCTGGAGCGCTATTACAAGACCGATGTCCTGATCACGGGATTCGACATCATCTTCTTCTGGGTTGCCCGCATGATGATGCAGGGCATCCACTTCATGCACGAGGTGCCGTTCCACACCGTCTACATCAACTCGATCGTGGTCGACAAGAACGGGAAGAAGATGTCGAAATCTCTCGGCAACGTTCTCGACCCGCTCGACCTGATCGACAGCTACGGCGCCGATGCAACCCGGTTTGCGCTTGCCAGCCAGGAGGTCCAGTCGCGCCGGACGTTGCGGATGTCCGATCAGGCGGCCGAAGGCGGCCAGCGCTTCGCCACCAAGCTCTGGAATGCGGCCCGCTTCGCCGAAATGAACGGCTGCGCCCGTGTGGAAGGCTTCGATCCCGCCACGACGGCGCACACGCTGAACCGCTGGATCGCCACGGAAACCGGGAGATGCATCTCCGAGGTGACCGCTGCGCTTTCGGACTACCGCTTCAACGACGCGGCCGGCGCCGTCTACCGGTTCACCTGGAACACATTCTGCGACTGGTTCCTGGAACTCGCCAAGCCGGTCTTCAACGGAGAGGACGAGGCCGCGAAGGCGGAAACCAGGGCGACGGCTGCCTGGGCCATGGACGAAATCCTCAAGGTCCTGCACCCGTTCATGCCGTTCCTGACGGAAGAACTCTGGGAACGGCTCGGCGAGGGCGGTTCCGGTGCCGGCAAATTGCTGATGCTCAGTTCCTGGCCGGAAGCGCGGATTTCCGACGAAGTGGCCGCCGCCGAGATCAACTGGCTGGTCTCCCTGATTTCCGAGATCAGGTCTGTCCGCGCCGAGATGAACGTTCCGGCCGGCGCCAAGGTGTCCGTCGTTGTCGTCGGAGCGAACGACCAGACCCGGGCCCGCCTGGATACGCACAAGTCGGCCATCCTGCGCCTTGCGCGCGCCGAAACCGTTGACCTTGCGGACGCCGCCCCGGCCGGTTCGGCACAGCTGATCGTCGGCGAGGCGACGGTATGCCTGCCCCTGGCCGGCGTGATCGACCTCGGTGCGGAAAAGGCGCGTCTCGACAAGGAAGCCGGTAAGCTGGAGTCCGAGATCTCCAGGATCGAGAAAAAGCTCTCCAACCCCAAGTTCGTCGAAAAGGCTCCGGACGAGGTTGTCGAGGGCGAGCGCGAAAAGGCGGCCGAGGCAGGCGAAAAACTGGACAAGGTCCGGATCGCCCAGAAGCGGCTCGCCGAAATCGGCTGAACGAGAACCAGGCGGTCCGGGAAATGAGAACTTGTCTTTTCCGGGCCGCATTTCGGTGCTAGCGGGAACTTCGATGTGCTCTGGCGGCATCGAATCTGTATGAGGTTGATGGCTGACTTGTGTGAGACAATGAAAGCGGCAATGCGCATTCTGAAGAGGCTGGGTTTCGCGGCGGCTGCCGTGATGACGGTGACCGCGACCGCATATGCGGAAAAAATCGAAAATCCCGTTGCCGTCTTTTCCGGTCTCGACAAGATCACCGGCCGCATCATTTCCTTTGATGTCTATATCGGTGAAACGGTCCAGTTCGGTGCTCTGCAGGTGACGCCGCGGGTCTGCCACACGCGTCCCCAAACCGAATCTCCACTGACGACCGGCTTTGTTCAGGTAGACGAAATCACGCTTAACAATGAAGTCCGGCGCATCTTTTCCGGCTGGATGTATGCTGCGAGCCCGGGGCTTCATGCGGTGGAACATCCCGTCTACGACATCTGGCTGACCAACTGCAAACTCGCCTCAACCGTACCGCCGCCGGAAGACTACAGTGGTCCGCCGATCAAGGGTGTTGTCGCGGAAGGGGAAGATCCACTGGCTGGTCCGGACGACGGGATCAACAGCGGGCCCGGGATACCCAGAGCGAAGCCCTTCCAGGGTTAGAGCGGCAGATCTGAACGGTTTCTGCATTCATTTAAGGATGGAAAGTTCCGAGCCTGCCACCATTTCTAGGACCAGAAAAAGCCCGCCTAAAAAGCGGGCTCAGACTTTTGATAAAGTCCATCTCTCTCGGTCGTCATCAACTCTGTTGAGTGAACTGAAACGCTGAGTGCCGTCCTCGGCTGTCACCCCGCCAAGCGCAGTGCTGAGCCGGGGCCTACTCGTTCGCAGAGGCTCTGCTGGGGGTCTCCAGGGCCGCTTCACACACAGCCCCCGGGACAGACAATACGGCGCGCAGGCCCGAAGCAGGTAGCGACCGCCGATGAACAATCGAAGTTACTTCAGCAAGCGGCACTGCGAGTGCGCCCCGGGTCTCCGCTTCGCTGCGCCCGGGAAGACGAACCAAACGCATATTTTCGGTCTGAAGCCCGCTGAAACAGCGGGCTTGGCGGTCTTGGGAAATCAGTCGATGTTCAGGTAATCCGCCGGGGTCAAGCCGAGCCGCCCATCGACATAGGTTCCGCAACGCTCCATCAGGTCATCCAGATCGTTCTCAAAGAAGTGGTTTGCGCCGGGGATAGTCTCGTGATCGATCACGATACCCTTTTGCGTCTTCAGCTTGTCGACCAGTGTCTGGACATCCTTCTGCGGCACAACCTTGTCGTTGTCGCCGTGGATGATCAGGCCGGAGGACGGGCAGGGGGCCAGGAAGGAGAAATCATGCAGATTCGCCGGCGGGGCTACCGAAATGAAGCCTTCCACTTCCGGGCGGCGCATGAGCAGCTGCATGCCGATCCAGGCACCGAAGGAAAATCCGGCGATCCAGCAGGCGCGCGCGTCCGTGTGAACGGTCTGTACCCAGTCGAGAGCGGCAGCCGCATCTGACAATTCGCCCTGACCGTGATCGAAAGTTCCCTGGGAACGGCCGACACCGCGGAAATTGAAACGCAAAACGGCAAACCCGCGCCGGGCGAACATGTAGTACATCTGATAAACAATCTGGTTGTTCATCGTGCCGCCGAACTGGGGATGCAGGTGCAGAACCAGGGCGATAGGGGCGTTGCGTTTCTTAGCAGGATGGAACCGGCCCTCGAGCCGGCCGGCGGGACCGTTGAAGATCACTTCGGGCATGAAGCGTTATGTCCTTGTCAAATTATCGCGTCGGGTTTCCGGCGCTGGATTTTCAGAGTCTTGTTACGTGATTTCCCGTAAGACTAAACTTGACTCTTTGGTTCCGAGTTTCTAGAACCTTGTTTAGAATTATTCGAAAGTTCGCGCCGCCAACTCAGTTGCAGACGACACTCGGTTCGACCGGTTGGGGGCTGTTATCGTCATCACAGCGAAAAATTTCAAGTTTTTCGAACATGTGTCTGATGTATAAGCGAATTTTTGACCCTAACCTAGCACCGTTCCAGGCTTAAAAGGTGTCATGCAGCGCCGTTTCGATCCGATCTACCTCGACTACAACGCGGGCGCACCCCTGCGAACCGCTGCGCGTGACATGATGATTGAGGCGCTTGGTGACCCCGGAAATGCCTCTTCCGTGCATGGCGACGGCCGCAAGGCACGGGGCAGAATCGAAGCCGCGAGAGAGAAGGTCGCACGTCTGTGCGGCGCCGGCAGCAGGGCGGTCACATTTGTTTCGGGCGGCACAGAAGCGAACATGACCGTATTGTCTCCCGTTTGGCAGGACAGGGGCGCGCCTGTTTATCTCGACAAGCTTTTTCTCAGTGCCGTCGAACATCCTTCGGTTATGACCGGAGGACGGTTCCCGACTGCCGACCACGTCGTGGTTCCCGTCGCTGCGGACGGCCGCCTTCAGCTCGAGGCACTGGAAGACGCCGTGAAGGATGCAAATCCCGGGCTGATCTCGGTCATGGCCGCCAACAACGAGACCGGCGTACTTCAGCCGCTTGCGGAAATTGGGGCGCTTGCCGAGAAGTACGGCCATTTCTTTCATGTCGATGCGGTTCAGGCCGCAGGCAGGATGAAGATCGATATGGCGGCCTGGAAGGCGGACGCCATCTCCTTGTCGGCCCACAAATTCGGCGGGCCCCAGGGCATCGGAGCTGTTGTGGTCAGGTCGACTGCGCGGGTCCCGTCTGCCCTCATGGTCGGCGGCGGACAGGAAAACTGGCGGCGGGGCGGTACGGAAAATGTCGCGGCCATCGCCGGATTTGGCGCCGCGGCGGAGGCCGCTCTTGACGAACTGTCACACACACGCCATCTCGCAGAGATGAAAGCCAGGCTCGAGACCGGATTGCGAAGTGTTTGTCCGGCAACGGTCATCTTCGGCGAAGCTGCGGATCGCCTGGAAAATACAAGCTGTTTCGCTGTATCCGGTGTTCCGGCGGAAACTGCGCTGATCTCTTTCGATCTCGACAACGTATCCCTTTCGTCAGGGTCCGCATGTTCTTCGGGAAAAGTGTCCGTGTCGCATGTTCTGACGGCAATGGGGATCGAGGAAGACCTTGCTCGCTGTGCGCTTCGCCTAAGCATGGGGTGGAACACGTCAGGGGCCGAGATCGACAGGGTACTGGATCTCTGGCCGCGCATTGTCGAGCGGCTCAATCCGCAGGCGCTCCACAGGGCGGCCTGAAAAACGAAATTCGGCGGTGGTCCCGCCGGTGGAAGAACAGCAGATGAATGTCACGACATCTGCGTGAATGTTTGAGTTGCGGGCAAGGCGCCCGCTGAATGGAGGCAAGGTATGCCAGCTGTACAGGAAACCATCGACAGGGTTAAAGCCATCGATGTCGACCAGTATAAATACGGCTTCGTCACGGATATCGATTCCGAACGAGGCGCCAAGGGGCTCTCCGAAGAGACCGTCCGTTTTCTGTCAGCCAAGAAGAACGAACCGGAATGGATGACCGAGTGGCGTCTGGATGCTCTGCGCCGTTTCAAGCAGATGGAAGAGCCGGACTGGGCCCGCGTTTCCTATCCGAAAATCGATTTTGACGCGCTTTACTACTGGGCGTCACCGAAGTCCGTCGAAGGCCCGAAAAGCCTCGATGAGGTCGATCCGGAGCTTCTGGCGACTTATGAGAAACTCGGTATTCCGCTTCGCGAGCAGGAAATCCTCGCGGGTGTGGAGCCGAAGAACCGCGTCGCGGTCGATGCGGTGTTCGATTCCGTGTCCGTGGTGACCACCTTCAAGGAAGAACTCAAGAAGGCAGGCGTCATTTTCTGTTCCATCTCCGAGGCCTTGCGCGAGTATCCGGACCTGGTGAAGAAATATCTGGGCTCGGTTGTTCCGGTCACGGACAACTATTATGCGACCCTGAACTCGGCCGTCTTCTCCGACGGTTCGTTCGTCTATGTTCCCGAGGGAGTGCGCTGCCCGATGGAATTGTCGACCTACTTCCGCATCAATGAACAGAATACCGGCCAGTTCGAACGTACGCTGATCATCGCGGAAAAGGGCGCATACGTGTCCTACCTGGAAGGCTGCACGGCACCGCAGCGCGATGAAAATCAGCTCCACGCCGCAGTGGTCGAACTTGTCGCCCTCGACGATGCCGAAATCAAGTATTCCACCGTCCAGAACTGGTTCCCGGGCGACAAGGAAGGCAAGGGCGGCATCTACAACTTCGTCACCAAGCGGGGCGACTGCCGCGGCAAGAATTCCAAGATCTCCTGGACCCAGGTGGAAACCGGTTCTGCGATCACCTGGAAATACCCGTCCTGCATCTTGCGCGGCGAGAATTCCCGTGGCGAATTCTATTCGATCGCGGTGGCCAACGGCTATCAGCAGATCGACAGCGGCACGAAGATGATCCACCTCGGCAAGAACTCCTCCAGCCGGATCATTTCCAAGGGCATATCCGCCGGAAAATCGCAGAACACCTATCGCGGTCTGGTTTCGGCACACCGCAAGGCGTCGAACGCGCGTAACTTCACCCAGTGCGACTCTCTGCTGATCGGGCAGGATTGCGGCGCCCATACGGTGCCTTACATCGAGAGCAAGAACGCATCTGCCCAGTTCGAACACGAGGCGACCACCTCGAAGATATCGGACGACCAGATGTTCTACTGCCTGCAGCGTGGACTGACCGAGGAAGAAGCCGTGGCGCTGATCGTCAACGGTTTCGTCAAGGACGTTATCCAGCAGTTGCCGATGGAATTCGCCGTCGAAGCTCAGAAGCTGATCTCGATCAGCCTGGAAGGATCCGTCGGGTAGTGCCCGGCTAACGAAGACAAGATTTGGCTCGAACGGGCCCGTTGATTTTACAAGGAATGTCTCAATGCTTGAGATCAAGAACCTGCACGCCCGCATCGCGGAAGACGAAACCGAGATCCTGCGCGGCGTCAATCTGACCGTCAAGGCGGGCGAAGTGCATGCCATCATGGGGCCGAACGGTTCCGGCAAGTCGACCCTGTCCTATGTTCTCGCCGGCAAGGACGATTACGAGATCACCGAGGGTGAAGTGCTCTTCGACGGTCAGAACATGCTTGACATGTCGCCGGACGAGCGCGCAGCAGCGGGCATGTTCCTGGCGTTTCAGTATCCGATCGAGATCCCCGGTGTCGCCACCATGGAATTCCTGAAAACGGCCATGAACGCGCAGCGCAAGGCGCGCGGTGAAGCCCAGCTCTCCATTCCCGACTTCATGAAACGGGTCAAGGAAGCGGCAGGCCATCTCAACGTGTCCATGGACATGCTGAAGCGGCCGCTCAATGTCGGCTTTTCCGGCGGCGAGAAGAAGCGCGCCGAAATTCTGCAGATGTCATTGCTGGAGCCGAAACTCTGCGTGCTCGACGAAACAGATTCCGGTCTCGACATCGATGCGCTGCGCATCGTCTCTGACGGTGTCAACAAGCTGCGCGGTCCGGACCGGGCCATGGTGGTCATCACCCACTATCAGCGTCTGCTGGATCACATCGTGCCCGATGTCGTGCATGTCCTGTCGAAGGGCAGGATCGTCAAGACCGGCGACAAGGATCTGGCGCTCGAGCTGGAAAAGAACGGTTACGCCGACTACGTCGACGCCGCGGCTTGAGGGAGCAACGCGATATGAATGCAAGCGTCCCAATCAAGCACACGCAGGCTGAGAGCGATCTGATCGACCGTTTCGAGGCCGCCAAGGGTGTCCTGACCGGTTCTGTGGCCGTTACGGCCCTCAGGGAAGCCGCTGTCAGCCAGATCCGCGACAAGGGTCTGCCGCACCGGCGTGTCGAGGAATATAAATACACCGACCTGCGCGCCTTCATGAAGTCGGCTGCTCCGCTGGCAGCCGCTGCCGATGAAAGCGCGGTCAAGACCGTTCTGGGCAGTCAGGACGCCTTTGAAGGCCTGGAGCGTTTCCGGATCGTCGTCGCCAATGGCACCTTTGTTCCCGGGCTTTCCGATATCGAGGCGCTCGCAGGCGAAGGCGTGATCGTTACCAGTCTGACCGACGAACTTGCCTGTGCACATGGTGCGCAGCTTCTTGCCTCGCCGAAATCCGCGGCAAATGACGGCATCCTGGCGCTCAACACCGCATTCGTTCAGGGCGGGGTTGTCGTGACGGTGAAAGAGGGCGCTGAAATCTCCAGGCCAGTTGAACTGGTGCACGTTGCGGCTTCTGCCGGCGCGCAGGTCAGCCGCAGCAAGATCAGCGTCGCAAAGGGCGCGAAGCTGCGCCTTTTGGAGACTTTCGTCGGCGAAACCGGCGACGGCGAAAGCAACACGGTGTTCGATTACGATGTTGCCGACACAGCCTCGCTTGTGGCGACACGGTTGATCGTCGGGCAGTCGGATGCCGCCAGGCTGTTCACCTCAATTGCCACGGTCGGCGCGCAAGCCGAGTTCAAATCGCTCGGATTTATTGCCGGCCCGCGGTTCATACGTAACCAGCAGTTCATCAATTTCGCGGGCGAGAATTCCAATGCCGGCATTTACGGTGTCACCATGGCACGCGATGAGGATCTGGCGGACCAGACACTGATCGTCGACCATGCGGTAGCTCACTGCAACAGCCGTGAATTCTTCAAGACGGTTCTCGATGGCCGTGCGAAGGGGGTCTACCAGGGCCGCATCAACGTTGCCCAGCATGCCCAGAAAACCGACGGCGAAATGATGACCCAGGCGCTGCTTCTCTCCGAAGACGCGGAAATGGCCAACAAGCCGGAGCTTGAAATCTTCGCGGACGACGTCATTTGCGCGCATGGCGCAACCAGCGGTCAGATTGACGAGGATCTGCTGTTCTACCTCCGCGCCCGCGGCATACCTGAAGACGAGGCCAGAACGCTTCTCGTGCTCGCCTTCCTTGCCGAAGCTATCGAGGAATATGGCGAAGACGATGTGACCGAGGGTCTGGAAGCGCGGGTGCGCGACTGGCTCGCCGGCCACTAAAGGTATCGATCCCGGGTCGGGGACAAGGCGTCCGGAGTTTCATCCGGATGTCCTTCCCGGAAGTTGGGACCGGAAACGATCGAAGCGGACGCCGTGGCGGTTCACGGCGTTGCCAACAGGGTGATCTGGAAACAAGGAGCAGCGGCTTATGTCGGTTGCAACCGCTCACGCGACCTCCCGGGCACCGGGTTACGATGTCGAAACGATCCGCAAGGATTTTCCGATCCTGGCACGCGAAGTCTATGGCAAGCCGCTGGTCTATCTCGACAACGGGGCCTCGGCGCAAAAACCGCAGGCCGTTATCGATGCGGTCACAAAGGCTTATTCGCATGAATATGCCAATGTGCACCGGGGCCTGCACTATCTGTCCAACACAGCAACGGACAATTACGAAGCCGCTCGCGAGAAGGTTCGCCGGTTCCTCAATGCTCGTTCCGTTGACGAGGTCGTCTTCACCAGGTCGACGACGGAAGCGATCAACCTTGTCTCCTATGGTCTCGGGCCGGACTATTTCGCAGATGGCGGAGAGATCGTTCTTTCCATCATGGAGCATCATTCGAACATCGTACCCTGGCATTTCCATCGCGAGCGCCATGGCGCAAAGCTGAAATGGGTCTATGTGCGCGAAGACGGATCGTTCGATCTGGACGCCTTCGCGGATGCGCTCAGCGACAAAACCCGACTGGTGGCGATCACACATATGTCCAACGTGCTGGGCACCGTGGTTCCGGTCAAGGAAGTCTGCCGCATCGCACATGAACGTGGCATCCCGGTCCTGGTCGACGGCAGTCAGTCGGCTGTACATTTACCGGTCGATGTGCAGGAAATCGATTGCGACTACTACGTTTTCACCGGCCACAAGGTCTATGGCCCCTCCGGGATTGGCGTGCTTTGGGGCAAGCCCGACAGGTTGAAGGCAATGCGTCCGTTCAATGGCGGCGGTGAAATGATCCTTGATGTCATGGAAGACATGATCACCTATAATGATCCTCCGCATCGCTTCGAAGCGGGAACTCCGCCGATCGTCCAGGCGATCGGGTTGGGAGCGGCCCTGGACTATATGGATGCGCTCGGCCGGGAGAATATCGCCCGTCATGAGGCGGATCTGAAGGACTATGCACATCAGAAACTGGGGGAAATCAACTCCCTCAGGATCTTCGGCGATGCGCCTGGAAAGGGAGCGATAGTCTCTTTCGAAATTGAGGGGGCTCATGCCCATGATGTGGCGACGATCATCGACAGGGCAGGGGTTGCGGTTCGTGCCGGAACCCATTGCGCTCAGCCACTCTTGGCAAGATACGGTGTGACCTCTACATGTCGGGCAAGCTTCGGGCTTTATAACACTCGTGCCGAGGTCGATACGCTTTACGAGGCGCTTCTCAAGGCGCAGAGTTTTTTCGGGTAAGGACGGACCCAGGATGGAAAACGCTACCACGATTGATACGGCCGCGACTGGCGAAGAGCTGCAGACAGAAGTCTCGGCCAAAAGCGCCATTCCCGCCGATGAACTCGACAGGCTTACAGGCGATATCGTTGGCGCTCTCAAGTCGGTCTACGATCCGGAAATTCCGTGCGATATCTATGAGCTCGGTCTGATCTACAAGGTCGACATCGAGGATGACCGGTCGATCAATATCGACATGACGCTGACCGCTCCGGGATGCCCGGTCGCCGGTGAAATGCCGGGGTGGGTGGAAAATGCCGTCTCGGCCGTCGCCGGTGTCGGTCCCGTCAACGTCGATATGGTCTTCGATCCGCCATGGACGCCGGACAGGATGTCCGACGAAGCCAAGGTTGCACTCAACTGGTATTGAATTGGGAAGCTTTTATCCGATAAGCTGATACCCTATATCAGGTTTTGGTACCCCGGAACTGAATGAGGACGAAATGGCTTCCGCCGGAAAATTCCAGGTTATGACCCTGACCGACGCCGCCGCCGGGCGCGTGACGGAACTCGTCGAGAATTCCGGCGGCAAGGCGATTGGCCTGCGTGTCGGGATCAAGACCGGGGGCTGCGCCGGGATGGAATACACGATGAATCTGGTGGAGGACGCGAAACCGGGGGACGACGTGATTGAGGACAAGGGCGCAAAACTGTTTGTGGATCCGTCCGCTGTGCTTTTCCTTCTCGGAACCGAGATGGACTTCGAAATCACCAAGTTCCGGTCGGGATTTGTATTCAAGAACCCGAATGAAGTGTCCGCATGTGGTTGCGGCGAATCCGTGTCGCTTCAGGCCGCTGACCTGAGTGCCGCCGCCCGCTGAGCACTGCTCAACAATCCACCATTCCACCTCGATGGATCCTCATGACATTGTTTGAACGGCTCAAGGCCGATGCGGCGCCGCAATGGGCCGCCTATACGAACCATGATTTCGTAAAACAGCTCGGTAACGCCTCCCTGCCGCAGGATTGCTTCCGGCATTATCTCGTGCAGGACTACCTGTTTCTCATCCAGTTTGCGCGCGCATATGCGCTCGGCGTTTACAAGAGCCCGACGCTTGACGACATGCGCCAGTCGCTGGAAGGCGTGAAGGCAATTCTGGACATGGAGCTGGATCTGCACGTCGGTTTGTGCGGAAGTTGGGGAATGTCCAGGGCCGACATCGAAAAGGCACCCGAAGACACACCGACAATGGCGTACACGAGGTTCGTGCTGGATGCGGGCATGAGTGGCGATCTTCTCGACCTGCAGGCGGCTCTTGCGCCTTGCGTCATCGGTTATGCGGAGATCGGGGCACGCCTTCGCGGGGAGGGCGCGGATCATGCGGAAAACCCTTATCGCCTGTGGATCGGGGAATATGCCGGCGACGCCTACCAGGGTCTCGCCAGAGAGTTCACAAACTGGCTGGACCGGACAGCGGATCAGGTGTTGACTGAAAACCGCTATCCTCGCGTTTTGTCGATATTCGAAAAAGCCTGTCGGCTGGAAAGCGATTTCTGGCAGATGGGTCTCGACGTCCGTCGTTGAACACCGACAGGACTATCACGACAGTCTGACCGCGCAGATTGTACAAAGACAAAAGCGTCGTGAAGCTGTTGGCTGCTTGAAAATTCGCTTGATCGGCGAACGGACTTCAGGCCACATCCACCTGATCTACAGAAACTGTGAGGTCTTTTTCGCTCCTCACCAGATTGCGGCCGGCGTTTTTGGCTGCATAAAGCGCTTCGTCCGCTCGCGAAACGATAGAGTGAACGTTGTCTGTGTCCTGGTAGGTGGAAATGCCGACGGAAATGGAGACCCGGCCGAGATTTTCTCCGGTCGACCGCTTTACGAGTTCCTTTGACATCACCGCCACGCGAATGCGCTCACTGATTTCAATGGCCGCATCCAGGTGTTCATGCGGAAGAATGATCGCGAATTCCTCGCCGCCATAGCGGCAGGCGATATCCTTGGCCTTGATATTCTGTTTCACGGCAAGCGCAACGAGACGCAGCACCTGATCACCTGTCTGGTGGCCGTAGGTATCGTTGAAATTCTTGAAGTGATCGATATCTGTCATCAGCAACGCAAAACCGTTCTCGCCCGTTTGGGCCAGTTCGATGGCCCGCTCTATCGAGTTCTCGAAATGTTTGCGATTGCTCAGTGTCGTCAGTTCGTCCGTCAGCGATTCATATCGGATCGCTTCAAGGGAGGACTGGAGGTTCTCGATATGCTTCTTGGATTCCAGCAGCTGGCTTTCAAGCTTGCGGTTGGAAACGACAGCGCTCTGGGTCGATTTCACCAGATGCGTTACGTAATTCTGGAGTTTCTTGGGGTCGTCGACCGACTTGATCTTTTCGCTGGCCTGTTCCAGCGCAACCCCATAGTCGGAGGTTGCATCCGCGCTCAATTTGAGCGAATCCACCAGCTCCTCGACCTCTCTGGAAACCTTGGTCCCGACTTCGTCCAGCCTGTCACCCAGACGAATGGGAGACAGAAACCGTCCGTAAAGAGTCAGCATTTCATCCGTGCTGACTCGTCCGTTGGCCTTGATGGATTCATTGATGGCCCGGTTCAATCCCTGATTGTATCCGGCAGAATAAGTGTACCACAGCTCATAGCAACGCGGATAAGCTGGCAGCATATTCTTCTTTATGTAATTGAGCGCGGACGCACCGTACCCGATGGTCCGTTGGTGGTCGTCTGAATCCGGCATCAAATTACTCTCGCCTAAGTCCCGCGAACCGCCCCACACGGCCGCAAGAACCAAGGCTCAGACTCTGACGTAAGGTTTAAGGACCCGTTAAATCCGAAGAGAAACCTGTAGGTATTTTTGGCTATGATGCTTTTTTAGGCCGAGGTTCACGCAACAGAAATGCGGGAATGTGAACACCTGGGCTGAAGGCCGGTTCAAGCTTTTCGTTTCTTGATTTCCTGCTACCCGCGGGTTCCGAAATGCTGGGCACCGGAATGGGAGCCAGAGCTGCCTGCGGCTCTTCGGTGGTGCTTGCGGCTGCAGCAGCAGGTTGCCGGGTTTTGGACTGCGAGCGCTTACGGCTTGCCGCCGGTGCCTTTTCAGCCTCGTTGTCGTTGCTCGACTTGACATCCTTGGTGGACTTTCCGCCTCTTCGCCGGGCCTTGCGTTCCTTGGCCGCGGTTTCAAAGTCGATAGGCTCCCCCACCCATTCGGGTGCTTTTTCGATAAGCGTTTCGATGGCGGCCAGGTATTTATGGTCGTCTTCGGTCACCAGCGTGTAGGCGGTGCCTTTCCGGCCTGCACGGGCAGTCCGGCCGATCCTGTGAACATAGTCTTCGGCATTGATCGGGACGTCGTAATTGAAGACGTGGCTGACTTCGGGAATGTCCAGACCGCGAGCGGCGACATCGCTGGCAACGAGGATCTTGATATTTCCCTTTCGGAAATTGTCCAGCATCGTCATACGGGTGCGTTGGTCCATGTCACCGTGAAGGGTGCCGACATTGTACTCATGACGCTCCAGTGAGCGGAACAGCGTCGTCACATCCCGTTTGCGGTTACAGAAGATGATGGCGTTCTGCAGGTCTTCTGCGCCTTCGAGCAGTTCGCGCAGAGCTGCGCGCTTGTCGAAATCCTTCGATCCGGAAGCTTTGAGCAACTGGGTCACATTGTCGGACGTCGAGGACGTGCGAGCGACTTCAATCCGCGCGGGATTCTGCAGGAAAGCTTCTGTGAGTCTCTGGATCTCCGGAGGCATGGTCGCCGAGAAAAACAAGGTCTGGCGCGTGAACGGGATCAACTTGCAGATGCGCTCGATGTCCGGAATGAAACCCATGTCAAGCATGCGGTCGGCTTCATCGATGACAAGGATTTCAACACCTTGCAGCAGCAGTTTTCCGCGCTCGACATGATCGAGCAGGCGACCCGGTGTCGCAATGAGCACATCCGTGCCGCGGTCCAGCTTTTTGTCCTGTTCGGAAAACGAGACACCGCCTATGAGCAGGGCCACATTGAGCTTGTGGTTGGTGCCGTACTTCTCGAAGTTTTCCTCAACCTGCGCTGCGAGTTCGCGCGTGGGTTCGAGGATGAGCGTGCGCGGCATACGCGCACGTGCCCTGCCTTTTTCAAGAAGCGTCAGCATCGGCAGCGTGAAGCTCGCGGTTTTCCCGGTGCCGGTCTGTGCGATGCCGAGCACGTCGCGCCGTTCCAGGACCAGCGGGATTGCACCCGCCTGGATTGCCGTGGGTTCTTTATAACCTGCTGCTTCAACTGCAGCGAGGACCTTCTCGCTAAGACCGAGAGTATCAAATGCCATGGAGCGCTTTGCCCGGATGTTATTTCGGATGACGTGGTTCAATTTGGCGGCACCGTGTCTGCTACGGCGGCCAACGTGCGCACCCTACATCCATGCGCACGGGTGTCAATGCGTTGAAGAGGTAAAATGTAAAGAAAAGCGAGTATTTCCGGGCAACTTTTGCCATCTCAGTTAATACAGGGACGTGAAGCTCATGAAATGGGCAGCGAAGTTCCATAGGCGTTACATAAACCTCGTCCGGGAACAACCGCTTCAAATTTCGATGCAGCGGTAATGTAGCGGCAGTCGAATTCAACGAAATAATTGAAATCTGAAGATTATACCGGAAATTTGGTTCAGCTGGACTACGCTGGAACTGCGGCCTGTGCGTTGAACAATTCGTAGTCGGCTTTGTATCGCCGCCTCAGTTTATAACACAGGTCCTCGTCCTCGAATGATCGCAGAGTGTCCGGCGAGACATAATCCAGCGCCCGGTAGGTGAACGACGGGGAGGGCCGGAATTTCTGGGATGCTGCTGTGAGGAACCTTTCCAGAGAGTGTTCGAAATGCTCCAGAAGCAGAATGAGATCCGCGGTAAGCACGCCCTTGTATGTCAGTGCCGCCGTCTGGCTGCGAAAAAGGTTGTCCGCCTCAAGGTCCGAGATTGAGGCCACATGCGAGACGAAATCCTGTGGCGACATCGACTTGTCGAAATAGCTTTCCTGATAATACGAAGGCAGCGGCAGATCGTTCACAATGATCTTGTCGTAACAATAGGCGAGCCGATGCATCGGATCCTGTACCCAGGCGACGATCTTCATGTCCGGGTGGCGCCGTTTCAGTTCCCGTGCCGTGAGCAGTTCAACGTTGCCATGAAACAGGGACCGGTCCGAGATCTCCATCGCATTGGCGGACCGGTCCGCGAACGTGCCGCAGAAGCCGGTGCCGGCCAGGTGGTGGAGAACGGGGGCAAGCGCATGAAATGCTGGCTCCGCGATCCGGGCAAATGCAATGTCATGATCGGGAAAGGCCAGATACACGTGATTACGCAGCGGACGGCGGCGTTTGTCGAAAATTGTATACACCCGGTCTAACATAATACTGGTCCGGCAGACATTCCTGGGAGCGGAGCCGAGGATAAAACGCTCCAAATAGCGCTCCAGGGACTAAAACTTTAAAAACAGGTTACCCGGTCTTGCTCCTAGATATCAAGGTCGTTCGCAAATTCCGCATTTTCCTGGATAAACTGGAAACGGGCTTCAGGTTTGTTGCCCATGAGCCGTTCGACCGTGTCTTCGGTTGCCTCCGCCGACAGTTCCTCGACGGCGACTTTAAGCATCGACCTTTTCGAAGGATCCATGGTCGTTTCCTTCAACTGGGAAGGGAGCATTTCGCCGAGGCCCTTGAAGCGGCCGATTTCGACCTTTGACTTGCCTTTGAAAACGGTTGCCATCAACTCGTCTTTATGGGCGTCGTCGCGCGCATAAAGTGTTTTCCCGCCCTGGCTGAGCCGGTAAAGTGGCGGAACTGCGAGATAAAGATGTCCGCCGTGGATGAGTTCGGGCATCTCGCGGTAGAAAAACGTAATCAGAAGCGATGCGATATGCGCGCCATCGACATCGGCATCGGTCATGATGACGATTTTCTCATAGCGCAGATCCGGTTCCCTGTATTGGGAGCGGGTGCCGCATCCCAGGGCCTGAATGAGATCGGAAAGCTGCTGGTTGGCGACAACCTTATCGCGGCCCGCATTGGCAACATTGAGGATCTTGCCGCGCAGGGGAAGGATCGCCTGATTGGAACGGTTGCGTGCCTGTTTGGCTGAACCGCCCGCAGAATCTCCTTCGACGACGAAGAGTTCCGTACCCTCGGCCTGATTGGCGGAGCAATCGGCAAGTTTGCCGGGAAGGCGCAGCTTGCGGACGGCGGTCTTGCGCGCGACGTCCTTTTCCTGCCTGCGCCGGAGCCGGTCCTCGGCGCGGTCGATCACCCATTCCAGGATCTTGTTGGCCTGGTTTGGAGACGCGGTAAGCCAGTGATCGAACGCGTCACGGACGGCGGCTTCGGCAATCTTTGTGGCTTCGTTCGTCGCGAGCCTGTCTTTGGTCTGGCCAACGAATTCCGGTTCCCGGATGAAGACGGACAACATGCCGCCGGCCGAGGTCATGACATCGTCACCGGTGATGATGGCTGCCTTCTTGTTGTTGGTCAGCTCACCATAGGCCTTGAGACCGCGCAGCAACGCATAGCGGAAGCCGGCTTCATGGGTACCGCCTTCCGGTGTCGGTACCGTGTTGCAGTAGGAATTGACGAAACCGTCGCCAGCGAACCAGCTCACTGCCCACTCGACCGACCCGTGCTTGCCTGTCTTGTCGGTGCGTCCGGCAAAAATCTCTTCAACGACACGGCGTTCCTTGGTTAGTCTTTCCGCCAGGAAGTCCTTCAGCCCGCCGGGAAAATGGAATACGGCTTCCGCGGGTGTTTCGTCCTTGTCCCTCAGAAGTTCGGGCGCGCAATGCCAGCGGATTTCAACCCCGCCGAAAAGATAGGCCTTGGAACGGGCCATCTTGAGAAGCCGGGCCGGCTGGAACTTTGCGCCCTTGCCGAAGATCTGTTCATCCGGCTTGAAGCGCACCTGCGTGCCGCGGCGGTTCTGAGTTTCGCCGGCGAATTCCAGCGGACCCTGCGAGTGACCGCGGCGGAACGTCTGGCGGTAGAGCTTGCGGCTTCGCGCGACCTCGACAACGAGTTCCTCCGACAGGGCGTTCACCACGGAAATGCCCACGCCGTGCAGACCTCCGGATGTTTCATAGACCTTGCTGTCGAACTTACCGCCCGCATGCAGTGTGGTCATGATGACTTCGAGAGCCGATTTGTCCTTGAACTTCGGATGAGGGTCGACCGGAATGCCCCGCCCGTTGTCGGTGACGGCAAGATATCCGTCGGCGGACAAGGTCACGTCAATCCAGGTCGCATGGCCGGCGACGGCCTCGTCCATGGAGTTGTCTATGACTTCCGCGAACAGGTGATGCAGCGACTTTTCATCGGTGCCGCCAATGTACATGCCGGGTCGGCGGCGCACGGGTTCCAGTCCTTCGAGAACCTCGATATCGGCAGCCGAATATTCATCGGGCACGGGAACCGCTGCGACCGGACGCGGTTTTTGCGGCGCAGGGGCGGGATCGTCTGCCGTCATAGGGGCTGAAACCGCTGCGTTGCCTGCAAATAGATCGTCTTTCGCGCTCATTCCGTTTCCCTGATGGGTCCTTGACCATGATTTACCAGCTTCGGCGCCGTTACCTACACCGAATCGGTCCCCAGTTTGAAGGACAAAGATAGAACGGCAAAGGGTTTTGGCTCGAAGCCCCCGTTTTCAACAGCGGGACAGGTAAAATTGGCTCCGGAAACATATCGTCAACCCGATAGTGATCTAATAGCCGGTGCCTTGGAGGGGACGCAAGTGCGGAAAATGTGCCTATTCCGCAACACTTGCCGACAGAGTTATTCGGGAGGACCGCGAATGATCGAGCTGCCAACGTTCGGCCATGTTTGGCCGTCACCCGTTGGGATATGGTTTCATCCACTGCCGGTTCAACCTTCCGGTTCAAACCCCAGGCTGGGGTGAGATGTATCAACAAATGGTCTTATTTGGGCGCGTTACGGCCCAATTAAGGTCGAAATGATTGGCCACTTTAGTTCAAGCGGCTTTCGTGTTTGCTGACAGGGAAGCAACAGGTGAACGGCCGGAAGTGTCGGAGCCTCCAGCGCTCAGCTGAAGAGGATGCGGCAGGACACAGCAAAATGGGAAACCCGTGCGAGCAAGGCTCGGCGTGGTGTTAGAGACTTGAAAATGCGCTTGGCGCGGACAAAAAACGAGATCGGAAAGATCGTCCGCCGGATTGATATGATTTGGCCGGCGGGTAATAGTGTGACCGGAATGCGAAACAACAGATCAATGCGTCAACGTCTTGGCAGGGCCGGACTTGCACTCGGCCTGGTGGCGGTGATGACAGCGACCGGACCGGCTTTGGCATTCGACGGTCAACCGGCGTCCACCAGGGCGATTGGGCCGGATGATCTTTCGCCGATGGAAGCTCTTCGGGCGGGCGCCCGCCAATATTATTCCGGCGACAAGGCCGCTGCGCTCGGTTCGCTGCAATATGCCGCGGAAAACGGTCAGCCCATGGCGGCGTGGAAGCTTGGCGAGATGTATGCCAAGGGCGACGGCGTTCAGGAAGACGACCTGAAGGCGTTTCAGTATTACAGCCAGATTGTGCGCGAGCATGGTGAGGACCGGCCGGATGCGCCGGATGCTCCCTTCGTGTCCAGCGCCTTTGTGGCGCTCGGGTCCTATTATCTGAACGGCATAGAAGGCGCCGTGCCGAAAAACGAACCTCGTGCCAGACAGATATTTACCCACGCGGCTTCCTATTTCGGCGATGCGGACGCGCAATACGAACTTGGCAGGATGTACCAGAATTCCAACAGCCGCATGGCTGTCCGCTGGTATAATCTGGCGGCCTTGAAGGGACATGTCGGTGCGCAGGCAAGGCTCGGCGAAACGCTTTATTCTATCGGATCGTCCGAGAAGAAAAAGGCTCGCGGACTCATGTGGATGACAGTGGCGCGGGATCAGGCATCCGGTTCTGATGCGAGCTGGGTCAACTCGTTGCACGAACAGTATTTTGCCGTGTCGCCGGAGCCGGTCAGGCAGATGGCCCGTTCTCTTGCCGATGGCTGGCTACAGCAGAACCGTCCGGACATTTTGACGGCGCAGCAGGTTCCCCTGCCGCAATAAGGCGCGGATATCCGTCTGTAACGAAGTTGGTCAGGCGGCTGCAGGCAGGTCCCTGCTATCAGGAAATTGCATTTTTCAAGATGCCCGGCCCGGATCGGCTGGAAGCAGCTTTTCGGTTCCCGGTTTGCTGTCCGGTTGTAGCCGGGTCAAGGGGCAGGGGGCATTGCTGAATTGCCAGGACGTATTGTTCAGAACCATGGCGCATGTTGCCATGCGTGACCCGTCCGAGCCATTGAGACAGATCGATTCCCCCAGGCTGTAGTCATGACCCTGGTATCTGCACGTACAGGAAACACTCTGTGCATTGGCAAAGGTGCTGCCGAAAGCAGTGAAAACAACCAGCAAAGCCAAAAAAATCGCCGGTCGCGGAGCAAAGCATAGCTGCCGAGCCCGTTCACGCAGGGCAGGGAAGGCGTGTCCACGGTCAGCCAATGCGGACGGAGTGAGGCTTTGCGTTATCCCATAGTCCTTAAAGCTTACCATGGAAGCGGGAGACTGCAAGCCCGGGACCAGCGCACACCAAAGCGCCGCTGTGTTACGAAGTACAGCTCCGGAAGCAAGAAAGCCGACGATATTGCATCCGAAAGCCGTCAGGCGGCGAGCTGCACCCAGACCGGAACATGGTCGGAGGGCTTTTCCCAGCCGCGCACATGCTTGTCGATTCCGCATCCCGTCATCCGGTCGGTTGCCTGGGCCGACATGAGGATATGGTCAATGCGAATACCGTTGTTTTTCTGCCAGGCACCTGCCTGATAATCCCAGAAAGTGTAGATACCGTCCGCTTCGCTGCATGAGCGGACAGCTTCGGTCAGACCGAGATGCGTCAGGGCCCGGAACCTGCGGCGACTCTCCGGTTGAAAGAGCGCATCGCCAATCCAGTTTTCGGAATTTTTCGCGTCGATGGGATCGGGAATGACATTATAATCGCCAAGAAGCAGGAAAGGTGTTTCTTCCGCCAGTCGCTTTTCCGCATGTGCGATCAGGCGATCCATCCATGCCAATTTGTAAGGAAATTTTTCTGTTTCGACCGGGTTGCCGTTGGGAAGATAGAGGCAGCCGATGCGGATGGCTCCGTTGGACGTGGAAACGCCAGCTTCGATATAGCGGGCCTGTTCGTCGCTTTCATTGCCGGGAAGTCCGCGCTGTACGTCTTCTAGCGGCGACTTCGACAGAAGCGCGACACCGTTAAACCCCTTTTGGCCGTGGGTTTCGAGATTATACCCGAGATCCTCGAAAGGCTGACGGGGAAAATTCTCATCGATCGACTTGATTTCCTGCAGGCAGGCGACGTCCGGTGACGTCTCCTTGAGCCACGCGATGACCGTATCGATCCGGGCCTTGACGCCGTTGATGTTCCAGGTCGCGATTTTCATGGGCCGGTTGCCTTGATTGTTAAAAAGCCGGGACAGACGGCCCGTTGGATCTTCCGGGTTTCCGGTCAGATCGTAAAGCTGGTTCCGCAACCGCAGCCGGCGGTCGCGTTCGGGTTGTTGATCTGGAAGGACTGGCCGATCAGATCATCGACAAAATCGATCTCCGACCCGGCCATATATTGCAGTGAAATGGAATCGATCAGCACGGTTGCGCCCAGCTTTTCAAGCACAAGGTCGTCATCCTCGCTGCCGTCGACGACGTCGTACTTATATTGCAGTCCGGAACAGCCGCCACCTTCCACGCTCACGCGGAGCATGCTGCCCGCCGGTTCTTTCGACAATATTGCCGCGATCCGCTTGGCAGCGCGCTCGCTGACTGTTACTCGATTTTCAAGTGTTTCGGTCATGGTCCGCCGACTCGCTGTGCTCTTGCCCACTCGCAGAGCTTTTAACCTGATTTCTAAGGTTTAAGTATGGTTTGATGCAGCTCCCGTCAATGAGCGGCATGGGATGGACCGAAGTTAGGCACGGCACACACCGTGAGCAAAGGCTGGAAGCAGATGACAGCGGAAATAGGCTTTGGGGCGCAGTCCCGCGCTGTATACGCGGAAAACCCGGTAAACAGCCGGGGCCGACTGTTCCCGGAACAGGAAAGCCCGACCCGGACACCTTTTCAGCGTGATCGAGACCGTATCATTCATTCTTCCGCTTTCCGGCGGCTGAAGCACAAGACCCAGGTGTTCGTCTATCACGAGGGCGATCATTTCCGCACCCGGCTGACCCACACGATCGAGGTGTCGCAGATCGCCCGGTCACTGGCGCGGGCATTGCGCCTCGATGAGGATCTCGCAGAAAGTCTGGCCCTCGCACATGACCTGGGGCATACGCCCTTTGGTCATGAGGGGGAGGACGTCCTGCATGAAGCCATGGCACCCTTCAGAGGGTTCGATCACAACGCCCAGTCTCTGCGGGTGGTGACCCATCTGGAACAGCGCTATGCGGAATTTGACGGTTTGAATCTTGCCTGGGAAACTCTGGAAGGTCTCGTGAAGCACAATGGGCCCCTTGTCGGACCCGGCGGAAACCCGCTCGGAAAATTCAAGGGCGGCGAACTGCCGTTCGCCATCAGGGAATACGCCGAACATCAGGATCTTTTGTTAAACACGTGGCCGGGTGGAGAAGCACAGGCGGCGGCGATCGCCGACGACATCGCCTATGACGCCCATGATCTGGATGACGGCCTGCGCGCCGGACTGTTCGCCATCGACGACATGCGCAGCGTTCCGTTTCTGGCGGATATTCTCGCCGAGGTGGATGGCAAGTATCCCGGCCTGGAGGAAAGCCGGCGTATCCATGAAATCGTGCGCCGGTCCATCACCCGCATGGTGGAGGACGTGATCCATGAGGCGGTCCGCAACATCTCCGAGGTTGATCCCAGAAGTCCCGAGGACATTCGCTTGGCGGGCCATTGTCTGGTCGGCTTTTCCGAACAGATGACGGCCGCAGAAAAGGAGGTGAAACGATTTCTTTTCGCCCGGGTGTACCGTCACCACGATGTCCTTGCAGTCCGCAAGCTCGTTGCCCGTGTCGTCAAGGACCTGTTCAGCGGGTTCCTCGCGGATCCGGAGTTGATGCCGTCCCCCTGGAACGAGGGGTTGCATTCGTTGAGCGAAACCGACATTGCCAGGCGGGTCTGTGATTATATTGCCGGAATGACGGACCGCTACGCGATAGAAGAACATCGCAGATTGTTTGACGACACCCCCGATTTGGGGTAGGCGCTGGAACGAATTTACGGCCAGCCCCGTGACGCCGAAGCCTTTGGCCTTCGCTGCGCGCGGGGACTTTGTGTTCAAAAGATAAAAAACGATCGGTGTTCAATGAATATCTTCGCGGACTTCACGCAGCGTGTCAAAAAAGCACTCCAGGCAATTGATCTTAAAGATGCAACTGGTGTGGCGCCGGATCTGTCACGCGTCGTTGTCGAAGCTCCGCGCGATCGTGCGCATGGCGACCTTGCCACTAATGCTGCGATGGTGCTTGCCAAACCCCTGGGCATGAAGCCGCGTGATCTGGCGGAAAAGCTCGTCGCGCAACTGAGTCAGGATCCGGAAATTACCGAATTGGCCATCGCCGGGCCGGGTTTCATCAACATGCGGGTCGCACCGCTTGTCTGGCAGCGCATTCTCGGCAGTGTCCTTCAGGACGGAGTGGCCTTCGGATCGGTGCGGCAGTCTCCGGCCCCCAGGGTGAATGTCGAATACGTGTCCGCCAACCCGACGGGGCCGATGCACGTCGGGCACATTCGCGGTGCCGTCGTCGGCGATGCTCTTGCCAATCTGCTGGAATTCTCCGGCAATGAGGTGGTCAAGGAGTATTACATCAATGATGCGGGATCGCAGATTGAGACTCTCGCCCGCAGTGCGTTTCTGCGCTATCGCGAAGCGCTCGGCGACGACATCGGTGCAATTCCCGCCGGGCTGTATCCTGGCGATTATCTCAAGCCGGTCGGAGAGCGCCTCAAGACGGAATTTGGCGCGACCCTGAAGGACAAGGACGAAAGCGAGTGGCTGCCACTCGTGAAGGAAAGGGCCATGTCGGCGATGCTCGACCTGATCCGCGAGGATCTGGCGGCACTCGGCGTCGAACATGAGGTTTTCTTTTCAGAGAAGTCACTTCACGAACGCAACAACAGCAACGGGTCCAAGATCGACCACATGCTGGACGGTCTGCGCGACAAGGACCTGGTCTATCAGGGGACCTTGCCGCCACCGAAGGGCCAGTTGCCGGAAGACTGGGAAGACAGGGAACAGACCCTGTTTCGTGCCAGCAGTTTTGGCGACGACACGGACAGGGCGCTTAAAAAATCCGACGGCTCCTATACCTATTTTGCCGCGGATGTCGCCTACTTTCAGCACAAGTTCGAACGTGGCTTCCAGGAAGTGATCTATGTGCTGGGCGCAGATCACAGCGGTTACGCCAAGCGGCTTCAGGCCGTTGGAAAGGCCATATCGGACGGAAAAACCGAAGTTATCGTGCGGTTCTGCCAGTTGGTGAAACTCATGCGGGACGGCGAACCGGTAAAGATGTCCAAACGCTCGGGTGATTTCGTCACCTTGCGCGAGGTTGTGGACGAAGTCGGTTCCGATCCTGTCCGGTTCATGATGCTTTTCCGCAAGAACGACGCGCCGCTGGATTTCGACTTCAGGAAGGTCACGGAACAATCAAAGGACAATCCGGTCTTTTACGTTCAATATGGCCACGCCCGCTGCTGCTCCGTCCTGCGTCAGGCGGCTGAGGAGTTTGCCGATGTCGCCATGGATGACGCCGTACTCGCGAATGCCGATTTCACCTTGCTGGATGACATCGGTGAGCTGGAGCTGATCGCCAGAATGGCCGAATGGCCGAAAGTGGTGGAAGCGGCGGCCGAAACACATGAGCCGCATAGAATCGCTTTTTATCTGCATGAGCTGGCAAGTTCTCTGCACGGCCACTGGAATAGAGGCAAGGAATTGCCGCATTTACGCTTTATTGACGGCAGTAACGCCAAATTAACCCTGGCACGTGTTGCTTTGGTTCGTGCAATGTCTTTGGTGCTCGCTTCGGGTTTGGCGATTCTTGGCGTCAATGCTCCTGAGGAAATGCGCTAGTTTAAACATATTGCCGGGGCTGACGATACGTCAGGTCAAGGCGATGGAACAGGACCGGTTTTCGTAAGGCTCATGTCAGAAGATTACGAGACAAAACGAACGGATTCGCAGGTGCCCGGTAATACTCGCGGCGATGAGCGCCCGGCTGTGGAAGACCCGCTGGTGGAACTGGCGCGGATTGTCCACAAAAACAAGCAATCGGGCGCTAATGTGAGCGGTCGGGTTGAGAATACCGACTATTTTGCGGGGCTGGACGAAGTCGCGGGGGGACAACCCGTGCAATCAGACGCCGAGCAGGGACGCATCGAGCCGACCTTCGCCGGACCTGCGGCAGCGCAAGAGCAGACCGGTATCGTCGCTGAAGACGTTGTTTTCGAAGAAAATTCAGACGCTGTGCCGTTGGAGCCGGCGAAAATTCACGGGATGAACATTCCCGTAGCCGAAGGCACGCCCACGGACAGACAAGCAGATGTCTCGGCACTCTGGCCGCATCAGCCGGACATCCGGACGGCTGGCGGGGCAAGCTTGCCTGTCGCGGACCAGCCGGCTGAACCGCATGCGCCCGACCCACATTCGTCCGGCCCTTTGAATCCGTATCAGGACTACCGGCAGTCTTCTGCGCCGGTGGAAGTTACGGGTGCCGATGAGCGAAGCGTACTGGCGCCCTCGGTTTCACTGGACCTTGAGCAAAATCTGACAGCGGAACTGGAAGATGAACTGATCGGTGCCTTGCGCCAGTCAGTCGACGAGACGGCAAATGTTTCCGAAGCGGTCGATTTGCCTCGGGACGTGGATCACCATGCTGCGGAACCCGCGACCTACGCAGTCCATTCCGAAACCGGTTACGCGCAGCCGGACTTCAACGAAGGCGTTGAAACCGCACAAAACGCCGAGGCCGGCCAGAGCGAGCAATGGAGCGCTGCACCGTCCGTCGCACCCGCATTCGGAGCCGGTGTGACAGCACATTCTGTCGAAACGGGCAGTGGACCGCAGACCCAGCGTCCGACCATCGACGAAAACGACCTGTTCGCCGCGTTGACTTCAACTCAGGCCGAAACCGGAGTGCAGGAAACCGCGCCGGTTGAACGGAATGATGAAAATCCCGCTGGAATAGACGCTCTGTTTGCCGATCTCGACTTTCCCGATCCGGAGAGCCGGAAACGCGCTCAGCCGGCCCTGGCCGAGCCGGCAGCCGAAGCACATGTATCCGAAGCTGAAATCGATGACATGACCTGGCCGGCGGCCGCGGCTTCCGTGCCGCAGGTCGATGAAGACGAAACGCCGCCCCCGCCGGAAGGATACGACCTGGACGCAGTCGCACGCGCGATGCAGGAAAGCGATCCGAGCCTCAGTGGGGCAGGCGTTCTGCCTCCGCATACGAGCGCCGAAAAGGCCGCCATGCCACATGCCAGGGAAAAGTCTCGGCGTGGCATGTTTGTCGCGGCCGGGATTCTCGGCATCGCGGTTATCGGAGCTGCCGGCTTTTTCCTGAGTGACGGGGACACGGTTCAAGTACCGAGTGGGCCGCCGCCGGTGATAAGCGGTCTGCAGGAACCCTTGAAGATTTACCCGGAAGTGGCTGCTGCAGACACCCGCCAGTCCGGAAAGCTGATCTACGATCGTGTCGAGGGACCAGGCACCTCCGGTCCGGACCGGCTGGTCCTTCCCGACACTCCGGAACCGGCAGAGCTTCCACCGGCACCCGCTGGCGTGAACGGCGATGCGGATCTCGTGCCCGGCTCGCCGAAACGGGTGAGAACTCTTGTCGTTCGGCCGGATGGAACGATAATCTCCGATGGTGACCCTGCAGCGACCACTCAGGCGCCGGCGATATCGGCACCGTCCACACCGTCATCCTCCGACGCAACGGAAACAACCAGGATCGTTGCAACCACTCCCGTGATCTCAGGGGCCGGTCAATCTGCCGCTACAATCGAGCCTGTCGTGTCCCTGGATAATGCCGCCGCCGCACCTCTACCGGCCTCACCGGTGACGCCGGCGATTGTTGCTGTTAGCGAAACAGCAGTTGAAACAGAGGCAAGTGCGCCTGTGGCGGCGGTGCCGACCGTATTGCCAAGGAAGAAACCGAATGCACCGGTTCAGGTGGCGAGTGCACCGCAGGCTGCCGTCGCGCCGGCACCTGCCGCCCCGCAAGACGGACCGCTCAATCTCAGCCAGCAGGCGAGCGCTCCCGCTCCGGCAGCGCAGGCGGTACCGGCTTCGGCGACACCTGCAAGCACGCCGAGCACCTCGGGCAGCATTCCTCCTGGAACCTATATCGTGCAGGTTACATCTCAGCGCACGGCGACAGCCGCCAGCGATGCCTATTCCAGTCTGCAGCGCCGTTTCCCGGCAATTCTGGGAAATCGCCAGGCGGTCGTCGTATCCGCAGACCTTGGCGACAGGGGTGTGTTCTACCGCGCAAGGATCCCGACAGGCTCACGTGATGACGCAAATTCGCTTTGCGAAAGCCTGCAAGCGGCCGGGGGCGACTGTTTCGTCCGCAGACAGCCGTAACAGCATGAAACAGGAACCGGCCACAGTCTTTCTGCATGGTGAAAGCGTGGCCGGAACGTCGTGGCATTCGCTCCGATCGGCTCGATTTTCCTTGGAGTGTGTTGTGAGGACTTGAAGGGAATTGCCCGGGCGCCTTTGCATTTCAAACGCTGCTTCGGGCAATTACCTGAAATCAGTTTAACGCGGCATTCTCCGGAAGTTGATCATCGGGTCTGCATGTCATTGACCATTTTGAGAACCATCCGCCTGGGCAGCAATGGCACCAGCCAGTTCAGCATGAACCGCATTTTAGGATCGTTGATCACTCGCAATTTGCCCTTGAGCATGGCTTCGTAGCCAAATTGGGCGACGCTTTCAGGGGTTGCACCTAACTTCGTCATCTCCAGATCGGTCATTGCCGCCACGTCTGCAAATTCCGTATCCACAAAACCCGGTTCAAGTGCCGTGACAGTAACGCCGTGAGGGCGCCATTCAAAATCGAGGGCTGGTGACAAGGTGCTGACAAAGGCTTTTGTCGCGAAGTATGTCGCCTGAAGAGGTCCGGGTTGATAGGCAGCGGTTGAACTGACATTCAGAACCTTTCCGCTGCCTCTGGCGACCATGTCTTTGCCAACCAGATGACACAGTGCAACCACTGCGCGGATGTTGAGATCAATCATGGTTAAATCCGCCGCCAAACCACGGTCAAGAAATTTGCCGTGTCCGCCGAACCCCGCATTGTTGATCAGAATTTCAATCCTTTCATCCCTGGTAGCCTCATAGAGAGCGAGAGCGCCACCCTCTGCAGCAAGATCCAAAGCAATTGTTGTAACCTTGACCTTGTGATCGGCTTCCAGTTCCGCTTTCAACCGGGCCAATTCGGGAGCCCGCCGTGCCGTGATGATCAGGTCGCCGCCCTTGCTTGCGTGATAGCGGGCCATTTCCCGGCCAATTCCAGAGGAGGCGCCGGTGATCAGGGCTGTATTTGGCATGAGGGTTCTCCAAAAAGTCAATGAATGTTGACTTCTATATTGAGTGCTGATTGGAAATGTCAATGCTTGTTGATAATTCGTCGTGCGTTTATAGCTTGAAGATATGGGAAATTCGGATATCACCCGCGCCAAATTGATTGCGGCAGCCACTCAAGCGTTCTGGGAACAGGGCTATTCCAATACATCACTGAGAAGGATCGCACAGGTGGCCTCCGTGGATGTCGCACTCATCTCGCGGTATTTTGGCGGAAAGCTCGGGCTGTTCAAGGCAACGTTGACGACAGCTTTTGACTGGCCCGAGCTGATCTCGCCGGACAAGGATCCCGTCGAGGTCGTCATCGAGAAATATGCCAACCCGGAATCCGATGCACATCAGACCTCGGTCATCCGGATGATTGTCATGAACGCCAATGACCCGCAGGTCGGCGAGTTGGTTCGCCAGACCCTGCGCCATACAGTGCTTGATCCTTTGGAGGCCCGGATAGGCGGTCCGCAAGCCTCCAACCGGCTGGCCATGTTCGTCGCCGTCTTGCTTGGTGCATCGATGGTTCGACAATCTCTGCAATTGCCCGGAATGGCGGCCGTCGAACCGGATGTCTATGCACGCCAACTACGCCATTTGGTCGAGGCAGCATTGCATTTCGATGAAGGACCAGGGGGGCGCGAGCAAGGCTGACGACCATGCGGCGTACCCGTCACCAGACCGAGGTCGCTACAGTGTTCAAGGCGAAATAGTTTAAGTGACTGAAACGCTATAGGTAACCGGCCGAATGTCTCTCCGAACCGCCCACCACAGACCTGAAAACATCGCATTGGCGTTGCTGCTGGCGGTTGCCGGGATGTCCGCCTTCACGCCCATATTTGCAGCCGGGAAGCTCGCCGACGGTGCGTTGCCGGTCGTGGTTCTGGTCTGGCTGAGGTTCATGGGCGGCGCGATCACGATTCTGTCGGTGGCGGCCGTTAGGCGCGTTCCCGTATTCTTTCGCGCCAGTGCTCTGTGGAAACTGCATGTCTTGCGGGCCTTTTGCGGTGTGGGCGGTCTCGGCTGTGTGATCTATGCCGCCAGCGTGCTTCCCCTGGCGGATGCAACCGCCATCGGACTGACCAAGGGCATCATCGCAATCGTGCTGGCAGGTCTGATCCTGAAGGAGGTTATCTCCGGCCGCCATTGGGTGTCCGCCGGATTGTGCGTTCTCGGCGCCCTTCTTATCGTCAGGGCGGCCGATACTGGAAGCCATGACGGCGAGCTTGCCCTTGCGGGCGTGGCAGCGGCGCTGGCGGGGGCGGTTTTCATGGCCTGCGAGGCCCTTATCATACGCTACATCGCCCAGCGGGAGGACACGGTCACGATCCTTGCCTATGTAAATGTGTTTGCTGCCATTCTGCTCTCCGGACCCGTGATCTGGTTGATCCGGTCGCAAGGTCTGGATTGGACCGATTTGCTGGCCTTCGCCTGGCTGGGGCCACTGGCGATCGTCGGTCAGTCACTCAACATTTCCGCCTATCGGCGTGCGGGCGCCGCGACGCTGGCACCAGTCTATTACGGTTCTCTCGTGCTGTCCGCTGCCTTCGGCTTTCTGGTCTGGGGCGAGGTCCCGACGCCGGTGGCCGTTGCCGGGGCCGGTCTGATTGTCGCGGGCGGGTTGGTTCTGACACTCCCGCGCCCATTGCCTGGAAGCCTCCGTCAGCTCAGCAGGCTGTTTGCCAGAAAAGGCAGGCTCTCGTCGAGGCGGTAGTCAATCGACGAATGGTTGTCGTTGAACTCCTGATAGACGTGCTCAACCCCGGCCGCGTCCAGCTTCTTGTGCAGGCGGCGCGCGCCATACACCAGATTGTACTGATCCACTTCGCCACACTCGATCCAAAGTCCCTTGAGCGATCTGAGCGCATAAAGGTGCCGGTCGACGATCACCACCGGATCCCATTCCAGCCAGGCGTTCCAGCGCTCCTCGATGAGTTCACAGGTATGGGGGTCGACGGGCAGGCGGATGCCGCAAAACACATCGGGATCGGGGTCGGGATCGTAGGTTGCCGCCATGGCAAACGTCATCAGGTCGTGCAGGGCGCTGCCCGAGTATTTCGGGCCCTTCTCGAAGTCCGTGACGAATGTCTCGATCGAGCCGGCCCTCGCGATGGCCCGCAGGGCGCTGGCCATTTCAGGGAGATAGCAAAGCTCGAAGGCCATGTCGCCCGAGTGGCACGCGGCCGCCGACCAGATGTCTGAATGTTTCATGGCGTGGATGATCGCGCCATAGCCTCCGGACGATTTGCCGAAGAGGCCGCGTTTGCCGTCACCGCCGCATTTGAAGCGTCCTTCGACGTCTTCCAGCAGTTCCGTCGTCAGCCATGTTCCCCAGGGACCCATGGCGTCGCTGTCGATATACTGATTCCCGCCCAGGCGCGTGAAACAGTCCGGGAACACCACGGCCACCGGCGGCATCCGGCCCTCGTGAATGAGCCGGT
Organism: Labrenzia sp. OB1; assembly: GCF_001624695.1. Classification (GTDB taxonomy): domain Bacteria; phylum Pseudomonadota; class Alphaproteobacteria; order Rhizobiales; family Stappiaceae; genus Roseibium. Next base: position 171,438 of record NZ_JSEP01000008.1, on the reverse strand, counting down.
CCAGGCGTTCCGGAACGTTCTCGCCGAAGTTCTTCCAGTTGACATGGGCGGGGCCACCAGCGGTGAAACCGACGATATCCACCAGAAGAGGCAGTCCGTTGCCGTCGTGGCCATGGGGCGTATAGACGATGATTTCGCGTGTCGCTGTGTCGCCAAGCCGGTTGTGCCCCAGGATTTCGGACCTGTGGGAAAACCGGTGCAGTGTACCGGCCGGAATATCGAGACGCGCGCGCATTGGGAGGCTCCGATCATGGCAGAAAGACAAGGCGCCTAGAAAGCAAGTTCGCGGGGATGGCGCAAGGGGAGGCGACGGGTTTCTTGACGGACCCCGCCGCTGCGGCTAAGCCGGACCCATGACCAAGGCCTTCGTTTCCGGGTGCGCCGGACCGGTGCTTACCGCCGATGAAATCAGCTTTTTCCGGGAGGAAGACCCCTGGGGGCTGATCCTGTTCGCCCGCAATATCGAAACACCGGATCAGGTCAGGAAGCTTACACAAGCTTTCCGGACTGCCGTCGGCCGGCAGGAGGCACCGGTTCTGATCGATCAGGAGGGGGGGCGCGTCCAGCGCCTCAAGCCTCCGAACTGGCCGAAATATCCGGCCCCGAAACTCTATGGCGACCTGTACGAAAACCGGCCGGAACAGGCGTTGCGGGCCGCCTGGCTCGGCGCCCGTCTGATCGCCGCCGATCTTCATGACATTGGCGTCACCGTCGATTGCCTGCCATGTCTCGATGTGGGCTTCCCGGAGACAGTGGATGCAATCGGCGACAGGGCATTTTCATCGGATCCCGATGTTGTCGCAAAGCTTGGTCAGGCGATGGTGGATGGTGCGATGGCTGGCGGTGTGCTGCCGGTGATCAAGCACATCCCGGGACACGGCCGGGCGCGTGTCGACAGCCATTTGGAGCTTCCCAGGGTCGATGCCGGCAAATCATCTTTGGAAAGCGTGGATTTCCGGCCGTTCAAGGCGCTTTCCCGCGTGTCATTGGGCATGACAGCCCATATTGTCTACGAGGCGATTGATGACGCCAATCCCGGAACGCAAAGCAAGAGGGTTATTCAGGAGATAATCAGGACCGAGATCGGTTTCGACGGCTGCCTTATGAGCGATGACATCTCGATGAAGGCGCTTGGGGGCGATTTCGACGAACGGGCGCAAAAAATCCTTCAGGCTGGATGTGACATCGCTTTGCACTGTAATGGCGATATGAACGAGATGCGCGATGTTGCAAGAGCGGTTCCGATGCTTGAAGGCGCCGCAAAGCGGCGGTGCGACCGCGCCCTAAGAGAATTGAAGCCGCCCCGGCCCGGGTTCCGGAGGCAGGAAGCCTGGAGCGAGCTTCAGTCCCTGACCGGTTGGCAGGGGATGTAGCGCCCGGCAAGGTCGATGGAAATTGAGATGTTACGGCAGTCCGTGTTCACCGGAACGCAGGACGGTCCAGGCGGAGTGGAGATGGCGGAGTTGAACGAACACACTCAGGCTTCGAACGATGGATCTTTCGATCTTTTGAGTTCAGCCGCGAGAGATGAGGAGCGGGCGGTTTCCGACCCGCTGCTTGTCGTGGACGTTGAGGGCTTCGAAGGCCCGCTGGATCTGCTGCTCGGCCTGGCGCGCACCCAGAAGGTGGACCTGGCGCGTATTTCCATCCTGGAACTTGTCGAACAATATCTCGAATTTGTCGCTGCCGCCCGCCTGATGCGTCTTGAACTCGCTGCGGACTATCTGGTCATGGCGGCCTGGCTGGCTTTCTTGAAGTCCAAGCTGCTTTTGCCGGAACAAAAGGACGAGGACGAGCCGACCGGTGAAGAGCTTGCCGCCGCGCTCGCCTTCCGTCTCCGCCGTCTGGAAGCAATGCGCGAGGTTTCGGAAAAACTGATGAACAGAAGCCGGGCGGGCAGGGACGTTTTTCACCGCGGCGCTCCCGAAACAATGTCTGTTCAACACCGGAGCATCTGGGACGCGTCGGTCTATGACCTTCTGTCAGCCTATGCAACACAGCGCCAGCGTCAGTCGGTCACCTCCGTGCGTGTCCTGCGACGGACTGTCTGGTCCCTGCAGGAAGCGCGCGAGATCCTGACCAGGCTTGTCGGCCGGGTCAGCGAATGGGCGCCTCTGAATTCTTATCTGCGCGACTATCTTTACGACGAAAAGGAATGGACGACGATCGTCGCCAGCACTTTTACCGCCAGTCTTGAAATGGTCCGCGAGGGGCAGGTGGAAATCCGGCAGGGTGAGCCGTTTTCCCCGGTTTACATCCGCTCGATTGCAAAGGACGCGGATCATGACATCTGAAACCGATCTGCTGGATCTGCCGAACCATGAGCATGAGGCGGACGGGAGTGAGCCCGCGGTCGATCTTGCCGGTCAGCGCATGATTGAAGCGCTGCTCTTTGCGTCCTCGGAGCCATTGTCCCTGGAAGAACTTACCTTGCGGGTGCCGGAAGGCACGGACGTGCTCGGGCTTCTGGAGGAACTGCAGAAAATTTACGCCGCACGCGGTGTCAATCTGGTCAAAGTGGCCGGCAAGTGGTGCTTCAGGACCGCAGAGGACCTGGCTTTTCTGATGCACCGGAACGTTGAGGAGCAGCGCAAGCTCTCCCGGGCGGCACTCGAGACGCTGGCGATCATTGCCTACCACCAGCCTGTCACGCGCGCGGAAATCGAGGAGATACGCGGTGTCTCCACGTCCAAGGGAACGCTGGACGTTCTTTTGGAAACCACATGGATTCGCATGCGCGGCCGAAGGCGAACGCCCGGGCGCCCTGTGACTTATGGCACCACGGAACAGTTTCTGATCCATTTCGGCATGGAGAGTGTCAAGGACCTTCCCGGGCTTGAAGAACTGAAGGGCGCAGGACTTCTGGACAGCGCCGTCCCGGCGACCTTCCTTGTACCGACGCCGAATGACGACATTCTGCTGACAGAGGATGAAGATCCCCTGGAAGAAGGTTCCCTGTTTGAAGAAGACGCGGACGAGATCGCCGAAGACTGATGTCCAGACACCACAAGATCACCGGAACCGACGGCAGCGGTCGTATAACGAATTGGGGTGCGCCGGGAACAGCCGGGGCAACAATAGCTGCCGGTCTGGTTTTTGAAGGCGTATCGCACGACTACGACGGCGTTGCTTCAGTTCGCGATTTGAGCCTGTCCATCGCCCCGGGGGAAATCCTCTGCCTGCTCGGCCATTCCGGCTGCGGCAAGACTACCTTGATGCGCATTGCCGCCGGGGTTGAACGCCAGAGCCACGGCCGGGTGCTCATCAACGGGCGCGAAACCTCCGGAGACAGTCTGTTCTTGCCCCCGGAAAAGCGTGGCGTCGGCCTTATGTTCCAGGATTATGCGCTGTTTCCGCATATGACCATTCTCGCCAACGTCATGTTCGGCCTCACCAACATGCCCAAAAAGGAAGCGCGGGCCGCTGCTCTCTCGGCGCTCGGACGGGTCGGTCTTTCCGATTATTCTGCCGACTATCCACATTCGCTGTCCGGCGGCGAGCAGCAGCGGGTCGCATTGGCGAGGGCTCTTGTCCCCAGACCCGGTATCCTGTTGATGGATGAACCGTTTTCAGGTCTCGACAAACGGCTTCGTGACAGCGTTCGCGACGAAACCCTGGCGGTCATCCGGGAGACGCGCGCGACCTGCATCATCGTTACCCACGACCCCGAAGAAGCGATGCGCATGGGCGACAGCATCGCGCTGATGCGGCGCGGGCGTCTGGTGCAGCACGGAACGGCCGAGGATCTCTACAAGGATCCGGTTGATCTGTTCTCGGCCCGTTTCTTTTCGGAACTGAACCAGTTTGAGGGTGTCGTGACATCGGCGGGCATAGAGACACCGCTGGGTGTTCTGGCCGGTCCCGAACTTGAGCGGGGCGAAAAGGTCGACGTTTGCGTGCGTCCACAGGGTGTTCTTGTGCATGAGGCTGGTCTGTGCGGCGTCTCCGGACGTATCAGCACCAAAAGGTTTGTCGGCGAGGTCGATCTGTTGACGATCGTGGTCGAAGGTCTAGAGCACCCGCTGCACGCACGTGTGCGCGCCGGAAGCCTTTGGGAGAGGGGAATGAATGTGGGGGTAAGCACAGATCCGAAAGACGTGCTTGTTTTTCCAAGGACCGCATCCCAAATCTAGAGGGCGTCGCGTTGAGTTGAACTCAGGAAGTCCGCTTGAACGCGTTACGACGTAAAAGCGGATCTGCGCCGGGAATACTCACGCCCGGCTAATCATTCTGTCTAAGAACGGCGATTGTTCCCGCCGCGCTGTTGCAGGGGCGGAATCCTTTTTGTACAAGAGCCGTAGGGCTTTTAAAGCCGTTTATCAGGAGTTTGGCGTATGGGCATTAGTATTTGGCAGATCTTGATCATCGCGGTGGTGGTGGTTCTGCTCTTCGGACGAGGCAAGATTTCCGATCTCATGGGCGATGTTGCCAAGGGAATCAAAAGCTTCAAGAAAGGCATGGCCGAAGACGACACTGCCGATACCCCGAAGACAATCGATCATCAGACCGGCGAAGCGGCACCGACCGCTAAAGCTGAAGATCAGACCAAAGCGAGCTGATCTCAATCTGCATCGCGTCTCCTTAAGGGGCGGAACTTCAAATGTTCGATATCGGGTGGACCGAACTCTTGGTGATCGCCTGCGTGGCGATCATTGTTGTGGGGCCGAAGGATCTGCCGCGCATGCTGCGCACGCTTGGGCAAACGATGGGAAAGATGCGGCGCATGTCGCGGGAATTCCAGTCGACGTTCAACGACGCACTGCGCGAAGCCGAAAGCCATGCCGATATCGCCGATATGAAGAAACAGGTCGAGAAAGCCGCCAATTTCGATCCTCTCGGCGATATCAAGAAATCCATCCAGGAGGATGCGGCAAAACCGCCCGACAAGCCCAAGGCCGCAGCGGCGGAACCTGTTTCCGAAGATCAATCGCTCCGGGCATCCGGCGAAACGGCCGTTGAAAAACCGTCATCGGAACCAAAGGCCGCAACCAGGAAAAAACCGGCTAAAAAACCGGTGACGGAAGATGTGAAGGCATGAGCCAGGACGAAACCGACGCTTCGGAAATCGATGCTTCGAAGGCACCTCTGATCGAACATCTTATCGAATTGCGCCAGCGGCTGATGTGGTCGCTCGCGGCAATCCTGGTGATGTTCCTGATCTGCTTTTATTTCGCCATCGATATCTACAACATCCTGACCGTCCCCTATCTGCGTGCCGCCGGCGATGCGCATCCGGTGGAGATGATTTACACCGCGCCGCAGGAATGGTTTTTCACCCAGCTCAAGCTGGCCTTGTTCGGCGCGCTTTTCCTGGCCTTTCCTGTCGTCGCCAGCCAGATCTACATGTTCGTCGCACCTGGTCTCTACAAGAACGAGCGCGGCGCCTTTCTTCCGTTCCTGATCGCAACGCCCGTCTTGTTCCTGATCGGGGCATGTCTGGTGTATTTCCTCGTCATGCCCATGGCGATGGGCTTTTTCCTGTCCCAGGAACAAATGGCGAGTGCGGGAAAGGTCGCGATCCAGCATCTGGCCAAGGTGAGCGAATATCTCGGCCTGATCATGGTGCTGATCTTCGCGTTCGGCCTCGTCTTCCAGTTGCCCGTTGTGCTGACGCTTCTCGGCCGCGCCGGTTTGGTGAGTTCCGAAACACTCAAGCACAAGCGCAAATATGCAATTGTGGGCGCTTTCGCCGCTGCTGCAATTTTGACACCTCCCGATCCGATTTCACAGATCGGTCTTGCGCTGCCCACGCTGCTTCTCTACGAAGTCTCCATTCTGTCCGTCAGACTGATAGAGCGGAAACGGGCCGAGCGGGACGCTGCAAGCGAAGCGGAAGACGCAAGCGAGGCGGAAGACGCTGCGGTTTAACTCCGGCCTCCCAGGCTGGTATCGCGTTTGCCGGACGGAATTCATGAATAACGACCGCCGTTCGGGAATCGAAGATGTTTGATATTAAGTGGATACGGGAAAACGCAGCCGCCTTTGACCAGGCCCTGGCAAAGCGGGGCCATGAAGCCTCCGCCGCCGGACTGATCGCGCTGGACGAATCCCGCCGCTCTCATATCGGCAAGCTTCAGGAATCCCAGGAACGACGCAATGCCGCCTCCAAGGAAATCGGCAAGGCCAAGGGCTCCGGCGATGACGCACGTGCTCAGGACCTGATCGAGGAAGTCGCGCAGATCAAGGCCTTCATCCAGTCGGGCGAAGAAGAAGAGCGCAAGCTCAATGCCGCTCTGGAAGCGGCGATGGCTGTCATTCCGAACCTGCCGTATGACGATGTTCCGGTCGGGGCGGACGAAGCCGAAAACGTGGTACTCAGAACGCACGGTGAAAAGCCGGTTTTCAGATTCAATGAGCCTCCCAAGGAACATTTCGACCTTGGTGAAGCCCTGAACGGCATGGATTTCTCAACGGCCGCAAAGCTGTCCGGCTCGCGCTTTGTCGTGTTGAAGGGACAGATTGCCCGGCTTGAACGGGCGCTCGGCCAGTTCATGATCGATCTGCACACGCGTGAACATGGCTATACCGAGGTGTCTCCGCCGCTTCTGGTGCATTCCGATCCGCTTTACGGTACAGGGCAACTGCCGAAATTCGAAGAAGACCTCTTCAAGACCGCCACGGATCACTACCTGATTCCGACGGCCGAGGTTCCTCTCACCAATCTGGTCGCAGGCGAGATCCTGACAGAGGACCAGTTGCCGTTACGGGTCTCCGCCCTGACGTATTGTTTCCGGTCCGAAGCCGGATCCGCTGGCCGAGATACCCGCGGCATGCTGCGCCAGCATCAGTTCCAGAAATGCGAGTTGGTGTCGGTGACACGGCCGGAGGATTCGCTCGATGAACTTGAGCGCATGCTGGGCTGCGCCGAGAAGGTCCTGCAGGAACTCGGTCTGCACTACCGTGTCATGACCCTCTGCACCGGGGATATGGGTTTCAGCGCGCGCAAAACTTACGACATTGAAGTCTGGTTGCCGGGGCAGGACACCTACAGGGAAATCTCTTCGTGTTCCGTCTGCGGGGATTTTCAGGCAAGACGCATGAATGCACGCTTCCGGCCGACCGGAGCGAAACAGCCCTTGCATGTGCATACGTTGAACGGTTCCGGCATCGCCGTGGGCAGGGCGCTGATCGCGGTTCTGGAGAATTACCAGAACGGCGACGGCACGATCACCGTGCCCGAAGTGCTACGGCCTTATATGGGTGGTCTGGACAACATCGGCTAGTGATCGGTCAATCCGCCGCCACTGGGGGAGGCGGGTTGAACCGGTCAAATCGCGGGTTATCAAACGACGCTGTCTCAAACTCCGGGGGAACGCTTCCATATGCGCATTCTGATCACCAATGACGACGGCATTCATTCGCCGGGACTTGCGGTTCTTGAACGTATTGCCCGTACTCTGTCCGACGATGTCTGGGTGATCGCTCCCGAGACGGACCAGAGCGGGGTCGCGCATTCGCTGACCTTGAGCGATCCTCTGCGGCTTCGGCAGATCGACGAGCGGCATTTCGCACTCAAGGGAACGCCGACGGACTGTGTCATCATGGGAGTGCACAGGGTATTGCCGGCGGCGCCGGATCTGGTGCTGTCCGGAATCAACAGGGGCCAGAATCTGGCAGAGGACGTAACCTATTCCGGCACTGTTGCCGGTGCGATAGAGGGCGCTATCCTCGGCATCCGGTCCATTGCAGTTTCCCAGGCTTATGACTGGGACGTGTCCGCCGAGCCTGACTACAGCACTGCGGAAACACACGCGCCCGAACTGTTCCGTCAGCTTATCGATTTCGATTTGCCGCGCTATTCGCTGCTGAACGTGAATTTTCCACCTTGTCCGGCAGATGCCGTCAAGGGTGTGAAAGTCACGGTCCAGGGCCATCATGCGCAGGCCGGACTGTCTATTGACGAGCGCACGGATGGCCGCGGCTATCCGTATTTCTGGCTGCGGTTTCAGGATCGGGGTAAATCCGTTCTCGAAAACTCCGATCTTCATGCAATTGCCGATGGATATGTTTCCGTTTCACCGTTACGCATAGATTTGACAGCTCATGATCTGGTAAGCCAGCTGGCAACAGCACTTCAATAATCCCGAAAGGGGAGCGGTAAATGGCCGGCAACAAGACCGGCACGGACCAGAATCCGGCGTATCCGTTTCCACTGCCGGACGAGGCAGAGGCCCGCGCCGCGCTTGTCCTTGGCTTGAGGCGGCGGGGTGTCGGAGCGAGAGAGGTCCTTGCGGCAATCGAACGGGTGCCGAGGCGCCTGTTCCTGTCTGCGCGTCATCATGGCCTTGCCTATGAAGATGCCGCATTGCCTATCGAATGCGGGCAGACGGTGTCGGCTCCGTCTCTGGTTGCCTTTACCGTCCAGGCGCTCGGACTTGCTCCGGACCACTCGGTTTTGGAAATTGGAACGGGATCGGGTTACCAGTCTGCGATCCTGGCCCACCTTGCGGCGCGGGTGGAAACCCTGGACCGCTTTGCAACGCTTACCGATCTGGCGACCAGCAGGTTCGCGGCCCTGCGGCTCGAGAACGTCAAGGCCAGGCATATGGATGGACTGGAAGGCCTGAAACTGAAGGGGCCCTACGATCGGATTGTCGTGACTGCGGCGGTCGAAACGGTGCCGGACGCCTGGGTGCAGTCGCTCAAGCCCGGAGGTTTGCTGATCGCTGCGATCGGCAAGGCGAAACGGCCTCAGTCGCTGATCCGCTTTCACAAGAGCGAAAATGTCATGACGGCTGAGCATCTGATGAGCGTGCGGACCGTGATGTTACAGCCCGGCCTTGCCAAGAAGCTGTAGTACCAGGCTCAACAAATACGATCCTATTTGACGAGCTAGGTATAAGACGCAGGAAACGCTTCGATTCCCGGATCACTGCAGGGTCCGATTCGGGAACGTTCAGCCTTCTGCAAATTTACTATAAACAGCCCGCAGCACGTTTCTTTCACCGGATGGAATACTATGACAGCCGGGTTTCTCCTGGAATTCTGATCCGGTCTTTAGCCTTTATAAACCTTACTGGCGTCTACTCTTAACCATAACAGCCATAGTTAGCGGTCAGAGTTAAGGCGATGATGAAGCGGATGCGTACCCTCCGCGGGGACCTTTTGGGAAAAGCGGCAACTGTCTCACTGATTGCAGCGTCAATTGCGGGATGTTCCAGCGCGACTGAACGGTTCGGTGAATCCCCCTATTACACGGCAAACACCCAGAATCAGCGTGATATCCTGAGCGGCGGCCAGAGCCAGCCCACCTATCAGGATATCGTCAACGGTCCGGGAGGGTCGGTTGCCGGCCTGCCGCAGTCGTCGTCGCAGCCGGTGACGACCGCTTCGATTTCCAAAAAAGTTCCTGCTATCCAGTCTGTACCGCTGTCGCAGCCTGCGCGACCGCAAGTCGCCGCAAAGCCCGTTCAGCTGAAGCCTGCTCCTGTGGCCACCTTGCCCGCGCCTGAAGTGTCCCGTCCGGCACAGGTGGCGGTAGCCAGTCAGGCGAAAAGCTGGAAGGGTTGGACATCCGCCGGCGGTACCAGAGTTCAGGTCCGTCAGGGAGATGATTTGAATTCCGTTGCGCGCCGTTACGGTGTACCGATCCAGGCACTGGCCGCCGTGAATGGCATCGAGGATCCCAAGAATGTCCGTCCGGGGCAGAGCATCATCGTTCCCACCTATGTCTATGCGGAAAACAACGCTTCCACGAGCGTTACCGAAGGTGAAACCGGCCGGGTGAAGCTGCCGGCCGTCAGCCGTAACGATACTACAGTCACCGGGGCCGTGCCAACGTCCACCGCAACCATGCCGCGTCCGGCCAAACAACCGACTCTCGCGGAACTCAGCCGTGGTGAGGTCGACAAAGACCGCGTGTTACGCGTCAGCACCTTGCCGAAACGCAAGCCGGCCGGCAGTGAGCGCGTGCTGACCACAGCTTCGATTTCGTCGCAGGTTCCAACACCGCCTCGTCATCCCGTCGTTCAAAGCAAAGTTTCCGCTGCGCCCTCCGGTACACCCGCCGTTCCTGCCTTGCCGCAGCCGGCACTGACACGCGAGCAGCCGCCGAGCGAGCCGATAAAGACACCAGCGGTCGTGGCAAGCGTTACGGAAGAGGTGGAAGTCTCCACCGAAACCTTCCGCTGGCCCGTGCGTGGACGCATCATTTCCGACTTCGGCGCAAAGCCGGGTGGCGGCAAGAACGAGGGCGTCAACCTGGCTGTGCCCGAAGGCACACCCGTGAAAGCAGCGGATGACGGTACGGTCATCTATTCAGGCAACGAACTGAAGGGTTACGGCAACCTTATCCTGGTCCGTCATGGAGAGGGGTGGGTGACTGCCTATGCCCACAACAGCGAGCTCAAGGTCAAGCGCGGAGACAAGATCCGGCGTGGTGATGTTGTCGCTCTCGCGGGCGCCACCGGTTCTGTCAACCAGCCGCAGGTACACTTTGAGCTGCGCCAGGGCAACAAGCCGGTCGATCCCCTGAAACACCTGCCGCAACGCTGATCGAGACGGCGGCTATAAACTTCCCGGAAACTTGACAAAACCCGGCCATGCGCCGGGTTTTTCGACTTTACGCCCTAGGAAAGTACCTTGCCCAGACGACCGGCCAGATCCTGAATGAACTGATAGGCCACACGGCCTGAGCGGCTTCCCCGGGTGGTCGCCCATTCCAGGGACTGCGCGCGCAGATCGTCCGCCGGGACATCCAGTCCGAAATGCTCCGCGTAGCCGCGCACCATCTCGAGATAGTCGTCCTGACTGCATTTGTGGAACCCGAGCCACAATCCGAATCGGTCGGACAGCGAGACTTTTTCCTCCACCGCCTCGGCGGGGTTGATGGCTGTGGATCGTTCGTTCTCGATCATGTCCCGCGGCAGAAGGTGGCGGCGGTTCGACGTGGCGTAAAAGATCACATTTTCCGGACGGCCCTCGATCCCGCCCTCCAGGACCGCTTTCAGCGATTTGTAGGACGTGTCGTCATTGTCGAAGCTGAGATCGTCGCAAAAAACGATGAAGCGGAAGGGGGCCGAGCGAATCTCTGCCATGAGCCCGGGAAGGGATTCAATATCTTCCCGGTGGATCTCGATCAATTTGAGGGCCGTGGGCACATCTTCCCGATTGATCGCGGCATGCGCCGCCTTGACGAGAGACGACTTACCCATGCCCCGGGCGCCCCACAGAAGTGCGTTGTTCGCGGGAAGACCCTTGGCGAATCTTCTTGTGTTATCGAGGAGCAGGTCGCGCACCTGCGACACCGCGCACAGCAAGGTGATGTCGACCCTGTTGACCTTCTGCACTGCATGGAGTTCACCCGGCTGAGGGACCCATACAAAAGCATCCGCGGCGGTCCAGTCGGGCTTTCGCGCCGCCGCCGGGACGGCACGGCCGATCAACGCGATCAGCGTGTCGAGTTTCGCGTTCAATAAGGAAAGGGTGTCAGGTGCACTCATTAGTCTTGCAAGCCCCGTCAAAAAGGCCCATGTGAGGCCCTGAAGAAAGTCGCTGGAGCATTAACACGGCCGGGGAAACGCGAAAACGTCTGTTATTCCCATACTGGTACGCCGGAAACAGCTTGCAAAGCTTGAATTGAGGCGCGCCGTGGTTATAGTCCCGCCACCAGAATTAGAGCGTTTAGGCCTCAGGTCCTGGAAATGGACCCGTACCGGCAAGAGCGCCACTTAGGAGAGACGAATGTTTATCACCCCAGCCTATGCACAGTCCGGCGGAATCGCGGGTCCGGATTTCCTCATGTCGCTGCTGCCCTTCGTGGCCATCTTTGCGATCATGTATTTTCTGATCATTCGCCCGCAACGCCAGCGCGTAAAGCAGCATCAGGAAATGGTTTCCAATTTGCGGCGCGGCGATACCGTCGTGACGACTGGCGGTCTGATCGGCAAGGTTGCCAAGGTCGTTGATGACGGCGAACTTCAGGTGGAGATCGGCGAAGGCGTCAAGGTGCGCGTCGTTCGCTCCATGGTTCAGGAAGTCCGTTCCAAGACCGAGCCTGCAAAAGACAACGCGTAACACTTCAGAACGCGGATTTGATGAGTTCGCCAGGCCGGTTTCCGATCGGCCTGGCAGTTTTTAAGGCTTGACCATGCTCTATTTCGCTCGCTGGAAAATCGCGCTGATCGTGCTTGTGGTTGCCGCTGGCATCCTCTCGACACTGCCGAATTTCTTCTCTGCCAAGCAACTTGAAAGCTGGCCGGACTTTCTGCCGAAAAGCCAGATGGTCCTGGGTCTCGATCTTCAGGGTGGTGCCTATCTGCTCTACGAAGTGGACCGGGAGGACTACATCCAGAAGCGCATGAAAGCGCTGGTGAGTGATATCCGGGCGACCCTGCGCGAGGAACCGCGTATCGGCTACACGGGCCTCGGAGTGCAGGGCGATGCCGCCCAGGTGCGGATCAGGGACCTGACCCGGCTTGATGAGGCCGAAGAACGCCTGCAGCCACTGGTCAACCCGCTTGTTTCCAACCTTTTCGGCGGTCAGCCGGTCGATGAGTTCGAGATGACCGCCACCGATGACGGTCTCGTCCGCTTCTCCTATACCGAACAGGGTCTGCAGGATCGGATGGCGGCCATCGTGCAGCAGTCCATCGAAGTCATCCGCCGCCGTGTGGACGAAATAGGCACGACCGAGCCGAATATTCAGCGTCAGGGTACAGACCGTATCCTCGTCGAGGCACCGGGCGAGAACGATCCCGAGCGCCTGAAGGATCTCGTCGGCCAGACGGCACAGCTCACCTTCCATATGGTCGATACGTCCATGTCCGGTGAGCAGGCGATGCAGAACCGTCCGCCCGTCGGCACCGTGATCATGATGTCGGTGGACGATCCGCCGTTCCCTTATCTTCTTGAGGAATCCCCGCTGCTGTCAGGTGAGGACCTTGTCGACGCGCAGGTCAGTTTCGACCAGCGTTCTAACGAACCTGTGGTGAACTTCCGCTTCAACCAGTCCGGTGCACGCAAATTCGCGCTGGTAACGCAGCAGAATGTCAACCGGCCTTTCGCGATCGTCCTTGATGACGAAGTGATTTCGGCACCGGTGATCCGCGAGCCGATTACCGGGGGATCCGGCCAGATTTCCGGCAGCTTCACAGTTGAAGGCGCCAACGACCTGGCGGTTCTGCTCAGGGCTGGCGCACTGCCTGCCAAGCTTACGGTGATCGAGGAGCGGTCCATCGGTCCGGGCCTTGGTGCCGATTCCATCGAGGCCGGCAAGCTCGCATCGATCATTGGCGGCGTGTTGGTCATCGTATTCATGGTTCTGGCGTACGGCCGCTTCGGCATCATCGCGGACCTCGCGCTCATGTCGAACCTCTTCCTGATATTCGGCGCCTTGACCTTTCTGCAGGCGACACTGACCTTGCCCGGCATTGCAGGTATCGTGCTGACGATCGGGATGGCCGTGGATGCCAACGTGCTGATCTTTGAGCGTATCCGCGAAGAGGCGAGGGCGGGCAGGTCTGCTGTCTCCGCGATCGACGCCGGCTACAGCAGGGCGCTGGGGACCATCCTCGACGCCAACATCACCACCCTGATCGCAGCGGTCATCCTGTTCCAGCTCGGCTCCGGCCCTGTTCGGGGCTTTGCCGTGACCCTGGCCATCGGGATCTTCACCACCGTTTTCTCAGCCTTCACGTTCAGCCGGTTGCTTGTGGCCATTTGGGTCCGTCGTCGCCGTCCGTCCAAGTTGCCGATCTGATCCGGGAGAATAACCAATGTTGCTGAGACTCGTTCCGGACAATACCCACATAAAGTTCATGTGGCTGCGGAAGGTGAGCTTTCCCCTATCCATCCTTCTGGTCATTGCTTCCCTTGCCGGGTTCTTCCTGGTCGGGATGAACTACGGTATCGACTTCAAGGGCGGTACGATCATCGAGATAAAGACTGACGGACCGGCCGATATCGGCGCTATCCGTTCACGTCTGTCAACGCTTGACCTGGGCGATGTCCAGGTACAGGAATTCGGCGGATCGGACGACATCCTCATTCGTGTGGAGGAACAGCCCGGCGGTGAACTGGCGCAGCAGTCGGTCGTCACCCGTATCCGGACGATCTTCGAAGATGACAATGTCGACTTCCGCCGCGTGGAAGTGGTCGGACCGCGTGTCTCCAGCGAATTGGCCCAGGCCGGCGCCATCGCGGTGGCGGCGTCCCTGCTGGCGATCCTTTTCTACATATGGTTCCGTTTCGAATGGCAATTCGCTGTCGGTGCCATTCTGACGACGGCGAACGACGTGGTGATCACCGTCGGCCTGTTCGTTCTGCTGCAACTGGATTTCTCTCTGTCCAGCATCGCTGCGATCCTGACGATTATTGGGTATTCGCTCAATGATACCGTGGTCGTTTATGACCGGATCCGTGAAAATCTGCGCAAATACAAGAAGCGCCCGCTGACCGAATTGCTCGACATGTCGATCAACGAGACCCTGTCGCGCACGACAATGACTTCGGTAACCACGCTTCTGGCACTGATAGCGCTCTACGCCTTCGGCGGCGAGGTGATCCGCTCCTTCACGCTGGCGATGATCTTCGGCATCGTGATCGGCACCTATTCGTCGATCTTCCTTGCCGCACCGTTCCTGATTCTGTTCAACCTTCGCCCGGACGCGTTGACACCGAAGGGTGACGACGCTGAAAAGGGATCCGGCGAAGAGGCGACTGTCTGAGGATAGCCCGCGATGGAAATCAGGGATGCCCATTTCCCGGGCCGGGCTCCGCTTGATGCTTATGGCGATGGCGGGTTCCGGTTCGCTCAGATGTCCCACCGCGGCGCATTGTTATGTGTTCCGAGCGGGATATACGGTTGGGACCTGACCGATCCGTCCGAGTTCTCTCGTCAGGCATTCCTGAAGGTGTTCGAGGAGATCGCCGATATAGAGGTGCTGCTCGTGGGGACCGGAACGGATCTGGTACTGCTTCCGGCGGATTTGAAGGAAGACTTTCGGGAAGCCGGAATTTTGGCGGATCCGATGTCGACCGGGGCAGCCGTACGCACCTACAATGTGCTGCTTTCCGAAGACCGGGCGGTGGCCGCCGCGCTTCTGGCAGTGGACTGAACCTTAAGTGAAGGCCATATAGGCCCTATGACCACCGATTTTGATCATGCCGCCGAAGTGGTGCGCCGTTTCGACCGCGACCGCTACCTGAGTGCGCTGCTTGCGCCCGAGGCGCACCGCCCGGCCATGATGGCGCTTTATGCCTTCAATGCAGAAATTGGCCGCATCCGGGAGAGCGTGTCCGAGCCGCTTCCTGGCGAGGTCCGCCTGCAATGGTGGCGCGACCTGCTTGGAGGCACGGAGCATGGTGCAGCCGCAGCCAACCCTGTCGCCGGCGCTCTCTCGAGAACGATTGATACTTACAATCTTCCCAGGCAGGCCCTCGTTGCGATGACGGAGGCAAGGATCTTTGATCTCTACAACGATCCCATGCCCGATTTGAACGACCTGGAAGGTTATGCGGGGGAAACGGTTTCAAGCCTCTTCCAGCTTGGCTGCCTTGTCCTTGCCAACGGCGAGGATCTGGGAACGGCAACAATCGCCGGTCATGCGGGCGTCGCTTACGGCCTGACAGGCCTGATGCGCGCCTTGCCCTGGCATTCCGCGCGCAGGCAGATGTATCTGCCGGGAGATGTCCGCTCCCGCCACAATCTCGACCCCGAAACCGTGTTTCGGGGAGAAACGACCCCCGAGTTGCTTGCGGTTTTGACGGAAATGCGCGCCCATGTCCGACATCATCTGACCCGCGTCAGGCAGGCTGCCGAAGTCGGCCTGAAGGCCTGTCAGCCTGCTTTCCTGCCGCTGCTGCTTGTCGAACCGTTTCTGCGAAAGCTTGAAGTAGACGGTTTCGACCCGTTGCATCAGGTCGCCGAGATTTCCCAGTTGCGTCGACAGTGGATCCTGTGGCGGGCATCCGGCAACGTCTTCGGCAGGCTCTGAGCACGCCCAACAGGTCTTCCCGGCCGCTCGGCTCGCCATAATCCGCCGTAATATTATTCCGCCGCGGCTCTCACGACAGGCAGGTTCGACCGCCAGGCCTCGAAATCGGTCTTTGCCCTGTTGGTCATCGCCAGTTTCTTGGCTCTGGTCTTGTCCTTGCCCTTCAAGCGTTTGCCGGTTTCATCCGTGGTCGGCGCTTCGACAGGTGGAAACAGCCCGAAATTGACATTCATCGGCTGGAAAGAGCCGGGTTTTCCCGCGCCGTCTTCCCGGGTGATGTGTCCGCCTGTGATGTGCCCCAGCAAGGCGCCCATCGCTGTCGTGACAGGCGGTGGAACGATTTCCCGTCCGCGCGTCTCCATAACGGCGAAAAGTCCTGCCAGACAACCGACGCTGGACGATTCCACATAGCCCTCGCAGCCGGTGATCTGACCGGCGAAGCGCAGGCGTGGATCCGCCTTTAGGCGCAAACTGCCGTCGAGCACCTTCGGAGAATTCAGGAAGGTGTTGCGGTGCAGCCCGCCGAGCCGCGCGAACCGGGCGTTTTCAAGTCCGGGTATCATCTTGAAGATCTCGGCTTGAGCGCCGTATTTCAGCTTCGTCTGGAACCCGACGATGTTGTAAAGCGTGCCAAGAGCATTGTCCTGCCGCAACTGCACCACGGCGTAGGCCTTGACCGTCGGGTTATGGGCATTGGTCAGCCCCATCGGTTTCATCGGGCCGTGGCGCAGGGTTTCCCGGCCGCGGGCCGCCATCACCTCGATTGGCAGGCAGCCGTCGAAATACGGCGTGTTTGCTTCCCATTCCTTGAAATCAGCCGTGTCTCCGGCGATCAATGCATCGATGAACGCGTCGTACTGATCCTTGTCCAACGGACAATTGAGGTAGTCTTTGCCGTTTCCACCCGGGCCCACCTTGTCATAACGCGACTGGAACCATGCTTTGGAGAGATCGACCGATTCGAAATGCACGATCGGTGCGATCGCATCGAAAAAGGCG
Source organism: Labrenzia sp. OB1 (assembly GCF_001624695.1). Classification (GTDB taxonomy): domain Bacteria; phylum Pseudomonadota; class Alphaproteobacteria; order Rhizobiales; family Stappiaceae; genus Roseibium. Next base: position 154,504 of record NZ_JSEP01000008.1, on the reverse strand, counting down.
AGGGCGTCCTCGCCGCTTTTCTCCAGAATGGCTTTCGAGAGCGCGGGGGACGTGAGTGGCCCGGTTGCAACAATCACACTGGCCCAATCCTCCGGCGGCAACCCGGCAATTTCTCCGCGTTCGATGGTGATCCCTGGATGGGATTCGAGTGCTTGCGTAACCGCGGTGGAAAACCCCTCACGATCCACTGCCAGGGCACTGCCTGCCGGCACCTGATGAGCGTCGGCGCAAGACATGATCAGCGACCCGAGTTGGCGCAACTCGTGATGGATCAGCCCGACGGCGTTTTGCTGGGAATCATCGGAACGGAAGGAGTTGGAACAGACGAGTTCCGCAAGTCCATCGGTCTGATGAGCATCGGTCTTCCGCACAGGGCGCATCTCATGCAGGACGACGTCCAGTCCGGCTTGAGCGATCTGCCAGGCAGCTTCGGAACCGGCGAGACCGCCGCCTATTACATGAATGGGTGGCATGGAGTGTCCTTGGAAGTTTTTCACGCTGCCCGCATCGGCTTGAAGCCGAGATACAGCGGTCACTTGTCCTTGCGGACCTGATTACAGGCAATGTCAGGCTGCCGCAACGATTTCTCAGAACCGATTCGATAAATCATGGGCCGGAGATCGGCCGAAATTCCGGCGTGCCGGACCTTGAAACCGTCTTGAGGAACAAATGCGGGAAAGCTCTGGCGGATCCGCGCCTGAACGGTTTCAACCATAAAAAAACACCTGCCGGAGGGAGGAGGTCCCGGCAGGTGTTTTTTGAAACTCCACGCGCGAAGCGCAGAGACTTGCAGACTGAAGGTTGGGAGGAGGAGCCCTCCAGACTGCGAAGCTGATTATTTTGCAGACATGCGCGCGTAGCGGGCGATGTCAGCGCGGGCGATGCCCAGGTCGTCCAATTCGCGATTGGACAGGTTGGAGAGCTCGTCATAGGTCTGACGGAAGCGTTTCCAGTTATTGAATTTGCGAACAACATTATCGAGCATTGTTTAGGCCTTTCGCTATCTCATGGCCAAGGCACCGCGGATCGGCGTTTGGCCCGTTCATCTCTTATGATCGCAAGATAGGGGTTTTGTGCACTGCGAGGTAGAGGGCAAATCGCGAAGCAGATATGCACAAATCGCATATTAACAAGGGGTTAATTACCCTGAAGAGGGCTAATAAGCATGCGTTAATTGCATGGGTGTGGCTCAAGGTTCTTCGCATGTGCGAGAAGAAGTGCTCGCGGGGCTGTCATGACTGATGGATCGGGCGGTAAAGGAAATCAAGCCAGAAAAACGAACGCCCGCCAGCGGGAGGAGGTGCTGACGGGCGTCGTTTCGACGTGACAGGGCTGGGAGGAGGATGCCCTGCGTGTCACACGTCCGTTGGCTGGGAGGAGGATGCCTCGGGACGCGATCTCTAAATTTTTAACCGTTCATGGAACGGCGTGCGACGAACTTGATGTCGCTGCGGCTGATGCCAAGATCAGACAGTTCACGGGTGGAGAGGCGGGACAATTCGTCAACCGCACGGCGGTAGCTCACCCAGTTGCTGTACTTCTGACGCACAGTATCAAACATTTTCTTGTTCCTTATTAGGCGAGGCACCGAAGCGCCTCACGCCGTCTGTTGATCCAAGATATAATTCAGGGGGTGAAATAAAAGAAGTGCCATCTCTGCATGCCTGACATGCGTTTGGTGCAATGCAGCAAAAAATTGGCGCGATATCGCCACTAATTCAGGAAATAGACATGAAAACATTGCGATAGAATTCAGTGTGCATTGCACACTGAATTCTTGAATCCGGTTTTGAACGCCTATTCTGCGGCGTCAACAGCACGTTGCGGCCTGCGCTGCAGCAGCTCCTGGAGAAAGTGCCCCGTGTAGCTTTCCTTGACCTCGGCAACATCTTCCGGACGCCCGGTCGCAACAATCGTGCCGCCACCGTCTCCGCCTTCCGGCCCAAGATCGATGATCCAGTCGGCGGTCTTGATGACCTCGAGATTGTGCTCGATCACCAGAACCGTATTGCCCTGGTCCACGAGTTCGTGGAGCACATCCAGCAATTTGGCGACGTCATGAAAATGCAGCCCGGTGGTCGGTTCGTCGAGGATGTAGAGCGTGCGCCCGGTGGACCGCTTGGAAAGTTCCTTGGCGAGTTTCACGCGCTGAGCCTCCCCGCCGGAGAGAGTCGTCGCCTGCTGGCCGACCTTGATATAGCCGAGGCCCACCCGTGCGAGTGTCTCCATTTTGTCCCGGACCGCAGGAACCGCGGAAAAGAAACTGGCACCTTCCTCAACGGTCATGTCGAGAACATCTGCGATGGACTTGCCTTTGAATTCGACCTCCAGCGTCTCCCTGTTGTAACGCCTGCCTTTACAGACATCGCAGGTAACATAGACATCGGGCAGGAAATGCATCTCGATTTTTATGACGCCGTCGCCCTGGCACGCTTCGCAGCGCCCACCCTTGACGTTGAAGGAAAACCGCCCGGGCTGATACCCGCGCGCCTTGGATTCGGGCATGCTTGCGAACCATTCGCGGATCGGCGTGAACGCGCCGGTGTAGGTGGCCGGATTGGAGCGGGGAGTCCTGCCGATGGGGGACTGGTCGATGTCGATCACCTTGTCCAGCACCTCAAGGCCTTCAATACGGTCATGCGGCGCCGGATTTTCCCGCGCTCCATTCAGGCGCCGCGCGGCCGCCTTGTAGAGAGTATCGATCAGAAATGTGGACTTGCCGCCGCCTGATACGCCGGTAACGCAGGTGAATGTGCCGAGCGGCACGTCCACGTCGATGTCCTTGAGATTGTTACCGCGCGCTCCGCGCACCGAGATTTGACGCTTCTTGTTGATCTTGCGCCGTTTGTCCGGGCGCGAGATCATCTTCGTGCCTGAAAGATACGCGCCCGTCAGCGAATTGGGATTTGCCATGACCTCCGCCGGTGTACCCTTGGCGATCACCTGGCCGCCGTGAATACCCGCGCCCGGTCCGACATCGACCACATAGTCCGCGGTCAGCACCGCGTCTTCGTCATGCTCCACGACGATCACGGTATTGCCGAGGTCGCGCAGGTGTTTCAGGGTTTCAAGAAGCCGCGAATTGTCGCGTTGATGAAGACCGATGGACGGTTCGTCCAGAACATAAAGAACTCCGGTCAGGCCCGAGCCGATTTGCGACGCCAGGCGGATTCGCTGACTTTCCCCGCCGGACAAGGTGCCGGACGCTCTGGACAGCGTCAGATATTCAAGCCCGACGTCATTGAGAAATCTGAGCCGCTCGCGGATTTCCTTCAGGATACGTCCGGCGATTTCGGACTGTTTCGTGTTGAGCTTTGCCGGAAGCTGTTCGAACCAGTTGCTCGCCTCGCGAATGGAATATTGCGTAACATGACCGATATGCTTGTCGGCGATCTTGACGGCAAGGGCCTCGGGTTTCAGACGATACCCGTCGCAGGCCGGGCAGGCATGGTCCGACTGAAACCGGGAAAGCTCTTCGCGCACCCAGGTGGATTCGGTTTCACGCCAGCGCCGCTCGATATTGCCGATCACGCCCTCGAATGTTTTCTCGGTGCGGTAACTGCGCACGCCGTCGTCGTAGACGAACTCGATCTTGGTTTTGCCCGTTCCGTGAAGGATTGCTTCTCGAACGTCCGCCGGCAAATCCTTCCAGGGCGTCGCCATGGTGACCTTGTAGTGACTGCAAATCGCTTCGAGGGTCTGTGTGTAATAAGGAGACGTCGACCCGGTCTTGGCCCAGGGCAGGACGGCGCCCTCGCGCAGAGAAAGCGAGTGATCGGGCACTACAAGGTCTTCTTCGAAGGCGAGTGTGGTGCCGAGCCCGTCGCAGGTCGGGCAGGCACCAAAGGGATTGTTGAACGAGAAGAGCCGCGGCTCGATTTCCGCAATTGTGAAGCCGGAAACGGGGCAGGCGAATTTTTCCGAAAAGATCAGCCGTTCTGCGTCGTCCTGCTCGCCGGTCTTGTCGGCGAATTCGGCGATTGCAATGCCATCGGCCAGCCTGAGCGCGGTTTCCAGGGAGTCGGCCAGCCTGCCGGCGATATCATCGCGCACGACAATCCGGTCCACGACCACATCGATGTCGTGTTTGAACTTCTTGTCGAGGGCAGGGGCTTCGGAAATCTCATGGAACGTTCCGTCGATCTTGACGCGCTGGAACCCCTTTTTCATGAGGTCGGCCAGCTCTTTGCGATATTCGCCCTTTCGGCCGCGAACCATCGGCGCCAGCAGGTAGAGACGAGAGCCTTCCTCCAGTTCCAGAATCCGGTCCACCATCTGGCTGATCGTCTGGCTTTCAATCGGCAGACCCGTGGCGGGCGAATAGGGAATGCCGACGCGCGCGAACAACAGCCGCATGTAGTCGTAGATTTCGGTGACCGTGCCGACCGTGGAGCGCGGATTCCGGGAAGTGGTCTTCTGCTCGATGGAGATTGCCGGCGAAAGACCGTCGATCTGGTCCACATCGGGTTTCTGCATCATCTCCAGGAACTGGCGTGCATAGGCCGACAGGCTTTCCACGTAGCGGCGCTGGCCTTCAGCATAAATCGTATCGAACGCAAGCGAGGATTTTCCGGATCCTGACAACCCGGTCATCACGATCAGCTTGTCGCGCGGCAAATCAATATCGATGCCCTTGAGGTTATGTTCCCGCGCACCGCGGATTGATATTTGTTTCAGATCAGTCATGTCGTCCGGCTTCAAGGCAGGTGAACAATCCACATGCGTTCCTGGTAGGGGAGCCGGTCGTTTCTCCGGCACGATCTTCAATATAGGCAGAACTTATGCAAATTCGAGGCTTCCCGCGATCGTATAGTCTCGCATCTGAGTTTGCCCGGCATCCCGGGTGGTGCATTCCTTTGACCGGCTCTCGCCCGACGGTTACAGGAAAGAACAAAAAAGGAACGAAGGCCTGTCTACCCCAAAAATACCGGTTCGACAACCGCGGTTCTGCCGGTTCCGATTTCATGACGAGCGGGAGGATAGGCAACTGGGCAGGCTCCTTGTTCCATGCGGCTTTCCTCCTGTTCCATCGCGGCCTGTGCGCCGGCGAGGTATATGAAGAGCCGCAGATTATCGAAGATGTGCTGCGTTTGACGCAGAAAATTCCGTGGGATGGCCGATCCCGGCGGTCATGGGCGGAGGAACCTTGCACATTTCAGTGTATTCTGTCTGCGAGACATACTGGCGGCGCGTGCGGGTCACCGGAGCGGGCCTGCTTGGCTGAAGCTTTCGGTGCGCAACCGCCTGCGTTGTGTATCAAGGTTTGCGGTTGCCCTTGACAGGGAGATCGTGGAAGTGGAACATTTGAGGAACAAAAATCCCTTGTGGATTATGGGGGCATCCATGCGCCTCAAGAGGCCGATCCTGTAAGGTGACGGCCAATTTTGAGGCGTGGGAACGCGCTGAACAGTCTTAGGAGTAAGGTATGGCGGGCAGCGTCAATAAAGTTATCTTGGTAGGCAATCTGGGAGCCGACCCCGAAATTCGCCGGACGCAGGACGGCCGTCCGATCGCCAATCTGCGGATTGCGACATCGGAAAGCTGGAAGGACCGCAACACCGGTGAGCGGCGCGAGCGGACTGAATGGCACAGGGTGGTGATTTTCAATGAGGGACTTTGCAAGGTTGCGGAGAACTATCTCCGCAAAGGCGCGAAGGTTTACATCGAAGGTCAGCTCCAGACCCGCAAGTGGCAGGATCAGTCCGGTCAGGACAAGTATTCCACGGAAATCGTGCTTCAGGGCTTCAACTCTACGCTGACCATGCTCGACGGGCGTGGCGAGGGAGGTGGCCAGTCTGGCGGCCTGCCTGATTACGGCAGCGAACCACAGGGCGGTGGCGGATCTGGTGGATCCGGCGGCTATGGCGGCGGATCAAGTGGCGGTGGCTTCGGCGGTCCGTCCGGTGGTGGCGGTGGCGGTTTCGGCGGTCCTACCGGCGGCGGTGGCGCCGGACCGATGGATGACGAAATTCCATTCTAGCGGAGAATGCAGGGCCGCCCTGGCGATACGGGCAGTCCTGCGACCTCAATCTCCCACATTCGGGTCATAGGGGGTGTTCGGATCGTCGACACCTTCGTAGTACTCTCTGGAATTGCCGAGGCCGCAGTGATAGACGGCTTCTTCTGCACGGGTATCGCCACCGGTGATCGGAGCGCCGTTGCGGTGCGCGAACTCGTGAATGATGGTCGCCAGCACCATCCAGCGTCCCATGTTGAAGGCCCGGTCGCCTACGGCGATTTCGCCGGTTGGAACGTGAATTTCGCCGTAGAGAGGTGAAATGGTCGGGCCGTAATTTACCCAGATACTGCTGTCGCCGATCATGTCGGACAGACTGCGCCCCCTGGGCAGGGTGCGGAAATAGGCATTGCAGCCCGGAATGGTCTTCACCATCTTGAACAGCTTGTTCCGCGCCCATTTCAGCTTGCTGTACTGACCCGAGTCGAAACGGGTGTAATTCCAGATTGGCGAGGAATGATCCCCGACGTTGAATTGAAACGGCATCCGCTCGCTCCTTGAGATCTTTCACGTTTTCGTGAGCTTAACTTACGCGAAGCGGGCTTCCGGCCGCGTGATAGGCGTCACGATTTGGCGTAATCGGGAGGAAAAGATATCGGTCACCATCTCGCAGCCTTTCTCAATTCGCCGGTTTCTTGACTTTACGGCGGAAAATTGAGCAACCTGCCCTGAAATGACTGGGCCTGGCGTGCTGGAGGAATAATCCGTCGCGGCACAATCGTCACACAATCTTGATTTCGAAAACTGTGTATGGCCGCGAGCCTTAACCAACACAGCAAGCCTGTTATAGTAAAAATCGATTTGATGATCGGGACTGGAATCGGTTTTCGGCAACTTTGCCATCAAAAAGACACGGCACCTGACACAAGTCCCGGTAGCCTTTGAAGCCGGGACGCCTTTGGTCAGCGCGGAAAAATGAACACTTCCGCCTGACCGGGTGTGGTTTCAGGCGCGGACAAATTTTTAAATTGCGGGTTTGAAACAATGCGAGCGAACGAAATGGGACTGGGTAAGGGAACCGGCAGGAATTGCGTCGGCGGTTTGGCGAGGCGGTCCCGGGCCGTGATGGGCAACTCCATCAAGGCGGGCCTGATGGCGACGGTGATCGCTTCCGGGTTCGGTATTGCGACCGTGGAACCCGTTTCCGCCCAGGGCCTGTTCCAGCGCCTGTTCAATCCAGAGGCACACCGCCGCCAGCGCGAACGCGAACGGCAGGGAGAGCTCCGCGAAAAGGTGGCGGCGGTAAAGGTATCCGCTCCGCGATACCTGAACTATTCCGCGGACGTGTGGAAGAAGGTTTCCCTTTCCGAGCTTTCCGAAAAGAAAACGGCCGAAATCCAGCCCGATGCCCAAACGGCTGAGACCGGTGGGGCCGCCGCCGTCAGCACGGACACATCTCCGGCGGCGGCTGTGGTGCTGACCGCCTTCGACAAGGCGCGTCCGGCGCTGGCGGACATGACATTGACTGTTCTGCCGGAAGTGGGAGAAGCAGTGGTCGCCTTTTACCGCGAAAATCCGGATTTTGTCTGGGTGGAAAACGGCAAGGTAACGGCGCGGGCCGCAGCTGCCCGCAGGGGCTTGAGCGAGGCTGGCAAATACGCATTGAACCCGGACGACTATTTTGTCGCGCTTCCGTCGGCGGCCGGTCAGGATGAGGCGGCGCGCGATGTGGCGCTGATGCGCTTTGAAATGGATCTGAGCGCTGCGGTACTCACATATGTTCTCGACGCAAAGCGGGGCCGGGTCGATCCGAACCGGATTTCGCAATACCACGATCTGCCACGGCACAAGGTGGATCTGGTCGCTGCGCTGGAAAGCTTCGCGTCCACCGAAAACCCCAGGCAGGTTCTTGAAACCGCCCAGCCGCAAAACGATCATTTCCGGAATCTGACCGTCGAACTGGCGCTCCTGAAAGCCGAGGACGAAGAGACCGACCAGATCGTCATCGCGCCTGGCACCTTTCTGAAGGCCGGGAAAACCAGCCCGGAGATGAAGAACATCATCGCGGCGATCGAAAAGAATGCGTCTCCGGAACTCAGGGCCGCCCATACCGAGACGCTGGATGCCTATGACGGGTCGGAGCTTTACGCCACGGAACTGGTGGAACTGGTCAAGGCTTTCCAGAAAGAACTCAAGCTGACGCCGGATGGTATCGTCGGCAAGAACACCATCAAGGCGATGGTGGGCGAAACCAACGCGGCCAAGATTGCCAAGGTAGAATTGGCGATGGAACGCAGCCGCTGGATTCCAGAGGAACTCGGAGAGCGCAAGGTCTTTATCAACCAGGCAGCCTACACGGCCACATATACGGCGCCCGGAGAAGTTCCCTTGTCGATGCGCGTCGTGGTCGGCAAGAAATCCAACCAGACCAACTTCTTCTACGACCAGATCGAGATCGTCGAATACAACCCCTATTGGGGCGTTCCCTATTCGATCATAGTCAATGAGATGCTTCCGAAACTTGCGAATGATCCGAGCTATCTCGATCGCGCCGGCTACGAGGTCTCAACGCCGGGCGGCCGCAAGGTCTCTTCTGCAAATGTGGACTGGTATGCGGTTGCCTCGAAAAAGCAATCGGTGAATGTTCGCCAGTATCCCGGCAGAGCCAACGCGCTCGGCGAGGTGAAGATCCTCTTCCCGAACAAGCACCACATCTATATGCACGATACGCCGTCGAAGAGCCTGTTCAAAAAGGACGCGCGCGCTTTCAGCCACGGCTGCATCCGCCTGCATGACCCCAAGGCCATGGCGGCAGCGGTCCTTGGAAAGTCGAAGGATTACGTCACTTCACGGATTGCGGCGGGTCAGAACGAGCAGGAAAAGGTTACAGGCGATATCCCGGTCTATGTTTCCTACTTCACAGCATGGCCAGAACTTGATGGTGGCGTAGCATACTACACGGACGTCTATGACCGTGACCGGTACCTACTCAAGGCACTCGAGAAAACCGAAGCCGCGCGTGCCAAGGCAAGAACCTCCTGATCTTTTTCACAAATTAAGGGCAACCGCCGGACGATGTCCGGCGGTTTTTTCTTTTCAGGACTTGCTATCGAGACAGTCGGCAAGAGACATCGACAGATTCTCAAGCAGTTCCGGATAGAGGTCTGGGCCGTTGGTCAGGTCGGTTCCCAGCGGATCGAGTGTCGCCTTGCGCGCTGTGCTGCCTTCAAGGACCACATCGACAAGTTTTGCATCGAATTGTGGTTCCTGAAATACGCAGGTCACACCAAGATCCTTGATTTCTTCACGAACTTCGGAAATCCGGTCAGCGCTTGAAAGTGCTTCGGGAGACAAGGTGATCGCTCCGGTTGCCTCAATGTCGAAGTGATGTTCGAAGTGGTGGTAAGCATCGTGAAACACGACGAACTTGCTGCCTGAAAGCGGCTCAAGCTGCTTTTCGATTTTTTGGTCCAGCGCCTCAATGCGGTTGGAGAAACTTGCGGCATTTTTCTTGTAGGTGTCGGCATTTTGCGGATCAAGGCCTGCAAGGGTTTCGGCCATGATGCCGGCAATTGCAATGCCGTTTTCCGGGTTCAGCCAAATGTGCGGATCGAATGCCTCGCCGTGTCCGGCGTGATGTTCCTCATGGTCATCATGATCATCGTGGTCCGCGTGCTCCTCATGGTCTTCATGATCGTCGTGGTCCGCGTGCTCCTCATGGTCTTCATGATCGTCGTGGTCTGCATGCTCCTCATGGTCTTCGTGACCTTCGTGGTCCGCATGCTCCTCGTGCTCTTCATGATCCGCATGATGATCTTCGCCATCTTCATGACCGTGATCGTGAGCGTCGAAATTCGCGCCTTCGCGAATCTTAAGCTGTTCAATGCCAGCCGCGTCCATAAGTTCGACGACCTGTGCATCTTCCGCCATGGAGGAAATCGGTTTGGCAAGCGATGGTGCGAGATCCGGCCCGACCCAGAACACCACGTCCGCGCCCTGCAGCAAAAAGGCCTGGGAAGGCTTGAGGGCGAAGCCATGTGGGGATGCTGCCCCGTCGATCAGGATGTGCGGCTTTCCAACCCCTTCCATTACGGCGGAGGCGATGGAATGCAGAGGCTTGATAGTCGTGACAACGGCGGGCGCATCCGCGGTGGCGGGCGTCGCGGTGGCGGCGAGACACAACGCAACACTCGACAGCAAAAGACCGCGTCTGGTTACGGTCAGCGGCGCTTCGGGAAAGGAAAAGATCTTCATTGGGTGGGGTTCCGATGGAATGTTACTTTATAACATGTTATTGTATAACGTTTTCTGTTTTCAGGCGCAAGGTCGTATCTGCGAATTGTTTCCGAACCTCGACACGTGGTTCGCCGGGCAGGTCTTGGTTTGTTGGGCAGGCGGGGATAAGGTGATAAAAACACTGACGGATCAGTTGCTTCATGCCTGCCAGCACAGACCTCGACACGGAAAACTACCTCAGACCGTTTCCACCCAAAGCCGCACGGCTGATTGTCACCATTTACGGTGATATCGTCGAACCGCGCGGCGGAGTCCTCTGGATGGGCGATCTCATCACACTGTGCGCCGGATTCGGCGTCAATGAATCTCTTGTCCGCACAGCGGTTTCCCGTCTGGTCTCCACCGGACAGTTGAAAGGGGAAAGGGAAGGGCGGCGCAGCTACTATGCGCTGACGCCCCGGGCACGCGACGAATACCATATGGCTGCCGAGTTGTTTTTCGGCCCGGCCGACGACGAGTGCGGCTGGATCCTTGCCCATTGTGCGGGAGAAGCCCGGCAAAGCGAGTTGATGAACCATGGTTTTGCACCTGCCGGCGGTGATTTTTATATTGCCGCCGACCGGCCCGGCTTGCCGGAGAACGGCGCAACCTTTCGCTCCACGGCTCTGCAGCCGGATTCAACGGAAATAAAGGCGCTGCTCACGACCGCGTTCAATCTCGACGCACTGTCCCGGGCCTATGCGGATTTCGCCGGTCAGTTCCAGCCGATGGCACACATTCTGAAAGAGGATCTCGACGGACATTCGGCACTCCTTCTCAGGCTTGCCCTGGTTCATGCGTATCGGGAGATACGGCTGAACGACCCTCGGCTACCGCCATCCGTTTTGCGGCAGGATTGGCCGGGTTCCATAGCTCACCGCCTGTTTGCAGAACTTTATATCGGACTGTCAGCACCCGCCGACGACTACATCGGTCAGCATCTTTTCAATCGCAATGGTCCGCTGCCAAAGAACACGGCTGACGTAAAGTCCCGGCTGAATTCGCTTGTGAAACGAAGCAGGCCGCAGCCTGTGTGGTGAACAAAATCCGGCGCCCTTTTAAAGCATCACAAAAAATTTGATAAAATAGCTTTTTATGTGATTCTTTGTGCGGTATCCTTCCTCATCTTCAACATGACGGGAGGAGGCGCCATGTATGCCCAGATGGTGACTACCGACGCAAACCGGGTACGCGACATATCGGAAATGTCCGACGAGGAACGTGTATTCCAGGAGCGCATCGATCGCGGTGAGAAGATCGAACCGACCGACTGGATGCCGGAGGGTTATCGCAAGACCCTGATCCGTCAGATCGGCCAGCATGCGCACTCGGAAATCGTCGGTCAGCTTCCTGAAGGCAACTGGATTACCCGTGCCCCGACCCTGGAACGCAAGGCGATCCTGCTTGCCAAGGTACAGGACGAAGCCGGGCATGGGCTCTATCTTTATTGCGCGGCTGAGACGCTTGGGGTCACCAGGGACGAACTGATCGAACTGCTGCACGCCGGCAAGATGAAATATTCCTCCATTTTCAACTACCCGACGCTCACCTGGGCGGATATCGGCGCTGTCGGCTGGCTGGTGGACGGCGCTGCGATCATGAACCAGGTGCCGCTGCAGCGAACCTCCTTCGGTCCCTATTCGCGGGCCATGGTCCGGATCTGCAAGGAAGAGAGTTTTCACCAGCGCCAGGGCTTCGACATCATGATGAAGATGGCGAACGGCACACCGGCCCAGCACAGGATGGCCCAGGATGCGCTTAACAGGTTCTGGTATCCCTCACTGATGATGTTCGGTCCTTCCGACAAGGATTCCGTGCACTCCGCACAGTCCATGTCCTGGAAGATCAAGATCAACACCAATGACGAACTGCGTCAGAAATTCGTCGATCAGACAGTGCCACAGGCAGAATTTCTGGGCCTCACCGTTCCCGACGATCACCTGAAGTGGAACGAGGAAAAAGACGGCTACGACTTCTCCGAGCCGGACTGGAGTGAATTTTTCGAGGTTCTGAAGGGCAATGGACCCTGCAACAAGGAGCGGCTGGATGCCCGGATCAAGGCCTGGGACGACGGTGCCTGGGTGCGCGACGGCCTCATGGCCCATGCGGACAAACGGGCTGCGGCCCGCACGGCAGCGGAGTAGGATCAGATGACCGCAAGTTATATCGCCGAATTGAACGTCGCCCGGCTCAAATACGACATCGACGATCCGCAGGTCGCCGGGTTCGTCAACAACCTCGACCGGGTGAATGCGGCCGCCGAGCGCAGTGAAGGCTTCGTCTGGCGTCTGAAAGAGCAGGCTGGCGACTATTCGGTGGTGGTCGACGACGATCCGAGGATCATTCCGAATCTCTCGGTCTGGGAGAACGTCGAAAGTCTCGAGAATTTCGTCTTCAAGACCATCCACAAACGGATCTATGAACGGCGTGCCGAATGGTTCGGGGTGATGGAAAAGATGCATTTCGTCATGTGGCCGGTGGAAATCGGTCACAAGCCTGCCTTGGAGGAAGCCTGGGACAGGCTGTCCTATCTGAATGCGCACGGATCGTCCGATCGGGCCTTTGGCTGGGACCATGTGCCCACGGCCAACCTGTGGCGCTCCGCCCGCTGTGAGACTTCGGCAGCGTAACCGGCCTTCTGGGAGAAAATACAATGAAAAAGGAATGGCCACTCTGGGAAGTGTTTATTCGCGGCCAGCATGGTCTCAATCACAGGCACGTCGGCTCGCTTCACGCCCCGGACGCCGAAATGGCGATCAGGAATGCCCGCGATGTCTATACGCGCCGAAAGGAAGGAGTTTCCATCTGGGTGGTTCCCTCCGCGCTGATAACGGCGTCCGACCCCGCAAACAGGGACGCTCTGTTCGAACCCGCGACGGACAAGATCTACCGGCACCCGAGTTTCTATGACATTCCGGATGAAGTCGGGAAAATGTAATGATGACCCAGGGCGATAATATCGCGAACGATATTCTGTTTGAATGGCTTCTGCGCAGAGGCGATACAGCGCTCATTCTCGGCCACCGGGTCTCGGAATGGTGCGGGCATTCACCCGCCCTGGAAGAAGATATCGCGCTCGCGAACATCGCGCTCGATCTGATCGGGCAATCGCGTCTTTGGCTCGGCTATGCAGGCGAGGTTGAAGACCGGGGGCGCGGAGAAAACGAGCTTGCCTATCTTCGCGACACCTGGGACTTCCGCAACATCCTGCTCGCCGAACAGCCGAATGGCGATTTCGGCACTACCCTGATGCGGCAGTTCCTGATTGACGTCTGGCAGGATGCTCTCCTGGAGGCGCTCAAGACTTCCGCGGACGAGCGGATCGCCGAAATCGCGGTAAAGGCCGGCAAGGAAGTGGCCTATCATCTCGACCGGTCCTCGGATCTGGTGATCAGGTTGGGAGACGGAACGCCTGAAAGCCACTGGCGCATGCAGGACGCTCTGGATACGCTCTGGCCCTATGTCGGTGAAATGTTCGCGGCCGATGCGGTCGACGAAGCGATGGCGGCTGCCGGTTTGGCGCCCGACCCGAAAATGTTGAAGCCGGGGTGGGAACACACCGTTGCCGCGGTGTTCAAGCAGGCGACCCTGACGCAGCCGCAATCGGATTTTGCCCACAAGGGCGGCCTGACCGGCCGGCACTCGGAACATCTCGGCCATCTCCTGTCGGAGATGCAGTTCCTGCAAAGGGCCTATCCCGGTGCGACGTGGTGAGGTGATGCAGGTTTCAACGGACACGGTCTGGCAGTGGCTTTCGGAAGTCCCCGACCCGGAGATTCCCGTGATTTCCCTGACCGATCTCGGCATCATCCGCGATGTCAGCTGGGACGAGGATACCCTCGTGGTCACGGTGACGCCGACCTATACAGGCTGCCCGGCGACGTCGGTGATCAATCTCGACATCGAAACCAAACTGCGCTCCTGCGGCATCGACGACCTGCGTCTGGAGCAGAAGCTTAGTCCGGCCTGGACGACGGACTGGCTGACCGCCGAGGGGCGCGAAAAACTGCGCGAATACGGCATTGCTCCTCCTTCGGAGACGCAGGATGAAAGAGGCGCGGGAACCGACGCGCGAGTCGCCAGACTGACGGGTCTCAGAACCCTCGTTGTCGCCTGTCCGCGCTGCGGATCGCAGAACACGGAAATGATTAGCCAGTTCGGTTCAACCCCTTGCAAGGCCGCCTACCGTTGCCGGGCCTGCCTGGAACCCTTCGACTATTTCAAATGCCACTAACCGCAGGTTCACTGCTGTTTCCGGGAGGAACCACATGTCACGCTTTCATGCCCTGACCGTCACGGAGGTGGTGCCGGACACACGCGACAGCGTCATCGTGACCTTGCGACCGAGCGCGGAAGACTCGGATGCATTCCGTTTCAGCCAGGGACAATATCTTACTTTCCGACGCGATTTTGACGGTCATGAGGTCCGGCGCTGTTATTCGATCTGTGCCGGCACCGAAGAAGGCGCCTTGAAGGTGGGGATCAAACGGGTCGATGGCGGAGCGTTTTCCTGCTGGGCCAATGAAAACCTCAAACCGGGCGACACAGTCGAGGCGATGCCGCCGCTCGGCAGTTTCTTCGCTCCGGTCGAACCGGAGAGCGCGAAGTTCTATCTCGGATTTGCCGGCGGGTCCGGTGTCACGCCTGTTCTGTCGATCCTGAAAACAGTTCTGGCACGTGAGCCGAACTGTCAATTCACGCTGATTTACGCCAATCGCCAGGTTTCCTCGATCATGTTCCGCGAGGAACTGGAAGGTCTCAAGAACAGGTATCTGGGCCGCCTGCAGATCATTCATATCCTGAAGAGCGACGCTCAGGACACCGACCTGTTTTCCGGCCGGGTTAACGAGCGCAAGCTCGATGAACTGCTTGAAACCCTCATCGACCCCGAGGACATCGATCATGCATTCCTGTGCGGACCGCATGGCATGATGGAAACGGTGCGCCAAGGGCTCGAAAAGCACGGCGTTGCCCCTGACCGGATCAAACAGGAGCTTTTCAAGTCGGACCAGCCGGGCCGTCTTCCTGTGAATCAGGCCGCAGTTGCCGCTGATGAAAAATCCAGGGAAGCCGACCTGAAGCTGACTCTCGATGGCACCACGATGGACATTCATATGGAGCCCGGTGAGAGCATTCTCCAGGCCGCTCACAGGAACAATATCGATGCGCCATATTCCTGCTGTGCCGGTGTCTGTTCGACCTGCCGTGGAAGATTGCTGGAAGGGGAAGTCGAAATGGCGGCCAATCACGCGCTGGAGGACGATGAAATCCGCGACGGTTACATCCTGACCTGTCAGTCCCGCCCGCTCACCAAGCGCCTTGTACTCACCTACGACGCCTGAACACAGGGGAACGGTTTCCGTACCCTGAGGCCTTCAACCTTCAGACTGGATTTGCTTCATGACTTTGGTCACAAAAGACGTGCGCGTTCTGGAAAGCTGGCTGGCCGGGCGCTGGCAAACCGGAAAAGGCGAGGGCAAGGCGCTCCTCGACGCCTCGACCGGTAAACCTGTCGCCAGCATCGACGCCTCCGGTCTCGATTTGGGCGAAGCGCTTGCCTACGGCCGGGAGACCGGCGGCAAGGCCCTTCGAAAGATGACGTATCACGAGCGCGCCCTCATGCTGAAGGCGCTGGCGCAATCGCTGATGGAGAACAAGGAACTCTTCTATGAGGAGAGCTTTGCGACTGGTGCAACCCGCAAGGACAGCTGGATCGACATCGAAGGCGGCATAGGTACGCTCTTCGCGTTCTCATCCAAGGCGCGCCGGGAAATGCCGAACACGAGGGTCTTTGTGGAAGGTGCGGTCGAACCGCTCTCCCGGGACGACACATTTTCCGGACAACACATCCTGTCGCCCTTGCGCGGAATTTCCGTCCATATCAACGCGTTCAACTTTCCCTGCTGGGGCATGCTGGAAAAGATCGCGCCCGCTTTAATCGCGGGCGTTCCCTGTCTGGTGAAGCCGGCCAGCCAGACCGCCTATGTGACGGAACGCATGGTGCGGCATATCCAGGAAAGCGGAGTACTGCCGGACGGAGCGCTGCAACTGCTTTGCGGATCTGCAGGCGATCTCATCGATCATGTCAGCGATCAGGACGTGGTCACCTTCACCGGGTCCGCCTCGACCGGTCAGATGTTGCGTGGTCATCCGGCGATCGTCCGCAATTCGGTCCGCTTCACCATGGAAGCCGACAGTCTGAATGCAGCCGTCCTGGGCCCGGACGCAAAACCGGGCGAGCCGGAATTCGATCTGTTCGTAAAGGAAGTCGCCCGGGAAATGACCGCCAAGGCCGGTCAGAAATGCACCGCGATCCGGCGCATCATTGCTCCGAGAGCGTCTGTTTCCGCCGTTGCGGAGGTGCTTAACCAGCGATTTTCCCGCCAGGTGATCGGCGATCCCCGGCAGGAAAACGTCACCATAGGGCCTTTGGCTTCACTCGGCCAACGGCAGGAGGTTCTGGAACGCGTCGCGGATCTCAAGGCCGAAGCTGAAGTGGTTTCTCCCGGAAACGGGGACCTACCGGAAGAAGGCGCTTTCGCTTCTCCTGTCTTGCTCCATTGCGAAAATCCGCTTTCCTCGCACGCGGTACATTCCATTGAGGCCTTCGGGCCGGTGGCAACACTCATGCCCTACGACGAAATCGAGGAAGCGGTTGAGCTGACCCGCAAGGGCAAAGGCTCGCTTGTCGCGTCCGTCTTTACCGATGACCCGTCGGTGGCGGAGGAAATGGTTCTCGGCATGGCGCCGTTCCATGGCCGCGTGATGATCGGCAATCGCCAGAGCGCCAAATCCTCGACCGGGCACGGATCTCCCTTGCCGATGCTGGTTCATGGCGGGCCCGGCAGGGCTGGAGGCGGGGAGGAACTTGGCGGCATCCGGGCTATCAAGCACTACATGCAGCGCACTGCCATTCAGGGAGCCCCGCATCTCTTGGGCAGCGTGACGGGCAGGTGGGTCACAGGTGCTCCGGGGCGCACGGACAGCCAGCATCCGTTCCGCAAATCGCTTGCCGAACTGACGATCGGTGACCGGCTGACAACGAAGTCCCGGACCGTGACGCTTGAGGATATCGAACACTTCGCCACTTTCACCGGCGACACCTTCTATGCCCATATGGATGAAGACGCTGCAAGGCGGAACCCGTTCTTCGAGGGCCGCGTCGCGCACGGCTATCTCATCGTCTCCTTCGCCGCAGGGCTTTTTGTCGATCCGGATGAAGGACCTGTCCTTGCCAATTACGGCGTCGATAACCTGCGTTTTCTCACGCCGTTGAATGCGGGGGACGACTTGAAGGCCCAACTGACGGCCAAGGAAATTTCGCCGCGGATTACAGCTGATTACGGCGAAGTCAGATGGGACTGTCTCGTGACCAACCAGAAGGACGAACCCGTTGCGCACTACGACGTTCTGACACTTGTTGCAAAGGAATGGACGGGAAACCGGGCGTCGTAAGCAGGGAAGGGGGTGAGCGCGGACA
This sequence comes from Labrenzia sp. OB1, assembly GCF_001624695.1. Classification (GTDB taxonomy): domain Bacteria; phylum Pseudomonadota; class Alphaproteobacteria; order Rhizobiales; family Stappiaceae; genus Roseibium. The sequence goes on along the minus strand of NZ_JSEP01000008.1, from coordinate 136,793 downwards.
GGATTTCGGCTGTATGTTCCGGTAAACTTTTCTGTCACCGGCGGGTTGAGCCCATATGAAAACACGTATCTTCAAGCTCTCCCTCACAGCCGCAAATTGGGATCTTGAGGAAAATCAGGGCGAAGTGATCGTCCGGGCGCAATCGCTGGCGGACGCTCGCATTGTGGCGCGTGAGGCCCCTGGATAGTGGGCAGCAAGCCCGTCCTGTGGACCTCGACAAGGAATGTCAGCGCATTTCGTAACGAAAAGCTCTATGCGGTGGTGGAGTTTGAGACCCGTTGGATTTCTGCGGCAGAACCGAGAAAGCTGCTCGATGGTTCCATCGGCAGCCCTCTTAAAACCGATAATTTGTCCTGATCAATTTTTGGGCCGCTTGTCCACCACCCGTTTGGCTTTGCCAACTGAGCGTTCAACCGCGCCGGGTTCGGTAACATTGATCGCAGCCGATACGCCGACGACGCTCTTGATGTGATGGGCCAGCTCTTTGGTAGATCCCGCGCGCTGGTCCTCCGACGCGGCACCGGGCAGCGCTTCAACATGAACCGTCATGACGTCGAGGCGGTCGGTCTTTTTCAGTTCGATCTGGAAATGCGGCGACAGACCCTCACATTTCAGGATCTGCTCCTCGATCTGTGTCGGAAACACATTCACACCCCTCAGGATGATCATGTCGTCCGAGCGGCCGGTGACTTTTTCCATCCGTCGCATGCTGCGGGCCGTACCCGGTAGCAATCGAGTCAGATCGCGGGTGCGATAGCGGATCATCGGCAGCCCCTCTTTGGTGAGGGTGGTGAACACGAGTTCGCCTATCTCCCCGTCGGGCAGGACTTCGCCCGTTTCCGGGTCGATGATTTCCGGATAAAAATGGTCTTCCCAGATATGCAGGCCATCCTTGGTCTCCACACATTCGTTGGCAACGCCCGGACCCAGAATTTCGGACAGTCCGTAAATATCGACGGCATGCATGTCGAAGGCCTGTTCGATTTCGAGGCGCATGGAATTTGTCCAGGGTTCGGCTCCGAAAACACCCACGGCGAGCGTGCTTTCCCTCGGATCGATCCCCTGGCGGCGGAACTCGTCCAGAATGGACAGGAGATAGGACGGCGTCACCATGATGATGCGGGGTTTGAAATCCTGAATCAGCGTGACCTGACGCTCGGTCATTCCCCCGGACACGGGAATGACGGTGCAGCCCAGCTTTTCTGCGCCGTAATGCGCACCGAGACCGCCTGTGAAAAGACCGTAGCCATAAGCGACGTGGATGATGTCACCGGCGCGGCCGCCGGAAGCGCGGATCGAGCGAGCGACGAGATTTGCCCACATTTCGATATCGTTGGCCGTATATCCAACCACGGTCGGCTTGCCGGTGGTTCCCGAAGACGCATGAATCCGCACGATCTTGTCGCGCGGGACTGCGAACAATCCGAAAGGGTAGTGATCCCTGAGGTCGGACTTTGCCGTGAATGGGAACCTGGAGAGATCGCTCAGCGTCTTCAGGTCGGAGGGGTGAACACCTTTGGCGTCAAATCGCTCCCTGAAAAAGGGAACGTTTTCATAGGCATGGCTGAGCGACCATTTCAGGCGCTCCAGTTGCAACGCGCAGAGTTCGTCCCTGGATGCCGTTTCAACAGGTTCCAGATCGCCGGGTCGCGGAGCCAGATCTTCCATGATGTCCTCCCAAAAGCCGGACGCAAGGGTCCGTCTCTCCTACTCAGGCAATATCGTGCCTTTTGTTGTTCTTGAATTGCCGCGGAATTCGGCAATCGTATCGCCGTTCTGATTTTCAATCGTCACATCGTAGAGCCCGGACCGGCCCTGCCGGGACCGTTCGCGCGCCGTGGCGGTCAGCCGGTCGCCCAGATGGGCCGGCGCCAGAAAGGTGATCGAGCACTGCTGTGCGACCGTGATCTGGTTGTAGGTATTGCAGGCAAAGGCGAAGGCACTGTCGGCAAGGGTGAAAAGATAGCCGCCGTGACAGGTTCCGTGCCCGTTGGTCATGCTTTTGGAAACGGTAACCGACATCACCGAATGGCCCGGAGCAATATGGTCGAGGCTGAGGCCAAGGTCCTGCGATGCAGTGTCCTGCGACCACATACGTTGCGCACAGGCCCTGGCGAGTTCTTCTTGCGTCATTCAACTCTCCGAAGAATATGTCAGGAACCGGAGAACCGGGCTTGGCGTTTTTCCAGAAAGGCTGCGACACCCTCCCTGTAATCGGACGTCCGTCCGGCCTGACGTTGCGCATCGCGTTCCGCATAGAGATGACTGTCGAGGGGCTGGACCGACGCATCCTGAATGAGCTGTTTTGTCAGCGCCAGGCCCTTGGTTGCCCCGCCGGCGAGTTGACCGGTGAGTGTTGTTGCGTCCTTGAGGAGTTCCATGTCGGGCACGGCTTTCCAGATGAGGCCCCAGCTTACCGCCATTTCGGCGCTGAGTGGTTCCGCCGTCATTGCCAGCGCCTTGGCGCGCGCTTCGCCGATCAACCGCGGCAGGAACCATGTCCCGCCGGAATCCGGCACCAGTCCGATTTTGGAAAACGCCTGGATGAAACGCGCCGAATGGGCTGCCAGGACGATGTCGCAGGCTAGCGCGATATTCGCGCCGGCTCCGGCAGCGACGCCGTTGACGGCGCAGACAACCGGTTTCGGCAACGCACGTATCTGGCGCACGAGCGGGTTATAAAGGGTTTCAAGCGTATGCCCGAGATCCGGTGCTTCGGCTCCTGCGCGCATGTCCCGGTCGGAGAGATCCTGACCGGCGCAAAAGGCGCGCCCGGCACCCGTCAGCAGAACAGCGCGAATGTCATCATCCGAATGCGCCTCGTCCAGGCACTGGCGCAATTCATGATGCATGGTTTCGTTGAAGGCGTTCAGCCGGTCCGGGCGGTTGAGCGTTATAAGGAGAAAGCCGTCCTGCCGCTCCGCCAGCACCGTTTCTGTGTCAGCCATTCGCTCCTCCCAAAGCGTCACAAGTTTTTGTGAAAGTGCTAAATTTGTGTGACATTAATGCACGATGGACGGCTCCGGTCAAAGCCGGAATACATCTTTTTTCACACAGGTCGAGCAGAGCGGAAAAACGGCGGTCATGCCGCAATGGTTCAGGACATCCGGTCCGGGAAAATGCCGGATACATCCGTAGCGTAACAGAATGTTGTCCCGGTGAGCGCTGTGCATCGCCGGGACAACGTGGGACCGATTCCCCCGCAGGGCTCCGGGGACCTAACTGCTTTTAAAGAACCGCGCGTACTGCCTTGCCGGTGGCGGCAACGACCTGGTCGATCTCTGCTTCCGTAATACACAGCGGCGGTGCGAACCCGAGGATATCGCCCTGGGGCATCGCCCGTCCGATTACGCCTTCCTTCAAAAGAGCGGCCGCCACTTGTGGTCCGACCTTGCGTGCAGGGTCGAAGAAGGTCCGGCTGTCCCTGTCTTCGACAAATTCAACAGCGCACAGCATCCCGTCGCCGCGGATATCGCCCACATTGGCGTGACCGCCGAGTTCGCCCTGCAGGGCGTTCTTGAAATAGGCACCGGCGGATTTCGCGTTTTGGATCAGACCGAGCTTGTCGATCAGCTCCAGATTGGCGACACCGGCGGCGGCTCCGATAGGGTGCGCGGAATAGGTCCAGCCGTGGCCGATGGGGCCGAATTCATCGGTACCGTCTTCCAGAACCTTCCAGACCTTATCTGAAACGATCGACCCGGAAAGCGGTGCATAGGCCGATGTCAGACCCTTGGCGATGGTAATGAAGTCGGGTTCAATCCCGTAGTGATCCGATCCGAACATACTTCCCAGTCGGCCGAAGCCCGAGACGACTTCGTCGGCGATCAGCAGGATATCGTGTTTCTTAAGAACCTTCTGAATGGCTTCCCAGTATCCGGCGGGCGGCGGCACGATGCCCCCGGTTCCGAGCGCCGGTTCTCCGATGAAGGCGGCAATCGTGTCCGGACCTTCACGTTCGATCATGGCTTCCAGTTCCGCCGCGCAATAGCCGACGAAGTCCGCCTCCGACATCGACAGATCCTCGCGGCGGAAATAATCGGGTGCGATCGTATGCAGGACCGTGTCGAGCGGGAGGTCGAACTTCTTGTGAAAAAGCTCAAGGCCGGTAAGCGAGCCGGTCATCAGGCCGGAGCCGTGGTAGCCGCGCCAGCGTGAAATGATCTTCTTCTTTTCCGGACGGCCGAGAATGTTGTTGTAGTACCAGACCAACTTGATATTGGTCTCGTTGGCGTCGGAGCCGCCGAGGCCGAAATAGACCTTCGACATGTGTGCAGGCGCGCGCTCCATCACCATTTTGGCCAGCGTGATCGAGGCTTCTGTGCCATGGCCTACATAAGCGTGGTAATAGGCAAGCTCCTTGGCCTGGGCGGCGATGGCATCGGAGATTTCCGTCCGCCCGTAGCCGACATTCACACAATAAAGCCCGGCAAACGCGTCGAGCAGGCGCGTGCCGTCCCGGTCCTCGATAAAGACACCACTGCCGCCTGTGACGATGCGGCTCGGGCTTTCACCGCGCGCGTGCTGCGCCAGGTGAGTGGAGGGATGGAAGAAATTTTCCCGGTCCCAGGCATCCAGTCGATCGTTCTTGAGCATGTTGTGGTCCTTTCTTCTGACCCTGAAATCAAAGCTTCAGGTCAGGTTGTGAGTGTTGTTCCCGCCTGGGCTTTCACTACCCGCCCAAGTGTCAGTGTCGCGATTGCCGTATCCTGGACACCGGTCCCGGTCAGGTCGCAAACGGTGATCTGATCGTTGCTCGTTCTGCCTGCGGCGGCGCCTGCGATCACCTCGCCAAGCTCGACGGCTTTTCCCGTCCGGGTCATCAGCCCGTTTTCAAGGGCGGTCCGCAGTTCGCCGAGTGTTGCGCACTGGCTTATGCGGTCACAGACCAGAACGTCCGCCTGCGCCAGGATCCGCGGTGAAAGTTCGTTCTTGTCTTCCTGATCGGATCCCATCGCCGTGATATGCAGACCGGGGTGCAGGCAACCCGCGTCCAGAATTGCGTCCCTTGCCGGTGTGGCGGTCACGACAAGCTGGCACGCGGCCACGAGTTCGTGCCGATCCGGGACCATCTGAGCATCGACACCGAGCGTGGTTCGCAAATCCGCTGCGAGCAGGTTCGCTTTTTCCAGGCTGCGTCCCCAGACAAGAACCTTTTCGACCGGCCTGACCTTTGTCGCGGCGATGACCTGCAATCCGGCTTGAACACCGGTTCCAAGGACACCCATGGTCGTGACTGTTTCAGGCGCGAGATGGCGGGCGGCGACGGCGCCTGCCGCGGCCGTGCGAACATCCGTCAGATAGCCGTTATCGAGATACACCGCCTGCACCTGGCCCGTCTGAGCCGACAGAAGCACCATGAGGCCGTTGAGGCTCGGCAGCCCCAGCGACGGATTGTTGAAGAAGCCGGGAGACACCTTGAGCGCAAATCCGTCAAGGCCGGGGACATAGGCGGTCTTGACGTCAACTTCGGCATTCACATGCGGGAGCGCCATGGAAAGCACCGGTGGCATGACGACGTCCCGCGTGGCTAGCGCGGAAAACGCACTTTCGATGCAGTCGATGATGTCCAGGTCCAGTTGGACAACCCGCCGCAGTTCCTTTTCGGTGACGAGCCTGATTTCATGCGGCATAGCGCACTCCCTTCACACATTTATCTCCAAGCACGATATCCCTGCCGCAGATGATGTCGGTGAACTGGGTCATGTCGACAGTCTGTCCGGTGATGATCGCGGCGACCGGTCCGTCCAGATCCGGCAGTTTACCGGAAAGGCACGCCGCGATGCCGACGGCAGCAGCGCCTTCGGCAACCAGGCGCTCCTCGAAATAAAGCACCTGCATGGACCTGTAGATCTCCTCCTCGGAGACAAGAACGATCTCGTCGAGAAGATCCCGGCACATGCCGAAGGAGAGTTTGTTGTCCAGCCCGATACCGCCGCCAAGCGAATCCGCGAGGCTGCCAACTTCCGCGATTTCCACGGGATGGCCGGCCTTGATCGATTCATCCATCGCCGCGCCGCGATCCATCGTCACTCCGGTCACCCGAATGGCCGGATTGATGGATTTTGCGGCGAGAGCAACTCCCGCCGCCAGTCCTCCGCCGGAGAGCGGCACAAGCAATGTCGCAAGGTCCGGCAGGTCCTCCAGGATCTCAAGACCCGCGGTTCCCTGACCGGCGATGACATAGGGATCGTCGAAGGGAGAAACTTCATGGATGCCGGGTTCGCGGCTCAACCGCCGGCACTCCGCCAGCGCATCGTCCTGGCTTGTGCCGGTGATCCTGATTTCCGCGCCCAGTGCCTTGATGCCGTCGATCTTGGCCTGCGGCACCAATGAAGACAGGCAGACAATTGCCTTGAGACCCAACTGCCGTGCCGCATAAGCCACGCCCCGGCCGTGATTGCCGGTGGAACAACAGGTGAGGGTGGTTGTCCCGCAAGGCACGTTCCGAGCGGCGTTGGTCGCACCGCGCAGCTTGAAAGCACCTGTCGGCTGCAGGTTTTCCATCTTCAGGTGGAAGGGAACACCGGTCTTTTGCGAAAGGAAGACAGACGGCACAAGCGGAGTCCGCACGACCTGATCGTCAATCGCTTCCCGCGCGGCGAGAATGTCTGCAAGTGCAATTTGCATGGAAGCCCTGGAAAACTGGCGTGTGCGTGTTTGAGGCTCTTGAGCTGCCTCAAGCCTATTTGTGTACAAATAAACAGAAGCCGCAAGAGGGACTAGGTGTTGATGCGATTTTTCTTGCCCGTAAAACACTGTTTGTGATTATTTGTATACAAATATCTCTTCAAGGACACATGATGCCCGGACAGGATCTGCCTTTCAGCCAATCGGAATACGAGCGACGCCTCCAACTTGTCCGCGGCGACATGAGCAGGCGCGGGATTGACGTCCTCTTCATCGAGGACCCGTCGAACATGTCCTGGATCACCGGCTATGACGGCTGGTCGTTTTATGTCCATCAGGGTGTTCTGGTGTTCCTGGAGGAGGACCCGATCTGGTGGGGGCGCTCACAGGATGCCAATGGAGCCCGGCGTACGGTCTGGATGGATGACGAACAGGTTGCCTCTTATGCGGACAACTACATCCAGTCTCCCGACCGCCACCCGATGCAAAACCTTGCCGCTCTCCTCAAAGCCTGCGGTTACGCCGAAAAACGGATCGGTGTGGAGCTCGAGAACTACTATTTTTCGGCAAAGGCTTATCTGACATTGCGTGAGGAACTGCCGCAGGCGGACTTCCCCGATGCAACTGGCATGGTGAACTGGCTCCGCGGCGTGAAATCCGGCGAGGAACTGGTTTTCATGCAGAAGGCGGCGCGCATATCGGAAAAGATCATGGATGGCGTATTCGAGCGGGTTGAGCCTGGCATGCGCAAGGCGGATCTCGTCGCCGAAATCTATGCCGACGCGATCCGGGGTCTGGACGATGCCTGGGGAGACTATCCGGCAATCGTGCCGCTGCTGCCGAGCGGAGCGGATGCCTCTGCACCACACCTGACATGGGATGGCCGGTTCATGCAGGAGGGAGAGGCCACCTTCTTCGAGCTTTCCGGCTGTTTCCGCCGCTATCATGCGCCCCTGTGCCGAACCGTTTTTCTCGGCAAACCGCCGCAATACATGCTCGACGCGGAAAAAGCGCTTGTCGCAGGCCTTGAGGCCGGACTTGAAACCGCGCGTGCCGGCAACACGGCCGGCGACATTGCCCGGGCGTTGGCGAAACCGCTGGAAGCGGCTGGCATTGAGCGCGGCGCCCGAGCCGGATACCCGATTGGCATTTCCTATCCTCCCGATTGGGGGGAGCGCACCGTCTCCATCCGGGAAGAAGACACCACGGTCCTGAAACCCGGAATGACCTTTCATTTCATGCCTGGATTGTGGATGGACGGCTGGGGGCTGGAAATCACCGAAAGCATCCTGATCCGCGAAGATGGACCGGCTGAATGCCTGTGCAACCGCCCCCGCAGCCTCTTCGTCAAGACCTGAGGCGGCAATGGCCTTGGACCACCTTTCCCGGACTGTTGAAATTCTAGACCGGCTGATCGCCTTTCCCACCGTATCGGCGGACAGCAATCTGGCCCTGATCGACTATGCCGCCGGTCTTCTGGAGGACAGCGGCGCGCATGTGAAAATTTCACATGACGAGAGCGGCCGTAAAGCCAACCTCTTTGCAACACTGGGACCGCGCACTTCCGGCGGGCTGGTGCTTTCCGGACACACCGATGTGGTTCCGGCTGGCGATGCGCAATGGAGGGGCGACCCTTTCGCGCTGCGCGAAGAGGACGGGTGTTTCTTTGGCCGGGGCACATGCGACATGAAGGGCTTCATTGCAGCGGTTCTCGCCAAGATGCCGGACTATGCGGCGCTGGATATCAGGCGGCCGTTGCATGTCGCCCTGACCTATGATGAGGAGGTTGGTTGTTTCGGCGCGCGCCATCTGGTCGAGGAACTGAGGGAAACGGATATCAGACCTTCTGTCGCCATTATCGGCGAACCGACGGATATGCGGGTCATCGAGGGCCACAAGGGCTGTTATGAATACACGACCTCTTTCCACGGGACCGACGGCCACGGATCCGAGCCGGACAAGGGTGTCAATGCCATCCACGTCGCTGCGGCCTTCATCGGCAGGATGATGGAACTTGCCGACGATCTGAAGCGCAAGCGCGGACCCGACAGTGCCCGGTTCAATCCCCCCTGGACGACCCTTCAGACAGGCAGGATCGAGGGCGGATCGGCGCGCAACGTGATTGCCCGCCACTGCAGCGTCGAGTGGGAAATGCGGCCGGTTCGCGAGAACGACGCGCGGGAGGTCAAGTCAGCCCTCGAAACCTACTGCCGAGACGTTTTGCTGCCTCAGATGCGGGAAATTTATCCCGAAGCCGATATCGTTACCGAAGTCATCGGCGAGGTCGCGGGCCTTGCCGTGACAAGCGAGAACGAGGCCCGGGACATCGTCGCGGCGCTGACTGGCGAAAATCTGTGTGACGTGGTTGCCTTCGGGACCGAGGCCGGTCTGTTTCAGGCGCTCGGCATGTCTGTGGTCGTTTGCGGGCCGGGATCCATAGCCCAGGCACATCAGCCCGATGAATTCGTATCGCTCGAGCAGCTTGATAAGTGCATTTCCATGCTCTCGGGTCTGGAAAGAACCCTGGTGCGCCCGGCATGACCAGGAGCGAGAAACAGGATCCGGACATCGCCGGTCAGCTTGAGGCGGCGGCGACGGCGCAGGAGCGCTTCCAGATCATGTACACGGTCCTGCGCGACCGGATTTCGATGCTCGACTATCCGCCAGGAACGCAGCTGAGCGAGGAAGTTCTGGCAGGCGAATTCGGGATCAGCCGGTCACCCTTGCGCAAGGCGCTGCAGATCCTGGAGGCGGACGGGCTCGTGCTCTCCCAGCAGGGTGTCGGCACACTCGTGACCGATGTCGATCTGGATGAGCTTGCCCAGGTTTACCAGCTGCGCATGGAACTGAACGAATTGACCGGCACACTGGCGCCATGCAAAGCCGACGACACCCTGAAAACACTTTTCAGCCGCATGCGGGCAAGGGCGGATACCCTGCGCGCCACGCCCCATCGCCAGGCCTTCGCCCGGCTGAATATCGACTTTTTCCATGCCTTTCAGTTATTGACGGACAACCTGCCGCTGCGAGACGTGTCCGAAAAGCTTTTCTACCGGACATGCCGCATCTGGCTCACCCTGATCCCCGACAGGGATCTTGCAGCGGAAGTCTCCATCTTCAGCGATGAGATACACGCCATCGCAGATGCCGTCACGGTGGACGATGTCGGCGCGGCCGCGCATATCCGGCGGGCGCATTTGTCCATGGGTTTCAAACGCCTGACGGAAATGCAACAGGCCGAATGCTTGCTGGCCGACTAATCAGGGCGTCTCCAAATCCCGGTTGTTCGTACATCCGGAGCTTGTGCCGGGATTGTTAAAGCGTAATACTTGTAAGGATTGCTTATCGGTTCGCGACTTTTGACTTGGCCTACGTCAGGCCGGTAGAGGATGCGAACCGGCAATTTATTTTTTTAATCGGTTTTCTGCCCTCCTGGCAGGCCAGCAGAAATTGGATGCCGGCTCATGACTGACAAATCCTCCGATGCGCACGTAAACAATCTTGACCTGATCGGCGAGGAACTGCGCCATTGGCCCTATACCATTCACCAGATCGACGACACGCTCGACAGCAGGCTGATCGAGGGCCGTGCCAAACAGCTCCTGTTCCAGGCACTCAATTCCAGGTCTGTGACGGCCTTCGTTGGGTCAGGAATTTCCGCAGCCTACGGACGGATGAGCTGGCACGAATGGAAGGACAAGCAACTTGTGCACGTTAGCATACTCTCGGAAAAGTTTCTGGAGGTTGCGGAGCGTTCGATTGCCTACATGGACGAACTGTGCACGCACACAGATGACCTTGATCCCAAAGAGGTCGAGGTGCTCGAGCCCGGCGGTGAAACGATAGACAAGAAAACGATCTTGACCGCCATCCGTCTCTCGCGGAAGTGGTTGAGGTACCGGCAGAAGATCATCCAGCGGGCCGCCTGGGATGTGCGTAACCTGCGATCGACCTTTGTCGCGTCGGCAAGCAAGAACGGTAGTTTCCCTGGCGGGGAAGATCTCCCGGTCCTTTTCGAAATCGCCAAGAAGCTGCACGATCTCCTCGTCAGAAACCGGTATCTGTTCATTCTGGAAGAGGGTGAATGTGCCTGGGGAGGTGCGTATCCGAATGGCGTTTCGGTAGACAATCCGAATATCGTTTTTGGTACGGTGGCACGCAAGGCGGAAGGCGCATCGGTCGATCAGCTGGAAGTGTTTTTTAAATTTCTGAAAATCAGAGGGAAGTATTTTATAAAAGACCCTGCCGAAGACACTAGGCTTGCGACCTACATTGAGAGCCTCAAAGAATATTACGACAAGGCCGGCCGCGCCGAAGCCTCTCTCGAATTCGATGAACTGGCCAAGAACCTGCTTGTCGATGAATGCGCCCATGCCGAAGAACTCCTGAAGCACGCATTCGAATTCGAAAAGGGGAGCGGCCGTAAGGAGTCGGAGGCTGATGAAAAAATTCTCACCCTCCTGCGCGAAGACATTTCCTTCACGAAAAACAGCAATCTCAAAAGAAACATCGATGGAATAAGGCAAAGCCCCGACCGCTACAAGGTCCTGACCCCGTTCAAGATTGCTCGCCTCCAAACGTTGATTAAGGAAGTGAAGGACAAAGACAAGATCCCGAAGAACTGGCACGGTCTTCTGGAAATCATAGACAATTTCTATGAAAACTATTTGGACGATAACCGTTCCGCCTTGCTCGACAGCAATCGCATCTATCTGACACCCACCTCGCGGTTTCTGCTGCCGGTTGTCTACAGACTTCTTGAGAGCCCGGGGGCATTTTTCCATGCAGGGGAGGACCGTGACAGACAAAAACCGGACGATCTTGGCTTGCCGACGTCGGAGGATTTCCAGTCGCGCAGGTCGATCATGGCCCGACGTTTCGATCCCCTCGAAAAAATCAGCGAGGGTCTTCGTATCCGGCGGTATCTGACAACCAATTACGACTTTGAAATCGAACGTCTTTATCAGGACAAGGGGTATCGTCACTTCGACCCGCACAAGGCATTGCTGGATCCCAAGGACGTTCCGTCAGACGACCCAAAGCGTTTCCGGACAAATGGTCTCGGTGGTCTGATGCGGGACCAGACCTTTGCGGGAAAGACTGCGACGGATCTGCTTGCCTTTTCCGCCGGAGGAACCGGGGCGGACGTTTCCATCTTTCACCTTCACGGGCGGGCGACGCGAAATGACAGCATCGTTGCGACCGAACGCGACTACATGGATCTCTATCTCCGCAACGACCCCGATAGGTCGGTGGTGGACGAAAGCATTCTCATGGCGTTCGCGGCGACGCCAATTCTTTTCCTTGGGCTCGGAATGGAGGAAGCGGATGTGTTGCGCCCGCTCCGCCAGTTCATGTCGGATCAGGACCGGTCCGTCGGCTACCGCTCGATCGTGCTGCTTCCTGCGGACAAGGATTTCGACAGCCGGACGAAAATGGCGGCGGGTCTCTATCTGCGGTACGGCGCCCACACGATGTTCTTCGGTGGGGGAGAGGTTCCGGTCAGAGAAGTTGATGGCGGAGAGGTGAGGATCGTTCGTCATCAGTCCATCGACTGGTTGCATGAGATCATGAAGTTGATTGGGATCCTCGAAGAGGCAGCCGAAGGAAGGCTCAAAAAATTAAAAGAAATCGCAAACGAGGGGGCGGAGGACGAAAGTCGGGAGCATCAGAAAGCAACCCCGGAAGCAAAGGATAAAAAATCAAACAAGGAGATCGAGCAAAAATACAAAGCGCTGGGGTACGAGCCGCTGCTGGAACTCAAAACCCTTCGGGACAAGATGGGGAAGCTCGGCAAGGAACTGGTCGTGCCGAAATCAAGTGAGGGCAAATCCAAGGACGTCTTTGTGCTGAAATTCCTCTTGGCAAGGATCGTAAACTGCGATCCAGACACTCCAAAGTACAAGAAAAACTTCGATTTTTCCGACGAGGCGTTTCAGGGGGTCGCCGACGGTGAGACTCTCGTGACACATGACGAACTGGTGGATCAATTTGAGATCCAGAATTGCCATTTCACCAATCGTCGGCACCAAAGCCTGATGAAAGGCAGTTCTCACCGTCATCAGAAGATCGACGGGACGGAATTTACGAAATTCTATTGCCAGATACTTTCAGCCCTGATGCGCCAGGCCGTGAAAAAACAAGAGTATTCCGATTATTGCGAGGCGCTTCGCAGCCTGAACGCCTACAAGGAAGCGCTGAACGGACTGAAGGGAGCGTTCCTGACCAGCAGCCTGAACGCGTCTTTGGAGGGACTGGAAAAGGAATGGCATGCCTGGTGGAAGGACTGGCAGACGATCCCGCCTGTGCGGGAATCCCAGTTCGAAGAAATCACCGATGAGAAAATCCCCCTCACGGAGGCGTTTAAGGAAGTCGTTTGCAACAACGGCATTGCCCGCGAAACGCTCGTGAGTGAAGGGGAGCGCCGTCAGGAGATCAGGCTGCCTCAACGCGTGATCCGCCACAGAGTTGAAAGCATCATCACCGACATGCGGCGCTGCAATTTCCTCACGGCACCGGACTACAACGTCGATCATCAGGACGAAACGGCCTATCCTCCTGAATTTCAGACAGGCGTACGTGTCTTCGACAAATTCATCTATGACGTAGCCCAGTCCGACCATGCCCCCCGGACAGAAAACGGCCGTGTCATTTATGCCGTCGCGGCTGATCGGGGGCAGGGCAAGGGGGTTTTCTTCTCAACCCTGGCCACCCGTCTGGGCCTTTCGAGTTACATTCGCGCGGCGCATGGAACAGACCAGCAGGAAATTCCGCCTGAAAATGGCGAGCCCGGCAAGTCGAAGCCCTCGCAAAACCTTCCTGCATTTACATCTAGCATCTTCATAAACCTGAGCTTCGCCACCGAAGTGGCATCAGTGTTCGACATGCTCAACGAACATCTGACCCGCGCGGTCGCGCAATTGAAGGTGGCTGCTAACCCTCACAACAAAAAATTTGCCAGAGTAACTTTCGAGGAGTTTCTGACCCGGCAGAGGCACGAGAAGAGCGAGGTCTGGTTCGCTTTTCAGACTTTCTTGAGCCAACAGCCGAACGAGGAGCAAAGCTGGACGGGTTTTGAAGAGTTTGCAGGCGGGGCCGGCAACGGGGGCGGCCCCGACAGGCCATTGGATAAAAAGTACGAGCTCTTGGAGAGTTTCGGGTCAGAACTCAAGAAACACAAGCATTTGCGGAACCGGTTTGGCAAAGACCTGCTCGGCATTCTTAAAAGGCGAACTTTGTGGCCCGGCAAAGGACCCAATGACGCAGAACGGTTCCAACGTCTCAGGGACCTTCTGCGCGAAGACACGGCGGCCTTGGAGGTTCTGTGGCAAGGCAAGGAAGAAGATCCGAATGTGACGGGCGTCGCGCAGGAAACGGAAAGGCTGCGGAACAAGATTTCCGGACTGCCCAGAACCGAAAAATTCAAGCAATTGATGCGGGCCTTCAAGGAAGCCGCGGAGGAAGCGCAGGGCCGCAATATTTTCCTTGTTTCCGGAAATCCGCGACTGCTCATCTGCATAAACGCCGTCGAATTGCTCTTCGATGACAGGAAACAGCCCAAGAACTGTGAAATCGCCGACTACCTAAGGTTTCTAGGGGCCGAGGAACAGGAGGACCTGCCGTTTGACCTGATTGCGATCGGCGATCTCGGCAAGATGGGCGGCTTCCTGAAAGGCGGTGACACCTATCCGCGCGGAACGAGCGCTTCACCTGAACTTGCTGAAGACATTCGTTATGCCATCCGCAAGAGAGCTGAGGTCGGCAAGGTCGACTGGATCGAAAAGCCGGATGAGAAAACTGGAAAAACCCCGACTACAGGCGATGAGGCCTCCAACGGAGAGACCCGCCCAAAAAAATATCTCACTTACGTCCATTTTGCCAGGGACATAGACCCTCCGAGGTTTCTGGTCGACAATTTTTCGACCCTGGCCATCGCGCTTTTGCTGGCGAGAAAACTCCGCCAGCGGGAAACGGCTGCGGATTCGCAAGACGACCCGTTTACCAATGAGAAATCCAAAGAGTTGGACAAAACGATCAAGGGCCTGGCCGATAAACTTCGCGAGGACCGGCAGGGGCTCTGGGACAGGGATTTTCCGCCGGAAGTGAATACGGAATACCTCAGGACGCGAAGAGACTTTCACATCGGTGTGGCTGAGGCGGCACGGGAGGCGTTCGAGGACTTCGCGGCCAAAACAGGTACCAAAAGCGACTTTGACTTCGACCAGCCGGTCACTCAGCACACGTTTCAACAGTTCAAAAATTGGCTCTTTGGGGAGTTCGTTCCAGACGATGGCTCCGAGGACAGCCGTGACTGGCAGGACCTCACCAGCCTGCTTTCGGGCAACAGGTTCTGTCTGACCATTTTGCTCGCCGCTGCCGAACATCTGGTCTTTTCGAACCGCTCTTTCGTACGGGGCGGCGAGATCGTCAACGAGATGCTGGAAAAGATTGTTTCGGATCTGCGCAATACCAGTGCCAATGCAAAGGAGGATGTGGTCCTGGATACGGTGATGGCGATCTGCCGACGAACGTCCATCATTGGCGACCCGGACAATGACTGGGAATTGCACACATTGCTTTTGCGCAATATCGCGGTTCTGGGCTGTCCGGTCAGTCCCAACGTGCTGGTCCGGTTGCCGGACATTCGCGACTATTTCAACAAGGTGCAATTTGTTCCCAATCTCAGCCGGCGGCGCATGGTTGCAATGGCCCTGGCTGCCATGAGCGAGCGCGGCCTGGTGTTTCGATTGAAACCGCATCCGAAGCTTGTCCGGTTGAACAAGCTCGCACGCTTGCATGAAGTTTCGGAGAACGCCGGCGACCGGATGCCGGTGGAAGTCTACGAGCCGCTTCGGCAGGCTTTCGACGGCTGGGCCGCGGAGCGCGAATTTCGATATGCTCTCCATCGCCAGATCCAGGGCTATTGTTTCCATGGCCTCGGTCACCTGACGGCCCCACCGGTTTCGGCAAACAGTTTTTCGCCGACGCTCTATGCATCGATGCCATCGAGGGTGGTGCGGCTGTCTTCGGAAGGCTACCTGTTCCTTCGGCGGCTGTTGCTTGGGCTTAGCCAATATCCGGATATCCGCCACAAGGATGCTGCGCGCAACGCGCCGATTTTCAACACTGACGACGTGATTACCCGGGTGCAGGCGCTCCGGGCCGGACTTTCCCTGGCGCGCACCTGCTTTTCCATCGCTGCGGTGTCCCGTTTCGACGAGGACATGACCGGCAGAGATTTCATCCGCAAACGCGGGCACTTCGAGACCTACCGTGTCCGCCTGCGCTGGATTCTTCGCAAGGCCTGGGCTGTGCATGACCAGCCCAGAAGCGACGCCATGGATCTGAAAACCGAGCAGGAAAGGAAACTCGAACAGGGAAAGAAAGGAGAGCAAGAAAAGAATGCCGGGAAAGAGGCGCTGCGGAAATACGATGCCGATCCGGACAAGTATCGGGTCAATGCGCTTTATATCGACGAGATTGTCTGGCTCTATAACGAGGTCGCCGTGACCTGCCTCGTGCAGGGCGCCCTCATCGAGGCGATTGGCCATGCACGGCAAGCGATCTTCATCAATCGCGAAATCGAGGGGCAATTGGACGGCGGACGCATGCACAACATGCTCTCGCTCAACCTGGCGATCATTCAATACGAGCGGGGACGGCTTGCCAGTGCCGAGGCGCGCCTGAAGGCCATTCTTTCGACCGAAGACAACGGAACAAGGAGAGTGGCGCATCTGGCAAAGGGATATCTCGGGCTTATCGCCCTGCTACAGGGCCGACGGCGCGAGGCAAAATTCGAATTGCTGAAGGTCGCTCGGGCGCTTTCGAACGATCAGGAAGATCGTGCCCTGGCAATCTTTCTGCGCCATCTGGCTCTGCTGGTCGCGCCGGATGACGCGGACGAAGCCTGGTCCTATCTGGCCAGGGCACGGGACTATTCCGAAAAGGGCGGGCATGAGGATGTTCGCCACCTCATACTGGTCAGCGAAGTCTGGGTGTCTCAGCGTCACTTGGAACAACCCTGGGAGCGGGTGCTATCTGACCGGGTCAAGCTGCGGGAGGCGCAACGCTATGCCGAGGTCATGGGACTGGATTCGCTGCTGGTCGACACATTGCATGCCCAGGGAATGATGCTTTACAACGCCGGGGACCATTCGAGTTCGGGCCGGTTAATGACCAAGGCGATGGCCATAGCGCGTAGAAACGACATGACCCTGCGACTTAACAGGATCATGACAGACTATTCGCGCGTGCTTCTGGCACGGCGCAGGGTGGCTTCAGCGAAAAGGCTGCTGATGTCGTCACTCACTATGGCCAAGCGCAGTGGCCACAGCAGTGAGGTGGTGCGGATTCGCGAAGTGTGGGATGAGGCCGAGCGGCAGGACGTCGAGGATGCATGAGTGGGTTTCTTTCTGGCGACTGTTCTGCAGGCCAATCATGTAGGCAGAACGACCGGAATCCATCATGGCTTGCTGAGACACGTCGTGATCATCATCTCCGTCCACCTGCGGAAGGTTTTCGAAGGTCTGGAGGGAAGCAAAAGCACAACATGCCCAGTAGTGAACTCCCGCCGGTGATTGTCGAGGACTACGGCCGGCCCGGTTCACCTCATGACTGATCCCTGGGCCGGCTGAACTGCGGGATGTTCTCGCGGAAGATGGTTTCCATCTTGACGGAGGCAGGCCCTGCGGGGTTTTCGTCTTTCGGTTTGCCCAGCAACCTGAGAACCGCTTCGATGATGGCGTCGGGATCGGAATTGATGACCGCGTCCATCGACCCTTCGATAAGCAATCTGCGCGTGTCGGGCGTAAGTCCATGTCCTATGAAGATGACTTCCTGGGACTTTTCCTTTTCTCTCAGTGCCCTGGCGATACCATCGGAAGAGCCGCCGACATTGTAGATCCCCACCAGATCCGGGTTCTGCTCCAGAAGAGAGATCGTATGGCGGTAATTCCGGTCGCGATCGTCACGTCCTTCGCGAATGCCGACAATGCGAAGGTTCGGATATTCTTCTTCCAGCAATCCCAGAAAGCCCATTTCCCGCTCGGCATGCGCCCGGTAATTCCGGCTTCCCGCGACAAGAGCGACACTGCCCGTGTCGGATCGGCAGAAGCGTCCGAGCAGATAGGCCGCCGTGCGTCCAGCCGTCTGATTGTCAAGACCGATATAGGCTTCACGTGCGGGATGCTGCAGGTCGGAAACGATCGTCACGATCCTGCATCCCGCTGCTCCGAGTTCCTCGACCGCTTCGCGCACCAGCGGATGGTCGATGGCCATGAAGGCGATGCCGTCGGCCCATTTCGCATGATGGCGGACCGCGGCGGCCAGAGCGGCGGCGTTGAAACTCTCGATGAAAAAGCAGCGTACCTGCGTCTGATCGCGGGACGTCGTCTGCGCTATTTCTTTCAGCTTTTCTCCCAGAAGCCGGAAATAGGGATTGCCTCCCATGGGGATCAGGAAGGCGATATTCGGCGGGCGCGGATTCTGCAGGCGTTCGAGTTCCGCCGCGTCCATGTAGCCGAGGTCAAGCGCGGCCCGAAGCACCCGTTCGACGGTGCGCGACCTGACGCCCTTGCGCCGGTTCAGGACCCGGTCGACGGTCGCAAGCGAAACATTGGCCATTTCCGCGACGTCGTTCATGAGAGGCACCCGTTCCGAAGGCGCGCGCATTTTGCCGGGCAGTTTTGAAGACACCTCAATAAACCTCAAAAAATCTTGTTTGACCAGAAGCATGCGGTTTCCTAGCCTCAAGTCAAGTCATCGGTTTTTCTGCTGTGAGGAGTTTGAGCAGCCAGAGAAGACCCATCAAAAAACATCAAGGGAGGAAATGATGAAACGTAATATCCTGGCTCACTGCACCGGCCGTATGACCCGCAGGTCGGCGCTTGCGCTCTGCATGGCTGCTTCGGCTTCTGTAATGCTGCCGAGTCTGGCGTCGGCACAGTCGACTTCGCTGCGTTATGCCCACAACAACGAGCCGGCAAGTGTCGCTGGTGCGCAGGCAGACTGGTTCGCCGAAGCCGTCGGAAAACATTCAGGCGGTGACATCGAAGTGCAGGTGTTTCCTTCCTCCCAGCTTGGAAAGCTGAAGGAGCTGGCGGAAGCCGTATCGTTGGGAACGATTGACTTTTCCCACAACACGGCCGGCGGTATCGGATCCCTGTATGAGCCGTTTGCGGCACTCGACACGCCCTACCTCTACCGCGACGTCGACCACCTCATGAAGGTCATGGACGTTAACTCGCCGGTCATGCAGGAACTGAACGAGGGGCTGATCGAAGCCGCGAACATCCGGGTGATCTATGCCCATTATTTCGGGCGCCGGAACCTGACCGCCAACAAGGCCGTTCGGTCTCCTGAAGATCTCGCCGGTGAAAAAATCCGCGCCGTACCGTTTCCGATCTACACCACGGCCGTCGAGGGCCTGGGCGCGGCAGCTGTTCCCGTCGACTGGTCCGAAGTGCCGACAGCCTTGGCAACCGGTGTGGTCGCTGGCCAGGAGAACCCGGTCAACGTGGTTCTCAATGTCAAGCTTTACGAAGTGCAGTCTCACCTGATGCAGACCGGGCACATGTCCAACGCCGAAGTCGTCGTCATGAACGAGGACTCATGGCAGAGACTGTCCGATGAACAAAAGGCAGCCATCACTGCCGCCGCCAGTGAAATCCGCGAGCGCGCGACAAAGGCGATCGAGGAAAATGAGGAAAAGGACACGCAGGCGCTGCGTGATCTTGGCATGACCGTGATCGGACCGGACGATGGGCTCCAGGTCGAGGCCTTCCGGGAATCGGTGCAAAAACTTGTCGATGAGCGCTTCGGCGAAAAATACGGTGCGCTCTACGACAAGATCAGAGCGATCAAGTAAGACCAGACGGTCCGGAAAAGAGCAGGCGGTCATGAGCAGCATTCTTTCAGTCAGCCGAAAGGCCTTGATGCTCTCCGCACGTCTTTGCCGGACCGTTTCCGTATTCCTTCTGGCACTCATGGCCATTCTGATCGTCGCACAGGTTGCCGGTCGCAACATGCTTGATATTGGGATGCCCTGGGCGGATGAACTGGCCCGTTTCTGCGGTGTCTCGCTCGTGTTCCTGGGCGTGCCGGTTCTGGCCCTGCAGGGTCGCCATGTGGCCGTCGACATCGTGCCGACGAGCCTTCCAGAAAAACTGGGCCGCTACCTTAACTGCCTCAGCGAATTCGCCGTCCTGGCGTTCGCAATCATCACCCTCGTCGGCTTTCAGTCCTTTCTGTCGCGGGCCTGGAAATTCTCCACCCCGTCGCTGGGTCTGCCGAACTGGGTGTTCTACGCACCGGCCCTGATCGGCTTCGCGCTCCTCCTGATGATATCCGCCGTTCGACTTGCCGAGCTTCTCAGCGGCAACTCACCGGACGGGGAAAACAGCCAAAAACCATGAGCCTTGTTCTCGTTCTTCTGTTCATTTTCTGTCTGCTCATCGGAGTGCCGATAGCTGTGGCTCTCGGTCTTGCCTCGTCAGTGGTGATCGTTGCGTTCGGATTGCCGATCAACGTCCTGGCTCAGCGTGCCGTCAATTCCCTCGACACCACGCCGCTGCTGGCGGTTCCGTTGTTCATTCTTGCGGCGAGCCTGCTGAATGCGATGGGGGTGACCACGCATATATTCGATCTGGTGCGTCTGCTCGTCGGCAGGTTCCGCGGCGCGGTCGCACAGGTTTCCATTCTCGTCAGCCTGATCTTTTCCGGTGTGTCCGGTGCGGCGCTCGCCGATATCGGTGCGCTCGGCAAGATCCAGATCGATCAGATGACGGCGCAAGGCTACAAGAAGAATTTTGCGGCCGGGATCACCATAGCGGCAGCCACAATCGGTCCGATTTTCCCGCCGTCGATCCCGATCATCATCTATGCCAGCGTCGCCAATGTTTCGGCTGTGCAGTTGCTGATCGCCGGCATCGTTCCGGCTGTCCTGATCACCATTTTCCTCATGATCCAGGTCGCCATCGTCGCCCGGATCTACGACCTGCCCAGGGATACGGTCAGCCCGTCCTTGCGGGCGGTAGCCCGAAAGGCGCTTGTCTCCATACCGGCGCTACTGGCACCCATTCTTCTGATCGGTGGTCTGATCAGCGGTTATTTCGGCCCGACCGAAGTTGCCGGGGTGACTGTGGCCTATGCTCTCTTTATCGGATTTTGCGTCTACAGAACGCTGACCCCACGGGCGGTCCTTGAGAGCCTGAAGGAAACGGCAGAGGCGACGGCGGGCGTACTCTTCATTGTCTCCACGGCGGCGCTTTTCGCCTGGGTCCTCACGCTGGATCAGGTGCCTGCAAAGGCGGGCGCTTTCCTGCTGGGTCTGTCGGATGATCCTTTCGTCCTGCTGCTTTTGCTGAACGTGCTGCTGCTTGTCGTCGGAATGGTGCTGGAATCCATCGCAGCCATCTTGATCATCGCCCCGATCGTCGCACCCGCGATGCATGCGGCCGGCGTCGACCCGCTTCAGCTCGGCATCGTCTTCGTGCTCAATCTGATGATCGGTCTGCTGACGCCGCCCATCGGCATGAGCCTCTACATGGTGGCGATCGTTGCAAAGATGCCCGTCCATTCGGTCATCCGCGGCGTGCTGCCGTTCTTCATTCCGCTTCTTCTGTCACTGCTCGTCGTTTCCGCCGTTCCGGCCGTCTCGACGATGCTTCCAAAACTCTTCATGCAATAGGTACAAAGATGAGCAGGTTCCTGGGACCGATCCGTCAGCTTGGCTATGTGGTTGACGACATTGAGGCCGCGATGGCCCACTGGTACGATATCATGGGCGTCGGCCCATGGTACTACAATCCCAAAGTCCCGATTGAAGACTATCTCTATGACGGCAAGGCCTATGAGGTGCACAACTCGGTCGCGCTCGCCAACAGTGGCCCCGTGCAGGTGGAACTCATCCAGACGCGCAACGATGCGCCGTCGATGTACAGGGATTTCAAACTGGCCGGGCACCTGGGTCTTCAGCATGTCGCATTCTGGACCCAGAACTACGACGGCGACCTTGCAAAGATGGAAGCCGACGGTTTCAGGCAGAAGATGAGCGGCAAGGTCGGCGAGAACGGACGCTTCGTCTATTTCGACCGGCAAGCCCATCCGGGGACCGTGATCGAACTGTCCGAGGTTGTCGGACCCAAGGGCCGCCTGTTCGATCTGATCCGGGAAGCGTCCAGCGGTTGGGACGGTTCCGATCCCGTCCGTCCGTTTCCGGACCTGTCCACTTTTTGAGGCCTGAATGACCCGAGAAACCATAACAGCAGACTATCTGATAGAAACTCCGCTCGATCCGGAATCCGTCGCGGGCATCATGGCGGGCGAGCAAAGTTGCGGGACCTTCGTCCGGGTCGCGGGGGAAACCGACGAACTGCGCTTGCGGGCCGCAGCCCAGGTGGTGTCGGTCGAGGAACTGGAGCCTGCCGGCGAGGCAAGTCTCCCGAGTTCCTACATGGAGCGCAAGGGATATACCGGCCCATGGCGCCGGGCGAAGATCAAAATTGCCTATCCGACCGCCAATATCGGCGCCAATCTGCCGACGCTGGCCTCTACTGTCGCGGGCAATCTTTATGATCTTGGCGAAGTGTCCGGTCTTCGTCTTGTCGAAGTGACCCTGCCTGCGTCCTACAGAGCCCGTTTCGAGATGCCGAAACTCGGTGTCGAGGGCACACGCAAAAGCCTGAATGTGAAGGATCGGCCGCTCTTCGGAACAATCGTCAAACCGAATGTAGGGCTTTCTCCCTCCGAGATCGCCGATCTGGTCTCCATGATGTGCGAAGCCGGTGTGGATTTCATCAAGGATGATGAAATCTGCGCCAATCCGGACCATGCGCCGCTCGCAGAACGGGTTCCGGCCGTGATGGCCGTCATCAGGGCCTACCGCGAACGCACCGGCCGCAATGTGCTGATGGCGTTCAACGTCACGGACGAAACCGACGCCATCCGCCGTCACGCGGACCTTGTGGCACAGGAAGGCGGTGACTGCGTGATGGCCAGTCTCAACTGGTGCGGACTGTCGGCAATGCAGTCCCTGCGCAAATCCACCCCTTTGGCCATACACGCGCACCGGAACGGATATGGCGCCCTGTCGCGCCACCCGCTGCTCGGGATCGGTGTCGAAGCCTACCTGGCGCTCTACCGTCTTGCAGGGATCGACCATTTGCATGTCCACGGGATCGGCGGAAAGTTCTCCGATTCCGACGACGAAGTGGTGACGGCAGGGCGGCGTTGCCTGCAGCCGGTTGCGGTTGATGCAAGGGACACTTCGGATCTGGTCATGCCGGTCTACTCTTCCGGTCAATGGGCAGGCACATTGCCCGCGACCATGAAAGCCGCCGGATCGGCCGATTTCATGTTTCTTGCCGGTGGCGGCATCCTGGCGCATCCCGAAGGTCCCGCGGCGGGCGTTGCAAGCCTGCGTCAGGCCTATGAGGCGACTGCCGAGGGCATTGAGCTGGACCGGGCCACAAAAGAGTCTCCAGAGCTTGCTGCCGCGCTCGCGTTTTACGGAGGGCGTTAAGGGTGGTGCCGGTGCCCTACGTCTTTATCGGTGATGATTTTACCGGTGCTTCCGATACGCTCGCCACGCTTGCCGAACGGGGGTGGCGAGCCCAGCTCTATCTCCAAACTCCGACTGCTGAAACCGTAAGCAGCGGGAGCCTTGAAGCACTCGGCATCGCGACGGATCTGAGGGCCTTGCCGCCAGAGGTGATAATCCGCCAGATCGATATGCTTGCCCCGCAAGTCGCGGCGTTTCGGCCGCGCATTGTCCACTACAAGGTCTGCTCCACCTTCGATTCCGCGGTGCATACAGGAAACATCGGGGTCGCGGTCGGCGCGCTTGAACGGCATCTGCAGCCGGCTGTGACTGCAGTCATCGGCGGTCAGCCGAGCCTCGGCCGCTACTGTTCTTTTGGAACTCTGTTCGCCCGGGGAGGCGACGGCGAAACTTATCGCATCGACCGGCATCCGGTGATGAAACGCCATCCGATCACACCAATGGCGGAGGCGGACCTGCGCCTGCATCTTGGTGAGCAAGGCCTTGATGGTCTTCAACTCGTCTGTTTGAATCAACTTGCCATGGGTGAGAAAGCCCTGGCCTCGCTTCTGCAGGAGGCCGTTCAGTCCGGGCAAAAACGCTTTCTCTTCGATGCGACGGACCAGCATCACCTGGAGATCGTCGGCAGGGTGCTCACCGACATAACAGCAGGCATCGGAACTCCGCTGCTGCTGGTCGGAGCGAGCAGCGTTGCAGAAGCGCTGGCAACCGCTAGGCATACTCAGGGTGGGAGTGCGCAACCGGCTCCGGCGGACCGCCCGGGCACACCCTGTCTGATTGTCGCCGGAAGCCGTTCGTCCGTCACGGCCGAGCAGGTTGCGACCGCCGTGTCTTTCAGGAAACGTGCCGTGACTGCAAAAGACCTTGAAGACGAGACGCTTTTCGCCGCGCTCGTGGAGGAATGCTGTAAAAGCATCCGGGAAGGCAGGCACATGCTGACCCACCTTCTCCCTGAGGAGGAATATGGGCTTTCCGCCAAGGACCTGTCGTCACGTCTTGCCGAAGTGGTGTCACGTGTCTTGTCCCGGGTGGCCTTGCAGGTTCTCGGGATTGCAGGCGGCGACACATCCAGCATCATTGCGCAGAACATAGATCTGGAAAGCCTGGAATTCGACAGAAGACTGGGAAAGGGCGTCGCCGTTTGCCGAGCCCGTTCCCGCATCGCGCAACGGGACGGTCTGCGCGTGATGTTCAAGGGCGGGCAGGTTGGGTCCCCGGATGTTTTCGATGCTTTCGTTCGCGGATCCTGACGTGAAAGACCTCCAGCCGCAGCCGGCTGGAGGCCGAGAGATCGGATATTTTCAGGGAATATCGCCTTCAGTCCGGCAAACACGGAACATTGACCCGGCAGTTCCCTAAAAGCCGAACGTATCGGGATCCGGCCCGAAGCGTCTTGTCTGATCGAGTGCGTCCAGGACACTCATGTCCGCTTCGGAAAGCTCGAAATCGAAGATGCCGGCATTTTCCTGAATGCGGCTGGCGCGGACGGACTTGGGGATGGTCACGAGACCATGCTGCAGGTCCCAGCGCAGGACGATCTGGGCAGGGGTTTTGCCGTATTTCTCTCCAAGGGCCGCGAATGTCTTTTCGCTGGCGACCTGTCCCTGCATCAGGGGACTCCAGGCTTCCACGACAATCTTGTGGTCCTTGCAGAAGCCGAGCAGGTCCGGCTGAACCAGATAGGGATGGAATTCGACCTGATTGACCGTGGGAACGACATCGGCGACCGCCAGAAGTTTCTCAAGATGATGAGGAAGAAAGTTGCTTACCCCGATCGCTTTGGCGCGGCCGCTCGAGTAGATGTCCTCCATGGCTTTCCATGTTTCGGCAATGTGTTCGCGAACGGGCCAATGCACGAGATAAAGGTCGACATAGTCGGTTCCGAGGCGGTCGAGGCTTTCCTGAAAGGCGCTTGAGGCCCGTCGTGCACGCTGATCGTCGTTCCACAGTTTCGTGGTCACGAAAAGCTCGTCGCGCGAAAATGCCGTCTCGCGAAGAGCCTGGCCGACACCGGTTTCATTCTTGTAGACTGCGGCAGTGTCGAGGCTGCGATAGCCGGCGTCGAGAGCGTGAAGGCACGCCTGGCGTGCCTCGTCATCCGACATCTGAAAGACCCCGAGTCCCAGCCACGGCATCCGCGTTCCGTTGTTCAACTCGACGCGGTCGTTGATATTGTTGAGTGTGCTCATCTTATCCCTCGTTCGGTTTAGTGGACAGCGCTCGACCTCTCGGCTCTCGCATGTCGGATGTGTTACCAGGCATAATCTTCCGGTGCGGTCTTGCGTCCTGGAAAGATCTCGTCGAGGCGGGACAGGGCCGTTGCGTCAAGAGTCAGATCCAGAGCACGGACAGAAGCCTCCAGTTGTTCGGACGTTCTCGGTCCGATGATCGGACCCGTGACGCCCGGCTGATGCAGGAGCCAGGCAAGGGCAACATCGCCGGGTTCATGACCCAGTTCGTCGCAGAAAGCCTCATATCGCTCGATCCGGGGGCGAAGCGCTTCGAGCGTCTCGGCCGCGCGGCCCTCCAGCCGGCGGATGCCCTGGTTCTGTTTTCGCAGGACGCCGCCCAGCAATCCCCCGTGCAGGGGCGACCAGGGAATGACGCCAAGACCGAAGTCCTGGCAGGCCGGAAGCACCTCCAGTTCAAGGTTTCTTTCGATCAGATTGTAGATGGACTGCTCTGACACCAGCCCCATGAAATTCCGCGAACGGGCGACACCCTGCGCCTTGGCGATATGCCATCCCGCGAAGTTTGAACTGCCGGCATAAAGGATCTTGCCCTGCTGAACCGCGACCTCCATCGCCCGCCAGATCTCGTCCCATGGAGTGTCGCGGTCGATGTGGTGGAACTGATACAGGTCGATGTAGTCGGTCTTGAGGC
The DNA here is from genome assembly GCF_001624695.1 of Labrenzia sp. OB1. Lineage (GTDB taxonomy): Bacteria > Pseudomonadota > Alphaproteobacteria > Rhizobiales > Stappiaceae > Roseibium. The sequence goes on along the minus strand of NZ_JSEP01000008.1, from coordinate 110,722 downwards.
GTTTGAGGCTGGCATCGAGAGCCCTGCGGATATTCAGGGCGGAAAGCTTGCCGTCATTCGGCCAGTCGCCCATCAGACCGTACAGTTTGGTTGCAAGGACGGTTTTATGGCGGCGTGCACCGCCTAGAGAAAACCATTCGCCTATAAGGGACTCGGTATCGCCCCAGGCCGGGCGGCCATAGCGATTGGCAGTGTCAAAAAAGTTGATTCCGTGTGCATGCGCCGCATCCATGAGCTTGAAGGCGTCCGGTTTTTCCGTCGTCCATGTGAAGTTCATCGTGCCGAGACAAAGGCGGCTGACTGTGAGGCCGGTGCGGCCCAAATGCTTGTATTCCATGAATTTCCTGTTTCCTGAAGATGCCGCAAACCTGGCTTTGCGGAGGTGGGGTCCGGAAAACGCACGACGTCATGTCTAAACGCTTTCCCCTCGTATTGACTACTGGTATAATAAGTACATATGATATTATCATAACTTGTAATATTGGTATACCAAATACAAAATTAACAAACAGGAGAGGGGGAAGGGTACAGCCAGATTGGAAAATGCGAATGAATGTAAATATTTGCCAGCAAACAAGAAATTAAAAACAAGAAGTGTTTGCGGATATTGTTGAGCATTGAGGAGTGCTTCGATGAGGTCCGGTTTAATACGGCAAATGTTTCTAGCTAGCGCATAAAGCAAGCAAAATGGGAGGAAGTTAATGAATCCGTTTCGCCAAATACTCTTGGCGTCCGCGGCGGGAGTCCTGTGGGCTACAGCTGCGGCGGCACAGATGACAGATGTCGGTACGCCGAGAAACGAAACGCTCATCGTACAGACATTCGATGGCCGCTCGTCCAATGCCACGCAAATGAACCCGCTGAACAGGTATGCTCACTGGCGCGGGTTTCGCGAATTAGGCTGGAGCTATCTCTGGGAAATGGACACCTCGACGGGTGAATCCTACCCGGAACTGGCCGATGGTTTTCCGGAAGTCCTGAACGACGATCACACCAAATTTCGTATCAAGATCCGCGAAGGCGTCCATTGGAGCGACGGCGAGGAATTCACGACCGACGACATTATCTTTTCGATAGACACTGCCTTCAAGTATCGCGACAAGCTGACCAATGTCACCAACTATGTCACCTTCCTGAAGGACTGGAAGAAAATCGACGACTACACGTTCGAAGTCGAGACTCAGAAGCCTTCATATGACTTTCTGACCCGTATGGGGGTCTACACCTGGGGGTCTCATATCGTCTGGCTGCCGGAGCATGTTCTGGCTCCGCTCGGCGACGAGATCGTCACTTACAACAATGAAAAACCCGTTCTGCTTGGTCCCTACACGGTCAAGGAGTACGACCCGAACGGCTTCTGGCAGCTCTGGGAAAAGCGTGACGACTGGGAGCGTTCAGGCTGGGGAAATCTCGTCGAGCCGACACCGAAATACATCCTTTACAAGGACTTTGGAACGGAAGAGACCCGCAGTCTCGCATTCGTCCAGAACCAGTACGACATCGACACCTTCATGAGCCCCGATACCATTGAGGCTGCCCAGAGGCGTAACCCGGCTATCGAAACTTTCGCACCGGTGTTTCCTTTCCATGACATGAACGACGCATGCGGCTGGGGTGTTTATTTCAACCTGCAAAAGTCGCCTTATGACATGAAGGAACTTCGCTGGGCGCTTGCTCTGTCGCTGGACCTCCAGCAGGTCGGCATCAGCGCTCTCAACGGTCAGTTCAAGTCGACGGCTCTGCCCGTTGCCGATACTCCGGTGACGCGGCCGATCTTTCACGAACCGATGCGGGATTTCCTGAAGAACCTCACTCTGGATGACGGCTACAAGCCCTTCGACACGTCCTTCAACCAGAAACTTGTGAAGGTTCTGGCCGAGCAGGGCGTCGATCCCGAGAAGCTGCCTGAAGGCGACGGCATTGTGGATTCCTTCGGCTTCGGCTGGTGGAAGCACGATCCGGCGGAGGCTGAAAAACTGCTGGCCTCAGTCGGCATTGAAAGGGGCAGCGACGGGTTCTATGCGCTTCCCGACGGATCGCCGATGGTGCTTGAGTTCGTCTATCCGGCGGACTGGAACAAGATCCTGCAGCGGCTCGGTTTCTCGATTGCCGACAGCTGGCGGCAGGCCGGGTTCAACATCAATGCGCGCCAGGTCGATAACGGTGAGTTCAACACCTACATGCGGACCAATGCACGTTTCCAGATGACGATCGCCTGGAACCAGCAGTGTGTCTTCAACGCCAACTGGCGCAACAACTGGCGGCAGTGGTCTCCCGAATTCGTCCTTCCGGCGGATTCCACCGACGCCGACCAACGACTGGACGGCAACTATGTTCGGATCACCGACCCGCGGATCTACGATCTGGTGGCCACTGGTGCGACCGTGCCGACGAACGATCCGAAGATGGCAAAACTCGGACGGGACATTCAGAAAATCGTGGTCGAGGAGATGTACATGCTCCCGCTCATGAGCATTCCGACAACCATCCCGACGAACAGCACCTACTGGACCAACTACACCAAGGCGGACAACTTCTATGCGCTGCCCTACTCATGGTGGAGTTCCTTCAAGAAAACCGTCGTGAACATCGAGCCGTCAGGCAAGTAATCACGGCCAGGTGTCGAAAGACGAGGCGGCCTGACGCCGCCTCGTTGACCGTCCATCTCATATTTTGCGGGAGCACGCCGTGGGCGTCGTAACGTTCATCGCCAAACGGATAGCGCTATATTTCGCTGTTCTCTTTATCGGGCTGTCCATCACCTTCGCTCTTCCACGCTTTATGCCCGTCAATCCGATCGACGGATATATTGGCGAACTTCAGAGCCGTGCCAGTGCGACGATTGCTCCGGAAGGCCTCGCCGAGTTGCGCAAGAGCCTGGAAGAGCTCTATGGCCTTCAGGGCAGTGTCTTCGAGCAATATCTGGCCTACATGAAGCGGGTCGTGATCGATTTCGATTTCGGACCGTCCTACACGTATTTTCCGCATCCCGTTTCCTCCATGCTGGCCGAAGCGCTGCCATGGACGATGGGCCTGCTCATGACCGCGACGGTCATCGCCTGGTGCCTGGGAAACACGGTGGGACTGGTGGCCGGGTATTTCTACAAGAAACGGGCCGCCTCGATCCTGGAGTTCGTGGGTATTCTTCTGTACCCGATCCCGTATTACATCCTGGCGATCTCGGTCTTGATGATCTTCGCCTATATCTTTCCGATCTTTCCACTGTCCGCGACTTTCCCGGTCGGCGCATTGACGCTCGATAAGGCCGGCACGATCCTGTTCAATTCACTGCTGCCGGGCCTGGCGCTCGTCCTTGCCGGTTTCGGATGGAACATCCTCAGCATGAAGGCGCTGGCGATTGCGACCAGCGAAGAGCCTTACGTCACTTTCGCGCGCCTCAAGGGAACCACGCACCGGACCCGGATGATCCGGTATGTTTTCCGCAATGCGCTGTTGCCGCAAGTGACCGCCCTGGCCTTGTCCCTGGGTGTCATCTTCAACGGTGCGCTGCTGACAGAAATCATTTTCTCCTATCCAGGCATCGGATTGATCATGCGCCAGGCCGCAAGCGGCGGAGACTACAACGTTCTTTATGGCGCAATAACCGTCTCGATCATTGCGGTCGCCACGGCAGGTCTCCTGATCGACCTGGCGTATCCTCTTCTCGACCCAAGAATCCGGCATAAATAGATGGCAGAAATCGGCGAAACCGCAACTTCAATTCCGGTGCCCGCGGCGCGGTCCTCGGAGCGTCGCAGGGAGTCGATCCTCTGGTTGCTCACGCCCCGTTTGATCATCGGCCTGACGATCCTGCTCGTCATGGGGGGCGGCAGCATGATTTTGCCGGTGTTCGCACCGGTCGATCCCTCCTTTCAGGGCTCCTACACGCGAAACCTGCCACCTTCGTTCGATCATCTGCTTGGAACCACGGCGCTCGGCCAGGATATCTTCTGGTATCTGGTCTATTCCATCCGCAACTCCCTGATCCTTGGCATCGTTGTCGCGGTCGGGGTCACGGTGATTGCAACGACTGTCGGCCTCAGCGCCGGTTTCGTCGGCGGCAATTTTGAGCGGTTTGTGATGCTCATTGTCGATACGATCATCACCATACCGCTGTTGCCTGTCCTGATCATTCTGGGGGCGTTGATCCGCGGCAACACCTCGTTTCTCGCCGTAGGCTTCATCATCATCATCTTCGGCTGGGCCTGGGATGCCAGGACCGTAAGATCCATGGCGCTGTCGCTGCGGGAGCGTGAATTCATAAACATGGCGCGGTTCTCGGGCGCCAACACGCCGCAGATTATTCTCAGGGAAGTCTTTCCCTATGTCTCCGCCTACATTCTGGTCGGCTTCATCAATGTCATTCTCTTCGCGATCAACACGGAAGCCGCCCTGGCGGTGATCGGCCTGTCGAAGGTCGAGGTTCCGACGCTTGGATCGGTCATATTCTGGGCGCTGAATTTCAACGCGCTCTTTACCGGTCATTACGCCTGGATGATTGCCCCGATTGTGGCAACGGTGACCTTGTTCCTGGGGCTCTTTCTGACGTCGACCGGCTTCAACGCCGCATTCGCAACCAAGCGTGGTGTGCAATGATTGAACTGAATGACATCGTGGTCAGCTACCGGACCGAACGCGGCAGCATCAATGCCGTGGACGGGGTGAATCTGGAAATACCTGATGGCTGCATCGTCGGCATCGCCGGTGAATCCGGCTGCGGAAAGTCGACGCTCATGCGGGCGATCTACGGTGACATTCTCTCACCGATGTCACTGTCTTCGGGGACGATAGAATACGGGTTCAACGACAGAAACGGCGAACCGGTGACGAGTGAAAACGTCCGCAACGAATGGTTCAGGACGCTGTCCTACATCCCGCAGAGCTCAATGAACTCGATGAACCCGGTCATCAGAATCCGAGAACAATTCATTGATTTTCCCGGCACCGACCCGAACAAGAAACGGGTTCTGGAGCAGGTGAGGGAGTATATCGGCAAACTCGGCCTGCCGGTGGAAGCGCTCGATTCCTTTCCGCACCAGCTCTCCGGTGGCATGCGGCAACGGATGATGATCGCCCTTGCCACTTTCTTCCAGCCCAACCTGATCATTGCCGATGAACCGACAACCGCGCTGGATGTTGTGGTTCAGAAGGAAATCCTGCTTCTGCTGATGGAACTGCAGGAACAGATGGGCAATACGATCCTGATCGTGTCGCACGACATGGGGGTGCACTATCAGGTGACCCACAAGATGCTCATCATGTATGCCGCCAAAGCAGCCGAATATGGCGATTCAGACAGCGTTTTCGACGAGCCGCTGCATCCCTATACAAAAATGCTCATCGGATCGCTTCCCACCATCGGAGAAGATCGTGCCCGGCACGGTATTCCGGGCAGTCCACCCAGTCTGTGGGGGGACCTGCAAGGCTGCCGGTTCGCCGAACGCTGTCCGCTGGCCACCGGCCTTTGCCGGAGCCAGGAGCCACCGCTTGTAGAACACAAGCCGGGCCACTTCGCAGCCTGTCACTTCGCAGGTGCAGATCTTCCCGATACAGGAGGCGCCGGATGGCAGTGATCCTCAAGACAGTCGGTCTGAACAAGGTCTACCGCCTTGGCAGCTTCTTCCGGGCGAAGAGAATTCAGGCGCTGGACAACGTCAATATCACTGTTGAAAGCGACCGGCCGGTGATCATCGCTGTCGTCGGCGAGTCCGGAAGCGGCAAGACGACACTGGCCAAGACCCTTCTGCGGCTGGAAGTGCCGACGTCCGGCTCTGCCGTCGTCTACGACAAGGAAGTCGCCGGCGCGGGCTCTCGGCCTTCGCGGCGGGAGTTTCTGAAGTCGATCCAGCCGATCTTTCAAAACCCATTCGAGGCATTCAGCCGCTACCGGAATGTCGATGCCTATCTTCACGAGACCGCCATTCGCGTCGCAGGGCTCTCGGCGCCAGACGCCAGGGATGCGGTTGCCCATGCGCTGTCGTCGGTCGGTCTGGAATACAATGACGTGGTCGGCAAATACACGAACCAGTTCTCGGGAGGAGAACTGCAGCGGATTTCCGTCGCACGGGCCCTGATCCCCGAACCCAGCCTTATCGTGGCCGACGAACCGGTGAGCATGATCGACGCATCGCGCCGTATGATCATCATCAATCTGTTCAGGAAACTGCGCGACGAGGAGGGCCGCAGTTTCCTGTACATCACCCACGATCTGGCGACCGCCTACTACATCAGCGACTTCATCGCCGTGATGAAGAAGGGGCAGGTTGTCGAGTTCGGCAAGGCACAGGCTGTCATGTCCGATCCGCAGCACGAATACACCCGCCTTCTTCTCAATTCCATTCCCACCACTCGTCAGCGCTGGCGTCCTCGCAACGTCGCGCCGGCCACCTTGAACTGACGGCCCGAAAGAGCCTCGGACAATCAACATCAATACGCCAAGGGAGGGACGTTTCATGTCCAGCGCAACCACGATCGCACAATACGATATTTTCGAACACGAGATTAAGGCCGACATACCCGGCAATCCTTATCTCGACACCGAGTTCTGGGGCGTATTCGCCCTGAACAACCGCAAGATCAGGGTTCCCGGTTTCTACGATGGCGACGGCGTCTTCAAGGTGCGTTTCAGCCCGGATCATCCCGGCGACTGGACGCTGACGACCGAGTCGGACACCGCCGCGCTCAACGGTCAGACGGCAAGCTTCACCGCGACAGAGCCGCGCGAAGGGGTTCGCGGCCCGGTCCATGTGCGCAACAGGTTCCATTTCGCCTATGCGGACGGAACGCCGTATTTCCCCTTTACGACAACCTGTTACGCCTGGACCCATCAACCGCTGGAAATGCAGGAACAGACCTTCAAGTCGCTGGAGGATACGAGAGCATTCAACAAGCTGCGCATGTGCGTCATGCCGAAGTCCTATCCCTACAACCAGAATGAGCCGCTGCACGATGTTTATGAAGTGCGTGCTGACGGCAAATACGACCCGGATCGTCCGAACTTCGCGGCGTTCCGGCATTTCGAGAACCAGATCGCGCGTCTGGCCGAGATGAATATCGAGGCGGATGTCATCATCTTCCATCCCTATGACCGCTGGGATCACTGCATGTGGACGGAGGAGCAGGACTATCGCTACCTGCAATATCTCGTCGCCCGCATCGCCGCGTATCGTAATGTCTGGTGGTCATTGGCCAACGAATACGACTTCATGCTCGATGTGAAGCCGATGGACCGCTGGGACCGGTTCTTCCAGATCATCGAGGAAACCGACCCGTATCTGCACCCGAAGTCGATTCACCAGGGCAATCCGGACCTTTGCTACGATCACAGAAAACCCTGGGTCAGCCACGTCAGCATCCAGCATTCCGATGTGTCGCAGACACCGGAATGGCGGGCTCAATATGGCAAGCCTGTGCTCAATGACGAGATGCACTATGAAGGCAATATTCTGCAGTTCTGGGGCAACATCACGGCAGAGACCATGGTTCACCGCTTCTGGATGACCGTTCTGAAAGGCGGCTATGCCGGACACGGCGAAACCTATGTGCACCCCCAGGACCTCTTGTGGTGGGCCAAGGGTGGAGAGCTGCGCGGCCAGAGCCCGGAACGCATCGCCTTTTTGCGCAAGATCATCGAAGAGGACGTCAGCGAGGGCCTGACCCCGGTAGACGAGATCCCCGGTTTCCGGTCTCACCGGCTCGTCGCCTCGTCGAAGGAAGGTGACCTTACCTACATCTATCTCGGCGAGCACCGGCCTGTCGTCCTGTCCACCGGATTGCCGATGGAAGATGGCGACTATGAGATCGATATCATCGATGGCTGGAACATGACGATCACGCCAGGCAAAAAGGTTCCGGCGCCCGTGCCCGTGGCCACCCGCCACGGCGCCATCACACGCGGAGGTAAACCCGACGCCGCCTTTGGTGTGGAATTGCCGGGAAATCCCTATCTGTGCGTGCGTGTGCGTCGTCGCCGGTAACCGGCCCTATATGAAACTAGGGGAAGGCCGCCGGCGTGGCCTTCCCGGTGCTGCGAAAAAATGCTCAGCGCTTCAACCGCGCCTGAGGCGCGGCCGTTTACCGGGAACCGCGGGAAATCCTCAAGGTTAGTCGACGTTTCCGTTGTAATCCGCTGCTGGCTTTTGCGTCCAGGTCACAGTCATGTCGACCTTGGCCGCGGCGAACAGGTTCATGACCGGACAGCGGAATTCGACATTCTTGCAAAGCTTGCGAAACCGCTCGTCAGGCTCGTTGGAATAGACGGTGATGTCGAGTTTGCCGCTTTCGAAATAGGGGCGGATGCCCGGCACGCCTTTCGGTCCGCGCACATCGATCTGGCTTTCGCAGGCAAAATCAACGCCGGAATAGTCAAAACTCATCGCCTTGGCGACGCCGTTGATGATGACACCGTCACAGCCGACCAGAGCGATCAGCACGGTTTCGAGCGGGCTCGGCGCGGAGTTGGTCCCCCCAAGCGAGGCGGGCTCGTCGGTGTAGGCCGCATCGAAATCCCTGACCTGGATCTTGGTGCGTGTGCCAGCGGCGTTGGTTGCCTTGACATGGCGGACACCGATCTTGCGTGTTTGCGGGTCTATGCTCGGTTCGATGATGTCTGCGTCGATCATGTCGGACATGGAAGATCCTTCCGTCAGCTAAAGGGAATGAGGGCTCCGACGGGCGCGTCGCCTCGCAGGAGGTCGAAAAGCAGCCGGATCACGGCGAAGACGGCCGTGCCGTAAATCAGGCCGGTCCAGATCCGCATGCGCGCCTTCACCAGAAGCATCCACGCAATCAGGGCGACGGTCGGGATGCTGAGGCCGAAGGCCCAGACAGCCACGGCGTAAACGAACAGCGCGACCAGGACCCAGAGCTCATTCGCATCGCGGCTGAAGTCATTGCGATAGCCACGGAGACCGCGCACGAGCAGATAGAGGGCGAGCGGCAGTCCGGGCAGGATTGCCAGACCCGGCATCAGGCGCGAGGCCGGATTGAAAGAGAAGGTCTCCCACAGCGCATAGGCGAACATCACCGAAACGATGGCGGCCAGAACCAGCGCAATGCCATGGCTGGGTGCATTCAGCGTCGGGAGGGCATTTTCAGGCGCGGGCTCGGCTTTCCGCCCCCTGGCTCTCAGCCGGCGCACGAACGAGAGAAACATGGGAATGACGATGACCGAACCGATGATGAGCACGCCGGGTCGCGTGAGCCAGGACCAGCCGTAGATCTGGTTGGTCAGCCAGAAATACTGTTCCATCGGCCCGGAGAGCACGAAGCCGACAAGAGCGGGCGCGCGGGGCCAGCCCCCGTGTTTCATCAGCCAGCCCAGACCGCCCAGAAGGAACAGCATGAAGATATCGCCCATCGTCGAGGTGGACTGATAAGCGCCGATCACCATGATCAGCACGAGCGGGGCTGCGATGATCGCAAATGGTATGCGTGTGAGGCGCGCTAGGGCAGGGGTGATGGCAAAGCACAATCCGGCGCCCACCACGGACGTCAGGGCCACCGACCAGACGATCAGGAACATCAGGTCCGGGTTCTGGGTGATCATGCGCGGCCCGGGATAATAGCCGAACGAAAACAGGGCTCCGAGGAATATGGCAGCCGCCGGTCCTCCCGGCACGCTGAAGAGAAGAGTGGGCACCAGGTCGGAAATCACTGTGGCGTTGTTGGCGCCTTCCGACGCGGCGATGCCTCGGATCTCGCCCTTGCCGAAGCGCGATTTGTCTTTTGTTGAATGAATGGCATGCCCATAGGCCACCCATGTGGACGCTGACGCCCCGACGGCCGGCACGAACCCTCCGAAGACACCGATCACCGCCGCACGCAAGACCAGCCACTTGGCCTTCCAGAAGTCCCGGAAACCTTCGCCCCAGTGATCGACTTTTACCCGTTCATGACTGATTCCCCCGCCCGCGGCGAGCATCGAGATCACTTCGGCGACGCCGAAAAGGCCAAGCGCGACGATGGTCAGTGAAAATCCGTCGAGCAGATAGACCTGATCGAATGTGTAGCGGAAATCGGCGGCCGCCTGGGCCGGGCCGACGACCCCCAGGAGAACCCCGAGACAGGCAGCGGCCAGCCCCTTGGCGAGATCCTTGCCAATCATCGAAGCGGCATAATACAGGCCGACGAGCGCGAACATGAAGAGTTCGGGCGTCGAAAGCATCAGCACGATCGGTCCGGCTATGGGGATAGCGACAAAGAGGATCGCCGCGCCTGTGAGCCCGCCGACCATGGAGGCAAGGAACCCGACGCCGAGCGCCCGCGAGGCCTGTCCCTGTTTGGCGAGCGCATGGCCTTCGATTGCGGTCGGGGCGGAGGCGGGAGAGCCCGGCGCGCCGATAAGGACGGAGGTTATCGTGTCCGAGGTGTAGACGACCGAGACCGCGCCCAGAAGCATGGCGAGACCGGAATAGGGGGCGAGATAATAGATGAAGGGCAGAAGGATCGACACCGCAGCGACGCCGCCGAGACCGGGAAGCATTCCGAAGACCATTCCGACAATCATGCCCGTGAACAACGCTGCCAGACGGATAGGGTCGAAGAGCGCGTCAAGCGCCATAACCGCGTTTTCGATCATGAAAAGGTCCCGGGAAAAGGAAACTTGCCCGGGCCATGTCAGTCATGGCCCGGGCAGCGGTACGGATCAGAAGGTGACCCCGAATTTGCTCGAAAGAAGGTTGCGCAGATAATCCTTTACCTCGGTGCTCGGAGACAGCGCGGCCTTGACCGCCGATTCTGTGTCCGGGCCGGCATTGAGCCGCGCGCCGTTGGTCACCTTCTGGCTTTCCTCCTGGAATTCCGGATCCGCGTTGATCGCGGCGACCGCTTCTGCGAAGGCGTCGAGAACCTCCTGCGGAGTGTCCGGATGCATGTAGCCGGTCAGGCCGTAGGCATAGGTCACCGAGGCAATGCCCTGGAAGGCGTCCCATTCGATGCCCGACGGCGCCTTGCCGTTGAGTTCCTCATAGACTTCATAGACTGAGGGCAGTTCCGGGGCGATCGGATCGCGCGCCTTCAGAACGCCGTCCTCCATTGCGCCACCTGTCCAAAGCGGGACCGCGCGGCCTTCGGCAACGGAGGGAACGACCTGTGTCAGATAGACAGGCGTGAACTGGTAATCGATGTTCAGTTCGCCCTGTTCGAAGGCCAGCCGGACCGGACCGCGGCCGTTGAACCCGAGAACGGACTTCACATCGACATCGAGCACCTCGAACGACAGAAGACCGGGAAGGTCCGAGGCCGCGGCAGCGATCCCGCCGTAGATAAGCGGCACGCTTGAATCCCTGATGCCGGCTGCGTTGGTGACACCTGTAGTTGGCGACACATAGGCAACGGCACTGAAGGGATGGCTGTAGGCGACACGGTAGTCGGCGAGCTTGTACTCGACACCTTTCTGACCGAGAACGAACGGGTTCGCTGTAGACGACGTGGTGAACAGGATTGTCGTGCCATCGGATTTTGCGTTCTGCTCGAACCAGTTGGCACCGAGAATCGACCCGCCGCCCGGGCGTGACACCACATCGAGGTCAGGGTTCCCGGGCAGATGCTTTTCGAGATAAGGCTCCAGGAATTTGGCCGACACGAATGTCGCGCCGCCTTCGCCGAACGGCACGACCACCTCGATGGTCTTGCCGGAGAACAGTCCGTCCTGGGCCCCTACGGCCAGGGTGCTCCCCAGGACGATGGCGGCCGCAACTGATAGCCTCCGATTTAACATGATGTTATTCCTCCCTTGGCAGATGCAGTTCTGGCTCAGCCGATCGTATTCTCGAGCGTTCCAAGCCCAGTGATAGTGACGCGCATCGTGTCGCCACTCTTCAGGTATTTCGGCGGATCGAAGCCGATTCCCACTCCGACGGGCGTGCCGGTGGCGATGATGTCGCCCGGCAGAAGCGTCATGGTTCGGCTTATGGTTTCAATGAGAGTCGGGATGTCGAAGATCAGGTCGGCGACCTTCGCCCGCTGCCGTTCCTCGCCGTTGATAAGGGTGACAAGCTCGAGCGAACCCACGTCACCGATCTCGTCCGCAGTGGCAATCCACGGTCCCATCGGACAAAACGTGTCGATGCCCTTGCCGATGACCCACTGATTATGGTTCTTCTGCAGTATCCGCGAAGTAACGTCGTTCACGGCCACATAGCCGAACACGTGATCGAGTGCTTCTTCCCTGGAAACCTGAAAGCAGCGCTTGCCGATCACCACGCCAAGCTCGCCTTCGTAGTCGGTGCTGTCCGTATGATCGAGCGACGCCTGAACGACATCTCCCGGAGCGCAAACACTCGTCGTCGCCTTGGTGAAAATGACCGGGTGGGACGGCACTGCTTCCTTCGCACTGGAATCGAAGCCGCTGGAATGGAACTCCGCCGCATGGGCGTAATAGTTCTTGCCAACGCAAAAGATGTCGCGCAACGGCTCGGGGATCGGCGCAAGCAGGTGAACCTCGCTCAGCGGCAAGTGTCTTCCGCCACTGGATGCCCAATCCGCAACCGCATTTTTTCCGCCCGAAATTACATTCAGAACGGCGCGCCGTGCGGCCTCGTCCTCAGCGCATATCACCGCTTCGCCGCCGTCAATATAGCCGGCGGCAAGGGTCTGGCCGGTATTAAAGGTAATGAGTTTCATTTTCTCGACATTGTTAGATTTTATCGATAATAATTAAGATCATAGAAAGTCCTGAGTGTCAATCAAAGTGCCGGAAACCGTGATAGACAAATGAAAACAGAAAGTTATACAGAAGCACGCGGCCAGGGCGCGTCTGAGGGAGCGACACTCGCGGACACCGCTTACGGACGGCTGAGACGCGATATCATCACGTCCGTGCGGGCTCCCGGCGAACGCTTGAGGATCGAAAAACTCAAGTCGATCTACCAGATCGGACCGACACCACTGCGCGAGGCAATGCAGAAACTCGCCCAGGACGGGCTGGTTGTCAGCGAGGGCAATCGCGGGTTCACTGTCGCCCCGCTCGATCCGGCCGAATTCAAGGACCTTAACCTTGCGCGCACCGTGATCGAGAAGGAGGCGCTCAGGCTTTCTATCGAACAGGGGGACGACGTCTGGGAGGCCCGGGTCGTCGCCGCGGGCTATATCATGGCAAAGGAGGATGCCGCGCTGATGAAGGCGCAGGGACATGTGCCGGACAGTTGGGAGCGCGCGAATTCCGGATTGCACTTGGCATTGGTTTCTGCCTGCGGATCCGCCTGGCTGCTCAAGCTGCGTGGCGGTCTGCACGATCTGTGCGAGCGTTACCGCCGGGCCTCCGTCTATCAGAAAATAGGTGCCCGCGACCTGACCGCGGAACATGCCGCAATCGTTGATGCCACGCTGGCCCGAAACGCCGATCTTGCCTGCCGTCTGATCGAGGAACATTTCGCGCTGACCGCGTCGGCGCTTGCCGCCAGCCGGGACCCCGCCGGCGACGGTGAACAGGACAACAGATGACGGGGTCGGTCTTTCTGTTTTTGATCGCGGGTCTTGTGGGAGGAGCTGTCAACGCAGCAGCGGGCGGCGCCAAGCTTTTCGTCTTTCCGCTTCTTCTGGCGACCGGATTGCCGCCGATTGCAGCGAATGTCACACAGGGCGTTGCGCTCTGGCCGGCCCAGCTGCCGGCAATCTGGGTTTATCGCCGCGAACTTGCAGGCGAGATGAAACGCCTCTGGCGCCAGATGATCCCGGCGCTCGCCGGTGCCTTGCTCGGCTCGCTCGTCATGGTGAATTCCAGTAACGAAGCCTTCGTCAGGGTCGTGCCGTTCCTGCTCATTATCGCTGTGGTCGCCATCGTGCTGGGGCCCAGGACGACCGTGCTGATGCGCCGTGCTTTCCCCGGCGAACGGCTTGAGACAGCTGTCGCGGTATTGCTGGCGATTTTCGGCTTTTATGGCGGTTTTTTCGGCGCCGGTCTGGGCTTCATGCTTCTGGCTGTTCTGTCGGTTTCCTCCGGGATGGGTGTCAGCCATGTGAATGGTGCCAAGAACCTCTTCGCGGCGGCTATCCAGTCCGTCGCGGTTGTTCCGATGATGTTTTCGGGTCTGGTCGACTGGGTGGCGGCCGTCTGCGTTCTCGTGGGCGGTGTCGTCGGAGGATATGTCGGCGCAAGCGTGACCCGGCGACTACCTGAACCCGTGGTCCGCTATGGCGTCGCGGGTATCGGTCTCGTCCTGACGCTGTCGTTCCTGTTGCGTTGACGGGTTTCTCAAGAAGGACGGCAGAGCGGGCGCGCCGTAAGGGGCTGTATTTGATGCCGCATGTTTGACGGGACTTGCTCCCCCCAGCCGCGGGAAGACATGGTGAGAGTCCGCTGTTTTTCGAAGGTAGATACTCTACGCAACGGGGTTCATCGGGGGAAGCTTGTTCCGGTGTCCGGATTGAGCAGCCCTCGCAGTCCTAAGTCTGACGGCTCTCGCTGCCAGGGCGAGTGCTTGCCAATGTGCAATCCTGTCACGCGTGCGTTCCGTCGTGTCGGGACCGAAGAACCCGGAACCGAGCCGGGTCATGGCTACGTTGAATTCCTGCCAGTCGACATTCGGGTAAAGACTGTCAACACGGCGCTTCCATGTGACGGCAGAAAGCATTGCGCGGTTGAAATCTCTGGAGCCCAGATCGCGCTTGAATTGCCGGTAAGCATAAGGCTCGGAACTCTTGATCCGGTCGCGGAATTCAAGAAACCTGGCCGATCGCAAGAACCGCCGGAGGAAAAAGAAAACCAGAACGACGAGGGCCAGGACGCTCAACAAGACGTCGGTCGATTTCCAGAAACCGGTGTTGCTGTCGTCCGGAGATTGCAAGTTCGTAATCGGCCCGCCTGATACAGTGAGTTCGATTTCGGGCAGCGTGACCATCTCAACCTTGCCGCTGTCCAGATTGTACCATTCCAGAGACGCTGCCGGGATCGTATAACTTCCGGCAAACTCCGCCATGAGTGTCACGACCTCGCTTCTGCTGCCGCTGATGACGCCGCGATCTTCGGTTTCCTCCATGACAGGGCTTTGTGCGTAGTCCGCCAGGCCATCCTGACCCGCGATGGGCGCCAACGGAGGCAGGAACATCGGAGATACGCCGGAGACCCTGGCGACCGTCTTCAGGACAAGCGCGTCCCCTTCGGCAAGGCTCGAAGGATCGCCCTCGACAGTTCGCTCAAGCGTAAGGGAGCGGGCGGCGATGAAGGGGGACAGATCCTGCGCCTCAGACGGAACGACACCGGAGATTTCGAAGGCAGGCGTTTGCACCTCCACACGAACAGCTTCGCGCGTCTGTGGGGCCGCATAAGTGACCGTCAGCGTGTCTTCCGGGATTCTGAACCGCCCGGGAAGCATCGGTGAGATGTGATAGGCCCGCGTCACGCCGGACCAGGTTTCCCCATCCACGGTTTCACTCGTCGGCCCGGTTCCACGCGAAGGCACACGCACGATGACATTCGGCACTTCGAAAGTCGGAAAGACGGCCGGTTCGGGAAGCCATGTCGGCACAAGAACGGTAATCCGGAGAACCAATGCCTGACCGGGTATCGTGCGCGTCTCGTTCAGATCCGTTCTGACAATCGGCTCGACGGGCGTCTTGGCCTGTTCCTGGGCCTGTGCATGGGCGAAAATCAGGAAAAACAGCGGTAGCGTGAAGACAAGCAGCCGTCTCATCGGGGGCTCCTGGCGGCTTCCAGAGCGAAACGGGACTTCATGAAATCGCCGGTGCGCGTGTCCACGGTTCGCATCCAGGCTTCCGCGGTTTCAGGGACAATCTCGCCGGTTGATTGTTGCGTCTCGCTCTTCGTACCGCGCCCTGCATCATTGTCGAACACGACGTCGTCGGCGCCTATGCCGCTTTCTTCGCCGGTATCCGATTGCTCGCGCGTTGTCTCGATGTAGTAGAGAATATCTTTCGCAAGCTCCAGGTTGTGCTGAGCCGCGGCATTGTCCGGGTCTCTTTCGACGGCCTTTTCGAAGGCGGCAATCGCTTCCCGGTACTTGCGCGAGCGGATGAGCGACAGGCCTTCGCCCATGGCGGCATTGGAACTTTCCTGCCAGGCATACAGCTCGGCCGAGGTTTCATAGCGCCCTGCGCGGTAGAGCACATAGGCTTTCCATTCGGGATCCTCGAACAGGCTCGCCGCCTTTTCGAAATCCCTGGCTTCAAACGCCAGACGTCCTTGCTGATCCGGTGTCAGGAACCAATCCCGCCATCCATCGGCACGCGCACTGCCGTGAGAACACGCGATCATGGCGGCGATGAGCCAGACTGACCACTGCATTGTCCAGCCGCGCCGGAACCACAACAGCGCGATCAAAGCCGCCGGTACCGCGAAAACCCAACCCTGATCCTTCCAGTTTTGCCGGTCGTCCCTGGACAGAGCATCCTGATAGGAAACCTCGATCCGGCGGATGACCTGACTGACGTCGGAACTGTCGACCGTCAGGTCGACAAGGGCGGCCGTGGGGACCGCTTCCAATGCGGAGCGAGCGGCCTCATCACACCCGATTTGCCAGAAAACCACCGGAGCGCCGCCATCTTTCGATTGTTCCGCGAACAAGGATCCGTCGGCATCCGTCAATCGGTCCAGTACAATCAGGATCGAGCCAGGGGTGTCCTGTTTGCCGAGAATATCATTGGCCATGAGCAGGGCGGGCGAGGCGGCTTCACCGTTTCGCGGCATGATATCGGGAGACAGACCTTCAAGAAACGGCTTGAGAACGGCCGGATCTTCCGTCAGGGGCACAACCTGATGGGTCGTCCCTGCATAGGCGATCAGCGCGGTTTTGGCGCCGGAACGGCGTTCAAGAAGATCGGTTATCTTCTGTTTGGCGCGTTCAAGCCGGTTGGGTGGAATATCCGATTGCATCATGCTGCCGGTGACCTTCAGCGCCACGACCAGAGGCGCAGTGTCCGCGACCAGCGGATCGGGCAGACGCGACCACGTCGGGCCTGCTGACCCCAGCAGCATCAGTATGATCGCGGCGCTGACACCGTCAATGGGAAGCAGGCGCGCTCCCGGCTCGGCGCCCACACTCAAGGCATCTGCGAGATGAGGCGCGATACCGGCCGGCAACGTCTCCCTTGTTTTCCCGAAGCGGCGAACGGTCCACCATAGCGCGGCAATGAAGGGCAGTCCGGCCAGCCACCAGGGACGGATGAAATGAAAAAGCGTCAGGGCATCGGGAAGCTGGTCCGGCATCATGCTTCCCTCCGCCGATATGTCGAGATCTGAAGAAAGGCGACAGTCAGAAACCCGAGCAGCGCAGCCGCCGCCAGCAAAATATGACTGAGAGACTGCCTGGGCCGGTAGCTTTGTGTTTCGACCTCGCGCGGAAGCTGTTCCGCGACTCTCGTGTAGATCTGCGCAAGGGCCTGCTCGCTGCCGGCAAACTGATAGGTTCCACCGGCTGAGGCGGCAATGGCTTCAAGCGTCTTCTCGTCGAGCCTCTGATCGCCGCTCCCTTCAGGGTCACCGACACCAATGGTCAGAATATCGATGCCGTACCGCGAGGCGATGGACGCCGCGTTCACCGGCGTCATCCGGCTGCCGGTATCGCCGCCGTCACTCAGCACGATCAGGAGACGTTCTTCTATTTCGCTGGCCTGAAAGGTCACAATAGCAAGACCTATCGCATCGCCGAGCGCGGTATGAGGGCCGGCCATGCCGACTTCGGTCTGGTCCAGCAGCGCCCGCAACGATTCAAGGTCCTCGGTGAAGGGGGCCTGCACAAAAGCTCTGGTTCCAAAAACGATGAGAGCAACCCGATCATCCTCGCGGGTTGAAATGAATTTTCCCACCACGGCCTTCACCGCTTCCAGCCGTTGGGTACGGCTACCGTCAAGCGCGGGAAAGTCCCGTTGGTCCATTGAACCGGACAAGTCGATGGCCAGCATGATGTCGCGGGCGGATTTTTCGACCACAATTGCATCGCCGACCTTTTCGGGCTGTGCCAGGGCTACAACAAGCAGACCCCAGATTGCCGCGGCCGATATCATCTGCAAGATCGAACGGCGAAAGATGACCGATCCGGAGGAAGGGGTGAGGCCGGTGGCGACAACTATCTTGCGGAAAAACGGAAACCGTGTCCCCGGAACCTGTTTCCTGTGCGGCGGCAAGAGGTAGAAAACCGCGAGCGGGAGCGGCAGCAGCAACAGGACGAGCGGGAAGGCGAGTTCGATCATGCGCCGGGCCCGCGATGTTTGCGTATCCAGGTGCGAACGAGAGCTTTCAGGGAAGCTTCCTTTTGACCTGCAGCATAGGGCGCGCTCGCCAACTGCTCCCCCGGGCCTGCCGAAAACCCGTTGCCGCCATAGGCGCGGTCCAAAAACGTCAGCCAATTCTTGCCGCACAACGACGCGACTTCGTCTCGCGGGAAGGCAGCCAGCGCAGTCCGGCGCACAAGCGTTGCCAGATGGGCCGCATCGTCCGGGCAGTCCAGCAGTTCGCGCAGGGCCTGACGGCGATAGGCGTTCTTCCGACGGTATCTCAGGAATTGCCAAACAAGGGCTGCCAGACCAAGCAGAAGGGCCAACCCCAGCCAGATCCAGCCGGCGGTCTGTGGAAACATGGAGATCGGTGGAGGCTCTTGTACGGGGTCAAGCAAATCCAACAGATCAACCAGATTTAAGCCTTCCCAAGCGTCCTTCATCTCTGATTTTTCCGAATTGAGCCGCGATGACCGGTCAGGCGAAGGATCTGGGGAAGGGTATCTTCCCCGGTGTCGAGCGGCAAAACGGAAAGCCCGAAACGCCGCTGCCAGGAAAGCAGCTTGTTCAGCCTTTCGCTGACGAACATCCTGAGCGACTGATCGGTCTGACGACTTGAGGTGTCGAGCTCTGCCTGCAGGTTTCCATCCGAAACAACCAGTTTGAATCCTTCCGGAATATCGCGGGAGATCGGATCGGTGACGGGACACAGAATCAAGTCGTTGTGTCGTGACAGCGTTCCGATCATTTTCTCCGTCTGTACATCGATCTCGTCGAAGTCACTGATGATAACGACGAGGTGGTTCCGCCTGGCGATCCGAAGTGCGGAAGCGAGTGGTTGATTGAGCGGCATGGCTGGGTCCACGGTCGGTGCATCTGCGGAAAGCGCGTGGTTCGCCCGCTCAAGGGCCAGCAGGAACTGGTCGAGGGCCTGACGGCTCTTTCTTGGCCGCAGTTCCCCCACAGACTCATCGCCAAAGACAATTCCGCCGATACGGTCCCCCTGATCGAGAACCCGGAACGCGATCAGGGCAGCGGCTTCGGCTGCGGTGACAGATTTCATGTTGTGGCGCGTACCGAAAAACATCGAAATGCGCTGATCGACCAGAAGCAGCACGGGCCGGTCGCGTTCTTCGGTAAAAACCCGCACATGCGGAGAGCCGGTGCGGGCCGTCACCTTCCAGTCAATCGTTCTGGGGTCGTCGCCCGGCAGGTATTCGCGCAATTCCTCGAAGTTCAGTCCCCGGCCGCGAAACCGGGAAGCGTGCCTGCCGTTCAACACACTGGCGGCCGGCTGTTTAGGCAAAAGACGCAGACTGCGTCCCTGAAACTCGAGCGCGCGCAAGCCGGAACGGGTGATGTGGATGCGTGGATCTTCGCCCGCACGAACGGTATCCGGCCCGGCGGTCAGGCCAACACGGGTTCTGGCGGCGTGATCTCGCATCTTCCGTGCCTTCAGGTCAGGGCGACTTGCGCCGCGATGTCTTCAATGACCCTGTCCGGGGACAGGCCGTCACCATCCGCTTCGAAACTGAGGGAGAGCCTGTGCCGGAAGACATCGTTCAGGATTGCCCGGACGTCGACGGGATCGACGTAATCACGGCCCTTCAACCAGGCATGGGTCCGGCTGCATTTGTCGAGTGCGATAGACGCGCGCGGACTGACGCCGATTTCAATCCAGCGGGCAAGATCCTCCGAATAAAGCTCAGGCGTCCGGGTCGCCTGAACAAGATCGGCCATATAGCGCTCGATCGCTTCGGACACATGCAACGCGGCAATCTCCGCACGGGCGGCGAATACGATGTCCCTGGAGATCGGCGCGGGGCGTTCCTTCGCGGGTGCGGTTTCGCCACCATTGGTTTTCGCAAGCGCCGCCTGTTCTTCGCCGCGCACCAGACGGATGACCTTCACTTCGTCCTCCACCGGCGGATATGTGATCATCACATGCATCAGGAAACGGTCCATCTGGGCTTCGGGCAGGGGATAGGTTCCCTCCTGCTCGACCGGATTTTGCGTCGCCATGACCATGAACAGGGGCTCCATCTCATGAGTGGTTCCCGACACCGTGACTTGTCGCTCCTCCATGGCCTCAAGCAGGGCAGCCTGCACTTTCGCCGGCGCACGGTTGATTTCGTCGGCAAGCACGATATTGGCGAAGATCGGACCCTTTTCGAAGCGGAACGTACCGGTGCCGCCCGACTGGTGATAGACTTCCGTGCCGGTCACGTCGGACGGCAACAGGTCAGGAGTGAACTGGATCCGGCTGAAATGAGCGTCGATGTTCTTTGCCAGCGCCTTGATCGCGCGGGTTTTGGCAAGTCCCGGAAGGCCCTCGACCAGAAGGTTGCCATTGGCAAGCAAGCCGATCACCAGCCGGTCGATGACGCCCTCCTGGCCAATGATCGACTGCTGCATCCGGTCTTTCAGATCAAGAACCTGATCGAGGGTATCTGTCATGCGGGCGATATCCGATGGGCTGGAAATTCAGTCTCAGGGAAGGGCTTCTGTCAGCACCTGGCCGCGCGAACCGCTCGGCGGCTTGATCTTCAGATAGGCGGCTATGGTCGCGGCAACATCGACCGTCTCCACCCGCCTTGCGATCCTTTGCGAAACGATTCCGGGTCCTGCGAAGATGATGGGAACATGTGTGTCGTAGGACCAGGGTGAACCGTGGGTCGCGGCGACGGTCAATCCATCGAATTCGCCAACGAACCAGTGCGGTTCGAAGACGATGTAGATATCGCCGGACCGATCCGGATGAAAATTGGCAAGGACCGCCTCGCTGACCGCTGTCCTGGCAACATTTCCCGACCGAAGATCCTCGCTTGAAATCGCATAGGCAATGCCCGGCATTTTCTGGAGTTCATCGGCAAGTCTGCGGGAAACGGTCGCCTTGTCCAGCCCCTTCTCGTCCAGCACGGCCTGATTGAGATAGACGTAAGGCTGGGAAAAATTCTCCACCAGTTCCTCGGCGATACCGAACTCGGCCTTCATTGCTTCGATCGCAGGCCTTTTGTCGACATCCTCGAAATTGAAATAGCTCGCGGGGATCCCCAAAGAGGTCAGATAACCCGGAACTTCAGCGGCACCATGATCGGCCGACAACACCACAAGTGTGCGCGCGAGGCCGATTGTCTCGTCTATGTATTGGAGGAAACCGGCAAGAGTGCGGTCGAGCCGGCGAAGATTGTCTTCCGTCTCCAGACTGGAAGGCCCGAAGATATGACCGACATAATCCGTTGAAGAAAAGCTGACTGAAAGATAGTCGGTCACATCGTCCGTGCCGATCTGCTCCGCGTCAATCAGGGCTTTTGCGAAATCGGCCGTCAACTCATCCCCGGCGGGACTGAGGGTCAGGAGCGTTGTGTAGTATTTGCCGTCACCGGCACCATAGGGATGCGGAAACGCACGGCCGAATCCGGGGAAATCGGTCTCCCATTCCATGTCGTCGGCGTCGCCGAAACGATAGGAAGTTTTTTCGCCGGACAGCTCCCAGGCACCATCTGCATAAGAGCCTGTCAGTCCTTTGTCGTTCCAGGCGCTCACCCAATCCGGGTACTGATCCATATAGTAGCTGGAAGTTATGAAGCGGCCTTCGCTTTTCGAAAACCAGAAGGCCTTGCCGCTATGCCCGGCCATGGAAATAGCGCCGCGATCCTTCACCGAAACACCGAAGACCTTGGGTCCTCCTGCTATGCCGATGGAAATCTCGTCCGCGATCGTGGACGACAGGATCGCATTGGGCGAACGGCCGTCCGTGGTTGCAGCCCGTTGAGTGGGGTCGATCTCGGATGATTGATCCACGCCGCCCTGGCTGAGCAAGGGGTAATCCGCATCCTGAACGTTGTAATAGGGGCGGCCGGTCTTGCGGTCGAACCAGAGGTTGGCGACCATGCCGTGGACGGCGGGATCCGTTCCAGTGGCAAGGGTTGCATGACCGACAATCGTCTCGGTATTGGCATGCCGGTGGTGCGCGTCGGAGTAGACAGTGCCGTTTTCCAGAAGATATCGAAAGCCGCCTTCACCGAATTGCTCGCGGTTCCGGTAGAGCAGGTCGGCACGCAGTTGGTCCACCGTGATCTGCAACACCAGGCGCGGAGCCAGCGTCTCCGCGATAACCGCTTCGGACCAGAAGCCGGTCAGAAGGACACCGGATGCCAAGCACAGTTGCTTTACCCGCGATTTCATCTGAACCTCTCCATGATGATCCGTGAAAAGACCGTAACTGGAAAACCCCTTGAATTGGGGCGTCTTTTTCATGCCTGGACATACCGCTTGCCCAACCCGGGCGGCTAAGCCTCCGCCCGGGTTGGGATATGTCGTAGCCTTTACTTTGATCCGGTTGATTGGGTCATCATTTCCATGACCTGATCGATGGAGAAGCTGGCCGGTTTCTGGCGTGGCGGGAATTCCTGGAAGGTCTCAAGGAAGTTCGCGACATATTGCTGAGCCGGCACCAGGAAGAAGACGCGGTCGATCATCCAATCGTAGTAGGTGTTGGATGTGACATGGGCCCGCTCATAAGGATCCCGGCGCAAGTTGGTGATCAACGGCACACGAAGTAGGGTCCAGGGCTCGATCCAGGCTCGCAGTGTCGCGAATTCCTTTTGCTCCAGGAAGATTGCCTTCCAGTCGTCATACCGAAGAGCCGTCAGTTCACCTGTATCGGCAAAATAGAAGATTTCCCGACGCGGACCTTCCTCGGCTTCACCCGTGAGCACCGGCAGGAAATTATAGCCGTCGAGATGGACCTTGTACTCACGGCCGATGGCCTGGACGCCACCTTCCTTAAGCTTCGCCTTGATGTCCGGATCGCCAACTGCTGCCAGATATGTCGGCAACCAGTCCATGTGATGCATGATTTCGTTGGAAATCGATCCGGCTTCGACCTTGCCCGGCCAGCGAACCATGGACGGCACACGCCAGCCACCTTCCCAGTTGGTGTTCTTCTCACCATAGAACGGGGAGGACGCCGCATCCGGCCATGTGTTCATGTGCGGGCCGTTGTCGGTCGAATAATGAACGATTGTGTTGTCCGCGATGCCGAGTTCGTCGAGCACCGCAAGCAACTGTCCGACATGGCCATCATGCTCCAGCATGGCGTCGCTGTATTCGTCCTGTCCGGAAATGCCGCGCACTTCGTCCTTGATATGGGTGCGAAAATGCATCCGTGTGCCATTCCACCAGACGTAGAACGGTTTGCCCTGATCGTTGGCGCGTTTGATGAAATCGATGGCGGCCGCCACGGTTTCATCATCAACGGTTTCCATCCGCTTCTTGGTCAAGGGACCGGTGTCTTCAATGGCCCCATCAGCAGATGATTTGATAACGCCGCGGGGGCCAAACTTTTCCCGAAAAGCCGGATCTTTCGGATAATCCGGGTTTTCCGGCTCTTCCTCTGCGTTCAGGTGATAGAGGTTGCCGAAGAATTCATCGAACCCATGGTTGGTCGGGAGCATTGAATCCTTGTCGCCAAGATGGTTCTTGCCGAACTGGCCGGTCATGTAGCCGTGTGGTTTCAACAGGCCGGCGATGGTCGGATCTTCCACCTGCATTCCAAGATCCGCGCCCGGCAGCCCGACTTTGGACAGGCCTGTCCTGAAGACGCTCTGTCCCATGATGTAGGAAGATCGGCCGGCGGTGCAGGACTGCTCGCCGTAATAGTCGGTGAACATCATGCCTTCTTTGGCAATCCGGTCGATGTTGTCCGTCCGGTATCCCATCAGACCGAAAGTATAGGCCGAGATGTTGGATTGACCGACGTCATCCCCCCAGATGACCAGTATGTTCGGCTTTTCCTCTTCTTGCGCAAAGGAAGGCGTGGCTATTGCCAGAAGCAATACCCCTGCCGCACAGGCAGACAATCTGCCGGTAAACGATCTCATTCCCGCAAACATAGTGTGATCCTCCTTATTGCAAAAATTATCAATGCATCTTTTGCGGACCATGTTTTCTCATGGCCTAACAGTCATCAAGAGTTAGAATTTTCTCTTCGTCAATGGAAAAGCTGTTGAAGAATTTTTCTCTCTTTTTGGATGTATAGTATAGCTATGTAGATTATACGTATAATGTATTAGGTATATTTTTATCTTGACGTAAACTGGCGCTTCAGATCAAGAAGCACGGCGTTGTCGGGAATATTCTGCAAGGCTCTCTGAAGAGCAACTTCCGCACCCGCCAGATCGCCTGCTGCCATGCGCAGACGAATCTGCATGATCCAGGCTTCGGCCAGTTGCGGATCAAGGGCGGTAGCCTCCTGAAAGGCGCGGATCGCGGCTCTTGAATTTCGCAACACCAATGCGGTTCCGCCAAGCGCCATATGGGTTTCCGGAAAATCCAGTTTGGCAGCAAGAGAGTCCTGCCATTCACGTTGAGCCGACCGTGCAGACAAACGGCTTCGCTCCGGTGCGTTGGCCAACGGAACCCGCAGCACCTGGCGGGCTGCGGCGATGCGAACAGATTTGACCGGATCCTCAAGAGCCACTGTCAGGAGGGCGATCCCGTTTCCGTCCGTATCGAACCCGGCGAATGGCACGGCGGCGGCCCGAACAAGTGGATCCGAATCCGCTAGAAGACCGGCGGCCAGAGCGCGCTGATCCGGTCCGATGCGCGTTCCAAGCAGGTTGAGAGCAGACGCACGGACGATGCCTGGAAACGCATCGTGAAGGGCAATATCGAGGAGGTCTTCACCGCCTCTGTTCGTGTTTGCTCTTGCGGCAGAGAAAACCTCCCCGAAATGCGGGCCTCTGTGCCGGCTGCCGGGATAACGGTTTGTCAGGATATCGGCTGCCCAGGCGGCCGTCTTGTCCTGATGACAATCGTTACAGGCATTCGGCGTGCCAATTTTCACGCTGACATCGGGGCGGGGCACGCGGAACGAATGATCCCTTCGGCCGTCGACACCCATATAGGTTCGCTCGATCATGTGGCAGGACACACAGGCCGCGCCCGCGCTGTCCGGCTCATGGAAGTGATGCGCGGGGTCGTCGTACGACTTGTTGGCAAGGGAGGTGAAAGCAGGGTTGCCCGCACTTGAATGGCACTGCGTGCAAACAGCATTCCCATCGGCCTTCAGTCGGGCGCTGTGCGGATCATGGCAGTCAGAACACCGGACACCCTTGGCGTACATCTTCGACTGGAGAAAGGAGCCGTAGACATAGACCTCGTCCAGGATCTGGCCGTCCGGGTGATAAAGGCCTTCGCGCAGCAGCGCGAGCCGGTAGCTGTCGTGAAACGGTGTGCCGGGCGCGGGGTTCCCGTCCTCGAATGGTTCGCGCCTTGAATGGCAGCCGGCGCACTGCTGGATTTCGGTCTCTGCAATTGTTTCCCTGAAACTCTGCAGAAGCCCCCGATCATCTGTTCCGGGAAAGGGACTTTGCAATCCGGCGTCTTTGTTCGCCGCCCATTCGACATGGGCTTCGCCAGGCCCGTGGCAGGCCTCGCAGCCGACACCGGTTTCGGCCTGTGTGCTGCTATACCGCCGGGTCCGGGCATCGTAATTCTTCCGGAAATCAGTCGCGTGGCACTCGGCGCACCGTGCATTCCAGGTCTTGTAGGGGCCGGACCAGTGAAAGCCGTCGTCCGGCGGAAGAAGCTGATCGGGATAAAGGTGGAACCAGTTCTTTTTCTCACTGTCCCAGACAACGTCGAAAGACTGCAGTTTTCCTGGCTCGGTTTCGACAAGATACTGTTGCAGTGGCTCAACGCCACCGACGCCTTTGACCTCAAGCACCTTTGGCCCGTCAGTGAAATCCTCGGTCTCGATAAAAAAACGATCACCTTCACGAAAGAAACGTGTCGTTCTCCCGCCATGTTCAAAGACTGCTTCATCGAAGTCACCTGCGATGCTCTCGGCGGATGGCGGTCGCCAGGCATCTGCATGATGACTGGTTTTCCAGGAGCTATACTCAGCCGAATGGCAGGTCCCGCAGGATGCGGAGCCGACATAGGAAGGCGGGGGCTCTGCGGAGACGGTCGAGTTCATTGCGCAACCAAGCCCGAAGAGAACCGCCAGGCCCCGTCTAAACCAATGCATGCCACCTCCTGCATGCCAGACGTACATTGGTGATTGCCCAAGGTTGACTTAGGTTGCCCAGGCTGGCGTGAGTCAATTTTTTGCTGGCCTGTCTGTCCGGCACAATGTCACCTCTGTTTTTTCAGGACTTCCAATTCAGCGCGCAGAGTTTCCAGTTCCCGGGCAAGGTGCGTTTGTTCCGGTGGACCGGTGTCAGGCATGGAAGGGTTCACACTGGCCTCCTCGGTAAATCCACCTGACCGGAGGGACTGTTCGAACACGGCCCATACCGTCAGGAACAGACCCGCGATCACGGGACCGACAATCAGTCCGACAGCTCCGAAGGTTGCAAGTCCGCCAAAGGTGCTGATCAGGACAAGAAGGTCGGGCATCCTCGTGTCGCGCCCAACCAGAATAGGGCGCAGCAGATTGTCGACGGTTGTCACCACCAGACCCGTCCATATCGCAAGCCCGGCGGCCGCGACCAGTTGTCCATTCGCCGCCAGAACGATTATGCCCGGAATCAGAACGAGCGTCGGGCCGATGCCGGGGATAACGGAAAAAACCGCCATGACGCATCCCCAGAATGCGGCGCCCGGCAGCCCGGCTATCCAGAAACCGATTCCGCCAAGAACCCCCTGGGCGACACCGATCAGGAAAGTTCCCTTGATGGTCGCGCGGCTGATGGAGACAACCCTGTCGGCCAATGTATTCTGCACCTCAGACGGCAGTCCGGAATGGATCAGCATCTGTTGGAACATGTTTGAGGTCTGCGGCAGGAAAAACAGCATCGCATAGAGCATGATGAAGATATTCAGAAAGAAAGTGACGGTGCCCTTGGTCACCTGGGACAAGGCTACCACAAAAAAATCGGCTATCTGTCCTGCCGCTTGCCCGATCTTCTGAGCGACCGTTGCTCCAAGCCCGGCAACATCGACCTCGAAGGGGAGCCAGCCCGGCAATGTCTTTTCGATTGCTGCGATATCGACTGTCTCGAGCCAGGCCGACGTTGTCTTGGCAACGCCTGCCGCCTGTTGCACACCCAGGACTATCACCGCGCCGAGTGGCAAAAGTACACCGACCGACAGAAGCAAAAGCGTGATAGCGACCGCAACGCTCTTGCGGTGTCCGGTGCGCTCGAAAACCCGGCGATACAAGGGGGCGGACATGGCGCTGAAAACGGCCGCCAGAAAAAGCGCGATCAGATAATCCCAGATCAGCCCCAGAAAGGCGGCGCCTGTCGCCAGGGCGAGCAAGCCGATCAGGAACAGCTGAAAGTATGCCTTGTCCTCCTGTTTTTCGTCCGGCATGACGCGCTCATTCTCCATCGTGCAGTCTCTCCCCTCGCGCTCGAACACCCGGAACAATTTAAAGTTTAGCCTTTTTTCGCCAGGAACCCTAAGCTAATGTCGACACCTGATTGCGAAGGATACTGTCCATGCCCGGCGCTTCCGGTCTGAGGAACGAAATTTCACAATTGAAGGCGGACTCCGAGACAAAGCGCAAGCCTCGTCGGCAGCGCGCGAAAAAAACGCCGGCCGAGAGTTCAGAAACTCCGCAGAAACCTGACCCGGATGAAATACCCGGGAAGGACGAACTCGGGGACCTCACACACAAACTTTCGGAACTTATGGAAAACGCGGGAGAGGAAATCAGGGAACGCCCGGTCACCGCGGTTCTGGGAGCGCTCGCACTTGGCGTCGTGATCGGCGCCCTGCTTCGGCGATAGGGGGTATTATGGACAGTTTCGTTCGTACAATGCGGATCATCTGGCGCGCGGAGCTTCTGATTATCGAAGCGAAGATCAGCGTCGCCACCAAACGGATTGGAGCCACGGCATTCGCCGGCCTGATCTGCATCTTCGGTCTCGGAATGCTCAATGTCGCCGGTTTTTTCGCTCTGGAAGAAAACTGGGGCCCGGTCTATGCCGCGCTCGGTGTCGCGGCTGCTGATTTCCTGATTGCGGCCCTTCTTGTTCTGTGGGCTTCGCGCTTGACGACCGGACCCGAACTTGATCTGGCCCGGGAAGTCCGGGACGGCGGTTTGCAGGACCTCGAGGCCAGGGCAGGGGACATCCAGGACGAGGTTGAAGCCGTCCGGGATGAATTGCTGGCGGTGAAGAACAGTCTGGTGAATTTTTCCCGCAATCCGTTGGATGGAACAATTCAAGCTCTGCTTACCCCGATCCTGACGCTGTTGATCAAGTCGCTAACCAAGGGAAAAGACTGAGTCCTAAAAGCTCCTGCTGTAAAAAATCCGAATATTCCCC
Organism: Labrenzia sp. OB1; assembly: GCF_001624695.1. Classification (GTDB taxonomy): domain Bacteria; phylum Pseudomonadota; class Alphaproteobacteria; order Rhizobiales; family Stappiaceae; genus Roseibium. The sequence continues at coordinate 82,268 of NZ_JSEP01000008.1, read as the reverse complement.
GGCGTTCCGGACGCATACAGTCGCCCTGTAAGGTTTTACGCGAGTCGGGGCGATAAGGACGAAGGCCAAGGTGCTCTGAAAAGGACAGGCCAGGACAAACCGGAAAAAGGGGCGCGCATGTTGAATCCGCGACGCAAGAAGTGGTCACTGCCGATCATCGCGATGGCGGCTGCCGTTGCCTGGCCTGCCGGTACCGCAATGGCCGCGGATGTTTCCGGAGCAGGCGATGAGGTCAATGTCCGGGTCGACCGTGCCTGGCAGTTCATCGTCGCCCCTTATTTTGTCGGTGCGAACATTACCGGCACCAGTCAGGTTGGGCGTCTGCCGAACACGGACATCGATATCGGCACGGGTGACATCCTCGAAAACCTTCATTTCGGCGGAATGATCTACGCGGAAGCCCTCTACAGGGAGCGCTTCGGTGCCTTTATCGACGTTGCTTACATGAAGCTCGGAAGTGCCCGGGATATTCTGGCGACCGGTGGGCGCGCACGCGTCGGCGTCGGCCAGTTGATCGCCGAGACCATGCTGACCTACCGGCTATTCAAATCCGCGAACAGCCACGTCGATGTCTATGCCGGCGGCCGGTATTGGGACATTTCACTGGATCTCAACGTCACAGGATCTATCGCCGGGTCTTTCACCACCACCCGTGGAGACGATTGGTGGGACCCGGTGATCGGTGTGCGCGGGTCACACGATCTGACCGACAAGTGGTCGCTGAACGCCCGCGCCGATATCGGAGGCTTTGGTATTGCTTCCGATTTCACCTGGAACCTCCAGGGCGGGGCAGGCTATCGTTTCAACGATATCTGGTCGGCCCACCTCCAATACAAGGTGCTGAGCGTCGATTACGACAACGGCCGGACCGGCCCCTCAAGCTTCGCATATGACACCATCACCCATGGTCCCGTCATCGGCATCGCCGCCACTTTTTGAGCATCCGGGGCTCGGCTCTGTCGCATTCCGCGAAAACCGAGCACCCGCCGGTCCCCGAGCTTCGGCACACCGTGCCCCTCTAAAAACATCAGTAAAGCGTTCGCTTGTATTGAGCTTCCAGATCGTCATCTATCCTGCGCATCTCCTCGTCATCGTCGGGAGCACCTGTCGTCTGGTCCAGAATGATCTTTGCGATCGAGGGCATTTCGCTTCGGTTCTGAAACCTAGCCGGATCCCACAAGTGAGAGCGCCGGAATGCCTTGGCGCAATGCAGGAAGACCTCCTTTACATCGACCACGATCGCTAGTTTGGGAACGCGGTCCTGAACGCTCATGCTCTTGAGCAACTCGGGATCATTCACCAGACTGGCGTCACCATTGACGCGCAGGGTGTCGTCAAATCCCGGAACGATGAACAACAGTCCGACGCTTGGGTGGGCGACAATATTGACCAGACTGTCGAGGCGGTTGTTGCCGGGACGGTCCGGTATCGCCAGCGTGTTCCGGTCGAGAATACGAACAAAGCCGACAGGGTCGCCGCGCGGACTGACATCGGCTCTCCCGTCCGCATTCTGGGTGCCGAGGCATATGAACGGCGACCGCCTGATGAAGGCTTGCGCATGGTCGTCGAGTGAGGTCTGGCACTTCTTCACGGCGAGGGGAGACATCGCCGGAAACAGGCTTCGGAGCGATTGCTCATCCGAAATGACAGTTGCCGGATCAACCTTGTATTTCTTCACGATGCTGCCTTTCGAAACCTTGGCCCGGGACGAGATAACCTCATCAACATAGCCCAACCTTACCTCGGATACGCGGCGGGTCGCCGGAACATTTTTCATGCGGTACGTCCGTCAGGACTGAGGAACGTACCTCACGACTGTATGATACCGGCAGAATTTAGGAGCAATCAAGTCGCCGGGTGACGAACACGATGGGAAGCGGATAGTTTGAGGCAGCCGATCACACATCAACCAGGAAAACAGCAGTCAAATGCCATGAGCGGTCCAGGGACCGGTTTTGATTGAAAAGGTGTTGGAATCGATTGAGACAACAGATCGGAAAATCTTGCGCTTATCGTTGATATATCAGTGTCTTTAGGAAATGAGTTGGCTGGGGAACCTGGATTCGAACCAGGACTAACGGAGTCAGAGTCCGTGGGTCTACCGTTAACCTATTCCCCAACGCGGCCCGGTAACCGGGCACCTTGTTCCGGCAGTTGTCTGGCTTGGAAGCCTCTGCAGCAACGAGTGTGCCGCATATACATCCATCATATTCACGATTGCAAGGGTCGCTTTCGACTTTTTTGTGAAATAGCTGCGCTCAGACCAGTTTCGCAAAAGTCAGGATCTTTCGTCGGCTGTTATGTGCTTTTCCATCGGCGGCCAACCTGTTACAGTTTTGTCAACGAAAGACATGGTCCCCGGCAGCGCCCCGTTTATGGCCGGCACGCCGGGACCTGAAAGGCACAAAGTGACTCAGTCAGGTCAGGAACCGCCCGAGAACGGGCGTCGTACCGCTGACGTGTCCGGCAACAGCGGAACTCCGCAGGAGTTCAAGGGACCTGGCAGACGGCGCCGCAAGCGTCGCTCAGGCCAGGGTTCCAAAGCCAAGGCGGCAGCGCAGGAAAATGCCGCCGCAACGGGTTCGCCCCAGAGGGCAGGACCTGTTCAGGCCAAAGCTGTATCCGGAACCGTCGAAACCAGTTCCCAACCGCCGGCGCAGCCTGCAGCGGAGGGCGCAACCGCGTCCAATCCCGGAAAACGGCGCAAGAAACGCCGCCGGGGACGCAGTCCGGGGCAGGGTGGACACGACGGCGCGGCCAACCGGAATCCGCTCTCCGGCGCTGAGGATCGGGACACGACACCTTGCAACGATGCTGCGACCAGCCTGAAAGGAAAAAAAGCGGCGTGGCGGCGTGGACGGCGCAGACGGCAATCCGTGGACGGTGCAGCGGGGGGCGCGTCCTCTGAGACCCGCGCCACTCCGGACAGCGGATCTTCGCGTGCAAAACCTGCCCATGCCGGTGATCCGGCACATACAGTGCGTGAGCCGTCCGCAAGGGACGCTGATCTTCGGCTGGCGAAAACGCAGGAAAAACAGCCCCGCACAAACTGGAGCAGTGGTACCAGGGAACGGGCCAGAAACGGGCATCATCGCGGCTCTCTATATGCCGCCCTCGATCTTGGAACCAACAACTGCAGGCTGCTGATCGCACGGCCGGAGGAGCGCGGATTTCGGGTCGTGGACGCCTATTCCCGCATTGTCCGGCTGGGCGAGGGGGTCGGGTCCAACAAACGGCTCGGCGATGCCGCAATGGACAGGGCAATCGATGCGCTGGCGAATTGTCATCGAAAGCTGGCGGACAGGGGCGTTTCCCGCTCACGCCTGATTGCGACGGAAGCTTGCCGTGCGGCGGAAAACGGGACCGAATTCATCGAGCGCGTCCAATCCGAAACAGGGCTCGCACTGGAGGTCGTCAATCGGGAAACGGAGGCCCGGCTGGCGGTTGCCGGCTGTGCGTCGCTTGTCGATCACGATGCGGACGGTGTCATCCTTTTCGATATCGGTGGCGGATCTTCGGAAATCGTCTGGCTGGACCTGCGCAATCGCTGCGGTGCGCGCGGCTACGCCCTGACGCGCTTTATCCGCTCCTGGATTTCACTGCCGGTCGGCGTGGTCAATCTTGCCGAGCGTCACGGGGGAGTGCATGTCACGCCGGATGTCTTCGAAGCGATGGTCGAGGATGCCGCCGAACACCTGGCTTCCTTCAGCCTCGCCAGCAGCCTGACGGAGGCCATTTCCTCCGGGAAGGTGCATATGCTCGGCACGTCCGGAACAGTCACGACCCTTGCCGGCGTGCATCTCGGACTGAAGCGCTATGACCGGCGCCGGGTGGACGGAACCTGGCTCGAGGACGGCGATGTCGGCAGAATGATTGATCAGCTTCGCGATATGCCCTATGAGGCGCGCGTCGAGAACCCGTGCATCGGCGCGGATCGTGCCGATCTGGTCTTGGCCGGCTGCGCCATCCTGGAAGCCATACGCCGCCGTTGGAGCTGCTCGCGGCTGCGCGTTGCTGACAGGGGATTGCGCGAGGGAATTTTAACGGAATTGATGTCGGCCGACGGCGTCTGGACCCACAGGAGGTCCGGCAACCGTCAGGATCGCGGCCGTCAAAGGAACAGAGCATGAGCGGGTCTAAAAAAGGCACCGGTGACCGGGGGCTGCACGTTAAGGTGAAGACATCGGCCGGCCGTCGCGAATCGTCCACCCGCTGGCTGTCGCGCCAGTTGAACGATCCCTATGTACGGCGGGCAAAAATTGACGGCTACAGGTCGAGGGCAGCTTACAAGCTCATCGAAATCGATGACCGCCACAAGCTGCTGAAACCTGGATACAGGGTTGTCGATCTCGGCTGTGCGCCAGGCGGCTGGTGTCAGGTGGCAGCTCATCGCGTCCAATCGAGCATCGATGCGCCCAAGGTTGTCGGTATTGATTATCTCGACATGGATCACGTACGCGGTGTCACCTTTCTGAAAAAGGACTTTCTCGACGACGACGCACCGGCGGCACTGATGGAAGCCCTGGGCGGCAAACCGGATGTGGTCCTCTCGGACATGGCCGCACCCACGACCGGGCACAAGCAGACGGATCATCTGCGCACGACTCATCTGTTTGAAATCGCCATCGATTTTGCCCGCCGCAATCTTGTGCCAGGAGGATCCTTTCTGGCGAAGGTTTTCCGTGGTGGCACCGAAAATTCGCTGCTTTTGGATCTCAAACGGGAATTCAAGACCGTCTCGCACCTCAAGCCACCGGCCAGCCGCAAGGAAAGCCCGGAGCTTTACGTGATTGCCAAGGGGTTCCGCGGCAGTGATCTGGAACAGGATTGAGCTGCGGAACTTTGGAGCATATCGCGTTAAATTGAGTTCAGGAAATCGTCCCAACGCAGTTGCAATGCAAAGGCTGTCTCGAGCGTCTTCCTGAAGCCATCAATCCGCTCAAAGGTGAAGCGCTCTAGCGGACGGAAGCGAACTGAATTCCGTCCAAGGAAGACAAACCGCATGGAAAGCAGACCCAAGGCTCTTTTCATTCTGTCACCTGCGTGTTATTGACCCGCGCCAACTTCTCCGGCACAGCCGAAGCGACTCGAAAGATGCAGGCTTTATAGACAGGCCTGCGTCGCGTTTATTTTTTTAAAGGGGAATTGGCAATGGCATCCTTCTTTGTCCCACCGACCGGACAGCAAGCCCTGACCTTCGACGATGTCCTGCTTATCCCCGGTCATTCGGAAGTCCTTCCGGGCCAGGTGGATCTGCGCACCAGGGTCACGAGGGAACTGGAACTCAATATTCCGATCCTTTCCTCCGCCATGGATACGGTCACCGAAGGCCGCCTCGCCATTGCGATGGCCCAGGCCGGTGGCATCGGCGTCATTCACCGCAATCTTTCTCTCGACCAGCAGGCCGAGGAAGTCCGCATGGTCAAGAAATTCGAATCCGGCATGGTCGTCAACCCGGTGGTGATCGGACCGGACGCGACCCTGCAGGACGCCCTTAACCTGATGAAACATTTCGGTATCTCAGGCGTGCCTGTCGTCGAGAACGGCGGCTCAGGCGGGCAGGCGATTGGCAAGCTCGTCGGCATTCTGACCAACCGCGACGTGCGCTTTGCGTCCAACCCGGATCAGAAGATACATGAGTTGATGACCTGTGAAAATCTGATCACGGTCAACGACAATGTCAGTCAGGAAGACGCCAAGCGGCTTCTGCACCACAACCGCATCGAAAAGCTTGTGGTGGTCGACGAGAGCCGGAACTGCATCGGCCTCATCACCGTGAAAGACATGGAAAAGGCGCAGCTCAACCCCAATGCTTCCAAGGACGCGCAGGGCCGTCTGAGGGTCGCAGCGGCGACGAGCGTCGGCGAGGAAGGGTTCGCGCGTGCGGAACGCCTGGTCGATGCTGGTGTCGACATGGTTGTCGTCGATACCGCCCACGGTCATTCCCAGAAGGTTCTGGACATGGTCGAACGGGTGAAGAAGCTTTCCAATTCGGTTCAGGTCCTGGCGGGTAACGTCGCTACGTCCGAAGGCACAAAGGCGTTGATCGATGCAGGCGCCGATGCTGTCAAGGTGGGCATCGGCCCGGGATCCATCTGTACCACCCGGATCGTAGCCGGTGTCGGCATGCCGCAGCTCACGGCCATCATGGAAGCGGTCAATGAGGCCGACAGGCACGGCGTTCCCGTGGTTGCCGACGGCGGGATCAAGTTTTCCGGCGATCTGGCCAAGGCGATTGCAGCCGGCGCCGCTTCGGTCATGGTCGGCTCGCTGCTCGCCGGTACGGAGGAAAGCCCCGGCGAGGTCTATCTGCATCAGGGCCGGTCCTACAAATCCTATCGCGGCATGGGCTCGGTCGGCGCCATGGCACGAGGATCGGCGGACAGGTATTTCCAGGCGGAAGTGCGTGACAGCCTGAAACTCGTTCCCGAAGGTATCGAGGGCCAGGTTCCCTACAAGGGAGCGCTCAGCAGCGTACTGCATCAACTGGCCGGCGGTCTTCGCGCCGCCATGGGCTACGTCGGCGGCAAGGACATTGCAGATTTTCAGGAAAAGGCACGGTTCGTGCAGATTTCCGGCGCGGGCCTTCGCGAAAGCCATGCTCATGACGTGACAATCACGCGGGAAAGCCCGAACTATCCTTCCAACGTTTGATAGCATTATATTCGGTGCGGACCGATTGGGGTCCAACCCCAGGGATTCGATATGAAAGATGGCGGACGCCTCGCGGCGGCAATTGAAGTCTTAACCGAGGTTGAAACCCGCCACAGGCCGGTTCAGATTGCCCTGCGTGACTGGGGAGCGGCACACCGCTTTGCCGGTTCCGGCGACAGAACCGCCATCGGCAATCTCGTCTTCGACGCCTTGCGCAACAAGGCGTCTCTGGCGGAAGCCGTCCAGGAGGGCTCGCCGCGCGCACTCATCCTGGCGACTTACGCCCTCACATGGGAAAAAGGCGTTCCGGTTCTCACCGAAGTGTTGGCACAGGACCAGCACGCGCCGGAAGCCCTCACGGATGAAGAACAAGGCAGACTGTCGGCTCCCGGAAACGGCGACCCGGCGGCGCATGCGCAAGCTGACGTCCCCGAATGGCTCTGGCCTGGCTTTCAGTCGGTCTTCGGCGAAAAGGCTGTCGAGGAGGGCAGGGCGCTTGCACAGCGCGCGCCGGTCGATCTCAGGACCAACACCCTGAAATCCGATCGCGACAAGCTTCTCAAGCGCCTCGCGCACACGGGCGCCCTGCCGGCGTCCCTGTCACCTGTCGGCATGCGCATTGAAGCCAAGCCCGGATCCGGCCGCGTGCCGCATGTTCAGGCCGAGGAAGGATATCGCAAGGGCTGGTTCGAACTTCAGGACGAAGCCAGCCAGATCGCCGCCATCCTTGCTCAGGCCAAACCGGGCGAACAGGTTCTGGATTACTGCGCCGGCGGCGGTGGCAAGACCCTCGCGCTTGCGGCCACCATGCAGAACAAGGGTCAGCTCTACGCCTATGACGCCGACAGGCTGCGCCTTGCCCCGATCCATGAACGCCTGCAACGGGCCGGCGTCCGCAATATTCAGGTACGCGATCCGGCCAGTTCCAATCTGGAGGACCTTACGGGCCAGATGGATCTCGTCTTCATGGATGCCCCCTGCACAGGCACCGGCGTATGGCGCCGCAGGCCGGATTCGAAATGGCGTCTGACCGAAAAGGCTCTGGCCGACCGCATCGAGGATCAGCGTCACGTTCTTGAAAATGCCAGCCGTTATGTAAAACCGGGCGGTCGCCTCGTTTACGTAACCTGTTCCGTTTTGCCGGCAGAGAACGAGGATCAGGCTGAATGGTTCCTGAAAAACACGCCCGACTTCAAAACGGTGTCGGCTCTGGACGCCTGGAAAGCCGCCCTGCCAAAGACACCGGAGCCGCGTTATGTCACCGAACGCGGAGACCTCTTGATGACTCCGGCGTCCACGGGAACGGATGGTTTCTTCGTGGCGATTTTTGAACGCAGCCTCTGACCGAAGCCGCGATACGGCAGGGCCTAAGACCGGTCCTGACGTTGAAGCCCGAGCACATTCGGCACCTGATCATCCGCGCCGACCGGCGCCTCGGCAACCGGTTCCACAATTCTGGTCGACCGGGTCATGGTTCCGGGATCATGAGAGGGCAGACCATGAGCAGCGGGGGTTTTGCTCCCGGTCTTTGACGAGGCAGCTGTCGGCTTGGCCATCTCTGGCTCTGCGTCGGGTGCCGCAGGTGTTGCCGTCCGCTGCGCGGCCTCATCGGCCAGCCGGGCTGTCTCATTTTCGATCAGGCTCTCGACAACAAGCCTGATGTCAGGCTCAAGCCCTTTACCCGCAGAAAGCGCCGTCAGGACGGATCGCGCCTGATTGGAATATTTGAGGGCAGCAAGCGCCGCGCCCAGTGCGTTAAGCGGTCCATGGGCCGACTTGTCCAGGTCATGTGCGGTGAGAGCGTGTTTCAGCGCTGTGACAGGGTGTCCGATTTTGCGCGACAGGACACTAAGCCGGACCAGAACCGCCACGGAGCGAGGACTGAGCCTGAGCGCTTCTTCCGCTGCCTCGCGGGCATCCTCAAGGTCGCCTTTTCCCGAAAGCGCATCCGACAGCATTTCCATGGGGAGCGGATCGGCCGGTATCTGCCTGTTTGCCCGGATGGACAACTCAACGACCTCATCGAACCGCTTGCGGCGCAGCAGGGTGTCAGACAGGCCCAGCAGAGCCGGTACATGATCGGGTGCGGATTTGAGCGCCTTGCGGTAGGCGGCGATCGCCGCCGAGGCCTGTCCCGACTTGTCCTGCGTTTCCGCAAACAGCGTCAAAACAGGTGCCGAGTCCGGGAGCAGGTTCAACAGATGTCTCGCGTGACCTTCGGCTTCGGCGGGTTTGTTGTCCTTGAGCAGAACACTGGCCAGCCCGAAAAGCGCATTGCGGTTATCGGGTGCCAGCTCAAGAACTTCCGTGAAGTTCTGTCTGGCATTGGGGATATCGCCGAGAAGAAGGTGGCAATTGCCGAGGCTCGCGCGGGCGCCGAGGTGTTCGGGTTCCGCGAAGACGATCCGGCGCAATTGCGATTGGGCTTCTTCCAGATAGCCTGCCTGCAGAAGCGCGCTTGCGGTCCGGTAGGCAATTTCCGTGTCCTGGGGCGAAAGTTCCTGAGCCTTGAGGTAGGAAACCAGGGCTTTGTCGAGGTCGCCGGCATTTTCCAGCGCCTGGGCTTCTTCAAACGCGTGTCGGGCAGCTGCTGTCATTCGATAATCAGTTCCTCGAGCACCTGCTCCCGTCTCGTCCCAAGGTATGAGACGCAGGGCAAAGCTCAGCCTAGGGAGCGTGGCCGCACGGGTCAAAAGCGAAATTCGATCTTGCACAGCTTGTCCGCCGATTTATTTGCCGGACAGGCAATTCGACGGCAAACCACGCACTGGCCCGCAGTGCTCAAAAAATGCTGTGAGAGACATGCAGCAGCGTGAATTTGAGGTTCAATTTGACGGAAAGACCGGTTAGAAGCTGGCCATGACCCAGCATGAACGTCTTCTCATCATCGATTTCGGTTCTCAGGTGACCCAACTGATCGCGCGTCGCCTGCGCGAGCTGAATGTCTATTGCGAGATACATCCTTATCAGAAGGTCACCGACGCGTTTTTGACCGAATTCGCGCCCAGGGCCGTGATTTTCTCTGGTGGACCCGACACAGTCACCCGAAATGATGCGCCGCGGCCGCCTGCTTCCGTCTATGATCTTGGCGTTCCCATTCTGGGAATCTGCTACGGCCAGCAGGTCATGATGCAGCAGCTCGGCGGTCAGGTCGAAGGTGGAAAGATATCCGGCGGCGGCGGCACGGCAGAATTCGGCCGCGCCTTTGTGACCCCGGCCGGTCAGCCGCTTGATATTCTCAAGGGGTGGTTCTCCGACGGCCGGGAGCAGGTCTGGATGAGCCACGGCGACCATGTGAGCCGGATTGCTCCGGGTTTTGAGGTTTTCGGCACGTCGCCGAACGCCCCTTTCGCCATAACCGCCGACACCAGCCGTCATTTCTACGCGGTTCAGTTCCATCCGGAAGTGCATCACACGCCCAACGGCAAGACAATTTACGAGAACTTCGTCAAACTGGCCGGTTTCACCGGCGACTGGACCATGGGCGCCTACCGGGAAGACGCCATCGCTAAAATCCGCGAACAGGTCGGCGACAAGAAGGTCATCTGCGGGCTTTCAGGCGGTGTCGACAGTTCGGTGGCAGCCGTTCTGATACACGAGGCGATCGGCGATCAGCTCACCTGCGTTTTCGTCGACCACGGTATGCTGCGTATGAACGAGGCGGATGAAGTCGTCTCCATGTTCCGGGACCACTACAACATTCCGCTGATCCATGCGGATGAAAAGGACCTGTTCCTTGGGGAGCTGGATGGAGAATCCGACCCGGAAACCAAACGCAAGATCATCGGACGGCTGTTCATCGATGTTTTTCAGAAACACGCCAATGCTATCGAGGGCGCCGAATTTCTCGCCCAGGGAACGCTTTATCCGGATGTGATCGAAAGCGTCAGCTTCTCCGGCGGACCGTCCGTGACCATCAAGTCGCACCACAATGTTGGCGGCCTGCCGGAAAAAATGGGCCTCAAGCTGGTCGAGCCGCTGCGTGAACTTTTCAAGGACGAGGTGAGGGCGCTTGGCCGGGAACTTGGCCTGCCGGATCATTTCATCGGACGCCATCCTTTCCCCGGACCGGGCCTTGCCATCCGCTGTCCGGGTGAAATCACCCGCGAGAAGCTGGAGATCCTGCGCAAGGCGGATGCGGTCTATATCGATCAGATCCGCAAGCATGATCTGTACGACGACATCTGGCAGGCCTTCGTCGCAATTCTGCCGGTGCGCACCGTTGGCGTGATGGGCGACGGCCGTACCTACGACTACGCCTGCGCTCTGCGGGCAGTGACGTCAGTGGATGGCATGACTGCGGATTATTATCCCTTCAGTCACGAGTTTCTCGGCGAAACCGCGACCCGCATCATCAACGAGGTGCAGGGGATCAACCGGGTGACCTATGACATAACCTCCAAACCCCCGGGCACCATCGAGTGGGAATAAACAACCGGCGAATTTGACAGGCACAGACGCATCTGTGCCTGTCTGTTTTGATTGCAGGCCGATCTCTTCAGCCAGCGCACAGTCCGGTGCAGCCACCCAGGCGCTGTGCCCATTTTCCAGAAACGCGAGCCTTGGCTCCGAAGGGGGGCTCTCCGGCAGGCGCCGTTTCGCTGAGAATTCTGCTCATCTGACTTACGATGACAGCAAACCGGTCGGCCCGCCCCCGGAACCTCCCTACCGATTGATCACCATCGCACCGACGACTTGCAGCACTCTGTGATCGCGCAAGGCTTTTCCGGCTGCCTTATATTCTATTCTTATAGTTTTTTGATTATTGCGACGGATTCCAACAATTTTTCCTGATTTATACGGGGCTCGGGATAATTCTCCTGAAGGGTCGCTGATGATCATAAATATTCGCTAAGTACATGTAATAGGGAAAGAAATTACTACGTAAAAATATGACCATTCAGCCAAAAAGATTTTTGCAATAGGTAAAAAATCAAAGAACAGCAGAATTTTTCATTGAAATTCCATTTGACACTCGTCGCTAACAGCAATTACTCTAAACTGGTATGATGAGTACACAATATTTGGTATAAATCTAAGTGATCTATATCGCAGTTTCGGGGGTAGGTCTCAGGTGACGGGCTATTCGGGTGGCGTCATTGTCAAATTCGAGCCGCGGAAATTTTGCAGTTTTGCAAAACTCCACGCCTCTTCGTTGTGACCGGCCGAATTGAAATCGGGCCGCATGATGACGGTCCCCTGGCGGGCGTATTGAGGGCCGGGCGTTTGGGAGAGGCGTTGTAAATGGGTTTATCGATTGCCGAGGCCAAACGCCGCGCGGTGCCGCCGCCGTTCAACCGCAGAAAAACCATGACAACCGATCGAAAGATCGGCTTGTTGCTGCTTCTGCCTCTTGTCGTTCTGGTATTGGGGCTGACCGTTTACCCGATCGTTCAGGTGATATCGCTCGCCTTTCAGCAGCAAAGTCTCTACAGCCCGGAATCGACCTTTGTCGGTTTGGCGAATTTCAACGCTGTAGTAAGCCATGAAGGCTTCACCCGTTCGGTTTCGAACACTTTTGTGTTCACCTTCGGATCGCTGGCGCTGCAAATGGCCATGGGCCTGCCCATCGCACTTCTGCTCAACAAGGAATTTCCGCTGCGTTCGCCGATACGCGGCGTCATGCTGTTTTCCTATCTCGTCCCCTATGTCGTTGCCGCAATGACCTGGAAGTTCATGTTCTCGGATGCGACCGGCATTCTGAACTACTGGGTGCGCGCCCTCAGCCTTCCAATGCCGGCGTCTCCCTTCGGGTCGCTCGATTGGGCGATGGCCGGGGTGATTTTCGTGAATTCCTGGAAGAATTTTCCGTTCATGGTGATCGTCTTCCTTGCCCAACTGCAAACCATCGACAGGCAGCTTTATGAGGCCGCTTCAGTGGACGGGGCGACGGCATGGCAGCAATTCTACAAGATAACCCTGCCGTCCCTTCTGCCCATCATGCTGGTGGTGGGGATGCTGCGAACCATCTGGAATTTCAATAATTTCGAGGTTGTTTTCCTTCTGACCCAGGGTGGACCGATCGGGAGAACGGAAACCCTGCCGCTCTACATCTACCGGTTCGTTTTCGGGGAATTCAGCCTCGGCCGCGGCGCGGCGCTGGCGGTGATCGTCTTCTTTGTTCTCCTGATCATGTCGGCAATTTACTGGCGCCTTTATGAGCGCACGCAGGAACGGTTCAAATGACAGCCATGACAAGAGAAATGCCGGTTCTTGTAGTGAGCGCGCGCGCGCGCCGGGCGGCAATGAAGAAGCGCTTCGAAAAACTGCTGTTCCTGCTGGCAGCCCTGACGGTTCTGATGATCGTGCTCCTTCCACTGCTCTGGATGGTGGCTTCAAGCTTCAAGCCCAACGTTGAACTGTTCCAGCGCCCGCCGAAGATCTTCGCGCAAGCGCCGACACTCGAGCATTACGTCGAGCTTTGGGAATTCACGAGTTTCCCGCTTTATTTCTTGAACACCTTCCTTGTGGCCGGAATATCGTGCCTTGCAGGTGTCGTGATCAGCCTGTTCACGGTTTACGCGATCACGCGGTTTGAATTCATCGCGGCGCGGGCCTTCGCTTTCGGCGTCCTGTTCATTTACATGCTGCCACCAATTTTGCTGGCGCTGCCGTTTTTTCGCATCTGGTACAATCTGAACATGCTGAACAGTCTCTGGGCGCTCGGCATCACCTATCTGACGATAACACTGCCGTTCTCGCTCTGGATTCTGCGGCCCTACATCGAAGCCATCCCGCGTGCCCTGGAAGAAGCGGCGATGATCGACGGGTGCACGCGCTTCCAGGCATTCAGAAAAGTCATCGTACCGCAGGCATGGCCAGGAATCGTTGCTTCGTTCGTCTTCACATTCGTCGTTGTGTGGAACGAGTTGCTGTACTCGCTGGTGCTGATCAGCGATGAGACGAAGCGCACGGTGTCACTCGGTATCGCTTCGCTGATCCTGGAGACCTCGGTCTACTCTTGGGGGCTCGTCAATGCCGCCGGCGTCGTCGCGACCGTTCCCGTACTTTTCCTGTTTGCCTTCGCGGCCCGCCAGATGGCGTCAGGCATCGGAGCCGGGGCGGTCAAGGGATGAGGTGCACCACCATTTGAGGCCAAAAAAACCAATAATCCGGGAGCTGCTTCGGGAGGGGGTATCTCCGGAGCCATCGGGCAAGGAACAAAACAGAAAACGAACGCCGTGCGCGCAATCCGGTCATCACGCACACACACAAGAGCGGAAAACGATGACTTTTTGGGGTGAGGGGTATGTCGACCCACCATCTGAGGGAGGAACAGCTATGAAATTCGGATCAAAGATCTGCGCGACCGCGCTTATCGGCCTGGGGCTGACAGCCGGCGGAGCAAGCGCGCAAGGAATCGAAGTCGTACGATATCTCAGCCAGGAAACGGATCCGGCTGTTGTGCGTATCCAGCGTGAATGGGTGAAGGGTTTCATAGAAGCAAATCCCGGCACCGATATCGTCCTTGAAAGTGCGCCCGCCGGCGTCATCAACCAGCGTATCGCAACCTATGTTCAGGCAGGCGCGCCGCTCGATGTGGTGCATTCTGACCCTGGGACAGCCGCCCGTCTTGCGGTTGAAGGTCTTCTGGCCCCGCTGGACGACGTTGTGGAGGCACTGGGTGGACGGGACTCTTTCCTCACCAACCGCCTGCTGATCGTCAACGACCATGTCTACGCGATCAATCAGGCGGCAACTTCTCCGCAACTGTTCTATCGCAAGGACCTGTTCGAGGCAGCCGGCATCGCGCCGCCATCGACCTGGGCTGAAGTGCGTGCGGCGGCCGAGGCTCTGCATTCGGACGACGTGATCGGAATCGCACTGGCCGGCGGTGAAAACCGTATGACGACCATCATGGCCGGAACAATGCTTTGGCAGAACTGCCATGATTTCTTCGACGGCGAGCTGAATGTGATCCTGGATAATCCGAAAGCCGTTGAAGCTGCCGCGCATTATGCCGACCTGCTGAAGTTTTCGGCTCCCGATGCCGCAGCCTGGGCATTCAACGAGCCGCCGGAGTCCTTCTGGTCCGGCCGTGCTGCCATGGTTATTCACTGGCATGCGTTGGATCTGATGATGCGCCAGAACCCGGACATGGTGAAGAACATCGGCATCGCTCCGGTCACGGCCAACAAGATGCGCGCCACCCAGACCGGCGGCCGCTATGTCGCGTTGTTCGCGAATTCCCCGACGCTCGACACGGGCAAGGACTGGATCGAGTACATATTCACACCGAAAAATGCCGCCGATCTGACAGGGATGAGCCCGCTTCTCTATCCGCCTGCGACGTCCGCGGCGATGGAAGCATTGCGCAGTTCGGATGCCCCAACCGTGGCCTCCTATGGCGACCTTCTGTTCAACACGGTCTATCCGGCCGCCGTCGACGGCTACAGCGAAATCCTGCATGCCGGAGGTCTCGACACCGAAACATGCGAATTGCGCTCTACCGGTGTGGTGAACCCCTTCACCAGCGTTGTGTGGAACTCGAACCTCTACGCGCGCGCGGTTCAGAAGATCGCCTATGAGGGCGAGGATCCGGCCAAGGCTGTCGCCGAAGCAGCCCGCTTGCTGACCGACCAGGTCGAACAGGCCCGCGCCGAAATGAAATAGACCGCGACAACGATCATGCGGGCCGGACCCTGTCCGGCCCGCTGTTTCGGCTTGCAGATGCGCACACGCGGCACCGTGGCACCGGAACAAACAGGTATGGAATTCGCTCATACGGCGATCGCAAAGCCGTCATGCGAACACTTTTTCTTTGCGCCGGACCAAATCCCGACAAGCGATCTGGGAGGCCAAAAGGGATAAAAAATGGCGACAATCGATATTAAGGCGATCTGGAAAGCATATGGCACCCACCCGGTTATCTTCGGGATCGACTTCGCCATTCCGGACGGAGCCTTCGTGGTTCTGGTCGGCCCCTCCGGCTGCGGCAAGTCGACATTGCTTCGCATGATCGCCGGACTGGAAGACATCAGTTCGGGGGAAATCCTCATTGACGACAAGATCGTCAACGACATGCCGCCAAAAGACCGCGACATCGCAATGGTGTTTCAGAATTACGCGCTCTACCCGCATTTGACAGTGAAGGAGAACATGGCGTTCTCACTCCGTCTGCGGAAGGAAAAACGGGCAACGGTGGACGAACGTGTAAACCGTGCAGCGGAGATCCTGGGGCTGATGCCTCTTCTGGATCGTTATCCGAAAGCGCTTTCAGGCGGCCAGCGCCAACGCGTCGCAATGGGACGCGCGATTGTGCGCGACGCCTCCGTCTTCCTGTTTGACGAGCCTCTGTCAAATCTTGACGCCAAGCTGCGCGTTCAGATGCGCACAGAACTCAAGGCACTCCATCAGCGCCTGAAAACCACAACCGTCTACGTCACCCACGATCAGATCGAGGCCATGACCATGGCCGACATTATCGTGGTGATGCAGGAAGGGGTAATCATGCAGCTCGGTACACCGCTGGAGCTCTATGACAAGCCGGCCAACCGATTTGTCGCCGGGTTCATCGGCTCGCCCGCTATGAATTTTTTCGAAGGCGGGATTCAGGCGGGGATTTTCGTGACCGAAGGGGGCCTCAGGCTGCCGCTGCCCGTCGCGGGTGAGGCCTATCCGGGTGGATCAGTGACTTACGGAATACGCCCGGAGCATTTCACGGTCGACGCCGCCGGCGTTCCGGCCAGGGTTCTGGTCATTGAGCCCACTGGCTCGGAAACGCAGATCCTTGCCGAAATAGGCGGGCAGGAAGTGCTTGCCGTGTTCCGCGAACGGCATGCCTTGAACCCCGGGGACGAAATACGTCTCCTCCCGGACACGGAACAGGCGCATCTGTTCAACAGTAAGGACGGCGAGCGGATCTGACTTATCGACCATTCCCTCCGCTGGCGTTCTCATGGGTGAACACAGGAATTGGACTCGCGCCGCGATCCAATGCTATGTGGCGGAAAGACTGTGGATGTACGCTGAGAAATGATCAAACAAGCGCTTACGCCGGATTGTTCGAACTGTGCCGCTTTGTGTTGCGTCGTTTTTGCCTTCGACAAATCTGAATCTTTCGCGCTCGACAAGGCTGCCGGAGAAGTCTGCGTCAATCTCGATGATTGTGGACAATGCCGGGTCTTTGCCGAGCGGCAGGAGTTGGGTTTCAAGGGCTGTATCGCCTATGACTGCTATGGTGCAGGGCAGCGCGTTACCCAGGAGGTCTTCGGCGGCAGAAGCTGGCGGGACGATGCCGGGTTGACAGTAAGGATGGGCGCGGCGCTGTCGGTCATGCGCCGGATACACGAGCAGCTTGTCATTCTCAGGACCGCGGGCAATTTTCCACTGACGACTGAGGAACGCAATTTCGCACGTTCCCTCGAAGAGCGCCTATCTCCTCAGGACACTTGGACGGAAGAAAGCCTTCGGGGTTTCGAAATCGATGCGGTTTCCCGCGAAATCGCGGCATTCCTGCGGGGGCTCCGGCATCACGTGGACGATGCGCCCGGAAACGCCAATCCTCCTAGCGGGCACAATTGATGCAGAACGCGGCAGCGGGGTCGGCGTTCAGGCGGTTCTCGGCAATGACTTCCCCACATTCGACACAACAGCCGTATTCGCCATTTTCGAGCCGTTGCAAGGCGCCCTCGATACGTTGGATGTGGGTGCGGCGCTGCCGCTCGGCCGCTTGCGCCATGGCCTGCCCCTGAAGGGCATCCATCCGGGACAGCCTTCCCACCGACTGCTGATCGAGCGTCACGGTTGCCCGGGCCTCCTCGGAAATCTGGCTCAGGGACACAAGTTCGGCCTTAAGCTTCAAAAGGCCGGCTCGTACAGTCGTCTCGTCCATCACGCGTCACCTCCAACCAAGAAGAATGACGGCGGTGGCAAGCCAGCGCAAGCGCGAGTGTAAAAGGCCAGCGTATCGGGGAGCGTTACTCCTTGGCGGGATCGATGGCCGCCTTTTCCTCTTCCAGCATTTCTTCGTGATGTTCCTTGGCCTGGACCTCAATAAACAGCCGTGTCACCTCCGGCATTTCCATCTTGATCGTCCGTTCAAGTGAATAGATGGTTTCCTCGACGGTCCCCGCCGTTACTTCGTCGATGAAATCCACCGAGAGAGCCAGCAGAACATCCTGCGGACCTCTGTGAAGCGTGCGGATTTCATTGAGGTTATTGATTGCCGGGGTTGCGCCGATGATGGCCTCGATTTTCGCAAGAACTTCTGGCGCGGCACCTTCGCCGATCAGCAGACCCTTTGTCTCATAGGCCAGCAGGCCGGCTGTGGCTGCAAGGATGATGCCGATGGTGATCGACGCGGCGCCGTCCAGCCAGGCAAGACCCAGATATTGCACACCCAACAGCCCGAGAAAGGCCACCACAAGCCCGAGCATGGCGGCGCTGTCCTCGAATAGCACGGTAAAGACCGTCGGGTCCTTGCTGTCGCGCACGGCAGCCATGATCGATTTCTTGCCGCGCAGCTGATCGAATTCCTTGTAGGCGATCCACCAGGCGACCGCCTCGAAGGCCATTGCCAGCGAGAGCACGATATACGCCACATAGGGGCTGGAGACCGGGTGTGGATGAAGAACCTTCTGAATTCCCTCGTAGATCGAGACGCCCGAACCGACGGCAAAGATCAGGATTGCAACGACGAAAGACCAGAAATACAGCTCTGCTCCATAGCCGAAGGGATGTCTCTGGTCCGCGGGTTGCTTCGATTTCTTCAAGCCGTAGAGCAGCAGTCCCTGGTTGCCGGTATCGACAAGGGAGTGAATGCCTTCCGACAGCATCGCGGACGAACCGGTATAGGCGGCCGCCGCGAATTTGGTGACGGCAATCAGGGAATTGCCGACAAGTGCTGCGTAGATCACCTTCTTAGACCCATGTCCGGCCATTAACGTCTCCCGAGAATTGAATGTTTCATTGCAACTGTTGCGCCGAAGCCTATGACGCATTCGTGACTTTGATCAAGCAGGTATCCTTCGCAAACTCCTCAGGCACACAGCAGGCCAACAAATCGGGGAAGAAATTCAGATGTATCGCAAGGCCATTTTGACTTTCGCGCTTCCGGTGATCGTTTTCAGCTGGTTGCCGGCTTTCGCCGACGAGGTGGAAATTGTCGCTGCGACTGCAAACAAGTCGGGGAGTGGCTGGACCGTCTCGGTTACCCTCAGACATGCAGACACCGGCTGGGATCACTATGCCGATCTGTGGCAGGTGGTTACTCCCGACGGCGACATATTGGGAGAACGGGTGCTCCTGCACCCCCATGTCGACGAACAACCCTTCACGCGCTCCCTGTCAGGCGTGCAAGTGCCCGAAGGTCTGGACGAAGTGATCATCCGGGCACGCGATAGCGTTCACGGTGTGTCTCCTCAGGAATTCAGGCTAAAGCTGCGCTAAGCGCACGGCCCTTGTTCGGAGGCACCTGGAGGCGGAGCGGTGCCTTTTGGTCACCGGGCCATGAACGCCAGGACCCCGTCGGCGACAAACTGGACGGAAAGCGCGGCCAGGAGAACCCCGAGAAGCCGTGTAATCACCAGCTGAGCCGTATCGCCCAGCAGCCGCTCGATCTTGTCGGCCAGCAGGAACGCACCGAGGCAACTGGCAAGAATGACAGCGATGACGCCGCCCAGGCCCGCATAGGCAAGTGTATCGGGGGCTTCGCCGGACAGAAGAATGATCGCTGAAATCGCCGCCGGACCGGAAATCAGCGGGATGGCGAGCGGAAAGATCGCCAATTCATTGATCGTGCGGCGATGCGCATCCGTGGTTTCCACCGCCTTTTCGGCTGTCTCTGCCTTGCGTTCCTGCCGTTTGCCAAAAATCATTTCGATCGCAATCAGGAACAGCAGAATGCCCCCGGACACCCGGAACGCGGTGACGGAGATCCCCAGAACAGTAAGAACCGTCTGACCGGTGGCGTAAAAGACCAGAAGAATTGCAGCCGCAGTCAAGACCGCCCGGATTGCGACACGCTGCCTGTCGGCGCGGTTCATTCCAGCCGTGACGGCCAGGAACATCGGCGCAAGCCCGACCGGGTCTATGGTGACGAAAAGCGTTGCGAAGGCATTGATGAAATAGTCGAGCATTTCGTATCCCCAAGGCCGGTTTTCAGGCGCGATTCTTGCTTTTCTATAGGGGTTTTCAGAGCGCAGCGACCCACGCGGCAAAAAACATTTTCACGTCCTGTGCATACTCCTTGTAGGGCATTGATTCAAAAGACTTATAAGTTGGGCGGAAAAGCGCTCCAAATTTGGAGCGGCACGTTGAATCGGATATAAAAGAGCAAGCAATAACAATGAAATGAGTGTCTTCCTTGGCTGACCAGGACAACAGCACCCCCTCCGACGGTCTCCCGTCCGATATCAAACCGATTTCCATCGTCGATGAAATGAAGCGCAGCTACCTCGATTACGCCATGAGCGTAATCGTTTCCCGCGCGCTTCCGGATGTGCGCGACGGCCTGAAACCGGTTCACCGGCGCATCCTCTATTCGATGCATGAAAACGGCTACGAGTGGAACAAGCCTTACCGGAAATCGGCCCGTGTGGTCGGTGACGTCATGGGTAAATACCACCCGCACGGTGACAGCGCGATTTATGATGCCCTGGTCCGCATGGCGCAGACCTTCTCGCTGCGTCTGCCGCTGATTGACGGACAGGGGAACTTCGGTTCGGTCGACGGCGATCCGGCGGCAGCCATGCGCTACACCGAGTGCCGTCTGCAAAAGGTTGCGCACAGGCTTCTGGACGATATCGACAAGGACACGGTCGACTTTCAGGAGAACTACGATAACTCCGAGAGCGAACCCGTCGTTCTGCCCTCCAAATTTCCCAATCTTCTGGTGAATGGCGCCGGCGGTATCGCCGTCGGCATGGCAACCAATATTCCTCCGCACAATCTTGGCGAAGTGATCGACGCAGCCATCGCGATCATGGAAAATCCGGCCATGACCCTGGAGGAACTGCTGGAGATTGTTCCGGGTCCGGATTTTCCGACAGGTGGCATGATCCTGGGCCGGTCCGGCATACGCAGCGCTTATGAAACCGGCCGCGGATCGATCATGATGCGTGCCAAGGTCGACGTCGAGGAAGTCCGCAAGGACCGGACCGCGCTGATCGTCACGGAAATCCCGTATCAGGTCAACAAATCCAGCATGATCGAGAAGATCGCCGAACTGGTGCGCGACAAACGCGTCGAGGGTATCTCCGATATCCGCGACGAGAGCGACCGTTCCGGCATGCGGGTGGTGATCGAGCTCAAGCGCGATGCGGTGCCGGATGTCATCCTGAACCAGCTTTACCGCTTCAGCCAGTTGCAGACGTCCTTCGGGGCCAACATTGTAGCGCTGAACAGCGGTAAGCCGGAACAGATGAACCTGTCCTACATGCTGAGGGCATTCGTATCGTTCCGCGAGGAGGTCATTCAGCGCCGGACGCGGTTCCTTTTGAAGAAGTCGCGCGACCGGGCCCACATTTTGGTTGGTCTGGGTATTGCTGTCGCCAATATCGACGAAGTGATCAAGCTGATCCGCAGCGCGCCCGATCCGGCGACCGCCCGGTCTCAGCTGATGGAGCGCAACTGGCCCGCCCGGGATGTTGAGGCCCTGATCCTGTTGATCGACGATCCGCGCCACATGGTCCGGGAAGACGGTACCTATAAACTTTCCGAAGAACAGGCTCGCGCCATCCTCGAACTGCGTCTGCAGCGCCTCACGGCGATGGGTCGCGACGAAATCGAGGAAGAACTGAACAAGATCGGTGCGGAAATTTCCGACTTTCTCGACATTCTCAGTTCCCGGGCCCGCATCCAGGAAATCGTCCGCAACGAGATGCTGGAGATCAAGGAAGAATTCGCGACGCCGCGCCGAACCGAGATCATTGAGGGCGGCCCGGATTTCGACGAAGAGGATCTGATCCAGCGCGAAGACATGGTCGTGACCTTCTCCCATGGCGGTTACATCAAGCGGGTTCCGCTTGCGACCTATCGTGCCCAGAGGCGCGGCGGCAAGGGCCGGTCGGGAATGGCGACCAAGGACGAGGATTTCGTTACCCGTCTCTTCGTGGCCAACACCCATACGCCCGTACTGTTCTTCTCCTCTCGCGGCATCTGCTACAAGATGAAGGTCTGGCGCCTGCCTCTTGGCGGCCCGACCTCACGCGGCAAGGCCCTGATCAATATGCTGCCGCTGGAGCAGGGTGAACAGATCACCTCCATTCTTCCGCTTCCCGAAGATGAGGACACCTGGGCCAATCTGGATGTGATGTTCGCGACCGTGCGCGGCACGGTGCGGCGGAACAAGCTGTCCGACTTCGTGAACATCAACCGGAACGGCAAGATTGCCATGAAACTGGAAGATGGCGACGGCATTGTCGGCGTGGATACCTGCTCCGAGCATTCCGATGTCATGCTGACAACCAACTTTGGTCAGTGCATCCGCTTTCCGGCCACCGATGTCCGCGTCTTTGCAGGACGGAACTCGGTCGGTGTGCGCGGTATCAGGCTGGCTGATGAAGACAATGTCATCTCAATGCAGATCCTGCACCATATCGATGTCGACGCAGAGGAACGGGCCGCCTATCTGAAGCTCTCCAGAGCGATGCGCGGCGAGGCCGATGACGGTGTGACCGGATCGGATGAAGAAGGCGTGGTCGCCGGGGACCTGCCTCAGGAGCGCTATGCGCAAATGAGTGCGGCGGAACAGGTGATCCTCACCATCTCCGAAAACGGCTACGGCAAGCGCACGTCATCCTTCGAATACCGGGTGACGGGCCGGGGCGGGAAGGGCATCACGGCCATGGCTGTGAACGACCGCAACGGCGGACTTGTTGCCTCCTTCCCGGTTGAGGACAGCGATCAGATCATGCTGGTCACCGATGGCGGTCAGTTGATCAGGTGTCCTGTCCATGGCATCCGCATCGCCGGCCGCGCCACACAAGGCGTCATCGTATTCAAGACGGCGGAAGGCGAAAAGGTCGTCGCGGTCGAGGGCCTGTCCGAGGTCGATGAAGAAGACGATCTCGACGAAGACGGTGTGGTAACACCGGAAGGTGGCGAAGCCTCTGAAGCGGAAGGCACTTCCGATGCAGGCGAAAACCCGAAAGGGGAAGAGGGCGAAGCTCCGGAAAGCTGATCTTCGATAACTTCCCCATACTGAAACGACAACAGCGGCCAGGTGAACCTGAGCCGCTGTTTGCCGTTAGGGTAAATAGAAGTGCCGTCAGTTCGCTGCCGGATACCGCGCGAGGATCGTTTCATTCACCGTCGGCGCCTGTTTTTCAACAGTCACGAAGGACACGTTGCGAACCTTGCCGGCTCCACTCAAAGCGGAAGCGCAATCTTCGCTCCATGCGCCCCAGGTTTGCGATTTGCAGCTCGTTTCGACGGAACCACTGGCAACACGATCCGACTTGGTTGCCGACAGTCCCTGTGTTGCGTGGCTGTTCAGTCCCTCCGCCTGGGATGCGTTGCCCGGATGCATGGTGATCAGCCCGGCAGCTATCATCGTCAGCAGTGCCAGGACGAAAACCATAGCCACCTTGAGATGGGCGGAAGGGTCGGTTGCATTGACCGCGATTGAAAACGGTTGGAACCCACTCCGGTTTCCGCTCGGATCGATTGTATCGTAGCCTTTCATTGTATTGGCTCCTGCTCACGCCATCTGATTTCGATGACGCCACTCTGGCCTATTGATGGAAAGCCCGATGTGACGGCCGTCACATAATGTCAGTTGTTGGGAAATGGCCGTTTCCAACCGGCTTTTCCTTGTGAGCTTGCGGAAGGCGGAGTAAGGAAGGGGCCATGAATCGTATCGCTCTCTATCCCGGGTCCTTTGACCCGGTTACCAACGGCCACATGGACATTCTGCGCCAGGCGCTTGCCTTGGCTGACAAGGTCGTGGTGGCTATAGGCATTCATCCGGGCAAGTCGCCGCTGTTTTCCTTCGAGGAACGGGTGGATCTGATCCATGCTTCCGCAGCGGCGGAATACAGCCCGCAAGAGGCTTCCCGGATCGAAGTTATTTCGTTTTCAAATCTTGTTATCGAGACCGCCCGCATGCAGGGCGCGGCTTATCTCGTTCGTGGCCTCAGGGACGGGACGGATCTCGATTACGAAATGCAGATGGCCGGAATGAACGGAACGCTTGAACCGGATATCAAGACGGTATTCCTGCCCGCATCTCCCAACGTCCGCCACATCACGGCCACCTTGGTGCGTCAAATCGCAAGGATGGGCGGAGAAATTTCCGCGTTCGTGCCTGAACCGGTCACGGAACCCTTGCGCCGCCGGGCAACCGCCGGTGCCTGACAGGAAACCGAATTTCTGACCTGAATCGTAGGAGTAACCAGTGTCACGCCTTTTTAGACTGATTGCCGTTCTGGCGTCCCTGATCATCTTGCCCGTCGCGGCGGGCGCGCAGGGAACCGATCTGGAAAATACGCTTTATCTCGATCTCAAGGATGGCCGGGTTGTCATTCAGTTGCGGCCGGATCTGGCCCCCAACCATGTGGAACGGATCAAGAAACTCACCCGTGAAGGGTTTTATGACGGAATCGTCTTCCACCGCGTGATCGATGGTTTCATGGCGCAGACCGGCGATCCCACCGGAACGGGCATGGGCGGCTCAAAGGAACCGGACCTGAAGGCCGAATTCAGCCAGGCGTCTTTCAAGCGCGGTACACTCGGCATGGCACGGGCGGCCAGCCCGGACAGCGCCAATTCGCAGTTTTTCATCATGTTCTCTGATGGCGATTGGCTGAACGGCCAGTACACAGTGTTCGGAGAAATCACTGAGGGCATGGAATATGTCGACATGATTGCAAAAGGCGAACCGCCCGCGAATCCCGACAAGATCGTCAAGATGCAGGTTGCCGCTGACGCGCAATAAAACCGGCTGAAACAAGCCTGTTGTTTGAGAATTCAAGGAGACTGAATATGGCCGACATCAAGGATGCGGAAAACACTTTGCTCATGGATACCAGCCAGGGGCAGATCGTCATTGAAATGAAACCGGACCTCGCGCCGGCCCATGTAGCGCGCATCAAGGAACTCGTCCGCGATGGCTTTTATGATGGGATCGTCTTTCACCGGGTGATCGACGGGTTCATGGCACAGACCGGTTGCCCGCAGGGCGTTGGCACCGGCGGTTCCGGCCAGAAACTGAAAGCCGAATTCAGCAAGGAAAAACACACCCGCGGCACCTGTTCCATGGCGAGGTCCTCGGATCCGAATTCAGGCGACAGCCAGTTCTTCATCTGCTTCAACGAAGCTCCCTGGCTTGACGGTCAGTATACCGTTTGGGGTCAGGTGATCGAGGGAATGGACAATGTCGACAAGATCAAGCGCGGCGAGCCGGTCGCAGATCCCGACAACATCGTTTCTGTGAAGGTTGCCGCTGACGCTGCCTGATATCGAAAACGGAAGATCCGGCGATGGCCGGAGCATGCAGCGCGGATTCGATATCCGCGCTGTTTTTTTGCCTTCCTGTCCGCGCCGGTTGACCTTGACCTGATCGCCCTTTATGAGCCGCTGACACTTGAATGCGGTGATCCGGAAGACATTCTTTCCGATTGAAGCCCGCCCACCTCACGAATATACGGCTTGAGCAGAAGCGCAATGCGCGTCGAACAGTTCGATTTTGACCTCCCCAATGAACGGATCGCGCTCCGGCCCGCCCGGCCGCGTGACGCTGCGCGCATGCTTGTCGTGCGCCCCGGTAGCCAAGAACTTCTGACTGACGGCGGGGTGCGCGATCTGCCGGCGCTCCTCAACCCGGGAGACGCGCTGGTTTTCAATGACACACGGGTTATTCCCGCCCAGCTCGAAGGCAAGCGCCTGCGCGGCGAAGTCGTCGCCGGCATCAGCGTGACCCTGCATCTGCGCACAGATCCTGGCAGTTGGCGGGCTTTCGTGCGCCCGGCCAAAAAACTCCAGACAGAAGATACCCTCGTTTTCGAAAACGAAGACACCGTTCTGACGGCAAGGGTCGCGGAGAAAGCCGACGGCGGGGAAGTTCTGCTTGCTTTTGATCGCGCGGGACTGGAACTCGATGCGGCGATCGCCGTGGTCGGACATATTCCCCTGCCTCCCTATATCGCCCACAAGCGCGCCGAAGACATGCAGGACCGGCAGGACTATCAGACGATTTACGCCGAAAAAGATGGGGCGGTGGCTGCCCCGACTGCAGGTTTGCATTTCACGCCACAGCTCCTGAAGGCGCTTGAAGAGAGGGGCATCGAGCAACACCGGGTTACGCTGCATGTGGGAGCAGGAACGTTTCTGCCGGTAAAGGCTGACGACACGCAGGATCACAAGATGCACGCGGAATGGGGCGAGGTGTCAGAGACGACGGCGCTTGCGCTTGCCGCAGTCAAAAAACGTGGCAACAGGGTCGTCAGCATAGGGACGACATCGCTGCGCATTCTTGAAAGCGCAGCGCAGGAAACCGGCTCGATCGCAGCATTTTCCGGAGAGACATCGATCTTCATCACCCCCGGATACCGTTTCAGGGTTATCGATGCCCTGATGACAAATTTTCATCTGCCGCGCTCGACCCTCTTCATGCTGGTATCGGCATTTTGCGGCCTGGAAAACATGCGTGCCGCCTACGCCCATGCCATCGCCGAGGAATACAGGTTCTACAGCTACGGAGACGCCTCCCTGCTGTTTCCGCACGACAGCGCGCTTTAGGAAACTCCGCTATGTCCGAAAACGAAAAGACTTTCAGTTTCAGCCTGATCACCACGGACGGGGACGCCCGGCGCGGAGAAATCACCACGCCCCATGGCACCGTTCGCACCCCCGCTTTCATGCCGGTGGGAACTCAGGCCACCGTGAAGGCAATGTATCCGAGTCAGGTGCGTGAGACGGGCGCGGATGTGGTTCTCGGCAACACCTATCACCTGATGCTGCGGCCGACCGCGGAACGGGTGGCAAACCTGGGAGGTTTGCACACTTTCATGAACTGGCCGCACACCATCCTGACCGACAGCGGCGGGTTTCAGGTGATGTCTCTGGCCCAGTTGCGCAAACTGGACGAGGACGGCGTCCGCTTCCAAAGCCATATTGACGGCAGCAAACACCATCTGACGCCGGAACGGTCTGTCGAAATTCAGGGATTGCTCGGATCGGACATCCAGATGCAGCTCGACGAATGCATACGCCTGCCCAGTCCGAAGGAAGAGGTCCAGCGCGCCATGGAACTGTCGCTGCGATGGGCCGAGCGGTCCAGAACGCAGTTCGAACGGATGGGCGGACCCGGCAAGGGGCAAGGGCTCTACGGCATTGTCCAGGGCGGTGATCAGCCCGATTTGCGTATCCGCTCTGCGCAGGAACTCGGCAAAATGCCGTTTGAAGGCTATTCGGTTGGCGGTCTCGCAGTCGGAGAACCTCAGGACGTGATGCTCGCGATGCTGGACATCACGACGCCGGTCATGCCGGTGGACAAGCCGCGGTATCTGATGGGCGTGGGAACTCCCGACGATCTGCTGGAAAGCGTGAAGCGGGGTATCGACCAGTTCGACTGTGTCATGCCGACCCGTGCCGGCCGACATGGGCTTGCCTATACCAGATTTGGCAAGGTGAACATGAAAAATGCCCGTCACCAGGACGATCCGCGTCCTCTGGACGAGGAAAACACCTGCCCCGCGGCCAGCATCTACAGCCGCGCCTACCTGCATCATCTTGTACGGGCAGGCGAGGGGCTTGCCGGCATGCTGCTGACCTGGAACAACATCGCCTACTATCAACAGCTCATGCAGGGCATGCGCGACGCCATCGAGGCTGGAAGCTTCGAGGATTTCTATGCCCGGACGAAAGAAGACTGGGCCCGGGGCGATATTCCGGCTCTCTGATCCGCAATCGGTTCAGGCAGAAAAACCGTCGGATTTAGTCAGGTAACAGCCGGAAATTCGCCACGACCCATCGGACTGCTCCTCGAAGCTGTAAAGCGCCAGCCAGTTTTTGCCCTTGGGTCCCGTCACATAAACTTCCTGTGTCGGTCCGATCTTGGTCATCATGGATCGCCCGAAGGTAACGCTTTGCGGATTATAGACCGGCTGGTAGCCTTGCCGGACCATCTCCATGAAGAATTCCGGGGTCTGGAACCGCTGCTTCAGAGAATTGGCTGCAAAGGAGAACGCCGCTCCGGCATCGTCCGTCGCGAAGGCATTCATCTGATTTTTAATGATTTCCTGAAATGCGCCACTATCGAGCCTGTCTTCACTGTTCGCTGCACCGCTCAGCAAAAACGTGCTTACGGCTGCCGCGGCAGCCAACTTCCGGAAATGAGCCTGAGCCATGATCGGTATCTCCTTTCTCGAAACACCAACACTATACGGGCGAATTTAATTTCCGGTTTTCCGATTTCGCAATAATCCCCCAAATCGACCACTCGAAAGATTGAAAGTATTCATGGGAAAACTCAGTGGAAACTGATAACTCGGCAGATCTTTGAGGCTTAGGGTCGAAATTACCCAGTAAACTCAAAGCCTCCAGAGCCGGACCCCCTCGGGCACGGAAGTGCGGTCCAGAAGCGCGGGAATGTCGGCAACAAGACCGGCTCCGTTTTTCAGCATCCCTGTCAGATACCGCCAGACTGGTTCATCCTGTAAGAATTGCCGATGCGGAACCGCCAGGACAACAGCATCGGCACCTGTCAGAGCCTCCGGACCGGAAAGAATGATTCCATATTCGCTCGACACATCGTCGGGATCCGCCAACGGATCGTGCACCAGAACCTCGGCACCGAACTTCCGCAGTTCATTGATCAGATCCACCACTTTGGAATTGCGGGTGTCGGGCACATCCGCCTTGTAGGTAAGGCCCAGAACCACGATCTTTGCCTGTACCGGCAGACCCAACTTGACGCATTCCTGAATGATCTTGCCCGCAACAAAGGCCGGCATTGCT
Organism: Labrenzia sp. OB1; assembly: GCF_001624695.1. GTDB lineage: Bacteria > Pseudomonadota > Alphaproteobacteria > Rhizobiales > Stappiaceae > Roseibium. The sequence continues at coordinate 53,714 of NZ_JSEP01000008.1, read as the reverse complement.
TCATTGGTGCCGCGCCCGGCCAGAATTACCTGCGGGGTCATCCCGATTTCATTGGCCTTGTGTGTAAGGTAATACGGGTCAACGCCGATACAATGTCCACCGACCAGGCCAGGTTGAAAGGGGAGGAAATTCCATTTCGTGCCGGCACCCTCAAGCACATCACGGGTATCGATACCCATCTGGTGGAACAACATCGCCAGTTCATTCATCAAGGCGATATTGAGGTCCCGCTGGGTGTTTTCAATCACTTTTGCCGCTTCCGCGACCTTGATCGAGGGCGCGAGATGTATGCCCGCCGTTACGACCGCGCCATAGAGATCGCATAGTGTGCGGTCTGCTATTCCGGACGATGCGGAAACGATCTTGGTGATGTCCGAAAATCCGCGCTGGTTGTCGCCCGGATTGATACGTTCGGGAGAATAGCCGACCTCAAATCCCTGGCCGAGTGTCAGGCCCGACTGCTGTTCCAGGATCGGAACCGCGATATCTTCCGTAGCGCCGGGAAAAACGGTCGATTCAAAAACGACGATAGCACCCTGTTTCAGGTTGCGGCCGGCAATGGCTGCCGCGTTTCTGAAGGGCGTCAGATCAGGGCGTTTTGCCTGATCGACGGGCGTGGGAACCGCGACGATCAGAATATCCCTGTCCTTGAGATCTTCCTCGTTTGCGGAAAAAGCGAGCGTCGCGTGGGAAAGGTCGTCGCAAGTTACCGAATCCGTGCTGTCGTGCCCGTCTTCCAGCTCCTTCAGCCGGTCCGCCTTGATGTCGAACCCAAGCACGTCGAAGCCCTTGGCCGCAAAGGCAGTCGCCACGGGCAGTCCGACATAACCTAGACCGAGCACGGCAATCTTTTTGGACAGAAGAGAGGTTGCGGACATGAAACTTCCTGAAAAGGAGTGGGCCGGATCGCTGCACAGGATCCGGCCCACTCCTAATCGGTTCTACAGGCTGATTTCAAGGGTTCAGGCGCTGGAGAAGCGCTTATTCGGCGGCGAGTGGCTGTTTGATCATCTCTTCCATAAACGGAACGAGCTGCTCGGCCAGTTTCGGATCATCCATGCCAAAGGCGATATTGGCACTCAGGAACCCTGCTTTGTTGCCGCAGTCGTAGCTGCGTCCCTCGAATTTGAGCGACGCGAAGTGCTGCCCCTTCATCATGGAGAGCATGCTGTCCGTTAGCTGGATCTCTCCACCGGCTCCCGTGTCCTGGCTGGACAGAAGGTCGAAAATTTCCGGCTGAAGAATGTACCGGCCGGTGATCATCAGATTGGATGGAGCCGTTCCGGGTGCCGGTTTTTCGACCATATTTGAAATCCGGCTGGCGTTTGCCGCGATCCGGTCGGAAAGCTCGACAATGCCGTAGTTGTGCGTCTGATCTTCGGGAACTTCTTCTACGGCAATTATGTTGCCGCCGGTGTGTTCATACAAGTCCACCATCTGTTTCAGGCAGCTGACCTGTGACTTGATAATCACATCCGGAAGAAGAATGGCAAACGGCTCATCACCGATAATATCCCGGGCGCACCAGATGGCGTGCCCGAGACCGAGCGGTGCCTGTTGACGGGTAAAACTCGTGGATCCGGGCTGCGGACGATGTTTTTCCAGGAGTTCCAGCGCGGCAGTCTTGTTCCGCGTCCTCAAGGTGTCTTCGAGTTCATAAGCGATATCGAAGTGGTCTTCGATCACTTGCTTGTTGCGGCCGGTCACGAAAACGATGTGCTCTATGCCGCCGGCGCGCGCTTCATCGACAACGTATTGAATGATCGGACGGTCGACAATCGTCAGCATTTCCTTCGGAACTGCTTTCGTCGCCGGCAGGAACCGGGTGCCGAGACCAGCAACAGGCAACACTGCCTTGCGGATGGGTTTGTTCATGTGACGCCTTCCAAATTCGAACCTAACGGCTTCTATACCCGATTGGCCTTAAATTGCAGACCCGTATCATGAATTTACATACATGCATCCGGATTGCGGCGGCCGACAGGCAATTTGCTCACTCAAAAAATATTACCCGCAAAACAAGACTGCTTAAAAAGCCATATAAAATAAGTCCGGCGACAGACTTCGATTTTGCCGACAATACATGTGTGCAACGCAATAAAATCATCAAACCGATGGCAAAACAATGGTCAGGAGTAAAAATGTGGCAAGCCCGTTTTTAAATCGATTTAACTGTTTTGCGGCGAACGCAGGCGGGATGTTGCGGGCAGGCGAAAAGAACGCTATGGAACACGCAACTTCATTCAGGCACCCGGTCGCATGCTGAAAGGCTGTTGTCCGGACGAAATCCGTACTGAAAACATTGGTGAAAAATGACCCAGGCGAACCGCGTTGTTTCCGTTGGAAATGTGATATTTGACAATGAAGCGGCGTTCAGCCTCATAGCGGGTCCATGCCAGATGGAAAGCCGCGAACACGCACTGGAATGTGCGGCCGCCATCAAGGAAATCACCGGCAGGCTCGGCATCAGCACCGTATTCAAGACGTCTTACGACAAGGCAAACCGGACGTCCTTGTCGGGCAAGCGCGGTCTGGGTATGAAGGAGGCGATGCCCATATTCGCCGAAATCAGCGAAACCTACGACATGCCCGTTCTGACCGATGTCCATGCACCGGAACAATGCGCCCCGGTCGGCGAAGTGGTCGATATTCTGCAGATCCCGGCGTTTCTCTGCCGTCAGACGGACCTTCTGATCGCAGCCGCGAACACCGGAAAAGTCGTTAACGTAAAGAAAGGCCAGTTCCTTGCCCCTTGGGACATGAAGAACGTTCTGGCCAAAGTGACCGAGTCGGGAAACTCGAATGTTCTTCTGACAGAACGCGGCGCCAGTTTTGGTTACAATACGCTCGTCAGCGACATGCGGTCCCTGCCGATCATGGCTGCGACGGGCGCGCCGGTCGTCTTTGACGCGACCCATTCCGTTCAGCAGCCCGGCGGGCAGGGGGCATCCACCGGCGGTGATCGCACCATGGTGCCCGTGCTCGCGCGCGCCGCGATTGCGGTTGGTGTCGCCGGTCTGTTTATCGAGACCCATCCAGACCCGGACAATGCACCGTCGGACGGCCCGAACATGGTTCCCCTTAAAGACCTTGAAGCGCTGCTGAAGCGGTTGAAGGCGCTCGATGAAGTTACGAAGGCTACGGATGTTGCGATCTGATAGCTTTTTTGAGGCCGTGCGGTTGGGCGGCTTTTTCATGTTATGCAGCCGCTCCGGCGGATACGGAAAGCGCCGGGTCACCGTCCGGCAGATTGTCAGTTCAGGTACATGCGATAGGGAGTTCTTTCCATGACCGCCATTATTGATGTTATCGGCCGTCAGATCTTTGACAGCCGTGGTAATCCGACCGTTGAAGTCGATGTTTTCCTGGAGGACGGTTCCTTCGGCCGGGCGGCGGTGCCCTCCGGCGCCTCCACCGGTGCGCATGAGGCTGTTGAGCTGCGCGACGGTGGCGACCGCTTCCTGGGCAAGGGTGTGCAAAAGGCAGTCGATGCCGTCAATGGAGAGATTTTCGAGACGGTTGGCGGTCTTGAGGCCGAGGACCAGTTGCAGATCGATCAGGCCATGATTGATCTCGACGGCACCCCGAACAAGGCGCGCCTCGGCGCAAACGCCATCCTCGGCGTTTCCCTTGCCGTTGCCCGCGCCGCCGCCCAAGCCTCCGGTCTGCCGCTCTACCGTTATGTTGGCGGTACGTCCGCCCGGACCCTGCCGGTACCGATGATGAACATCATCAACGGCGGCGCGCATGCCGACAACCCGATCGATTTCCAGGAATTCATGATCATGCCTGTTGGCGCTGAATCCTTCAGCGAAGCAATGCGCATGGGAACGGAAATCTTCCACACGCTCAAAAAGGCGCTCGGCGCAGCCGGCCATAACACCAATGTCGGCGACGAGGGTGGATTCGCACCCAACCTGGAATCGACCGACACGGCAATTGGATTCGTCATGAAGGCGATCGAATCCGCCGGCTACAAACCGGGCGAAGATGTCTATCTCGCGCTCGACGCCGCTTCGACGGAATTTTTCAAGGACGGCAAATATGCGCTTGATGGCGAAGGCAAGTCGCTGGCACCGGGCGAAATGGCCGGTTACCTGGCCGACCTCGCCGCCCGCTACCCGATCATCTCCATCGAAGACGGCCTGGCCGAGGATGACTGGGACGGCTGGAAAGCCACCACCGACCTGATTGGCGACAAATGCCAACTCGTCGGCGACGACTTGTTCGTGACCAATTCCGAGCGTCTGCGCAAGGGTATCGACATGGGTGTCGCCAATTCGATCCTGATCAAAGTCAATCAGATCGGCACCTTGTCGGAAACTCTCGATGCTGTGGAAACCGCTCACAAGGCGGCCTACAGCGCGGTCATGTCCCACCGCTCCGGCGAAACCGAGGACGCCACCATTGCCGATCTGGCCGTTGCCACCAATTGCGGACAGATCAAAACCGGATCTCTCGCCCGTTCCGACCGGTTGGCGAAATACAATCAACTGCTCCGTATCGAGGAAGAGCTTGGCCTTCAGGCTATCTACGCCGGAAGATCCATCCTGAAGGGCTGAAGGCTCGAGGCAATTGAAAACGACGAAAGCCCCGGATTGTCCGGGGCTTTTTTTGTGCCGCAGAGTTTCAGCAACTCAGACTGCCGATTGCGAATCCTGATCTGTGCGGGTTTCTTCCGCGTGCAGCAGTGCGGCAGCAATCGTCTCTGCCTTTTCCGCACCCGCAAGAACGAAACGTCCATCGATGATGAAACACGGAACTCCGGTGATGCCGGCCGCCTGAGCATTTGCGATTTCCGCCTCGGCCTTGTCGAGGTCGGTATCCGTTTCCAAAAGCTGTTCCACAAGGTCGGATTGCATGCCGGCCTCCTCAGAAATCCGCACCAGCGTCTCGGATTTTGTCAGATCCTCGCCTTTCAGGAAATAGGCATCGAACAGCCGCTCGACGACTTCGTCCTGAAGGTCGTCGGCGCGCGACCACAGGATCAGGCGGTGGCAATCAAGCGTATTCGGCGAAAGTCTGATGTCGTCGAAGGCGAAATCGATCCCTTCTTCCAGACCCGCTGCCTTGATCTGGCGGTAGAAACTATCCGCCTTTTCAATGCCGCCGAACTTGTCGCTGAGATACTTCTGCCTGTCCTTACCCGTTTTGGGCAGAGACGCGTCCAACTGGAAGGGATGCCAACGGACTGTCACATTCAATTGAGGAACCGATCTCAGGGCCGTTTCCAAGCGTCTCTTGCCGATATAGCACCACGGGCACATGACGTCGGAAACAACGTCCACGGTCAAAGGAGGAAATTCGGTCATTCACAATCCCGGGTCTGAGTTGGCGCTTATGCATCTGCATCGCATTTCACGCACAATTACATGAAAGATCGATTCAATCCAAATATCGGGGCAAAATCAGGGCAAGGCACCTGGGGCACATCTCCATAATATTGTACCTGCGGGTGGTAACCCGGCATAGGAGAGCCAGGTTGTTTCCTGCAATCTCCCATCCCGGCGACACCAATTTCCGAACCGACTGAACGCGTATCGCGTTACCCTAGAGCACCGTATGAGCGAGGATCGCATTGATCCTTTTCTGCAGCCGGCCTATCCCCGCCTCGTTTTTGAGTACTGCCACCGGTCCGAAATCGCGCACCAGGCAGACAAGGTCCTCGTCGCGGCTTGTCGCGTCGGCAATTGACAGCAAGGTGGCGTTGAATTCCGCAAGCTCCTGCGAGGAGTTGATGGAAAGACCAAAATTTTCAGGTTCAAGACGCATTTCCCAAAGGTCCAGACCCCGAACAGCAAGTGCGTTGCTGCAGGCCTCAAGATAGGCGGTGTAATCCTTCACACCGAGACCACCTTCGTGGAGCCGTTGCCGGAGCCACAAGTGGCTTTCCGCCAGGATTCTATCCGCCAGACGACGGCGCTTGCCGAATCTGATGGCGGAGGTCAGGCGGCGGGAGAGGGTTTCCTTGCGGTTCTCGCCAACCAGAACATCTGATGCCCCGTTGCGGAACAACTGCACCAGATCTTCCTCCCTCTCGCAGACAGCCAGCACTGGAAGCCCCGCAAAGCGGGAATCCCTGCGGATCTGCTGCATATAGTCGATAGCATCCTCAAACGCAGCATCGACCACGACGGCATCGAATGCCCGTTTCGACATGAATTCCACGGCCATGTTTCCGTCAAAGGCACCGACGACTTCGACCTTTTGGTCGCTTGCGTCCTGCCACTCCAGAAACCGTCCACTCAAACCGACAACAAGAAGGCTGCTCGACCCTGAATGATGGGGGGCAGTACCAAAACCGGGAATCCGGCCAAAAATCCGGCGGCGAAGCTGGGCCTCTTCAGAACGCAGAAGCGCGCGCTGATGAATGCAGATCAGCATCAAAAGAATGTCGTCCGGAACGATCCGGTCGATTATGGCCGTGGCACGCAATCCTTCCGGCAACGTACTGTCGCTCCCGGTGAGCACATAAAACGGAACCTCGCTGTCAAGGGTCTGCATCTGTGCTTTCAGCCAATCAAAAAACGGGTCCACCTGACCGTCTTCAAGGCAGGTCACATCGACGACAATCGCGGCCGGCAAGGCAGTTGGAAGACGGCCACCCCGTTCGAACATGTTTACAAGAGCAACATCCAGATCTTCCGGTTCGTCGCCATTGCCGTTTCGTTTCGGGCGCCGCCCCGCATACCAATATGGTCCACGCCAGGAAAGCGAGGTTTCAACATCCATTCCGGTTCCCCACCTATGCCACAGCGGAAGCAGGCAACCGCTGTGTGCGCATCGTCAATCGCTCACGGGAGACTGTCCCATCCGCATTCCGTGGCAACGATTGTAAAATCAGCACACGATGAGGGATCTTGGCAAGGTCAACTCCTTCCGCATCGAGATAAGCAAAGAAAGCACCGGCATCCGGGACCTGACCTTGCTCGGGAACCAGGGCCGCATACATTCTGGCGCCAAGGATCGAGTCTGCGACAATGAAGGCAGCAGCTTCCTTCACTCCCTCATAGTCGGCGTAGATCAGATCAACCGCTTCGAGGTTGCCGGTTCCCAACGCATATCGTCCGGGAATGCCGAACCCGGAAATTCCACCTTCAACAAGGTCCACCCCGATATTGGTGTTCAGGAAACCAGCGGTGTCCCGGTGGACCTTGAGGTTTTCGCCATTGATGGTGTGCCAGCCGACCTCTGGAACCATGGGCCCCTTGACAAGAAGAGACGGACCGAGGCCCTCCGTGGCGTCGGCAACTGAAATTTCCAGAAGGGCTGGCCCGCTTTCACACCCGTTCGGCCCGCAGTGCTTTCCCAGCGCCATCGCTTTCATCTTGGCGGAAGGTCCGCGCGCCTTGGCCATGAGGGCAAATTCATCGGCAATATGCAGATCGACCAGTCTTCTGCGGGCAACGAAGGTTGTCGGACGTGGCGCGGCAATGTTCCAGGCAGCCAGAATTGTGGTTTCGTGGTCGCTCAGCTTCCGATCGAGCGTCTGCGCGAGCGGACCGGGCGTCATGACCACGTCCGCCTTCACATCGTTGGCATGCGCGGCCAGATTTGCCAGAGATGTCGGATGGTGCAGATGCAGTGTACCGCCGGTTCGCAGCCAGGGGACCAGTCCACCTCCCAGTCCTGTCAGACCGCTGAGCGAATAGGGCAGCAGAATGCTGCTCGCTTCGCCGATATGCGCCTCTTCGACGATCATCTGCGCAGCCGAGATCCAGTGATTGTGGCAACGGCTGACAGGAACATTCTCCTCGCCGCTCCGGCTCCAGCAGATTGTTGCCGTGTGATCGGCGGGGTCGGGGCGTTCGCTTGGCTTGAATTCGAGCCCGTCTCCCATTTCCGCAAGCATCGGCCCGAGTTCGATAAGTCCATCGGGAATGTTCTTGCCGAGGCCAAAGACAAAGCGAAGCGAAAACAGATCCCCCGCCACGTCCCGCGCTGCGACGCCGACGTCTCTCGTCTCGACGCGATCTGCAGCGATAAATCCCTTCGCGCCGATGGAATTGAGCGCTGCAAGCACGTTTTTCTGGCGCCAGTGGAGGGGGAGGGGGGAAATGATCAGATCCGCACGAAATGCTGCGAGAATTGCGATCACGGCATCCACGGTGTTGGGCGCCTGCACCCCGATGACATGGTCCGTGGCGAGACCCACTGTCCTGTAGAAGGCCGCGAGGCGATCGATTTCACGATCCGCTTCTTCATAGGTAACCTGGCGGGGAGCACCGCCGGTCCAGACTTCCCGGTCCGGTGCATCCGCAATCGCGAGGCGAGTCGGGTGTTCGGCCGCAGTTTGCCGAAAGAGTTCGTCCAGCGGCAAATCGGACCAGGCTCCGCTGTCATGATGCTCTTTGGAAAGACTTTCTTGGGTGACTTTCATTTTTTCTTTCGTCCATTGGTCCGATTAACGTGCCGTGGAAGACCACCACGTGTCATATTCGTGTCCGTAGAGGGAATGCGTCCGGGTCGGTGAAACCTGGTTCCAGTATGCAACCCAATCATCCGATACGTGATACAGGGGAACGGCATAAGCACCGGAAATCAGCACACGGTCGAAGGCACGGACTGCGTCCACGAACTCCTCGCGGCTGCGGGCTCCGACAATTGCGTCGATGAGTGCATCGATTGCAGGATCCTTCGCCCCTACGAAGTTGAAGGACCCTTCGGCATCCGCCGCAGTTGAAGACCAGCGTCCATACTGCTCCGCCCCAGGAGAAAGGGACGCGGTCCATGTGTTGAAGACCATATCGAAATCGCGCTTCGTTCTGCGGTCTTCGAATTGGGAAGGGTCGACACTGCGGACATTCGCGTCGATACCGAGAAGTTCCAGAGTGCGGATATAGGTGAGCGCAAGTTTCTCCTCGTCCTCGTTTTTGGCGAGGATTTCAAATGTCAGCGGCTCACCGGTTTCTTCGTGAACGAGCTTCCGGTCTTTCAGGCCATATCCAGCCTTGCTGAATTCAGCCAATGCTGCTCGCATTACTTTTCTGTCCCGCCCGGACCCGTCCGCATCGGCCGGGCGCCAGGTTCCGGCCATGACGTCCGGATCGACAGCATCGGGAAAGGGCGCAAGCAGCTCTTTTTCGCGCGCACTGGCTGGACGGCCGACCGACGACAGCTCCGAATTGTCCCAATACCCGGCCGTGCGTGTATAAAGTCCGTGATAGAGATTTCGATTGACCCATTCGAAATCGAAAAGCATGCGAAGCGCCTTGCGCACGTTCGGGTCGCTCAGCTGTTTTCGCCGTGTGTTGAACGCGATGCCTTGCGTGGCAGCAGGGACACCGAACGGCACCTCGAGTTTCACGACGTCGCCATTCTCGGCGGCGGGAAAATTGAACCCTGTCGCCCAGCGAGCCGGATCGCGAAATTGCAACGCCTGAACAAGCCCCTTTTTGAAGGCCTCCTGCAGTGTGGTTTCATCGCGAAAATACTCGATGCGGATTTTGTCGAAATTATCGAAACCGGCTTTGACAGGGAGGTCCTTCGCCCAGTAATCGGGATTTTTCTCGTAGACGACGACCCGGCCGGGCTCGATTGTCTTGAAGGTATAGGGACCGGAGCCGACCGGCGGGTTCAGGGATGACTTGTCGAAAGTCTCGGCGTCGGTGTGTTTGCTGGAATAGATAGGCGCCAGTGAGATCAGCAATGGCAATTCCCTGTTATCGCCATTTTCGAATATCAGCTTCAGCCGGTTGGGGCCGGTTATCTGCTTGTCGACAATGGCCGCATACCAGTTCCGGTAAGGCGGACGGCCCTTATCACGAATGACATCTAGTGAGAAGATCACGTCGTCAACGGTCACCGGAGAGCCATCGGAGAACTTCGCATCCGGATTGAGCTCGAACTCGATCCATTCTCGGCTGTCGGGCATGCGCACCCGTTGGGCCAGGAGGCCGTAAAGCGAAAAGGGCTCCGCGTGGGACCGTACCATCAGGCTTTCAAGGATGTTGTTGCCCATCTCCCGCTCGCGCATTCCACGCGCCGAAGTCCAGCCGCCCTGAACAATGAAGGAATTCAGACTGTCGAAGGTTCCTTGCACACCGAGTGTGATCGATCCGCCTTTCGGCGCGTCCGTGTTGGTGTAAGGAAACGGCTCGTCAGGACCGAGGGCAGGGGATCCATGCATTGAAATGGCATGGGTCCAGGGCACGTCTTCATCTGCCGCAAATGCGGGAAGCAAACCAATTGCCGCGCAAAGAAGCGCCGACATCATGGCAAGCGGCCGGATGTTACAGTATTGGCAAAGATACTCGGTAACTATGAAGAAACGCATGACCACCGTCCGAGATTCTGTTGATTCTCATCTTTCAGACTATCACAGGGTTGGAAAGGACGCGCCTGGTGCAAGAGATATTCAGCAAGATATTCAGCTTTGAATCGCTGATTTCACCTGCGTTGCAAATCGGTCACCCTCTTGCCCAAATTAGCTGCCTTACCATGTTTTCACGGTTTGAATTATCTCTCGGGCCTTGCGGTTGGGTCCGGAATGCCTCAGAACAACGCGAAAGTTTTCGCACACGCACGATTGAGGACGTTTCGATGAAGAGTGTTTTGAAAAGAGGATTGTTCGGATGTGCAGCGGGTGCATTCCTTGCCCTATCTTCTTTTGCAGGTGCTCCCGCAATCGCCCAAGAAGAAAAGAGCCCTTGGACGAAAGCGTGTAACACCAATCCGAATACGCAGAAAGAAATCTGCTTCATATCGATTGAACTGCGCACCAACACAGGCCAGTTCCTGAGCAACATCGCCATCCAGGAGACGGAAGGCGAGGCGCGCAAGAAGCTGCTTGTAGCTGTACCGACCGGTGTTTTGCTCCAGCCGGGACTGCGCATCCAGATTGATGACGGCAAACCGGTACAGGCCAAATACAGCATTTGTGCGCCCAATGCGTGCTACGCGGAGCTGGCCATTGACGACAGCTTCATCAGCGTGATGAAGCAGGGTGGAGAAATGCGGGTGGCTCCCTACAATCAGCAGGCCAAGGAAATCGTCTTCAAGATGACGCTGATCGGTTTCACCAGCGTCTATGACGGCGAGCCCATGAACCTGGCTGACCTGCAAAAGCGCCAGGAAGAACTGCAAAGCGAACTTCAAAAGCGTGCGGATGAAGCCCGTCAGAAGCTGATCGACGCTCAGAAGCCGAGCCAGTAAACTGTGAGGTGAAGAACGGCTTGCGCATCGTTCCACGACAGCGCCGGCTGTTTTGCTCCCCCGCGGGCATGCGGTTGCTCAACGCTCGAGTTAACAAATGAAAGACGGCCTGCACGGCTGCAAAACAATAAAGGTCGGAACCAGGCGTTCCGGCCTTTATTTTTGTGTGCGGGCGGGAGCACAACTTTTTGCCCGGATACAAGAAAACAAATTTCAACAGAATTGGACGTCTAACAAATCAGTTGTCACGCCCTCTGTACTAGTATCTTTTTTCCAGTTCCTATAGCGCGTTACAAACAGGAAATTTGATGAAACGTTTTTCAGTCTTTGTCGTGTTGGCAATGTTCTTGTTGCCAGTACGGCCAATCCTTGCTTCGCCGGATGTCGATTTTCCGCAGCAAGGCCAGTCGTTCGGCGGCAAGGTTCGAAGCGGTCCGGGCATGCAGTACCAGCAGGTAGGCAGTCTGTACGAGCGCGATAGTTTTCTCATCCTCAACGCGACAGGCGTGATGATGAATGGCTACGAATGGTTCCAGATCCGCTATGGCAACGGGCAGACCGGCTTTCAGTGGGGCGGGCTTCTCTGCTCGCAAACGCCCTATCCGACCATTTACAAGGTGTGTGCGCCTCGACAGCCCGCTGTTAACAGTCCGGCGAAGCCGAATGCACAGATACCGGTCAACGGTTACAATGTCTCCCAGGTCTTCCATTCGAACGGCAGCTTTTCACAGGCTGGCGGAGGCCAGTGGGAGGAACTGAATACCCAGGGCCGGGTTGCCTTCCTTTTTCAGGAGCAGAACAGGGACGAGTGGTCGGTTTATCTATTTGATGCGTCGCGCAGTGTTTCATTGCAGCTTGATCTTCATCGGAAGCAGGTCATGTACGGGATCGGCAATCAGGGAAAAACGCCATTGTATGCCATTACAAATGCAATCGCCGACGTCGCCCCACAAACGTCCTCTGACGTCATCCATGTTCGGTACACCTGCCCGGAGGGACTTCCGCTTGATGTGACCTATTACAACGAAGGCGATGGATATATTCTGTTCGGCTACGACAGTCCGGAAAAAATCCGGCTTGAGCAGGTTCCTTCTGGTTCCGGATCTCTCTACAGCGACGGCCGCTATAGTCTTCATTCAAAGGGCGATTCCGTCTCTATCACGACACCCGGTGGAACAGACGTCTGCCATTTGCAGTAGGCTGCAGCCAATCCTGACGACGCCGCGGGCTCCTCCGCGGCGTTCAAATATCGCGCCAGCTTATCTCGCGCTTGGTTCTTTAATGAATTTCGACGCTGCGCGGCAGATACGAACCATCGGTCTGTTCTTCGAAAATTTCCTCGACCTGAGGATGACGCACCGGTTCGCCGGTTATGTCCGGTTCCAGATTCTGTTCGCTGACATAGGCAACATATTCCGTCTCCTCGTTTTCGGCGAGAAGATGGTAGAAAGGCTGGTCGCGAAGAGGGCGCACGTCTTCAGGGATCGCGTTCCACCACTCTTCCGTATTGCTGAAAGTCGGGTCGACATCGAAAATCACACCCCGGAAAGGGTAAATCCGGTGCCGGACGACCTGGCCAATTCTGAATTTTGCCGTTCGCATGGTTACTCGTCCGCCTGCTGCATGCAATGCCGGGATAGCCTGTCAACGACAAGCTTGCAAGCGTTGCAACATTAAACTTTACACACCTGGCCTTGAGATTTTCTAAAGACCGTAAACGGCAGCAAGCCCCGTATCCTTGGAAGCAACGAGTTTGGCGAGATCAACAATCACCTTTGCTTGCTTCCAGGTTGCATCGTCCTGCATTTTTCCGTCGATCATGACTGCCCCCGTACCGTCCGGCATGGCTGCAAGGATCTTGGCGGCAAATGCAACTTCGACCGGGTCCGGAGAGAAAACCTTCTTTGCAATGTCGATCTGGGTCGGGTGCAACGACCACGCACCCAGGCATCCCATCAGGAAGGCGTTGCGGAACTGACTTTCGCAGGCTTCAGGGTCAGAAAAGTCCCCGAAAGGACCATAAAAGGGTTTCAGCCCACAGGACAGGCATGCATCGACCATCTTGCCGACGGTATAGTGCCAAAGATCCTGCTGATAAGCCGCCCGCGCGCCCGTTCCATCGGCATCCGACAGCACTGCGTAATCGGGGTGCCCTCCGCCGACACGGGTCGTCTTCATGCCCCTGGAAGCGGCAAGGTCGGCAGGCCCGAGGCTCATACCATGCATCCTAGGGCTTGCCGCCGCAATCTGTTCTACATTCTTGACGCCTTCGGCAGTCTCCAGAATCGCATGGATCATGATCGGCCTGGAAAGACCCGCCCGGGCCTCCAACTGGGCCAGCAGCTGATCGAGATAATGAATGTCCCATACGCCCTCGACCTTGGGCAGCATGATGACATCGAGCTTGTCGCCGACGGCCGGCACGATTTCCATAAGATCGTCGAGGAACCAGGGACTGTTGAGACAATTCACCCGGGTCCAGAGACCGGTTTCACCGAATTCATTGTCTCTGACCATCTGAATAAAGCCTGCGCGGGCTTCTGTCTTGGCATCCGCGGGGATGGCGTCTTCGAGATTGCCGAGAATCACATCGACCTTGTGGATGAGTTCAGGCACCTTCGCGCGCATCTTTTCAATGTGCGGCGGTACGAAATGGATCATGCGTTCCAGGGAAACGGGCGGTTCCCGGAAAGGTGCCGGTGCACCGATGGCAAGCGGCTTGTAAAACGCACCTGGGGTCTTCATGAATCCGCGATCCTCCGCTGAACAAAAAAGATCTATAGCGCTTATGCTGCGCCGCAACTATGCACCGAAAGGCGAAAGCGCGGTTTCTTCCTTTGAAGCAGACCGCTAATTCCCGGAATTGGCGACCTTGGCGGCGGCAGCGCGCCTGGCCTGTTTCTGGGCGGAAGACTTGCCGGGAGGCGCCCACTTCTTGTGAATCCACATCCACTGTTCCGGATATTCCCGGATCCAGCTTTCAAAAATAGCGTGAATTTGCCTCGTTGTCGCTTCGATATCGGCCTGACGGTCTTCTGTCACCGGAAAGGAAATGGCCCGGCCTTCGATCCGGAAATTCACACCCTTTTTGCGAATGACGCGGCCCACGACAATCGGAACATCGCAGGATCTTGCCAGCGAGGCGGGGACAGGCGTGGCATAGGCCATACGGCCAAAAAACGGTACCTGAATTCCTCGTGTTTCCCGCAGATCCGCCATCATCGCGACAACGCCGCCATTTTTCAAAGTGGTGAGTATTTTTCGCGCTGTACGGTGTCCCTTGGACAGCAATCCGCCTTTGTAGAGGTCCTGCCTGAGCGCACTGAGCTCCGCGTCGGCCTTCGGGTTGCGCAGAGCCTGGTAAACCCCGGTGATCGCTATTCCTTTTTCGACCGCCGGCTGGACGACGAGTTCCCAGTTGCCACTATGGAAGGAGACAAACAGGCAGGCACGGTCGCCATTGAGGACTTGCGAGGTGATCTCGTCGGCATCGGCTTCGAAACGGTGTGGCTGACGCAGTAGTTTGTCGATGTGAAAGGTTTCGGCGGTAACGCGGCCAAGGTTCTCCCACATCCCCCGAACGATGGCTTCCCGTTCCTCGGCGCTCAAGTCGGGCAGGGCGTCTTCGAGATGCCCCAGTGCCCTTTTGTGCCGTGCATTGAAGGGCGCCAGCTTTCGCCACAGGAATCCCATGACGCCGGAGGCGACGTCAACCGGAATGAGACGGAACAGCCAGATCGCGGCCTTGAGCGCGACACCTTCCACCCAATTCTGGAAGGCGGTGAGCCTTGGTGCGTTTTTCTGTCGTTTCTTCCGTGACATCAGGAACAGGTGCTTTCATCTTCTGCGCCATTCGTCGACGAAAAGGCTCACTCCAACCATGTGCGCCGGAAAGCGCACTTGCGATGCGGCCGCAGACCTGATTGGAATGCGGATCGCTACGCCAATCCGCCGGCAAAGCGTCCCATAGCCAAGCAGGACGTAAGAAGCAAGCACCATAACGGACACAGACCCGCTCACACGAGTTACCCTACCTTGTCTTGGGAAGTAGAATGCAGAACGTCATCACACTGGCCTTGCCGTTTTTCGGGTTGATCCTTTTGGGATTCGCAGCGGGAAAAATCCGGAATTTGCCGGAAGCAGGCCTGAGCTGGATGAATTTCTTTGTGGTCTATCTTGCTCTGCCGGCCTTGTTCTTCCGGCTGCTGTCCGAAACGCCGTTTGAAGAACTGGCCAACCTGTCCTTCATCAGCGCAACGACGTTCACAACATACATCGTCTTCGCAATTTCCTTCTGCATCGGGGTTGTGGCGACAAGAGGCAGCATCGCCGAATCCACAATTCTGGGTATCGCCGGCGCCTATTCCAATGTCGGCTACATGGGCCCGGGCCTGACGCTTGCGGTCCTTGGAGAACAGGCAACAGTACCGACCGCATTGATCCTCGCGTTCGACAATGCGCTGATGTTCATCCTGGCTCCCTTGCTGATGGCGCTCGCGGGCACAGAGGACGAATCTCTTTTCGTCACGCTCAAGAAGATCCTGTTCAAGATCTTCACGCACCCCTTCATCCTGGCAACCATCGCCGGGGTTCTCGCCGCCGCTCTGAAATTCCAGCCACCTGTGGCCATAGACACCATGCTCAGATATCTCAGCAGCGCCGCCGCACCCTGTGCGCTGTTCGCCATGGGCGTTAGCATAGCCCTGCGGCCGGTCGGACATATTCCGCTGGAAATGCCGCTTGTTCTGTCGGTCAAGCTTGTCCTGCACCCGATCCTGATATTCCTGTTGTTGAGCTGGCTTGGCGGTTTCGATCCCAACTGGGTTGCGACCGCCGTACTCATGGCCTGTCTGCCTCCTGCCACGAATGTCTTCGTCATAGCGCAGCAATACGGGGTCTATGTGCAACGCGCGTCGAGTTTCGTGCTGTTCGGCACGGCGGTATCCATCGTCACGGTCACCGCGTTTATCTGGGCGCTTACCAGTGGTTTCCTGCCTCTGCGTTGAGGGATATGATTGGGAACTCTCAGACAGGTACATTTCAGGATCGCCGCGCATGACTTCCCGCACCGATGTTCAATCCGTCCTGCACAGCTACCCTGAAGCGTTGAAAAACGCCTTGTTGAAGTTGCGCCAGTTGATCCGGGACACCGCCCGGCAGAACGCGGAGATCGGCGTGCTTGAAGAGACCCTGAAATGGGGACAACCGAGCTTTCTGACGACCGGTCCCAAAACAGGCACCACGATCCGCATCGATCGGGACACATCGCAAAATGGCGATTATGCGCTCTATGTGAACTGTCAGTCCTCGCTTGTGTCGGAGTGGCGGGCCCTGTTTCCGCATCTTCGCTTTGGGGGAGACCGCAGTGTCCACTTCAGACTCGGCGACCCGGTTCCTGAAAACGAATTGCGTCAGATGATCACCATGGCGCTCACTTACCATTCCAGAAAACGCAGAGCCGTGAGGTCATGATACTGCCTGTATGAGCCGCGGATTTATCTGCTGAGGGTGAAACCGCTGCCTGGCGCCATGCCTTCGCGCATCAGCAGTCTGCGGAAGGGACCGACCTTTCCGGCCAGATACATCCCGGCGCCGCGCGCAAGCTGCACAGGCAACAGGCCGGTGAGCAGTGACCGGTTGAGAAGGTCCACTGCCTGTGTTCTGGTTCGGACATCGCTCTTGCGATTTGCCTCGTAGGATTTCAGTACATCCTGACCGCCAACGTCCTGCTGCCGTGCGGCAGCCCTGGAAAGCACCTTGTCCAGATCGGCGATATCGCGGAGCGACAGGTTCAGACCCTGCGCACCGATTGGCGGAAAGACATGTGCGCTTTCGCCGATGAGCGCCACCCGGTCGCCAACTAGACGCGTCGCGGAGAGGCCCGACAGCGGAAAGCTCTGCACCTGCGAGACAAGTTTGAAGCTGCCAAGGATGGAATGCGCGCGCCGTTCCAGCTCCATTTCGATCAGGGCGTCTTTCATTTCAAGCAAACGCTCCGCACCATCGACGCTTTCTACGCACACCAATGAAGACTGACGGCCGGGCAGGGGAACAAGCGTGAAAGGACCAGTTGGCGTGTGAAATTCAGTCGAGATTCCGTGATGGGGCAGGCTGTGTTCCAGATTGAGCACAAGGGCGGCCTGCGGATAGGACCAATGCCTGACATCGATGTCCGCCGCTTTGCGGACCAGCGAATTACGGCCGTCAGCGGCGACAACGAGACGCGCCTCGATGACCTCGCCGGTCTCGGCATGCAGAACAGCGCTTTGCGGTAGAAAGTCTACTTTGGTCACGGTGCTGTCGACGAGAGTGATGTTCTTGGCTGTGGCGCAGTGTTCCTCAAGAACAGCATTAAGATTGCTGTTCAACATATTGAAACCAAACTCTTCCAGCTCCAGTTCCGCACTGTCGAAAATGACTTCCGGGGCCCGTATCAGACGGCCCGTGTCATCGATCATCCGCATCTTCCGAAGCTGTGCGGCGTTTTCGCGTATTTGCGGCCAGACACCTATTTCCTCAAGAAGCGAGATGGATTTCTGCCACAAAGCCGTTGTCCGGCCATCCGGCATGCCACCGTTCGTTGCCACCAGGGCGGTGGAGAACCCGCTCTTGGCAAACCTCAGGGCCGCGATACGGCCCGATGGACCGCCACCCACAACTGCTATGTCGAACATTCTTGCCTGTTTTGTCTTTGCCATGGTTCCAACCGGATCAACGCGTCTAACTGCCAGTTCATCTGCCCGCAAGTGATTGTCCTTTTGCATCGCTTTTGCAACGGGACCAAAGCACGCATCCGCAGGCCAGGTCCGTACGCTTCTATGTGTGTCACCGTCACATGATGACAAATATCAATTTCCGAAGAGGCCAATACGGTTACTCGATTGACAGGATCAATCCGGAACAGTGAAACTCTTCCCGACATGACACATGTTTCCAGTCCGCAGAACGACAAAAGCCAGGCAGACATGGAGGCCGGGGGCCGGGCATGGCCGCTGGTCTTGGCGTTTGTTGCGGTATTGTCCATCTGCGGCTGGACTTATCTGGTCGCGATGGTCGCCGACATGGTTCCGGTCATGGATATGAGCCAGGCCGGTCCGGGCATGGGCGTTCTCAACAGATTCAATATTTTCAGGGATCTGTCTCCGGAAGCCCGGGCAGCTCTTGCTGTCCTTTGCCTTCCCGCAGGCGCGACTTTCGGCATGCCGGGAACGGAGATGACCCTTGCCGCCCTCGGCAAGATATTTCTGATGTGGTCCATGATGGCCGTGGCGATGATGTTGCCGACGGCTGTGCCCATGCTGCGGTCCTATTCGACCCGATTGTCCGCTAGTGGCCGCAAGGACAGCACTTCGGCCCTTCCTGTTATGTCTGCTGCATTGGGCTATCTGCTCGTCTGGATTGCCTATG
This sequence comes from Labrenzia sp. OB1, assembly GCF_001624695.1. Taxonomy (GTDB): domain Bacteria; phylum Pseudomonadota; class Alphaproteobacteria; order Rhizobiales; family Stappiaceae; genus Roseibium. The sequence continues at coordinate 35,153 of NZ_JSEP01000008.1, read as the reverse complement.
CACTTGTGGCGACATTCGCGCAATGGCTGCTTTTTTCTCTCGGCGCCCTTTCCGAGATGATGGCGCCGGTGAGCCTCGCCTTGACGACATCGGTTCTCTTCGTGGCCGGCATATACCAGTTCACTCCCGCCAAGCAGGCCTGCCTGCGCAGATGCTGGTATCCGCGCTGGATTGGCGGCTGGGAACCTGGACAATTACTCTCCGGATTCAGGGAAGGCATGATCCAGGGGCTGGCATGTCTTGGCTGTTGTTGGGCGGTCATGACAGTGATGTTCGCCGTCGGCATCATGAACATCGTCTGGATCGCCTTGCTTGGCGGCATCATGGTGCTGGAGAAAACCTTTCCCAGCCGGTTCTTTCCGGCTGCAATCGGTGTTTTCCTGATCCTCTGGGCAGGGTTTCTGGCATCAACGGTGCTGCTGGCCGCCGCGCCTGCCTGACCGTCGTCCGGGAAGTTTTTACACGTGTTTCAGCCCGAAAGCGGAGCAGGACTGTTTTTTCGGTTCACACTGTCATACGATTGCAATAGATGATTGTCCCAGCACCTGTGAATTCGCTGGGCGGGGAATGAATTAATCAATCCAGGCGCTGTTTAAGACTGAACCTTGCTCTGGCCTATAAATAGGGAAACCCCGTGACAGATATTACGCCAGGCAAAGAGGCTCCGGAACCGGTCCTGTTCCTGATCCATATTCTGACCGCTTCAGGCGCGCCGATTGCCCTGGTGGCCCTTCTTGCGGGTGCTCAGGGGCGGTGGTCGGAAATGTTCGCCTGGCTTGGTCTGGCCTTTTTTGTCGACGGGATAGATGGCCCACTCGCCCGGCGCTACAATATCGCCGAACGACTGCCCCGCTGGTCGGGAGCCTCTCTCGATTTTGTCATCGATTATGCGACCTATGTGTTCCTGCCGGCATTCGCGCTGTCCTGGAGCCTTATGCTGTCGCAGCCCTGGAACTGGATTTGCGGCGGGCTCGTCGTCTTCACGGGCGCGCTCTATTTTGCCGACAACGGCATGAAAACACCGGACGGTTCCTTCAAGGGCTTTCCGGCCGGCTGGAATATGGCGGTTTTCGGTCTGATGGTGCTGTCGCCTTCCGAAGGCTTCACCATCGCATTCGTGCTCCTGTGCTGTGCGCTGACCTTTGCGCCCGTCCGTTTCGTGCATCCGGTCCGCGTGCGCCGCTGGCGCGTGCTGACCTTGCCGGTCACTTTGCTCTGGATGGGCCTTGCTGCCCTGGCAATCTTGAACGACATGTCACTCGACGGTGTTTATGCGCTGATATTTACTGCCGCGAGCCTGTATCTGTTCTCGGTTTCCGCAGTACAGCAACTGCTCGACCGGGTTGACTGATTTTCTGCCGAAATAGCACACAAAACAGAGGTAGCCATGCTGGCCTGGGTAACGGATCCTCAGATCTGGGCAAGTCTCGTGACCCTGACGGTCATGGAAATCGTGCTCGGCATCGACAACATCGTCTTCATCTCTGTAATCGTTTCACGCCTTCCGGCAGCGATGGCGCATCGTGCCCGGCAGATCGGTCTTGCTCTGGCGCTGGTGTTCCGCATCGCCCTGTTGTCCGTCCTGACGTGGCTGGTCGGGCTGACGGCGCCGTTCTTCAGTCTCGGCGACCATACCTTTTCCTGGAGGGACGCGATCCTGATCGCCGGTGGCCTGTTCCTGCTCTTCAAGGCCACGCACGAGATTCACAACGGGATCGAGGGGGAAGGCGAGGAGGGGGCTCCGCGTGACATCAAGATGAGTTTTGCGGCGGTCATCGCCCAGATCATCGTCATCGATCTTGTCTTTTCCGTCGATTCCATCATCACCGCGATCGGCATGGCCGAGCACATCGAGGTCATGGTCGCCGCTGTCGTTCTGGCAATGATCGTGATGTTCATAGCCTCGGGACCGGTAGCCTCGTTCATCCAGAAGCATCCGACCACGAAGATGCTGGCCCTGTCTTTCCTGCTTCTTATCGGCGTCGCGCTGGTCGCGGACGGTCTGGGGTTTCACATCCCGCGCGGTTACATCTATTTCGCCATGGCCTTTTCGGCAGGCGTTGAAATCATTAATGTTCTTGCCAAACGAAATCGTCGCAAGACCGACAACAGCTAACGGCAGCCACTGCCGCGGAGGATTAAATGGTTCACGCAATCCGAATACACGAAACCGGTGGTCCGGAAGCGATGCGCTGGGAACAGATCGACGTCGGAGAGCCCGGGCCCGGCGAAGCACGCATCCGCCAGACCGCCGTCGGTCTGAACTTCATCGACGTCTATTTCCGCACAGGCCTCTATCCCGCACCGAATGGAACGCCGTTCAGCCCCGGCAATGAAGCGGCAGGGATCGTGCGGACTGTCGGAGAAGGCGTCACACACCTGAAGCCAGGTGACAGGGTGGCCTATGCCGGTCCGTTGGGTGCATACGCCCAGGAACGCGTCGTTCCAGCCGACCGGCTTGTGATCGTCCCCGATGCGATCGACGACAAGACTGCGGCCGGCATGATGCTGAAGGGCATGACCGCCCAGTATCTTCTCAGACAGACCTTCAAGGTTGGCCCGCAGACGACGCTTCTGTTCCATGCCGCCGCCGGCGGCGTCGGTCTTATCGCCGGTCAATGGGCGGCGCATCTGGGCGCGACCGTCATCGGGACGGCGGGATCGGACGAAAAGATTGAACTCGCCAGGGCCCATGGCTACCAGCATATGATCAATTACCGGACGGAAAACTTCGCCGAACGGGTGAAGGAGATCACCAGCGGCAAAGGGTGTGACGTCGTTTACGATTCCGTTGGAAAAGACACCTATCCGGGCTCGCTCGATTGCTTGAAACAACGCGGTCTCTGGGTCAGTTTTGGCCAGGCTTCCGGTCCGATCACCGATTTCAATCTGGCGCTGCTGGCGCAAAAAGGGTCGCTCTACGCAACCCGGCCGACCCTTTTCAACTATATCGCCAGTCGGGAAGATCTGGAGCGCACGGCGGGAGAACTGTTCGAAGTCGTTGAAAAAGGCATTGTCCGGATCGGGATCAATCAGGAATACAGGCTCGCCGACGCGGGTCAGGCGCATCAGGACCTGGAGAGCCGGAAGACAACCGGCACCACGGTCCTGATCCCCTAAAGCGAACGAGGCAAGATGCGTTCCGGCCGGTCCCAGGATCTCTCGCGAAATCTCTACACCCCCGCCATGCGGTACTTTTTGGCCGCGGCGGAGGCCGGTTCGATCCGGGCTGCCTCGCGCGAACTGAATGTCGCTTCCTCAGCCGTCAACCGGCAGATCCTTTGGCTTGAGGAGGCTCTTGGCCTGCAACTCTTCGACCGGGTGGCTCGCAGGCTGCGGCTGTCTCAGGCCGGCGAACTTCTGCTTGCCCACATCAGGCGGACCTATTCCGACTTCGATGGAACCGTGGCCGAACTCGATGCCCTGAAAGGCCTGCGCCGGGGCACGGTATCGATTGCCTCGGTGGAAAGCGTCGCGGAAAAGCTGTTGCCGGCTATCATAAGCAGCTTCCGGAAAAGCTATCCGGGCATTCACGTCAACGTCGCAGTGTCCTCTTCCAGGGAAGCGGCCCGCATGGTGGGGGCAGCCGAGGCGGATGTCGGATTCACATTTGATCCGCCCGAAACCTCATCTCTGACAACCGCCTTTCACCATGATCTCGTCATCGGCGCGCTGATGTCTCCCGCTCACCCGCTGGCAGGAGAAAAGCTGCTCAGCCTCCAGGATTGTCTGAAATATCCCGTCGCCCTTCCGGCGGAGGGGCTCTCCCTGCGCACCCGCATCGATGTGGTGCGTGCCCGGATACTGGGCGCCTCGCGAACTTATGTGGAAGCCAATTCCCTGCGCCTGATGCGAGCTCTGGCCAGGGAAGAGGATGTGATCGGCTTTCAGACGCTTATCGGCTGCGAGGATGACCTGGAGGCCGGCACACTGGTGTTTAAACCCTTGTCGGATGCCCCGCTTCAGGAAGACCGTTTGTGTGTGGTTACCTCGTCGCTGCGCGCGTTGGCTTTGGCTCCGGGCATGTTCTTTGATCATGCTGTGTACTCCTTGAAGGACCATCTTCCATCACTTGCTGCCAAATAGGCATCAACAAGATCTCAAATGAGCGCTTTGGATCCGCGCCTTTTTAAGGCACATTTTTTACGACAGTTTCGTGGCACTCTAACGAGCAACCTCCAATCGATATCGGTTGGGCATCCGGAAGTTGATCGTTTCTAGGGAAATAGAGCATCGTCACTGCGTTCGATTGAATGCTGGATGCTCTGGCCGCGCGAGGGAGAAAACCATATGGGGCGTTTGACGACGCACGTTCTGGACACCGCACTCGGCAAACCGGCCAGAGGTCTGAAAATAGAACTCTGGGCCCAGGGTGCCGCGCCTGAACTGATTTCAACTCACGAAACCAACGACGACGGCAGAGTCGACGGCCCGATGCTTGAAGGCAGCGCATTCGCGACCGGCACTTACGAATTGCGCTTTTTTGCCGGCGACTATCTGCGCAAGACCTGCCAGAATTTGCCCGACCCGTTGTTTTTGGACGTTATTCCGATCCGGTTTGGCGTCGCGGAGGCTCACGGCCATTATCACGTGCCGTTGCTACTGTCTCCCTTCAGCTATTCAACTTACCGGGGGAGCTGAAAAATGCGCGAAACCATACGCTTCCTGAAAGGTGGCGAGATCGTCGAACTGGACGATGTCGGCCCGACCGATACCGTTCTCGACTACCTGAGGCTCCGCCGCCGTGAGACGGGAACCAAGGAAGGATGCGGGGAAGGTGACTGCGGCGCCTGCACAGTGGCACTGGGCCGTCTTGTGGATGGAAAACCGGTCTACCAGCCCGTGAACAGCTGCATTCAGCTTCTGGGCATGATCGACGGTGCCGAGCTGGTGACCGTCGAGGACCTGACCGCAGATGACAAGCTGCACCCGGTTCAAGCCGCGATGGTTGCCTGCCATGGCTCGCAATGCGGTTTCTGTACACCAGGGTTCATCATGACCCTCTTTACGCTGTATCATTCGGAAGGCCAGCAGAAGTCCCGGAAGACCGTAAACGAGTGGCTGGCAGGCAACCTTTGCCGCTGCACCGGATATCGCCCCATCGTGGAGGCGGCTCTGGACGCCTGTTTCGATGCGGCCGACGACGCTTTTTCGTGGCGCGCCAACGAAACGCGTGAAAGACTTCAGGCGCTTGCGGACAGCCGGGACGTCTTCATCGGCGACAGCGAGCGTTTTTTTGCCTCTCCATCGACTCTGGACGGCCTTGCCTCTCTATACGCCCAGCATCCCGACGCTACGCTGGTGGCCGGCGCGACCGATGTCGGTCTCTGGATCACCAAGCAACTGCGCGACCTGTCGAGAACGATCTGGCTTGGCCGCATCGAAGGTCTCGACCGGGTAGAGAACAGCCCTTCGGGTGTGCTGATCGGCGCGACCGCAACCTACCAGGCAAGCGAGGAAGCCATGACCGACCTGTCGGCCGATCTTGGCGAACTCTGGAAACGCATCGGCTCCAAGCAGGTTCGCGCGTCCGGAACGGTGGGTGGAAACATCGCCAACGGCTCGCCGATCGGCGATACGCCTCCGGCGCTGATTGCCCTTGGAACCACGCTGGAGCTGCAGACAATCGATGGATCCCGCGCGCTGCCGCTGGAGGAGTTCTTCATCGACTACGGCAAGCAGGACCGCAAGCCGGGGGAATTCGTCACCGGCCTGTTCGTGCCGCGCCTGTCCGGCAATCAGACATTCCGTTGCTACAAGATCACCAAGCGGTTCGATCAGGATATCTCCTCGGTCATGGGCGCTTTCCGTTTCACCCTGGAAAACGGCGTGATCCGCGAAGCGCGTATCGCCTATGGAGGCATGGCGGGCATACCCAAACGGGCGGCAGGTGCGGAAGCTGCATTGACCGGCGCTCTTGTGGACGATCCATCGACATGGGGCGAAGGCATGCAGGCGCTGCTGACCGATTTCACGCCCTTGAGCGACATGCGGGCCAGCGCGGAATACCGCATGGAAACCGCAAGGGCTCTTTTGGCCAAGGCCTTGATGGAAATCAGCGGAACGGCGCCGGAAGATATCCGTGTGCTGGCACAGCGGGAGGCCGACAATGACCGCGCCGCTTGAACACCTCGATCTGACAGGGCCCTTGAAGCAGGTCCGCAAGTCCTTGCCGCATGACAGCGCGGAAAAACATGTCCGCGGCACAGCCGAATATATCGACGACATGGTTGAGCCGGTTGGCACCCTGCATGTGGTTCCGGGATGGGCGAAAGATGCCGTGCGCGGCAGTGTTCACGCCATCGATCTGGAGGATGTCAGGTCGGCTCCGGGGGTCGTTGAAGTGCTGACCGCCGCTGACATACGTGGGATAAACGACTGTTCTTCCGCATTCGGTGACGATCCGGTCCTGGCCGAGAAGGAAATCCTGTTCAATGGCCAGGTGGTGTTCGCTGTCGTCGCTGAGACTCGCGAAGCCGCACGCAAGGCGGCGCTCAATGCGAAAATCGAGATAACACCGAGCACGCCGATCCTGACCCCGGACGATGCGGTGGATGCGGACACCACGGTCATGCCGGACTATCAGTTCCGCCGAGGCTCGCCGGAAACCGGCATGCCCGCGTCAGAGGCGGTGCTCTCCGGAACCATGTATATCGGCGGGCAGGAGCATTTTTATCTCGAAGGCCAGGTCGCCATGGCCCTGCCGCAGGAAGATGGCGGCATGCTTGTCTATTCCTCCACCCAGCACCCGACGGAAATCCAGCACACCGTTGCCAAGGTTCTCGGCGTGCCGGATGCAGCCGTCACCGCGGAAGTGCGCCGCATGGGCGGCGGCTTCGGCGGCAAGGAGTCCCAGGCCAATCAATGGGCCGCTCTTGCGGCGCTGGCCGCACAAAAGACCGGCAGAGCCTGCAAGTTGCGCCTTGATCGCGACGACGACATGATCATGACCGGCAAGCGGCACGATTTCAAAGTCGAATGGAAGGTCGGACACGACGGTTCGGGCAAGATCCGGGCCGTGGACATCCAGTTTCTGGCGCGCTGCGGATATTCCGCCGATCTTTCGCTCGGCGTCAACGACCGCACGATGTTTCATGCCGACTCGAGCTATTTTTACCCGGACGCCCTCATCCGGTCGCGCCGATTGCGCACCGACACCTGTTCCAACACCGCCTTCAGGGGCTTCGGCGGACCGCAGGGCATGTTGGCGGCGGAACGGATGATCGATGCCATCGCCATCAAGACGGGCAGGGATCCGCTCGAAATCCGCAAACTGAATTTTTACGACGCCGAGCACAATCTCACCCCATACGGCATGCCGGTGGAAGAGCATGAGGTGATGCTCGATCTTGTTGAAAAAATTGAGGAAAGCTCGGACTATTGGAACCGCCGTGAAGAGGTTGCAAGGTTCAACTCCGAAAACGCTGTCCTCAAGAAGGGCCTTGCCCTAACGCCGGTGAAATTTGGCATTTCCTTCACCCTGAAACAACTCAACCAGGCTGGCGCCCTTGTGCATCTTTATACGGATGGCTCGGTTCATCTGAACCACGGCGGCACGGAAATGGGGCAGGGGCTCAACCAGAAGGTCGCCCAGGTCGTCGCCGAGGAATTCGGCGTAACGCTCGACAAGGTGCGGATCACGGCCACCAACACGTCTAAAGTTCCCAATACCGCGCCGACGGCTGCCTCCTCGGGCACCGACCTCAACGCCATGGCTGCCCGCAAGGCTGCGCGAGAGATCAAGGACCGGCTGATTGCCTATATCGGTGAACAGTACCAGTGCGGACCCGAGGCGATCCATTTTGGCGACAACAAGGTGCTCGTCGGCGAACAGGCATTCTCCCTCGCGGAAATCGCCAAACAGGCCTTTGTCGCGCGCATTCAGTTGTCGCATGCCGGATACTACGCCACACCGGGGATTACCTGGGACAGGGAAAGCGTTACCGGCAGGCCATTCTTTTATTTTGCCTTTGGTGGCGCCTGCGCAGAAGTCACCATCGATACGATGACCGGCGAGATGAGCGTGGACCGGGTTGATATCCTTCACGATGTCGGCCACTCACTCAATCCCGCCATCGATCTTGGACAGATAGAAGGCGGTTTCGTTCAAGGGATGGGCTGGCTGACGACGGAGGAACTGGTCTGGGACGACAAGGGGCGTCTGCGCACCCATGCCCCGTCAACCTACAAGATTCCGACGGCGTCCGATGTGCCTGAAGACTTCAGGGTCGATCTCTATGAGGGCGAGGGAAATCCGCAAGCGACCGTCTACCGCTCAAAGGCGGTCGGCGAGCCGCCGGTCATGCTTGCAAATTCCGTCTTCTGCGCCATCAATGACGCTGTCGCCAGTCTCAATCCCGGTGAGGTGCCTTCGCTGGATGCACCCGCGACGCCTGAAGCGATCATGAAAGCGGTTCAGGACATGCGCAGGAGGAAAGCGACGCAGTGAGGATCTGGGCGCACATCGCGGATAACCTGAGGCACGGCAAGGCGTGTGCCCTCGTCACGGTTGCCCGGGCCGAAGGCTCAACTCCCCGGGAGGCGGGCGCACGCATGGTCGTCGGCCCCCAATCCACTTTTTACGGGACGATCGGCGGTGGAACCCTGGAATTCGAGGCTATCCGGCGCGCTGCCAGGGCAGCGGGCTCCGGAAAAGCCTCTTTTGATCTGCACTCGGTTTCCCTGGGACCAGATCTTGGACAATGCTGCGGTGGACGCGCGGAACTCGCAGTTGAAGTGTTCACGCCGGACGCTCTGGAAACAGTGGAGCTTCTGGCCGCCAGGGAAGCGGAAGAAACACCATTTGCGACCGTGTCCGGTCTCGAGCCCGCAGGCTCGCTGAACCGGCGGATTGTCGAGACAGTTCCGGGTGACGCCTTCAACATTGATACCGATCCGGAAAACGGCACGCGTGTGCTGACAGAACGCTTCGGAGCGAACCTTCGCCCAATTTTTCTTTTTGGAGCCGGCCATGTCGGCAAGGCACTTGTGCTGGCGCTCGCGCCCTTGCCTTTTTCCGTTTCCTGGATCGACAGCCGGGCGGAACAGTTTCCCGGCCCGGTACCGGCCAATGTCAAAAAAATCTGCGTTCCCGAACCCGCATCCCTTCTGGAACAGGCTCCCGACGAGGCCTTTGTGCTGGCAATGACCCATTCCCACGCGCTTGATGAGGAAATCATGGCACGCGCCTTGCTTCAGCAAAGGTTCGCCTATTGCGGTGTCATTGGCTCAAAAACCAAGCGCGCAAGGTTTCGGAGGCGTTTGAAATCGAGAGGAATGGACGTCTCACTTATCTCTAAAATGGTCTGTCCGGTCGGAGTTTCGGCAATAAAATCAAAACATCCGGCTGCGATTGCCGCCGGTATAGCCGTCGAATTCCTTGAACGGGACGAGGCCGGTCATCAACAAGCCGCAGCAGGCAAGGGGCTTGCACAAAATATACCATATGGTCAATAAAGCGGCAGACGCTCGGGGGACGGCGTGTCAGAAACAATCCTTTCAGAGGCAGACACTCACATGGTTCAGCAAACGAGATCCGGTATGGACGTGCTGCTGGACGCTAGAGGACTGACCAAGCGCTTCGGCGACATTCTTGCCAACGACAAGGTGGATCTTGTCATAAACAAGGGTGAGATCCACGCCCTCCTGGGCGAGAACGGCGCGGGCAAATCCACACTGGTCAAGATGTTCTACGGCTCCCTGGAACCGGATGGTGGTGAAATCCTGTGGCAGGGACAAAAGGTCAGCATCGGCAATCCCGCCGCGGCACGCGAACTCGGCATCGGTATGGTCTTTCAGCATTTCTCGCTGTTCGAGGCACTGACCGTTGTCGAAAACATCGCTCTTGCCCTGCCGAACCCGGGCAAGATGACGGAGCTTGCAACGCGGATTGAATCCGTTTCGGTTGACTACGGCCTGCCGCTCAATCCAACCGATATCGTCGCGGATTTGCCGGTGGGTATCCGTCAGCGCATCGAGATTGTCCGCTGTCTCCTCCAGGAACCGCAGCTCATCATCATGGACGAACCGACCTCCGTTCTCACACCCCAGGAAGCGGACCTCCTGTTTTTGACGTTGCAGCGCCTGGCAAGCGAAGGCTGTGCTGTCCTTTACATCAGTCACAGGCTGGAAGAGGTCCAGCGGATCTGCCATCACGCAACCATACTTCGGCACGGCAAGGTCGTGAGCGAATGCAATCCGGCGAATGAGACCCCGGCGACCCTGGCAAGCATGATGGTCGGAGCCGATGTGGCGAGCGTCAGTGCCGGTGCCCAGAAGCCGCAGGTTGGCGAGATCCGGCTTGAACTGAGCAACCTCTCCGCAAAAGCGGCTACCCCGTTCGCAACCGCGCTGAACAGCATATCGCTTGGACTCCATGCGGGCGAAGTCGTGGCGATCGCAGGCGTTGCCGGAAACGGACAGGGAGAACTCTTCGACGCCATATCCGGCGAAATGCCTGTATCGCAGGAGATGGTGCGCATCGACGGAAAGTCCTGCGGCTCCAGAAGCATCACCTGGCGGCGCAGACAGAAGGCGGCTTTCGTGCCAGAGGAACGTCTGGGCCATGGAGCCGTGCCGGGCCTGAAACTGTCTCAGAATATCGTACTGACCCGCCACGCCACCGGCGACAAGCTCACCGGTAGCGGCTTCGTGTCTACTGCCCGGGCCAATGCGCTGGAGAAACACATCAAACAGGAATTCGATGTGCGCATGTCCCATGACGATCCGGAGGCACGCTCCCTGTCGGGTGGCAACCTTCAAAAATTCGTCGTCGGCCGGGAACTGGACCGCCAGCCAGGAGTGCTTGTGGTCAATCAGCCGACCTGGGGGGTCGACGCGGGTGCAGCCGCCCTGATCCGCCAGGCGTTGATCGATCTTGCCAGATCAGGCTCCGCCGTTCTGGTGATCAGTCAGGATCTCGATGAAATTTTCGAAATTGCCGACCGGATCGCCGTGATATCAAGAGGTTACCTGTCTGCCGCCGAACCTGCGGCGGATATGAATCGGGAGCGTGTCGGCCTTCTCATGGCCGGCGGCGCCGAAGCGCAGGGGGAGGTGGCCTGATGCGCCTGGAACTGGTCAAGAGAAAAGAACGCAGCCACAAGATGGCGATGCTTTCGCCGATAATCGCCATCGGCCTGACTGCCCTGGCAGCAGCGATTATCTTCGCCGTTTCCGGTCACAATCCGCTTGAAGGACTCTACAAGTTTTTTGTCGAACCCCTCACGCAACAATGGTCCCTGCAGGCAACAATTGCCAAGGCGACGCCCCTGGTGCTGATCGGTTGCGGATTGGCCGTTTGTTATCTTTCAAACAACTGGAACATCGGCGCGGAGGGGCAGTTTATCGTCGGAGCCCTTTTCGGGTCCGCTCTACCGATCCTGCTTCCCGATTTCGAATCCGGTGCAACGCTGCCGCTCATGCTGGTGTTCGGTGCCTTGGGCGGCGCTCTCTGGGCTCTGATCCCGGCCGTGCTCAAGAACTGGTTCAACACGAACGAGATCCTGACGAGCCTGATGCTGGTCTATGTGGCAAGCCTGATGTTGGATTATCTCGTGCGCGGGCCCTGGCGCGATCCCGATGGCTACAATTTTCCGGAATCGCGGATGTTTTCAGACGCCGCGACCATGCCGGACGTCTTCGGCGGCACAATGAGCCTGTCGACGCCGATCACCATCGTCATTGCGCTTATTCTGGCGGTCGTGCTTGCGAAAACCCTCAAGGGCTTCGAAATCAGGGTCATGGGTGAAAGCCCCCGCGCCGGCAGCTTCGCCGGTTTCTCGGCAAAGCGCCTGACGTTGTTTTCCTTTGCCCTTGCGGGTGGTCTTGCGGGCCTTGCCGGAACCATGGAGGTGTCCGGCGGTCTCAACCAGCTCCTTCCGACCATATCGCCGGGCTACGGCTTCACGGCAATTATTGTCGCCTTTCTGGGGCGGTTGAATCCGATCGGCATCATTATCGCGGGCTTTGTGCTGGCCCTTTCCTATATCGGCGGCGAGGGCGTGCAATCCGCCATGGGAGTATCCAACAAGATCGCAAGCGTGATCCAGGGATTGCTGCTGTTCTTCGTTCTCGCCTGCGACACCCTCATCCTCTACCGCATCCGGTTGGTCTCGCATCATGCGCCAGCAGGGGAGACATCCCATGTTTGAAGCTGTTCTACTCACTGTCATTACGGCGGCAACGCCTCTGCTGATCGCAGCCGTCGGTGAACTGGTCGTTGAACGCTCCGGCGTACTGAACCTTGGCGTTGAGGGCATGATGATCATGGGCGCCGTTGTCGGTTTCGCGGTTGCCAACCAGACGGGATCCGGCGCACTCGGCGTGGTCGCGGCAATAGCTGCAGGAATGGCGATGTCGGTGCTGTTTGGTTTCCTTGTCCTGTCCCTGGTGGCCAATCAGGTGGCAACCGGCCTGGCCCTGACCATCCTCGGCGTCGGATTTTCCGGCCTGATCGGAGAGGCTTTCATCGGTGTGCCCGGGTTGAAAATTCCCAGCCTCTACATTCCGGGCCTGTCGGACATACCGTTCATCGGTCCGGTCTTCTTTCAGCAGGACGCAATCGTCTATCTCGGTTTCGCGTTGGTTGCCGGTGTTGCCTATACGTTGTTCCGGACCCGTATCGGGCTGGTCCTGCGCGCGGTCGGCGACAATCACGCCTCGGCGCACGCGCTCGGTTATTCCGTGATCAAGGTGCGCTTCATGGCGGTGCTTTTCGGGGGCGCATGCGCCGGTCTTGCCGGAGCCTACATGTCGCTTGCCTATACACCGCAATGGGTGGAAAACATGACCGCGGGCAGGGGCTGGATTGCGCTTGCGCTGGTGGTATTTTCATCGTGGCTGCCGTTGCGCGTGGTTGCCGGTGCCTATCTGTTCGGCGCTGTCAGCGTTCTCAACCTTCATGCACAGGCCCATGAGATGTTGAATATCCCGTCGCAATTGCTCTCCAGTCTGCCGTATCTTGCGACGATCCTGGTTCTTGTGCTCATCTCGGCGAACCGCAGGCTGACGCTGGTCAACACACCGGCCTGTCTTGGCAAGCCGTTTGTTCCAGACCGGTAAACCTCCCGGTAGCCGGTCACGTCCAAATCCCGCTGCGATCCGGGAACGGACTCATCACCTGATCGCAACAGAAAGTTCAAACAAGAGGGGAATGAACCAAATGAAATCTCTTTTGAAAGCAACCGTCGCCGCTTTCGCCCTGGTGGCCGCAGGGTCCGCGGCGAGTGCTGCCGATGTAAAGGCCTGCTTCATCTATGTCGGACCGGTCGGCGACTTCGGCTGGTCCTACCAGCATGATCAGGGCCGTCTTGCCGTTGAAGCGGAATTTGGCGACAAGGTCGAGACCGCCTATCTGGAAAGCGTTCCGGAAGGTCCGGATGCCGAACGCGCCATCGAACGCTTCGCCCGCGAAGGCTGCAACATCATCTTTACGACGTCCTTCGGCTACATGAACCAGACAATCAAGGTCGCCAAGAAGTTTCCGGACGTGAAATTCGAGCACGCAACCGGGTACAAGACGGCCGACAATGTCGCGACCTACAATTCCAAGTTCCACCAGGGCCGCTACATCATCGGCCAGATCGCGGCAAAACAGTCCAAGACCGGTGTTGCCGGCTACATCGCTTCCTTCCCGATTCCGGAAGTTGTCGCCGGGATCAACGCCTTCCTGCTTGGCGCACAGTCCGTCAATCCGGACTTCAAGCTAAAAGTCGTCTGGGTCAACACCTGGTTCGATCCGGGCAAGGAAGCGGATGCCGCCAAAGCGCTCGTTGACCAGGGTGCCGACATCATCACCCAGCACACCGATTCCACGGCACCGCTGCAGGTTGCTCAGGAGCGGGGTGTTCATGGCTTCGGTCAGGCTTCCGACATGATCAATTTCGCCAAGGACGCTCAATACACCGCGATCATCGATGACTGGGCTCCCTACTACGTTGAGCGCGTTCAGGAGGTTCTCGACGGAACCTGGAAATCGGAAAGCACCTGGGACGGCCTGGCGGAAGGTCACGTCGTGATGGCGCCCTACACCAATCTGCCGGAAGACGTAGCCGAGATGGCGGAAGCCACCGAAGCCAAGATCAAGGGCGGTTGGGAGCCTTTCACCGGCCCGATCACCAAACAGGACGGATCGGTCGCGGCTGAAACCGGCGTCCCTCTCGATGACGGAGCAATCCTGGGCATGAACTGGTACGTCCAGGGTGTAGACGACCAGCTGCCGCAGTAAACTCAAGCACGCCGGTCCGGTTTTTTTTCCGGACCGGCACCTCCGAACCTCATTAAAGACGGACGCGCGACCCATGACCCTTGCCTTTGCAATGGACTGGCTGAACCTGCTTTTCAGATGGGCTCATCTCATTGTCGGCATCGGCTGGATAGGCACGTCCTTCTATTTCATCGCACTCGATCTCTCCCTGCGCAAAAGGGAAGGAATGAAGGAAGGCGTCCTGGGCACGGCCTGGGAAGTCCACGGCGGCGGTTTCTATCACGTCGAGAAATACATGACCGCGCCAAAGGAACTGCCCGATGACCTGATCTGGTACAAATGGGAAGCCTATCTGACCTGGGTGACCGGTTTCGCGCTTCTTGTCGTCCAGTATTACTTCAATGCCACGGCCTATCTGATCGACCCGAGCGTCTTGAGGCTCATGCCAAGTGAGGCCATCCTAATTTCCATCGCGTCTCTGGGCGCCGGCTGGCTCATCTATGACAAGCTTTGCAAGTCTCCCATCGGCAAGAATACGCCGCTGTTGTCGATTTGCGTCTTCGTCCTGATCCTCGGGGCCGCCTATATGTTCACCCACGTCTTTTCCGGACGTGGAGCACTGATCCATATCGGGGCCTTCATCGGCACCATCATGGCCGTGAATGTCTTCGGCGTGATCATTCCCAACCAGAAGAAGATCGCCGCGAGTCTGATGGCGGGCGAAGCGCCGGACCCTGCTCTTGGTGCCATCGGCAAGCAGCGTTCCGTGCACAACAACTACCTGACCCTGCCGGTTCTTCTGATGATGGTGTCCAATCACTATCCCATGCTGACGGGACATCCGCATGCGTGGCTTCTCGTGGCGCTGGTTCTCGTCATCGGCGGAATGGTGCGTCATTTCTTCAACCGGCATGACGCTGGTGACGAGCTGGGGAAATTCTGGTGGTCGCTTCCGATCGCCGCCGTCGCGACGATTGCCGCCATGGTCATGACAGCACCGCGCGACTTTTCCGGATCGCAAACGGTCAGCGACACGGCGGCGCTGCAAATAGCCCGGACCCATTGCGCAACCTGTCATTCCGCCCATCCGACCTATGAGGGCTTTGACGAAGCTCCCAAGGAAATCGAACTTGATACGATCGCGAACCTGCATCGTTACGCGGATCTCATCATGGCCCAGGCCGTGCAGTCCGACGCCATGCCGCTTGGAAATGAAACCGGAATGACATCCGAAGACCGGGCCACTTTGGGGGCCTGGATCAGTCAACAGAAATAGCGCTCAGCCATGATTGCCATCGACCGAATAAACAACATGGACCTCAAGGACTTCGTGGCCGCTTTCGGCGATGTTGCGGAACATTCTCCATGGGTCGCCGAAGACGCGTTCAGAAAGGCGCCGTTCGCCGACCGGGAGGCTGTGATAGCCGCGTTCGAAACAGCCATGAATGCAGCACCCGCAGACCGGAAAATTGCTCTGGTGCGCGCGCATCCAGACCTGGCCGGCAAGGCTGCACTCGCCGGTGAGGTTGCCGAAGATTCAAGACGCGAGCAGGCGGGAGCGGGATTGAACACTCTGTCTCGCGAAGAATTCGAGCGTTTCACGCAGCTCAATACACGCTACAAGACCAGGTTCGGGTTCCCCTTCATATTCGCGGTCAAGGGAGCAAACAAACATATGATCCTGGCTGCATTCGAAGACCGGGTCTCGAATTCATCGGAGGATGAACTGCAGACCGCGCTGACGCAGGTCGCGCGTATTTCCCGATTTCGACTTGAAGACAGAATAAGTAAAGACTGAAATATTAGTCTCACCTTAAATAGAATAGTTACCATTTAAACGTGAAGGGTTATTGATAAAATTAAGATTGGGGAGAGTTCCAATTTACGCACTTCATAGCCTACCGTAAAATACGGAAAATCAATTGACTGGGAGGGTCAATAGTGTTCCGGAATCTTACGGTTTTTCTGTTTTTTCTGATGCCGTTCAACCTTGTCTCCGCCGCCATGTCGCAGGATCAGGACAAGACGATCCTGTCAGTCTCAGGAAAGATTTCTACCGGTGATCCGGCGGAATTTTCAATCGGACAGCTGGAGGCGTTGCCACACTCCAGGATTGAGACCTCGACACCCTGGCATGATGGCAAGGTAACGTTTGAAGGCGTTCTGCTGAGCGACCTGATGAACCAGATTGGCGCGGAAGGCGAAAACGCCGAAATCACCGCCTTGAATGACTACCGGGCGGTCATTCCGGTTTCCGACTTCACATCGAGCAATCCTCTTCTGGCATACAAGGTGAATGGGCAATATCCGTCCATCCGCGACAAGGGGCCTTTGTTCATCATCTACCCCTTCGATGACTATCCGGAAATGAAAACCGAGATCTTCTACTCCCGTTCCGTCTGGCAAGTCAGATCCATCGTGATCGAGTGAGGGAGGGGGCAATGCCGCGCAATCAGACCTGGCACTGGGCCGTATTGTGCTTGTTCCTGATCGCGCTCTTCGTGTTCTGGACCTACTTTTACGCCTCGGATCCCCTGGAACGGGAACAGGTGAGGTCGCTGGAATACGATACCGTGTGGTCGGCGACCAACGGCCGCAACGAGTTTTACAAATACACCACAAGTGTTTCCAGATATCTCCAGTCCGGCAATCCGTCGTACCTGGACGATACGCTGTTGAAATACGAGATATTTCTGGGCCGGATAGACCTTTGGAATTCCGGGAGTTTCAAGGCATTTCTGGCGAAGTCCCCTGAATCGCGTGCAGCCTTCGAGGCTCTCTCAGCCGATCTGGAAGACCTTCACCCATATATGCGGTCCATCGAGACCGCCCCGGCCGAAGACTTGAACAGGATACTGGACGACATAGCGTCAGAAATTGAGACGATTGCAGGGACATCCTATCAAACCAGCATTCGGCGTTTCAGCGAGGAGAGGCTGGCCTCCCACGACAGGTTGATGACAGAGAAACGGATCGTCCTGGCTCTCCTGATGCTCGCAACGGTTCTGCTTGCAGTCGTCATGCGCCAGAACCGCGTCCTGACGCTCGCCAATGACACAATAGCCGGGGACGCCAAGCGGCTGACCTTCATGGCCAAGCATGATGCCCTGACGGCGCTGCCGAACCGGGCGTTGCTGAACGAATATATGACCAAAGCCAAGACACATCTGGCTTCCGACGAAATTCTGCTTGCCGTCGCGATCGACCTCGATGGGTTCAAGGGCATCAACGACACACTCGGACATGCGGGCGGAGACGCGCTTCTGGTCGCGTTGTCTCAACGACTGAAAGACTTCGTAACCAGGTTTCCCGGCAGAAACCTAGCAGCTCGTGTCGGCGGTGACGAATTCATCCTCGTCTTTCGCTCCCGCAGGGATGCCATAGACATCGAGACGACGATCCGTGTGCTCTCAAGCCAGTTCAGCACGCCCCTGGAAACCTCGATCGGCAGCATCCTTGCCGGCACATCGATGGGTTATGCCGTGGCCGACAGCAGGCAGGCAACAGGTTATGTCGTCCTGAACGCGGATGTCGCGCTGATGGAGGCAAAGGCGGCAGGACGCGGGACCGTGATGCAATTCGCGGAGCCCATGCGGACGCGACTGGAAAGAAGGTTGCAGATAGAACGGCATCTCCCCAACGCATTGCGCAATGCAACGATCCAGCCGCACTACCAGTTTCAGGTCAATTTCGACACCGGTGAGCCGATCGGAATGGAAGCGCTTGCCCGGTGGACCCACAGCGATATCGGCCTTGTGTCGCCTGAAGAATTCATCCCGATAGCGGAAGCCAGCGGCGACGTGATTGAACTTGGCAGGTTCATGCTGAGATCCGCCTGCCGTGACATCCAGCTTCTGCCCGACCACATTCACGTTTCCGTAAATCTGTCGATGATCCAATTGATGAACGACGATATCGTCCAACTCGTCAAGACGACTTTGCGGGAAACGGGCCTCCGGCCGGACAGGCTGAAACTGGAAATCACCGAAAGCGTGTTCATGCAGAACGTCGATTTTGTCTCCGGCGTTCTCAGAAGACTTCAGGACCTCGGTGTGTCCATCTCCCTCGATGACTTCGGAACAGGCTATTCCGCGCTGAGTTACCTGAACAAATTCAAGTGGGACGAACTGAAGATCGACCGGTCCTTTGTGACCGCCTGTGACGATTCAGCCAAGGCGCGCAAGGTCGTCAAGGTCATCAAATCGCTGGCGGACACGATGAATGTGACCCTTCTGATTGAGGGTGTGGAAACACGCGAACAGGTCGAAATTTTCAGAACACTCGGTTGTCTTTACGGGCAGGGGTACTTTTACAGCAAACCGAAACCGATCTTCGAAATCCGCCGGTTCTTCTGCGACCTGGAAGCACCTCTCAATGTGGCAGCCCTCACATGAACCCGGCCCTCTCCACGAGAAACCTGCCAGATGGTAGGGGGCGGCACAGCCCCGCCCAATCAGATCCGATTATACCAATCTCAACAAATAAGACCCTATTTGATGGCTTGGTATTAGGTCGGTCGGGCAGGGCGCATGCCTCATTGTGAAATGTCGCCCTGTGCAAGACGCTCTGTCAGAATATCGACGAGATCCACATCCGCCCTCCCTGTAAGAGAGACATAAGTAAATGTCATGCTTTCGCGCGCCTGAACCATGGCGCCAGGATAAGGCATGTAGACCAGTTCCCTGGACGCAAAGGCAGGCGAGGCCGTTCCAACCTGCCAGTTGCTGACGATACTGGCATCGACCAGATGCTGGGTCAGGCCATCCGCACCAGGCCGGTGAAACGGAATAGCCGCAAGACGCAAATAGCTTGTCTTGTCGTCAGCCGAGCGGAAGCCTTCGACAAAGCTTGCCGCGAGCGCCTGAATTTCTTCCGCCGCCTCCGCATCCGAGGTCCCGTGGACATGTGAATGCAGATGATCCGATCCGGCATGATTGTGACTGTGCGGATGCGCGTGATCATGCGGGTGGTGATGATGAGCGTGATGGTCGTGTCCCATGATCTCACATCACCTCCGGGCCGGCCGGAATCGAGACTGGCTTGTCGATGATATGCTTGTGCGCGCCCATCTTGCCGTGAGAGACCAGCGTGCCGAGCACATCCACAATCACACGGGTGGCAAGCAGCGCGGTAATGTCCGAACAGTCGTAAGGCGGAGAGACTTCCACCACCTCCAGGCCGCAAATACCTTCCTTGGCGACCAGGGATACGAGTTCCAGAGCCTCGCGTGGCAGGAACCCACCCGGTTCCGGCCACCCGGTTCCCGGAACGAACCCGCAATCGACGCTGTCGATATCGAAAGAAATATAGACCGCATCCGCATCTTTCCAGGCCAGTTCCAGCGCCCGGGCCGCGGTTTCCGCAAGTCCCAGTTCCTCCACGTCGCGCATGGTGAAGATATTGGTGTTGCGTTCGCGGGCAACCTCGACACCTTCGCGCGGCACCTGCCAGCCGCCAATGCCGATCTGAACCAGGTTCACCGCCGGGACATTGACAAGGTCCGTCGCATGGAACCACGGCGTCGTGTGCATGCGTTCGTCGAGATCCTTTTCCTGGATGTCGATATGCCTGTCGAAATGCACAATGCCGATACGTTTGGAGGTGCATTGCGCGATGCCACGCACGCAGGGAAAGCCGATGGAGTGATCGCCGCCGATCATGATAGGCAGCGCCCCAGACGACGCGACATGCGAAACCGCGCGGGTGATCTGATCGAAGGTCTTTTCGATGTTGGCGGGAATGGTGAAGATGTCGCCGACATCGCAAAGGGTCATCTGTTCGCGCAGATCAACGCCCATTTCGTAATTGTAGGGCGTGTAGAGCGCGGAGATCTTCCTGAGCCCCTGCGGTCCGAAACGCGTTCCCGGGCGGTAAGTCGTCCCGCCGTCGAAGGGAACACCTATGACAGCAGCATCATAAGCTCCAACCTGGGTGACGTCCTCGATGTATGGCGCCTTGAGGAACGTGTTGATGCCCGCGTAGTGGGGGAGCTCGCCACGTGCGAATGTCGGTATGGACTTGTCCGTCAGACAGTCGGAACCCGTCAGCCCCATACGCAGCGCCCAGGCCTTCTCCTTTTCCCAGGCTGCGGAGGGCAGGGTGCCTTCCTTTTCCGCCGCCTTCCAGCCGCGCAACTGAAGCTTGTCGAAATCCGGATGATGACGGTGTTCCGCCGGCTCACGCCGAACAGGTCCGGCAGCTTTGTGCCATGTCATCGGGCCGTTGCGATCAAACAGTGTCATGAACGTTCCTCATGAGGGTTTGGTGTTTGAAACCCCGAAGAGAGCGCAGTCTTCGGGACGTGGATGGTTCCCGCGATTTCATCACGCAACCGGTCAGATCTCTTCTCCGGTTCCGAAAGTGGCAAATCGTAGGTAATAGTGGCGCCATAGGCTTCGGGCGCCTGGAGGTCGTGTCGAACCTTGTCGAAGACGAGCAGGCGGGTGCCCAGCTTGAAGGCTTCATGGATGTCGTGGGTCACCATGAAAACCGTCATGCCGAATTCTTCCCAGAGCCCGAGCAGAAGTTCATGCATATCGAGCTTGATACCGGGATCGAGCGCGCCGAAGGGCTCATCGAGAAGCAGGATGCTGGGTTTCTTGACCAGTGCCTGAGCAATGGCGAGACGTTGTTGCATGCCGCCGGAAAGCTGCACGGCGTACCGGTTCGCGGCATGAGACAAACCGATCCGGTCAAGAAGGGCTTCCGTTTCGGCAAGCGCCTCTCTCCTCTGGGAACCGAACAAACGACCCGTGAACGGCGCTGCCTCGAATTCCGAAGCCAGCACAAGGTTCTCGGCGACCGTCAGATGCGGAAAAACCGAATAGCGCTGAAATACGATGCCACGATCGGGGGTAGGTTCCGGAGGGAGAGGGCGGCCTTCCAAGAGGATGTTACCCCGGCTCGGGTGTTCCTGAGACAACAGCATTCGCAGGAAGGTGGACTTTCCGCAGCCTGATGCGCCGACAATGGTGCAGAATGTCCCCCGGGCCACGTCGAGATTGACCCGTTCCAGAATGCGGGCATCGCCATAATTCTTGAACACGCTGTCTACCGAGATGATCGCGTCCGTGCTCACAGGCTGTCCCCCTCAAGATGCTTCCACCGGAAGGCGACACGTGAGAACACACGCAGCAGGTAATCCATGATGAACGCAAGCAGCGTTATCCAGGCGACATACGGCAGGATGATATCCATCGCCATGTAACGCCGGACCAGGAAAATCCGGTACCCCAAGCCCTCCGTCGAAGCGATGGCCTCGGCGGAAACAAGGAAGATCCACGCCGGAATAAGGCCGATCCGCAAGGCCATCACCACCGTGGGCAGAACTCCCGGAACGATGACCCGGGTCACGATCTGCCAACTGGACGCCCCCAGCGTTTCGGCCTTGATGATCATTTCCCGCGGTATGTCGAACGCCGCCTGGGTGATGTAGGGGATCATGCACGCTACGGTTCCAACCACGATCAAGCCGATCTTGGCGGCTTCTCCGAGACCGAGAATGATGAACAGGATCGGCAGGATCGTAATGGGAGGGATAAGGGAGAACGCGCCGACGAAGGGAGCCAACGCCGCCTTGCCGTAGGGCAGGGTTCCCATGGCAAGGCCGATGAGAAGCGCAAGCAGAGTTGAAATACCCAGCCCTGCACCGATCCTTGCCAGACTGGCAAATGTGTCCTTCCACAGCAGAAGCTCGCCATTTCGTCGATCCGGCTCGAACGCCATCTTCTCCATCGCATTGGCCATGGACTGAAGCGACGGCAGCAATCTGTCTGACGGGTTCTCGGCGAGCCGGGCCTGACTGGCGATGGTATAGACGATGATGAGGGCCAGAAAAGGCAGGAGGCCCAGCATCAATGCCGTCGCACGGCCCGGCTTGCGGTTGATCAGACGCATGTCGTCTCGCTTTCTGCAACAGTGAGCGCCTGGCCTTCCCGCCATGGATGGGTTGAGAGCCTTGTGATCCAGCCAGCTGGCGTACGCTCGCAAAGTGAAATCGCCAGACTGGCCTGCCACAGGAGATGTTCGCGGCCGCGGGCCGCCGTTTCGCAATAAAGATCGATCCCGTCCGGTGCGCCTTCGCGGGGGTTCACCTGGACACCCCAATCGCCGGATTGCAGGAAGATGCCGTCAATGAGGGCACAATCCGCCGGCGGAAGGCCTGGTGCCGGCTCGGACCCGGGCACCCGTTTCCAGTGTTCTGTGTAATCTTCCACAATGCCGGTTTCGATAATGAAATCCTCGTGCTCGAAACGCATCCGGGCGACATCGAGCGCGGTTCCGGGATTGAGATCGAACAGACGGGACCACGTACAGATCGAGCCTTCCACACGGGTAACGCCGCAGAAGCCTTCCTGCCCGGCGATAAAGGCCAACTGGTCGTCGTTGCATCCGTCGAGCGAAGTCACGCCGGAGAAATCCGGCCGGTCGTCGGGAATGCGCAGGTCCGCATGCCAAAGTGGCGTCTGGAGCCAATAGACCTCGGCCGGCCGGTCGTTCGTCAGGCTGCCGGCTCCGCGCCGCTCCAACAGGGTGCGATGCCACAATCCCTGCCAGTGCTGCGGCAACTCCATCATGCGCTCAAGCATCCGCATCGGCCTTCTGCCGGGCTTCCTGTCCGAACGAGGACAATTCCTTCGCTCCTTCGGGCAAACCGATTTCGCCGCGCTTCTGCTTTTCAATGAGATAGGTAAAGCTCTGCATGGTCTGCGCCAGAAGATGGTCCCCCGCCTTGATCGGCCCGAAGTTGGGCTTTTCATTCTCCGCTACGAACGCGGGCAGGGGCTCCACCACGGTGTCGTAGTCGCAGGCGAAGAACAGCGGGAAGGAATAGCGCTCTTCCTTGACCTTGCGGACCCGGTGGGACGTGGCGACGAAACGACCGTTGGTCCAGACCTCCATCATGTCGCCGATATTGACGACATAGGCGTCGGGCAGGAGAGGAACGTCGATCCAGTCCCCCGCGCCGTTCATGACCTCCAGACCGGGGGCGGTCGGCAAAAGAAGCGTGAAGCACTCGTAATCGGTGTGCGCCCCGATGCCAGGACTGTCGCTCGCTTGAGAATTGTATGGATAATGGAGAAGCCGGAGCTGGCTCGGCGGGCAGGTGACGTATTTGTCGAAGAAGTCCTCTTCTTCTCCAAGCGCCAGAGCGAAGCCATGCAACAAATGGCGGCCAAGGTCGAAAACGGCTTCATAGTAGGTGCTGACCGAGGACTGGAAGCCGTCAAGCGCCGGCCACTGATTGGGCCCCAGGAACGGAGTGCCGGATTTCACCAGCGCGTGGTCCGACGGGATTTCCGGTCCCAGGTCGAGAGCCTCCTTCGTGTCGCCCTTGCCGTCCGCCATGACTTCTTCGCCAGGGGGGACATAACCGCGATGGTTCGCCGACTTTCCGATGTAGATCTCCATCTTCTCCTGTTCAGAGAGCGCGAAGAACTCTTTTGTCTGGTCGATGAGACCGCTGCGCACATCCCGCGAAACCCTGTGCCCGGTCACATAGAGAAACCCGACCTCCTGCGCGGCCTTGCCGAGTTCCATGGCGGCCGCAAGACGGTCCTGCCTGTTTGAAGAATAAAGTCCGGAAACATCCACGACTGGAAGTTCGGTGAAGGCCAGAGGCGATCTGGAAGCCATGAGGAACCCCGTATGATTGTGGTTCAGGAAGTACAAGAAGCGGCGGCACGGCGGCCATTCCAGCCGCGCCGCCCAACTGTCACGATCAGAGCGCGCCCTTGGCTGCCATCTCGACAAAGGAATTGTTGAAACGCAGTTTCACGTTGCTGCTGTCGCCGAACACCGAACCGTCGGCGAATTCGATGCCGACGAACTCCGCGGATTGAGCGCCTTCGCCCAGGATGCCGTGATCGAAGAGGAAGGTGGCGACGAACTTCATCGTCTCCTTCAGCTTGTCATCGCTGGTGAAGGCAAGCAGATCCTCCGGCTGGTAGAAAAGAGCGGTCGCCGCGAGCTGCGCCTTGTAGCCTTCAAGGTCGGTACCCGAGGCAGCTGCCATGGACTCAAGCGCCGCAGTGCCTTCCGGCGTATCCGACGCCATCAGGGCGAGACCCTCGAACCAGGCACCGGCAAGCGCCTTGCCGAGCGCAGGATTGTCCGCCAGCGTTTCCGTGTTGACCATCATCGCGTCGATGATTTCGCCCGGAATTTTCGAGCTGTCATAGACCATTTCGCCTTTTTTCGTTGCGAGAATTTCCGACAGCATCGGGTTCCAGGTCGCAACCGCCGTGATGTCCGCAGTGTCGTAGACCGCGACCATGTCCGCATCGGATGTATTGACCACGGTTATGTCCTTCTCGCTCAAACCGACGCTTTCCAGCGCGCGGGCGAGAAAATAGTGAGAGACGGACAGTTCGACGAGATTGACGTTCTGTCCCTTGATGGATGCGAGGTCGCCGCCATCCTTCAGGATCAGGCCGTCATTGCCGTTGGAATAATCGCCTGCGATCAAAACGGTCGTATCGACACCGCCACCGGAAGGAATTGACAGGGCATCCATGTTGGTCATCGCGCAAGCGTCGAATTCGCCAGCCGTGTACTGATTTATGGATTCAATGTAGTCGTTGAACTGGGTGATCTCGACGGTGATGTCGTATTTATCGGCCCATTTCTTCATGATTCCGGATTCGGAGATGTATCCCCAGGGCATCCAGCCGGCATAGATCGTCCAGCAGACCTTGAAGTCTTTCTTTTCTTCCGCCTGACTTGCGGACAATGACAGCGGCGACAAAAGCGCAGCGGCGAGGAGGGAAGCTTTGGCAATCGATTTCAGCATCTAGGCGCAACTCCTGTTATGAGCCCGGCCATGGAACGGCCTGGCTTGCGTCATCAGGTTCTTGCGCACGGCCGGGAGCAGGTTCGCGCGCGCGAAACCTCGTGCAGTTGTCTCCCGGGTTTTTATCCCGCCGTGTTACCGGACTATGTTGGCTTACACCCTCGTCCGGCTTGCACCTCTCGGTCCTGCGTCGTTTCCGACCGGATCCCTAGGCGCGCTGCACGTGAGTCATCAAGCAAGTGCGATGCCAGTTCGTAGAGGGAAGTATTTTCGGCAATTAGATCAATAAGATGGATCTGTCAGGAAATGTCACTTTAGCGAAGCCGTAAGTGCCGTGGTTAAAAAAACAGCATGTTCTGACCCTATATGTTCAAGGATCAGTCATGCCTATTCCGCGACCGGTTCCGGCTCAGACGTCCGACATCCCAGAGGCATGTCGGCACTGGTAATCATTTGTGGTCTTGAAAACAGCTAAGCTGCAAAGGAACAGATCTGCAGCAGCGGGGCCAGATGCGTTTCGCTGAGGCCCAGGCAACAGGAATGCGCCAGCAGCAGGAATGCCGTCAGCGCGGAACCGGTCCCAAGAGCAAGAAGCAGAGACGGGTCGCTGACCGCAGCCTGCAAAGCGTTTTCCCGCAAGATGTCAGAACGTTCCATATCATGTCCTCCAAATCGGCCGCGCGGCACCATCGGCACCCCAGCCTACGACCTGTTCGGTCTCATTGCCATTTTTCAGGTTTCAACAACCTGCGCATCTTCACTGTCCAGATCGTGTAGGCGCTGGTCTTTCCTTCGCAGCATCAGAAGTTCGGCCAGAATTGAAAGAGCGATCTCTTCCGGTGTAATCGCCCCTAGATCGAGACCGGCTGGTCCCTTGACGCGATCAAGGTCCTCGGGCGCTATCCCCTTGTCCTTCAGTTTTTCCTTGAGCGTTTCCAGCTTCCGCCGGCTGCCCACAAAGCCGATATGGCGCGCGGGCAACTTGAAGGTTTCTTCAAGCGCCGCCAGATCGCCGCGCCCCTGCGTTGAAACGACGACATATGTCTCCGCATTGCCCGGCTTAAAGCTGTCGAAGCCACCGGTCTTGTCGATACCGGCGGGAAAGGCATCGAGATCTTCCGGAAGAGCACAAACCGCAATGTCGAACCCTATGGTTCGCGCCTGTTGCGCCAATGCGACGGCGACCGGACTCGCCCCGTAAACAACAAGAACCGGGCGGGGCAGAACGGGTTCAATGAAGATGTCCATGGTCCCCTGACTTGGACACATGTTTCTGGCGAACTGCACACCTTCACGCTCATCGCCCGGTTCGACACCGAGCTCGGCGAGCAGATCTCCCGGCTGGATGGAAATCAATCTGGTTTCCCTGTCGTCAAAGGCTGCCTTGGCGGCCCGCAGGACAGCGCCCCTGGCGCATCCGCCGCCGATCCAGCCTGCGACGATGGCGCCGTCCCGGTTTATGACGGCTTTCGCGCCTGCCTTCGCCGCGGTGACCGATATGGTGCGCACCACCGTGGCCAGCACAAAGGGTTCATTGTCATATTGCAGACGGCTCATCAGTTCCGACAGATCGACGCCGGACACAGGTTCGGATCTGGACGGTGTCACGGGCGCGGCATGTTTCATTTCAGCATCTCCCATGGGTCAAAGCTTCGCCAGATAAGGTTCAAGAGCTGCGAGACTGTCGAGATTATGTGCCGGGGCGAAGAGATCGACATGCGGCAGCGCTGCCTGCATGCCGCCCGTTGCCGGCGTGTAACCTTCCCAGCCGATCAACGGGTTGAGCCAGGCAATCCGGCGGCAGCGGCGTCTCAGCCGGGCCATTTCCTCCCCCAGGATTTCCGGCGCCCCCGTGTCGTAGCCGTCGGACAGGATCATTACGCAGGTTCGTGAGTGAATGACCCGGGCCGCGTGAAAGCGATTGAAATCCGCGAGGGCTTCGCCGATTTTCGTTCCGCCTCCGACGCCTTGAGCCATCAGCCCCATACGGTCGAGCGCCCGAGCCGCGTCCCGCTCTGACAGGGCGGAGGATACATGCACCAGACGCGTGTGGAACAGAAAAGCTTCCGCCTCACGGAAATTGTCCAGAATGCCGTGCACGAAGCGCGTGAAGACCCCGGTGTAGTTGTTCATGGATCCGGAGGCATCGAGCAGGATAACCAGCCTGAGCTGCCGGGACCGCGGACCCTTGTGGATCAGCTCGATCGGCGTGCCGCCATGGGCGATGGAATGACGGATCGTCCGGCGGAGATCGAGCCGGGGTCCCTTTCGTTTCTGTCGGTCCCTTCGGGTCAGCCGAACACGCATCGCGCGGGCCAGTTTTTCCGCAAGGTCATGGGCTTTTTCCAGAGCCTCGGGATCGTGAATGTTGCGGATGTCGACCTGACCCAGGTTCTCGGCGATGCTCGCGCCTTCCCGTCGGCCGGACGGCGTTTCGCCGGTGTCTTCATCCTCCTCACCGGGCTGGCGCTCGACATCCCCGGCAATCGTCTCCTGACGGTTGCCCTGGGCATCAACCAGTTCGCGAATTGTCTTTGTGCCCTTGCGCGTATTTGACCCGGTCACCTTGACCCCCGACTTCACACCGCGCCCTGTCCAGTAGGCATCGAAAATCTCGTCGAAACGCTGCCAGTCCGACAGGCGTCCGCAAAACAACGAGCGATAGGCAGCCTTCAAGCTGCCCGAACGGTTCATGACCGGTGTATTGAGCAATCGAAGCGCATCATTCGTCTCTGCCAGCCCCACCTTGAAGCCGCTGTCGCGCAGAGAACGGACAAACCCGGCCAGCCGATACCGCAGTACGGCACCGATATCCTCGGCAGTGTCCAGGGTCAGGGCGGTCATCGCGTCACGCCACCTTTCCCAAAAGCCGGTCTGTAACTTCGGGAGAAACGCGGGCGCGGTCTTCGCGGGTCTTCAGGACACAGGCAAGCGCATCGAAGACAAGTTCGCGGCTGTCCTGCAGGTTTTTCGCGCCGAGCCCCAAAAGAGCGGCCGCCCAGTCGATGGTCTCGGCAACACCTGGCACCTTCGCCAGATCCTCCTTGCGCAGCTTTCCCATGAGTTCAGCAATCTGCAGGGCAAGCGCTGCGTCAAGCCCGTCGACCCGTGACAACAGGATCCGTGCCTCCCGGTCCGGTGTCGGATAGTCGACATAATGATAAAGGCAGCGCCGGCGCAGAGCGTCCGACAGCTCACGCGTCCCGTTGGAGGTCAGCACAACGCGTGGAATTGAGATCGCAGGAACCGTGCCGAGTTCCGGTATCGACACCTGATAGTCCGACAGGATCTCCAGCAGAAAAGCTTCGAACTCTTCATCCGCCCGGTCGATCTCGTCAATCAGAAGAACTGGAGCCCGATCTTGCCGGATGGCGGCCAACAGCGGGCGCTCGAGAAGATATTTTTCGGAAAAGACCGCTTCTTCCACGGTTTCGGCATCCTCGCCGGAACCTTCCCGCGCCTTGATTGCGAGAATCTGGCGCTGATAGTTCCATTCATAGATGGCATCGGAGCGATCGAGCCCTTCGTAGCACTGAAGCCTGATAAGTGCCGTGTTTTCAAGCTTGGCCAGTGCCTTGGCAACCTCGGTCTTGCCGACGCCAGCCTCGCCTTCCAGCAAGAGCGGACGATCCAGCATTTCGCTCAGAAGAAGGGTCGTCGCCAGTCCCTCATCGGCGACATAACCCGTTTGCGCCAAAGCGTTTGCCAATTGTTCCCTGGTCTTCGTCATAAGGCCCGTTCTCTTCAACCTCCCGCTTCATCATCCCCGGACTTGAACCGGCAATCCATGCAGTGTTTCCGCCGGATCTGACCCGTTTGCCTTCATTCCGGAGCGGTGGCACCCCGATATGCTGGATCCAGGGGAGGACGGGGCAGGAGAGGTCCTGATACGAAACCTCTCCTGAAAGTAAGTTTGGTGTGGCGTGGTGTGGTGTGGACCGCCACTCCTCATTCAGCCGTGCGCACCAAGATCCTTGGCAGCCTGCCAGATCCGCCAGGCGTCATGCGGCATCTGGATATGTGTGCTGCCCAGGAACTGGAACGCATCGTTCACGGCGTTGGAAAAGGCCGGAACGCCGCCGACATTCGGGCTTTCGCCCACACCCTTGGCCCCAATCGGATGATGCGGACTTGGCGTGACGGTGTGATCGGTTTCCCAATGCGGTGTTTCCACCGCTGTCGGGATAAAGAAATCCATGAAGGACGCGCCCATCACGTTACCGATCTCGTCGTAGCGGATTTCCTGTCCCATCGCGATGGCGAATGCCTCGGTCAGGCCGCCATGAACCTGTCCCTCGATGATCATCGGGTTGATCCGTGTGCCGCAATCGTCCAGCGCGTAGAAACGCCGGGTTTTGGCGACACCGGTATCGACATCGATATCCATGACGCAGAAGTAGGCGCCGAAGGGATAGGTCATGTTTGGCGGATCGTAGTAACTCACCGCTTCCAGACCCGGTTCCATACCGGGAGGCGGGGCGTGATAGGCCGCCCAGGCAATCTCCTTCATGGATTTGCGCGCTTGCGGATTGCCCTTCACCTGGAAACCGTCAATGTCCCAATCCAGGTCGTATTCGGACACTTCCAGCATATGCGCGGCAATCATCTGCGCCTTGTTCCGGATCTTGCGCGCGGCGAGGGCGATGGCGGCGCCGGCAACAGGCGTCGAACGGGATCCGTAGGTACCCAGTCCGTAAGGAGCCGTGTCCGTATTGCCTTCCTCGACCATGATGTCCGCGGCCGGAATGCCGATCTCCGTTGCAATGATCTGCGCCCAGGTGGTCTCGTGCCCCTGGCCCTGGGACTTGGTGCCCATACGCGAAATCACAGAACCGGTCGGATGCACGCGGATTTCCGCGCTGTCGAACATGGCCACTCCAAGGATATCGCAGTTCTTCGAAGGCCCGGCACCGACGATCTCGGTGAAGAAGGAAACTCCGATTCCCATGATTTCGCGGGTTTCCCCACGCCTGAAGGCTTCCTGTTTGGCCTTTTGCTCGGCCCGCAGTTCGCGGTAGCCGATCGTGTCCATCGCCTTGTGCATGGCGGTGTGGTAGTCGCCGCTGTCATATTCCCAGCCGAGCGCCGACTGATAGGGAAACTGTTCCGGCTTGACGAAATTCTTGATGCGCAGGTCCGCCGGATCCATGCTCAATTTCTGCGCCAGAATATCCATCGCCCGCTCGATGCAATAGGCAGCTTCCGTCACACGGAAAGAACACCGGTAGGCGACGCCTCCGGGCGCCTTGTTGGTATAGACGCCGTCGACTTCCAGATGCGCCGCCGGAAAGTCATAGGACCCCGTGACGATGTTGAAGAACCCGGCCGGCCATTTGGAGGGATCGGCACAGGCGTCGAATCCGCCATGATCGGCAAGAACATGAACCTTCAGACCGGTGACCGTACCGTCGTTCTTCGCCGCAATTTGCGCAGTCATGTGATAATCGCGGGCGAACGAGGTGGTGGAGAGGTTCTCCATCCTGTCCTCAACCCATTTGATCGGCACACCGGTGACGATCGAGGCAACGATGGAACAGATATAGCCCGGATAGGCGCCCACCTTGTTGCCGAACCCTCCGCCGATATCCGGCGCAATCACGTGGATCTTGTGCTCCGGAATGGTCGACAGGAGGGAAGCCACCGTGCGGATCACATGCGGCGCCTGAAAAGTTCCCCAGACCGTCAGCTCACCATTGACCTTGTCCATGGAGGCAACGCATTGGCAGGTCTCCAGAGGGGAGGGATGCGTACGGTGGTAGGAAATCATCTCCTTGATGGTGACATCCGCCTCGGCGAAAGCCCTGGACGTCTCGTCCTTGTCTCCGACTTCCCAGGTAAAGATGTGATTGTGGTGCTTGCGCGGACCGTGCGCGCCCTCGGTCTTGCCGTCGAGATCGGGACGAAGGACCGGCGCATCGGCATCCATGGACTTGAAGGGATCGACCAGAACGGGAAGCTCTTCGTATTCGACTTCGACAAGCTGGATGGCGTCGTCGGCGATATAGCGGTTCTCAGCGACGACAAACGCCACTTCCTGGTTCTGGTAGAGCACCTTGCCGTCAGCCAGAACCATCTGCACATCACCGGCCAGCGTCGGCATCCAGGCCAGGTTGACGCCCTTGAGGTCCTCGGCAGTGAGCACCGCGATAACACCCGGCAGCTTCAGGGCTTCGCTCGCGTCGATCCTGGTGACCTTGGCGTGGGCATAGGGGGAGCGAACGAAATCTCCGAAGAGCATGCCCGGAAGTTTCAGGTCATCGACATAGTTGCCCTTGCCCTGGGTGAACCGGATGTCTTCAACGCGCTTGCGCTTGCAGCCCATGCCTTCAAGGGCGGCCTCGCGCTGTTCCCGTGTCGGGGTCATGTCGTTCATTCTGCAGCCTCCTGAAAATCAGTGCCGTTGAGCTTGGCCGCGGCATACTGGATGGCCTTGACGATGTTCTGGTAGCCGGTGCAGCGGCACAGGTTTCCCGAAATCCCCATACGGATTTCGTCTTCCGTCGGGTTCGGGTTTTCCTGCAAAAGCGTGTGGGCGCGCGTGATCATGCCCGGTGTGCAGAAGCCGCATTGCAACCCGTGCATCTGGCGGAACCCTTCCTGAAGCGCCGACAGTGTGCCGTCCGCATTGGCCATGCCTTCGATGGTGGTCAGCTCGGCATCATTCGCCTGAACTGCGAACAAAGTGCAGCTCTTCACCGACATGCCGTTCATCTCGACGGTGCAGGCACCGCAATGAGACGTTTCGCAACCGATATGCGGACCGGTCAGGTTCAGGTCTTCCCTGAGAAAATGGATAAGAAGCGTGCGCGGTTCCACGAAACGCTGCACCTTCTTGCCGTTGACGGTCATCGTGACCGGGATCTGCTCAATATCGCTCATCTTGTCTCTCCCTCAGTCCCGGTCTCAGCTTCTGGCCCGTTCAGCGGCGCGGGCAAGAGCGCGCTCCACCATGATCCCGGCCATTTTGGTGCGGTATTCCGCGGGTCCCCGGCCATCGGAGGCCGGCTGGGTGATGGCTTCGGCAGCCGCGACCGCGCGTTTGACCGTCTCTGCATCCAGTGTCGAACCGGTCAGGATCTGTCCCGCTTCGCTTGCGAACAGCGGCGTGTCGGCAACATTGGTAAGTGCGACAGAGCACGTGCCGACAGTTCCGCCGTTCATCGTCAGCACGATGGCCGCAGCAGCCGTGGCATAATCGCCAACCTTGCGTTTCAGCTTTTCATAGGCGTAGCCATGCCCCGCGGCGGGAACCGGAATTCGGACCGAGGTCAGAATTTCCTCAGGAGCAAGGGCGGTGAAATAGGCGGCCTCATAGAATGCACGCGCCGCGACCTGCCGCTCACCGTCCGGGCCCGTCAGAACGTAGGAGGCATCAAGGCACTGCATCAGGGCTGGCATGTCGTTGCCCGGATCACCGTTGGCGACATTGCCGCCGAGGGTGCCAACGTAACGGATCTGCGGATCCGCGATCAGCCGGGATGTTTCAGCAATGATCGGCAGTTTGGCGCTCAAAAGACCGGAATCGATAAGATCATGCTGGGTCGTCATGGCACCGATGGAGATGGTGTCGCCATCTTCCGAAATGCCCTTCAGGGTGGGAATGCCCCCAAGGTCTACAAGATGTTCGGGTGCTGCCATGCGAAGCTTCATCATCGGGATCAAGCTGTGTCCGCCTGACAGCGGGCGCGCCTCGTCTCCGTGGTTGGCCAGAATGGCGACTGCTTCGGCCACCGACGATGGCCGGTGATAGGTGAATTCACCAGGGATCACGTCTCTCTCCTCACTCAAACGCCCCTTGCAGGAAGGGTCGAAAACGGACTGCCGGCCCACTCAACCGGTTCGCGTACCAGGGCCGACGTTGCGCTGCCACCGAAGAGGCGACAGATTGTCACGTGAACCCAAGGGTGCGGAGATGTGCAGCGCACACTCAAGACGCCATGCACTAACAGCATGCTCGATTACACGGATTGCGGGATATTTCGCACGAAATGCGGTAGCTATACTGCCGTATTTTGCGATCGTTTTTGTGCTCATTCGCCGCAAGAATAAACAAATCAACGAATTACAGGTAAAAATGAGCGCGGCAGAATACCACTTTATGGTGTAGGTACTTTATGCGATTTCGCACGAACAGCGTCAAACCGGCCGTCCATCCGACGCGCGTTCCGATTGCCCGAACTAAAAAAGCTGTCTATTGCGCTGCAGCAGCATGTTCCTTGGGAGAGGCGTTTTCCGCAAGCGTCATCAGACGTGTCCTGACACGCGCCCATCTGGACCGGCTGACAGGAACCGTCAGTCCGTTCTCGCCGGCAAGAATGAGCACCCCTCCATCGCCTGCACGCTTGAAGCTGTCCACGTGCTGCAGATTGACGATATGACTGCGATGGACCCTGTTGAAGGTCTTGGGGTCGAGCTGCTGTTCGGCTTCGCTGATCGACAGCGGGCAGAAGAACTCCCGGTTGCCATCATATATTCTGGTGTAATGCGCATCGGCGTGAATAACGTGGATATCGGACACGCTGATCTGCGTCTTCTGACCGTCCCGCTCGATCGGCAGCATGCGCTTGGCCGATGGCGATGTCGTGCGCACAGGTACTGCCGCTGACTGCAAACCGGCGGCAGATTTGGCGGGCAGGGAAGGGGCAGCTTCAGTAGCTTCCAAAGCGTCGCCTGAAGCCTCAATTTCCGGCTGCCCCGGCTCGTTCTCCAGCCGATGCGTTTCATCGGTTTCCTGTGCCGGCACCAGTGCCAGAAGAAACAGTCCTGAGACGAGAAACGCCACGCAGGAGACAAGAATCGCCAGCATGCCGGGGCTTAGGGAGGGCGCCCGCAATGCCGTGGACGGCTGCAAAACATCAAAAGTCAGACCAGCCATCGCGGTGTAATGCATGGCCGATATGGCAAGGGCCAGCACCACAGCGGAAAAAACAATCGGCGGACGCCGTCCCAGCCCGAAAAGCAGCCACATGGCAAGCCCGGCGGCATTGAAAGCAATCAAAAAACTGGCGAGGATGTAGGATGGGTCATGCCTCATGAGGAGCGATTCATGCAGCGCATACATACCAAGGTAATGCATGGTGCAAATGCCGCTTCCCATCACAAAGGCAGACAGGCCAAGACGGACAGAAGTCAGGCGGCCGTTGCTCGCCGCGAAGACCGCTATGCCGACAACCAGCACGCAGACGAGAAAGGACAGAAGGGTCGGCAGAACCAGAAAATCGACCGCCACGGGCAACCGCGCCGCCAGCATGCCGACAAAGTGCATCGACCAGATCGCCAGCGCCAGCGTCAGCGCGGCACCGGCCAGAAGCAGCCGACGGCGCCGCACAACCGCCTGCCGGATCTGAACCACAAGGCTCAGCCCGACGAAACTTCCCTGAAAGGCCATCAAGAGCGATAGCGCGACGAGCCAAGGCTCGTGCGTCACTGACATGCCGACACTCTCCTCCCAAATGTCATGACATTCCGAAGCAGCGGAATCCTCTATGACAAATGATAGGCGAAACTCTCAGGAGCGGCAAATAGCGTTGCAGGGCCTTCACCGCAGAAACCTTGCTGACCACAAGACAATTGCGATCTAACACCGTCTGACTTTGCCGGATCGCGTAAATCGGCACCACGAGACAATGTGATCAAAAGCGATTTTTTTCCTATGAGACACCGTTGCGCAAAGCAGTCTGCGCTAGATTTCGGGAGAGC
Organism: Labrenzia sp. OB1; assembly: GCF_001624695.1. Lineage (GTDB taxonomy): Bacteria > Pseudomonadota > Alphaproteobacteria > Rhizobiales > Stappiaceae > Roseibium. The sequence continues at coordinate 456 of NZ_JSEP01000008.1, read as the reverse complement.
TACTTTCTCTGGAAAGAAATGTAAACATGTCCCGAACCTTGCCGAATTTCGGTTTATCTATTTCCAGAAACTCGTGCATGAATGTATCGACATCATCAGCAGCAAACGGCTTCTTTAGAAAGCCATTAATACCAATGAAGGACGCAGACCTTTCCAGGTAATACCAAACGACAAAATTCAGGACCGATGCGCCCAGTCACGCATTCCGATTGACATGATTTTCCATGGCTGATCGATGAGCGTGTTCCAGGCCCGGCAGCACAGGTCGACGATCTGGTCGTAGTCCTTGAAGACCCGGTTTGAGAGCCAGTTTTCTCGCATGTACTGCCATAGGTTTTCGACAGGATTGAGTTCGGGAGATCGGGGTGGCAAAGGCAAGAGTGTGATGTTGTCCGGGATGGCGAGCTTGTTTGACGTGTGCCATCCGGCCTGATCAAGGATGACCACGCCATGGGC
>NZ_JSEP01000079.1 GCF_001624695.1 Labrenzia sp. OB1 | reverse complement strand
TCATCGAATTCCGCACGAACGCCCGCAACGCCCTCGATGGTATCGAGAAGGTCCTGAACGGTGGTACCAGCCGTGACTGCCAGCGTGGAGCCGGAAATAACAGCAGTTGTGGAAGAACCGTCGTTCAGCGTCAGGGTGTTGGTTGTCGAAATTCCGGTCGCGGAAGAGAGCAGGGAGCTGGAGTTCAGCGCCTGACCGTCTCCGTCCGTAAGAGTGAAGGTGTTCTTGCCGCCTTCCAGCTGGAAGGATGTCGCACTGCCTTCGCCTTCTGCCAGGTCCGAAAGGTTCAGGCCGGTGGACAGAGTTGTATCAGTGTAGTCGACAGCTTCGATTTTCAGCTTGGACGTGGAGTCTTCGTTGAAGATCGTGGTGAGGTCGTTGCCATCGCCGGCAAGCAGGTTCTTGCCTTTGTAGGAGCTGTCTTTCGCAATGTCTTCAATCTGTTCGAGAAGGCCATTGTACTGCTCTGCGAAGGTTTTCCGCTCATACTGGCTCTGTGTCTGCAGAGCCTGGTTGGCTTTCGCCTTTGCAGTTTCCACCAGATCCGTGATGGTCTGGATACCCTTGTCCGCCGCCTTGATGGTCTGAAGGGACTGTCCCATGTCGTTCAGAAGGGTGGACAGGTCACTCGCACGTGAGTTCAGGCCGGAAGCGGTGAAGAAGCTGTTCGGATTGTCCAGAGCAGAGTTGACCTTCATTCCGGTGGCCAGTTTGTTCTGGACGCCGGACATCAGATCTGCGGTGGACTGAAGGGTAAGAAGGTTCTGCCGAACGGCGGCTGAGAGGGTGATGTCGTTCATCAGTATGTCCCTTTCCTGGGGTCGCGAAGTCTTCTGCTCTTCCTGAGCAGGTTGATTAGGATCATCTCCTGTTAACCCTAATCATTGGTTAACTGGATCGCATTTTAGAGTTAACGAAACATTAAAAGACTGAAAGAGATGAAGGAATTCGATTGGCGACCGGGGGAGGGGAAGGGGTGCCTTCGGTTGAGGACCCAAAAAAAGGCGGGCCTGAGCCCGCCTTTCCTTGTCTTGAAAGCTTTTTGAGAGCTTAGAAGAGACGCAGAACGTTCTGGTCCGCCTGTGCTGCGAAGGACAGCGAGGTGGATGCCAGGCTCTGGCGGGTCTGCAATGCGAGAAGGTTTGCACCTTCCTCATTGGTATCTGCCAGGGTCAGTTTTCCGGCGCCTTCCTCGAGCGTGTTGATCATGCTCTTCGTGAAATCCTGACGGTTTTCAACGATGGAAAGATTGGTACCGAATTCAGACGCCTGCGTGCGCAGGGTGCTCAGTGCCGTGTTCAGGCGATCCACTGTCCGTTCAATGGAGGAGTCCGTCGCAAACCCGGAGTCCGACAAAGCGGAAATGTTCACGCCGTCACTGTCGGCTGTGTAACTGTCTGCATTGAAGTTCGAGTTGTCACTCGTCAAGGCCAGATCAGTTTCACTTTCGAGAGCGATCTTACCGGTCGCAGTATTGAATTCCGCCGATACGCCCTGGAAGTCGTTGATGAAGTTCACCAGGTCGTTAACCGAGGAGTCTTCTTCGATCTCGAACGAGCCGAGTTCGTAGCCGTTACCATCGGTCAGGGTCAGCGTGTCGCCCGTATCGAAGGAACCACTGTCGATCAGTGTGTCCGATGTCGTGGTGAACGCTGCCGCGGTCACTGCGACCAGCTCAGCAGTGGTCGAGACGTCATTCTGCAGAGCGATGGAGTCGTTGGAATAGACGGTGACCTCGCCGGTGCCTTCATCGAATTCCGCACGAACGCCCGCAACGCCCTCGATGGTATCGAGAAGGTCCTGAACGGTGGTACCAGCCGTGACTGCCAGCGTGGAGCCGGAAATAACAGCAGTTGTGGAAGAACCGTCGTTCAGCGTCAGGGTGTTGGTTGTCGAAATTCCGGTCGCGGAAGAGAGCAGGGAGCTGGA
>NZ_JSEP01000078.1 GCF_001624695.1 Labrenzia sp. OB1 | reverse complement strand
CGAAAGAGTCAATCTCGTTGTGGCTCCCAAGAAGCAGAGGAGGGCTCGAAGCTGACGTTGACACCTCCCGCCGCGTAGCCTGACGCGGCTTCACCATTTCGGTCTGTGTCCACCAGGACAATGGCCCTCAAACAGCTCACACACCGCCCTCGAGGCGGTTTTTTTGTGCCCGCAGCCAGGCAAGGAGAAAGACATGACTACCCCTACCTTCGGAATGAGTTTCACGCGCCCGGATGATGAAGTCGTCCCCGCACTTGGTGCGGATTTCTCGCATGTCCTGATCATCGAAACCTCGGAAGACGCGTCCGCGGTCGAATTTCCGGAAGGCGAGCCGGTTCGCTTTTCAACGAGTGACGCAGCCAAGGTCAATGCCCTTGGTACCGGCCTGCTTGCCGATGCGGTGAACGGCATCCACGACCAGTTGAATGACCTTAATTCGGGCGCAGACGTGACTGTTGTCCGGGTGGCCGAAGGCGTCGATACGGCGACCACAGCCGCATCGATCGCCGCCGTGGTCAACGACATTGCCAGCATCCCGTCCAAAGTGAACAAGACGCCGCGCATTGTGGTTGCCGGCCGGACTGCCTGGCGTCCGGATCTTAACACGACCAATCCGGTGATTGCGGCGCTGGAAGCCAATCTCGGCAAGATCCTGGCCGTCGCGCCGGTGGACGTTGACGACACGTCCACGTCGAACGCGATTGACGCCCGCGAAACCATGTCGTCGGAACGGGTGATGCCGATTGGCGTGGCCGCCCGGATCTGGGACGGGGTCCAGACGGTTACTGCCCCGATGGCACCGCGCGTTGCCGGTCTGATGATCCGGATCGACAACCAGGTGGGCGCCGGCAAGCCGTTCCATCCCTTCGCGAACCGCTCCCTGTTCGGTCTGGCCGGCATTTCGCGCAAGATCCCGTTTTCGACGCTCGACGGTTCGACGGAGGGCCAGCAGCTGCTGGCGGCGAATGTCGCCATCGTCGCGGAAGGCGAGACAGGTGTCGACGGGGCAGTGGCAGATGGCGGTTACAAGTTCATCGGCACTGACAATGCGCAGACCGGCGAGCTGTGGGAACAGATCCACCAGGTGCGTGGCACAGATTACATCATCACGCAGTTCATCGAGATCACGAACCAGTTCCTCGGCCGCCGGATTGCGGCCGACACTGTCGAGGCCTGGATCAACTCGTTTGCCTTTGCCCTGCGTGATCACGTCAACGAAGGCAACATCCTCGGCTATTCGTCCAAGAGCGAAATGTTCGAGAAGAGCCAGAACAGCCCGGAAAGCATCCGCCTGGGAACGCTGAAACTGACCATAGGTATAGAGCCGGCGCCGGTCTTCAAACTGGCTCAGCACGAAATCCGCCGCTGGAGACCGGCCGTTGAAGGCATGGTCAACGAGATCATCGCGCGCCTGGCCAACGACAGCTGACCTGGCACCCACTTCGGTAATCAACCGACCAAGACAATCAGGATATGATCATGCAGAAGATTTACATGCTGACCGCCGTGGACGTTCGCCGGGCGGAAAAGGAAGGCACCTCGCGGGCAACCTCCATCTCGAAACTGACCATCCCGCCGATCAAGTTCGCGACGGCAGGTCACAACCCCGGCGGAGGTGTCATGGCGACGGATTTCAATCTGCCGCGCATCGAGGCGCTTGAGCCGAAATTCATGGTCAAAGGCCTTGATACGGAAATCTTCGGCGGGCTTGGCGAGGTGGACCGCTGGGTGTTTGCCGGTGCCTACAAGAACAAGAAAACAGGCTTACCCGTACGGGGCCGCGCCGTCATCGAGGGGGCGATCTCTCAATGGGAGCCGGATGAGAGCGATCCGGCCGACTTCCAGGGCTGCAATCATGCCTTGACCGAGGTCACCCACTTCGAGCTGACCCTCGACGGCAAGGAGTTGTTCTACGTCGATTTCTGGGAACGCATCCTGCGCCGGAACGGCGTGGATCTGTTTGAGGGCGTGCGCGGCGCGCTCGGCGCTTAACAGCAACGCTCATTCTGAAGTTTTACAGGCCGGGCTCAGT
>NZ_JSEP01000077.1 GCF_001624695.1 Labrenzia sp. OB1 | reverse complement strand
CCTCATCCATATGCCACTTATCGTTCGGCTTGGGCCGGTCTCTGCGAATGCAGTCGGCAAAATGTCGGCCAAAGCGGTTGATCCAGAGACGAACCGTTTCCCTGCTCACGATAACACCGCGTTCAGCAAGAAGGTCTTCCACATCGGCCGTGCTCAGAGCAAACCGATGATAGGCCCACACTGCGTAGGCGACAACTCCACGCGGAAAACGAAACCCCTTCAGACGGGGGAAAGTGCTCGGCAATCTCATGTCGTCTCGATAACCGAAACGCCGGGGTCAAACAACTTGGCAATACCCCAATGACAAACAACTTGGCAATACCCTCCAGACATGACAACACCCGAAGTGTGCGTAATGCTGATTTCGTGCACCAACGCTCGTCCCAACGGATAAGCGTTTTCTCTACTGATCCCGCAACAAACTAATGGCGGTGGCCAGTGGCATCGCACGCAAGCCCTCGCCGAATGGAACATCCCGTTCGCCAGCATATACCAGTATTTTCCGATCAGCCTTAATGTCTTCGACCGCCAAGTGGAATCCACGCGAGACCTTTGGAGCCGTGGTACGCTTTATCTCGATCGCCCAAATTTTGCCCCCCGGAAGCCGCAGAACGAGGTCAAGTTCAGCTCCCGCTGCGGTCCGGTAAAAATAGGGTTCTGTTCCAGTTGGTGCTACGGCGATAAGAGTCTCGAGACAAAACCCTTCCCAACTCCCGCCAATCACCGGATGCCCTAGAAGGCCCTCCATCGAATCAAGTCCGAGCAGGGCATGTACGAGACCACTGTCTCTTACGAAGACCTTTGGGGACTTAACAAGGCGTTTGCCAACATTCTCGTGCCAGGGCTGCAGACGCCGCACCAGCATCAGATCAACGAGCAGGTCGAGGTAGCGTCCAATCGTCTGGCCGGATACGCCAAGCCCTTCCGCAAGGGCCGCGGCGTTTAGCAAGCCACCCTGCGCATGTGCCAACATCGTCCAGAAGCGGCGCAATGTGGTCGCCGGGATGCGTGGTCCAAGAGCAGGGATGTCGCGCTCAAGATAGCTGCGCAAAAAGTCCTCTCTCCACTCCATGCTGGCCTTGTCGCTGTCCGCCTGGAAACTGTCGGGGAAACCGCCACGCAGCCACAGGTCGCTCAACCGGTTTTTTCCCACTTCATCAATTAGGAGAGGGGGCATTTCAATGTAGCGTACACGACCCGCAAGGGACTCTGCCGATTGATGAAGCAGTACATTCGATGCAGAACCGAGCAATAGGAACTGTCCCGTACGAAATCCCTTGCGCCGCCGCATGTCGATCTGACCGCGAAGATTTTTGAACAGGCCAGGCATCTGCTGAACTTCATCGAGGATCACGAGTGTGCCCGCTTGTTCATCCAGATAAAGATCAGGCTCAGTAAGGATTTGCCGATCTGCGTCGCGCTCCAGGTCGAGGTATATGGATGGATGTTGCTCCGCAATTTCCAACGCAAGCGTGGTCTTGCCCACCTGCCGGGGCCCCAGAAGGACAACGGCTGCCTGGCTCTCCAAAGCAGCGATCACATTTCGATTGGTTTGGCGCTGGTACATACCTTGCAATTACTCCATCTCATGGAAGATATGCAAGGTTATTTTTCACTCGCACTACCCAAATCACTCCTACGGCATCCCCACACAAGGCCAATCCCCATTTCAGCAATTCGCAGCTCTCGCTGCATAACTGTGTCCGGCGATAGCCACATCCGCGACATCTTCAGAAATTTGCGACGGAACCATCAGGCTTACTTCAACGCGCTGGCGCCGATGATGGTGGCGGGTATTGCCAAGTTGTTTGACCCCGGCGTTTCGGTTATCGAGACGACATGAGATTGCCGAGCACTTTCCCCCGTCTGAAGGGGTTTCGTTTTCCGCGTGGAGTTGTCGCCTACGCAGTGTGGGCCTATCATCGGTTTGCTCTGAGCACGGCCGATGTGGAAGACCTTCTTGCTGAACGCGGTGTTATCGTGAGCAGGGAAACGGTTCGTCTCTGGATCAACCGCTTTGGCCGACATTTTGCCGACTGCATTCGCAGAGACCGGCCCAAGCCGAACGATAAGTGGCATATGGATGAGGC
>NZ_JSEP01000076.1 GCF_001624695.1 Labrenzia sp. OB1 | reverse complement strand
TCGTTGTCGTTGGTAACGTGATCCTGGGCGGCACCGGCACGCACTTCAACGGTTGTGTCGGCACTTTCGTTCGGCGTGATTTGCGCTGTGTAAATCCGTGGCCCGCCAGACACTGCCCCAACTGTTCCGTTTGTGCTGATGTCAGCGGTCGTAAAGCCGGTGACATTTTCACTGAACGTGAACGTCGCTGTGAAGGTGTCTTGCCCATCTGTATCCGAAGGAACCCCGGTAATGRTGACTGTGGGTGCCGCGGCATCGAGCCAAGCCGTAGCCGTGCTTGAGGCTTCGTTGTCGTTGGTAACGTGATCCTGGGCGGCACCGGCACGCACTTCAACGGTTGTGTCGGCACTTTCGTTCGGCGTGATTTGCGCTGTGTAAATCCGTGGCCCGCCAGACACTGCCCCAACTGTTCCGTTTGTGCTGATGTCAGCGGTCGTAAAGCCGGTGACATTTTCACTGAACGTGAACGTCGCTGTGAAGGTGTCTTGCCCATCTGTATCCGAAGGAACCCCGGTAATGATGACTGTGGGTGCCGCGGCATCGAGCCTGGCCGTAGCCGTGCTTGAGGCTGTGTTGCCGATGCCATATGCATCTTGAGCGGCACCGGCACGCACTTCAACGGTTGTGTTGGCACTTTCGTTCGGCGTGATTTGCGCTGTGTAAATCCGTGGCCCGCCAGACACTGCCCCAACTGTTCCGTTTGTTATGATGTCAGAGGTCGTAAAACCGGTGACATTTTCACTGAACGTGAACGTCGCTGTGAAGGTGTCTTGCCCATCTGTATCCGAAGGAACCCCGGCCATGATGAAATTGGGTGCTTGGTTAGGCGAACATGTATAGTGATTTCTGAACTGAGTGGTATAGTCGGCATCTGAATAAGCGATAAATTTATATTCACCCGCATATGGCGCGGCAAAACCCCAAGTCTGTCCCAGCCTGGTACCGTTCACTGTCATAAATTGTTGCTGATCAAGAAAATATATTTGATCCCCAGGCTGGGCAACAATTGTAATACGGACGTAAGCATACGATGTTCCGCCATCCTCCGGGAGCAGTGAGCCGCAATAGTGGTATCCAATTCCTGCAGACGCTTTGTTTGGAACTGCTGACACGCCGAATGCCGCCATGCAAATTATAAGTATTAACTTAAAATTATATTTAGTTCTTACTGGTATTATTTTTAATAAAAATGTCAATTTACATAAACTCAGCTTGAGATAACTGATGCTCTATTAACTTTATTTCTATCGCTTCATTTTTACCTTAGCGGCCGATCCGGCAGTTTGGCTTATGGGTTGCCAAGCCATTGCCCTCCACTGTCTGGGCCTCTTGTCGTGAAAAGCGCTTACCCGAAAGGCACGCATAGCCATCGGCGTTTGCCCCGATTCAGATATTTATGGTGGCGGGGGCGGCACGCGTGAGTTGTGTCAAACGACACACTTCCAGTTAGAAAACTTCCGGCTTATGCCAGCGGTTTTTTGAGCGAGCCTCATGGATGAAAACCCTCCATGTGCCGGCGCTTGATCCGTGCTTCAGCTATCGGTGCGAGGATGTGGTGAGAACCCTGGAAACTGTCTGCACGCGGCTTGGTTACCCCAAGACGATCCAGGTTGATCAGGGCTCCGAGTTCACTCCAGGTATCCGGAATTATGGGCCAGTCAGCGTGGCATCACACTGGGCTTCTCGAGACCGGGAAAGCCGACGGACAATGTCTTCATTGAGGTCGGTTCAGGGCGGAGTGCCTTAATACGCATTAGTTTTTTAAGCATCGAGGATGCAGCCGAAAAGTTGGCGTATTGGTGCAAGGACTCCGCGCTGATTTGGATGGAACTCGTTAGGCGCTTTGCCGAACGCCCTCCAATCGCGGTCAAGTGGTTCATGATCGTCTTCCGGAACCTCTATCGTCGCCTGGAGCCCGTTCAAATCAGCAGTGGGTCAGAACCGTTTGGCGACTTTCAAGCCGAAATAGTTGTCTTTAGCATCGCGGCCGAATGCACCCTGATAGTCCACCGCGGCCTGAAGCTCCTGCCCCAGATCCAGCGCCATGCCCATCTCCACATTCGCCGTGTCGCGAGCCAGCGGGACGCCATGCACCTGGAACGTGTGACTGTCCGCAAAGGCCATCTGGCGGGACAAGTCCTCGTTGCCGATCAGGCGCCGCCAGGCAAGAGAACCGTAGAGTTTGAGCGGGCCGATCTC
>NZ_JSEP01000075.1 GCF_001624695.1 Labrenzia sp. OB1 | reverse complement strand
CATCGACCGGAGGTGTAGCCGGTTCTCTCTTGGCTTCATCACCAAAAACGCCCATCGCCCCCTCAAGGAGTTGGTCTTTCCACTGCTTGATCTGGTTGGCGTGCACGTCGAACTGCTGGGACAGTTCCACCAGCGTCTGCTCGCCTTTGATCGCGGCAAGCGCCACTTTCGCCTTGAAAGCCGGGCTGTGGTTCCGGCGCGGTCGTCTCGTCATGATCTCTCCTGTTTCCGGCATCTAAGCCAAAGTCAGGCAGAAATTCCACTTATCCTAGCTGTTCAGATTTCCCGAGCCAGCTCTAACGGCTCCTGCGGGACGTGTCATAGCCCGATTTTTAGCATGCGGCGATCGAAACGACTAATCATCGATAATAGCTAATTATCATTAGTTATGACATCGCTCCAGCACCTGTATATGTAGTGATAGTTTTTTGCTTGTTTATTTTCGTTACTGGACTATCCTCTCCCAATGTCAATGGCTTACGATCTCCGCAGGTCCCTGAAATCACTGGACTGGACCGATCTGGCCGATCCGCTTGATCGCGCCAGCCGCGCGCTGACGCGGGCGGATGAACGGCTGGCGCGCACTTGCGATCTTGCCGACGGCGTGCGCAGCCGCTCGCACCTGTTCGACACTTGTGCGTCCATGGCCCTCGACGGCGACCTGGTGCATCTGGAGGATCTGGTCCTGCATGACGCCGGCACCGACAGGCGCGCCCCGACCCATGAGCTGACCCGGGCCGCCAGGCTCCTGGCCCTGCGCCGGCGGATCGACCGGCCCCCCCCTGAAACTGTCCTCAGCCGCAACGGCATTCTGACCCTGATCGGCCGGCAGGCGGACAGTTTTGAGGAGGGGAATGCCCGGGGCAGCCGTGCGGGGGAGGCGAGGGGAGGTTCGCCATCGATCTCGACACATGCGCAAGACGACGCGGACAGGGAAGAAAACCTGCTTGCCGAGATCGACGCCGTTCTGCAACGCTCCCGTCAGCTTGCTGAAGGATCCGTCCCGGTCGCACGCACACCCTCCCATCGGATGGCAACGGCTCAAATGCACTCCGATCCAGGAACTCCCGATCGGCGCGACCGCCTGGACGCCTGGCTGGCCGTCTTGAACGCGGCCAGGCCACTGAACCTGCCTCCCGTTCTGACGGCGGTCATTTTGTTCGATGCCTGGCAGCGGCTGCAGCCTCTGGACAGCTGGCCGGAGCTCGGCCGTCTGCTGTCGGGCACCTTCCTGAAATCGCAGGTGACCCCGAACCATCTGCCTATACTGTCCGTGGGTCTGAGAAAATCGCCCTTCCGCTGGCGCCGCGCGGATCCATTCCGCACACGCATCACCGTCCTCCTGTCCGGGGTCGAGAAAGCCGCACGGGAAACCATGGACCAGATGGACAAGCTGTCCATCGCCCAGGAGCAACTGGAACGCCATTACCGGTCCTGCCGAAGCCATTCCAGGCTGCCCGACTTTGCTCACATGTTCCTGTCCCGGCCGCTGGTAACCATTCCAATGGCCCGACAGGAACTCGGCGTTACCGCCGCCGCCGTCGACCACATGATCCGCCAGCTCGGCCCGGCGCTGCCGCGCGAGCTCACCGGCCGCGGCAGATACAGGGCGTGGGGGATACTGTGAGGGCCGTCACAACGCTCACCGCAGAGCCGCGTGAGATCAAGGCAGAGAACGGGGCCACTAGCGACGTTTCCTGATGTCAGCCTTCGACATACCCGCGCTTGCATTTGCTGCGCACCAGGTGTGCCTTGCGGGCGTGTGCGGAAACCGGGTCAGGAAAGAGATCCGACCGTGACCGCCCCGAGGTGCCAAGGCGCCCCCACCTCCGTTGAACGGCATAATCGCCGAACAGGGTCGGCTCGACCGACAACGCATAGAACCGGGCCATGTTCCGGTGCGGATCAATGCGCGTCAGAAAGACAGGGTATCGAAGGTTCTGCATGCCGCCAGTGTGCAGGCAAACATTGGCGCGCGTCCAATGACTGTTTGGAATCGATCAGCACATGTTCGATTGGTATTGCCAAGTTGTTTGTCATTGGATGCAAGGCAGCGCGGCCCCTGCTTTTTCAAGCGGTCATTTCTGCTGTGTAGTCGGACCACAGGCAGAAGGCATCTGCCCTGGCGTGTCGCCAGGAGCGGGCTGAGAGTTTGTATCGGCGGGGACGAAAGATGGTGTTTATCTGATCGTGGGCTGACAGGAAACGCTGTGCTTGGCGGGGCGATTTGAACCGCCCCATGATCTTCTCTCGCTTCCTGGTCTGGCGGTGTGCGTTTTCAATTCTGTTATTCAGGCCCTTGTGGGCTCGATGATC
>NZ_JSEP01000074.1 GCF_001624695.1 Labrenzia sp. OB1 | reverse complement strand
GGGCCTTTTGCATTGAAACGCAAGACCCAGTCGCGGATCACCTGGACCGTCACGCCGCCGACCGCACCCGCATCGCTGCGCAAGCCGCCGTCATAGATCACTGCAAGCGCCAAAAGGCGCCGTGTTTGATCGGCATTCACCGAGCCACGGGCTAGATGACGAAGGGTTGGAGCATCAAAGTCATCTCGAAGACGGATAGGGGCGGACATGGCAAACTCCTCATGTTCCCCATCAGGAATCATATTCGCGAAACTTTGGGAATCCAAAAGAGTCGTCAAATTCGTCGCTTGGTATAAACCGGTGAATGCGACGTTCCCCTGCCTTTGCTCCCTGTCATGGTCCGCTTCCAGGACGAAGCCAACCAAAAAAGTGCTCGAGTGGTTGCAGTTGACGCCTCCGGCAATGTCGAAGGCACAAACATTCGATTTCAGAACGCCAGAATCACCTTCACGAGTGCACCAATAACCACAGGGCTGGAAAATCGTCTTCCCTGGCTTGAGGACCCGCAAACATATTTCCCGACAACCGTCGAAGCCGAGGATGGTTCGAAGGTTCCCTATTTCCCCTATTTAAGCTTTCAGAGGTAAGTGAAATGGCTATTCAATCAAGTGATCTCCTCTATTCTGTACTTTCGATCGATGTCTACGAAAGAACAGAACTAACGGACCCTCTATATTCTCCTCCATATCCCGTAGTTGCGAACGAAACCGACACAGTGACCGGTTTTGGAGCGGCTGCTTACCAAGTAGACGGTAAAATTGTCATTGCTTTTCGTGGTGCAGACACATCCTCGGTTTTTGAGTTCGCTCAGGACAACCGATCTTCGTCATCGATCAGTTCCAGCCGCGAAGGGGCATTCGTGCCCCATCTCCAAAGCACCAGGTTCATGTCACCCGGGCCGGATCCCTTGACGAAACTTCGCACACGCAGCCCGTTGTAGCCATTTGCAATCAGCTCACGCGCGAACCGCTGCGTCCGCGCCTCGCCCGTCGTCCTCATCTGATCGCGCCAGGTCGGATCGGCCAGAGCAAGCTCATCAAAACCCGCCGTGCGGAGTGCAGTCGTGTCGCTGGTATCGAAGACCATCTCGATTTCGGCGCGATAGCAAACGAGCGTCGACGGCTGCAGATCACCAACCTGATTGGCCTCCCGCAAAGCAGTCAGTACCGATGTTGATGCATAAAGCGCGGGCACACCCTTGGGATTGAACCGGCCGCCATAGAGTCCGGCGCCGCGCCCTGACAGCGGTTCACGCGCATAGACCGGATTGAGCGCGCGATAGAGTTTTCCGGAATAGGTGTACGTCACGATCAGGCGTGAACCCCGGCGTCGACGGCATCAATGAAGTCAAGCACCTCTTCGGACCGTCCATCTCGCACCAGTTGCATGGCTGTCTGCCCGGAAAATCCAGGCAGCGGCTCGGAACGAAACCAGGCATAGGCCATCAGGGCGGAACCGAAGCGCGGTTCGACCTTGTTGACGATCTCCACCATTTCGCGCAGGCGACGCTGTGTCTTGTCGGAACACACCCGATCCTTGCGTTGCACCGCATCCTTGCCAAGGCCAACTGTCCGCGCGATTTCCTCGCTTGTCGTACGAAAGGCCCTGGCAATCTTGTTCGGCGCGAACAGTCCATGATCCGAATAGGCTGCGAGATCCATGACATTGCTCCACATTTATGCCGTTATTACTGACGTAATATAGCGTCACTCTGAGCGGCATTCAAGAGCGGTTCAATATTCCCAGGTGGTGCATAGTGCGGCCGATGTGGCAAACGATTGCGCTCACCGAGACAGACCTTTCGATTTCCGGGGTCTGATCTGCCGGGTTTTGATCTTCTTCGGATCCTGCCCGGAGATGATTTGCAAATAGGATTTCTGCAGTTCCAGCGCTTCGCGCGCCTCCGCATCGACACCCGCCTGCTGTTCCAGAAACCGGCGCCAGGACAACCGCTTTCCGTTCTGGCCGCCCGTCATGCGCTTCCAGGCCGGATGATGTTCAAGGCGTGGATCGAGCGGACGGCGGCGGTACTTTTCCTTGGGTTTTCGTTTGCCGCCGTGCTTGTCCGGTTCGAACGGGCCGTATTTCTCTTCCAGCCTTTTCCGGGAGAGTTCGCGGTCAACGCTGCTGGCTTTTTCCATCGTGCCGGTTTTCTTATCCCGAAAGACGAAGCCGTTGCCGCGTTTGCGGAGCTCTACATCATAGAGCGCGAACCCTTCATGCAGCTCCTCCCAGGAGCTGGACCGTCGGTGGATCTGCAGCATGGCGTCACGGTGCTCCTTGAGGTATCCGGAGAACGATTGCTCCCAGGAATTGGCCTCCTTGTCCCGGGCCT
>NZ_JSEP01000073.1 GCF_001624695.1 Labrenzia sp. OB1 | reverse complement strand
CCGGGTCGCCCTGGTCCTGCTTGATCACAAGCACGCTGGTCGTGGCACTGTCGACGATCTCGAAGGAGATGCTGGCAGGGCCGCCCTCGATGCCGAGGATACCGGCGCTGGTGGTGCCGTTCCAGACAACCTCGCCGCCGTCGGCGCCGAAGGAGATCGGCAGGGTCTTGCCGGACTGGTGGTATTCCCGGCTGTCGCTGGGCGTGCCGTCCACAGGATTGTCGCCAAAGCCCGGATTGCCGTTGAGGCCCGTAACATCGTCGTCGTCGCTGATGATCCGGTAGTCGGCCCGGCTGTGGACCTCGATGATCGGCGCGTCATCGTCGACGGTCACGGTGAAGGTCGCACTTGCGGTATCACCGTCGCCATCCGTCGCCGTGAAGGCAAACGTCAGGTCAAGGTCGTCTTCGGTATTCTTATCAGGGTGGTGGAGATTATCGACCAGCGTGAAGGCATAGCTGCCACTATCGGCATCCGACAGGCTTGCGAAGAACACCACGCCGGCAGCACCCGTCGTGGCGGGTACAGAGCCCGTATAGCCGACAAGTGTACCGTCGGCGAGAACGGCGACGGAGACCGCCGCACCGTTGGACGTAAGACCACTCAGGCCGGGCTGGCTCGAGTCAAAGGCGACCGACCGGTCGCCAGCGCCGCCACCGGCGGTCGGATTGGCATCGTCGGCGCCCCAGGAAATCGTCAGATCGCCGGAAGACGTGATTGCGGAACCGGTCAAATCGCCGTCGTAGCCGCTGTCGACGTTGCCGCCGGCGAGACCTTCTTCGTCAACGGAAGACGCTGCTGCGCTGCCGATAACCGGGCTGTCGTCGACTACAAACACCGAGAAGTCAGCAGTTGCGATATCGCCGTCGCCGTCGCGGGCGATGAAGTCGAAAGTGAAGGTGAGTGGGTCCTCGTCCCCTGAATCCGTGCCCTGCAGCGGATGGTCGAGCGTATCGTCAAGAATGAAAGTGAACGAGCCGTTGCCGTCATCGGACAGGCCGACGCGGAAGACATCGCGCTGGTCCGCCGTGCCTAAATTGGCAACTGCGGTCAGGATCGTGCCGTCGCTGGACAGAACGAAACTCAGTGTGCTACCGCGCGAGGTAAGGTCGCCAAGCGAGACACTGTCGCCGTTGCCGTCCGTTACGCTGACAAAGCCGCTGGCGTCGACCGTGCCGTCGGCATCATCGGAAAAGACAACAGACCTGTGGCCAACTGCAGATGCGTCCTGAAGGGGAAGACCATCCGCTGCGCCGTCGCTGACATCCGTATCGTCGCCGCCCCACGAGATGTTGAGCGAAGCCCCCACTTCATCGGTCAACGGGGACCCGAGAATGCTAGACAGACCGTCGGTAAAGAACGGATCGCTGTCCGGGTTTCCGTTCGCAAGCGCTTCTTCCTCCACGCCGCGCGGAAGCAGCGTCCCGACCGCGACCGGGCGGTCGTCGATCACGTCGATGCTGAAGTCGCCATCAATCCCGTCGCCGTCGCTGTCGGTCGCGGTGAAACCAAAGGAGAAGTTCAGAAGGTCCTCGGCACCGGAACCGGTTCCGGCATCCGGGTGCTCTAGCGTGTCGTAGAGAACGAATTCATAGCCGCCGCTCGCCTGGTCCGACAGGGTCACGTTAAAGACTGTTCGCCCGTTCGCAACCGCAGTCAAGACAGACCCATTGCCCGAAATGTTAAACGTCACGGCATCGCCGCGCGAGGTCAGGCCATCCCAGGAGATCGCTCCGCCATTGATCGTAACGAATGCGCTCGCAATGACAGAAGTACCGTCAGACGCGCCGGTGAAAATGACCGCGCGGTCGCCGTTGCTGGAACTCGCGCCGCCGTCAACGTCCGCATTGGCATCATCCGCACCCCAGGAAATCGCCAGATCGCCGGTCGCCGTGTTGTCGACCTGATTGTCCAGCACGACCGGCGTGCCGAAAAAGTTGAAGACCGTGTCCGTGTCGGTCGAAGACGGTGAGCCGTCCTCGATCCCCGAACCAGCAACAGCACCTTCCTCTTCTTCCACGATACCGTCTTCTGTGGAACCAAGCACCGGGCCGTCATCATCAACGCGGACGATAAAGGATCCGTCTGCTGTGTCGCCATCGCTGTCCGTGGCCGTGAAGCCGAAGGTGAGGACAAGATTGTCCTCCTTGCCGGAACTATAATGGTCGAGGACGTCGAGCAATTCGAAGTCGTAGGAGCCATTGCCGATGTCGGACAGGGTCACCCGGAAGACATCGCGGTCCGCACCGGAACCGCCATCAACATAGCCAACCAGCGTGGCGCCGTCGTCTTCCAGCCGGAATTCGACGGTTTCCCCGCGTGAAGTCACTCCGGCGAGATCGATTGAACCACGTCTGACGGC
>NZ_JSEP01000072.1 GCF_001624695.1 Labrenzia sp. OB1 | reverse complement strand
AGAATGTGGTTTATCGTCTGCCAAAGGCCGGTATCGCGCCAGGAATAGAAATAGCCTCGCACGGTGGAAGCCGGGGGAAAGTCCTTCGGCAGTGCCCGCCACTGACAGCCGCTGCCCGCGATATAAAGGACCGCGTTCACCACCTCTCGCATGTCGGTCTTGCGTGGCCGACCGCCGGATTTGGCCGGAGGGATCAGCGGCGCCAAAATCGCCCATTCCCGATCCATCAAATCAGTTGGATAACGCAGATCGTCCCGGTTATGCTGTTTGCGAGTGATATCATCCCAGGGCATTCGATCMTCCATCTTCTCGACAAAGACGGTTGAATCACAACCCTTTGATATCACTCAACTACTTTTAAATCAGGCTCTGAGTAAAGAATGAAACTTTTGTGTTGAAAATTTCTGAGAGAGAACCTAAGCATAATTAGCAAATACCTACGCAGTTTATCGGCGTAAAGTATCGTCAAAATCACCTAATTTCTAGGATGTGTCGTTGGTTTCTTATAGTTCGTTTACGACTCGTTTGGCGCGAGTTTCCAGTGCATTCCTGTTCGCCTTCGTTTCAATTTTTTCCACAATTGACGGCGGGCCAGTCGCCTCGGCTGCGGTGGACGGTGAAGCTATTGCTGGCGTGATGCCGGTTTACGGCACTTCCCCAAAGCAAACTAGTCACACCGGAGCTTTTTCGGAACAGATAGATTTCGAAATCCCAGAGCAGCGCGGTCTGGAGCCAAAGCTGGGCCTTCGTTACATGTCCTCCGATTTGGATAGCTATGGGATGGCTAGCCTCCTGGGGGCAGGTTGGCGATTAACTGGAACTTCGAGCATTGAGCGCGCGACAGCGCGTAGAGCCGTGCCTCGTTTCAACAATCAGGACATCTGGTTGCTGGACGGACAGGAACTTGTGCCCTGTCCGAGTAGCCAGTCCTCAACAAATGTGACTGTACCTCCCGGATGCGCTGCGGGAGGTACACACTCGACTTGGGTTGAAAGCTATCAGAGAATAAAACTCGACATAACTACAAATACCTGGACTATTACCGCCAGAAATGGATTGAAATTTGTTTATAAGCCCGTTTCGGAATTTACAAGTTATGATCAGAGCAACGATGTTGAACTCAGAATTACAAACGAATATAGATATTTGATCTCAGAGAAGATTGATACGCTTGGAAAAGCAGTCCACTATAGCTATGAATGCGAAGAGTTGGTCGCCTGCAGGCCCTCCAAAGTTTCCTACGACGCCGGGGAAGTCGACTTTTTCTACGAATCTAGGCCGGACGTCGTTTCATATGCGACTGGTTTGTCGATCGCGAAAGTAAGCAACCGTCTATCGTACGTCTTGGTTAAGTCGGCAGGAGTGCTCAGGCGGGCTTATGTGATCAGTTACGCAGAAAGTTCTGCAACTGGTCGTTCGCTTGTGACCTCGCTCCAAGAAATTGGTAGCGATGCCAAATTTGAAGGAGGGCGCCTCGTTTCCGGAACGCGTATGCCTGCGTATGCTTTTCAATATGTTCAAGTTGATCCATTTCCGGTGCGCGTCGCTGATGGCCTTGATATCGAAGGCTTGTACGAGCAGCTATATGGCAATCGATATCTTAGGCCACCTGAAGAGTTCTTCGCTTTTGGCGATTTCGGCAATGATCGGCAATTGCGTGTCATTGTCGGCATTGATGGTACTGTCATAACGGGTGAAGACCCTCCTAGAGTGTTCTACACGGCACCGAACCATGTCTATTTCCTTAAGGATAATCATAGCCATCGAAAATCGATAAATCTCTATTGGGATAATTCTAGCAATCCTGAAATTAAGGCAAAATTTATTGCGGACTTTGATGGGGATGGTCTAGACGATTTTATCTCTACCAAAAGAAGTGGGCAGCTTACTGGACAGTACTACTCTGGGTCGACGCAACAATCCTGGAGTAATGTCTCAGCGACAGACATTCCGAAAGATGTCAACGGTGATGGCCTCGCAGATGCTGTCAACATTACCTACGGGGCTGTAAACGGAAGCCCTGGGCCGAATTTTGTCGCGCGTCTGTCCAACGGCGCCGATGCTTTTGAACCTAAGAGCCTGATTTAAAAGTAGTTGAGTGATATCAAAGGGTTGTGATTCAACCGTCTTTGTCGAGAAGATGGAGGATCGAATGCCCTGGGATGATATCACTCGCAAACAGCATAACCGGGACGATCTGCGTTATCCAACTGATTTGATGGATCGGGAATGGGCGATTTTGGCGCCGCTGATCCCTCCGGCCAAATCCGGCGGTCGGCCACGCAAGACCGACATGCGAGAGGTGGTGAACGCGGTCCTTTATATCGCGGGCAGCGGCTGTCAGTGGCGGGCACTGCCGAAGGACTTTC
>NZ_JSEP01000071.1 GCF_001624695.1 Labrenzia sp. OB1 | reverse complement strand
TAGCGGCTGCCGCCGCGCATGCGGCGCACGTTCAACGAACCGCCAAAGAGATCGAGACCGAGATCCTTGATCTGCCGGTCTGAATAGAGGCCGCGGATCTTGTGAAACGCGCGCTCGGCCGAGGCGGCAACCTTGCTGTGAAGAGTGATCGTGCGCACCGGCACGTCCAGGTCCCAGGCAAGGCGCATGCCCCAGGGCACCTCGACGCGGGTCTGGCCGGTGCCGACTGGCCCGTAAAACGAAAGCACGTCTTTCTGGCGTGGCCAGAGGGTCTTGCGGCGATCGTCGGGCAGGTCGCTGTCGCGATCCGGAATGAACCCGCTCACCTCGACCGGAACGCGCGAGGAGGCCGCTTTCAGCGCGGTCACCGTCGCCTCGTCCGCCTGCGAGGTTATCGGCAGCCCCCTGGCGGTCTGAAAACCGCGCAAGGCATGCAGGGTTTTCGGACCGATCTCACCATCGATCAGGCCGCACGCAAACCCGTGCGCCGTCAACCGGCTCTGCAACCACATTTCAAAAGACATGCTGGACATTCCGCCCTCCTTCGTTTGGGCATAAAAAAACCCGCCTCGATGGGCGGGTTGGTGGAAACTGAGTGTTCGGTTCAGGTCAGCGGGCGTCGGGTCCCGCGCTGTGGCTCGTGGCCGGATTGAGCCTGTCCGGGACAACTGCGGCATGGCGCTTTATGTTAAACTTGGGCGGGAAGCGGGCTTTCGCCGCAGCTACGGTAACAGATTCTGACGAACGCCAAAGCGGACCTTGATGTGGTCCAAAAAGCCGTTGTCCAGTGTTTGACACATGTTCAGAGAGCGTGTCGGGATCGGTCTAGAAAGAAGAGCTAATTCAATAGCCGTATTTTTCTTTTCTATCGCGAAACGCTTGTGGTCCACCTTCCATTATCTCTGTGATTTTGTCGCAGACCTGCTTCGTGTCGATTGCCCCACCACAGGCGACGTCTCTTTTTGCGTTTTCACTTACATCTAGGCCGAGAACCAGTTCCGAAGAACCGTTCACAACAATATTCGCATTGTGGCTCGCAAATATAATCTGCCTGTTTTTCTTGGCATCGTGAAGTTTCTCAGCAAGGTCGGACACAATTTTGTTGTCGAGATCTCCTTCTGGTTGGTCGACGAGAAGTGGCCCTCCCGGTTGTTCCAGCAACATGAACAAGAGTGCTGCTGCCCGTTGGCCCTCCGATGCTTTTTCAAATGAGATCTTTCGGTCTCCATCACAGTAAAGTAAGGAGATGTCATCGCTTGGAACCGCGGTGGCTATCGCCTCAACGCGCTGGAGGTCCATAAATTCAACACATCGTTCAATAGCTCTTGGTGTTGCCCCGGTAGCTTCAACCAGCGCCTCCATCTGTGGTGGCTTGCCACTTTCAGATTGCAAAAGGATATTCCAGCGCAAAGCGGCCAATGCATCGGTCCTCAATCTGTCGAGGGACGGCCAAACACCTAAATTTTCTAAGCAATCGTCCGTTCGTTGAATTCTCGTTGCCTCTTTTATGTTTGCCTTCGCCGTTATTGCCTCAACGGCGTCATGAATAGCAGTCCAGTTCGCGTCAGTCTTAAGCTGGGCCTCAATCCTATTGCCAGATAGCGTCTCGATTTTGTCGGCCCATTCTCTCGTTTTCCCGCCCTTTTGTGCGACGGAATCTTTCAACCCGTCGATTGCCAACTTCAGCTTTTCAAACCATTCATCAGCTGAACTGGTTGTGACTGAAAGTTCAGCTATCTGTTTGAGAACCCCTTGGAGTTCGACTTGGAGGTTGGAAATCTGGGCCGTAGCTGATCGGTGCTCAGTGAGTTTGTCCATGGCCAAATCACGCGTGACTTTCGCCTCATCGAGAGCAATGTCGATATCAGCGCCGCACTCCGCCATGGCATCTCGGTGTTTTCCAAGATCAATTCCAAGCGCTTCGATACCACTCGAAAATGCGGCAGTGAACTCAGAGAATGCCTTTTGAAAGCTTCCAGCTTCCGGCAACTCCGAGCTCAGGTCTACGGGCTTCCTTGACGTCTGCCAAAGCTGGGTGACTTCCTCCATGACCGAAGCCACTTGGGCCGTCGCTTGTTGTCTCTTAGAGCCTGATTTAAAAGTAGTTGAGTGATATCAAAGGGTTGTGATTCAACCGTCTTTGTCGAGAAGATGGAGGATCGAATGCCCTGGGATGATATCACTCGCAAACAGCATAACCGGGACGATCTGCGTTATCCAACTGATTTGATGGATCGGGAATGGGCGATTTTGGCGCCGCTGATCCCTCCGGCCAAATCCGGCGGTCGGCCACGCAAGACCGACATGCGAGAGGTGGTGAACGCGGTCCTTTATATCGCGGGCAGCGGCTGTCAGTGGCGGGCACTGCCGAAGGACTTTCCCCC
>NZ_JSEP01000070.1 GCF_001624695.1 Labrenzia sp. OB1 | reverse complement strand
CCCATGGCGTGGTCATCCTTGATCAGGCCGGATGGCACACGTCAAACAAGCTCGCCATCCCGGACAACATCACACTCTTGCCTTTGCCACCCCGATCTCCCGAACTCAATCCTGTCGAAAACCTATGGCAGTACATGCGAGAAAACTGGCTCTCAAACCGGGTCTTCAAGGACTACGACCAGATCGTCGACCTGTGCTGCCGGGCCTGGAACACGCTCATCGATCAGCCATGGAAAATCATGTCAATCGGAATGCGTGACTGGGCGCATCGGTCCTGAATTTTGTCGTTTGGTATTACGTTTCTACCGATCGTAATCCGTCATTTCTTTACTTCGCGATCAAACTTTTTACCTAAATTGACGTATTCGAGCCTGCTGAATGGAATGAATTTCTACGTCAAAAAACTTTGCGACACGCCCGCTTCGCGCGTCGATACTTCAAACAATGTGACAGCACCCGCGAGGGCAATCATCATGACCGATCATACTCCGACTTCATCGACAAATCACAAGCGCAATTTGTTTGTGATTTTTCTGGTTTTGGCAGCAATCTTCGTAGGCTGGAATTCTTTTAGCGCTTACCAGTGTTCAACGCGGGGCGGTGACGTTGAGTTAAATGGACTAGGAATCCGATGTCATCTGGACTTCAGCAATAGCTAGGCGGCGTGGACTAATTAGCGGTGCTTGGCGAAGAGGTCTCGCTGAGCTTGATTGACTGAGTTGTCGTCCCAATCGACTTCGCGCTTTGACGGCGGGATATGGTCCCGCCGATGTTCATTGTCGAAGAACAAGGTGCCATGGATTCCGAGCGCATCGCGCTTTAGGATCGGGCGGTCCCAAAGAGGTGTCAGCACAGAGCTTGCAGCCTCTTCGCCAAGCCGCTCGATTAGGTCTTCGATCAACTCGATGTCGCGTCCGTCCGGGAAGATGGTGGCAAACTCACCTTCTGTTGCTTGGAACACACTGAATGTGGCGTTCACTGCGTCGTCGATGATCTGGATATTTTTCATGAAGATCGTTTTGGCATTCGAAAGGGTCGGCGGCAATCGAAACTGATTGACGTGAGAAGCAAGCATTGATTCAGGCCGAAGGGGCCCGAACGTGTACATTTGGGCATCTTGAGGAACAAAGGGTCTGAACCGCCCCGAGTTTGCCGGAGGCTGATTGTAGTTAGTTACGCGGCTCGTTCCTCAGTTTCCATAGCCGCATAGAAATTGGCCTCTGCTTCTGCCGGCGGAATATTCCCGATAGGCTCAAGCAAACGACGGTTGTTGAACCAGTCCACCCATTCGAGTGTTGCGTATTCCACTGCCTCGAAATTGCGCCATGGGCCGCGGCGGTGAATGACCTCGGCTTTGAACAAGCCGTTGATCGTCTCGGCCAGGGCATTGTCGTAACTGTCTCCGACGCTGCCGACAGAGGGCTCGATACCAGCTTCTCCCAACCGCTCTGTGTATTTGATCGACAGGTATTGTTCTCACGACTATCAGAAGCTTCTGCGCCAGCATGGCTTCCAGGTCTCAATGAGCGGAACTGGAAACTGCTTTGACAACGCCGCCGTGGAAACCTTCTTCAAAACGATAAAGGCTGAGTTGCTGTGGCAGAAATCATGGACCTGTCGTAGCGAAGCTGAAATGGCCATCTTCGAATATATCAATGGCTTCTACAATCCGCGCCGAAGGCACTCGGCTCTGGGCTGGAAAAGCCCATTGGCCTTCGAAGCCAGGGCAGCATAAATGAGAACTCGGAGCGGAATCATACCGGGACAGGTTCAGTACATCTGCGTGATAGAGAAGCGATAGGAAACGATTTTGCTGCGAAAATTTGGTTATCTATTTCTTTTCCTCATCGCGCTATGCGGGATCGTGATCACCTGGTGGGTTTTTGAACATTGGCCAAAATACACCAACCGATTTCGTTTCGAGGTAACGTTTGAAGCGAACGGAGAAGTCTTCACTGGCAGCGTCATTCAAGGATTAACTGTAAGTGGTGGGCCGTTTTACCGAGCGCGGGGAGCAATATTACGTACCGTTCTAAAGGTCAGGCAATCCCACTTGAACTTCCTAACTTCGGAACCGTTTTTATTACCACACAGATGTACTGCAAGGACGGATCTGTACGCAATTGGTGTGGCAGCACAAATGTATTGGTTTCGAAAGCGTGCGGAATTGATCGAATCCCTGGAGAAGTTTATCGGACGTATGTTCGAAAATTCCGTCACTTATACCAAACGACAAAATTCAGGACCGATGCGCCCAGTCACGCATTCCGATTGACATGATTTTCCATGGCTGATCGATGAGCGTGTTCCAGGCCCGGCAGCACAGGTCGACGATCTGGTCGTAGTCCTTGAAGACCCGGTTTGAGAGCCAGTTTTCTCGCATGTACTGCCATAGGTTTTCGACAGGATTGAGTTCGGGAGATCGGGGTGGCAAAGGCAAGAGTGTGATGTTGTCCGGGATGGCGAGCTTGTTTGACGTGTGCCATCCGGCCTGATCAAGGATGACCACGCCATGGG
>NZ_JSEP01000007.1 GCF_001624695.1 Labrenzia sp. OB1 | reverse complement strand
CTCATCAGACCGGTCTCAATCTCCCTGAGGCTCTGCGCGCCTGCAAGCTGGCCGAACAAAAGGGCCAGAAACTGGGTCTTCGTCGTCAAACGGCGGACGCGGTGGTCCGCTTTATGCTCATCCACAAGGCGATTGAACTCGCCCCAAGGAACATGCTTCAGCACTTGATGAAAAACGCTATTGTGATGGCGCATGACATTGATCCTCTGTTCGTGTCTCAAACGCGGCCAAACGTCTGAAACCGAGTAGAATCAATGTCATGCGCTCTGTCTAGATTTTTAAACCGGACAGCAGTGGGCCAGACCCTGCAATCCATGCCGTGACATTTGAACAGGTGAAGCTGAAGGCCGGGGCGATGAAGCGGCATGGGTGCCATGGTCAAGCCATGGCATGACGCAGGAAAAATGTGGTTCGGGTTTCAGGCGAGCGAAGCGAGGCAGGGGATGACGCCAGTCTTTGCTGCATCTATCCAGTCAAATGTGATGATCTTGCTGTCAGGGAGAAACAGCGCAAGCCGGGATGGCTGAGACCGTATCGATCTCTTCGCCTGACCGGACACCGGTTGCAATATCCGCTCTTTCGCTTCATTCGCAGCCGGAATTTCGATTTCCCGTCCTATTGTCATATCTCCGTAATCTGCCCGCTTTAGAACGGCGTTTGCACACGTGTGCAAAAAATACCTATACTGCGCTTGGCGCCTCCGGGAGGGACGCCGCGCAACAGACAGCAGGCGAGATCAGATGACAACTCTAGTTTCAAAACTGCGCCAGTCCACAGCGGCTGCCGTTCTGGCCGTCACCGCGGCATCCTTTGCCGGTGACGCCTTCGCGAAAGACCTGACCATCACCGTTTGGGCCGGGGGGACCAACGACAGTGACGTCTACCGGCTCGATGCCATCGAGATGGCGGCGGACATGCTGGAACGCGAATACGAGATCCTCGGCGAAGAGCTGAACATCACGGTCGAGAAGAAACGCGACTTTGCCGACTGGGCTGCCTTCAAGCAGGCCGTGACACTGGCCGCCGAAGCCGGCGATGCGCCGAACATTGTCGTCACCAGCCACTTGGACATCGCTCCGTGGAGCCAGGCGGGCCTGATCGTTCCGGTCGAGGACTATGTCGACATGGACGCCTGGCCGCTGAACAACCTTTATGACAACCTGGTCGAGATCACGTCCTACAACGACGTCGTCTACGGCCTGCCGCAGGATGCGGAAAGCCGTCCGTTCTTCTTCTGGAAGGACACCATGAAACAGCTCGGCTACTCGGACGCGGAGATCGAAGCTCTGCCGGCCAAGGTCGAATCCGGCGAATACACGCTCGCCAACGTTCTGGAAGACGCCAAAAAGGCTGTCGAGATGGAGCTCGTGGAAGAAGGTTACGGCTTCTACCCGCGCGTTTCCAACGGCCCGGACTACGCCCAGTTCTACCAGTCCTTCGGCGGTGAGCTGCTCGACAAGGACACCGGCAAGCTGCTGCTCGACAAGCAGGCGATGACCGACTTCTACCAGTTTTTCGTCGATGCCGTTGAGGCGAAGGTCACCCGCAAGAACCACATCGGCACCGAGTGGGACCAGTGGTACGCGGAAGTGGCCAGCGGCAAGGCGGCCACCTGGCACGGCGGCACCTGGCACTATGCCCGCTACACCGGCAAGGAAGGCCTCGACGATTTCTTCGGCAACATCCAGTTCACGCTGATCCCGGCCGGCAATGAAAATGGCCGCGCCAACACCATCACCCATCCGCTGGCCTATCTCCTGACCGCGCAGGACGATGAGGACGATGTCGAAATTGCAGCCCAGCTGATCAAGATCGCGTCCGAGCCGCGCATCAACACGCTGCATGCGATCAAGTCGGCTCACCTCGGCATTGCCAGGGAACAGTCCAACATCGAACTCTATGCCAACGACCGCTGGGCGGCGGAAGCCACCGAGCGTCTGCTCGGCCAGGCCAACGCGCAGCCGAACCACACCGGTTACGGCCAGTTCTCCCAGATCATGTTCAAGGGTCTGGAAACCGCCTGGACCGGCACCAGGACCCCGGCAGAGGCCGTGGCCGAAGTCGAAGCCGAAATGAAGGCGACTCTGGGCGACGAAGTGATCATTCGCTGATCAGACGTTCGATCTGACACCGGAAACCGGGTGGCGGCGTCATGCGCTCCGCCGCCCGGGAGCTTCAGGAGTTTCCTTATGCGGCGCGCACATCTGCTGGGCCTCGGCTTTCTTTCGCCGGCCCTTGCGATCATTCTTATGCTTTTCCTGATCCCGGTCCTTCTGACCGTGATGTTCTCCTTCACAAACATGAGTACGGCGACCGGCATCAGCGGCGGCGCGTATGAAATCAACGCGGCATCGCTGAGAAAGCTGGCCGATGCGGGGGCGCAGGAGAGCTTCGTCGAAACGCTCGGCAAGGAATCCTTCGTCGTTGACGATGCCGGCATCACCGCGGCGGCCGCCGCCTATGGCGAGCAATTTGCCAACGAGGTGGGCTCGCAGATGCTCGGTGAGCGGTTTTCCAGCCGCCGCGATCTGGAACGGGCCTTCCGCAAGCTGAAATCCCGGCCGAGATCGACACGCGACATCAAGAAAGCCGCGAACCTCTTCAAGCGCTCCGTCCTCAACATCCGTTTCGAAACGGCTGGCGGACTTGTGGGCGCGGTTACGGATAACGGAATCGAGATGACCCCGGATCAGCAGGAGCTGCTGACAAAAACCATCTATACAGGCTGGACTTGGACATCCGACAACTTCGCGCTGATGGCGCAGATCCCCTACGTCTGGCGCGTTGCAGGCAACACCGTGTTGTATGTGGTGCTGACGCTCGCGGCCTCCGTCGGTTTGGGCCTGTTTCTGGCGATCACAACCTTCTATCTGCCGTCCTCCTCGGCGACCAGTTTCCGCGCCATCTGGTTTCTGCCGCGCATCCTGCCAAACGTGATTTTCGTGCTCATGTGGAAGTGGCTTGCCTGGGACACGGGGTTTCTGTCCTCCCTGTTCGCCAATTTCGGCGTGCCGCCGAGAAACTGGATGCTGGACACCGGCGTCAACGCCTGGGTGTTCATCGTGCTGATCAACGGCATTGTCGGTGCTTCGCTCGGCATGATCCTGTTCGGCAGTGCGATCAAGTCCATCCCGCAATCGATGCTCCACGCCAGCGAGGTCGATGGCGCGTCGCGCTGGCAGCAGATCTGCTACATCATCCTGCCGCAGTTGCGCTGGCCGATCATGTTCATCTGCGCCTATTCGACCCTCTCGCTGCTGACGAGTTTCGAATACATCCTGCTGTCCACCGACGGCGGACCCGGCGGCGCGACGGAAGTCTGGTCGCTGATGGCGTTTCATACCGCGCTCGACAATTACGCGGGCAATCTTCAGTACGGCCTGGGTGCCGCCATGGCGCTGATGCTGGTGATCGTCGGCATTCTGGCATCGCTCGTCTACCTGCGCATTTTCAACTTCAACGATCTCGTGGCCAAGCCACGGATCGAACAGTGAGGAGGGCCGCCATGACGTCCTCGAATTTCCGTTCCTGGCCCCTGTACCTGATCCTGACCGTGATCTCGATGCCGCTGGTGATCATGTATGTGTACCTGTTTGTCGACACGGTCACGGATACGACCGCCGGATCGCTGATCCCGGACCGGTTCACGCTTCACCATTGGCGCTTCCTGTGGGAGGAACCGGAGACAGGCCGTGTCAGTATCTGGACGGTGACCCTCAACACCTTCATTTTCGCCACCTGCACGACGCTGATAAATGTGTCGGCCTCCGTCACCGCCGGCTATGCGCTGTCGCGTCTCAACCTGCCGTTCAAGCGCTTCTTTTTGGGCGGTATCCTGACGCTGCACGCCTTTCCGACCATCACGCTGATCATCTCGATCTTCCTGATCCTGCAGATGATCGGTCTTTATAACACGCTGATCGGCGTCATTCTGGTCAAGGCCGCGCTGGAATTGCCGCTCGGCATCTGGATCATGAAGGGCTTTTTCGACAACGTGCCCTGGGAAATAGAGATGGCCGGCCTGCAGGACGGCGCCAGCCGCTTCACCGTGTGGTGGAAGCTGGTGCTGCCGCAGGTCCAGCCAGGTGTGGCGGCCCTTTCCGTGTTCGTGTTCCTGTCCGCCTGGAGCGAGTTCATTCTGCCCCAGGTGCTTGCCCCGAGCGGCAGCGCGCAGGTGCTGTCCACCTATCTCTCGAACCTGATCTTCGACGACATGAAACCGGACTTCAACATGTTCAAGTCCGTCGGCGTCTTCTACGCGCTGCCGGTGATCATCATCTACCTGATCTTCAACAAGCAACTCATGAACATTTATGGCGGAGGCACGAAGGGCTGATGCGAATTTCAATCGAAAACTTCACCAAATCCTTCGGCGACACCACTGTCATCGAGGACATGTCGCTGGAAATCGGGGATGGCGAAATGCTCGCCCTGCTGGGGCCGTCTGGCTGCGGCAAGTCGACGACGCTGTTCGCCATCTGCGGCATTCACCGGATGAACGCCGGCCGTCTGATGTTCGGCGATACCGATGTCACGGAAGTCTCCTCGCAGAAACGCAATGTCGGCGTGGTGTTCCAGAACTACGCGCTTTATCCGCACATGAACGTCTACGAGAACATCGCCTTCCCGTTGAAGGTGCGCAAGGAGAGCAAGGCCGAGGTCGACCGGAAAGTGCAGGAGATCGCCGGTCTGGTGCATATCGGTGAATTGCTGCAGCGGCGCCCGATGCAGCTTTCCGGCGGTCAGCAGCAACGGGTCGCCCTGGCCAGGGCGCTGATCCGCAAGCCGGACATTCTGCTTCTGGACGAGCCGCTGGCGAACCTTGATGCCAAGCTGCGCCTGGAGATGCGCTCCGAAATCCGGCGCATCCAGCTTGCCACCGGCATCACCGCCGTGCTGGTGACCCATGACCAGGTGGAGGCCATGTCCATGTGCGACCGCATCGCCCTCATGGACAAGGGACAGATCGTGCAGCTGTCCACGCCGAAAGACATGTACGAAAATCCCTCGTCCGACTTTGTCGCCGGGTTCCTCGGCAATCCGCCAATCGCCTTTCTGGACGGAACCGTGGCCGATGGGGAGTTCAGGCTGGCGAATTCACAGGTCACCCTGCCGGTGCCTTCCGGGATTGAAATTCCCGGCGAGGGCGCGCCGATGCGCTTCGGCGTCCGGCCGGAATTCTTCCAGCCGGGTAACCCGCTCAAGGTCCCGGGCAAGGTCAGCTTTGTCGAAACCCAGGGCCGGGAGGAGCTATACGATGTGATGCTGGAAAACGGTGCCGTTCTGCGCTCCATTCAGTCCCAGAACGCCGGATTCAGACTGGGTCAGGAAGTCTCCTGGGGGATTGAGCAGGACAGGGTCCTGGCCTTCGGTCCAGACGGCAACCGGCTTTGAGGGCATCATCATGACGCAGTTTCGCCCGGACGGGACCTGGATTCACGACGCGCACCGCCCGCCGTTGGCAATCGCCCATCGCGGCGCGAGCGCCTATGCGTTCGAAAACACGCTGCGTGCCTTTGAAGTGGCGCAGGAACTCGGCGCCGACATGTGGGAGGTCGATGTCCGGCTGACGGCCGACGGCGTACCGGTGGCCTTTCATGATGCTGACCTGAAAAACATGTGCGGCAGGGACCTGCGCATAGGCGATGTAACCGCCGAAGCCCTGGTGGAGCTGACGGCGGCCGCCGGACGCCCCGCCCCGCTGTTTGCGGATATCGCCGCCCTGGCGGCGCGGTCGGGCGCGGGCATCTATCTGGACGCCAAGGAGGGGGAGGCCGCCTCGCGCGCCGTCGATATCCTTCTGGACAACCGCATCGCGCGGGCGATCGTCGGAGCGAACACGCCGGACTATTGCGCCGAACTGCTCACCGCCGGCTGTGCCTATCCGGTGTCCATCCTTGTCGGGCTCGGCAGGGACCCTTTTGCGATCGCGGACGCATGCGGGGCGCAGATTGTGCATCCCTGCTGGGAACGGGCGGGGGACCGGCCGGACAGGTTGCTGGACGATGCCTTTTTCACCAGGGCTCGCGAACGGGGCCTTCCGGTGGTCACCTGGCATGAGGAGCGCGTCGATGTCGTCGAGGCGCTGGTGAAGATGCCCATCCTGGGTATCTGCTCTGACCAGCCGGAAATGGTCACGCGGTATAAATCCGAAGGCCGGCGGCGCCCGGAGATCGTCTGCCATCGCGGCGCCTGCGGCATCGCCCCTGAAAATACAAGAAGTGCGGCGCGGGCCGCCTGGGCCGCCGGTTTCGACTTTGTCGAAATCGACGTCCGGGAAACGTCGGACGGTGAACCGGTGGTTCATCACGACCCGCTTTTGCAGCGCACGACGTCCGGCGCGGGTGACCTTGCCGGAAAAACGCTTGCGCAACTGACGCCCCTTGACGCCGGAATCTGGTTCGATCCGTTTTACAGGAATGAGCGGGTGCCCCGGCTTGCCGAGATCCTCAACCTGGCTTTTGCGGCAGGTGGCAAGCTCTATGTCGAGCTCAAGCAGGCCGATCCCGTGAAGACTGCGCGTATGGTTCTGGATCGGATGGCGGCCGAGGATGTGTTTTTCTGGTCCGCCAATGAGGACTGGCTGCAGCAGATCAGGAAGAGTTTTCCCGAGGCCAGATTGATGGCCCGGCCGGAGGATTTTCAAACCCTCGACGCCTGTCTTGCCGCCTTCGATGCCGATATCATCGAATTCAACCGGGGAAATGCCAACAGCTCGGATCTTGAAACAGTGCGCAAGGCCGGAAAGAAGGCCATGGTGGCCTATATGGGCAGCGATCCCATCGAGATGGAGCGCCTGCTCGCGCTCGACCCGGATCTTGTCAACGTGAACGAACCTTTCCTGTTGGCGCGCCTGCTTGCCGGCAAGGAAAATGACGGAAGAATGGATGTCAGACGCCTCAGGGCCTAGGAAACAGATCAATTCCTTCGACGTCGCCCGGTTGGCCGGTGTGTCGCGCTCCGCCGTTTCGCGCACATTCACCGATGGCGCCAGCGTTTCGAAGGAAACCCGCGACAAGGTAATGGCGGCGGCCCGCCAGCTCGGCTACCGGGTCAACGTTCTGGCCAGGTCGCTGCACAAGCAGAAGTCCGACCTCGTTGGCGTTGTCGCCGCCGATCTGGACAATCCGTTTCGCGCCGAACAGATCGATCTTCTGACACAAGGTCTGCTGGAGCTCGGTTTCCGGCCCATCCTGCTCAGGGGCGAACCTTCCACCGATGTCGCGGAGCTGATCGGTTCGCTGCTGCAATACAGCGTTGCCGGCGTCATCGTCACGTCCGACACGCCTTCTGAGGAAATCTGCCGGGAATGCCTTCAGAACGGGGTTCCGCTGGTGGTGGTCAACAAGCGCGATCCGGGCGCGCCGGTCGACAGGGTGGTGACCGATTTCGATGCCGGCGGCCGAATGGCGCTGGAGCACCTTCTGGAGTGCGGCTGCGAGAGACTTGCCGTCGTCACCCCGGAACATTCCTCCTATTCGATCAAGGGCCGGGTGCTGGCTTTCGAAGAGGCGGGGAAAGCCAGAGGCGTTTCCGTGACCCGGATTGCCTGCGGCACCCAGTCCTATGAGGGCGGGCTAGGCGCATCCGCCGCCGTGCACCGCGTGCGCGGCGGCATCGACGGCATTTTTTGCACCGCCGACTACCTCGCCCTCGGTGTGCTCGACGGTCTGCGCCATGAGCACGGACTGAGGGTCCCGGAGGATATTCAGATGATCGGCTACGACAATATTCCGCAGGCTTCCTGGAAGGCCTACGATCTGACTACCGTCTTCCAGAGCCGCCGGGACCTGTGCGAGGCGACGCTGGATATTCTGATGCAGCGCCTGGAAGAACCGGACACACCACCGCAGATCCGCACCTGCGGCGTGACGCTGGTCGAGCGCGGAACGACGCGGAAACTGTCCTGAGGAGCGACGCAAAGACTGTTTCTTGCCGGACGCCGAATGAGGAGATCAGCGGTCTGAACACATCCGAGCACTTGCTGCGCCGGGAACCGGTATTCTTCCTTCGTGCGGAGTGGTGGCGTCCTGGCAGTCCTGCTGCTGTCATCGCGGGCTGGTGCGCAGCAGCATGTTTTCGAACGGCGATGCAAGCCGCCGCGCGAGGCGCAGTCGCTGATCACCGACGCCACGCGGGATAAACAGATCCGGGCGACTTCAGAGTTCGGCCCGCAATGTCAGCCGCCGGTCACCGCCGCAAGCCCGTCGAAAGCGGCCAGCGCTTCGGCGCCGTAAATCATCGACGGGCCGCCGCCCATATAGATCGAGACACCGATCACCTCGAGGATCTCCTCACGGCT
Organism: Labrenzia sp. OB1; assembly: GCF_001624695.1. Lineage (GTDB taxonomy): Bacteria > Pseudomonadota > Alphaproteobacteria > Rhizobiales > Stappiaceae > Roseibium. Next base: position 279,027 of record NZ_JSEP01000007.1, on the reverse strand, counting down.
GGCGCCGTGCCGGGCGGCGGCGCGGGCGTGATAGGCCAGACATCCGTCGCAGCGCGCGGTGATGCCGATGGCGAGCGCGATCAGCTCCTTTGTCTTGGCGTCGAGCACTCCCGGTTTCGTTGCCGCCGCCGCCAGCGCGCCGAAGCCCTTGGCGAGATCCGGCGCTCCCTTGCGCACTTCCGCCATGCGGGCGTCGGTCTGGTCTACGAATGCGGTCCAGTCTGAAATGGCCATGCTCGAAACTCCTTGCGTTCTGGAAAAAGTCGTCAGGAAGCATAATCGGCGGAGCGCGCAGGGGCGTTGATGTTGCTCAAGGAGAGTCCGGGACCGGTGCGCCATCGGCGCACCGGATGGTTTTCGATCAGTGAGCCGTCATCTCGTCGATGATCTGCTGCCCGCTGAGCGCGGCGGGATAATAGGTCGGCCAGTTTGTGACCTCTTCCAGCAGGGCGGCGCGGTCGTCACCCCAGTAAAGGTGGTAGTGTTCGGCCCTTGCCGGGGCGATACGGTGATCGCTGAACTGGATGAAGTCCGGAGCGGCCTCGTCGCCGCCGGTCTTGCGGAAGATGAAACGCACCCCGCGGTTGCCCTTCTTGTAGGTCAGGATCTCGAAACCGTCGGATGCGTATTGTCCCGCAACGCTTTCGCCGCTCTTGTGGTAGGTGACTTCATTGCCGTCGATGACGATACGGTTGACGTCGGTCCGGTAGCCGGTCTCGTAATAGGCGCGGTATTCCTGCGCGGTCTTGCCGCCATGCTCCGCCTTGTGCTGCATGACCGGATCCAGGGTGCCGTCTTGCAGGTAGGGGTAGACGGACTGCCAATCGCCCTCCCAGTCGGACAACTCGCGGGGCTGGATCTGCTTATCCTCGAAGTAGCCTTTGTAAACCTCCTTGTCGTGGCTGTGATCGTGGGCCGCGGTTTCGTCTGCCTAGGGGCTTTTCTGGGTCTGCGCCGTTGCGGGCAGCATCGTTCCGATCGCCAGCGTGAGAGCCAGCATGCCGATCAGCATTCGCATGGTTGTGAACCTTTCCAGGGTGTTTGGGAGAACACTTCGCGTCGAAGAAGCATAATGTTATAACATTACAAATGAGGATTTAACCCAATTGACGCGGTGTGGCAATGGGAGTTGTTAGGCTCGAAGGCTCGAAGGCTCGAAGGCTCGAAGGCTCGAAGGCTCGAAGGCTCGAAGGCTCGAAGGCTCGAAGGCTCGAAGGCTCGAAGGCTCGAAGGCTCGAAGGCTCGAAGGCTCGAAGGCTCGAAGGCTCGAAGGCTCGAAGGCTCGAAGGCTCGAAGGCTGGGATGGGAGGAATCCGGCGCATTCTTCCGGTGGGGTGGCAGCAAACCGCTCTGCCGAAGCCTTGCTCTCCGCCGCCCCGGACTTGATCCGGGGCCTGCGTGGGCCGGGTGTGGACAAGGTCCCGGATCAAGTCCGGGACAGCGCGAGGAGGGAGTCCGCGGTCAACAGAAAAACGTCTACCCGAGCACGATCACCGTCGCACCGATATCGACGCGGTCATAAAGGTCGATGACGTCCTGGTGCCACATGCGGATGCAGCCGCTGGAGGCGTTGGTGCCGATGCTGGAGGGCTGGTTGGTGCTGTGGATCCGGTACAGCGTGTCCTTGTTTCCCTGCCACAGATACAGCCCCCGGGCGCCGATCGGATTGCTTGGGCCGCCCTCCTGGCCGTCATCGTATTTGGCAAGGCTCGGGTCGCGTTCGATCATCTCGTCGGGCGGAAACCACTTCGGCCATTCCCGCTTGAACCGGATTTCCGCTTCGCCGTTCCAGGAAAACCCGGCCCGTCCGACGCCGATGCCGTAGCGGATCGCCCGGCCTCCGGGTTGGATCAAATAGAGGAACTTCTGCTGTGGATTGACGATGATCGTCCCGGCCGGATGCCGAGAGGGATAAAACACCACCTGGCGCAGATATTTGGGATCGAACTTCTGATACTGGATGGCCGGCAGCGAAAAGCCGCCGTCGGTGATCGGCGCATAGGCCGTTGCGTAATCCGGCGTTCCATCCGCCAGCGTCGTCAGCCCGGCCGAGATCGGCGGTCTGTTGCGGCCCTCACAGGCGGCCAGAAGCAGCAGCGGGATGCCGGCAATCAAGCTGCGGCGGCTCACATGTGACACCAATTGAATGTCCTTTCCTCAGCGCCTCGCAGCTCCGGGTTCATGAGCAGTCTCTGGCACAACAAGGGCGGCCTCGGGGACCTGACAAGGGATAAATCGAATACGCTACCTGAATTTGAAAAAACATCATTATGGTAAACGGGTTGTTAACGCTAGGGCAATCCGGTTCCCGCCCGTTCACGAATTCGGTGAACACCGGTCCGAACAAGGAAGGCCGAAAACTTGGGGAAACGCCAGAGCGACGCGCGGGCGCAGGCGGGTGCCCGCAGCGTGTCCGATCGATCAGCTGTCGTTCGCCGCGCTCTTTTTCGCCAGGGCCGTGCCGGGACTCGCCTTATGCTGGCGTCTGCGCATCGAAGACACTTGCGCTCAACAGGGAGGTTGCGGGATGGCGTATAACGAGGGTCTCGGCATCGTGGCGAATTGGGCGGCGATCCTGACCGCCGTCGTGGCAACGACTGCTTATGGGCGGTTTCTCTATCAGCAAATTCGTCAAAGACGTGCCCTTGAAAATCACCTGCGAAGTGAGATGGGCGCAGGGAGGGACAGCGGCAAGCGGACTGTCCTACACCTGATGGCAGCGCTCTCGCTCACGGAGGCGGAAGTGTTGAGCGCGGCTTTCAGAAGCCGGAAAATCTCTCCCGCAATTATCACGGACACCAAGGGACGGGCCGACGGGCTGCTGTTCGTCTATGACGGTCCGGACGCTCCAATCCCGAAAAAAGACTAGCGGGTCTTCAAGCTACCCTGGGAAGAGGCGCCCGGGCTGCAACTGGTGGACCTCGAGGCGCTACTGGCCGCGCTCTGAGGGATCTGTGGGTCGCGGGCGCTGTCTCCGCGCCCAGCCTCCGAGATCCGCCGCCACGATCACCGTCGCTGCCGCCGCCAGCAAGCACAGCCCGGCCTTGGACAGCGTCTCCATGGTGCCTTCGATCAACAGCGCGTGCACCACGCTGCCAGTGATGATGAGCAACGCAAGACCGGTGTGAGCGCGCCGCCAGACACGCGGGCGCAGGCGGCGGCGGAAAATGGCGAGCATCGCGGCGGCGAAGACCGCCCACATGGCGATCACCCCCCAGACGGAGAACGGTGTCGGAGAGCGGAACGAAAGCGCGTCGATCACGTCCGGCGGGCTGGTGATCCAAAGGCCGGCGACATGGACAATCACCACCGCCACCAGCAGGCCGCCGGTCCAGCGGTGGATACGCCGTCCGCGCGGGCCAGCAAGGTCCGGTAGATATCCGCCCGCCAGAAGAGGCTGAAGCAGCAGCAGGGACATCGCGATAATCCCGGCGAATCCGGCGGCGATATAGACCGGCTGGCGCCATTGCAGCAGCGGGCTCGCCACCGCCGCGACCAACGGGACGAGGAGCACTGCAGCAAGCGCGGCCCATATCAGGAACGCACGGGCCCGGCGCCTGGCTGTCGGCATTCCCGCCGGCTCAGGCAGGCTGAAGCACGAAATGGGCCTCGAGGACAGTGTCCTTCGCGCTCGACATCACCGGGCGCAGGAACACGGTTTCGAAATCGCCGCCGTCATAGGCAAGATGCCCATGTGGCTGGCCGAAGGCTGGAACGATCTGCGGCATGTCCATGTAAAAGACGCCGTTGGCGTCTGTCAGCGTCGCCCCGTGGCTGCGTTTGTCGCGCTCGTGGCCTTCGGTGGTATGGGCCCAGATCTGGATGCGTTGCCCGGCAAGCGGGGCACCGTCGCCCGCGCGGCGTACAGTGCCGGTCATCCGGAACCCGCCGCCGCCGATCCGCTTCACGATGGGGGCGCCGGGAAGATAATTGTTCGACCCGCCGCGCATGGACCGCGTCGGCGCGAGGCCCTTGGCCTCCGCTGGTACAATCAATCGGGATGTGCCGGCAACAAGGGCAGAAACACCCACAACACCACTTGCGGCCAGAAGCGTGCGGCGGGAGATGAAATCGGTGGTCATCAGGTCTCTCCTGTCGAACAGTTTGAGGCGTCCGCACGGGCGAGCCTCGCATTCACAAGATATAGTGTGCATGCAGGCGATTCCGAGGCGACCCTGCCGAAGATGCTTCACGGTTGCGTGTGTCGTGCCCGCAGACCAGCATCAGGCGATCTCGTGCAGGACGAGGATACCGGTCAGGCAATTGTCAGGCAACCAGACCAAATCCAGTAACTCATATTCAGCCTCAGCGGTGTTTCCCAGGCATATACAGCTCTATACTGCCGCGGCGAGGCTGGCCTTTAGATAGACTTGCCGCAGTCTTGAGGCGACCTCACCGGGCGTTCCCTTGCCGATGACATCGCTGTCGATTTCAACAACCGGATTAACGAAACCGGTCGCGGAGGTCGAAAATGCTTCTTTTGCCGCCTTGACCTCGTCCACTGTGAAACTGCGCTCCTCCACTTTCAACTGCAGTTCTCGAGCGCATTGCAAGACCGCTTGTCGGGTAATGCCGTGCAGAATGTCGTTGGACAACGCCCGGGTTACGATGGTGTTGTCTTCCGTAACGATATAGGCGTTGTTGGACGAGCCTTCCGTCACCTCGCCATCAAGCACCATCCAGACGTCATCAGCGCCTTTTCGATGGGCCTCGGTTTTCACAAGCGAGGAATAAAGAAGCTGGACCGTTTTGATGTCGCAACGCCGCCACCTTTGATCCTCAACGGTCAGGATTTTCTGACCCCGCTGCGCCAGCGCGTTGTCGACCAGTTTCTTTTCCTGGGTGAACAGGACAACGCCCGGTGTTTCGGCATCTTCTGCGATGACGAAGTCCCGATCGGCCGGACCGCGAGACACCTGCAGGTAAACAAGGCCTTCCGTGATGTTGTTTTTTGACACCAGTTTCCGATGAATATCGAGAAGGTCGGCCTCTGACAAAGACAGGGAAATCTGCAGTTCGGACAGCGATTTGCGCAGGCGTGCCATATGGCCGTAAAAATCGACAAGCTTTCCTTCCAGGACCGTCGTCACTTCGTATACTGCATCAGCAAACAGAAAACCGCGGTCAAAAATCGAGATCATCGCTTCGTTTTCCGGACGAAAGTCTCCGTTCACATAAACTGTGCGCATGGTTTAACCCCAGAGGTTTTGGGTTGGTGGTTCAATGAGAGAACCTTTGAATGTCAGGGCGTTCGGCCGGTCGCTTGAAAGTAGAAGAGGCCCGTCCAGATCGACGAATTTGGCGTCCTGTGCCAGCAGAAGCGCGGGCGCCATGGCGAGCGATGTCCCCAGCATGCAGCCGACCATGATCCCGAAACCGGCTGCGAGCGCCTCTTTTTTCAAGGCGATTGCCTCGGTCAGACCACCCGTCTTGTCGAGCTTGATATTGATGAAGTCGTATTTTCCGCGAAGCCTTTCCAGGCTGGCTCTGTCATGACAGCTCTCATCCGCACAGACAGGCAGGACACGCTCGACATCCTTTAATACGTCGTCCTTCCCGGCCGGGAAGGGCTGCTCAACAAGGGCAACATTGTGGGCAACAAGCTGGGGCGCCAACGCCTCATAATCGTCAGCCGTCCAGCCTTCGTTGGCGTCTACAATGATGGTCGAATGAGGGGCAGCCGCTCGGACGGCCTCTATTCGAGGCAAATCATTTGCCGCGCCGAGTTTGACTTTCAGCAAGGGCCTGTGCGCGTTTTTCGAGGCATGTGCCGCCATTTCTTCCGGCGGGGCGAAGGACAGCGTATAGGCCGTTGTTACGGGCAGGAGTTCCGGGCTTCCGGCGATGTCCCAAACACGTTTTCCGGCTGCTTTCGCTTCCCAATCCCAAAGGGCACAATCCAGTGCATTCCTTGCAGCACCAGAGGGGAGGAGGTTCTGGAGCGTTTCCCGGCTGATCCCGGTTTTGAGAACAGATTCAACGGACAGGATTGTCTCAATCACGCCTTCGACCGTTTCATCGTAACGCGCGTAAGGAACGCATTCCCCGCGGCCGACATATCCTTCTCCTGTGATTTCAACGAGAACGACATGAATTTCGCTTCGGCTGCCGCGCGAAATTGCAAAACGCCCGGCCACGGGGAATTCTTCTGTCCGGACTCTCAGGGAAAACATCGTCATATGTTCGCCAACGCGGCTGCAAGGCAGTCCGCACCGTGTCTGAACGGATCGACTGTCGGCAGCCCGATCCGGTCTTCCGTTTGCCGGCAGATGGCCGCCGCCTCATCGGGCGATAGTGCGGATGTGTTCAACGAGACACCCACGACCTTGCAGGCGGGGTTGGCGATCTGCGCAAGCTGCAGGGCGCTGTCTCGCACCGCTTCCAGACTGGGCAATTTATACTCTGGCAGACCGCGCATATGCGCACGCCCAGGTTCGTCGCACAAGATCAATGCGTCGGGCTGCCCACCATGAATGAGCGCCAAGGTGACGCCGGAATAGGAAATGTGGAAGAGGCTTCCCTGGCCTTCGATGATGTCCCAATGATCTTCCGTATTGTCCGGTGTGATGTCTTCAATCGCACCTGCCATGAAATCGGCCACGACCGCGTCAAGCGGCACACCGTCTCCAGTAATCAGAATGCCGGTTTGTCCCGTGGCGCGGAAAGTTGCGTCCATGCCTTTGGCGCGCATGGCCTTTTCAAGGCAAAGGGCCGTATACATCTTGCCGACCGAGCAATCGGTCCCAACGGCCAGAACCCGCTTTCCGGATCGCTTTTTTCCGTTTGCGATTCCGTAGGTTTGCGACGGAACGCGGACATCATGTAGCCGGCGGCCATGTTTTTCTGCCTGCCTGACAAGGTCGGTATTGTCGCGCAGCAGATTGTGCAGGCCCGAAGCCAGATCCAGGCCTGCTTCGAGCGCAGCCATCAAGGTCGGCATCCAGTCCGGCGAGATGGAACCGCCCCGATTGGCGACACCGATCACCAAGGTCTTGGCGCCCTTGGCAATGGCTTCCTCAAGGGTCTGATCAGGCAGATGGAGATCGGCCTTGCTGCCTTCCAGTCTCAGCTGACCAACGCAATGCTCCGGCCGCCAATCCTTGATTCCCTGCGCAACTTTTGCAGCAAGAGGGTCAGGTGCGTCTCCAAGGAAGAGGAGATAAGGTGTTTGAATCATCTTGGATTTCGCTAGAGAATTTGGCCCAGAAAAGCTTTTGTCCGCTCGTCCTGTGCATGGTCGAAGAAGGTTGTCGGTGGACCGTGCTCGACAATCACGCCGTTGTCGGTGAAATAGATGTGGTCCGCGACTTCGCGGGCAAAACCCATCTCGTGCGTCACCAGGATGCATGTCATGCCATCGGCTGCGAGATCCTTGATGGTGACAAGAACCTCTTTGACGGTTTCAGGGTCTAACGCTGCCGTGACTTCATCGAACAGCATCACGTCCGGCTGCATGGCAAGCGAGCGGGCGATGGCGACACGCTGCTGCTGGCCGCCTGACAATTCGCCTGGATAGGAGTTTTCCTTTCCTTCCATACGAACCTTCTTGAGCAGCGCAAGCGCCCGTTTTTCAACTTCGGCCTTCGGTTGTTTCAGCACCTTGATCGGTGCCATCATGATATTCTGAAGCGCGGTCTTATGCGGGAAGAGATTGTATTGCTGGAACACCATCCCGACTTTCTTGCGCAGTTCCAGCTTGTCGAGATCGTCATCATGAACTTCCTGGCCCTCGACCTGGATGGATCCGCCCTGGATGTCGGCAAGCGCGTTGATGCACCGGATCAATGTCGATTTTCCCGAGCCGGACGGTCCGATGATGCAGATCACCTCGCCTTTTTGTACATCGAATGAAACACCCTTGAGAACCTCAAGATCGCCGAAGGACTTGCGAACGTTTTTTATGGAAACAATCGGCTGACCTTCATCCCATTGTGTATTGGTCATTTCTGTCCCCTTCAGAGTTTTATAGTGAAGCGCTTTTCAAGCAGCAGCGTCAGGCGTGCGATCGGATAGCAATAGGCAAAGAAAATCACCAAGGCGAAGCCGTAGAATGGAACCAGGAGCGACGGATTGTTTCCCTCTGCCTCCATGGCCTGACGTGACAGGGTCACGAGTTCGGAAACGCCCAGCAAGGACACAAGCGGCGTTGCCATCGTCATGATCGCGTACCAGTTCATCCAGGGCGGGATCATACGCTTGATGCATTGGGGCAAAATGATTTGCCACATGATTTGCGAGCGGCTGAACGCCAGAGATTCCGCTGCTTCCCATTGTCCGGTCGGGACCGAGCGAATGGCTCCACGCACAATCTCCGCGATGTTGGCCATCACCGGCAAAGCCAGACCGATCACCGCCTTGAACCAGCCGGGCACGGTAAAGTGCGTGCCTCCGAATGAGATTTCGAATGGAAACGACAACATGACGATGAACAACAGAACGAGCCACGGCGAGTTGCGGAACACTTGTACAATGATCCAGGACATGATCCGCACGGGATAAACTTGCGATACCTGGCCCAGCCCCAAAAAAACGCCGGCTACAGTGCCAATCAGCATGGTGAAGAAGCTGATGACGATGTTCAGGACAAACCCCTTGAACACAAGAAGTGGCATCCACTTCAGAAGAATGCCCCAGACCTTTTCCAGCGAATAGGCCGTTTGGGCAGAAGCCAAACCTGGCCAGAGGAGGATGACTGCCGAAAAGGCAAATATGACCCACAACGGCATTCGGGAAATCCAGCGCGACAGGCCGAGGTCATCCATCGGTCGCGTCTTGACCGCCTTCAGGACCGGAAGGTCTGTTTTTTGCGAGACAAGGGATCCATGTTTTTGAAGGACGCTCATTTTGTACCTCCAAAACCAGGGATAAAAAGAGCCCGCTCCCAGCGATGCATGCCAAAAATCAGGACGCCGACAAGACCTATGTAGGTGAAGAAGAGCACGGTCATCGCGGCGTTTTGGGCTGAATTGTAGTCGTTCCAGATAGAAACCATTTCATAGAGAAGCTCAGGGACCGCAATTGCGATGGCCTGCGTCGTCGTCTTCACCAGGTTGACGAGGTTGTTGTTCAAGGACGGAAGACTGACACGCAGGGCAAGCGGAAGAACGACTTGCGTATAGGTTTGCAGACGGGTCATGCCGAGGGATTCGGCCGCTTCTTTTGTCGTATCGGGAACGGCTTCAATACCGGCCCTGAAAATCTCGACGTTAAAGGCTCCGGCGAAGAACGAGAGCGACACGATCGCCCATCCAACGTTCGAAATGATAGGCTGTTCCGTCCAGCCATCTGCACCCGTCACAGTTGGCGTGAACTGGCCAAGTGCGAAGTAAAAGAACAAAAGCTGGATCATTGGCGGCGTGTTGCGGAAAAACTGGATATAGCCTGCAACAATCCAGCGTATTGCCGCAGACGGCGACCCCTGTGCCCAGGCTCCTATAATGCCGATCACCACACTGAATATCACACAAACGATTGATAGCTGTACGGTCACCAGCAAACCGCCCAGGACCCTTTCCCACTGAACCGGGTCATAAAAGAAGATGAAATTCCACTTGGGATAGGTCTCCGCCAGTTTGCGGAAAAACTCGGGAATCGTCTCGAGCATTTTCGTCTCCATCTACGTTGAAAAACACGCGCTGACCCGGCCCGATGAGCAGATCAGCGCGAGATGGAACGAAATCAGTCTTCCAACCAGTCTTTGAACCGGTCTTTTTGTTTCACGAGGAAAGCGCTCTCCTGAATGCCCCACTTCTTCTCAAGCTCGAGAAGGTGACCGGTCCGAAGCCATTCATACTGCATGCCGGCCATAAAGCGGCCAAAGATACAATCGCGTTCGCCGATAGGAACCGCGAGGGCCCACGGATTGTCATCCTCGGTCTGCAGCGGCATTTCAAAATCTTCGTATTCACCCGAAGCAAGATCTGCCGCGATTGATGAATCGTCAAACACCCAGGCGACGCAGCGCTTGTTCCGCAAAGCCTGTTTTGCTTCTGCATTTCCGGTAAATGCAACGACAGTCGCACCGTATCTTTCTTCAATAATCTTGTTGTAGAAAGTGCCTTGCTTGCCGCAAACCGTCTTGCCCTCGAGTTCAGACCAATCCTTGAACCCGAGCGCTTTGGGCGCAAGTATGTTTGTACCGGATGTGTAGTAGTTGGGCAGAACAGCGCCCACAATCTTACGCCGGTCATCGCGATCCGACATGGTGGCGATCATAAGGTCGATATAGCCCTGTTCCAGAAGCTGCATTCGGTTTGAGGATTGAACACCTACCAATTCCAGCTCGACGCCGAGCATATCAGCGACTTCCTGCGCCATGTCGGCTTCCATGCCGACAAGATTGCCATCAGTGTCAATGAATCCCCAAGGCTTTGTGTCTTCCTTGATGCCCACGACCAGTTTGCCGCGGTCCTGAATTTTGTTCCAGCTGTCATTCGTGCAGGATGCGGCATAGGACGAAGCGAGTGCAGATAGAGTTGTCGCAGTTGCGACGGCAGTCGTTGTGAATAGTTTTAACAGCGGTTTCATGTCAGTGTCCCTCTGATGTCGGAAGCTCGTTATTTTTAACAATCTTTGTTGTTTTCACCTGCATTGATGCACACAAGCAAAATTGAGTGAAATGCCGTTTCGTGATAAGGTATGCAAAATTTGCATAAGGTTGCTTTGCGGTTATTGAGGCCGCAGAAAGCTGGAGTTTTTCGATGGAACTGGGTTGGCTGGAAGACTTTGTGGAGTTGGCCGCAGTCAGGAATTTTTCGACTGCTGCAGCGGCAAGGAGCATTACGCAACCAGCTTTCAGCCGCCGCATCCAGGCCCTGGAGAACTGGGTTGGCGCCGAACTGGTCGATCGCAGCAGCTTCCCGGTCTCATTGACCAAACCCGGCGAAGTGTTTCTTGAAGCGTCCCGGGGCTTGATAAAGGAAATGTATCGCCTTCGCGATGAATGCCGACAACAGGCAGACACCGGAATTGAGGTATTGAGTTTCAGTGCCCTGCATACAATCGCATTGAGCATATTTCCCGATTTGCTGCGCGACGTTGAAGAGGAAGCAGGCTCATTTGTCTCGAGAATGAACGCCACCGACTATTATGACTGCGTTGAAGCTTTGGCCCTTGGACGTTGTGATGTGGCATTGTGTTATTCGCACCAACTTGGGCCACCGGTGCTACAGACTGGCCAATTTATCTCCAAGAAAATCGCAATTGACCCGTTTCTTCTGGTGTGTGCCTGCGATAGCGTTCACTCACCGTTTTTGCCGCAACGCGGACAAGGCGAGCCGTTCCCGCTTGTAGCCTATTCGTCGGGATGTTTTCTCGGGAAAGTACAATCAGACCTTTTGCGTCAATTGCGATCAGCAGGAGTGGATTTCAACACTGTCTTTGAAAACTCTATGTCGGAGGCCGTGAAGCGCATGATACTCTCCGGTAAAGGCATTGGATGGTTGCCTAAAAGCGCAGCCCAACACGAACTTCAACAAGGCCTCTTAACCTGCCTGGAAATCGGCCAGGCACCGGTTGACCTCAACGTTTTGGCTTTTAGAAAGACGGCTACAGGGTCGGCTGTTATGGAGCGGTTCTGGTCCCACTTGCCCGAATTCAGTTCTCGTTCCCGCTGAAAGCTAAAGGATGCAAAAGGGGCTTGTCGCAAGTTTCGTCGGCAGACGGACGTCTCCCGTTTGGGGCAACTTTCAGGCTTCGTTGACTTTTTCAGTTCCGAAGAACACCGCAAGCAGATCGTTCTGTTCACGAACGCTCAACTGACCGGTAAAGCCAAAGCCCTTCTTGAGCCACAGATGGCTTCGAAGCCGTCGATGGATTCTCTGGCTGCGTTGAACGAGCGGAACCCGCCGGCCTCCGGCCATCGATGTGGACCGAGCCACAATGCGGTTTGCGGAACCGCCGCAACCGTTTCTCCCTCAGGTAAGCGTAGGTCAGAACCCACCGGTTGATAGTGCTGTGATCGACTTGAAAACCGCGTTCCAGGAACATTTCCTCCAGGTCCCGATAGCTCAGCGGATACCGCAAGTACCAGGACACAGCCTGAAGGATCAGCCATGCCTCGAACTGTCTGCCTTTGAAGTCATCCTTCGATTGGCGCTTCAGTTTTCAACGACGGCAGAGAGAATCATGACGCGGAAATCCGATTTCACGAGCGCTCTTTCAACAGTCAGATCTCAAGGCGTGGTTGACGCGAAAAACTTTGCGACACGCCCCAGTCAGACCGCCACCCCTGCAGACTGGCAAAAAACCAGCTTCGAGTTTCTTGCCATCATCTACTCCTTTGGATGTTTCACCCCTAAAGGGATGCAAGATCCCGCAAGATCAACGCAATGCCCGGGAAGAAAATCAGCAAGGTGGCCATAACAAACAGGATGACGAAGAACGGGAGTGTTCCCTTGATCACTTCCATGTAAGGCTTGTTGAAGATCGCTATCGCCGTGAAGATGTCACATCCGAAAGGCGGCGTCGCCGAACCGATGGCCATTTGCAAAGTCACCATGACGCCGACGAGCACCGGATCAAGACCGGACGCGTCGACGATCGGCACGAAGATTGGTGTCAGAATGACCAGCACCACCAGCGAGTCGACAAACATGCATCCCACAAAGAAGCTCAATGCAATGATGGCAAGAATGTACTTGTCGGAAGCCCCTTCCAGATTGAGCGGTTCCAACAACCCCTGCGGGATCTGTTCGAAGGAAATATACCAGGAAAACGCCTGCCCAACCCCGACGAGAATGAACACGACTGCCGTGATCAGACCAGTACTGAGCGCTGCATTCAATACGTCGTTCAGCTTCAGTTCGCGGTAGATCAAACATTCAACGATCAATGCATAGAGAACCGAAAAAGAGGCAGCCTCTGTCGGAGTGACAGCGCCGGAATAGATACCCCCGACAATCAGTGCAGGGAACCCCAGTGGCAGTAGGGCTTTTTTGATCGCGATCATCCGTTCGGGAGCCGACTTTCGCTCGACGAGTGCAATCGCCTCGCCCTGAAAAAGGCTGTAGACGTAACAATAGGCCGAAAAGAGGAACGCGAGCACAATGCCGGGACCGATGCCGGCGATGAACAGTTCACTGACGCTGGTATTGGCGAGCGTGCCGTAAAGAATAAGCCCGATGCTGGGCGGAATCAGGAAAGCAATGTCACTGGCGTTGATGATTAGCGCCATGACGAAGCTGTCCTTGTAACCCGCCTTCAGCAGTTTGGGGCGCATGATCTGCCCGATCGAAACCACAGTGGCCTGTGTGGAACCGGACACGGATCCGAACAGGGTGCAGCTGAGACAGGCGGTGATGGGCAAGCCTCCCCGACGATGCCCGAAAAAGGCTTCGATCAGTCCAAGGAGATTGTTCGCCGTGTGACCGCGAGCCATGATATCGGCCGCCAGAATGAACATCGGCACGGCAATCAGTGCGTTCGGTGAAATCCCGGTGATGATCTGCTGAATGATGACGCCGGTGTCGATTTGTGAGAAATGCACCAGCCCGACCAGCGCGGCGACAACCAGCGGCACGACCATTGGAAAGCTGAGGAACAAAAGGACGATCATCGTCACGACCAGCGTGAATGTAATGACGTAGATATCCAATTCACCGGCCACGATATTGTTCAGGAAACTCAGTATATCGCCCATGTCAGACTCCGATATCTTCAGCTTCACTGTCCTGCACGTCCAGCGACAGGTAAGTCCCCTTTTGTGTGATATTCATCAGAAAGGCGATCAGGTATTGCAGGCTGGCCATGGCGAGCCCGACCGGGATGACCGCGTAGATGATGTAGACCGGAAACTGCAACGCTGGAGATAACCGGTTGATGTCCTTGACCTCCTGAACATAGAGAACCGACTTGTAGGTCAGGAACATCAGCAAGAGACCGGTAGTCAGCGATATCAGCGTCAACAGCAATTTCCTGGTCCGGTCGGACAGAGCATCATAGAGAGCCGTCATTCGGATGTTCCGTCCTCTGCGGACTGCGTATGCAAACCCGACGAATGTCACGCCGACAATCAGAAACTGATTCAATTCTTCAGAGAAAAACAGACTTTGCCCAAGGGCGTAACGGCCGATCGCATTGGCCGTCGAGTTCAACATGATCAACAAGATTGAAAAGACGATGATCGACTTTTCTGCGAACTCGATCCCTCTGTTCGCAGTCTGCAGCAGCGTTTTCATTGTGGTCTCCCGTCTGCTGACCATTTTACGGTTCAGCCGCGTCCTCCCCGCGTGCAAAGGCAAAAAGCGCGGGTTGGACCCCGCGCTTTCCACGTATTGGCAATCGCCTAGGAGGCGTCCTTTACTTCACGGACAAGGCTTTCGAGAATTTTCCGGGCACGGTCACGTGCTTCGGACTTTTCCTCTTCGCCATAGGCGTTTTCAACGACAGTGTAATAGGTTTCATGCAGACCATTGCTCAGCTCGCGGAACACCGCACGTTCTTCATCCGTCAGAACGACAATCTTCAGGTCAGGACGATCCGCCAGGATCTTGTCCATGTTTTCCTTGTTGATTTTCAGCTGATAATCATGGGCGGCCTGCTCCGCTGCAGTAATGGCCTTGTGCACCATGGCCTGCTTCTCCGCAGTGAGGCCATTGAACCACTCGCTGTTGGTGGAAACGGTGCTGACGTAAGGCTGCTGACCCGGGAACATGAGATAGTCCTGAACCTCATGCCATTTTGCGTTGTAGATGAAGTAGATCGGATTGACCATGCCATCGACGGTCTTGAGCTGCAGCGCACCGTAGACTTCACCCCAGGAAAGCGGCGTCGGGGTTGCGCCAAAGGCCTTGTATGTTTCCACAGGGATCGTTGACGTGAAGGTGCGGATCTTTTGTCCGTCGAAATCTGCCGGGCTGCGAATTTCCTTGTTGGCACCCCAGGCCATCTCTCCTTCGGAGATCATGGTCAAAAGTTTCAGATTGACCTTTTCGAACCTGTCGCTGAGATCGTTGTAGATTGTCTCGCTGCCGGTCAGAACCTTGCGCACGGTGTCAACATCGCTGCCCAGAACATAAGGGACACTGAGTGCCTGCACTTCCGGAACATAGGAGCCCAGGTGTCCTGTCCCCACCGAAACAAACTGAACGACCCCCTTCGCGGTCAATTCAACGATGTCATTTTCAGTGCCCAGCTGGCCATAATAAAAGATCCTGACCTTGATATCGCCGCCCGATTCTTCCTTGATCGTTTCGGCAAAGGTCTTGGCAAAGATGTCCTGCACGTCGTTCTTGTCTTCCTCGGACGCGAACTTCCATGTCTCCGCAACGGCGCCTGATGCCAGACCAACGGTGAACAGCGCGGGAATGACAAATTTCCTGATCAATTTCTGCATGCTTCTTCCTTTCCCGACCCGCTCAAGCGAGCCCCTCTGAGATGATGACAAGGGGCAAGAAATCCTTGCCGTTTGTTTTGTCGGAGAGCTGTGTGCACAAAGCACCGAACCCTGCAGCGCCTGATGGAGTAGTGGCTATGCCGAGTTTCGTCACAGCCTCGGCCGCGCTTGCGCCCTCTTTTTCGGAGAGGGTCTGATAGGTCACGTTGCAGCGTTCGAGCACGTGCCACGCGACGATTGACGGTTCCTTGCAGTCCAGGCGTCCCATGTTGGAATCCGGTCCGTCCGACCGGGTTGCCGTCCCTGCTTCATGACTTGCTTTCAGACAGGCTGCAGCCGCGGGCTCGACAACGATCAGTTCTGGCTGAACCGTCCAGTTCAGCCGGATCATGTGGGCCATCGCGGCGGCAAGCCCGCCAACTCCGGCTTGCAGATAGACGTGGGAGGGCCAATGACCCAATGTTTCAAAGGAAGCACGCAATTCCTCGGCGATGACGCAATAACCTTCCATCACCCATTTCGGAGTCTCGGTGTATCCGGGCCAGGAACCGTCTGCGAGCAGTGTGGCTCCGGTCTGACTGGCATCGGCAATCGCGGCCGCGACGCTTTCATCATAAACAGTCCCGGACCACACAACTTCCGCCCCGAGACCTTTCAACCGCTCTGCGAAGCTTGCAGGCACAGTCCTTGCCAGATGAATACGCGATTTCGCACCAACCGCCTGAGCCCCGGCAGCAACGCCCAAACCGTGATTGCCGGCACTTGCACAGGCAAATGTCTGAGTTGCGGCCAAGGCACGTACGTCTGCGTCCAACAGGCGATCGGGAGTCAACGTCTCGCCGGTATGGGCAAACCAGGTATCACCCAACAGTCGGGCGACCGCATATGGAGCACCAAGCGCCTTGAAGGCACCCAACCCCATTCTGCCGGTTTCATCCTTGGCCCAGAATGTTTGCCCGTCAGGGCCCTGCAGGCGCCTCAGAGGTGAGACGGCATAGTTTTGCTGCTCCTTGAAGAAGGCAACCGCCCGTTTGAAATCCGGCGCAAAGTCGAGAATATCTACGTGTTTCATGCGCCATGATGTAGCATTTCGGCTTTATTTATTTTTTCAATTTTCTGATTAAACTCGATTAAATTTCTCATATATACGGCAAAAGAAAGAGAAAAAAGTCATGGATGATGATTTGGATGACGCCAACAAGACAATCCTGAGGCTCATGCAGCAGGACCGCAGGATCGGACTGGATGTAATGGCAGAGGAATGCGGACTATCGATACCTTCAGTACAAAGGAGACAGAAGCGCCTGAAAGAATCCGGCATTATCCGGCAGGAAGTTGCTATCCTGGATGCAGCACGGCTGGACTACAACATGACACTGATCGTTCTGGTGGAACTGGAACGGGAGAGTCTGCAACAGCTGGACATGTTTCGCAGATTGGTGCGTGCCGAACCACAGGTGCAGCAATGTTACTATGTGACCGGAGACGCGGATTTCATCCTGATTTGCACCGCGCGCGACATGCAGGATTTCGAGGAACTCACCCACAGGCTGTTTTTTGAAAACTCAAACGTCCGTCGGTTCCGGACTTCTGTCACCATGGAACGAACCAAGGTTGGTCTGACCCTGCCGATTTGAACGATATGCAGCGTTACAAGACGTCCAGCGACACCTTGACCCTGTCCATGACGACCGAAGTTCTGAAGCGGCTGATGTTGGATTCGTCGAAGAAAAATTCCTGCGTGAACAATTCGTATTCCTTGATATCGCGCACAGTGAGGATTAGCGTGAAGTCAGCCTCGCCTGTCGTGTAGTAACATTGCTGAACACAATTTGCGTTGCGCATCTTGCGCTTGAACTCGTCCAGGTGCCGACGACTTTCCCGCTCCAGAATGACATCGACAATGATAGTCATGTCGCGCGCCAGTTTCGATGGGTTCAAAACGGCGATATCCCGTTCAATAACACCGCTCTCACGCAGTTTCTTTAAACGTTTTTGCACGGCGGGGGGAGAGAGCCCCACATCCTGACTGATCGTGTCGGCAGTCAGGCGGGCATCACGCTGCACAAGACGCAATATCTCCAGATCCTTGTCATCCATATTCTGAAATTGATCGCAAAAGACGTCAAATTCAATGACATTCGTCGCCAGCTCGAAGAAAATCTACGCCTTTGTTCTCTCAAGACACTGTAGACAGGTCCAGGAGTGGCGGAGATTTGCGAATGGATGCGTTTGAACAACGTTTGATGGAACGACGGCGGGATTTTCACCGCAACCCTGAGCTCGGTTTTAAGGAAGAAAGAACGAAGAACGAAATTGCTGATGCATTGCGCGCTCTGGGGCTGGACGTTCATGAGGGTGCTGGTGTTGTCGGCGTGCTGCGCAACGGCCAGGGAAATCGGGCCATCGCCCTGCGTGCGGATATGGATGCACTGCCAATCACAGAGGCTTCGTCGCATGACTATGTCTCAGAGACGCCCGGTGTCATGCATGCCTGCGGGCATGATGGCCACATGACAATGCTTCTGGGGGCCGCCGAGCGGCTGGCAAAAAACCCAGACTTTGACGGCACCGTTGTCTTTCTGTTTCAACCAAATGAGGAACTCGGGTTGGGTGCTCAGGCGATGATCGATGAAGGTGTCCTTTCGCGCTTCCCGGTAGACGAAATCTATGCAATTCACAATTTGCCAGGTGCGCCGACCGGTCAGGTCTCGACCCGGACAGGTATTATCTGCAACAGCGAAACCCTGTTTGAAATCAAGGTGCAAGGCCGTGGTGGACATGCCTCCATGCCCCAAGCAGGCGTGGATGCAATCACTGTCGCATCGGAACTTGTGCTGGCCCTGCAGACCATCGTTGCCCGGAAGCTTCCCCCGGCAGCCGGGACGGTTGTGTCGGTTACCGAATTCATCACGGATGGACAGCGAAATGTCTTGCCGGGGCAAGCCATTCTGAAGGGCGACTATCGGGCCCGTTCACCGGAAGATCGCATTGCCGTGGAAAGGTTCATGCGTCAGATAGCAGCGGGCGTAGCTGCTGCGCACGCGGTTTCGGTAACAGTTGATTGCATCACCGAGTTCGTCGAAACCATCAACGCTCCGGGGCCGGTCGAAGCGGTCTACCGCGCGGGAAAAGCGATTGGATGCGAAGTGGTGCAGGAACGGCAACCAATGAGTTTCTCGGAAGACTTCGCTCATTTCTGTGCAACTGTTCCCGGTTGCTTTCTTCTGATGGGAAATGGCGAAACAGGCGCGAATGCCCAGCCCCTGCACGCCGCAGACTATGATTTCAACGATGCGCTTCTGCCAATTGGTGCGGCGTTCTGGGTCAGGCTGGTGCAAGATCGGCTACCTCCGAGAAAGGTCGCTGAATGACAGACAATCCTTCGCGTGGATTTCCCGAAAGGGAGTTTGCGGCACGCACCGAACGGGCACAGGAACGCATGGCCTCCTCAGGCCTCGACGGATTGCTTTTGATGACAGAGGCGGAAGTCCGATATTTCAGCGGCTTTCATACCTTGTTCTGGCAAAGTCCCACCCGGCCCTGGTTTGTCTTTGTGCCGCTCACAGGCAAACCGATAGCCATCATCCCCGAAATTGGTGCGGAGCTGATGCGCCGGACCTGGCTGGACGACATCCGCACCTGGAGTGCACCTTGTCCGGCAGACGACGGTCTGAGCCTGCTTACGGACTTGCTCAAACCGCTGGCAAAGGCGAGCAAGACTATTGGTGTGATGAAAGGTCACGAAACGTCACTGCGCATGCCGTTGGGTGATTATGAACGGTTGATAGAATGCCTTCCGGGCCTGTCGATTGCAGATGCGACCGGATTGGTTCGCGGCCTGCGCATGATCAAGTCCGAACTGGAAATCGAGAAAATCGCCCATATCTGCGCCATTGGTTCCCGGACCTTTTCAAGGGTTCCCGACCTGGTGTTCGAGGGACAGCCCCTGGAAGATGTTTTCCGGGCCTTCCGGCGAGAAGGCCTGGCACAGGGGGCCGATGATGTACCTTATCTCGTAGGCGGCGCAGATCTGGGAGGGTATCATGACGTGATCTCGCCACCTTCGCGCCGACCGCTGGCAACAGGGGACATCTTGATGCTGGATTCGGGTGCCGTCTGGGATGGATATTACTGCGATTTCGACCGCAATTACGCTATCGGCGCAGCGGACGATGCTTCAAGGCGCGCTTACGACGTCCTTTGGCGCGCAACGGAAGCTGGACTAGCGGCCGCCCGTGTTGGCACAACCTGCCGGGAGCTCTTCCAGGTCATGCAGTCTGTCATCGAAGAGCTGGATAATCAGGGTGGCGATGTCGGTCGGCTCGGCCATGGTTTGGGGATGCAACTTACCGAGTGGCCTTCGCATGCCGCCTTTGACCATACAGTGATCGAAGAAAACATGGTTCTGACGCTGGAACCGTCTCTCAGCTACGGGAATGGGCGTATCATGGTTCATGAAGAAAACATCGTGGTGCGCCAGGGCGGTGCGGAACTCTTGTCTGAGCGCACGTCTCGCGACCTGCCAGTGATCTGAGGATGCACAATGAAACTGGACTTTGAGACAGATGCCGGCATTGGAACGCGCGCAACGTTGGGTGTGATCGTCTTGGAGACCGACGAGACGCTGGAACCTGAGTTTTCAAAGATGATGGCTCTTGACGATGTCGCTCTCTACCACAGCCGCATTCCAATGGTCCCGGAGATCCGTTCGGACACACTTGCCAGAATGGAAAACAATCTCCCCTCCTCGGTGCGGCTCTTGCCACCTTCTCTGGATTTTGACGTGATAGGTTATGGATGCACATCGGCCTCAACGGTGATTGGGTCTGAGAATGTCGCGCGCGCGATCCAGGGCGTTTTCCCCGGCGTCAAGGTAACCGACCCTCTGGCTGCAGTGATTGCGGCCGCACGTCACCTGGAAGCGAAACGGCTCGGCGTCATCACTCCGTATGTTCCCGAGGTGTCAAGACGCATGCACCAGCGGCTCACGGATGCGGGATTTGAAATCGTTGCATTTGGGTCATTTGAAGAAGGCAACGATCGAACTGTTGCACGGATTAGCAAAGCTTCGATTATCCGTGCGGCGGAACGAGTCGCTGCATCTGCCCCCTGCGATGCAATCGTTGTTTCCTGCACAAACCTGCGAACCTTGGACATTCTCAAGGAGACTGAGCAGAAAACCGGTGTGCCGATTATCAGCAGCAATCAGGCTCTGGCCTGGCATATGCTCCGACTTGCACAAATCAAGGAACCTCGACCCGACTACGGTCTCCTGTTCAACAAACTCTGACCAATCCACCGGGACGCGAATTCATGAGCCACCTGCCGGGTGTTCAAGCCCCGGCCTGCCGTCAATCTTCACAAAGAACCGAGAGTCGTTTTGGCGCGCACGTTCGAACCGCTTCTTCTTGGCTTGTCGCAAGTTTCGCAGTCGGACAGATCTCTCCCGTTCTGGGAGCGCCTTTCAGGCTTTGTTGACTTTTTCAATTCCGAAGAGCACCGCCAGCAGATCGTTTTGTTCGCCGACACTCCATGGACCGGTAAAGTCGAAGCCCCTCCTGAGCCACAGCATGGCTTCAAAGCCGGCGATGGTCTTTCTGGCTGCGTTGAATGAGCGGAACCCGCCGGCCTCCGGCCATCGATGCGGACCGTGCCACAATGCGGTTTGCGGAAACGCCGCAACCGTTTCTCCCTCAGGGAAGCGTAGGTCAGAACCCACCGGTTGATAGTGCTGTGATCGACTTGAAAACCGCGTTCCAGGAACATTTCCTCCAGGTCCCGATAGCTCAGTGGATACCGCAAGTACCAGGACACAGCCTGAAGGATCAGCCATGCCTCGAACTGTCTGCCTTTGAAGTCATCCTTCGATTGGCGCTTCAGTTTTCAACGATGGCAGAGAGAAACATGATGCGGAACTCCAATTTCAGGAGCGCTCTTTCGACCGTCAAATCTCAACGCGTGATTAACGTGAAAAACTCTGCGACACGCCCGTTCATCGATTGTCCGGCCCATGCCCGCAGCTTAAAATGCCTGCATGGCACGCATTCTGGAAACTGAACTCTACCTGCCGGTCAAGACCCTCCTCGAGGGGCAGGGCTACGAGGTGAAAGCTGAGGTCGGCGCTGCCGATATTGTCGCCTGCCGCGAGGGCGAAGACCCGGTGATCGTCGAATTGAAGACCGGCTTCACCCTGAGCCTGTTCCATCAGGCGGTCGATCGTCAGGCGATCACCGATGCAGTCTATGTCGCGGTCGCGCGGGGGCCGGGCAAGCGGTTTCAGGCGTCCCTGAAGAACAACCTCAAGCTCGCCCGGCGGCTGGGCCTCGGCGTGATCGTGGTCCGCCTTGCCGACGGGCTTGTCGAGGTTCCCCTCGACCCGGCGCCCTATGCACCGCGCAAGTCCAAAACCCGCAAGAGCCGCTTGCTGCGTGAATTTTCCCGCCGTGTCGGCGATCCCAACACCGGCGGCTCGACACGGGTGACCCTGGTCACCGCCTACCGCCAGGACGCTATCCGTTGCGCCGAACATCTTCACACCAACGGCCCCAGCCGCGGTTCCGATGTCGCCAAGGCCACTGGCGTCACCCGCGCCACCCGCATGATGGCCGACGATCACTACGGCTGGTTCGAACGCGTCGAGCGCGGCATCTATGCCCTGACCGCCAAGGGCCGTGCGTCGGTGACTGCCTGACGTCTTCTCTCGCCCCCAACCTCGCCCCCCCCAAACCTCGCCCCTGTCTGTCGCCTGCAGCCTTCATGAAGCTGAAAGCGACAGACAGGGGCGAGGTGGGGGGAGTGTCATGTGGCCCGCGAGATCTTCGAGATTTCTGCTTTCATCTCCCGAACGACATCTGCATCTGTCTGCTTTGGCGGACCGGAGAGAAAGCCAAGCTCCAGCAGCCTTCCGGCTTCTGTCTTCTGGAGAGATGCGCAGGAGGCGTGGATTTCAGCAATCGGCAACGTCTTCAGGAACCGTGCGACATTGGAGGGCTGAATTCCGCTGCCAGGCATGATGGCGATCCGGTTTTTCGCGGCATGAACAAGCGCTGAAATTGCTTCCAGGCCCTCCATCGCTGTTTTCTCGCCGCCCGAGGTCAAGATCCGGGAGAAGCCCAGTTCAATCGCCGTCTCGAGCGCATCCTGTTGGTCGGGAACCAGATCGAAGGCCCGGTGCAGTGTTACATCCATTGGGCGAGCATGGCTGATGAGGTCCGCGAGAACTGTTGCGTCCAGTTGCCCGTCCCTGGTGCTGGCTCCAATCACTATCCCGGGAAGGCCGCAGTCGTTGGCTTTGTCTATGTCACGTTTGATCGTGTCCACTTCTGCCACGGAATAGTTGAACCCGCCGAGTCTTGGGCGGATCAGAGGATACACCGGAACGTCCAGGGATGCGGCTTTCTGCATGAAACCAATGGAAGGCGTCAGCCCGCCGATAGAGAGTGCCGAGCAGAGTTCTATCCGGTCCGCGCCTCCCTCCACGGCCGCGATCAAGCCATCTACCGTATCAACGCATACTTCGAGAATAACGGGGTTTGGCGGCCGGCTTACAGTTGGGTGGAAGGTCTGGCTATCGTGTGACATGTCGATCCCTAATTTTTTGCGGCGGCACGCCGACCGTCAAGACCATAAACGAGAGCAACACCCACGAGGCCTGCCAGCCCACCCAAAATGGACGTTCCCGCATAATCCGACACATAGGTGCCAAGCGCGAAGAACATTGCGCTGAAACCGGCACTGACGAACAGGTTGACCGAAATCAGCGAGCTGCCAAGGCCTGCGAGATCAGGGATGAGTTCCTGCAGGTAGGTGATCGGCAGGCTGATGATCGCTGCGGCACCCAAACCGCTGATAAAGCAGAGCGCATAGATGTGCATGGGGGAGGAAGACTGCCCCAGCAGAACCAGATAGGCAGCATATAGAACTGAACCTGCTCCGATTGTCTGAACTGACCCATATTTCGGTTCCATGCGGCCCCAGAATAAAATGAAGACGATTTCCAGCGCCGCGACGATGCCGATGATCACACCGACATCGGTCAGGCTGCCGCCAGCGATGTCTGTTGTCACAAGCGGCAGGACGGCAGCATTCACATGCAGCATGGAGGTGATGAGTGAAATAGCGAGTAGACGGATCACGACACTTGGGCGGGCGATCCGGCCTAATGATGCCAGGAACGGCACCTTTGGTTTCATCTGGTCGGAGACCACCGGCGCCGAGGGCAAGGCAAACTGAAACAGGCAATAGCAGACAATACTGGCGGCCATTGCGAAGAGATAGGCTGGAAGCATGCTGCCGGAATTCGCCAGTACCATGCCGACGAGGCCCGGAACCAGAACCCAGGACAAGGAAATCATGGCGCGAACGGCGGCATTGATGCCCGGCTGTTCATTGTTGGGCAAGGTCACTGAATAGGCGCGCACATTCGCGAAGATCAGGGAGTTCAGAGCACCGAAGACCGGGAACAAGGCCAGCAGGCCGATGAGAAAGCTCAACGTGTTCGCACCAAAGTATATCAGACCCGACCCGGCAATGCCGAAACAGCTGACCACAAGAAGGGCAAGGCGATAGTCGCCCAGACGATCGGAATAGATTCCGATCGCCACGCTTGCCACTACGTTGAGGATGGCGGCGAACAAGATCACGGCCGAGTAGGCCGCGTCGGTCAGTCCGAATTCCTGAATGGCGATGACGGACTGGAATGGGGCCGTTGCGGCTCCGGCGGAGCCGAAGAAAAAGATGGCAGTTGCGTTGACCCGGATAGGGATATGACGAAAGGCCGCCGCGTACATTGAGAACATGGATAAAACCAACACATTTGTCGCCGATGTCACCAGCGGCCTGGGGGGCTCAGTCTTTCCAGCGGGCTGAAAAGCGGGCCGTGGGCGTGAAGGCAAAGCCCTTGTCAAAAGGATAGCTGGGGCCTTGCCTGCGCCGGTTGGGCAAGCGCTCTATGTCCTGGTTGACCACACCATCTGTGAGCGCCATGAGATTGGGTGTGGCGATAGGCGCAAGCTCGGGTGAGAGATAGCCTGATTTGACCACGACGAGGCGTGCCGAGTGGGGATCAAGGCCGAGGCGCGTGAAGTCGGCGATATTGTGATAGGGGCGGCGGCGTGCGGCCAGAACAACCGTATTGCCGCCGATCTCCAGAACCGCCTGACGCTCGTCCTGCAAGCTGCCCGGCTGGTCGTCCAGTGTGAGTAACCGGGCGGTCACCTCGACCGGCCGGCTTGATGGATCGAGGGCCCCACCGATTACAAGTCTTAACGTTGCTCCGATTTCTGCCTTGAAGCACTTCTGGACGCTCGGTGCGTCGGTAATGCCCGCCAGAAGAGCGCCCTCAAAGCCGCGCCGCAGCAGTTCGCCCAGAACATCTGCCCGGTCTCCGACGCCGCCGCCGGTCGGGTTGTCGCCGGAATCGGCAAGTATCACCGGCTGGGTCTGAGAGCTTTCCACCAAGGCCATCATCTCTGCGAGCGATCCGGCCACAGGACCAAATCTGAAGTCGGCACGGGCTTCCCAATAGGACTTCGCGATTGCTTCGGCTGCTTGCGCAGCAGCCATCTTGTCCGTTCCGGTGACAACTGCGCAGGCTGTGGCACGGGGCTCGTCAGCCCAAACATAGCCAACCATCAAATTGGCATCCAGGATGCCGTCCGCGTTGTCGTAGCCGGGGAGGGCTTCATAAAGGCCGGCAGCCGGCGGATCTTCTGTCGAGGTTTTCTCTCCCGGGAGCAAAACAGGAACGGGAACCCAGGCAACGCCAGGCCGCTCTCCGCTGGTCAGGCAATCCACCAGCATGGAATAGGCCCGCACCATGGTTTCGCGAACGTCAATATGCGGCGCGGTGCGATACCCGGCGAAAATATCGAGTTGGTCGACGATCTTCTGGCTGACATTGCCGTGGAGATCATAGCTTGCGGCTATGGGAAGGTCCGGGCCAACGACATCACGAACAGCGGCAATCCAATCACCTTCTGCATCGTCCATCCCCTCGACATTCATGGCACCGTGCATGGCGAGGTAGACCCCGTCGACCGGCAAGGTTGCCTTCAGCCGGTCGATGAATTCCGCCTTGAAACTCTCGTAGGTTGCCTGTGCCAGAGGTCCGCCCGGTACAGCACGGGCGTGGAGGAGGGGGCAAAGCTTGACACCGGTCCGGGGTAGAAACGAGAAATACCCGGATGTTGTGAGATCGTTTCCCCGCAGCACGAAGAAGTCCTCAGGCTGCATCAGGACCGGAGAGTACGTGCTGCACTCGGTATGAATTCCGCCAACGGCAATGCGCATGAGTCCAGTCCTTCACAGTTTGGGTGCATAGGGCGCGATGGCGGCGAAACGCAGCCAGTCCTTGGCATTTCTCGGAGTCCAGGCAGCCTCGGCAACCGCGCAAAGCCGGGGGAACACGAGGTGGTTGAAATAATCGCGTGAAAGGAAATTCTCAGACCAGATACAGGCCTGAACACCCTTCATGCGCGGACGCAAGTCGTCCGGGAAATCACCTTCGGCCTCGTAATGATAGGAGTGTTCAGGCGGAACGGTGCCGGCCCAGCTCGCACCGGGTTCCTGCCAGGCATCGTCCTGCACCATATCCAGGTAATAGGCTTGCCCTGGTGTCATAACGACGTCATAGCCTTTGCCGGCAAGGTCTATGCCGACCTGCGGGTTCCGCCATGCCATCAGCAGAGTGCCTTCGGCGCTGACACCTCCCCCATGTGATACTTCATCCCAGCCGGCCAGGCACTTGCCGCGTTCCAGAAGCATCTGCTGAATCCGCTTCATGAAATAGGACTGCAGACCAAAGGTGCCTTCAAGCCCTTCTTGTTCCATGAGCTTCTTGGCTTTGGGGGAGGCTAGCCAGGAGCCGTCCGCGACCTCATCGCCGCCGATGTGGACATAACGGGACGGGAAGAGAGACACCATTTCGTCGAAAATCGTGGCGACGAACTCGTAGGTTGCCCCAATGGCCGGGTTGAGGGCGTTGTTGGGGAAGCCCTGGACCGAATGGTAGCTGTCCGGCGCTTCCTGTCCGTCAGACAGGTCGCTGAAGACGGCGAGCACTGCCGTGCAATGGCCTGGAATATCGACCTCGGGAACAACCTCGAGACCAAGGTGCGCTGCGTGGGCGACAACAGCTTTCACTTCGTCCTGGGAATAGAAGCCGCTGACCCTTTCGGCGCCGTTGCCCAGCTGCGGCAACAGAAGCTCGTCAGGACCGCGGGTCGCGCCGAGTGTGGTCAGTTCCGGATAGGCCTTGATCTCCAGGCGCCAGGCTTCGTCATCGGTCAGATGCCAATGGAAAATGTTCATCTTGAACCAGGCGAGGATGTCGATCAGTCGGATGACGTCGGTGGTTGGATAGAATTGACGGGAGACATCCAGATGGCAGCCGCGCCAGTCATATCGCGGAGCGTCGTCAATCGTGCCGGATAACGGGAAGGAAAACGTTTCCGGGTCTTGTCTTGCCCCGTGCAGCAGCTGGGCAAGTGTCGTCAACCCGTATTGAAGGCCGCTCTCCGCAGTGTAGGCAAGGAGCACTTGCGTTTCAGAAAAGGTCAGCCTGTATTCTTCGCTCGCAAGGGTGTTTGTTTGCTGCAACACCAATTCTCGACCCTCATGAACAGGGCTGAGGGCAAATGGAACATGCGCTGCTTCGAACAGGCGTTGATAGAGTGACTGCACCTTCTGGACGGATGACTTCTCGTCATTTGTGGCTGACGTGAGGAAAAGGGCGACGGGATAGTCGCCTCCTTTTCCCAGGCTCGCGCCTTTCGGCCAGGGTTGCAGGAAGAAAGGCTCGCTCATCTTGCCATCCGGCAGCAGCTTGGGAGCTGGCTCGCTATGCCGACCTTCCAGCATCAGGTCGCCAATCGCGCAGGGTTTGTGAGTCCCATCGGACAGGGTCACATAGGCGGATTTCGCGCCATCGCTGCGGTGTTTGGCAGACCGGTGCAAGCCGTTTACCTTGAAGGCCCAGGAAGCGCCGGAGCCCAGCTTAAAGCCTTCCGGTGGACCAAATTCATGAAAATTTGCATTGCGCCGATGAAAGACCGCGTTGTGAAAAATAGCTTTGTCGGTGACCCGGGTCATGCTCGTGTAGATCACACGGAAGTCACTGATCTCGGCTCCGGACATATTGTGCAGAACAAAGGTAAAGCCGCCGGCAGGATCACCTTCAATCGGATGCCAGCTGTTTTCGAGCACGAAAGGGGGGGTAACCATGGCGTATGTCCTCTGGTCGTCGTTTGATTCAGGGCGTGAACTCATAAATGAAGACGAGATGGCGAACTCTCTTTAGGAAGCGTGCGATGAGCGGGCTTCGTGCCCGGTCAAGCACGCTGACGAGACTGGCTGAAGCCATTTCCCATGCCATTTCGTCCTCATTTTTGAGTTCACGCCCTAGTAGTTGTCAGACTGGCTGAATGTGCGCGCGAGTTCGGCCTGCCCGGCCAGGAGGCCGCAGTCGACCGCCAGGCACACTCCCGTAATGGCCGAGGCTTCATTGCCGGACAGAAATGCGACGGCATTTGCAACATCAGTCGGATCCACAACGCGCTGCAGCGGGTACCAGCGCTTGGCATCTTCGAATACATTCGGATTGGCCGCCGCTCGCGCTTCCCAGGCCTGGGTCTTGACTGTTCCCGGTGCAATGGCGTTGCAGCGGATGCCGTATTTGCCATACTCGACTGCGATCAGTTTTGTCAGGTGGATCAGTCCCGCCTTGGCGGCGCTGTAAGCCGGGTGGCCGAAAACGGCTAGGCCATTGACCGAGGCGATGTTGACGATGCTGCCCCGGCTTTTCTTCAGCGCGGTCTCAAAGGCCTTGAAGGTGAGAAAAGCGGCTTCAAGATTGAGAGCGATGTCCTGCCGGTTTATCTCCGCGGTCGTCTCACCGAGGCTGGCGGCGCGTGCGGCTCCGGCATTGTTGATCAATGCGTTTACAGATCCGTGACATGCGGCAAAAGTGGCCAGCTCGGCGCAATCCGCTTCATTTGTCACATCGCACGTTGCGGGTACGAAGCGTTCATTTCGGCCGTCACACAGTTTGGCGACGGCCTCTGCGTCGATGTCGGCCAGTATGATTTTGTCATGGTTGTCAGACAGGCGCTGGGCTATGGCCAGGCCAATGTCACCGGCAGCGCCGGTCACAACTGCTACGGTTCCAGTCATGTCGTGTCCTAGATTTTGGAGAGACAGGAACCGCGGATGCGGTCAGTCTCCAAGGAGCTGCTTGTCGTCTTCGTCGCGATAGGCAACCAGTTGGTGTTTGATATGGCGAAGGGTAACTGTCGACTGAGCCCGGTTCTGGTAGGCGGCCAGATTGGCTAGGATGTCGACAAGTGCGAGATATACGAAGCGGGTGGATGTCGGCCGGAAGATGTTGTTGCCTTCCGGCAGATCAATGGCCAGGACATGATCGGCAGCCTTGGCGACAGGGCTGTCTGCCTGTGTCAGGGCAATCGTTGTCGCTCCCGCCTCCCGCGCCATGGTGAAGGCGCGGACAAGTTCCATGTTGCGGCCGGAGAACGACGAACCGATCACGGAATCTTCTGGCCGTGCCGCGGCCGCTTGCATCATTTGCATGTGATGATCGGTCGATGAGGATATCCGCAGGCCGAGGCGAAACAGGCGATTTTGAAACTCATGCGCAATCATTGACGAATTGCCGCCTGAGCCAAAGGCGTAGATCATTGCCGATTTCGACAGGATATCGGCGACTGACTGCGCAGCCGCGGCGTCGAAGGCGCGATGAAACAAGAACAGGGCGTTCTGGGCCTTGGTAATGATGTCCTCGGCCACATCCGCCGGTTCTGTGCTCTTGGTGCCGGGGTTCAGATAGCGCGCGCCCACAAACATGGTCTTTGCGAGCTGAACCTTGAAATCCGCATAGTTCTGGCAGTTGAGCCTGCGGCAAAAGCGGGTGACCGTCGGAGGTGAGACCTCGGCCCGCTCCGCCAGTTCCACGATGGACGCATTCACGGCGAAATCGAAATCGTTGAGGAGAATGTCCGCAATGCGCTTTTCAGACTGCGAAAATTGCCCCTGCTCATTCTGTATCCGCGCCAGTATGTCCATGCTTTGCGTGCCCTGTCTGCCTTATCAAGTCTTTGACTTGTAGGCTATGCAGTCGATTTCGATCTTGCAATCGACCATCATCGAAGACTGCACACATGCGCGGGCTGGCGGGGCATCGCCGAAATAGCTCTGATAGATTTTGTTGAAGGTCCAGAAGTCACGCGGATCATCCAGCCAAATCCCGCAGCGCACAACATCCGCGGTTGTATAATTGGCCTCTTCCAGAATACTAAGCAGGTTCTGAATTGCCTTGTGGGCCTGTGGGATGATGCCGCCTTCGATGACCTCGCCGTCTTCCATGGCGACCTGGCCGGAAACATGCAGCCAGCCGTCAGCTTCCACTGCGCGGGCAAAGGGAAGGTTCTGACCACCTGCGCCGGATTTCTCGGCTCCGTATCTCTTGATGCTCATGCTGCTTGATACACTCTGTTATGGAAATAATTTTCTTATCAGATTGACATGGAACCATATTGTTAGGAAATTGACTAGGAAAAATCACGAAAAATGAAAATTATTTAGATAGAGGACGTGATGCGGGACCCATTTCTCAATCCCTTTCCGGAGCAGGACGAAGCACGCAGATCAATCTGGGAGATGCTGGTCAGCCGAGATATCGAGGCTTTCCTGACAGCCGACTGGTCCATGGTGGAAGATGATTTCATTGCTTTGGGATTTCTGGGGATCAGCGGCAACAAGGCGCGCGACCCGGATGAGTGGTCGCTGGCGTTTCCCACCATTGAGCACTACCGCGATGAATGGCTGCGTCAGGCGCGCGAGTTCGCGGAAGTTGAGTTCGCCGAAGACGTTCGCTCGGCAATTCACACAGCAACGCGCCTGGAAGAAATCGACATCAAGGGAGACGTGGCCCTTGTGCGCAAAAAGTTCGATGGCGGAATCATGCGTTCCGATGGCAACTTCGACGTTATGCGATGGCAGACACTTTATTATTGCAGGGCGCAAAATGGCCGCTGGAGAATTTCCGGCTTCACAGGCTATCTGCCTTACCCATTTGCTGAAGCCTGAGGCCCGTCACGGTCTCCACATCAGGACCACTTCCCTTGAAGCTCTTTACCGCAGTTCTGGCGACGGAAACAAACACCTTTTCCCCAATCTGCATTGATCGGCGCGGGTTCGAGGCATCTCTGTATGCAAAGCCCGGCGAACATCCAGCGACGCCCACCTTGTGTTCCGCGCCACTCACGGTTGGACGCAGGGTGTGCGCGGAAAAGGGCTGGTCCCTGGTTGAGGGCACGGCTGCCTGGGCGGACCCGGCCGGGCTGGTCAACCGTCAGGCCTATGAAAGTCTGCGCGACGAAATCCTCGAGCAGCTTCGTGCGGCATTGCCCGTTGACGGCGTGGTTCTTGGTCTTCATGGGGCAATGGTCGCTGATGGCTATCAGGATCCGGAAGGCGATCTCCTGGCCCGAATCCGGGACATGGTAGGTCCGGATGTGCTGGTTTGTGCGGAACTGGATCCGCATAGCCATCTGACTGAAAAGCGTGTCGCGGCGGCCGATTTCTTCGTTGTTTTCAAGGAGTTTCCGCATACGGATTTCGTTGATCGGGCTGAGGATCTCTGGCGGATTGCTGTCGATACGCTGGAGGGGCGGGTCAAGCCGACCATGTCTGTATTTGACTGCCGGATGATTGACGTTTTTCCGACGTCGCGGGAACCGATGCGCTCGTTCGTCGACAAGCTTCACTCCATCGAGGCCAACGATAACGATGTCCTGTCCTTGTCTGTGATCCATGGCTTCATGGCGGGCGATGTGCCGGAAATGGGTACAAAGATGATCGTGGTGACCAACAGCAAGGCCGAAAAGGGGGACCGGCTGGCCCGCTCGCTCGGCCTTGAACTGTTTGCCAACCGGGGCCGTCACATGATGAAGCAGCTTTCGGTTGATGAAGCTGTCACACGGGCCATGGCTGCTGCAGACGGACCGACGGTTATCGCTGACATGTGGGATAATCCGGGCGGTGGAACCGCCGGGGATGCGACTGTGCTTCTCTCTGAGTTTATCGACAGGGGCTGCGTCGGGGTTGCCTTTGGTACCATCTGGGACCCGATTGCGGTTCAGATCTGCATGGCGGCGGGTGAGGGGGCGGAGATCTCCCTGCGGTTCGGTGCGAAGTCGGCGCCTGGAACTGGCAGCCCGGTGGATGGCCGGGTAACAATCGTAAAGCTGGTGCGGAATGCCGAGATGCGCTTTGGGGAAAGTTACGCCCCCTTTGGCGACGCAGCTCATATCTGCCTGAATGGCATAGACATCATCCTGAATTCTGTAAGAGCCCAGAGCTTTGATCCGTCATTGTTTTCCGTTATGGGCATAGATCCGGCGCAAAGGAAGATCCTGGTTATCAAATCAACCAACCACTTCCAGGCGTCTTTCAGCAAGATTGCCTCGCAAATCCTTTATTGTTCGGCGGGCACCCCCTACCCGAACTCTCCTGCCGACACGCTCTACAGGTATGCTCGCGAGGATATCTGGCCAATGATGAAGAAGCCTCATGGATAAGAAAACGCATAAGCTTGCTCCTGGCGCGCCGCTGGTCGGTGGGCCCATTTCCGAGCTTTCCACGCCCATTCCCGTGATCGACGAAGATCGGCTGGAAAACAATATTACCCGTGTCCAGTCCTATATGGACAAGATCGGAAAGACGTTCCGCCCGCATATCAAAACCCACAAGATCCCGGCGATTGCCAAGCGTCAGGTGGCAGCGGGTGCCCAGGGTCTCAATTGTCAGAAGGTCAGCGAAGCCGATGTCTTCGCTGACGCCGGTTTCCAGGACATTCTGATCACCTTCAACATTCTGGGCGCGGAGAAACTGGAAGAACTGGCAGTTCTGAACGAGCGCATCGGTGACCTGAAAGTTGTTGCCGACAGCACGACGACAGTGTCCGGATTGTCCGGCGTGTTTGGCGGCAGGGACAAGGCTCTGAAGGTTCTGGTGGAATGCGACACCGGCGGCGGGCGCTGTGGCGTTCAATCGCCGGCCGAAGCGGCAGACCTCGCCGTGTTGATCTCTGACTGCGCCGGACTGACGTTCGGCGGGCTTGTGACTTATCCGGGGGCGGATGGCGAAGCGGAGACAGAAGCATTCCTGAGTGGGTCCATCGCGCTTCTGAAAGCACGCGGCATTGCCTGCGGCATTGTCAGCAGTGGCGGGACACCCAGCCTGTTCAATGCGCATCTGGTGCCCTCGGCAACCGAATACCGGGCAGGAACCTATGTCTATAACGACCGGGCCATGGCAAGGGCCGGGCATTGCGGCCTGAACGACTGCGCTATGGAAATCCTGACGACAGTTGTCTCACGTCCGACACAGACGCGGGCGGTCATCGATGCAGGATCAAAGGCGCTCACGTCGGATTTGCTGGGCTTCGATGATTTCGGCTACGTCGTGGACTATCCGGATGCCACGATCACGGGCCTGTCCGAAGAGCATGGCGTTCTGGATCTTTCGAAATGCGATCCAGACCAGCGGCCGCAAGTGGGAGACAGGATCCGGATCATTCCGAACCACACGTGCGTGGTCTCCAATCTGGTTGACCATATGGTGTTTCACAAGGGTGGTAGGGTCACGCGCGTGGAGCCCGTCGCAGCTCGCGGCCACGTCTGGTAAAACGCAATCTTCACTTGTCATGGAACGTCCCGTGTCATGGAACTGGCGCGGGACTTCGTGAGCGCAGAAGAACTGCTGAACGCTCTCTTGAAGGGCGCCCAGCCTTGACGGGTCGGTGCTCTATACTGCGTTCAGAGCTTCCAGATCGATTTCATGAAGGTCGGTGCGCCGCTCGAGAGCCTCGCCCTTATCGTCGAAGAGATGGCAATCGGCAGCGTTGAAGCTGATGGTCGCCGGTGTGTCGACGGTAACCGCGGCTGCACCCGCAAAGGCAGCGCTGAAGGGCGCATCGCCGGACGCGGACGCATATACAATTGTGTTGACGCCGAGCCGTTCGACAACCGAGGGGACGATGTCGAATTTCACGTCACCCGCGCCCAAGGTTATGTGTTCGGGGCGGATGCCGAGGGTCAGTTTTTCTCCTGTCAGACCGTCACGCGGTTCGACCGGAATCGTCACAGTCTGACCTTCACACACAACGGTCACGCCTTCCGGTTTGGCTGCGATGCAAGTCGCCGGCAGAAAGTTCATTTTCGGATTGCCGATAAAGCTCGCAACGAACTTGTTCTGTGGCTTGTGATAGAGCTCAAGTGGTTTGCCGACCTGAGAGATATATCCGCCGTTCAGCACGACGATACGATCTGCCATGGTCATGGCTTCGATCTGGTCGTGGGTGACGTAGATCATGGTGGCTGCAAGATCATGATGCAATTTTGTCAGCTCGATGCGCATGTCGGCGCGCAGAGCCGCGTCGAGGTTCGACAGAGGCTCGTCGAACAGGAATATCTTCGGTTCGCGTACGATCGCACGGCCGATGGCGACGCGCTGGCGTTGGCCGCCTGACAGGGAACCCGGCCTTTGCTGCAGCCTTTGGTCGAGTTTCAGGACGGCAGCAACGCTCTCGACCTTCTTCTTCAGATCGGCTTCCGGCATCTTTTCCACGCGCAGCGGAAACGCGATGTTCTCGAAAACGGACATGTGTGGATAGAGTGCGTAGGATTGAAACACCATCGCGATGCCGCGTTTGACTGGTGCCAGATCATTGACCTTCACGCCGTCGATAACGATCCCGCCCTCGGTAGCGTCCTCCAGGCCAGCGATGATGCGCAACAGCGTGGATTTTCCACATCCGGAAGGGCCGACGAAAACGACGAATTCACCGTCTTTCACGTCGAGTGTCACCCCATTGATTACGTCAATTTCCCCGAAGGACTTGGTGACCTTGTTGAGATGGAGTTGTCCCAAGACTGACCTCTTTTCGTCATTGCCACTTCGGCAATGGGATCTGGCGTGGACGAAACACGCCACCGCGGCTGCATTGAGCTGCGGCGGCGTGTCAACGCGACTTACTTATACTGCTCAAGATCGGCGGTTGCCTTTTCAAGAGCGGCCTTGGGTTCTGCCTTGTCAGTGACGACGGATTGAACCATCTCGATCATGACATCCTGCAAGCCCTTGTAGTCAGTGAACAGGGGCTCGGGACCCGCATTGGAAATTCCGTCGATGAACGGCTTCCAGTAAGGGTCTTTTTCGACGAATGCATCAACCTGTGCGGATGGCCGAAGCGGTGTCAGTCCGGCGCCGCCTTGCAATTCATACTCACCCTGCGGGCCAGGAGATGTAATGAACTTGGCGAACTCGACTGCCTTTTCCTCCACGCCGGTTCCCTTGAAGACTGCCAGGCTGTCGGTGATAAGCAGCGTGCCGGGGCCTTTTGCAGATGGGCCGAGAGGCAGGGTTGTCACTCCCCAGTTCAGGTCAGTGTCCTGTGCACGTGAAGCAGCGCCCGAGCTGTTCTGAATCATGGCGACCTTGCCATCCAGCCAAATAGCGCGCATTTCGTTCTGTTCGTAAGCGGTTGGTCCTTCAACCGAATAGGGAGTGATGTCCTTATAGGCCTGAAGGGCAGCCAGTACTTCCGGACTGTCCATTACGATGTTGCCGTCGGCGTCGATGATTTGACCGTTGTTTGTGTACACCCAGTGCAGGAACTGGTGCATGGTGTTATCGAAGGTCTTCGCGGGAAGGCCGTATCCGGGGATACCGGTCTTTTCCGTGATGATCTTTGAGAACTCGATCTCTTCTTCCCAGGTCTTTGGCGGAACTTCCGGATCGAGACCGGCCTGTTCGAAGAGGTCCTTGTTCCAGTAAAGTGCCTTGGTGGAGAAGGCGATCGGAACGCCCCACTGAGTGCCGTCGAAAGTGACCGTGTCGACGATGTTGGGATAGTAGCTTGCTTTTTCTTCATCGCTCATTGGGACTTCTACGATGAGATCATTTTCAGCAAACTGTTTCAGTGTGCGCGAGCCGACATAGGCCATGCCGACCGGGGAGCCGGCCGCCGCCAGCGTGGTTGCCTTGTCCTGGCACTGCGCCCAGCCGACGACTTCCGGTGCGATGGTCCAGCCCTCGTTGGCCGCTTCCCATTGCTCGATGTACTTTTCGTGGATGGGGTCGATCTTGTCGCCGCAGTAGATCCAGGTGATTTCTTGATCCGCGGCCTGTGCGCCCGGAGCACCGGCAATGGTCGCGCCAGCAAGAGCGAGAGCGCAAACCCCGAATTTCAAAGTTTCAATTTTCATAGTTTGTATCCCCATACTCTGGTGTGGATTTTGATTTTTTTGTTATTTCACCGCGCCAGCGGTAAGACCGCTGACGAGATAACGTTGCAGGAAGAAGATCACGATCAAGGCAGGCGCAATACCGACAAAGCTGGCGGCCATGAGTTCGTTCCAGATCACTTCCTGGCGGCCGAAATAGGCGAAAAGCCCGATCGGCAAAGGCATGAATTCCGTCTTGGAATTGAAGGTCAGCGCGTAAATGAACTGCTGTGCATATGCGCCGATGAATGTGGTGATGGCGACAACCGTGATGCCGGGCATGGCCAGTGGGAGAATGATCCGCCGCAGGGTGTAAAGGCGCGTGGCGCCATCCACATAGGCAGCTTCCTCCAGTTCTTTTGGGATCCGCATCATATAGGTGCGCAAGAGCCAGATGGCGGTGGGAATGAGGAAGGCTGCGCCAGGCACGATCATTGCGGCGTAGGTGTTGAGGATCCCCAAGGAGCGCATCAGCCGGAACAGAGGGATGAGCAGAACAGCGCCCGAGAACATGTTGACCGCGAGAAACGCGGCGAGCAGAGGGCCGCGCCCTGAAAACTCGAAGCGCGCAAAGGCATAGGCGGCTGGAACCACCAGTATCAGTACCACCACGGTCACGACTGTGGAGATGAAGATCGAGTTGAAAACGTAGAGGCCGAAATTGGGAACGCTGTCCCACATGGTGAAATAGGCGTCAAAGGACCCGTGCTCTGGCCAGAAGCGATAAGGCGAGGAGAACAGGCGGCTCAAGGGTTTCAACGAGACCAGGAAGCCTTCGACGAAAGGCGCCAGAACAAAGAACAGGAAAACCGCAATCGCCGCGTAAATCGAGATGACCTCGTACCACTTGTAGCGATTGATCATGGCGGTCTGTTTACTCATCACACAGCCTCCGTGGATAGCCGGTTGATTGCCTTGAAGTAGAAGAAGCAGAACAGCGACAGGAAGAGACAGATCAGAACCGCGCGCGCGGCACCAGCGCCGTATTTGTAGGACCCGATTCCTGTCTTGTAGGTGTCGATGATCATCGTCGTGGTCGAGCCGCTCGGTCCGCCCTGGGTCAGGATCCAGATGATGTCGAATGAGTTGAAGGTCGCAATCAGCGAGATCATCGACATGGTGATCATGGCGGGGATCAGAAGCGGAAAGGTTATCCGCCGGAACCGGTAGAAGCGGCCCGCGCCATCTGTCCAGGCGGCTTCATAGAGGTCCTGCGGCACGGCCTGGATTGCCGCCAGCATGTAGAGCGTGACCAGGGGAACGCCAATCCACACATCCGTGATGATGGTCGCCCAGAAGGCCGTGTTTCCGTAGGCAAGGAACGCGATTGGACCGTCGGTGATGCCAAAGTTCTGAAGCAGTCCGGAGATCATGCCGAACTGGCCATTGTACATCCAGCCCCACATAAAGATGCCGATTGCCATGGGAACAATCCAGGGCGGCATGGTGAGCAGACGGAAAAGGGAGCGCCCGGGAACCGCTGCGTTCAGCAACATTGCGCCACAGGTGCCGATGATCATCTTGAGCAGGACAGAGAAGAACGTCCAGATGAAGGTTCGGACGATGACCGCCGCGAAGGTCTCGTTGAAGATCTTGTCGTAATTGGCCCAGCCGACATAAGAATAGGTCTTGCGCAAGGACGCGTTGGTGAAAGAAAGATTGACGGTATCTATGAGAGGATAGATCACGATGAACGCAATATAGAGCGCTGCTGGTAACAGGAGCATCCAGGCAAAAAAGACGGCACTTCGCTTGGCGTTCATCATCGTAGCCTCATGCGGACTTCAGCGGGATGTGCCCGGACGTCATCCCGTTCAGGGCGTCGTCATAGCGCCGCCAGACGGGGGACAAATCGACGACTGTGCGTGTCCTGCGCGCCTCGTCCATGGACAGAGCCAGAATGCCGGCCTCAAGAGCGTCCAGAGCTGAAACCGGGAGAGGAGCTCCGTGCCGGACATGCTTGATCACATCTTCGGCCATTTGTTCATCCGCGCCGTAGTGATGTGAGGTCTCGCTGGGGGC
Source organism: Labrenzia sp. OB1 (assembly GCF_001624695.1). Classification (GTDB taxonomy): domain Bacteria; phylum Pseudomonadota; class Alphaproteobacteria; order Rhizobiales; family Stappiaceae; genus Roseibium. Next base: position 241,368 of record NZ_JSEP01000007.1, on the reverse strand, counting down.
TTGATATGTCTTTGCGATGACCTTCTCGTTGTTCCGGGCGCTGTGAACATTGAAGAAACCGCGAACAAAATCGCCTTCAGCCATGCCCTTGGCGCCGATGACGCAAAACCGGCGGAACTCGTCGGGCACATTAAGGTTTGTATGGAAGGCCACTGAAACACCGTTGTCATACTCAACGATTGCGGTCTGATAATCGACAATGTCGCCATCGCTGTCGAAGACGTTGTCGGCGCCGAGCCAGCCACTGGGCTTGCTGTGGTAGACCTCGAGGTCGTTGACCCCATCATTTCCTGGGGCGTTTTGCGGAGTGAAGCTCTTACGTCCGCCAAAGCTGGCGACATAGCGGGGGCGAGCACCCACCACGCCATTGTAAAGGTCCAGGTCGTGACAGCATTTTTCAAGCATGAAGCTTCCGGCATAGCTTTCATAACGACGCCAGTCGCGCATGAAGAAAGCACCGTGGTAGGGTTGAATGTGTTCGGATGCCTCAATGGAGACCACGTCCCCCAGAAGGCCGTCCTGCTGCGCCTTGCGCAAATCCTGGTACAGGGGTGAATACCGGAGAACCAGGCCAACCAGCAGACGTTCATTTCCATGAAGGTGAAGAAGGGCGGCGAGTTCAAGGCTCTGCTCGACGGTCATGACGATTGGCTTTTCGCTGAAGACCTTCAGTCCGGCTTCAATGCCAATGCGGATGTGATCGAGATGCATATGGTTCGGAGAACCGATCATCAGGAGATCCATCTCCTCGTTCTCGATCAGCTCCTGAGGCGTGTCATAGGCATTTCCAGCCGAAATGCCTTTTTCCTCAAGCATCGGCTTGCCGGCCGGCGCAGGATCCACGTAGCCAACAATTTCGAAATCCGGGTCCATCTGATTGAACACGAACCCAAGATAGCCAAGACGGAAACCCAGACCGATTATGCCAACCTTCATTCCAGCTGCCTTCTGATTATGTAATTTATTTACGTAATCTATTTTCTCAAACTGCGCGATATCAGACAAATGGTCAATCTATATCCGTCAAATCACGCTAATTTTGAAAAAAAATTTCATATTCTCACTTAAAGACCGGGATTTGAGCTTTAACAAGAGATGGTGTCACATCCGATTGTGCGAGCCTTTGCTCTTGTTGAATGAGAGCTAATTTTTGATACCAATGCAATACCATAAATAGTGCATTTGACGCTGCGATTATGGACTTTTGTAAAAAATATAATAAGTACAGTGGCTTAATCGGGCTCAAAAATTCGGCCCTCGTTTTTTTGAAAAAAAATTAGACAAATCGTGATTTGGTATTTATTTGGTATCTTATTGAGCCTCAGAGATAAATCCCGAGATCGGGGCGGCAAGTCATTCTGGCAAAGGGGCGTTGCGTATGAGCGGCATTGTTGGGCTTCGCGGATTTCAAGACCGTTTCGATGGCCCGTTGTACAAGCGGCTGAAGTTGGCTTTCGAAGCCTTCATTCAGACCCGGCGCTTAAAGCAGGGCGATGCTCTGCCGTCCGAGAGAGATATTTCAGAGGTTTGCGGAGTTTCCCGTGTGACCGTGCGCCGCGCCATCGATGCACTTGTCGAGGAAGGGGCACTGGTCCGCCGTCATGGCTCCGGGACTTTTGTTGCGGCTCCGGTGGAGCGCATGGAGCAGCCGCTGTCCTGTGCAACGTCCTTTTCCGAGGATATGGCCCGCCGCGGTATGGTGGCGTCATCCAGATGGCTTGACCGCTCCCTTTATTTGCCCAGTTCGGATGAGATGATGCTCCTTGGCCTGACAGGGACCAAAAAAGTGGCCCGGTTGCAGCGCCTTCGTCTTGCCGACGGTGCGCCGGTGGCGTTGGAAAATGCAACTCTGCCATCGGATATTCTGCCGGACCCCGAGAGCGTGGGAGTGTCTCTTTATGCGCGCCTTGCGCAGTTGAATGCCCGTCCGGTGCGCGCTGTTCAGCGAATCTCGGCGAGACTGCTGACGCCTGACGAGGCTCTGCTGCTGGGTGTGACTGAAGGCTCTGCCGGCCTTGCTGTTCATCGGATCGCCTATCTTGCGTCCGGCCGGGCTATCGAATCGACGAAAACCCTTTATCGAAATGACCTTTATGATCTTGTCGCCGAGCAAATCATTGGTCCTGCCTGATGATTCAAACGCTGGGAAAGTCATGACAAGTTCAAACATGTTCAAAGAGATCCGGGAGATCCCCGATGCGGTCGACCGGTTATTCTCTCACTCTTCTGCCGCACTGACTGCCTGCGGATCAAACTTCCGGAAACTCGATCCTTCGGTTGTCGTCACAATTGCACGCGGCACGTCCGATCACGCGGCCAGCTTTTTAAAATATGCCATTGAATTGCAGACAGGCGTTCCTGTCGCCTCGCTGGGGCCATCGCTTGCGTCCATCTACCAGCGGCAACTGAAAGTGAGCAAGGCGGCAGCCATCAGCATTTCGCAATCCGGCAAAAGCCCGGATATCGTCGCTTTGGCACGCTCCGTCACAGATGCTGGCGCAAGTTCGGTCGCTCTGGTGAACACAGTCCCGTCGCCTTTGGCTGAGGCTTCAGCAACAGCCATCTCGCTGGCCGCCGGTCCGGAACTGGCTGTAGCTGCAACAAAGTCGTATGTGAATGCGATCGTGGCCGGTCTGGCCATTGTCGCCGAATGGACCGAGGATGATGCGCTCAAGAGCGCGCTGCTAGGACTGCCGGGTCAATTCAGAAAGGCGTTCGAATTGGACTGGAGCGACCTGACGGACCAGCTCGAAACGGCGCAATCCCTCTATTTCCTGGGCCGTGGTCCTTCGCTTGCAATTGCAGGAGAAGCAGCACTGAAGTGCAAGGAAACGTGTGAACTCCACGGTGAGGCCTACTCATCCGCTGAAGTCCTGCACGGACCAGTCTCGCTGGTTTTCGGTGGGTTCCCGGTTCTGGTGTTCGCAGCCGCCGATGCTGCCGAGCAGTCAGTGGTCGATGTTGCTGACCAACTGGCCGGAAAAGGTGGCAATGTCTTTGTGACCTCGCCGCACGCGCGAACGGCGCGGAAATTGCCGCGTGTTTCGACAGGCCATCCGCTCACTGATGCGCTTATACAGATTGTGCCGTACTACAAAATGATTGAGAGCCTGTCGTTCCGGCGCAACCTCGATCCGGATGCACCGCCGGCGCTTCAGAAGGTAACTGAGACGCTATGAAGTTGAGCGATGACCCTGCCAGCGATTTTCTGATTGCCGGCGCTCAGATATTTGACGGCCAGCGTTGGCATTCTGGCAAGACCCTGACGGTCACGCGGGGCAAGATCGGCGCTCTTTCCGAGAGCAAACCAGATACTGCGACGATGCTGCGCCGCGTGCCCGAGGGAAGCCGGATTGTACCGGGTTTCGTTGATCTCCAAGTCAATGGCGGTGGAGGGGTGCTGTTCAATAATGATCTGACGGTGTCGGGAATTGAAACCATTTGCGAGGCACATCGCGCTTTTGGCACCACGTCGCTGCTTGTCACTTTGATCACAGATACGCCGGAAAACACCGAACGTGGCATCAAGGCCGGAATTGAAGCGGCCAGACAGGGCGTCTCCGGCTTTGCGGGCCTGCACCTTGAGGGACCTCACTTATCCATCGCGCGCAAGGGCACTCACGCCGCTGAGCTTATCCGGCCGATGACCAATCAGGATCTGGCTTTGCTTTTGCAAGCCGCGCGTGACTTGCCGAAATTGCTTGTTACGCTCGCACCTGAGAGCGTGACGCCGGTGCAGGTTCGTCAGCTGGTTGATGCTGGCGCTGTTGTCAGCCTGGGGCATAGCGATGCAGGCATTGAGACGATCCGGCTTTTTGTCGAGGCGGGGGCTTCAATGGTCACGCATCTCTTCAACGCGATGAGCCCTTTGCGGCACCGGGAGCCAGGGCTGGTGGGCGCTGCTCTGGGGTTTGGTGAGTTGAGCTGTGGTCTTATTGCGGACGGGCATCATGTTGACCCGATTGCAATCCGAATTGCTCTGAAGGCCAAACAGGGGCCGGGCAGGGTATTTCTTGTAACCGACGCAATGTCTTCCATCGGTTGGCACGGACAGAGTTTCCGGCTCAATGGCCGTGAAGTCTTTCGCCAGAATGGGCGTTTGACCCTTGAAGACGGAACACTGGCAGGCGCTGACATCGACATGTTGACCTGTGTGCGGTTCATGATGACTGAAATCGGCCTTCAGGTTGACGAGGCACTGCGGATGGCAAGCCTCTATCCCGCCGAAGCGGCCGGGCTTGAAGGGGCTGGGTTGCTCCTGCCGGATGCGCAGGCGAACTTCCTGGTTCTTGGGCCAGGTCTGGAGATTCTTGCCAGCGTCATTGGTGGGCAGTGGCTGGATCATCAGGGGGGCGCTGGATGATTGTCTGTTTCGATATCGGCGGCACGGCAATCAAGGGTGCGTATGCACGTGCGCCCGGAGACATTGCGCAGGTGCCCAGGGTGCCTACCCCGACCGCGGACTTCGAGGCTTTTGTCGCTGTTTTGGCGAGGATCGTTTCTGAAGCGCCGGAACCGACCAAAGTGGTGGCGCTCTCAATCGCCGGGGTGGTCGATCCTGACACCCGGTGCATGATTGTAGCTAACATTCCCTGCCTTCACGGCATCGATCTGGCAACAGAACTGGCCGCAAGACTATCGCTGCCGGTTGTTATCGCCAATGATGCGGACTGTTTCGCCATGGCGGAAGCCGGTTTCGGGATAGGCCGGGGCCATGACGTTGTCTTCGGCATCATCCTGGGATCTGGGGTTGGCGGCGGGCTGGTGGTGCGCGGACATTTGATCAACGAGGACGGCGGCTATGCCGGGGAATGGGGGCATGGGCCTGTTTCGGCAACTCGCGCCGGGCCGCTGTCCCGCGACGTTCCAAGATTTGCCTGCGGATGTGGTCAGACGGGCTGTCTTGACGCTGCCTGCAGCGCGCGCGGGCTCGAGCGAATTGACAAGCATCTGCATGGACGAGATCTCACAAGTGAGCAAATCATCGCCGAGTTTGAGGCCGGAGCCTCCAAGGCGCAGGAAACAATTGACGTTTATGTCGATATCTTGTCAGGACCCCTGGCGCTTCTGATCAATACGACGGGGGCTTCCGTTGTTCCGGTTGGGGGAGGGCTCTCAAATGCGGTGCCCCTGATTGACCTGATCGACCGCGAAACGCGCAAAAAGACCTTGCGCCGTTTCAAGGCTCCACTGGTTGTACCAGCGGCCTGCAGGATAGAACCTGGCCTGATTGGAAGCGCCATTCTTGGTTTTCAAAAGGTCGCCAGGATATGATCCGGGGCTGCAGTGCCACCCCACATGCCCTTTGGAAGGGGTAGAATTGTCCGCGACGGTTTTCCTGGCTGGGAAAGTGCGGAAACGATGAAGGAAGTCATTGCTTCGATTGGCGGGGGAACTCCGCCTCATTGCCCGGGAGGCGTTTGCTTGTAACTCGGGCAAGTCTTTGGGTGAAGACCAGTATTCGCCGATCTGTGGGACAAGGAAACAGACCGCCACTGGAGCAACAGCTCAGTGCTGCCCCTCGATTTCCCGTGCAAATTCATGAGCCAACTCAGACAGAATGCGGTTCACTGCGTCAGCGGGCTCGGACATTGGCAACTGGCCGGAAATACACATCGACATATGTGTTTTCAGGTTTGGCTGGGTTATCCTGTAAAGGTGTGCGGCTTGAACCTGTGACCTGATGGCGGTTGCTGCGGAAAACGGCAAAATCGAGTTCGCGATTCCGTTCTGAATGGCATCAACCATCAACGAGATGGACTCGGTTTCCGCAACAACGGACGCCGAAAGTCCCACGCGCGTGAGCGCTGTGTCGATGACTTTGCGAACCGTATGCATACGGCTTGGCAGGATCAGTGGCTGTGCGACAGCATCGGAAAAGGCGATTTCGGTGCTGTCCTCTCCCTCCATTCTTTTTCCGATATAATAGAGTTCTTCGCTCAGCACGGGTTCAAAAGCCAGGCCCGGTGTTTCACCGGGATCATAGATCAGGGCGATATCGACCTTGCCCATCATGACCATCTCGCTGATCACGGCCCCGACGTTTTCATTGATGTGCAAGATAATGCCGGGATGCTGGGCCCGGACGGTCTGCAATACGCGCGACGCAAGGAGCGACCCGAGGCTCAGGGGCGCAAGAGCAACAGACACGAACCCTGAAATGTCTGCCGAGCTGTTACCGATATCGATCTGCGCCTGATCCATTTGCTTCAGGATCTGCTGGCTGTGGCGATACAGGAGCTTGCCCGCCTCTGTCGGGGTCACGCCGCGTTTGGAGCGCAACAACAAGGGTTTGCCGAATTGGGCTTCCAGCGCTGCAATTTGCTGGCTCAACGCCGGTTGCGCGATATGCAAGATGGACGATGCGCGGGTGATGCTGCCGATATCAACGATTTTCACAAAGGCATGAAGCCGTCTAATGTCCACGAAATCGGTCCTTTCCAACCGGTTTTAACGATGCAGCGATGCTCCGCGAAGTTTCTGCATTCAAAACACTATTCTTGCTGAACTTACGAACAATCAGCGCCGGAAGGGAAGATACATAAGCAAACGCTATCATATCAGAGCGAAGTGTTCTTTTGCCGTCACCGGGCGACTGGCTAGGCTGCTGGGCGCAACAGATGTTACGTCCAATCGGAACAGACTTGCGCAGCTTATTATAATTCTGAGTAGCGACAATAAGCCGGGGCGTAAAGAGGGGAACTGAACACATGAAAAAATTCACGAATTGGATCCTTGGCGCCGCTTCCTTGGCGATTCTGGCCGGAGGCATTGCCCAACCTGCCGCTGCCGAGACACAGCTGCGTCTTTCAGACGTTCTGCCCGACAGCAACTTCATGGTGAAAAACGCCATTACCTTCGCAGAAGCTGTCAAAGAAGCCACCGACGGAGAAGTTGTCATCACCGTCGGCGCATCCGGCTCGCTCGGTTTCAAAGGCCCGGACCAGCTCGGCGCAGTCCGGGACGGCCTGGTCGACATGGCTGACATCAACATCAGTCAGCAGGTTGGGATCAATCCGCTGTTTGGCGCGGAAGGGGTGCCGTTCCTGGTCAGTTCCATGGACGAGCTGCGCGACTACCATGCTTTCCTGCGTCCGGAATTCGAAAAACTCGCTGAGCAGAACAACCAGAAAATCCTTTATATGGTTCCCTCGCCCGCGCAGTATGTCTATCTCAACGAAAAGGTGGATGACATCGAAGGCTTCCGTGGCATTATCGTTCGGGGTGCGGACAAGAATACAGTCGACATCATCACGTCGATCGGCATGGCCGGTGTGGTCGTTCCGTGGGGTGAACTGTTGCCCGCCCTGGCGTCCGGGCGCGTCAAAGGCGTTGCCACATCTGCAACGTCCGGCGTTGACGGCAAGTTCTGGGAGTTCCTGGAATACATCTACCCGACCAACCACACCTGGGGTTCCAACGCCGTGACGATCAATCTCGACACGTGGAACAGCCTTTCGGCCGAAGACCGGGCCGCGATCGAGAAAGTCGCTGCCGATCTGGAGCCGGGCTTCTGGGACATTTCACGTGAGGGCGATCTGGCGAGCATCCAGACCATGACTGAAAACGGAATGGTTGTCGTTCCGCTCTCCGACGACCTGAAGGCAGAGATCGCTGAGCGCGCCAAAACCGTTCAGGATGTCTTCTTCGAGCGCGTTCCTGCAGCCCTCCCGATCGTTGAGGCCTATCGCGCGTCTCTCGGGAAAAACTGACATGAATGAACCGTCTCGCTCGACCGAATTTTCGGAACCGCGCGGACCTGCTGCGGCCCTGCAAGGGGCCGCAGACATGGTGTCGCTCGGGGCGGCGTGGGCGGCAGGCATCTGTATCTTGTTGCTGACACTGTTGGTTCTGCTCGATATCTTCCTGGCCTTCTTTTCAGGCTTTATGCCTTCGGTGCCAACCAGCACGGGGATAGGCTGGGAATACAGTGCTTACCTGATGGGATCCTCTTTCCTGCTTGGCTCCGGCATGACGCTTCGTGCCGGGTTGCAGCTGAGGGTCGAAGTGCTGATGTCATCGCTGGGTGGTCGCATGACACGCTTTTTCGAAGGCTTGTCGGCGGCGCTGGGCGTTGCGGTCACGGTGCCGCTCGCGCTTTGGCTCGCGCGGTTTTGCTACCGCACCTACAGCTATGGGGAAGTGTCTCAGGACAGCTACACGCCTCTCTGGATTCCACAGCTGGTGCTGGCTATCGGTGCGGCTGTCCTGGCTTTTCAGATGGTTGCCCGTTTGGTCACATGCCTTGCCGGACACCCCGTCAATCGGAGCAGTCTGGGCGCCGCAAGCGCGATCGAGTAGCCGCGTTTGCCGCTTCGAATTCATCTTTTCCCTCTATAGGAAGGAACCAGAATGGGTGCCATTGTCGCCAGTCTGTTTGCATTCTTGTTTGGTACGCTGGCCCTTGGCGCATGGATAGGCATCGCCCTTCTGACAACCGCCATAGGCCTGGGGTGGTTCTTCACCGGAATCCCGATCGACAAGCTGTTTCCGCAATATATCTTCAACATCCTCACAACCCCGGATCTGGTAGCCCTGCCCCTGTTTATCCTGATGGGCGAATTCCTGTTCAGGACGAAACTGTCGGAAGCGCTGTTCACCGGTCTCGCGCCGTGGGCCGGACTGCTTCCGGGGCGTCTGCTTCATGTGAATGTGGTCGGCTGCTCGATCTTCGCGGCGATTTCCGGGTCGTCTGCGGCAACGACGCAGGTGGTCGGACGCATGACGCTGAAAGAACTGCTGGCGCGCGGCTATTCGCCGGAGATTGCCATTGGCAGTCTGGCCGGCGCAGGCACGCTAGGCTTTCTCATCCCGCCGTCCACGGTCATGATCATGTATGGGGTGCTGGCGAATGAATCCGTTCTCAGGCTGTTTACAGCCGGTTTCATTCCCGGCCTGCTTCTGTCCGCCGTCTTCGGGGCCTGGATCATGCTCCGGACAACGCTGAAACCGGAACTGGTGCCCGAGAGCGAACGGGCGATGCGCCACATGCCGTTGCGGGATCGGATTGCCGCCCTCAAGGACCTCGCGCCTGCGCTGTTTCTGATTGTCTGCGTTCTGGGCTCCATGTATGGCGGCCTGGCAACGCCGTCGGAGGCCGCCGCGCTTGGCGTTCTCGGCGCTTTCGCCGTCTCCCTGTCGCAAGGGGCCCTGACCTTGCGTGGCCTGCGCGATATCCTGCTCGGGGCCGTTCAGACCTGTTCCGTGATGGGCGTCATCATCCTGGGGGCTTCCGTTCTCGGAAACATAACCTCGATTCTCGGAATTCCGGCAGCCGTGGCCAGCACGGTCACCGAGTGGAACCTGTCGCCGATTGTCCTGATCCTGGCCCTGATCGTGCTTTACCTGATACTGGGAACGGCCCTTGAAGGCTTCTCGATGATCGCAACAACCCTGCCGGTCGTGCTGCCGCTGGTCGAAGCGGCCGGTTTCGACAAGGTATGGTTCGGCATCTTCATCGTGCTCGTTGTCGAGATGGCTCAGATCACGCCGCCGGTTGCCTTCAACTTCGCGATCATCCAGAACATCACGGGACGCAGTACGGCATTCATCGCACGTGTTACGTTTCCCTTCCTGTTGATCATGATCGGATTTGTCATCCTACTGGCACTGTTTCCCGGGATCGTCACCTTCCTGCCCGACTTGCTTCTGGGATAACGCATGACAAGGAAAAGCCCCTGTTCCGTGAGGAGCAGGGGCTTTTCCGGTCAACAAGAGGCTTGCCGGATCAAAGATCCGTTGTCAGACCCTTTTCGGCAAGAACCTTTTCCAGATTGCAGACGTCGATGATTGTGCGCCCTGCCTTGTAAGCCGCGATAAAGCCGGCCTCCGCATCTTCCCGGGCCTGCGATTTGTTTGCCACTTCGGCAGCATCCTCGCGCAACACGGTGACAAGACCGTCCGCATCGCCCCGGATCACATCTCCCGGACGAACCTCTACGCCGCCAATAATGATGTTGCCGTTGATCTGCCCGAGGGTTTCCTTGACGGTCCCCTTGATGCTGACGCTCAACGAGAAAACCGGCAGACCCAGCTTGATGAGTTCCGCCGTATCACGAACACCAGTATCGGTGACCACACCCGCAATCCCCTTGGCAACGCAGGCATTGCCGAGCACATCACCGAAACTTCCGGCTTCTTCGTATTCGCCGGCCGAAACGACGATCACATCGCCGGGCTGAGCGTAATGGATGGCCAGTTGAAGCATGATGTTGTCGCGCGGTGCGCTGACGACGGTGAAAGCAGGACCGCAGACCGACATGGACCGGTCGATCGGCTTGATCCGGGAGTTGAGCGCCCCCAGACGCCCCTGTGCTTCATGAATGGTCGCGCTGCCGAATTTTCCCAGCGCCGCGCAGTCTTCCGGTTTTGCACGTTCGATTTTGGTGATGATATGTGGCATCGGCATACTCCCAATGATGTCCTGATCTCCGGCAAGTGTCCCACTGCCGTGATCGTCGATCATAAAGAACCACCGGAAACCGCGATAAGAGCCGTTCGCTCTGACGTGATTTCAGTTCCCGATGCAACGCATCGGAAGCCGGTCATTCCAATCCAGTCTGACATCATCAATTTCTGCTCATGCTAAAAATCGGGCAGGAGCAGCGCTGCACTCAACGCACAGAAAACAAGGAATTAGGCCGCGCAATGACCGTCGATGCCGCACATCTGACCTCGATCATGGAATGGATGTCAGCACAGAGTGTGAAGGAGCTGGACCTGACCGAAAACGGCGTCAGGATCCAGATTGTCCGGCATGAGAATGTCCCGTCGGCAGTCGGTGCAATCCCGGCAACTCGGCCCTCGTCCTCCCTGGCGGCTTCCGGGCCTGAGCAGGACGCGTTGACGATCATGGCGGAAATGTCGGGCCTGTGCCATCTCACGCCCGATCCCGGGTCAGCCCCCTTCGTACAGGTTAGCGATCCGGTGTCCCCTGGCCAGACGCTCTATGTGATTGAAGCCATGAAGGTGATGACTTCAGTCGGCGCGAAGGCGGCCGGCACGGTGGAGGAGATCCTGATCGGCAATGGCGATCAGGTCCAGCCGGGCACACCGCTTTTCAGGATGTCGGCATGACGGCCGCGCCTCAAACCGTCCTCGTCGCGAACCGCGGCGAAATTGCCCTCAGGATCATCCGCGCCTGCCGGTACCTGGGGCTGCGTGTCGTCTGCGCACATTCCGAAGCAGACCGCGATGCGCCATATCTGAAGGCAGCTGACGAGACCATCTGCATCGGCCCTGCCGCTGCCGCGAAGAGCTATCTGAACATCCCGGCCCTTCTGGCCGCCGCCAGGACGCTCGGCGCCGACATGATCCATCCGGGTTATGGCTTCCTGTCCGAAAGCGCCGAATTTGCAGAGGCGGTCGCCGCGGCGGGGCTCACTTTTATCGGACCGAGCGCCGACGTCATGAGAATGATGGGCGACAAGGTTTCGGCGAAACGTGCCATGGTCGCCCACGGCGTACCCTGTGTGCCGGGACCGGACGCAACCCTCCCGGAAGATCCGGCGGTCATAGCGGCCATCGCTGAGGATATCGGTTACCCGGTGATCATGAAGGCTGCCGGCGGCGGCGGCGGACGCGGCATGCGCGTCGTCACGAACCCATCGGAACTGATCGAAGCTGCCATGCTCACCCGTCAGGAAGCGGGCAGGTTCTTCGGTCAGTCCGATATCTACATGGAAAAGTATCTTGCCAGGCCGCGGCATGTCGAGATCCAGATCCTGGCTGATAGCCATGGCAACGCCATCTGGCTCGGCGACCGGGATTGCTCCATGCAACGGCGGCACCAGAAGGTTGTCGAAGAGGCGCCGGCTCCCGGGATCGATCGTGGGCTGATCGCGGAAATCGGTGCCCGTTGTGCCGCATCCTGCCGGGAGATCGGCTATGTGGGTGCCGGAACATTCGAATTTCTCTATGAGGACGGCCAGTTCTTCTTCATCGAGATGAACACCCGCGTTCAAGTCGAGCATCCCGTGACCGAGATGGTGACGGGCCTCGACATTGTTGCAATGCAGATTGATGTCGCCCGAGGCGCGGCCCTCGCGGTGACCCAGGACCAGGTCCGCACGACCGGTCATGCGATTGAATGCCGGATCAATGCCGAAGATCCGTCCAGCTTTGTATCGAGCGCAGGGACAATCACCGGCCTGCGTCTTCCCGGTGGTCCCGGTGTGCGGGTCGACACCCACGCTGTGGCCGGCATGACGGTTTCGCCGTTCTACGATTCGATGATCGCCAAGGTCATTACCTTTGGCCAGACCAGGGACGAGGCGCTGGCGCGCGCGCGTAGCGCACTTGCCGAAATGCAGGTCGAGGGCGTGCTGACCAATATCCCGCTGCACCGTCAAATAATGGCTGAACCGGAGTTTTGCGCCGGCGGCGTGAGCATCCATCACATGGAAAGCTGGCTCAAGACGCGGGAGGGCGACAATGCAGCCTGAAGCCGCGCGCGTTTCCATGCTTGGCAGCCATGCTGTCCTGTTCACGCCCGATTGCCCGTTCGACCTTGAGGATCAGCAGCGGATCTGGGCCTTGGCCGACAGGGCGGCACAATGGTCCGATGTCCGGGAAGCCGTTCCCGGGATGACCAACCTCACGCTTCTGCTTGATAGCATTCCACAGGATCTGGATGCCTTGGCCGCGCAACTCTGCGAAGCCTGGGAAAGCGGTATTCGCAAGGTCGTCGACGGCAAACTGCTGGAAGTTGGCATCCACTACGGTGGGGAAGGCGGGCCGCATCTGGATGAGGTGGCCACAATGACCGGCCTCAGTGTGGAAGAGGTGGTGCATCTCCACTCGGAGCCGGAATACACGGTTTATGCTGTCGGCAGCCATGCGGGCTATTGCTATCTTGGTGGTCTGGATCCCCGGCTGGAAACACCGCGCCGCAAGGTGCCGTTGACCAATCTTCCGGGTGGCTCCCTCTCCCTGGCCGGCATGCAAACGGGCGTTTCCGCGTCCGCGGGGCCCAGCGGCTGGAACACCATCGGCACCGCCGACGTGACGTTCTTCGATCCCCTGCGCAGTCCGGCCTCGCTCTTGTGCCCTGGCGACAGGATCAAATTCACACCGCTGGCGATGAACCGATGATCGAGATCCTGAGCATACCTCCGCTCGCGACGGTGCAAGATCTGGGTCGGGACCATCATTGGTTCCAGGGCCTCGGACGTGCCGGGGCCATGGATCCGGTGGCATTGAAGCTGGCAAACCTGATGCTCGGCAATGAGCCGGGCGCAGCAGCCTTGGAAATACCCCTCAGCCCGGCCAGCTTCCGGTTCGGCCAGGATCAGGCATTCGCCCTGGCGGGTGCGGCCTGCGGCGCAAGGCTGGATGATGTCCTGCTCCCCAAGACGTGGGCCGGCATGGCCAGGGCCGGTCAGGAATTGCATCTCGGGCCGTTCCGGAACGGTGGACGCGTCTATCTTGCCCTGAGTGGCGGCATCGATGTGCCTGAAATCCTCGGTTCGCGAAGCACCCAGCTGCGTGAAGGGTTTGGCGGGTTCAAAGGTCGTATCCTGCGCACTGGCGATGTCTTGAAGCCGGAACTGGCAACCTCTGAGGATTTCCCGGCAAATGGCGTCAGCCTTGCCGTTCCGGAACTCACCCGGCCGCATGGCGAGACGATTGAACTCAGAGCCCTGCCTGCGGCGGAGCACGAGAGCTTCACGGAGGCTGCAAGGTCTTCCTTCTGGTCTGAAACTTATCGGATAACGCCGCAAAGCAACCGCCAGGGCTACCGTCTTCAGGGACCGGATCTTCGCCGCGACCAGGCGGGAGAACTGCGCTCACACGGGATCATACCCGGCATCGTACAGGTTCCGGGCGGCGGTCAGCCGATCATCCAGCTGGCTGATTCAGCGACCATGGGCGGCTATCCCAAGATTGCCGCCGTGATCAGTGCCGACCTCTGGCGGTTGGGGCAAACCGTGCCAGGCGACCGCCTGCGGTTCGTGAGAACGGACCTGGACGGCGCGCGCGCCGCAGAGCGTGAGCTGCAGGGGCTGTTCGACAAGCTGACCAACGACCGCAAGGCATGGCATGGCCTGCAACAGGGGTGGAGATAGTCATGACATCGGAAGATCTCGATCAACTCGTCACGGCCATGCGGGCCAATGCCGTCTCGTCGATGATCGTCGAGGCACCGGAGCTCACCTTGCGGCTGGTCCTTCCGGACGGCAGCACGGGACCGGTCAACGCCGCACCGCCGAGCGTTCCGGAACCCGCCCGGATCCCGGTCAGAAGTCCCGGAATCGGAACCTTTTCGCCAAGGGGCCTGGAGGACGGGCTTGAGCCCATCGCCATGGATCGGGCTGTCATCAACGGCGAGATACTCGGCTATGTCGCTCAGGGGTCCGCACGGCACGCCGTGATCGCGCCTGTTGCCGGCACACTGGTTGGCGAACTGCCCGGTACCGGCCGGATCACCGGATATGGCGACATCCTCATGACTTTGGAAGTGCGTCCATGAACATCGACCTGAACTCCGACATGGGCGAAGGCTTTGGTCCTTATCAGATTGCCGACGATGCTGCGCTCATGGGTCTGGTAAGCTCCGCGAATGTCGCCTGCGGTTATCATGCGGGTGACCCCGTCATCATGGACCGGACCATCCGGCTGGCAAAAGACCACGGCGTCGATCTTGGCGCCCATGTGAGCTACCCGGACAGAATGGGTTTTGGCCGCCGCCGGATCGATATGGCGTTGCCCGAGCTGGAGGCTCACGTCCTTTACCAGCTTGGTGCGCTCGCCGGACTTGCCGCCCGCGCTGATCACAAGGTCACCCACATGAACCCCCACGGGGCGCTCGGGAATCTGGCCAGCGCGGATCCGGCGACGGCGGAAGCGCTCGTCCGCGCCACGCGATCCTTTGATCCGGAAATCGCCTTTCTCGTTCTGCCTGGCAGCGCTCTGGATCGTGCGGCGCTGGCTGCGGGCAGCCGCACCGTGAGGCTGTTCCTGGCGGATCGTGGCTACACACCCGATGGACAGCTTGCTCCACGCTCCCGGCAGGGAGCCGTCATTCACGACCCGGACGCTGTTGTCAGCCGCGTCCTCAAGGTGATCGAGACGGCAACGGTCGAAGCCATTGACGGGACGGCAATCGATATGCCGGTGCAATCCATCCTCATCCACTCAGACACCGCCGGAGCGGTAAGGCTGGCGCAGACGCTACGCGACGCGATTGCCCGGGCCGGCGGCACAATCACACCGCTGTCGCAAGACAGCCAAAGGTCCGGTTCCTCCGGACAAACACTCTTCAGGAAGGACTAAAATGCCATTCTCAGATTACAAGACAGCGATTGTCACCGGGGCCTCCGCCGGAATGGGCTGGGCCATTGCCGAGCGCCTGCGGACCAATGGCATCACCGTGCATGCGCTGGCCCGGAACGCTGACAAGCTCGCCGATCTGGAAAAGCACTGCGGCGTCATTCCCCATGCAATCGATGTCTCGGACACAAACGCCGTCACCGAATTGCTCAATGGCCTGGAAATCGACATTCTCGTCAACAATGCCGGCGTTTCACGCCCCGGCAACCTGTTGTCTTCCGATGCCTTCGATGTCGATGAGCAAATCGACGTCAACCTGCGTGCCGCGTTGCACCTGTCCCGCCTCCTGCTGCCCGGCATGATGGAGCGCGACAAGGGCCATATCATCAACATTACCTCTATCGCCGGTCATTATGAGTTCAGCGGTCATACGGTCTATCACGCGACCAAGGCAGCCATGCACACGGTGTCCCGCCAGTTGCGTACGGACGCCTTTGGACGCCGGGTTCGCGTCACCGAGATCTCTCCGGGCCGCGTTGAAACCGACATCTTCGCCAAGGTCGAGAAGATCGATCCGGCGCTGGCCAAGAAGAAATACTTCGAAGGTTTCGAAATGCCGCAGCCGTCAGACATCGCTGACGCCGTCAATTATGCCATCGACGCCCCGCAATACGTCAACATCGGCATGATCGAGCTGATGCCGACGCTCCAGGTTCCCGGCGGGCTTCGCACTGCCAAACGCGATGGCGACACCGTCATCCTGTGACCAGACAAGACGCAGCCTGACCTCTCGGGCTGCGTTTTATGGTGCGGAATTATTTTGAAGAACCCCAGACTCCGGAGTTGACCATGTCAACCTTTGTTCCAGCACGCCGTGTCTCCGACATCAGCATCTCTCCCAGCACGGCGGCAGCCCAGAAGGCGCGCGATCTGCGCAATGCCGGCAAGGATATCGTCGACATGACCGTCGGCGAGCCGGACTTCGATACGCCGGAAACCGTCAAGGCTGCCGGCATTGCGGCGATCAGGGCCGGAGAGACGAAATACACGCCCGTCAATGGCACACCCGCCCTGCGCGATGCGGTACAGCATGACTTCAGGCGGCGTTTGGGTCTCGACTTCACGTCCAGCCAGATCTGTGTCGGAGGCGGCGGAAAACAGATCCTTTTCCTGGCTCTGATGAGCTCCGTCGAAGCCGGAAGTGAAGTCATCATTCCAGCCCCCTATTGGGTGTCCTACCCGGACATGGTGATCGCCAATGGCGGCAAGCCGGTTGTTGTCAAATGTGCTGAAGAGGACGGTTTCAAGCTGAACCCCGCCACTCTGGAAGCCGCCATCACCCCCGCCACCCGCTGGCTGGTCTTGAACTCGCCGTCCAATCCGACAGGCGCGGCTTACACGGAAGCCGAGCTTGTTGCGCTTGGAGAGGTGCTCTTGCGGCATCCGCAGGTCTGGGTTCTGTGCGACGAGATCTACGACCAGATCTGGTACACGTCCGGTTCTGCCAAAACGATCTCCGCCGTTGTTCCGGCAATCGCGGACCGGACCCTGATCGTCAACGGCGTTTCCAAATCCTACGCCATGACGGGCTGGCGGATCGGCTATGCCGCGGGACCGCAGCCCTTGATCGATGCGATCAACAAGCTGCAGTCGCAAATGTCATCCTGCCCGTCGTCCATCAGCCAGGCTGCGGCGGCCGAAGCTCTGACCGGCCCGCAGGATTTCGTCACCGAAAGCGTCTCCGTTTACCGCGAACGGGCCGATCTGGCCGTTGCCCGGTTGAACGCAATCCCCGGATTGTCGTGTCTCGCACCGGATGGCGCCTTCTACCTCTATCCCTGCTGTGCTGGCGTCATGGGCAAGACCACTCCATCGGGCCAGGTTCTGACCTCCGACCTCGACTTCGTCATATACCTGCTGGAAGAAGTCGGTGTCGCCTCCATCCATGGCGCGGCCTACGGCATGTCGCCCTATTTCCGCCTGTCCATCGCGACCAGTACGGAAGTCATCGAAGAGGCCTGCAAGCGGATTGAAAAGGCCTGCAGCCTGTTGAAATAAAACGATCAATTCAGCCTGCAGGCTTGGAAAGCAGCCTTCCGGCCTGCAGGTTCGTTCAACCGTATGACGGTTGGCGGCAGCCCCGCCGGACACCACTGGCGGGGCTGATTGCGTTCCAACCATCCGCTGGCAGGGCTCGGTAGAAAAGGGGCACCCGGAGCGTTGCCGTTCGGGTCGCTGTCGGTAACGGTTGGTATCAGCCGGCTTTACCTTCCCCGAACATCTCAACGGTTTGTTCTTTGTCATAGCGCCCCAAACGCAGGTCTTCGGCGATCAGCTCGGGATCCCGCTCTTTCGGGTCCCCGTAGCCGCCACCGCCAGGCGTGCCGACGCGCACCCGGTCACCGGGTTTCAGCGGTATGTCCTGCGCCTTCGACAGATGTTCAGGGATGATCGTCTTGCCATCTTTCAGGATTCTCACCGAATTCGGCTGCCCGTCCGAGCCGCCAAGAGCGCCCTGGGGACCGAACCGGCCGTGATCCATCACGAAGCTCGCCGTGGCGTGACCGCGCAGCAACTCGATTTCATAATCGAGACCGAAGCCGCCGCGATGTTTTCCGGCGCCGCCAGAGCCTTCGCGCAGGGCATATCGATGGTAGAGCACGGGGAACTGTTGCTCCATGATCTCAACCGGTGGCGCCTTGGAAATACCGATGGTCGAGCAACCGTTCGCCAGACCGTCATGATCGCTGTTGCCGCCGTAACCGCCGCCGGAAATCTGATACATGACGAAGTTCCGGCCCCGCTCGGGATCATATCCCCCAAGCGCGAAATTTCCGGAACTCCCCGCCGGTGCTGCCGTCACCAGATCCGGCAATGGCTCCACCAGGGTCGCAAAAACGGCCTCGGCAATGCGTTGGCTGACTTCCGCGGCACAACCGGAGACGGGACGCGGATAATGGGCATCCAGGAACGTGCCCACGGGCGTCTTCACATGCAGCGGCTCGAAGGCGCCCGCGCTGATCGGAACGTCCGGAAAAATATGGCGCATCGCCAGATAGACCGAAGACAGGGTTGTCGCCAGAACCGAATTCATCGGTCCGATGCACGGCTCTGAAGATCCGGTGAAGTCGAATTCCAGGATGCCGTCCCTGGAAGTCACCGCAAGGCGAATTTCCAGCGGTTCATTGACGACGCCATCGCTGTCGACATAGGCGACCGATCGATAAACGCCATTGGGGATCAGCGCGATATTCGCCCGCATTTGCTCGCTGGCCCTGCGGCGCAATTCCCCGATCGCCTCAAAGACCACATCGTCACCGTAGCGATCCAGAATCCGGGTGAGGCGTTCGGCGCCGACGAGAAGTGCTGCCGCCTGGGCCTTCACATCGCCGATCCTTTGTTCGGAGACGCGAATATTGGAACAGATGATCGAATAGATCTCCGTATCGAGCTCGCCTTGCTTGAACAGCCGCACGGGTGGCAGGCGCAAGCCTTCCTGCTCGACAGACGTGGCGGAGGCCGAAAATCCACCTGGAACCGCGCCGCCGGTGTCGGGCCAGTGCCCGGTGTTGGACAGCCAGCAGACGATCTTGTCATCGCGGTAAAACGGCATGGCAAAGCGCACATCCATCAAATGCGTGCCGCCGAGATATGGATCGTTGACGATATAGATGTCGCCCGGTTTCGGCGCAGCAACCGTTCCCGATCGGATCATGTCGATCAGGGTTCTGGTGGAATACTGCATGGTGCCGACGAAGACCGGCAAACCGCCGGCGCCCTGGGCAATCAAGGAGCCGTCTTCCGCAGAGTAAATTCCGTCGGAGCGATCATTGGCTTCCGCGATGACCGGCGAAAAGGCGGCGCGTGAAAAGCTGAGATCCATTTCATCGCAAACCTGCTGCAGGCCGGATTGGATAACGCTGAGGGTGATCGGATCGATACTCATGCGTTTTCTCCGCCGTTTTCAGATGCAAGCGTGATGATGATGTTGCCATCGTGGTCCTGCGCCGCGACATCTCCGGGTTCGATGACAATCGTGGTGTCCATCTGTTCGACAATCGCCGGACCTTCGATCACCGCGTCGAGCGGAAGAAAATCCCGCCAGTAAATGGGCGTATCGGTCCAGCCGTCGAACCAGACCTTGCGATGGTCCGTCACGGCCTGGTCCGGGGTTTCCCGCCGGCCTGCCGGATCGATCAGCATGGACAGGTCGATCTCCTGGCGGCGCCCGATGACCGATGTGTTGACATTTACAAGGCTCGCGCGGATCTCCGGCAGCTCCACATGGAACCGGCTGAAATAGGCTTTCTCGAACAGGTCCTGAAGGTCCTCGCGGCTTGGTCTGGGCGTCTCGAGCGGAACCCGGAGAACATGTGTCTGGCCGATGAACTGCATGTCGACCGAACGGATCTCCTTCAATTCCTCAATCGGCACGCTTTCCTTGTCGATCAAACCGCGCCCTTCCGCGGATTGCTGATCGAAAAGCGCGTGCACCGCATCCATGTCGACGGCATCGAGCGGCCGATTGACCGTATTGACGAAATCGTGGCGCAGATCGGCGACCACGCAGCCCAGGGCATTTGTGATGCCGGGGCGGGACGGCACGAGCACTCTGGGGACGCCCAACTCTCTCGCAATCGCCGTTGCATGCAGCGGACCCGCCCCGCCAAAGGCAAACAGGGCGAAGTCACGCGGATCCTCGCCGAGACTTATGGACACCATGCGAACCGCATCAGACATCCGCGCATTGGCGATCCGCAACACGGCCGCGGCCGCTTCATTCGCTGAAAGGCCGAGCGGCAAGCCCAGTTTTTCGGAGAAAATCGCCTCGATATCTTCAAGGGAAATCTTGTTGGCGACGGAATTCAGCTTGTCCGGGTTCATCCGCCCCAGCAGGAGATTGGCATCGGAGATGGTCGGCTGGGTGCCGCCACGGCCATAGCAGACCGGTCCCGGGCTCGAGCCGGCACTTTCCGGGCCGACCTGCAGGAGACCGGCATCGGTGACCCGCGCAATGGACCCGCCGCCGGCGCCGACGGTGCGCACATCGACCATAGGCACATGGATCGGCATGGCATATTCGATCTCTATCTCGTTGGAGACTGCCGGCTCGGCGCCGCGGATCAGGGCGACATCGGTCGAGGTCCCACCCATGTCATAGGTCAGCAGGTTCGGAATTTTCGCCCGCCGCCCGGTGTAGGCGGCTGCCATGACACCGGACGCGGGACCGGACATCACCGTCTTGGCCGCCTCCCGGGCGACCCGGCGCGCCGACACCATGCCTCCATTGCCGTTCATCACCAGAACGTCGTGACGATAGCCCTCACGCGCGAGGTGATCCGCCAGGCGTTCCACATAACGGCGCAACAGCGGTTGAACGGATGCGTTGATGGCGGCAGTCACGCCGCGCTCGAACTCGCGGCTTTCGGACAGGAGCGCGTGCCCAAGGGTGATGTTCTCATTTGGCCAAATCTCGGCGGCGATCTCGCCTGCCCGCACCTCATGGGCCGGGTTGGCATAGGAGTGCAGAAAATGGATCACGAGAGATTCACAGCCGGCATCGATCAGCGCCTTGAGCGCGTCACGCAAGGCCGTCTCGTCCAGCGGCACGAGTTCCTCGCCAAAGGCATTGAGTCGCTCGGGCACTTCAAGCCGCAGATTGCGCGGAATGATCGGCCGGAACTCACCCTTCATCCCGTAAGGCTGAGGCCGTGTCCGCCGGCCAAGTTCCAGGATGTCACGGAAGCCCCGGGTGGTGACGAGCCCGGTTTTGCAAAGATTGCGTTCCAGAACCGCATTTGTCGTGGTCGTCGTGCCGTGAACGATCAAATCCACCGCCGCCAGGTTCGTCTCGGCTGCATGCAGGGCATTCAGAACTCCGAACGCCTGATTGTCCAGGGTTGTCGGCGTCTTGGCGAGGCGAACCTTGCGGGCACCGGCATCAAACAGCACCAGGTCTGTAAAGGTGCCCCCGACATCCACACCGGCAACGAGGCTGTCCAAGGCTGAAGTGTCTGTATGCGACGATGGGCGGGCGTTGGAACCATTCATGGAGATTAGGTCTCGCTGGTTTCTAATGTTTGTATACTAATGAGTCTAAAGATCGAAAACCGGCTGAGCCACGCTGGGTTCCTGCCGGTTTTCGACTGTCAGTTGGCGCTCAATGCCCGGATTGCAGCACGCACCTTGTCCGGCGTTGCCGGAAGGTTGCAGACACGAGCTCCAGAAGCATCCTTGATGGCGTTCAGGATCGCCGGGGCTGTCGGGATCAGGCAGTGCTCGCCGAGCCCCTTGGCACCATAGGGGCCATGGGGATCGCCACTCTCGATGATGATGGTTTCAATGGGAGGCACGTCGCCGATCGTCGGGATCAGATAGTCATGCAGGTTTTCCGTCCGCCCGGGAAGGAACTCCTCCATCATCGCCAGGCCGATGCCTTGCGCCACACCGCCCTGTACCTGACCTTCCACCAGCAAGGGATTGATCGCCTTGCCGACGTCATGCGCTGCGGTGATTTTCAACAATTTGACCGTCCCAAGCGCCAGGTCGACCTCGACTTCGGCCATTTGCGCCGTCGTGCCGAACACCGCATAGGGTTCGCCCTGTCCGTTCTCATCGAGGGGCTGTGTCGGCGGATCATAGCTCTCGGTCGCCTCCAGAACGTAAGCCCCGCCGCTTTCAGGACTGAGAGAAGCCAGGGAAATGATGCTCTCCACGCCATCCTCGATCAACCGGATTCCGCCGTCCGCAATGTCGATTGATGCCGCGGATGAAACGTTGCCGAGACGAAGGATCTTGGCTCTGAGCGCTTCACCGCAAAACCGTGCAGCATTCCCGGTGATGAAGGTTTGCCGGCTTGCGGATGTCTTGCCCGCATCCGGTGTCACGTCGGTATCCGGGCCGATCAATTCGATCCGGTCGACCGGAATTCCCAGCGCGGTTGCAAAAATCTGGGCGATGACCGTGTTGGACCCCTGACCGATATCCACGGCTCCCTGATGCAGCATCAAGCGACCTTCAGCCGTGATGCCGGCCTTTATCGTTGAAGGGTTCGAGAGGGACGTGTTGCCACAGCCGTACCAGCCACCGGCAATCCCGACACCGTGCTTTACGGTTTCACTTGAAGTGTTGAATTTAGTGGCAGATTCAAGGGCTTTTTCCCAATGCGGCTTCAGACTTTCAAAACACTCGACAATTCCCATGCCTGTTTCGAATACCTGACCCGTGACCGTGGGGTCGCCGTTGCGCAAGGCATTGCGACGCCGGAATTCCAGCCGATCCATGCCGAGTGCATTGGCCAGATCATCATAAAGCGGCTCCTGGGCGAGCGCTGATTGCGGCACGCCAAATCCGCGAAACGCTCCGGCAGGCGCGCAATTGGTATGCACGCCGGCACTTCGCGCCACATAGTTCGGGGTTCGATACGGACCGGATGCATGGATCGGCACGCGATTGGCCACCGTCGGACCCCAGCTTGCATAGGCTCCCGTGTTGAATGTTCCGTCAAACACGGCCCCCACGATGGCCCCCTCCGCATCCGCGCCAATGCGCATGGCAATCTCGGAGGGATGCCGCTTTGTCGTGGACATCAGGGATTCCGTGCGTGTGTAGGTGACCCGGACCGGTTTGTTCAGCTTCAAGGCGGCCAGGGCGACATAGGGCTGCGCGGAAAGATCCAGCTTGGAACCGAAGCCTCCGCCGGTCGCCGTAGGAACGATGCGGACATCGCTCGTGGGCAAATCCAGCAATCGGGCGATGCTTGACAGGTTCATGAAAGGGGCCTGCGTGCAGCAATGCACCTCGACGCGCCCGCCGACCATCTGGGCGAAGGCGGCTTCCGGCTCGATATAGCCATGCTCGATGAACCCGGTCGAGAAGGTGCCTTCAACGACGACCGCCGCATTTTCAAGCGCCTGTTCCGGCTCGCCGCGACGAACCAGACCACGGCACATGATGTTTTCATCGCGGCCCGCGTGCAGGTCATCTATCCCGTCGGCAGTGGCCGGAACGAGAGCCTCCGGCAGGGGAGACCAGTCGACGGGAAACAGCGAAAGATCGAGCGAATTCACGATTTCCTGCACACCGACGACGGCGGCAACCGCTTCCCCCTTGAACTTGACCGCGGTCTCGGCAAACATCGGCTGGTCTTCGAAACCGGGTATGACACCAAAGATATTCTCACCGGGTACATCCGCGGCGGTCAGAACCAGATCCAGACCGTATCGGGCCCGATATGCTTCAAGGTCGCCGAGGCTGAAAGCCGCGCGATGATAGGGAGAGCGGATCACCCGCAGTCCAAGCGCATTTGCAGGCGCCGCGTCATCGCCGAACAGTTCCGTGCCGGTGACCTTGGCAAATCCGTCGATCCGCGCCATGGCAGACCCGACGCCGCCGCTCTCCGGCAGTGTGTCGAGGCCCGCATCCATCACGGCATCGATGATCTTGCGATAGCCGGTACAGCGACACAGAACGCCGCCAAGCGCATCGAGAACCTCTGCCTCTTCCAGCTCTTCGCTTTCGCGCAGCAGGGCAACCGCAGACACCATCATGCCGGGTGTGCAGATGCCGCATTGGGCGGCCTGATGGCGCTGGAAAGAACGGACCAGCGTTTTCGCATGAGGATCGCTTTCAACCAGACCGGTCAGGGTTTCGACTTTCGCATCCTGAACCTGGGCGACAGCGGTGGTGCAGGAACAGACAGCCAATCCATCGACGAGGACCGTACAGGCCCCGCAGTCGCCCGCATTGCAGCCGACCTTGACATCCTTCGATCCGGCGCGCTCACGCAGCGCGGTTGACAGGCGCTCGGCGGGGGGCGCCTGAAGGTTCACGGCAACGCCATTGAGATCAAACGAGATCACTGCCTGATCGTCTACATCCAAAAGAGCCATGATCAGGCACCTCCCTCTACTGCCATCAAAATGGAACGACAAATCAACTCACGGGCAGCCTCGAGCCGGTAATCCGCGCTTGCACGCACGTCGCTCAATGGCGTCAGCTCTTTCAGCTCGGTCTTGGTCAGGAGATCCCGGAGCGCCGCGCCTTCAGGCCGAATGCCAACCAGGGCCGCTTCCAGATCCGGCAGCCGCCGGGCAACCGCCGAACAAGCGCCAACCGCAAGCCGGGCCTGTGAGATTGCGCCCGCCGGATCAAGCACAATGGTAGCCGCGACCATGGCAATCGAAATCACCAGGTATTTGCGCGCGCCGAGCTTCAGGAAACTCGAAACCCCATTCTCGCAATCGGGAACAACAACAGCCGTTACGATTTCGCCTGGAAGAAGCCCTGTTTGGCGCACACCGGTTATGAACTCTTGAAGCGTCACTTCACGCAGGCCCGAGGGGCCGGCGATTTCAACGACCGCATCCAATGTCAGCAGGGCCGGAACGCCATCGGCGGCCGGAGATGCGTTGCAGATATTGCCTGCAATCGTGCCGGCATTTTGAATCTGGATTGACCCGACTTCGCGTGCCGCCAGTTTCAGGCCATCGAAAAGTGCCGGCAAGTCCGCGCGCGAAACATCCCGCCAGGTTGCCGTTGCCCCGATCCGCCAGCCGGCCTCCTTCCGCCTGATCCCGCGCAGGGCTGAAAGCCGCCCCAGGTCGACAACCGGTCCGGATACAGGCGCATCCATCAAACCCGGATAGAAGTCCGTGCCGCCGGCAAGCAAGCGTCCACCGCTCTCCGCGAGCAAGGCAATCGCGTCTTCCAAAGTCTCAGGCTGATAGAATTGCATCGGCGTCCTCAACGCATTTCATTTGTATACTAACAAAACTGAATCGAATTGGATCAACTGTCAAGCAGCGCATCCCTTCGCATCTGCGCAAATTCTAATCAGGCAAACCAAATTTGCAGCGGGCGCTAATTTTCATTTGCATGCAAACGAATTTTTTGTCAGCGTTATGCCGAATTGAATTTCACGAAGGAACACCCGAATGCAGGACGCGATGACCATCGAGACACCCATCCTGGCCGGAGCGCCGTCGCCATTTTGTGTACCCAAAGGTTGTTACGCTCTGACGGTAACCGACGTTCAGCACTATACCGACACCTTGTTCCGGTTTCGCGTCACGCGACCGCAGGAATTTCGTTTTCGCTCCGGCGAGTTTGTAATGATCGGCCTGCCAAATTCAGACAAGCCGGTATTTCGAGCCTATTCTGTCGCAAGTCCGTCCTGGGATGAAGAGCTTGAATTCTATTCGATCAAGGTTCCGGACGGTCCCTTGACCGAGCACCTGCAGAAGATCCAGCCCGGCGATACGGTGATCATGCGGAAAAAGGCGACGGGGACGCTGGTCAACGATGCCCTTTTGCCCGGCAAACGCGTCTGGATGTTTGCCACCGGAACGGGACTTGCTCCTTTTGCCAGTCTGGTTCGGGACCCGGAAACCTATGACAAGTTTCAGACGATCGTTCTGGTTCATGGCTGCCGCACAGTGGCGGAACTCAAATACGGCGAGGATCTGGTCGCCGCGCTCAAGGACGATCCGTTGATAGGCGAGATGGTCGATGGAAAGCTGCTCCACTACACCACCGTGACCCGGGAAGATCACCCGAGGCAAGGCCGCATTACCGACCTGATAACGTCAGGCAAGCTTTTTGAAGACCTCGGGTTGCAACCCATGGGGCCGGAAGAAGACCGCGCGATGATCTGCGGCTCCATGGCCATGCTCCGCGACACCAAGGACCTCTGCTTGGATCACGGCATGAGCGAGGGTGCGAACAACAAGCCAGGTGAATTCGTTGTCGAAAGAGCCTTTGTCGATTGAGCGGGAATTTGCCTCGATTTTCACCTGTCCTGCCCAGCAAATCAGCGAGGCAGAATCTCGAACTCCGTTGACAGAACCTTGAAATATGTTTGCATACTAACAATTGCCGGTTTGGCAATGAGGAGCCCCGACGTTGACTGCGACCGATGGCAAACCAGAAAAGATCCGTTGCGACGCCTGTCCGGTGATGTGCTACATCGCCGAAGGTCGTTCGGGCGCTTGCGATCGCTATGCGAATGACAATGGCAATCTGGTCCGGCTCGATCCACTGACCATTCTGGAAAGCCGGCGTGACGCCGCGGGCAGCGAAGGGTCTGTCGTTCCGTTTCTGGAACGTGAGTGGGACGGCGACATTGTTCCGGGTCCGGAAACCTTCGTGACCGCCATCGGCGCGGGAACGACCTATCCGGATTACAAGCCTGCCCCCTTCATTGTCGCCTCGCAGGTTGATGGTGTCGATATGGTGACCGTCGTGACCGAGGGCATTTTCAGCTATTGCGGCGTCAAACTGAAGATCGATACCGATCGGCACCTGGGCGACGAATGCGCCGTTGTGCGCTCCGACGGCGAAGCAATCGGCCATGTAACCACCTCTGAGTACGGCAGTCAGATGTTGTCACTTGGCGGTGTTCATCATCTGACAGGCGGGTCGAAGAAGGAGGGCCGGGTTACGTGCGCCACCATGCTGGCGCTGTGCAATGGCGAGACAGCCGACCTGACAATCGATGGTGGCGCGGACTTGACGGTTCAGGCAGGCAAGGCCCCGGTTATCAATGGCGCTCTGGAAGAACGGATGCGCGTTGGCTGCGGTTCCGCGACGGTTGGAATGTTCGCCGCGCAATGGAAAGACCTCGTCGACGAAGTTGTCGTGGTCGATGATCATATTACCGGCGTCATGTCCGAACACCAGGCAGGGAAGGTCATCGGGTGGGAGCCGACCGGCATCAAGATCAATGGCCGCCGCTCGACCCCGGGACGTTATTTTCAGGTTGCGGAACCTGGAACCGGCTGGGGTGGCACGAACCTGACCGATCCACTTGCCATCATTGGACCGTTCAATGGGAAGGTTGCCCGTCCTGGATTGAGTCTTCTCATGGTTTCCACCACGGGCGAGCATTCAGCCTATTATGAACTCGATGAAGAGCTGACGCCGGTCCAGATGGACATGCCGGACCGCCTTCTGCCATCCGTCCACCGGATCGAGGAAAACTGCGAGCCGGCCCTGACATCGATCTTGTTTATGGCCGGTGCCGGCGGGTCCTTGCGTTCAGGTGTGACGGAGCACCCGGTTGGACTGACCCGCTCGGTCCAGAACTCGCTCACCTATGTCAGTTGCGGCGGGGCGCCGGTTTACACCTGGCCCGGCGGCGGCATCACATTCATGGCCGATGTCACGCGCCTGCCCCGGAACGCCTTCGGTTATGTACCGACGCCCGCTTTGGTCGCTCCCCTTGAATTCACAATGCGCGCTGAAGATTATCGCTCACTCGGGGGGCATATGGACTACGTCATGCCTCTTGGTGACGCCTTGAAAGGCAAGACAGGGCGGCAGAACGACCACATATTGAAAGGCCGCCGTTCGATCTCCTCCTCCTCCGGAAATCCCTGGCCCGCAGGCTCCGACAACTATCCCTGGAGGAAATTCACCGAATGACTGCGCTGCGCCCGTCTTCAGAAAACCGCAAAGCAATGGGGGCCTTGGCAACCATGCTGCCGGACGGGCAACGGCTGCACCTGCAATATGGCCCCATTGATCTTGTGATTGGCGCAAGCGGGCCTGCAGACGAGATAAATCAGGCTTACAATCAAGCGCGGGACGCGTTCGAACCTGTCCTGGACGACTTGGTGAGAGAACTGCCGCGCCTGCGGAGGCAACATGGTGTGCCACCGGCGGGGGCAGCCGCGCGGCTCATGTATGACGCCACCAGACCTTTTGTGCCCGAGTTTATCACGCCGATGGCGGCGGTCGCCGGAAGTGTTGCCGATCACGTGCTCGCCCGGATGATCGCGGGACGGTCGCTGACGCGTGCTTACGTGAACAACGGCGGCGATATCGCGTTGCATTTGACCGACGGGAGCTTCCGGATCGGGATCTGCGATGATCCCGTTTCAGGCGAATCTGGCGGTCTTGTCGACATTCACCCTGAAGACGGCATTGGCGGTATCGCCACCAGTGGCTGGCGCGGCCGGTCTCACTCTCTCGGCATTGCCGATGCGGTCACGGTTCTGGCCGGTTCAGCGGCCGCAGCCGACGCGGCCGCCACGCTGATTGCCAATGCTGTCGATGTGCCTTTCTCGCCACGAGTTTCCCGTTGTGCCGCCAGCGCGCTGTCACTGGATAGCGATCTCGGTGACCGGCTCGTCACAACGGATGTCGGCGCACTCGATCCGGCCGAAATTCAAGCCGCGCTTGGACTTGGCCTGCGCAAGGCGGAAGACTATCTGGAGCGCGGCCTGATATCCGCTGCTTATCTTGCGCTCGCCGGAAAGCGCGTGACGGTTACCCAACATCAGACAAAAACAATAGCGCCGAGGAACGCAGCCCATGCCTGATCCCATTATCCGCAAGAAGGCGGTTCTTGTTGAAGAGATCTTCCACGAAGGCGGCCCCGTCGCAGAACACCCGCTGCGCAGGGCGGCTGCGATTGTCGTTATCAAGAATCCGTTTGCCGGCGGTTATGTCGAAGAAATCGAAGGCTTCATGGATGACCTGAAACCGCTTGGCGTTGAGATGGCCGCCGACCTGGTCAAGGCACTTGGCGGCGATGCAAGTGTTGTTGAAGGCTACGGCAAAGGCGCGATTGTGGGATCGGCCGGCGAATTGGAACACGGCGCGCTTTGGCATGTGCCAGGCGGCTATTCCATGCGCGAGATTCTGCCATCCTCTGCGGCAATCGTTCCTTCGACGAAGAAAATCGGCGGGCCCGGAACCCGTCTGGATGTTCCGATTACCCACTGCAATGCGTCTTATGTGCGCTCGCATTTCGACGCCATCGAAGTGGGTCTGAACGACGCTCCCAGGGCGGATGAGATCCTGCTGGTCCTTGTGATGACCACAGGTCCGCGCATCCATGCACGCGTTGGCGGTTTGAAGGCATCGGACGTCAAAGGCGAGGACGGCCTGCGATGAAGGCTAAGATCCGCAAGATCATGACCCTGGTTGAGGAAACCCGGCTTGAAATGGGGCAGGAGGTGTCGCCACCGGCGCGCCGTGCCCTTGCCGCTGCCGTGATCACCAATCCTCACGCGGGAACCTATGTTGCGGATCTCGAAGACCTGATGGCGATGGGCGCGGACCTCGGCGCGGTTCTGACAAATCGATGCCTGGCAGCGCTGGGCGCACAAGCCGCTTCCGTCCAGAGTTTCGGCAAGGCCGCCATGGTCGGCGAAAACGGGGAACTGGAACATGCTGCTGCGATCCTGCATCCGCGTCTTGGAGCCCCTTTGCGCGATGTGCTCGGCGGCGGCAAGGCGCTGGTTCCCTCCGCGAAGAAAATGGGGTCTGCGGGGCAAACCCTCGACATCCCTCTTGGCCACAAGGACGCGGCCTATGTGCGATCCCATTTTGACGCCATGGAATTGCAGTGTCCCGACGCACCGGGTGCAAACGAAATCGTCGTTGCCATTGCGCTTTCGACCAATGGACGCCCCCTGCCGCGTGTTGGCGGCTTAACGCATGAGACGGCAAAGCGCGAAGATGGTTTGAGATAACGAACGGAAGGGAGAGCTGCCGTGGAATTCATCAGAAACGCCTGGTACGTCGCGGGCTGGTCATCGGAAATCGACCAGGAACTGAGGCGGTTCACCATTCTTGACGACCATATTGTCCTCTATCGCAGGCAGGACGGCTCTGTTGTCGGCCTTGAAGATAGATGTCCGCACCGGCTTCTCCCGCTCTCAAAAGGCAAGCGCATCGGTGACAACATCCAGTGCGGCTATCACGGTCTGACCTTTGACTGCAGCGGCAAATGTGTCCGGGTGCCAGGGCAGAACAACCTGCCCGCTTCCGCCTATGTGGATGCCTATCCCATTGTCGAACGACACAACATCGTCTGGATCTGGATGGGCGACACGGAAAAAGCCGATCCATCCGAAATCTTCGACATGCCGGAATTCACGGATCCCGCCTGGGAGGCTCATCAAGGGGACGCGCTTCACCTGAAGTCCAATTATCTCAACGTCGCGGAAAACCTGGTCGACCCGGCCCATGTCTCCTTTGTCCACCCGACGACACTCGGCAATTCCGCGTCCGAGAATGTGCCTGTGCATGTGTCGACGGAAGGCGAGACGATCGTCGCCTGGCGATGGATACGCGACGCGGAGCCGATTGGTTTCTTCAAGAAATTCGGCGACTTCAAAGGCAATGTCGATCGCTGGCACTACTACTATCTTCATATGCCCTGCACGGCTGTCATTGATTTTGGCAGCGCACCCACCGCAGACGCGATTGCGGAAGAGGAACGCAACAAGGGCGTTCGCATTTTCGCGTTGCATTTCATGACGCCGGTCACCGGAGGACACACGATCGACCGCTGGATGCATTTGCGCAATACGGCGCTTGGCGATGAGGACGCGGCCGCGAACATGGACGCAATGTTCCGGATCGCATTTGCCGAGGACAAGGCAATCCTGGAAGCGGTTCAGCAGGAAGAGGAAAGACCGGCAAAACGGCGCCCGCTGCGCATCGCCATCGACAAGGGACCGATGGTCTATCGCAAGCGCATAAACGAGTTGCTGGAACGGGAGAGGATACACGATGTGGCCTCCGATCCCAGTCCCGCGTTCGTCTATCACGACTAAAAAAAGGACCGGCAAGGTCTAAAAAACGGACCGGCAAAGCCGGCCAACTTCCAATCAAATGAGGGAAATATGAAAACAGTAAAGACATTGGTGGCCGCTGCGGCCCTGGCTATCTCGGCGACAGCGGCCCACGCGGCCGACACGATCAAGATTGGCGAAATCAACCATTACAAACGCCTGGCGGCTTTCGCTGAACCCTACAAAAAGGGCATCGAGCTGGGTCTCAAGGAAGTGAATGCATCCGGTGGCGTTCTTGGAAAGCCGCTGGAGTTCATTTTTCGTGACGATCAGGGCAAGCCCGGTGAGGCGATCAAGATCGCCGAAGAGCTGATGACCCGCGATGGCGCGGTCATGCTGACAGGAACAATCCTGTCGAATGTCGGCCTGGCCATCTCCTCGTTCGCAGCTGAAAAAGGCTACGTCTACCTGGCAGCGGAACCGCTGGCCGACGCGCTCGTGTGGAGCGCCGGAAACCCTTACACCTTCCGCCTGCGCACCTCGACCTTCGTTCAGGCTGCCATGTTGGCGGAGGCTGCCGCCAAAACGGACGCGCTCAAATATGCAACCATCGCGCCGAACTATGCATATGGCAAAGATGCGGTTGAGGCGTTCAAGGTCAACCTGAAGAAACTGAAGCCCGAGGTCGAATTCGTCACGGAACAGTGGCCGGCCCTCTTCAAGATCGACGCGGGTGCCGAAGTCCAGGCAATTGAGGCCGCCAAGCCCGACGCGATCTACAATGTCACCTTTGGGCCGGATCTTGCCAAATTCGTTCGCGAAGGCACGACCCGGGGCCTTTTCGACGACCGCAATGTCTATGGCCTGTTGACTGGCGAGCCCGAATATCTCGAACCGCTTGGCGAGGAAGCTCCGGAAGGCTGGGTGGTCACCGGCTATCCCTGGTATGACATTCCTGCGGGGCCGGGGCTCGATTTCGTCAAGGCCTATGAGGCCGAAACCGGCGAAACGCCGAAAATCGGCAGCCTTGTCGGTTACATGACGGTTCAGTCCATTGCGGCCCTCATCACCAAGGCTGGATCGACAGAGACCTCCGCACTTCTGGGAGCCTTCCCGGGCCTCAAGGTGGAAACGCCTCTGGGCGAAATCTCCTACCGGGACGTCGACCATCAGTCCACCATGGGGGCTTTCATCGGGACGACTGCCCTGAAGGATGGCGCAGGCGTCATGGTCGACTGGACCTACAAGGATCCTGAGGCCTACATGCCCAGCGACGAAGAGATCAAGTCCATGCGGCCCGCGGAATAGGTACTGGCAATCCAAACATCCGGCGGCACCCGACACAGGGTGCCGCCGGCCCTATTCTCCTGATAATCGGATGTTTTGATCGCTATGGGTCTATTCGTGGCGCAGCTCTTGACCGGGCTTGCAAATGCAGCGGCGCTGTTTCTCGTCGCCTCCGGGCTTTCGCTTATCTTCGGTGTCACCCGGATCGTGAACTTTGCGCATGGCTCCCTCTACATGCTGGGCGCCTATGTTGGCCTGACGCTGATGAACACCCTGCCGGGCGCTTTCGGATTTTGGGGTTCGATCGTGCTGGCCGGCCTGGTCGTCGGTCTGATTGGCATCCTGATTGAAATCTGTGTCCTTCGGCCGATCTATCGCGCCCCGGAACTGTTCCAACTGGTGGCGACCTTTGGCGTTATCCTGGTGATCCAGGACCTGGCGCTGATGATCTGGGGCGCTGAAGACCGTCTTGGTCCGCGCGCGCCGGGTCTGAAATCCGTTGTCCGAATTCTGGGCGAGCCGGTTCCCCAGTACGATCTGGCGCTGATCGCCATCACACCCTTCATCCTGTTCGCGCTATGGTGGTTCATAACCAGGACACGCATAGGCATCCTGGTGCGTGCGGCAACCCAGGACCGCGAGATGGTCGGTGCCCTGGGCGTCAACCAGTCCTGGCTTTTCACGGGGGTTTTCTTTCTTGGAGCCGCGCTGGCGGGCCTCGGCGGAGCCATCCAGTTGCCCAAGGGCGGCGCCGATCTGCTCATGGACCTGAACATCATTTCGGCGGTCTTCGTGGTCGTTGTCATCGGCGGCATGGGCTCAATCCCGGGAGCGTTTATTGCGTCTGTGCTCATCTCTGTGCTCAACGTCTTTGGCGTCGCCTATATTCCGCAAAGCACGCTCGTCCTCATTTATGTGGTCATGGCTGTTGTTCTGACGGTCCGCCCCTATGGCCTGTTGGGCCGCGAGGAGAAGGCCGGAGAGCACGGCCAGGTCGGAGAAGTGGAACGTCCGATACGGCCTGTGGGCACCAGGGGCCGCGCGTTTGTCTTCGTGTTGCTTGTTGTGCTGGCTTGCGTTCCCTTTGTCGGCTCTTCCTTTCTCCAGGTCCTGATTACCGATATCCTGATTTTCTGCCTCTTCGCGGCCTCCCTGCAGTTCATTCTCAGCTCCGGCGGTCTCGTCAGCTTTGGCCATGCGGTCTTTTTCGGCGGCGGCGCCTATGCAGCGGCTCTTCTGGTCACCTACGCCGATACGCCGATGGAACTTGCGCTGCTGTGTGCGCCCTTGGGCGCCGGCCTTCTGGCACTTGGTATCGGCTGGTTCTGCATTCGCCTGAGCGGGGTGTATTTCGCCATGCTCACGCTTGCCTTCAGTCAACTGGTGTGGTCGCTGGTGTATCAGTGGGGTGCCGTCACTGGAGGTGACGACGGTCTGGTCAACATCTGGCCGTCAGCATGGCTCTCCGGAACCACGGCCTATTACTATTTCACGCTTGCTGTCGGCGTGGGCGGTATTCTGGTGCTGCGTCACATCATCCACTCGCCTTTCGGATACACCTTGCGGGCGACACGCGACAGCGCCCGGCAGGCCGAAGCAACCGGCATTGATGTCAAGAGGGTCCAATGGCTCGCCTTTGCGCTTGCCGGCACAATGGCAGGTCTGGCCGGTGGGCTGTTTGTGTTCTCCAAGGGCTCGATCTTTCCCAATGAACTGGAAATCGGCAAAAGCTTCGATGCATTGATCGTCGTTTTCCTGGGGGGCGTGAAGACCCTTTCGGGAGGTGTTGTCGGCGCCGTCTTCATGGAGAGCATCAAGGACTGGCTGACCCGGCTTGAATACTGGCGCCTGATCCTCGGGCTGGTGATCATCGGTGTGGTCATCATCGCACCGGACGGAATTGTCGGCTCCTTGCGAAAGCTGGGCGAGCGGATAGGACTTCTGAAAGAACAGGAGAGCATGCGATGACCGCTGTCCTGAAGGTCGAAGGCCTGTCGAAATCCTTTGGTGGCGTGAAAGCCGTCAATGGGGTCGATTTCGAAGTCGCCCCCGGCGAATTGAAGGCGTTGATCGGTCCGAATGGCGCCGGAAAATCGACCTGCTTCAATATGCTCATGGGCCAGCTTATGCCTTCGGCGGGAAAGGTTTATCTGAAGGGGGAACAGATCACCGGCCTGCCACCGCGCGTGATCTGGCGGAAGGGCGTCGGGCGGACCTTCCAGATCACCGGCACCTACCAAAGCATGACCGTGGCTGAGAATGTGCAGATGGCGCTGATGTCCCATCACAGGAAACTCTTTTCGCTGCTGCCTTATGCTTACCGTTTGTTCCGCGAGGAAGCTTTGGCCCTTCTGGATGTCGTCGGCATGGCTGATCAGGCCGACAGGTCCTGCGCCATCCTGGCCTATGGCGACCTGAAACGTCTGGAACTTGCAATCGCACTCAGCAACGATCCGATGCTTTTGCTGATGGATGAACCAACCGCGGGCATGGCGCCGAAAGAGCGGATCAACCTGATGCAGCTGACCTCCGACATTGTGCGCGATCGCGGGATCAGCGTTCTTTTCACCGAGCACGATATGGACGTGGTGTTTGCCCATGCCCATCACATCATGGTGCTCAACAGGGGCGAACTGATCGCCGACGGGACCGCGAGCGAAGTGCGCGCCAACGCCCGCGTGCAGGAAGTCTATCTGGGCGGTGGAACGCTCTATGCTGCGGAGGGTTCCCATGCTTGAGATCGACGGGATTCACAGTTTCTACGGCAAGGCGCATATTCTCAACGACATGAGCTTCTCGGTCGCCCGAGGCGAAGTCGTTGCACTGCTGGGGCGTAACGGTGCGGGCAAGACCACGACGATGAAATCGATCATGCAGCTGGTGCGGCCGCGCTCCGGTTCGGTGTCTTTCGCGGGAACCGACATCACTGGTCTGCCGGCGCACAAGGTCGCGCGTCTCGGTCTCGGCTACGTACCCGAAGAACGCCGCATTTTCACGGATTTGACCATACTGGAAAACCTGGAGGTCGGCCGCCAATCGCCTCGCGCGCAGACACCGAGCTGGACGATTGAGGCCTTGTTCGAACTGTTCCCCAACCTTGAAGAACGCAGGAACAATCGGGGCAAGGCTCTGTCAGGAGGAGAGCAGCAGATGCTGACGATCGCCCGAACGCTTATGGGCAATCCAAGCCTTTTGCTTCTGGATGAACCCTCGGAAGGCATTGCGCCCGTGATCGTCGAACAGATGGCCAAGACGATCCTCAAGTTCAAGGCAGATGGGTTGACTGTTGTCATTTCCGAGCAAAACCTCCATTTCGCAAAAATGGTCGCTGATCGGGCGGTGATTATTGAGGGGGGCGCCAAAAAATTCGATGGTACTTTTCAAGACCTCGAGGAGGATCCGCAGGTTCGCGATGCGTATCTGTCAATCTAGCTGATCGACAGGGCGGCCCGGAGGCCCCGCCTCCAGGGGCAGAGGCAGGGGCAGGGGCCGGGCCGGGGCATCAGCAGAAACCGGGCATCGCTGTAGACGTTCTTCTGACCTGTGATATACGCGTGGCCAAATGGACAAGGAACGGACCACCTTTCGCAAGGAAAAGAACTTGGACGATCAAGAGAACGAGACTCGGAGCCAGATACTCGAGCCGGAGTATGTGCTCAATGATCAGATCGGATATCTTCTGCGAAAGGCGTATCAGCGCAATGCTGTCCTGTTTTCTGAAAAAATCCAGGATCTGACGCCGACACAATTTGCGGTCATGGCCCGCCTGACGGAACTCAGCAATGTTTCGCAAAATCAGCTTGGCCGCACAGTCGGGCTGGATGTTGCGACAACGAAGGGTGTCGTCGACAGGCTTCTTGCCCGCGGGCTTGTCAAGAGCCTGCCATCCCCCAGTGACAGACGCCGTCAACTGATCTCGCTGACCGAGGACGGCTGGGATTGCTTCACGCAGAAGGCAAAGCAGGGGCTGGAGGTGAGTGCCGAAACGCTTGCCCCCCTCACACCGTCGGAGCAGAGATCCCTTATCAAGATCCTGAGAAAAATCTTGTGACTTCAGGAACGGCCCGACCGCCTTTGCAATACAAACGCGGCCTCGGGCGGCCTCCTGAAACCATCAATCCGCGTGACCGGGACATACTCTAGAGATCGGTACTCTGGATGATCGTGACGTCCGCATCCACCATTTTCTCATGGGCGGCTGCAAGGGAGCCCGCCATATCGATCGCACGGCTCGCATCCTCGATCACGAAGGTCGTGAAGCCCTGACGGCTGGCGTCGATGGCAGAAAACGCCACACAGAAGTCTGTTGCAAGACCGGCGACAAACACCCGTGTAAAGCCGCGTTCGCGCAAATAACCGGTCAGCCCGGTTGGGGTCGTCTGGTCGTTTTCGAAAAACGCCGAGTATGAATCCACGTTGCTCCGGAAGCCCTTGCGAATGATGATCCCGGCACCGGTCACCTCAAGGTCCGGGTGAAACTCCGCACCGTCGCTTCCCTGAACACAATGATCCGGCCACAGGGTTTGAGGTCCATACGGCATTTGCGTGAGCGCGAAGGGCACCCCGGCTTCGTGTGAACTTGCGAAAGAGGAATGACCGGCCGGGTGCCAGTCCTGGGTCAGGATTCGATGGTCGAATTTTTTCGAAAGCGCATTGATCGGCGCGACAACAGCATGACCGTCCTCAACGGCAAGTGCGCCCCCCGGGCAAAAATCATTCTGAACGTCAATGATCACAAACGCATCGGTTTCATTGTTAATCATCGTCGATTTGCTCCCAAGATGACTATCGCGTGGTGAAAAAGAAGGCAGATATAGCTATTGCCTATTTATAAGCATTATTGTTAGTGTACATATGAATTTGGCGGCGTGTCCATACAATAAAAAACAGCTTCACGCTCGAACTGAAAATGAGGGGAATATTCATCATGACCAGCATAACACGGCGTAAGTTCCTTGGTTCAGCAGCAGCTGTTGCCGGCGGTATCGCCGCATCTTCATCACTGTCGCTTCCGGCCCTTGCTTCCGGGGGCACGATCAAGGTTGGCGCGGTCCTGCCTTTTTCCGGTGGCCTTGAGCTTTATGGAAACCAGGCCAGGCTCGGACTGGACCTTGCGGTCTCGGAAATAAACGGAGGCGGCGGCATCCTCGGTGAGAAAATCGAGGTGCTCTATGAGGACAACAAGACCGATCCGAAGACATCCGTTGAACGGGCGACATCGCTGATCCGGCGCGACGAAGTTCTTGCGCTGACCGGCCCGATCACGTCGAACGCCCGCGATGCCATGGCCCCGACGATCAAACGCATGAAAACACCGCTTCTGTATGCAACCAACTACGAAGGCGGTGCATGCAGCCGGGAGGTATTCTGCTTCAACACGGTTCCGAACCAGGAACTTGAAAAGCTTGTACCTGCCCTGAAAAAAGAGGCCGGCGACTCCTTCTACATGTTCGGCGCCGACTATGTCTGGCCGCAGAAAATGTTTGAGACCGCCAAATCCCTTGTCGAAAGTGAAGGGGGGACGGTTGCCGGGGTCGAATTCACCCCCTGGGGTGTCAAGGAATTTGCGCCGGTCATTCGCCGCATCAAGGAGTCAGGTGCCAAGGTGCTGCTGTTCGCGCTGCCTGGAGCTGACGGCATTACCTTCATCAAACAGGCTGAAGACCTTGGCCTTCTGGAAGACGTGACGGTCGGTTTCCTCGGCTTTGCCGAGACATATCTTGGAGCATTCGGCGAAGGCAAGGCCCAGAACATGTGGGTTGCGGTTCCTTTCGCGGAATCCCTTCAGACGCCCGGCGCCCAGAAATTCGTTCAGAAAATTCGTGCTCAGGCGGGATCCGACGTTCCCGTGTCCCACTATGTGATGACCCACTACAACGCGCTGATGGCCGTCAAGGACGCCTTGGAAAAGGCAGGCGCCGTCGACAAGGATGCGCTGATGGACTCCATGCAGGGCCTTACGATCAGCACGCCGACCGGACCGGCGGAAATCGGCGCGGTGGATCATCATGTGACCATGAACATGTACCTTGCAAAAACGGAAGGCGCCGGTCTCTCCGTTGTCGAAGATCTTGGGAGCATTGTGCCCGAGGCCGGTTGCTCCTGATTTCCCTCCCATGTCAGGAAACCACATGCCAGGAGATCTCCTGAAGATTTCCGGTCTGTCCAGGAGCTTCGGCGGCGTTCAAGCCGTCGCCGGGTTCGATTTGCGGATTGGGGCCGATGAACTGCTTTGCATCATTGGCCCCAACGGCTGCGGCAAGACCACCCTCTTCAACCTGATTTCGGGCCACTTGCGCCCATCGTTTGGCTCCATACAGTTCAAGGGGGCCGAAATCACGGGCATGGCCCCTCATCTTGTCGCACGTAGCGGCATCGGCCGGAAATTTCAGGTGCCCTCGATTTACGAGGACCTGAGCGTTTCGGAAAATCTCGCCGTTGCGGACTTCGCGGAACCTGGGCGCAAAGGGCTGGGCGGTCTTTTCACGTCAAGGACCGGAAACGATCGCCGGCTTGCCAACCTCATCGGTCTCATCGGCCTGGAGGAGCTAGCGGGAGCGCCGGCCGGACATTTGTCCCACGGACAGCGCCAATGGCTGGAGATCGGGATGGTTCTTGCGACCGGTCCCGACCTGATCCTGCTTGACGAGCCGACGGCGGGAATGACCCGGCAGGAAACCGAGCGAACCGCGCAACTGGTGCAGGCCATGAACCGCGAGCAGGGCGTCGCCGTGATCCTGATTGAACATGACATGTGGTTCGTTGAAACCCTGAAGTGCGCGGTGGCGGTCATGATGCAGGGTCAGGTGATCGCCAAGGGAGACTACGACACTGTGCGTGAGCTGGACATGGTCAAGGAGGCCTACCTTGGATAAGCCGGTGCTCGAACTCGATGGTATTTCAGCCGGCTACGGCACGGGCCTCGTCTTGCAGGACCTGTCTTTGACCGTTGATCGCGGCGAGGTCCTGGGGATCATGGGCCGCAACGGCGTCGGCAAGTCGACCCTGCTCAAGACGCTCATGGGGCTTCTCAAGGTTCGCAGCGGCAGGCTGACCTTCTCCGGCCATGATCTCACCAATGCGCCGTCTTATCGCGTCGCCGCGGCAGGGGTTGGCTATGTGCCGCAAGGACGCGAGGTCTTCCCCGATTTCACCATTCGGCAGAACCTCATTATGGGAAACCTGAAAGCCCGGAACGACGACATCGACGCCGCAATGGACCTGTTTCCCGTACTGCGGGAACGCGCGCGCGCCACTGGTGGAAGCCTGTCGGGCGGACAGCAACAGCAACTCGCTATTGCCCGCGCGTTGATCGGTCGCCCCGCGCTGCTCGTTCTCGATGAACCCTCGGAAGGCATCCAGCCTTCGATCGTTCGCGAAATCGGAACCACCTTGAAGCAGGTCTCGGCGGAAAAAGGCATGACGATCATGCTCGTGGAGCAGAATATGGACATGATTACCCAGTGCTGTGACCGGGTTGTTTTCCTGGAAGGCGGCCGGATTGCCACGTCCGTTCCGGCGGCTCAATTGCTTGAGAGTCCCGCATTGCTGAACAAATACATGGCCTTTTGACGATGAGTAGCGTTGCAACAATCGTACTTGATGCGAGCAACTACGCGCTGATCCTTCTGCTGATCGCGCTTGGTCTCGCCATCATCTTCGGGCTGATGAACGTCATCAATCTGGCGCACGGAGAGTTCCTGATGCTGGGCGCTTACACCGTGCTGTCGATCCAGATGGCCGGCGGGCCGTTCTGGCTGGGTCTGATCGCGGCACCGCTTGCGGTCGGACTGTTTGGCCTCGTGATTGAAGAGGTCGTGATCCGGCGCGTTTATCATCGGGTTCTGGACACTATTCTGGCCACCTGGGGGCTGTCCCTTCTGCTCAAACAGTCCATCGTGCTGGTTTTCGGTCCGGGATCTCATTCAATCGAGGACCCGATATCGGCATCGGTCATGATCTTCGGCGCGCCCTATCCCGCTTACCGGTTGTTCATCATGGCGATCTCGCTGCTGGTGGTGACAGCGACCTTTCTGTTCTTTTTCAAGACGCGCATTGGTCTGGCCGCCCGGGGCGTCATTGCAAACCGCAACATGGCGGCATGTCTCGGGATCAATACCCGCAATCTTGACCGGATGACGTTTTCGCTGGGCGCCGCCCTGGCTGGTCTGGCGGGCGCCGTCATTGCGCCGCTGATTTCGCTCGATCCGCATTTGGGGCTTGGCTATCTGGTGCCGGCCTTTCTGGCGATCCTCGTGGGCGGGCTGGGCAGCATCATGGCGCCGGTTGTGGGCGCCGCCGGTGTCGGCGTGACCGAAAACCTCGCCGCGACCTTTCTTTCTCCCGTCTACGCCCAACTGATTGTGTTCATCACGGCGGTTCTGGTCATTCGCCTGGCGCCAGGCGGGCTGCTGGGCAAGAAGAGGCGCCAGACATGATCCGGACAGCTTTGTCACACATGAAAACCGAAAGTCTCGTTGCCGGGATCCTGCTGGTTGTCCTGCTGCTCTTGCCCCTGGGCGCTTCAAGCTGGCTCCTGAGTGATCTTTCGATCTATTTTTCCTACGCTCTTTTTGCCGCCAGTCTTGCCTTTGTCTGGGGGCACTGCGGGCTCTTGTGCCTGGGACAGGCGGTCTTTTTCGGCCTTGGCGCTTATGCCATGAGCCTGGTGACCCTCGGTATGGTGCCCGGCGTGGAGGGTATGGTCTCCACCTGGCTCGGCTTTGCCGCGGCAATCGCGGTTCCGGCCCTTGCCGCACAGCTGCTCGGCCGTTTCCTGTTCCATGCGCAGGGATTGCAGGGAGCGTTCTTCGGGATCGTCACCCTGGCCGTGGCATTCATCGTCGAGCGCCTGTTCATCAACTGGGACTTTGTCGGCGGCCTGAACGGCCTGATGAATGTGCCCCCCATTGTCCTGGGGCTCAATGGCGACGGCTACGAGCTATGGGAAGCCGTTCCGCTCTATTACGCCGCACTCTTTGTTCTCGTTCTCGGCTTCAGCGTCCTTGCCGCGCTCATGCGGTCCCGATGGGGACTTGCGCTCAAGGCGGTCGCGTCTCACGAAATGCGCACCAAGAGTCTCGGATACGATACGGCACACTACAAGACGACGGCCTTTTCCATCGGGGCCGCCATAGCCGGTCTGGCCGGAGCCTTGTTCGTCGTGCAGTTCGGCTTCGTCTCGCCGTCCCTGATCGGGTTCGGCCTCTCGGCCGAGGTCTTGATCTGGGTGGCTCTGGGAGGACGCGGCATGCTGGTTGCCGCCTGTGCCGGCGCGATCCTCGTAAGGGTTCTTGAAAGCAACTTGTCATCCGTGTTTGGAGACACATGGCTTCTCCTGCTCGGCGGGCTCTTCATTGTCAGCGTCATGTTCTTGCCCCGCGGCCTTGTCGGCGAGGCAATTCACGGGCTCGACCGCTGGCGGGCAAAGAGGCGCAAAGGCGGCAGCACGCCGCGCGGCAAGGCCGTCGAACGGCTCTCGCCGTCGGAGTACACGGCACGCTGACGGCGAGAAGCTTTCAGCAATAGCGCTCGGGGCCGGCCCATTGTGCCTCCGAGTACCGGTCGCCGTGGGTCCAGCCGACCGGCAGCACGGCCTCGATACGCTCCAGATCCTCTGCCGTGAGGGTCAGGGCCGCGCCCGAGATGCACTCGCGCAGGTGATCCACCGAGCGCGTGCCCGGGATCGGGATCACATGCGGTCCGCGGCTCAGCAGCCAGGCATTCGCCAGCCCTGCCGCCGTCGTGCCCATCTCCGCCGCGAGTTTGCGGAAGCCTTCCATGATGCGCAGGTTTTCGCTCAGGTTCGGTTCCGTGAAACGCGGGTTTGCGGCGAGGAACGGCAGATCGGCGATCCGCTCGCGCGGGATCGGGGTGTCCGTCAGCAGCGAGCGGCCCAGGGGCGAAAAGGCCACCATGGCGACACCGAGTTCGGCGCAGGCCTGCACCAGTCCGAGATCGGGCGCGCGCGTGGCGAGCGAATATTCCGATTGAACGGCGGCGACGGGAAAGGCCTTCATGGCGCGCCGCAGGGTCGAGGGCGCGACTTCCGAAAGACCGATCGCGCGGGCCTTGCCTTTTTCGACCAGCCGGCCAAGATTGGCCGCCGTTTCCTCCGGGGTGAAGCGCGGATCGCGGCGGTGGGCGTAGAAGAGATCGACACACTCCAGACCGAGCCGTTGCAACGACTTGTCCAGCTCGGATTCAAGGTGCTCCGCCGAATTGTCATAGCCGCGGTTGCCGTCCGCATCGCGCTTGATCGCGGCCTTTGTCGCGATGATGAAGTCGTCCCGCGCGCCCGGATCGGCTTTCAGATAGGTCCCGATGGCGTTTTCCGATTTGCCCATGCCATAGACATTTGCCGTGTCCAGATGCGTGACGCCAAGGTCGCGGCAGGCATCGAGGATCGCGTGGCTTTCCGTCTCGTTCGTCGGCCCGTACATGTCGGAAAAGGACATCGCCCCATAGCCGATCGCGCCGATTTCCGGTCCGTTTGCACCCAGTCTGCGTTGTTCCATGTTACCCTCGACGTCTTGCAAAATCTGACGAGGTCTTTCTTAAGCCATTGGCTTGGGCGCTGGAAGGGGGGAAGCCAGAACCCTTCCACATCTCGCGCAACGAACTGGAGGAGGCCGAGGCCCATCGCGACGACTGGTACCTCTTCCGCCTCTACGAATTAGCCCGCGCTCCCAAGGCCTTCGAACTGCGCCCACCGCTGGAGGCGCATGTTGCGCTGACGGCGACGAGTTTTCAGGCGAGCTTTGGTGACAAGAAGACGACTTCTTTCGGCCCGGATTTGCCATTCATCAATTTTGGGGCCAACATCTGCTTCTTGCCCCCAATACATCAGTTTAGATACTTTATCGCGACGGCCATACGTCGGGAACGAGTTTCACACCTTCCCGCCAACGCTCTATGACGCTTGCCTGGAACCATTCTTCTTTCTCGTCTGCGTGGTCCAGCACAATGGTTTGAAACGGGCGGTCCATCTCGCTTTTTTCGTACATAAAGCGAAACAAGCGGACTACGGATTTCCGGTCATCGTCATCCATGCCGCTTAGATCATCAATCTCGGGTGGGTAATGGGCCTTTGATGGTTGATCGAAAACGACGAAGGCCGGGACAGGCCTATTTTTTGCTCTAAACCAATCGTGCAACGCCATGTGGGAGATAACATGACAGCCAACCCAATTGTCGCCACTTCCCATGTCTTCGAGGGGAATCGACCCGTATTGCGTCTCTGAAACCACTGTGAGCCGCCGTGTATCGAGCCGTGTTTGCCCATCCGAATGTTCCAGCAGTAGATCGCGTGCATACTCGGTCATAAGCCGCTCGAGATTGGCCTCTGCGTTTCGGAGCCGAGCGAAAAAGTTATCACCATCGATATTGGATTCGATCTGAGCGATTGAGCGCCTTAGCTCTTCTGCTTTCAATTCCAGCTCATCGCGTTCTTCAGAAGAACTCTGCTGCTCGAGAAATGCGCTTATGCGGCCCTGCACGCGAGCACGTCTCGCCTGCAGATTACGTATTTCACGGAGCTTCTCCGCTTGCGCGAGGATACTGTTGATCTGTGCCTGACTACTTGAGATCTGTTCGCGCAGCTCAGTCTGACGCTTCTCCAAGCGCGAGATATGGGCTTGGAGGCGCGGGCCGTGAATCTGCAGTTCCGCTATTCGGTCCGAAACGTCCGAAATCTCGCCACTCAGGAGTTGGAGCAACTCTTGGCTGGCTTCGTCGATTTTGTGGCAGAGCGGACAGACTACGGCTTCCTGGTCGTTCTCCGGTAGGAGAGAAAGCCGAGCGCGCTGTTCCAGTAGCTCCTTGCCATATTCCTTGCGGCTGACGGAAAGGTTCAACGCGTCGTCTATGCGTTTTCCGATTGCAAAATACTCATCCCGCAAGCTATCCCTGACGTCCTCCAGCTTTTCGAGCTCGTCATCGGTGTCCATAAACTCAGGATCTTCCAAGGTCATCGACGGAACGTCCGCAAGGAGCT
The DNA here is from genome assembly GCF_001624695.1 of Labrenzia sp. OB1. Lineage (GTDB taxonomy): Bacteria > Pseudomonadota > Alphaproteobacteria > Rhizobiales > Stappiaceae > Roseibium. The sequence goes on along the minus strand of NZ_JSEP01000007.1, from coordinate 197,289 downwards.
CGAAAACGGTGTCGGGCGAGACTGGACGTTGTTCTGGGCCAATGAGCCTTACTTGGCGGGCTTCCGCGAGGAATGATTGTGCGCGGTCGATCGATGCGTCCTGCCAACTTATGGCGACAGTCAGTTGCTTCTCCAGCTGTTTAAGTCGTCTTTTCAGACTCGCCAGACGATTCTGGTTCAGCAGTTCGTCCTTATCTACTGCCCCGAGAAAATATGGGAGCGTGTCGCGAATGGCCAACTCCACGAAGGAATCATTCTGGGAGAAAAATAGTTGGTTCTTATTGTCGATCACGCTCTGGTCTTGAAAGCTGTAGATTAAGGAGTGACGGAAATTCGCTTCCAATGGATCACGCGTCTGTCCCTCACCTGGGACGTGAAGATTCTCACCAATGCCAACCGCCGACGACAAGACCTTGCGGAGTCCGTCCAAGTTGGAATTAGCTTCTAGTTCATCGTGCGATCCCGGCGAAGTCTCAGGTTGGGTGTCAAGGAAGATCTCATAGGATGTCTTCTTATCGGCGGCTGGGTTCTTTCGCGCCACGAAAAGTTCGCCGTCATCAAGGATTAGCCTGACAGCGTACCAAGCAACCTTCTCCCTGATGATCCCAAGCGGGATGTGACAATTCTTTGACCCGAGACAGTAGTCAAGAATATGGATGATCGCGGATTTACCGGAATTAGATTCGCCGGTGATGATGTTTAACCCACTCGGCGCGAAGCCAATTTTCCGTTGCTGACCATCATGGCTGTAAACGAGGATCTCGCCGATGCGCATATCAAATGCCAATTCCAAGAATACTGAGAACGGTTGGCTGGTTGCCTGACACGGATAGCCACCGCCCGATGAATTGACTCTTTTTCATGATTTCTCCGACTTCGTCCGATTTATTGAGTTCTTTCTGGGCTGCCTTGGGGTTGAACTGCGAGGATGCGCGTACTCGTGCCTCTTCATCAAATTGTATGATGTCGAAGTGCACCCCGATCAGGATTGCGCTTCTGACCGCCGGTTGAAGTTCACGAGCATGATTCGGAAGAAAGGCGAGTTCGGCAGAATTTTTGTGAGCCCAATCTGGCAGTTTTGAGGTGATCATCTTGGGCAGTACGATACGTGTGTCTTTGTGAAGCACCAATGGTGGTACGATGAATGTAAGGGCGAATGGAAGGCCTTGGTCCCGATGCTCGGCATAGCCAGTTGCAGCATGTCCTATCACGGTGGCGAGAAATGCTGGGTTCAGAAGGCGTAGGGTTTCAGGGGTCATTCCTGAGGTCCAAACAGATCGGGGAATTCTGGATGCCAACCGATCTCCAGCGTGTCAGCCAAGGCGTGGTAGGAGCCGCTTGTGAGGTAGACGCTTCGGGTCGATCTGATGGGCACTTCACTGGTTTCAGCCCACCTCAAAACGTTCTTCCCCACAGTGACTTTTTCATCCGGCGTCGAGGCGGTCGAAAGTGAATCACACTCGCCCGCATGATGGGCTTCCCATCGATCCTTGAGAGCATCATCAAAGCTCTCGAGTTCGCGCGGATCGATACGGTGCTCGCGAACCCATTTTGATCGTTGCACCTTGGCTCGCAAAAACGCCCTTTGGGCGTTTCTCAAGCGCCGTTCGCTTTCAGTCACAGCGCGGATCTGTTTGATGAAGACGCTGTCTTCCATCAGGTCCTCGCATTCTTGTTCAGGGACATCGAGTGGAAGTTCACTCGGTTTATAGCGTTCCTTTAGAAAACTCACTTGCGCCCCGAGTTCCTCGAGTTCGATTTGTGCGCCACCATCAGCTATCCATTTGTCGAAAACGCGTCCGATCCACCAACCCTCGAGATCTCTGCGGAAGGAGGCAACTTGTTCCGCTTCGCAGGCGTAGCGGATTTCGTGTTCGATCTCGCTTCCAATCGCTTCGAGATTTGGGCTTGTGTCTGCAAGCCGAATGCGGCGCACGAGCGAAAGTCGCTCTCCAGCTGAAGCGGCCAAAAATGCCGCCCTGTCATTCGCTGTAATGGCGTTTGACGAACTCTTCGCAGCCACTTCTAGGCCCTGAAGCACCGCGTTGACCTCTAAGTCGTTCGGTGTCGGTCGAAGGAAATGTAAGGGGTTGTCATCTTCTACCTCGCCAGTGGTGACGAAGTGGAATTCGTGATGATCTTCGACACCCAGGCGCAAACGCGCCATCCAGATAGCCAAAGTCCTCCAAATCGCCGGACTGAACTTTGATATCTTTTTTTGAATATCAACGCTGTGCTTCAGCTGGCTGTCTACCGTGAGATTTTCACCCTCGATTGAAACGTCGTCCAAAGTCTCTATTGAAATGATTGATGTAGGGTGTTTCGGAAATACTTCTAATGCCCTTAGCAGGCCATACCGCAGTTGGTAAAAGTAACCCGCTGCAGGCCCAACCGCAGAACTTCTAGAATTAGCCTCTTCCCTATCATCGGTTTAGAAGAAGTTAGATGCAATTTCTTGTCAAGAAGCTGCAAATTAATTGTAGGGTAGAATTTAGTTTAAACGGAATGGCGAGACGAGAATCATTCTATGTTTTCTCTTAATGGCGCATTTGCCATTTTATCCGCCAAAATTCGCCAGTCCCCTCTCGACCCCCTTATGGTCATTCCTACAAACCGCATTAATCGTCCGCTCCCCGCCCATTCCAGAATTTCCCCCTCAATGAAAATCCCTGCTCGGAAACAGCATCTTCGCCTGATCCCGCGGATGCATCGCCCGGGGCTTCGGGGCTGGCTGCGGTTTCATGTGGGCGGGCACCTCGTCGGTCTTGGGCGTCGTCTGTCCCAGAACGTTGCCGTTCGGGTGGCCGAGCAGGGAGAGGTCGACGGAGCGGTCTTTGATGGTGTCGGCGATGAGATGCACGACCTGGCCCTCGCGTTCCGGACGGCCTGTGACGTCGAGGCTTTTTTGCATTGCGAACCGGATGCACGCCCTCATTCTATGATCTGAAACTTGCGAACCACTGCCGGGTTTGCTCGTTGGCCGGAAGCAAGGTTTCGATCCGCAAATCATCGAGGTTTGCATCCATGCTCATCCCCACGGTGGCAATCAGTGAAAAGAGTTTCAATTCGGTGCCGTCAATGAGGAACTCGATTGACAAGACCGGCGCTGGATGCTCCTGCGGGCGCTCCGCGATTGCATCGGCAACACCTGGAAGCGACTTCAGGTCTTCCAGCAGGTTCTTTCCGTCTTCATCATGGGGCCGCCGCGCCACCTCAAGGTCAAGCAGTCGAAAAAGGGCGCGGGTCACCTCTGACCAGTTCCGAATGTTATTGCGGAGCCGTCCGGGCGAAAACACGTCCCGAAGCAGGTTCGGTTGCCCCGTACCGCCTGCAACGGCAAAGAACGCCAGCGCCCCTTCGTTCGCCTTTTGAAGGTTCCAGATACGATCGATGGAGACAGCGGGGTATGGTTCATGGCCCGCCAACACATGATCTATCGAGATGTCCACCGCAGCGCGAACGTCAGCGCTCCAACTTGCCGTGCTGGACCGCGGCGCGAACCCCGCTGAGACCAGCATGACGTCCTGTTCCGCCGCCGGCATTTCAAGGGCTTCGCAGATTTGCCTGACCGCATATCGGCTTGGGCTGGAACGGCCGGTTTCGAGGAAACTGATATGGCGCTGCGACATGCCGGCATCCATCGCAAGGTCGAGTTGGCTTACATGCCTCCTGTTCCGCCATGATTTGAGCAGCGGACCAAATGCATCCTGAGGTCTGTTCATCAAGAGTGTCATATCTCCCTATCGCACCTGCCTGTCTGCGTTCTTATTACGTAAGAAGTAATTGAGAGGCGGGGCCCCGGGTGGGAGTGATGGTCGAAACGGAACAAACCATCGGAGGTACATTATGCCACGCTCAGCATCCGCCCGCATCTTTCTCAAACTGAACAGTCAGTTTTCAGCGCTCAATGGCGTCAGCTTGCTGCTCGCAGCCGGTTTGATCGCGCCCCTGTTGCTTTCCAATCCGGTCGATTGGGCCGCCCCCGGTCTGCGCGCTCTCGGGGTCGGTTTGCTGGGCTTTGCCGTGCTTCTCTATGTTCTGTCCAGGCACAGGTTCGTGTCGCGCAAAGTAGTCAATGAGATTGTCCTGCTCGACGCTTTATGGGTTGTGGGCAGCGTCGTGCTTATCGCTTTCATGGGAGACATTTTCACGACACAGGGCATCGTTGCAGTGTCTGTAGTCGCGATGGTCGTGGCGTTTTTCGCCGTGTCCCAGTTTGCCGCCGCGGCCAAAATCGAAAAGCCAGTGCCTGTCGCGCGTGTCGAAGCTACGGACGGCAAGCTTTTCGCAACCGTCAAACGAACCGTAAAGGCGCCGCCGGAAACAGTCTGGAACGTCATGACGGACCACCCGGCCTACGCGGATGTTGCAGACAACATCGCGAAAGTCGAAGTCCTGTCAGGCGACGGCTTGGGTATGAAGCGCCGGTGCTTTGGTCCGAAAGGCGAGAACTGGGAGGAAACCTGCGATCTCTTCGAGCCGGGCCACGCCTACGGGTTTCGCATCCACACGGAGGCCGATGACTATCCCTATCCGTTTGCGGAATTGTCTGGCCGCTGGAGGGTCAAGGAGCATCCGCTGGGATCGGAGTTCGACATCGAGATTATCGCCACGCTGAAAGGCAACGCCTTGTCGAAATGGTTGTTCGCGACAATGGCAAAACCTCAGTTCAAGGCCATTCTGATCGATCTTGCCGATGCTTGGGCCGTGCGTATGCAGCAGGAAGCCGGGCACACGAAACCACCTAAGTGAGGTTCGCGTCGCTGACTGAACAGCTTGGGTGTCTTTTGTGGATCGCTGCGAAACTTCTGGTGTGGACCGGCCAACCAGGCCGATCTGCGTGCCGCGCCTTGCAGACGGGCCTGAACAAGCCATCCAATAGGTTCTTGTTTATTGCGGTTGGTATAAGTCAGCCCCGGGCCCAATGTCACCGATGCTGCATGATGCACGGATGTCTGCTTCATGAGCCAGCTGAAAAACTTCCAGAAAAGACTGGGTTTGAATGGATCTTTGGAACGGCCTGACGGATAGGTCATCTGCCTATCCAAACTTACTTACCAAATACTGTGCAAGATTTGCTGTAAACGGCCCAATGATGAAGATCATCGTTGGCACCAGAACAGCTGAAAGGACGAATGTTTGAGCTGGCAGGGGCATATCCAGGCCCGCCCACTGAAATCCTGTCAACGTAGCAGTGACCGCCACATAAACGGCCAACCATACGAAGAAGACATTTAAGAACCTCGTCATGGCTTTTTCTCCATGTAGTCGGAAATGGTCTCAAAATAGCCGGGGAGAATCGCAGCAAGCATGGTCTTGCCTGCATCTGTCAGGGCCAGACGATGGGCACGTGAGTCTTGGGTATCGTCATTACGCACGAGAAACCCTTCGTCCAGCAACGAAGCCACTGTCCGGTGCAGAACTGGCTTGGAAACATCCAGTCGCTGATTGATTTCGCTTTGACGAAGACTGTCCGTATTCGGCTCCCGGTCTATCACGATGAGAATATGAAACTTCAACTGCGAAAGGTTATAGTTGCTAAAGTAAGCGTCCAAAATGCGCCCCAGTTGGCTTGCTTCGCGCATCATGGATAGCGCTTGCGCCACGGTATCCGTGTCACCCACACCAGACGCCGAAACGTATCGGTCGATCATCATCCTTGTGGGCAGTTCCCGAAGAAAAAACATGCCGCTATTTCACGCCATGCAAAGGTAGAATATGGGGTGGTTGCGCCAACCATCCTTCGTAGGCTTTGAAAACTGCGGACGTGTAAGGCTGCGCATGATGCTGATCGAGCGCGTCCTGATCTTGCCATTCCTCGAAAAGATACAAAGTATCCTGATCTGGCGCTTCGAATAGCTTGAACGAGCGGCAACCACTTTCAGCCCGGGTTTGATCCAGAATGCCGATGATGGCTTTCTGGGCATCCTTGAAGTGTTCTGGCTTTGGTTTGATTTCAGCAAAAATGAATAATGAGCTTGGCATTGGATTTTCCCTTATTTGATTATCATGATAACTAAATAAGGGAGCTGTTTTTGTCAACCGAGTGGCAAAACAGCTCCATGCTGCGGCTTCTGGCGCTAGCATGGCCCCCAAAAAAACCGCCCGCTTTTGAACATATCTCTGAACCGGACATTGGCACACATGCAGCGAAAGTCGGCAAAGTTCCCGCTGTGTCGCCGTTGGTTCGGAGCGCAGCGAAAGTCAATTTCCCGCTCGTTTTAGAACTTCCCCCTCAATGAAAATCCCGGCTCGGAAACAGCCGCTTCGCCTGATCCCGCGGATGCATCGCCCGGGGCTTTGGGGCTGGCGGTGGTTTCATGTGGGCGGGGACGTCGTCGGTCTTGGCGGTCGTCTGTCCCAGCACGTTGCCGTTCGGGTGGCCGAGCAGGGAGAGGTCGGCGGAGCGGTCTTCTATGGTGTCGGCGATCAGATGCACGACCTGGCCCTCGCGTTCCAGACGGCCGGTGACCTTGACGAGGCGCCCGCCGAGGACGGTGGGGCGGTATTTTTCGTAGATTTTCGGCCAGACGACCACGTTGGAAACGCCGGTCTCGTCCTCCAGCGTCAGGAAGATCACGCCTGACGCCGTGCCCGGCCGCTGGCGGGTGATCACCAGCCCGCAGACGGAGACCCGGCGCGCCTCACGCGAAGAGAGCGCGGCCAGCCGGTCGTGCGGGGTGAGCTGCGCGATATGCGGGCGCAGCAGCTCCATCGGGTGGGCGCGCAGGGTCAGGCGTGTCGAGAGATAATCCTCCACCACCTCCTGGCCCAGATGCATGGCCGGCAGGGTGACCTGCGGCTCGAAGATCGCCTCGCCGTCGATGGGATCGTTGAACAGCGGCAGCGGCTTCGGGCTGCGGATGGTCTTCACCTGCCACAGCGCCGCGCGGCGGCTCAGGCCCATGCCGGCGAAGGCGTCGGCCTCGGCAAGGCGTTCCAAGGTCGCCGGCGCGACGCCGGTGCGCAGCCAGAGAGATTCCGGGTCCGGATAGCCGTTGCCGCGCGCCGCGACGATCCAGGCGGCGTCTTCCTCGCGCAGACCCTTGATCTGGCGAAAGCCGAGCCTGAGCGCCAGCGCGCCGTCGCCGCGCCGCTCCAGCGTGCAGTCCCAGGAGCTGGTGTTGACGCACACGGGCCGCACCTCCACCTGGTGATCGCGCGCGTCGCGCACGATCTGCGCCGGGGCGTAAAAGCCCATCGGCTGGGAGTTGAGCAGCGCGCAGGCGAACTCCGCCGGGAAGTGGCATTTCAGATAGGCCGAGACATAGGCGAGCATGGCGAAGGCCGCCGCGTGGCTTTCCGGAAAGCCGTATTCGCCGAACCCCTCGATCTGGCCGAAGCAGTTCTGCGCGAACTCGAGCTGGTAGCCGCGCTCCAGCATGCCGGTGATGAATTTTTCCTTCAATTGGCCGATGGTGCCCATGCGCCGGAAGGTCGCCATGGAGCGGCGCAGTTTATCCGCCTCCGACGGGGTGAAACCGGCGGCGACCACGGCGATCTGCATCGCCTGTTCCTGGAACAGAGGCACGCCGAGTGTCTTGCCGAGCACCTCCTCCAGCTCTCTGGAGGGAAAGGTGATCTTCTCCTTGCCCTGGCGGCGGTTGATGTAAGGGTGCACCATCCCGCCCTGGATCGGTCCGGGCCGCACGATCGCCACCTCGATCACCAGATCGTAGAAGACGCGCGGTCGCATGCGCGGCAGGAAGTTCATCTGCGCCCGGCTTTCCACCTGAAAGACGCCGACAGCGTCGGCCACGCACAGCATGTCATAGGTGGGCGTGTCGTGCTGCGGCACGCTCGCCAGCGTCAGCTCGCGGTCGTGATGGTCCTTCAGGAGGTCGAAGCACTTGCGGATGCAGGTCAGCATGCCGAGGCTGAGAACATCGACCTTGAGAATGCCGAGCGCGTCGATGTCGTCCTTGTCCCATTCGATCACCGTGCGGTTTTCCATGGCGGCGTTCTCGATCGGGCACAGCGCGTCGAGCCGTCCCTGGGTGATCACGAAGCCGCCGACATGCTGGCTGAGATGGCGCGGAAAGCCGATGATCTCGCGGATCAGCTCGATGGTCTGGATAATGCGCGGGTTGGTGAGGTCGAGGCCAATCTCCTTCACCCGGGTCTCCTCCGGACCGGTGTTCGAGCTGCCCCAGATCTGCCCGGTGAGGGCGGCGGTGACATCGGCGTTCAGCCCCATCACCTTGCCGACTTCGCGGGTCGCCGCGCGCGAGCGGAAATGGATGACGGTGGCGCACAGCCCCGCCCGGTGGCGGCCGTAGCGCTCGTAGATATACTGGATCACCTCCTCGCGGCGCTCATGTTCGAAATCGACATCGATGTCCGGCGGCTCGCCCCTGTGCTCGGAGATGAAGCGCTCGGAGACCATGGTGATCGTCTCCGGTCCCACATCGGTTATGCCGAGCGCGTAGCAGATGATCGAATTGGCCGCCGAGCCGCGCCCCTGGCACAGGATGTACCGGCTGCGGGCGAACTGGATGATGTCGTGCACGGTGAGGAAATAGGCGGCGAATTTCAGTTTGCGGATCAGCGCCAGTTCCTTTTCCGCCAGCGCCTCGGCACTTGCCGGCACGCCCTGCGGGTAGCGCCGCTCCAGGCCCTCCCGCGTCAGCCGTTCCAGCCGCTCCTGCGGGCTTTCGTCGCCGGTGATCTCGTCCGGATATTCATAGGAAAGTTCCGACAGGTCGAAGCTGCAGCGGGTGGCGATCTCGATGCTCCGCCGCAGCGCCGCCGGGTAGTGGCGGTAGAGCCGGGCCATGTCGGCCGGCGATTTCAGCCGCCGCTCGCCATTGGGCAGGGCACGGGTGCCGATCTGATCGATGCTGCAGCCCTCGCGCAGGCAGGTCAGCACGTCGGCCAGCCGCCGCCGCCCGGCATGGTGCATCAGCACGTCGCCGACGGCGACCATCGGCGCGGCCAGAGAGTGAGCGGCCCGGGCGCAGGTGCGAAACCACGCCTGGTCCGTACCGTCATAGCGCGGTGCGGCACCCAGAAACACATGCCCCGGAACGGCTTCGCGCAGCCGGCGGATATGATCCTTAGCCGTCTTACAAAATTCATGCACGGGACCGGACACCTGCGGCAGCGCGATCAGGATCAGTCCGGCGGCGGCGGTCACAAGATCGGCGAAATCGAGATGGCAGTCGCCCTTTTCCGCCCGCCGCTTGCCGAGGGTCAGCAGCTGGCTGAGCCGTTCATAGGCCGCCCGGTCGCTCGGCAGCGCCACCCACTCCACCGGGCTGTCGCGCAGCACCAGCCGCGCGCCGACGATCAGTCTGGGCAGTTTCAGGGGACCGGAGTGCGGGGGGGCGCGGAGCGTGGTCGCGGAGTGGGCCTCACAGGCAGCACTGCTGGCGGTTTCGGAAGCGGTTCCAGCCGGGTCTTGCGGCGCGGGCAGGGTGAGGGCAAGCGGCGGCGCGGCGGTAGTGACCTGGCGGGAGGAGGGATCCGTCTGCGCATGCGAACGCACGGCCACACCTTCTTCCGCCGCCGCGCGTTTGATCTCCTTCAGTGCCGAAAACGCCCGCACCACGCCGGCCAGCGAATTGCGGTCGGTAATGGCAATCGCCTCCAGCCCCAGCGCCGCCGCCCGCGTCACCAGCTCCTCCGGATGGGAGGCACCCGTCAGGAAGGTGAAGTTCGACGTCACACACAGCTCCGCATAGCGCGCAGGCTCGACGCGGAACGTGCCGGGGGAGGGCAGGGAACTCATCGCCGACCTCCGTCCCGCCGCATGGGCCGGGAGGCGGTGCCGAAAGACAGCCTTTCTCCACCCGGTTTTATTTTCCTGGCCGCGCGGCGAACACCACTCTCCCCCCTTGAGGGGGAGATGTCAGCTCTGCTGACAGAGGGGGGGGAAGCGGTGCGGCGCATTCTGAAAGGCTGCGTCTGCCGGCAGGCCGATACCCCCCTCTGTCCCCTGCGGGGACATCTCCCTCTCAAGGGGGGAGAGAATGCGCAAGCGGCGAAGGAGAAAGGCATCAGGCGAACTCCCCTTGCACGAACCATCCCCGGGGCCGCGGTGCCTGGGGCGTGTGGAACAGCCAGAGGCGGCGGCCCTCGCCGGTTTCCACGCGCCAGTAATCGCGCAGGCCGCCGCGCCAGCCGGCGTCGTTTTCCCACCAGGCCGGGGTGATGCGTTCCGGGCCCTCGGCGCCGATGGTTGTCAGAAAGCTGCCGCGCCAGCGGAAGCGGGGCGGCGGTTCCAGTCCCTGGCGGCTCCCGCCGCCGGAGGCGATCACCGGTTCGGGTGCAAACAGCCTGAGGGGGCGGGGGCGGCGGCTCGGCCAGGCCGGGGCGGGGCGGCTCCCGGCGGCGGGCACGAGCGTGAAGCTGCGCTCCGGAATATGGCTGTCGACAGGCTGGAAGCGCAGGATGTTGTCCAGCCCCAGCCGGTTGCCGAGCTGGGTGACGAGATCGTCGAGACTGTCCTTTTCCCGGTTCTGGGCGCGGTCGAGCTGGCGCATGCCGAGCGCCTCGATCTCCACCGCTTCCAGGCGGATCATGTCGATGCCGTAGCCGGCATCCACCGCGCCGACGCCGCGCTCGAACAGTGCGGCGATGCGAACCGGATCGCGCATCGGCCGGGCAAGGCGCAATTCGACCGAGCGGTTTTCCTGGTCCACCCGGTGGAAGGTCAGCCGCAGCATGCGCGCGCCCTTCTGCGTCGCGTCCAGCTGGGTGCACATATGGCCGATCAGGCGCCGGGCGCCGGCCATCACATCGTCCAGAAGGCCGATGGGGTCGGGCAGGGTGAGGCGGGCCGCGAAGCCCGGCGCGTCCTGCAGGGGGGAGATCTGTTCCCCGACCGCGCCGAGCGCCTGGTCGAGACGGCGCAGCACATCGGGATCATAGCGCCGGGCGACGGTGGCCCGGGGCAGGTTGTGAAGGTCGGACACCGTCGCGATGCCGAGCCGCTCCAGGCTGGTGCAGGTCTGGTCGGCAAGGCGCAGGGCCGATAATGGCAGCGGGCCGATGCGCGACAGGTTCTCGCCGGGCGGCGCGATGCCTTCGCAAAAGCGTGACAGCGCCCAGGCTGCCCCCGGCGTTCCGGCAAGGCCGAGGCGGGCGGAAAGACCGGCACGCGCCAGCCGGGCGCGGATGTCGCCCAGAAGCGGCTCCTCGCCGCCCAGAAGATGGGCCGAGCCGGTGACGTCCAGAAAAAGCCCGTCCCGGCCGTCGAGCCCCACCCAGGGGCAATAACGTGTCGCCCATCTTGCCAGAATGCGCAGGAAGCGCTGGTCGGCGTCCGGATCTGCGGTCCGCGTCAGAAGGCCGGGGCAGAAGCTGCGCGCGTGCACCAGTGTCATGCCGCGCTGCAGGCCGAAGCTTTCCGCGCGCGGACAAAGGTCGTAAAGGCGTTCGGAATTGCGGTCGAAAAGGCTCAGCGCAAAGGGCGCGTCGACGGGACGGGCGCGTAAGGAGCGCTCAGCCGCCAGCCTCGGAAACCACAATGACACGATGCGCCGCTGCATCCCAACCTACAATCCATTCAGACAATGTTCCTATTTTGTTCTTTATAAGCGACCAGCGCCAGCGAGTCGAGTCGGGACCGTTTTGCGGAGGGTAATTTTGACGTAGAGGCAGATCGGAAGACCCGCCTGTATCCGGCGGAAGGCCCGCGCAGCGCCAGCGGGTTTCCGCCGCATTGCTTCCCGCGCCCTCCGGGATGACCAGCAGCGCCGTGGTGCCGCCGGCCTCGGCGGCCAGTTGCAGGCGGCGGCCCTCCGTCAGGCCGATGGCGGCGCCGAGTTCGGCCACCACCAGTCCCGCAGCCCCGGAGCGCAGCGCCGTCTCCGTGCTGGCCAGCACGTTCACATGGCTGTCGGCGCGGGTGACAAGCAGCCGGCCGGGGTCGCAATAGGGAAAAAGCCCTTCCGGGTTCACCACCGGCAGCCGGTGCTCCGACACCCACACGACGGTACCTTCGGAAAGCCCCGCACTGATGGCGGCAAACGCCAGCGCGCCGTCGCCACACACTTCATGGGCGCGGGCTTTCTTCAGGGGAAAGGCGGAGGAGAATTTCATGGGTCCATATCCTAGCGGAAGCCGGCCGCGTGCGGAACCGGCTTTCATGCAACCGGCGTGCCTTCATTCCGTTATTCCGGACAAGCGCAGCACGGCTGCGCTTGTCCGGAATAACGGGGAAGGTTGATTGCAAATCACAGGCCGAATGCGGTCCGCCTCTGCCCCGGCAAACAGCCGTTGCCGGTCGGGAGCCGGATTGCTATACGGCCTGTCAGAGAAAATCGGGAACATGCGATGACGGGCGGTATTCCGGACATAGGGCCGATCAAAACGATTTCCATCGTCGGCAACGGACCTGTTTCGCAGGCCGATGCGGCGCTTGTCGACGATGCGGATTTCGTGCTGCGCTTCAACAGCGCGCCGGCCTGCGGGGCGGCGGGCCAGAGGGTCGACGCCCTGATGCTCAACCGGGCGCGCGTCTACATGAGCAAGCGGATCAACCCGCTGGCCCTGCACCGCGCACCGGAGGTCTGGGTGAACGACATCGAGGAGAACGGCCGGGTTGACTGGCTGTTCGAACGGGAGTGCAAACCGCGCTACCTCGGCTTCGGTCCCATCACCAGGGCCCGTGCCCATCTGAAGGAGTTCGACGCGCTCGATCAGAGCAACCCGACCTCGGGGGCATCGATCATCGCCGAGCTGCTGGACCTCTACCCCGAGGCGGAAATCCATCTGTTCGGCTTCACCCATGAGGGCAAGCAGCACACTCACGACTGGAGCGCGGAGCGCCACTGGACCGAACGGCTCTGCGCCGAAGGCCGCATTGTGAGACATCTGACCCCGGGACCAAGGGCCCGCAGGAGCCTGGCCGGCAGGCTGGAATACGCGCTCCGGTTCGTGGACATGCGCGCCAGACACTACCTCTTCAACAAGATCCTGCATTCCTCCGCCAGCACCAAACGCCGGATTTTCGGCAAGCTCTAAGTCTGTCCGGCAAGGGTCTGACCCCGGCCCGCGGGCCCTCACGCAGGCGTGCGGGAGGCAGAACCCGTGTGGATTCGCAAGGCCCGGGAATATGTCGCCGTCTGTTCATATGAACGACGCTCAAGCTTCATATGAGCCGTCTAACCTTCTGCCGGATAATTTTTTGAAAGTGCTCTCCCGTTTTTCCGAAGGGGGCAGACGCAAGGGAATTGCAAGGCCGGACGGGCCATCGATACTCCGCAAACAGCCTGTCGCAATGAACAGGAAACCGGGTTTTACAGATTTAAAACCATTTCTGCTTGCGGACGCGGTCACGGCGTCTTTTAATGTTCATATGAGCGTCACATAACGTTCATATGAAAACAATACGAAACGCAGGCGTTATCGTTTTTGATGCTGATCGAGCCAATTCAGCATCGTGAAAGAGACCAACTGCTGACATGGGCCCCGACGCCCTGATACATGGGAGCAAAAATACATGGCTTATCGTAAGACTGTCGCCAGCCTGGTGGCTGCGGCTGCCCTTTTGGGCACTTCCTCCGCTTCTTTTGCAGCGACCGACATCACCTGGTGGCACGCCATGGGCGGCCGCCTTGGCGAAGTCGTCGTTGACATCGCCAATGGTTACAATGATGCTCAGGACGCCTGCCAGATCACTCCCGTGTTCAAGGGCACGTATGAAGAGACCCTGACAGCCGGTATCGCGGCTTTCCGTGCCGGCGAACAGCCGAACGTCCTGCAGGTCTTCGATGCGGGCGCAGCCACCATCATCGGCGCCAAGGGTGCCGTTATCCCGGCCCAGGACATCCTGGAAAACGCCGGTGTGGGCTTCGACATTGAGGATTACATCGACGGTGTCCGCTATTTCTACGCCGACAGCGACGGCAAGATGATCGGTATGCCGTTCAACTCCTCCACGCCGATCCTCTACACCAACGAGGACGCCCTGAAGAAGGCCGGTGTCGAGGCGCCGAAGACCTGGGAAGAGTTCGAGGCAATCGCTCCGAAGCTGAAAGAAGCCGGTTATGTGCCGCTTGCGCAGTCTCACCTGCCGTGGATCTTCACCGAGAATTTCAAGTCCCGTCATAACCTGCAGTTCGCGACCAACAACAACGGTTACGACGGTTCGAAGGACACCAAGCTTGTCTTCGGTGAGCCGATCAAGAACCACTTCACCAAGGTGAAGGGTTGGCTGGACGATGGCCTGTTCGGTTACTACGGCACCGGCTGGGGCGACAACCAGACCCCGTTCAACGAAGGCAAGGTGGCCATGTGGCTCGGATCTTCGGGATCCTTCGGCGGTATCTCCAAGACCGTCGAATTCCCGTTCTCCGCAACCTACCTGCCTTACTGGGATGCTGTTGAAGGCGCCGGCACCGGCACGTTCATCGGCGGCGCGGCCCTGTTCGCCATGTCCGGCAAGCCGGACGAGGAAAACAAGTGTGTTGCCTCCTTCTACCAGTACCTGACCTCCCCGGAAGTCCAGTACATGTGGCACAAGGAAACCGGCTACGTGCCGATCACCAACGCTGCCTATGAGCTGGCCAAGAAAGACGGTTACTACGAAAGCACGCCGGCTGCCGAAGTCGGCATCAAGCAGCTCACCCTGCCGGGCGGCGAATGGACCAAGGGCTACCGCATGGGGTTCTACGTCCAGATCCGTGACGTCATGAACCGCGAATACGGCAAGATCCTGTCCGGTGAAGCTTCCGTAGAAGATGCTTTCGCCACGATCGAGGCGGACGGCAACAAGCTTCTGGATCGTTTCTCCAAGACCGCCGGCAACTGATCGGCAGTTGACCTGATCCCGATGGGGACGCTTCGCGCCCCCATTTCCCATACATGGGAAGCGGGCTTGCCGGTCGACCGGTGGCTCGCTTTGCCCGTTCCCGGTGGTCGAGACGCAATCCGATGAAAAAAGTCCACTTCCAGTCCCCGTGGCTGCCATATCTGCTGCTTTTGCCGCAGCTCTCAATCGTGGCGATCTTCTTCCTCTGGCCGGCGGCCGAAGCGGTCGAATCGTCCTTTTACCTTGAAGATCCGTTCGGTTTCGGCTCGACCTTTGTCGGTCTCGACAACTTCACGGACACGCTGACATCGACCGATTACGGCCGCGTCGCCCGGTTCACGGCGGTGTTTACATGTTCCGTGACCTTCCTGTCTCTGGGACTTGCCCTGTTGTTGGCGGTCAAGGCGGACAAGGTTCTGCGCGGGGCCTCCTCCTACAAGACGCTGCTGATGTGGGTCTATGCCGTGGCGCCCCCGGTCGCCGGTCTGATCGGCGTCCTTCTGTTCGACCAGCATGTTGGCCCGATGGTGGATTTCTTCGCCATGTTCGGCTGGCAGATGCAGATAGGCGTCAACTATTTCGACACCAGTTTCGCCATGATCACCACGGCGGTGTGGAAGCAGATCCCGGTGAACTTCATCTTCTTTCTCTCCGGCCTGCAGAGTGTTTCGAAGTCCGTTCAGGAGGCCGCCAGCATAGACTGCCGGTCCGGCTTCCGCCGCTTCTGGACCGTAACCTTTCCGCTGCTGGCGCCGACCGGATTTTTCCTGCTGATCATCAACATCACCTACGCCTTCTTCGATACGTTCGGCATCATCGACGTCATCGTCAAGAACGAGCCCGGCAACAACCCGGTCACCCTTGTCTACAAGGTCTATCTGGACGGTTTCCGCGGCAATGACCTGGGGGGCTCATCGGCCCAGTCCGTCATCCTGATGGCGATGGTCTTCATCCTGACAATCATCCAGTTCCGCCTCATCGAGCGGCGCGTGCATTACACCTGACGGGGGAGCTGAAATGAATCGACTGCAGATCTCGGACCACGTGATCCTTCTTCTCGGTGTCTTCTTCATGGTCACCCCGGTCGTGCTGGCCTTCATGACCAGCACCCACGATGCGTTGACCATCTACAAGCAGGGTCTCCAGTTCACGCCCGGCGGCGAGTTCTTCAAGAACTACGAGACGGTCCTGTTCGAGGCCGGTGGCTTCACTAAGGAAGTCAACGGCTTGGTCATGCTCAAGAACTCCATGATCCTCGGCTTCGGCTTCGCCATCGGCAAGATCGTGATTTCCATGCTGGCGGCCTATGCGATCGTCTATTTCCGCTTTCCCATGGCAACGCTGTGTTTCTGGGTGATCTTCGCCACGCTGCTGCTGCCGCTCGAGGTGCGCATCCTGCCGTCCTACGAGATCGTGCAGCAGCTCGGCATGGTGAACACCTATTCGGGCCTGATCGTGCCGCTGATCGCCTCCGCGACCGGCACCTTCTTCTTCCGCCAGTTCTTCATGTCGGTTCCCGATGAGTTGCTGGAAGCGGCCAGGATCGACGGGGCCGGTCCCTGGAAGTTCTTCAAGGATATCCTGGTGCCGCTTTCCCAGACGATGATCGCGGCGATCTTCATCATCATGTTCGTTTATGGCTGGAACCAGTATCTCTGGCCGACCCTGATCACCACCGATGAATCCATGTTCACGCTGGTACGCGGCATCAAGCAGATCCTTCAGGTCTGGGTGGGCGCGCAGATCCCGGACTTCAACGAGGCCATGGCCCTGGCGATCCTCGCCATCGTGCCGCCGGTCCTGATCGTGGTCGTCTTCCAGAGCTGGTTCGTCAAAGGGCTCGTCGAGAGCGATAAGTGAGGTATTAAATGTCAACGATTACTCTCGACACCGTCCGAAAGGTGTATGCGGGCAATGTGGAGGCCGTCAAAGGTGTCTCCATCGATATCACCGACGGCGAATTCATCGTGCTGGTCGGTCCGTCCGGCTGCGGCAAGTCCACCCTGCTGCGCATGATCGCCGGTCTGGAAGAGATCACCACCGGCGACATCAGGATCGGCGATCGTCTGGTCAACAAGGTCGACCCGGCCGACCGCGACATCGCCATGGTGTTCCAGAACTATGCGCTCTATCCGCATATGACGGTCTACAACAACCTTGCTTACGGTCTGAAGAACCGGGGCATGGACAAGGCCGAAATCGACCGCCGGGTGAAGGAAGCCGCCGGCATCCTGGAAATCGGCGAGTATCTCGACCGCAAGCCCCGGGCCCTGTCCGGCGGCCAGCGTCAGCGCGTCGCCATGGGCCGTGCCATCGTGCGCGAGCCCGCGGCCTTCCTGTTCGATGAGCCGCTGTCCAATCTCGACGCCAAGCTGCGCGTGCAGATGCGTGTGGAGATCAAGCGCCTGCAGCGGGCCCTGGGCACCACCAGTGTCTATGTGACCCACGACCAGCTCGAGGCCATGACCCTGGCCGACAGGCTGGTGGTTCTGAATGGCGGCAACATCGAGCAGATCGGCGCGCCGATCGAGGTCTACGACAATCCGGCCTCCACCTTCGTGGCCAGCTTCATCGGTTCGCCGGCGATGAACCTTCTGGAAGTCAAAGCCAATGGCGACGGCCTGGAACTGGTAAAAGGCACGGGGCTGTCCGGCGCGAACGTCAAGGGCGGGGACGGCTACACCGTCGGCATCCGTCCCGAACACATGGAAGTCGTGGACAGTGCGTCGGCGGGCGGCGGACTAACCCTTGAGGTTACCGTCAATGTTCTCGAACCGGTCGGCGCGGAAAGCTTCATCTATGCCAGCTTCGAGGAAGGCGGTCCCGAACTCGTGGTGCGTGTCTCCAGCCATGCGGTCCACCCGGCAGGCGAAAAGCTCACCCTGAAGGTCGCTCCGGAGCATGTCCATTACTTCGACGCACAGACCGGTCGCCGGATTGACTGACGCCCGGATACTTTGAGAACCTGAATAACGGGCCGTAGCGGCGGACCGACACGGGTCTTTCGACCCGAACTGGCCACTCCGGAAAACCGGAGTGGCTTTTTTTGTTGGCCGGCCTCGATACGGTGCGGCAATCGTCCGGAATGCGGTCTCCTGACAGACGCTGTCAGGAGCTCTCCGGGCCGGACTAGGCGAAGCGGTGCTCCTCCGGCATACGGTGCAAGATCACGGACAAGGAGGTTGGAGCATGGAACCGTTCAAGAACAATATCTCGCCGGACCTCGTGCGTTGCCTTGGTGGCCACTTTGCGCGGCATGTGAGAGGCTTCGACCGGCAGGCCTATGAAGCGGCGATCCTGTCAGATCTGGAGCAACTGGAGCTTAAACAGCGGGCCGCGCATATTGCCGATGTGACGGATCGCCATCTGCCGGACAATCTGTGCGAACGCTTTGCCGTTCTGGAAGCTGTCCTGCATCCGGTAACGGAGATTGCCTTCGACCGGGGCAGCGACGAGAAAGGCATCCGTGGCTGGGGTATCATGCCGCTGGGCATGATCGTCTCAAGATCCGGTCTCGATGATTTCGAGAAATCCTTTGCGCTCCTGAAAGAAATGACCAGGAGGGCGACGGCCGAATTCGACGTCCGTCCATTCCTTGACAAGGATCAGGACCGGGCGCTTGCGATCATGGCGCCCTGGGTGAGAGACCGGAGCGTGCATGTCCGCCGCCTTGTTTCCGAAGGTACGCGCCCGCGTCTTCCCTGGGGAATGCGGCTCAGACGCCTTGTGGAGGATCCGTCGCCGACCCTGCCGCTTCTGGAAGCGCTGAAGGACGATCCGGAAGATTACGTCCGCCGCTCCGTCGCCAACCATCTGAACGACATCGCCAAGGACCATCCGGATCTGGTGGCGGAGCTTGCCGCGCGCTGGCTGAAGGGCGCGGACAGGACCCGGGAGAAACTGGTGCGCCACGCCTGCCGCTCGCTGATCAAGCAGGGTCATCCGGCGACGCTGACGGCCTTCGGGCTCAATCCGCCGGAGATCCGCCTTGAGGGCCTGAGCATCGAGAGCCCCGTGGTGTCATATGGCGACGCGGTTGCCTTCGCCGCCGATCTTGTCTCCACCGGCGGCACGTCGCAGGACCTGGTGATCGACTATCTGGTGCATTTCAGGAAGGCCAACGGGACGCTGTCCCCGAAGGTATTCAAATGGACGAAGCTGCGGCTCGCTCCCGGTGAAACCATTTCCCTGGCGCGCATCCATACTATCCGGCCGATCACCACGCGGGTTTATTACGGCGGCACGCAGGCGCTCAGCCTGCGCATCAATGGCCAGGATTTCGGACATGTGGAGTTTGAACTGGTGATGCCGGAGCGCCAGAGGTAACCGCAGCTTCATTGCGCCTGCATCTCCCTCAGCTGTCCCGGACGAAGTGAAGCGAAGATCCGGGACCTCTCGAAGACGAGGACGGGGATGGAAGACCGACATGGAGCCCGGCGCGCGCTGCGAAAATCAGCCGAGCCGTTTCAGCCGCACCATGCCCCAGATCCCGAACACCGGACCGATGGCCATGAGCGCGAACACGCCCGGCCAGCCGATGAGATCGACGCCGAGCGGGGTCAGTTGCACGGTGAAGAACGTCAGAGCAAATCCGAGCGCGGTCTGGAAGGTCATCAGACTGCCGGCCTGGTCCGCCGGGGCGTAATCGGCAACAAGCGCTGAAAACTGCGCCGAGTCCGGAAGGATCGCGGCACCCCAGACGAGAACGCAGACAATCGTCAGCCAGACGGGGCCGCCGAAGGTGAGGGCGGAGGCAATGGCGGCGGTGCCGCTCACGGCCATGGCGAGGACGGCGATATTCGCCTTGCCGATCCGGTCGGCGGCGAGGCCGGCGGCAATACAGGCGGCGCCACCGGCCGCGATGCTCAGGAAGGCGATCAGGCGCGAGAGCGAAATGGCCGCCTCCTGTCCCATATGCGCGGAAAAGGAAACGGCGAGCGCCACGCCGATCCACGCCCACATGGCATAAAGCTCCCACATGTGGCCGAGATAACCGGCATAGGCATACCGGATCTTCGGGTTGGTCCAGGCCGTCAGGATGGCGCGCACCTGCATGCGTGCGGCGCGGGCGTGGTAGGGGCCGAGATCGGTCAGAAGGCACAGGACCCCGCCGGCAGCGGAGGCAATAGAGGCCACCGTCAGGCTCCAGCGCCAGTCCGTGCCCCCCAGAAGGGCGAGAAGATGCGGTCCGGCCGACCCGAACGTCAGCGCACCGACAAGCATGCCAACAAGAAATCCACGATCTTTCTGTCCCCAGCCGACGACGATTTTCATGCCCACCGGGTAGACCCCGGCAAGCAGGGCGCCGGTCGCGAACCGGGCGAGGATAGAGGCCGCTCCACCCGGCTCGACAACCAGAAGGCTGGCGTTGAAAAGACCGGCAAGGATCGCGCAGAACGCAAAGAAACGCCGCGGATCGATCCTGTCCGCCAGCCCCAGGAATGCGGAGACGAGAGCCCCGGCGACAAAGCCGATCTGCACGGAGCTGGACAGCGCGGCCTGCCGGAACGGGGAAATCCCGAATTCGCGGGTCAGATCGGGCAGGACGGCGGCAGACATGAACCATAGGCTCATGGCTGAGATTTCGGCCAGCATGAGGAGCCTGAGCGACCGCCATTTCAGGGCGCGCTCAGACGGCAAGGCCGAGCTCATTGCGCTGTTTGCGGGTCAGCTTCGCCGAGATGATCTTGTGCGCGGCCTCGATATAGGCTTTCAGGCTGTCATCATCGAGCGCGCCCTCTTCCTCCATCTGCACCCATTTCGCCCGGGCGAGATAAGGCGCCGGGATCAGGCCGTCCTGCTGGATCAGCAGCGCATAGGAGATGTCGGAGCACTTGAAACTGAACCGGGGAAGATCGCCGTCTCCCCATCTTGAGCAGATGGCAAAGATCTTGCCGCCCACCTTCCATACGGACGCATTGCCCCATTGCACCACATGGGTGGTCGCAGGCAGCCGGCTGCAGAATATATCGAATTCGTCGCGGGTCATTTGAAGCGTCGTGTATGCGGGAACATTCATGAGCAATGCGGCACCGGCGCGGGGCCGGTGGCCAGACTGGCCTGTCCTGCCCCCGGGCACAAGGCGAACCGGATCACGGACGCGTCATTTCGGCGGAAAAGCCTGACAGGTCTGTTCGCGGGAAGGCACGATCGACCCAGTCTCCCGGGCGACCTGGCCCTGTCTGACCCGTCGGACAGCGCGTCGAAAGGGGGAGAGCATCCTGCGCAGCAAGCGTCTCCAGAAGAGTTTTCTGATCCTGAGAGCGCGGGCCATGTGCCGCCTTTCAAGCAGCACATGCTCCGGCAGGTCTTCCGGCCAGAAGACCGCGTGGTGCGGATGCAGCTCCCTTAGTGGGTCATTCCAGGCGAGGCCGCCGTTTTTCGTGCGCGCAGACTGTGAGCGCGGGGGCAGGGGGATGGACATGCAGGTTCTCTTCATATTTGATTGCTTTTCGTGGTGTCTTGCAATCAATCTCATGAAGCGACGTTATTGGCATGTTTTCAAAGTGTAATTGAGTTTTCAAAAATGAAACGAAATATGGGTTGGGAAGATTTACGGCTGTTTCTTGCCGTCGCCAAGGCAGGTGGGCTTTCGGGGGCGGCGGAAAAAACCGGCGTCAGCGCGGCGACGCTGGGGCGGCGGGTATCGTCCCTGGAGAAAAGCCTGAACGTGCGTCTCGTGGAGCGCGAGGCCCGCGGCTACCAGCTGACAGCGGAAGGGCGCGATCTGCTTCTGCATCTGGAAGACATGGATCAGGCAGCCCGCTCCATCGCCACCTGGCGGGAAAGCGGCAGGGTCCGTCGCCGGATACGCATCTCCGCCGGCGGCTGGACCTCGCGCCTCCTGATCGACAACATCGCCGGCTTCTGGTCCCCGGGCTCGGATTGGGTGCCGGAGTTTTTAACGGACCTGCGCAATCGCGATGTCGCCAGACGCCAGATCGATATCGGCGTCAGGAACGGCCGGCCAAAACAGGCCTGGCTGGCGGGACAAAAGGTTGGCCATGTCGAACATGCCGCCTACCGGGCAAGGGTCGTTCCTTCCGGCGGCGAGCCCGGCTGGATCGGTCTGGTGGAGGAGGAGGCGCATTTCCCGACGGGTCTGTGGCTCAAGGAGAACCATGGAGAAGAGGTCGATATAACGGTCAACAACGCAACCCTGGCATTGTCACTCGTGCGCAAGGGATATGCCCGGATGCTGCTGCCGACATTTGTCGGTGATGCCTATCCGGATCTGCTCCGGATCACGGATCCTGTCGAAAGCCTGACAACGGAGCGCTGGTTGGTCATGCACCAGGATGAACGCCACGAACCGGCTGTGCGCCATGCGGTCTCGGCTCTTGCAAAGATGCTGAAGCAAAACCCGCTCCTGTCTCCCGGCCCGTGAACAATCCCTATCATGCTCAGATGTCTTCGGAGATCTTGCCATAGGGTGAGCACATGGACAACCGGTAGACGGGATCGGTCAGCTGCACTGCGCGCCTCGCCGGGAAATCCGGCCGCCTTGATCAAAGGGTTCCTGTTCACCATGTTTGCCCGCAACAGGATGACAGGCTGCCAAAAAGCGCTGAAAACGCCCCTCCTTGAATCAAATTTAACGAAGCGCCATATTTAATGGCGAATGGAGCCGGTGGGCTCCGGTCCGGATGCCTAATAGAAGGGTCCGGATGCAAGGTCGCTTCGACAAGGACTTTGAGGATGACACGCATGTCAGCGTTTTCTAGCCCGTTCATGCTCGGGTTCGACGATATCGAGCGTGTGCTTGATCGCGTCTCCAAGGCCGCGAATGACGGTTATCCGCCCTATAATATCGAAAGATTGCCGAAATCGGACGATCAGGGCGATACCATCCGCATTACGCTCGCTGTCGCGGGCTTTACCAGAGACCAGCTCGATGTCTCCGTGGAGGAGAGCCAGCTCGTCATCCGGGGCCGTCAGGTGGATGACAAGTCCCGGCAGTATCTGCATCGCGGTATAGCCGCCCGGCAGTTTCAGCGGGCCTTTGTTCTGGCCGAGGGGATCGAAATCCTCGGTGCCGACCTGAAAGATGGGCTTTTGTCCATCGACCTCGCACGTCCCGAACCGGAACGTGTTATAAGAAAAATAGAAATCTCCAGCGGCGAATAGACCCTCGTCGGCCAACGGATGGAGAATGACTGATGCACAATACGAAGATCCCGGCCTGGACAGACCGCAAAATTCTGTCCGAATTCATGTCTGTCGACGAACTGACCGAGCTCGGAACGGGCGATATCGCCTATATCAAGCCGATCAAGGCGCGTGACCTGAAGGAAATGTTCCCGGATGTTCCGCCCCTGCACGACAACATGACGCTTTATGCGCTGCTCAATGCGGACGGCACGCCGATCCTGCTTGCAGACAGCCGCGAAGCCGCGGTTGCCAATGCCTTCGAGGCAGACCTGCTGATGGCCTCGCTGCACTGATCTGATCCTAACGTAACGGCAGGAGCGCCGGTCGAAAGGCCGGCGTACCTGCCGTTTCTATGGGCAGTCGGGGTGTGCATGCATGTGCGTCGGGCGCCTCGAATGGAATACCGGCCTTCAGGCGGTCATGTGCTGGAACGCGCTTAAACCTCAAGCGAATTTCGTAAAAATACCACCGTGTTTCTTCCCTGGCGGAGTTGCAGCCTGTCTCGTTTGCGCGAACGGTCTCAACGAGACTTGCCCGGAAGAATGGATGGATCCTTGAACCTGTTTCGGCAGGGGACGGATCCATAACGGAAATTAAATTGGTTCGTGTCACCCTGTAAGGGAGGACAGAGCGGATATCGCTCGAAGGCCGGCTGGAGCGCGTCGCTGCTGCTTCTGCACGCCAGGACTTTCGGATCGGTTACATGAAGATCAGCACAATCACGAATTGGGCCTATGGCGTAACGGTCATTCTGACGGCTCTTTCCGGCACCGCCTTTATCCTGTCCGTCCGTAGCGCGCACGATGAACGCAGGTCCGTTGAAGAACATCTGGCGCTGATAGGTCTTGCCGACCAGCTTGAAATCGAAGCCGAGCTGAGAACCGATGAGGCCCGCCTTTATGTGATGCGCGGCGATACCATCCACCTTGAGGCCTTCGAGGTCGCCAATGCCGAGGAGCACCGGCTGGAGGAAAAAGCCCGCCATGCCGATGAAAACGGCGCAACGCAGAACGAACTAGTGCTTTTCGAGCAGATCAGGAGCCAGATCGATACGCTGGAAACCCTTGAGTTGGAGGGAATCGAAGCCAGCAAGGCCGGCAATGATGAGGCCGCCCGGTCCATCCTGTTCGGCGAAGAGCATTACCGGCATCACATACAGCTTGTGGAGAATGTCGCGCGGTTTCGCGAGGTGGTGGAGGCGCGCACCACTGAAGCTCTTGAGATCGCGAAACTGCGCAGCGACTGGTACGGACTGATCGCGCGTATATTGCTCGGTATTACGGCGGCGCTGTTCCTGGGAGTGCTCTATTTTGTCCTGCGCCGGCGGGTGGCCTTGCCATTGAAGCGCATGAGCGGCATCGTCAATCGTCTCGCGACCCAGGACTATGAAGTCGAAGTGCCGTTGGAAAATCGCAGTGACGAGATCGGCGAGCTCAACGCGGCCATACATATATTCCGTCAGAATGGCCTTGAGCGTGAGCGCCTTGATATGGAGAGCCAGCGGGAAGTCAAGATGAAGGATCTCTTCCTGCAGATGATGCACCGCCTGCAGGCCTGCCAGCGGCTGGAGGAGTTGAGCGACGTCGTCAGCATATTCGCACCGCACATTTTTCCGGATCTTTCGGGCGGGCTTTACGTGATCAATGAGCAGCGCACGGCGCTGAAACAGGTCGGGTTCTGGAAAACGCCGCAATCATCGCTTCCCGAGTTCAGCCCTCACTCATGCTGGGGGTTTCGCAGGGGCTGCGCCCATGTGAGCCACAGCAGCAGGGAGGACGTCATGTGCTCCCATTTGACGGACACGGCCTCGGTGGCGTTGTGTGTGCCACTGACAGCTCAGGGAGATATCATCGGTCTCCTCAGTTTCACGGGCCCGGCCGACGACGAAACGTCGATCATCGAGGCGCAACTCTACCTGAAAATGATTGCCGAGAATGTTGCGCTGGCGGTTGCCAATCTGCAATTGCGCGAAAGGCTGACGCAGTTGGCCGTAAGGGACGGTCTGACGGGCCTGTTTAACCGCCGGTCGCTCGACCAGGCACTGCGGGAAAAGGCCGGCGAGAGTGAACCCGCCCGGCTCACCTGCCTGATGCTCGACATTGATAAATTCAAGCGCTTCAACGATGAATTCGGTCATGATGCGGGCGATCTCGTGATGCAGTCCTTTGCCGGGCTTCTCACGGAGGTCGTCGGTGACCGCGGCGACTGTTACCGGTACGGGGGGGAGGAGTTCGCCGTTCTTCTGCCGGAGATGCCGCGCGAAGACGCCTTCAGGATTGCGGAAGACATTCGCACGCGAACCGCCAGGATGGCTCTCTCCCATCGCGGCATGGTTCTGGGGCTTGTCACCGTATCAATCGGGCTTGCCGACACGCCGCAGGGAGGCGTGGTGTCCTCGCTGCGCACGCGCGCGGATGTTGCCCTGCTGAAGGCAAAGGATGCCGGACGGGACAGGACCGTCTGTGAAGAGGACGGGGACCTGCGTCAGGCTGCCGGCTGAGCCGGCCTCTTTTTTGACGCTGGCCGGGCTACGCCATCACATCGGTCTTTTTGTCCGAGATGTCCCGAGCTGCCGGAGTGTTCTGACCTTCAGGTGCGGATGTCGTCCGGCCCGAGGTTCCTCTGCCGGAAGTGGCCGGTGGCTTGCGCCAGGGTTCGCTCTTGTACCAGGAGACGGTGTAGGCAACGGCGATCAAAGCCACAAAACCCAGAAGATTTGACAGGATCTGCGGAATCCAGTCGCCGCGGCCCCAGACCATGTCGCGCAGCAGCCCGGCCGCCTGGGCGATCACGAGGCTGGCCATGAAGACGGCGAGCGATTGCTGGCCGACCTTCTGGACCACCCGCACGAACAGGCCCCAGAGCTCGCCATGCCCGAGCAGGTATTTGCCGCGCTCGCCCACCGCGATCCACGCGAGATAGGCCAGAGCCAAGAAGTGGATATAGCGGAACAGCCCGAATTCCGTCTTGATCCACAAGGGTCGGATGGACTGGCGGATCTCCTGTATCCATTCCACATTGAGGTGAATGCGGAAATAGGCGAAGGGAATTGTCGCGATCACGATGGCGGCGCACAGCGCCATCAGCTTGCGGCTGACGGGCGGTGCGGGAATCCAGCCGCGCATGAAGGCAAAGCCGGTAAAGAACAGCATCTGCCAGGCGAACGGGTTGAAGAACCACTTCCGGTCCGACCAGGGTTCCGCCGGCAGGTCGAGCAGTCCGAACTGTGCGGCGAGCCACAGGCCGATGGACAGCGCGAAGGCCGCGATCACCGAAATGCGGGACGCCAGCATGATCAGCGGGATCAGCGCCAGGATCACCACGTACATCGGAAGGATATCGAAGTAGTTCGGCACCCACGTCAGCGTCATGAGGCCCGGCAGGGCAACGCTGGTGTTGTTGAAAAGGTGCCAGAGGTTCAGCGACGCCACATAGTCCTGGGTCAGGCCGCAGCAGCTGTTCAGGAAATTGCTTTCGTGCAGCATCACGAGGCCGACGGCGATCAGCAGAAACTGGCCGATATGAGCCCAGTAGACCTGCCACATGCGGTGCAGGATGCGGGCCGCGCCCATCGCCCAGCCGTGCACGTCGAAGATTTTGCCGAAGGCGATGGCGGAGGCCATGCCGGAGCAGAAGACGAAGATTTCCGTAGCGTCGGAAAAGCCGAATCTGGCGGGTATCCAGAGGGTCCACCAGTTTCCGGGCAGATGGGCGATATAAATGATGAACATGCCGAGCCCGCGGAAAAAGTCGAGCCGCGGGTCACGGGGGCGTTTCGCTTGAGAATGAACGTTCACGTTTGGTCCAGCTGATGCATCGGGTGAGGACGGGTCGCTTCCGGGGCATGAGACCCGAAAGCGCAAAGGCTGCTCACCCTTCGGGAAGGCCGGGTCTTATACCGAATCCGTAGCCCTGAGTTTTTTATCTTCCATCACGCGTTGGGCGCGATGCATTATGTTGCAGATTTCAAGACGCTGTTCGGCAAATCTGTCAAGTGCGCCGCGCTTGCGGGCGCGGCTTTTGAGCAGATTTTCCGCTTCGGGCGAAAACCCTGCGCGCAGGGCGGCATCGATCGTGATCCGTTCGAAGACGTCGCGCTGGGCATGTGAGCCGCCGATGGTGTGAAGACTGTTTCTTGCCGAAGCCAGAAGCGTGAAGGCCGAGGCGTAGTTGCCCTTGCGGTATTGCTCCAGGCCGAGACCGGTCGGCAGACCCGCTTCGGACGCGACATGGCCGAGATCGGTCTCGCTCTGCGCCCGCAGCCTCAGTCCGGTGAGAAGCCGGTCGGCCCCCATGCGGCGCCCGCCGTTCAAAAGCGCCATCAGGTAATGCAGATCGGCGAAGACATTGCAGCCGTCTTCGGCGCGCTTGTCGGACAGAAGCGCCAGTTCGTCCCATCTTGTTCCGACGGGAATGCCTTCCAGCTCCAGCCGGACAAGCAGCGAGGCGGCGTTGGAGATGTCGCGGTAGTCGTCGGTCTTGTCCTTGCGGATCTCCGCGTCGTAAAGCGCCAGCGCCTTGTCCGGATTGTTCTGATCAAGATACATCAGCGCCAGGTGCCACCACACGTGATAGCCGAAATTGTTGCAATGGGCCCAGCCGTCGGGATGATTTTCCAGCCAGCCGGCGCCTTCTTCCGAGCGGCCGGTCATGTCATGCACATGGGCAACGGCATGCAGGCCCCAGGCGTCGTCGCGGGCGAACTCCAGCCCCCTGCGCCCCAGGGCTTCGGCCTGCCGGTAGTCTCCGGTTTCCTCCAGCGAGAAGGCCCGGCAGCCGAGCAGGTAGCCATAGGCTGGATGGCTTTCTTCATAAGCGGAAAAAACACGCTCGATGGACTGGCGCATGCCTGTCGCGTCGCCCATGACGAAACGGATGGCATGCACCAGCTTCATCATCAGCGCGTCTTCGGGCACCCGCACCAGCATGGTGTCGAGAATATCGGCGGAGCGCGACGGGAAACCCCGCAGCCAGCTGTCCAGCGCGTCGACGACCGCCGTCTCGCGTTCCGTCAACGGTGTGTGCCGGGCGGAGCCACGGGCCACTTCAAGACACTCCTGCGCCGTCGCATTAAGTTCCTTGCGGCCCAGCAACAGACAGAACAGCCCGCGTGTGGCGTGTGCGAGCGCGAAGTCGGGAGCGAGGCCAAGGCAGGTCTCGAGATGTTGCGGCGTCGTTTTTCCGTGCGCCAGAAAGGCGTTCACGGTCGCATTCCAGGCCGAGACGGCGTCCTTGTCCGCAAGGGTGAGGTCATACCCGAATTGATCGCTTAGACGCATGACAGACCTTTTTGGTTCCCGGGCCGGCGTTTGCCGAAACGCGCTGCGCGCGCTGGGCACAATGCACCGGCCGAATAAATTATCAATGCCCAAAATCCGCAGCCTTCACTTGAACTGCAAAACACAAAAAGGTGTTGGCAATGTGTAAACCGGCAAAGGAGAGTTGCATTGCGGTATGAGCCCGGACGATGCCAGGCTGAATGCCGCCGCGCGCGCGGGAAACTGGATGGCGCCGATATCCGCCGGAAGAGCCGGCGATCCTTCATCGGCATTGCCGCACCGCCGCGAAACCGCTTTGCCTCGACATCACCCTGCACCTGGCACGGCACCGGTCGAAAATCGTCGCAACACTGCATTGTGAGACGCTTGTGAGCGAAGGGCCGCTAGGGTCCCCTCACAGTCGCGAAAAAAATCGGGAGACGAGAAAATGCGCTTGTTGAGCTGTTTCATAGTGATGCTGATGCTCGCCCCGGGACTGGTCCCCGGACTGGCCCCCGGATCGGCATGGGCGGACAGCGTCGCACCCCGGGAGGGCTGGCAGGTGATGCCGACGTCCCTTGCCTATGACGATCTGGTGGAGAAACTGCAAGCCGCCGTCAAGGAAGAAGGCATGATCGTGGTGACCCAGGCCAGCGCCTCTGCCGGCGCGAAGGGGCGGGGTCTGACGATCCCGGGCAACCGGGTCATCGGCGTCTACCGCAACGACTACGCGGTGCGCATGCTGGAGGCCTCGGTTGCCGCCGGCATCGAAGCGCCGATCCGCTTTTACGTGAGCGAAGACAGCGGTGGCACCGCGACTCTCTCCTGGAAAACGGCGGATCTGGTGTTCGCACCCTACATGGACGAGGGCGGCGCGGCCCTTGCCGAGCTGGCCGCGGAACTGGACGCCGTCTTCATGAAAATCGCGCAAAAGGCTGTGTCTTCCCGGTAACAGAACGGAAGATGCACGTTTGAAAGGCAGCAGGGGCGGGTTTTTAGGCTTGTTAATCCGTTTGAACCACCTCACATTAATCAGGTCATCAACAACTGAAAGGAGGTGTGCCCATGTCTAATGAGTATCCGAACGTGGCCCATGTGTCTGGGCGGAATGGAACGATGTTGGAGCAGC
Source organism: Labrenzia sp. OB1 (assembly GCF_001624695.1). Classification (GTDB taxonomy): domain Bacteria; phylum Pseudomonadota; class Alphaproteobacteria; order Rhizobiales; family Stappiaceae; genus Roseibium. The sequence goes on along the minus strand of NZ_JSEP01000007.1, from coordinate 167,993 downwards.
CTCTGGCATTGAACGGTTTCGCCGGGATCTGATCCGGACCTCGTGTCACGTCGATCTCATGGGAGGGCCGCGGTTGCGGCCCTCTTTTGATTCCGGCGGGGGTTATGTGACGGCCAATAGCTGCGGAAGCCCTCAGACGAGCCCGACCGACTTGCGGACATCTTCGTCGCGCAGGGAACAGTCGACACCGCGATAGGCGTCGCCCGCGTCGGTGCACAGCCAGCAGATGGTTTCTCCCACCCATTCGGCGGGAATGTGGACCGACGGATCGAGCTGGCTGACCGGATTGACGCCGGAGGCCTTGATATCGACCTGCATTTGCGTGGCGACCGTTCCGGGGCTGAGGCCGACGACGCGCAAACCCTTGTCGGCGAATTCCTTGTCGGCGCAGCGCGTCAGCGCCAGGGCCGCCGCCTTTGAGGAGCAATAGTGGCTCCAGCCTTCCAGCGCTCCGGCCGCGGCGCCGGAACTGATGTTGACGATGGTGCCGGAGCCCTTTTCCAGCATATGCGGAGCCACGGCGCGGATGCCGTGATAGACGCCCTTCACGTTGATATCGATGACCTTGTTCCAGGCGTCCGGATCGGAGGTCTCGATCCGGCTGATCGGTTCGATCACCCCGGCATTGTTCACCAGAATGTCGATGCCGCCAAAGGTATCGAGGCAAAACTGGACGGCCTTGTCCACTGAGCTGTAATCGGCCACATCGCATGTGACGGCCGCGGCTTCGCCGCCTGTGGCGCCGATGTCCCGGGCGATCCGGTCAATATCATCGCCGGAGCGGGCCGCCAGAACCACCCTGGCTCCGTATTTCGCAAGGCTGCGCGCCGCTGCCTCGCCAATCCCGCGGCTCGCGCCGGTAACCAGCGCAACTTGTCCCGATAAATCGAACATGTAACTTTCCCGTCTTTCGGCCCCACCGGCCAATTGTGTTCAACATAATCCCTATTAGGTCAGTCCGGCGCTGGAATAAACAGCCCGTTTGCAGGAGGGTCCTGCAGCTTCTGCACGAATGCCGCTCTGACCCGCGCAACACGCGGATTGACTTTTGTCCCCGCCTCTTGTCCGTTGCCTCTTCTGGCGGAAGCGAACACATGAGGATGCGGTGCCGATGGCGGAAGCAATGTCCGGTTTGAGAACCTTTCTGCGCCAGCTTTATTACGGGCACTCCACAAAGGCGCAGGTCTTCCGCTACGCGCTGCTGGCCTTCGACCTGATCACCATCGGCTATTTCATCGTGTCCTCGGTGATCGATCCCTACCGCATTCATCACGGGCTGGATTATTCAATCGCGGTGGTGCTGGCCCTGGACTTCACCGCCCGGCTGATCGTGGCGGCAAGGCCCAGGCGCTATATCCTAAGCTTCACCTCCTTCGCGGATGTGGTGGTGATCATGTCCCTGATCGCACCGGCATTCCTTGAAAACTTCGCTTTCCTGCGCGTTGTCCGCATGCTGCGGCTGATGCGGTCCTATCACCTCCTGAAGGAGTTGCGCTCATCCTCGAAGTGGTTCCGCAGCAACGAGGAGATCCTGCAGTCGACGGTGAACCTGGCGGTGTTCATCTTTGTCGTGACCGCGCTTGTCTTCGTGGTGGAGGACGACCGCAATCCGAACATCAACAATTACCTCGACGCGCTCTATTTCACCGTCACGACGCTGACAACCACCGGGTTCGGCGACATTACAATGACCGACAGCGTCGGCCGCCTGATGACCGTTCTCATCATGATTTTCGGCGTCGCCCTGTTCCTGCGCCTGGTGCAGACGATCTTCCGGCCTGCCAAGGTCCACGCACCTTGCCCGGATTGCGGTCTCAGCCGTCACGATCCGGACGCGGTTCACTGCAAACATTGCGGCAAGACCATCAATATCCCGACCGAAGGCGCCTGGGACTGATCCTCCCGGACGCGCTCAATCGCCGACTTGTGAACGCAACCATCTGGACAAGTGCCGTCTTGAGGTCATTGTCTATCCGGTGAAGGGTGGCGCGACCCGCACCGCCTCACGCCTGATCCTATCAGTCCTGTTTCAATGAGCGCTGGAGACGATTTTGGTCCCGAAATTTCTTCACTCAATCGCCTGCGCGGCCTTTCTGGCCGCCGGACTTGCGTCGTCCGCCGCGCTGTCTGCCGCGCCCTCGGTGGACAGCGGCACATGCGGCGAGGAAACGCCCTGTGAACTCGAAAACGGGGAATACTTCATCCACCTGCCGCAGACGTTGCCGCAGATCCGCAAGAGCGGTGAACCCCTGGGCGCCATCTTTTATCTCCACGGGCATCGCGGCAAGGCCCTGAACGCTGTCCGCAACAAGAGCTTCCAGCGCATGGCGGATGAACTCGGCGTGGCCTTTGTCGCCGTCCAGGGGGTCGACGGCACCTGGTCGTTTCCCACGGCGCCGCGCAACCTGCGCGACGAGGCCGTCTTCTTCGACGCGGTGCTTGAGGATCTTTCCGGCCGCTTCGGCGTCGACAGGAACCGGACGCTGCTCTCCGGGTTCTCCTCGGGCGGCTTCATGACGTGGTATCTTGCCTGCGCGGATTCCGGCCGCTTCGCCGGATATGCGCCGATAGCGGGCGCCTTCTGGGAGCCTCTGCCGCACGATTGCCCCACAGAGCCGCCCTATCTGTTCCACGTTCACGGAACGGCCGACACGGTGGTGCCTCTGGAAGGGCGCTGGCTGGGCGGCGGCAAATGGAAACAGGGCGATGTATCCCAGAGCTTCGATGTCTGGCGCCGCCAGAGCGGCCTCTCCGGCACCGCGCCGCAGACCGAAACGGACGGCAACCTGAAATGCGAACGCTGGCAGCCGGTCACCGGCATTCTGGAACTCTGCCTCCACGACGGCGGTCACAGCGTTCAGGCCGGGTGGATCCGGCGGGCCTGGGAACATCTCGCCGAGATGAAAGGCTGGTCCTGACCGCACCTATCCACTGCGCCGCCCCAGCCCAGATGTGATGCGGCAGTCTATGTCTCTGACAAGAATGTGAGCCGTGTTGTAGTCACCCGCGATAAGGTGGAGTTGACGCGGGCGGTTGCCGTGTGGCCTTTACGAGAACGTTCCTGAACCCGTGACCCAAGGTGGCCATTGTCAAAACCTTCCTCCGCGACCGGCGCGCTCTCCGGTCTTGTCGTCCTCGATCTGTCGCGCATTCTTGCCGGGCCGACCTGTACCCAGATCCTCGGTGATCTCGGGGCTGAAGTCCTCAAGGTCGAACGGCCGGGCCGTGGCGACGATACCCGTGGCTGGGGACCTCCGTTTCTGAAGGACGGAGAGGGCAAGGAGACGGCGGAAAGCGCCTATTACCTTTCCTCCAACCGCAACAAGGCCTCCCTCGCCATCGATCTTGCGGCACCGGAAGGCCAGAAGCTGATCGCGGATCTTGCCGCCAGGGCCGATATCCTGGTGGAGAATTTCAAGGTCGGCGACCTGAAGCGGCGCGGGCTGGATTACGAGACGCTGAAGGTGCGCAATCCGAAGCTGATCTACTGCTCGATTTCCGGCTTCGGCCAGACCGGCCCTTATGCGCAGCGCGCCGGATATGACTTTATCGCTCAGGGCATGGGCGGCATCATGTCCCTCACCGGCTTCTCGGACGAGGAAGGCGGCACGGAGACCAAATGCGGCACCGGCATCGCCGATGTCATGTGCGGCATGTATGCGGCCGTCTCCATTCTGGCGGCGCTCAATCACCGCAACACCACCGGCGAAGGCCAGTCCATCGACATCTCGCTTCTGGATGCCCAGGTCTCCTGGCTGATCAACCAGGGGGTCGCCTATCTGATCTCCGGTGACGTGCCCGGACGGATCGGCAACGGCCATCCGGCCATCGTGCCCTATGAGACCTTCCCGGCCGCCGACAGGTCCTTCATTCTGGCGGTCGGCAACGACACGCAATTTGCAAAGTTCTGCGCAATCGCCGGTGCCCCCGAACTGGCGACCGATCCGCTCTATGCCCGCAATGCCGACCGGGTGCGCAACCGCAAGCAGCTCATTCCGCTGATCCGCCGCCTGACCATCGAAAAGTCGGCTGCGGAGTGGATTTCCCTTCTGGAGACAGCAGGCGTGCCCTGCGGGCCGGTGAACGATCTTGCCGGCGTTTTCGCCGATCCGCAGGTGCTTGCGCGCCAGATGCGCATCACCCTGCCGCATCCCCTCAGCGGCGGCGTGGACCTGATCGGCTCTCCCATCAATCTTGAAAAGACACCGGTCTCCTACAGGAGCGCACCGCCGGTTCTGGGCGCGGACACGGCAAACGTGCTGAGCCGGCACCTCGGACTGGACGAAACGGCGCTGTCCGCGCTGGCCGAAAAAGGCATCGTCGATCTCGGCGCTCCGGCCGGGCAAAAAGGAAACGCAGCGAAATGACCACAGGCGCCGATATCATTGCGGGCAAGCTTTCTGCCGCCGGCTGCCGCCATGCCTTCGGCATTCCCGGCGGCGAGGTTCTGGCGCTGATGCAGGCGCTCGATCAGGCTGGCCTCGAATTCGTGCTGGTGAAACACGAAAACGCCGGCGGCTTCATGGCCGAGGGCGGCTGGCATGCGAACGGCGCGCCCGGCGTTCTGCTGGCAACGCTGGGGCCGGGCGCGGCCAACGCCGTCAATGTGGTCGCCAACGCGTGGCAGGACCGCGTGCCGCTGATCTTCCTGACCGGTTGCGTCGACCACGGCGAAGCCGAAAGCTACACCCATCAGGTGTTCGATCATCAGCAGCTGCTGCGCCCCATCGTCAAGGCGAGCTTTTCCGCCCGCTCGGGTGCGCTCGACGTGATGATGGAAAAGGCGCTCGCCATCGCCCTCGACGGCCAGCCGGGCCCGGTCCATATCGACGTGCCCATCAAGGTCGCCGAAACGCAAACGGATGAAGCCTGGTCGAAGACCTTCCGCTCCGGCCCCGCCGCGCTGGCCCCGGCCGCCGGGTCGGATCTTGAAACCGCGCTGGAGCTCTTCGCCAAGGCAGAACGGCCGATCGCGATTGCCGGTGTCGACGCGGTGAATGAAAACGCCTCGGCCGTCCTCTCCGACTTCTGCCGGACATTCCAGGTGCCGCTGGTCACCAGCTACAAGGGCAAGGGCCTTCTGGGGGAGACCGATCCTCTGGCGCTGGGCGGTGCCGGGCTCTCCCCGAAAGCAGACAACCACCTGCTGCCGCTGATCAACCGCAGCGACTGCATTCTGCTTCTGGGCTACGACCCCATCGAAATGCGCATCAACTGGCGGAGCCCCTGGGCGGCGGACGCCCCGGTGATCGACGTGACCCCGGTTCTGCGCACCCACGGCATGCACGCCGTCTCGGCCACCCTGCGCAGCACCGTCGTCCCGGCGCTGGAGCGTCTGAGCGCGGCCAGGGCTGCGGACAAGCCGTCATGGCCGGACGGGGAACCGGCGCGGATCAGGGCGGACCTGGAAAAAGCCTTCGCGCCGGAGCCCTCCGGCTGGGGACCGGGAACGGTCTTCCACACGCTGCGCAACACCTTGCCCGCAGACACGGTCGCCACCGCCGACAGTGGCGCCCACCGCATCCTCGTCAGCCAGATCTGGCGCTGCCCCAACCCGCGCGGCATGCTGCAATCCTCGGCGCTCTGCACCATGGGCTGCGCCGTGCCGCTGGCCATGGGCCACCGGCTTGTCGAAGGCCGCTCTCCCGTCATCGCCTTCGTCGGCGACGCGGGCCTGGAAATGTGCCTCGGCGAACTCTCCACCCTGCGCGACCTGAACATCCCGGTCATCATCTGCGTACTGGTCGACACCAGCCTCTCCCTCATCGAACTCAAACAACGCTCCAGCCAGCGCCCGAACGTCGGCGTCGATTTCGGCGAGACCGATTTTCCCGCCGTCGCCAGGGCTTACGGCGGCCACGGGGTGTGGATCGAAACTGCGACGGACCTGAAAGCGGAAGCCGAAGCGGCGTTGAGCCGCGACGGCTTTACGCTGCTGGCCTGCCGGATTGAACGGCGGGCGTATGACGGGGCGTTTTGAGGGGGGAGTCCGAAAGGGGTGGAGGAAAGTCATTCTATATAAATGCGAAGCGATCAAACCGTAAAGCTGGAAGCCGACATTTGAATAACACAATATCCAGCCTCGCCTCTGGATGGCCGCTCAAGCCCAAAACATCTAGCACAATGGTGCTGCACTGCCTCCAAGGCTGATTTAATCCAGTGCTTAGCTTTCTAAGCTACTTCAATTGGGGGGAACCCAAGTTCGACGTCTTTCAACTACCTTCAAACGGACATTTGCTTTTGAGTTCTCCATTTCCAGTGTCGGCCTTAATTGCCGCAGCGCAACTCGAGCAGGATTGGTAAACGAATTCAATTGAGTGTACGTCAGTCAGATTTACCCAAATTCCAGGCCCTTGAATAGGCGTGACTTTGCCAGATTCTTCGGTACAGGCGGGAGAGAGGTAAGCTTGTGGGCTTTCGGTGTGACTGTGGTAAGAATGAACCACCCCATGCGCGATTTTTGCGGTCTCACCTGCGCCGTAATTGACCACGGTATATATATTCCGTTCCTTTTTGGGGATGTAAGCCGCAGGCACGCCGTCGAATTCATCAACAAAATCGTGTTGGTAGGCTTCACGTAGCAGCAAGCGAACCGGCTCAGTATGACTGGATACCAGAACCACATTTTTTCCGAGCATCTGCCTTAGCCAATTTGACACACCATCTGTGGAATGGGCTACCCCAAACACAAATCCCAAGACGATTGAAAACAAAAACACGCCAGTCACAAACCAACCGTTGGAAGGCAATTCGTCCAAGTGAATGCTTCTTCTTGAAATCTTGGCTATAACGAAGGTTACCGCAAGCGGAAATATTACACTTAATGCGGTGAGCGCCACATATACGAATGGAATTAGAACATCTCTTATTTGTGGAAAGTCACTGACAAAGCCCGCAACAAAAAGGGACAAGAAACCTGGGAGGACGTAGACTATCCATTTCTGATCTTGTAACCGATCAAGCATCAGTTACAAACCTCATCGTTGGGAATGCAAGTACCATTGCAACAGTATTCGCCATCAGCGCATGCAAGTTGATTTTCACCAGTGCACGTTTCTGGAGCGTTGGTTTGCAGTATTCCGGGCAGCAGCCTGCGGTCTCGATTAAGATATCTATGAAGATCGTATTGATCGATTTGTAGGTTTGGATCAGTCCAAATACGGTACTGCTCAAGGAGCTCTCTTGGTTCAGCCTCTAGATTAAAGTAGACGTAACCTCGATAGCGATCAAAGACTTCGGTGACGGTTGTAGCTCCACTCTGGTAGCACCGGTCAGCCTCGTCTCTCGTAATACGACTAGATAAGACCATTGCGACGGCCGCATCTGAATATCCAGAACAGAATTTGTTGATAGCACTATCGCGAGGTACTAAATTGTAAATTCCCCTACGCTCACGAAGAAAATACTCGGCGGACGGAATACCTAATAATCCGTCTTCCACAATTGTGCTATCTATTGATTGAGCGTTCGCTTGGGCGCAAAGGGCAGCAAACAAAACAATAAAGAAAGTCTTCATGATATTTGCACGCAGATAGTTTAAACTCAGAGAGTTTACCACTTTTGAGGGATTAATGAAAGACTGGCTTTTTACCGCAGCGTCAAGATGTACATTTCGGATTGCAGCCCTGAGTTGAACTACCGTCATGAGCGGTTTACGAATGCTGAGCTGGTTCTAAATGTCCGGTTCGAGGAACTGCTTCGCAACCTTGATCCGTATATTCGGACATCCTATGTGGCCCTAAGCAGCAACGCCGTTGTCGTCGGAGCGCGGGCAATCCCTGCATCCAGCACAAAAACCGGCGCCGCGGCCTCAGATTGTACCCGGTATACACAACCCATTCGTTCGGCTATTTACTAGGATGGGTGTGTATGATCGCTAAGGGCCGGTAGCTGAGCAACGCTCGACTGAGAACTGAGGGCGACAAGAGGTCGTTTGGAGTCGCTGTAAGCTCTTCTTCAACAAAGCCAATTCGATCATCTCATCGATTTTATTCGTCTAATGGTAGATCAAGAGTGCTTCCATATTTCGGCAGCGACCGGTTCAGCAAGCGCTCAAAATCTCTCTTGTTTGAGGCCGCATCCATAAGAACCATTACCTTTTTCAAATGGTCACGAAGTTCTGGTAGACCGTAGTCCTCAGTGAAGTGCTGATGGTGTCGGTTTCTCCGATGTCCCTTAGGAGTTTTCGGATTGACCTCTTTAAGGCGGTCCTTGATCCCAGGCGCAAGTCGTGAGTAGACAATGTCGTTTACCCAGTGACCAATGAAGGCTGGCCGTTTCACTGCAAGATAATTTTCATATCCTTTTATTTTAACTAGTTTTTCCCAGAATTCATCAGGAAAGGTTTTCGACCAAACCCTAGCTTCATCTTTCAAAAATTTATCGAGAATCTTTTGTAGAGCATCGCGCTCTCGAACCTTTTCGTAGCCAGTCGCTTCGTCAACAAGCGCCGCGATGCCAACGCGTGCGAACCCACGGACCAACATTTCAGCATAGTCCCCATATCTAATTTCCTGCTCGGTCCTCAAGGCCCCCCTTTTCCTGGCCTCCAAGAGCACATCGCAGATATCAGCCAAAATTTCAGCCCGATGCCCATGGACAGGTCGCGGTGTTCTTCCAACGATCTCAACAGGGTTTTGGATGGCCATAAACAACGCGTTGTTTATGAACGGCTTCAGGGCTTGATGTGAGGAAATTCGTGCCATGCCTTGACCACGCCCCTTCATGCCAATCGCAGATGTCATACTCCGACCAGAAATGTAGCGCTCCCCCTCAGCAGTTACGAAGCAACTCATCTGAATTTCGCCGATCTTCAATTCACCTGAGTATTTAGCCTGTTTTTGCACTAGGTGGCTTTGGCGCTCGAAATCATCGCTATCTTTTTTCATGTCCAATAAAGTCTCCATATTGAGTAAGAAGACATATATAACGGACATAATATAAGAATCAATATTAATCATTTAAACAATGTTCATAATTGGCAGCTCTTATGCCTTCTCCATGTCCGTGCGGCCCAGTTCTCTGGAGAGCGGGGCCGAATGGGTTGGCTGTCACTAGCCTTTATCCCAACCTTTGATATGATATAGGCATCAGTTTTCCACTCAGTTGCCTGACGCTTTACGTCTGATTTCTCGCGAATTCGTGCTCATGCAGTTGCAGTTCCCAACCCCGACTCTAAATCCCTCTGCTCTTTTGCTCTTTGGAAGCTTCGAGATGCTGCATTGGGCATGAACGATTGAGTAAAGCGCGCAGCAAGATTTACTGTGATCGCCCGCTGCCCCCATCTCCCCCTAGACCTTCCCCGTCCCCCTCATTATGCTGCACCCGCGAAAAGACCGGTCTGACGACAAACCGGCTGCGGGAGGAACGAAATGAAAATCTGCCCGACAAAGGTGGATATGCGCGAGACCGTGCGGGCGTGGCGGCGCGAAGGTGCGGCGGTTGGTCTGGTTCCGACCATGGGCTACCTGCATGAAGGCCACCTCGGTCTCGTGCGTGTGGCCCGCGAAAGGGCGGACCGGGTGGTGGCGAGTATTTTTGTCAATCCGACCCAGTTCGGCCCCAATGAGGACCTTGCGACCTACCCGCGCGACGAGACCCGCGACCTGGCGCTTCTGAAGGCCGAAGGCGTCGATGCGGTGTTCGTGCCGAGCGTTGAGGAAATGTACGGCGCGGGCGGCGATACCTTTGTGGAGGTGCCGGGCCTCTCCGCCATTCTGCAGGGGCCCCTGCGGCCGGGTCATTTTCGCGGTGTCGCCACGGTGGTCACCAAGCTCTTCAACATCGTCACGCCGGATTTTGCCGTCTTCGGCGAAAAGGACTACCAGCAGCTGACCCTGATCCGCCAGATGGTGCGCGATCTCGACATGCCGCTGGAGATTGTCGGACATCCGACCGTGCGCGAGGCGGACGGTCTGGCCATGTCCTCGCGCAACGTCCGCCTCAGCGCCGAGCACCGCCCGCAGGCGGTTGTCCTCAGCCGGGCGCTGTCCCGGGCGCAGGAGCTGGCAAAATCCGCAGCCGATATCGCCGCTCTGGACGCCGCCATCCGGAAAGAGCTTGCCGCTGCGCCGGCGGCCGAGGTCCGGAGCGTCGATATCCGGGATGCCGACACGCTTGCCGAGCTCTCCGGCCGCCTCGACCGGCCGGCCGTCGTGCTGCTCGCTGTCGGCTTCGGCAACGTTCTTCTGATTGACCAGCGGGTCATCTCGCCCGATACCTGAATTCGCCTCTCAAGCCCCCTTCGAAAGGACGCCGCATGAGCACCCAGAAACCCATCCGCCGCACCACGGCCCCGCAGATCACCCGGCGCAAGGGGGGCGACCCGATCGTCTCGCTGACCTCCTACCACGCCCACACGGCGGCCATCGTCGATGAATACGCGGATTTCATCCTCGTCGGCGACAGTCTCGGCATGGTGATGCACGGCATGGAATCGACCGTCGGCGTGTCGCTGGAACTGATGATCATGCACGGCAAGGCGGTGGTGCGCGGCACGAAGAAGGCGCTCGTCGTCGTCGACATGCCCTTCGGCACCTACGAGGAAAGCCCGTCCGAAGCCTTCAGGAACGCCGCGCGCGTCATGAAGGAAACCCAGTGCGGCGCGGTCAAGCTGGAAGGCGGCGTGCGCATGGCCGAAACCATCAACTTCCTGACCGAACGCGGCATTCCCGTCATGGCCCATACCGGCCTCACGCCGCAATCGGTCAACGTCATGGGCGGCTTCCGCACCCAGGGGCGCGACGAGGACACCTGGGCGATGCACGAGGCGGACGCCCGCGCCGTCTCCGATGCGGGGGCCTTCGGCATCGTTCTGGAAGGCATGGTCGAGCCGCTGGCGGCAAGGATCACGAGCCAGATCCCCATCCCGACCATCGGCATCGGCGCTTCTCCCCAGTGCGACGGCCAGATCCTGGTTCTGGAAGACATGCTCGGCCTCAACCCCACCCCGCCGAAATTCGTCAAGGTCTACGGCAACCTCGGCGGCCAGATCGAGGCGGCCGTGAAGGCCTACGCCGAAGAGGTCAAGTCCCGCAGCTTCCCGGGTGAGGATCAGGTCTACAGGTAGGCGCAGGGGGCAAAGACACCTCCGCTTGCTCCCGTCTCCCCCTTTGAGGGGGAGATGTCCGTGAAACGGACGGAGGGGGGTGAAGCGGTGCTGCGTGTTCGGGGAAAACCGTTGTGTGCGGAGAGGCTGTCACCCCCCTCTGTCTCCTGCCGGAGACATCTCCCCCTCAAGGGGGGAGACCGGGTGTCAGCCGCAAGGCTTGTAGCCAATGCAAGGGGCATCGAGGCCGACAGCATTCCCCTGAAATGCCAGCCCGTTGCAGCATTTGGAAATAAACGCCCGATTTCCGGCTGCACTATCCGTCCGCTCAGCTTAATCTCAGGCCATGCTGATGACCCGACCTTCCTTCGATACGCTTTATGAAGCCCTTCTGACGCGCGATGCGTCCTATGACGGGCGCATGTTCGTCTGCGTTTCCTCCACCGGCATCTTCTGCCGGCTCACCTGTCCGGCGCGCAAGCCCAAGGCGGAAAACTGCAGTTTCCATGAGACAGTGGCCGAATGCATCGAAGCCGGGTTTCGCCCGTGCAAGCGCTGCCGGCCGACAACGCCCGAGGCCAGCGCCGATCCGGTGGTCAAGCCATTGATCGAGGCGCTGGAAAAGCGGCCCTCCTATCGCTGGGGCGAGCCGGACCTGGTGCGCATGGGGTTTGAACCTTCCACCGTGCGCCGCGCCTTCAAGCGTCATTTCGGCATGACCTTTCTGGAAATGGCCCGCCAGCGTCGCCTGCAGGAGGGGTTTTCGGCCCTCGCCGGTGGCGGCAAGGTCATCGACGCCCAGATCACGGCGGGGTTCGAGTCCCCGAGCGCCTTCCGGGAAGCCTTCGCGAAAATCCTCGGCCAGCCTCCGGGCGCGTTTTCCGCGCAGCCGCTGCTGTTCGCCGATTGGGTCGCTTCGCCGCTCGGGCCGATGATCGCCGTGACCGACAGCACCCAGCTTCACCTGCTGGAATTTCTCGACCGCAAGGCGTTTCCCGCCGAGTTCAGAAAGCTGCAGACCTTCGCGAAAGGCCGGATCGGCTTCGGGCGCACCGAGGTCACGGACCAGATCCAGGCCGAGCTCGACCGCTTCTTCGCGGGCCGGGGCGGCACCTTCGAGACGAAGCTCGCCCTGCACGGCACGGCCTTCACCCGCGACGTCTGGCGCGAGCTGCTGAAGATCCCCGCCGGCGACATCCGCAGCTACACCGATGTGGCGAAAGCCCTCGGCCGGCCGGAAGCGGTTCGCGCCGTCGCCCGCGCCAATGGCGCCAACCAGATCGCCGTGGTCATTCCCTGCCACCGGGTCATGGGCGCTGACGGCTCCCTGACCGGCTACGGCGGCGGCCTCTGGCGCAAACAGCGCCTGATCGAGATCGAGCAGGGGTATCGCTCCGGGGCATGACACCACCTCTCCGCGTCATTCCGGACAAGTGAGACGTAAGTCGAGCGCAGATCCGGAATCCAGACATATTTCGCGCCGTAGGTGCACCTTAATTAATAATTTCAAGAACTTATTTGGGTTCGGCGCTCGCTCTCGCTCGCCCATATGCGCCGGGTTCCGGATCTGCGCGCAGCGTTGCTGCACATGTCCGCAATGACCAGGCTAAGGGGGTGTCAGCAGACGAAAAAAGGGCCGGAGACCGGCCCTTCTCGCGTCATTTGCATGCGTGAAAACGAAAGTCTGCCTTACGCTTTCACGACCTTCTGGGTCTGGCTGCCGAGCTTGTCGATGCCGAGACGCATGACTTCGCCGCCCTTCAGATAGACTGGCGGTTTCTGGCCCATGCCGACGCCCGGAGGGGTGCCGGTGGAGATCACGTCGCCGGGCTGCAGGCTCATGAAGCGGCTGAGATAGGAGACGAGGAACGGCACCCGGTAGACCATTGTCTTCGTGGAGCCGTCCTGGTAGCGCTTGCCGTCGACTTCGAGCCACATGCCCAGAGCGTCGTGGTCGCCGACTTCATCGGGCGTCACCAGCCAGGGGCCGGTCGGGCCGAAGGTGTCGCAGCCCTTGCCCTTGTCCCAGGTGCCGGAGCGTTCGATCTGGTATTCGCGCTCGGAGACGTCGTTGACGACGCAGAAACCGGCAACATGGCTCATGGCGTCGGCTTCCTCGATATAGGAGCCGCCCTTGCCGATGACGACGCCGAGCTCGACCTCCCAGTCGGTCTTCACGGAACCGCGCGGAATTTTCACATCGTCATCGGGACCGATGACGGCGGATGTCCACTTGTTGAACACCACCGGTTCCGGCGGAACCTCCATTCCGGCTTCGGCGGCATGGTCGGCGTAATTCAGGCCGATGCAGATGAACTTGCCGATGGCGCCGACGCATGGTCCCAGACGCAGATCCTTCTGCGGATCGCCGTCGACGAGCGGCAGGCCGGAAATGTCGAGGCCCTTCAGGCGTTCGATGCTATCGGGCAGAAGTGCGTCGCCGGCGATATCCGCAACAACCGATGACAGATCGCGAACCCGGTTGTCCGCATCGAGAACGCCCGGCTTTTCCTGTCCGGGAGCGCCAAATCGCAGCAATTTCATGAAATCAGTATCCTTGGTGCTGGAAGCCCGGCCGCACCGGCGGCCGGGTTCGTCGGTTCAAACTGCCTTCATATGGACCGATAGGAAAGCAGAAAAGAGCTTTTGTCCGCAAAGCCCGGAGCATCCCGCGCATCTGGTCGCGGGATGCTCCGGTCCGGATCAGTCGTAGAGCACAGCGGCGATTTTCGGATCGTCGATGTTGGAGTTGTCGTAGTAGTAGAAACCGGTGTCGATATTCGCCGGAACGTCCTTGCCCTGCGAGGCTTCGAGCGCGGCCTTCACGGTTTCATAGCCGATGCCGACAGGGTTCTGGGTGATGGCGCCGGCCATCACGCCGCTGCGGATCGCGTCCTTCTGGGCCTTGCCGCTGTCGTAGCCGATGATGACGATATCGGATTTGCCCATCTCGGTAACGCCGTTGACCACACCGAGCGCCGAGCCTTCGTTGGCGCCGAAGATGCCCTTCAGGTCCGGGTTGGCGGTCAGGATAGCCTTGGTCAGCTCCGTCGACTTCAGATGGTCGCCGCCGCCGTACTGGACCGTGACGATTTCGATATCCGGGTACTTGGCCTTGATCTGGTTCGAGAACCCGTCCACCCGGTCGATGCCCGTGCGGCTGGTCTGGTCATGGGCGATGACCGCAACCTGGCCGGCACCGCCGATCAGATCCGCCATCTTGTCGGCGGCAAGCGCGGCGGCGGCAAGGTTGTCGGTGGAGGCGGTGCTCACCGGAATGTCGCTGTCCACGCCGCTGTCGAAGGCGATGACCGGAATACCCTTTTCCTGCGCCTGGCGCAGAAGCGGAATGGCGGCCTGGCTGTCGAGAGCGGCGAAGCCGATTGCCGTCGGGTTCTTGGCGAGCGCGGCGGCAAGCATGTCGATCTGGCGATCGACCATGGTTTCATTGTCCGGTCCCTCGAAGGTGATGGTGACCCCGAACTCTCCGGCGGCCTGATCCGCGCCGGCCTTGACCGCCTGCCAGAACTGGTGCTGGAAGCCCTTCGAGATCATCGGAATGTAGATTTCCTGAGCGGAAGCGAAACTACCGGAAAGCAGAAGTGCGAACGCACTTGCGGCTCCGATGAGGTGACGTCTGTTGAGCATATTCCTCTCCTTTGTCGTGATCGGACCTTTGTCCGCTTGGCGGGGTGTGGGCACCCTCTTCTTGTTGATGGATCGTCAGGCCTTGCGTCTGCGCACCATGTCCGCGTAGACGGCCAGAATGATGATGGCACCGGTCACCACCGTTTGCCACTCCTGGGCGACGGACAGCACCCGCAGGCCATTTGTCAGCACGGCCATGATCAGCGCGCCGATCAGCGTGCCGAGCACGGTGCCCCGGCCGCCGGAAAGCGACGTCCCGCCGATGACAACCGCCGCGATTGCTTCCAACTCGTAGCCGAGGCCGAGCGCCGGCTGGGCCGAGTTCAGGCGCGAGGCGATCAGGATGCCGGCGATGCCGCAGATGCCGCCCGCCAGACTGTAGACCGCCATTTTCCAGAAATCGGTGTTCACCCCCGACAGGCGCACGGCTTCCTCGTTCGAACCGAGCGCGAACGTGTAGCGCCCGAGCACCGTGCGCCCGAGAACATAGGACGCCGCGAGCGCGACGATGAACAGGATCAACACGCCGTTGGGTATGGGCAGGGCGGGAAAGATCTCGCCGATGAGCGAGCCACGCGAGATCTGGTCGAAGCCCGGCGTGTCGTTGAAATAGATCGGCCGCGTGCCGGATATCACCAGCGACAGGCCCTTCAGGATCAGCATCATGCCGAGGGTGGCGATGAAGGGGGGGATCTTCATCTTGGCGACGAAAGTGCCCGAACACAGACCGCAGAGCGCGCCTGTGCCGATGGCGGCCACGACCCCGACCGGCAGCGGCATGCCGAGATTGGTCAGCACCACGCCGGCAATCACCGCGCAGAAGGTCATCAGCGTTCCGACCGACAGGTCGATGCCGCCGGTGATGATCACCAGCGTTGCCGCCACCGCCAGCACCCCGTTGACCGACGTCGCCTGCAGGATGGCGATCATGTTGGAGGTCTGCATGAAGTTGGGCGAGGCGATCGAAAAGCCGATCAGCAGCAGGACAAGGCTGGCGAAGGCCAGCAGCTTCTGATGCGCGCCCGTGTCGATCATCCGCGCGAACAGGGAGGGGGTGGAAGTCGGATTGACGGCAGTCATTGCTGGTATCCCTCTGGCTGCATGGACGGTGCGCGAAGCGTCGCCAGGTGCATGATGTCTTCTTGCGAGGTTTGCTCGCCGCCCGGCAGAATGCCGGTCAGCCGCCCTTCGCACATGACGGCGATACGGTGGCTGAGCCGCATGACTTCCGGCAGTTCGGAAGAGATCACGATGACGGCCCGGCCTTCCTTCGCCAGGTTCTTCAGGAGCTTGTGGATTTCCGATTTCGCGCCGACATCGATGCCGCGCGTCGGTTCGTCGAAGATCAGGATGTCGCAGTCGCGGTAGAGCCACTTGGCGATGACGACCTTCTGCTGGTTGCCACCGGAAAGCAGCCGCACCTCCTGCCTGTCCGACGGGGTGCGGATATCCAGCTTGCCGATATAGTCCTGCGCCGTGCGCCGCATGTCCTCTTCCTTGAGGACACCGAGGCTGCCGGAGAAACGGTCCAGGCTGGCTAGGGCGATATTGGTGCGCACATCCATGCCGGTCGCGAGACCGAAGTGCTTGCGGTCTTCCGACAGATAGCCGATCCCGGCTTTCACCGCGTCGGACGGCTGCGAAATCGTGCAGGGCTTTCCGTGCACGCGGATCTCTCCGCCGTCACGCGGATCCGCCCCGAAGATGGCCCGAGCGACCTCGGTCCGTCCGGCGCCCATCAATCCGGCGAAGCCGAGGATTTCGCCCTTGCGGACGGAAAAACTGACATCGCGGATCTCGCGGCCCCGGTTGAGGCCGCGCACTTCCAGAAGGGTTTCTGCCTGCGACAGATCCGGAATCTCGGCTGCCTCGTTGGTCACCTCGCGCCCCACCATCATGGAGATGATGCTGGAGACAGGCGTCTCGGCCGCGCCCACCGTGCCGACATAGGCACCGTCGCGCATCACGGTCACCCGGTCGGCGATCTGTTTCAGTTCGTCCATCTTGTGGCTGATGTAGATGATGCCGACACCGTCGGCCTTCAGGCGCCGGATAATGGTGAAGAGTTCGGCGATCTCCGCGTCGTTCAGCGCCGCGGTCGGCTCGTCCATGATCAGGACGCGGGAACGGTAGGACAGCGCCTTGGCGATTTCCACCATCTGCTGTCTGGCAATGGTGAGTTCGCCGACAACCGTCTTCGGGTCCAGGTTCAGGTTCATGGATTTGAAGATTTCGACGGCCTGCGCGTTGAGCGCGGTCTCGTCCAGTCGTCCGAACCTGAGACGCGGCTCGCGGCCGATGAAGATGTTCTGCGCGACTGTCAGGTCATTCATCAGGCTGAGTTCCTGATGAATGATGCCGATGCCGAGATCCTGCGCGGCCCGGGGGCCGTCCAGTTCCGCCTCGCGGCCGTTGACGAGAATCTCGCCGCCGTCCTTGGGGTAGATGCCGGACAGGATCTTCATCAATGTGGACTTGCCGGCGCCGTTCTCGCCCATCAGGGCATGAACTTCTCCACCGGCCAGATCGAAGCTGACGTTCTTGAGGGCATGAACGCCCGGGAACCGTTTGTCGATCCCCGTCATTCTGACCAGGTCTGTCATCGCGCAGTCCTCCCAAACCGCGACGAAGGTGCCGCCTAAATGGTGACACCTCCATCGACAAGAAGTGCCTGCCCGGAAACGAACCGGCTTTCATCGGACAGCAGGTAGATGACCATCGGGGTCATGTCGTCGACCGTCGCCAGACGGCCCATGGGCTGACGGGCGATGAAGTTCTTTTCCGCTTCCACAGGATCGGGCGCCGATGCGATCCGGCCGCGCAGGGATGGTGTGTCGACGGTTCCCGGACAAAGCGCGTTGCAGCGGATGCCTTCCTGCACGAAGTCGGCGGCGACACCCTTGGTCAGCCCGAGAACCGCGGCCTTGGTGGCGCCGTAAAGCGTGCGGACGGGAAAGCCCTTCAGGGAAGAGGCCATCGACGACATGTTGAGGATGGAGGCCGTCCCGCTCGCCTTCGCGCTCTCGCGCATGCCCGGCAGAAACGCCTGGATCATGCGGTACATGGAGGTAACGTTCAGGTCGAAGCTGAAGGCCCAGTCTTCTTCCTCGATATCCAGCACCGAACCATGGTGGACGAACCCGGCGCAGTTGAAGAGACCGTCGAGCTGCGGCAGTTTTTGAGCCAGCGCGTCGATCTGGGCGCGGTCGCGCACATCCAGCTTGTGAACCTCGATACCCGGGCATTCTTCCGGCAGGGTTGCCAGGGTCGCCTCGTTGATATCGACGGCGAAGACCTTCGCGCCTTCCCTGGCGCAGGCGATCGCGCTGGCACGGCCGATGCCCTGGCCGGCTGCCGAAACCAGTATGGTCTTGTTCTTCAAACGCACTGAAATTCTCCCGAAACCCTAGACGGATATGTTCTGTTTTTGCGGCATGTCACATCACGGCGCCGATCTGCCAGGGAACGAACTCGACACCGCCGAAGCCCAGTTGCTCGCTCTTGGAATGACCTCCGGAGGCAACGCTGATGATCTTTTCGAAGATCTCCCGGCCCTTGGCTTCCAGGCTGATATTCTCGGAGATCACATCGCCGCAGTTGATGTCCATGTCTTCCGACATGCGGCCGTACATCTCGCTGTTGGTGGCCAGCTTGATGCAGGGCGTCGGCATGTAGCCGGAGACAGAGCCGCGTCCGGTGGTAAACACGATGATGTTGGCGCCGGAGGCGATCTGACCGGTGACGGAGCAGGGGTCGAAACCGGGACTGTCCATGAAGACGAAACCCTTCTTGTCGACGGGCTCGCCGAATTTGTAGACGTCCACCAGCGGGGCCGACCCGCCCTTGGCCGCTGCCCCGAGAGATTTTTCCAGGATCGTCGTCAGGCCGCCGCGCTTGTTGCCGGGGGAAGGGTTGTTGTCCATCTCGCCGCCGTTGCGGGCGGTGTAATCCTCCCACCAGCGAACCCGCTCGATGAGTTTCTTGCCGACATCGACGGAAACCGCCCTGCGGGTGAGCAGGTGTTCTGCGCCATAGATTTCCGAGGTTTCGGACAGAATGGTCGTGCCGCCGTGGCGGACGAGCAGATCGGACGCCATGCCGAGGGCCGGATTGGCGGTAATGCCGGAATAACCGTCCGAGCCGCCGCACTGCATGCCGACGGTGATCTCGGAGATCGGAACCGGTGTGCGTTCGGCCTTGTTGGCGATTTCCGCCAGTTCCTTCAGTTCCGCAAGGCCCGCTTCGATGGTCTTGCGGGTGCCGCCGGTCTGCTGGATGGTCATATACCTGAGATCGCCGCCCGGGCGCATCTTGCGTTCGCCGATCAGGTCGGCGACCTGCATCACCTCGCAGCCGAGGCCGATCAGCAGGATGGCGGCGAAATTTGGGTGTTGCGCATAGCCGGACAGCGTACGGAACAGGGTCGCGTAACCTTCGTCCTTGCCGGACATGCCACAGCCCGTGCCATGCACGATCGGGACGATGCCGTCGACATTGGGATAGTCTCTCAGAAAACCGGATTTCTCCGCCGCTTCCGCAATGAATCTGGCGACCGAGCCTGAACAGTTCACCGAAGTCAGGATGCCGATGTAATTGCGGGTTCCAGCCTTGCCGGTCGTGCGCCGGTAGCCGAGGAATGTCCGCTCCTCGCTGACCGGGTCCAGCGGGACACAGGCCTGGCCATGCTGGTAGTCCTGGCTGTGGTCGCCCATGCCGAGATTGTGAACATGCACATGCTCGCCCGGATGAATGTCGGCTTTCGCCTGGCCGATGATCTGGCCGTAGCGAATGACGTTCTCTCCGGCGGCAATCGGCTGGCGCGCGATCTTGTGGCCGCGCAGAACCTGTCCGGGAAGCGGTGTGTCCACAAAGGCCGCGTTCGCCCCCGCCTCGATATCCTGAAGCGCGACGACCACGTTGTCTCCGGGGTTGAGAAGGATTGAATTGGCGTAAGTCTGCAACACGTCGGCTCTCCCTGTTCAGCCTCTCGCTCAGGCCAACCTCGTCTTCAGGATTAGCTTGACAGGGCAACTGTGTCAACTAACATGTTAGCATTCCAATTGAGATAGTCATGTCGCTGCCGAACGAACAAGATCCTGACGAAATCGCCCTGCCGGACATCGGCAAACTGACCGGCTCCCTTGCGCAGCGTGTCTATGAGGCGCTGCGTACGGCCATTCTCGCCATGGATCTTCCGCCGGGCACCAACTTGAAAAAACAGCTCATCTGCGAGCAGCTCGGTGTCTCCCGCTCGCCGGTGACCGAGGCCATCACCAGGCTGGCGGGTGAGGGCCTGGTGGAAGTGATTCCCCAGTCGGGGTCGCGTGTCACGAAATTCTCCATGTCGGAAATCCACGAGGGTGCCTTTCTGCGCGAAGCGATCGAATTGGCCGCCGTGGCCAAAGTCGCGGCGGAACGCACCGAGGAACAGCTTTCCGAACTGACCCGCAATCTCCGGCTCCAGGCGCTCTGCCTTGAGGACTACGACGAGGCCGGGTTCTACCGGGAGGATGAGCGCATGCATGAACTCATTTTCTCCTTCACAGGCTACCCGAAACTGAACACGCTTGCTTCCGCCGGCTGGGTCCAGGTGAACCGCGCCCGGCAATTGCTGCTGCCGATGCGCGGCCGCGCGCAGGAAGCCTATGAAGAGCACAAGGTCATCATCGATGCGATCCGCGCCCGGGATCCCGAGAAGGCGCGGCGGGCCATGCAGAAGCATCTGAGCAGGCTTGTTACCCGCCTCGAACCGCTCATCGAAAGCCGGCCGGACCTGTTCGACTAGGCCAAGTGGACGAATTGGAGGCGCAGCCATGAATGAGGATAAGCAATGAACGGTCTTCGAACGCATCTGTTGAACAGCCGGACATCCGAAAAGATAGAGCTGACGGAAATGGGCTTTGGCGGTGCGCCGCTCGGCAACCTTTACAGGAAGGTTTCCGAAGCCGATGCCCAGGCCGCGCTGCAGGCGGCCTATGACAACGGCATCCGCTATTTCGATACGGCGCCGCAATACGGCCTTGGCCGGTCGGAGGAACGCTTCGCGCAGGCCATAAAGCGCTTCGGCAGGGACAACATCCGGCTTTCCACCAAGATCGGCCGTCTGCTGCTCGACTGCGAACCGGAGGAAGTGACGCCGGAAGCCTTCGTCGATGTGCCCCAGAAGCGGATCGTCTTCGACTACAGCTATGACGGCGTCATGCGCAGCTATGAGGCCAGCAAGGCCCGGCTGCAGATCAGGAACGCCGACATTCTCTTCGTTCACGACGTCTGCGCCTTTTCCCAGGGCTCCCAGGAAGCAAGCGACGCCCGTGTCCGCGAACTCTTCGACCTCGGTGGTTACCGCGCCCTGAGTGAGCTGAGAGAGGCCGGCGAGATTGGCGCCATCGGCGCCGGCGTCAACGAATGGCAGGTGTGCGAGAAACTGCTTGGCTTGGCTGATTTCGACTGTTTCCTGCTCGCGGGCCGCTATACGCTGCTCGAACAGGAAGCGCTGGAAAGCTTCCTGCCGCTCTGTGAAGCCCGCGATGTCGGCATCATTCTGGGCGGGCCTTACAATTCCGGCATTCTGGCCACCGGGGCCGTGCCCGGAGCGAAATACAACTACGCGGACGCGCCGCCGGACATACTGGATCGGGTTCGCAGGATCGAGGAGATCTGTGCCGCTCATTCCGTTCCCCTTGTCGCCGCCGCCCTGCAATTCGTGCTCGGCCATCCCTGCGTCAAGACGGTCATTCCGGGCGCGGTCAACGCGGCCCAGGTCGAAGCCAATCTGGCGGTCTTGAAGACATCCATCCCGGCCGGTGTCTGGTCGGACCTGAAGTCCGGCGGCCTCGTCCGCGAGGACGCCCCCATGCCGGAGGAACGCACATGCTGCGCGGCCTGAACCCTCTTCTTTCACCCGACCTGCTGCATGCCCTCGCGGCCATGGGGCACGGCAATGACATCGTCATCGCCGACGCGAACTTCCCCGCGCACAGCAACGGCCAGCGCGTCGTCCGCCTCGATGGTGTTTCGGCGACGGCGGCGCTGGAAGCAGTACTTCAGGTCCTGCCGCTCGACACTTTCGTGCCCGATCCGGCCCTGACGATGCAGGTAGTCGGCAATCCTTCCGAAGTCCCGCCGGTGGTCGCCGAATTCCAGAAGCTCGTCGATAAACTGGCTGACAACCCGGTGAAGATCGGTGGTCTGGAGCGCAATGCCTTCTATCAGCGCTCCCGGGAAGCCTTTGTCATTCTCCAGACCGGTGAAACCCGTCTCTACGGCAACATCCTTCTGAAAAAGGGCGTGATCGGTTCATGACAGCCGCCCGGACCCGCATCGACGCCCACCAGCATTTCTGGCAGATCGGGCGCGGCGATTACGGCTGGCTGACACCCGATCTGGGGCCGATCTACCGGGATTTCCTGCCCGCCGATTACGAACCGTTTCTTGAGGCGCATGGCATTGCCGGGACGATCCTCGTCCAGGCTGCGCCGACACCGGCCGAGACCGCCTTCATGCTCTCGCTGGCCGAGGACAATCCTTTCATCAGGGGCGTTGTCGGCTGGGTGGATTTCGAGGCGGCTGACGCAGCAGGTCAGATCGCCGTGCTGGCGGCGCGTCCCGGCCTTGTCGGCCTGCGCCCGATGATCCAGGACATTGCCGATGTCACCTGGATGCTGGGTCCGCAATTGACGCCGGCCTTCGAGGCAATGGAGCGGCATGATCTGACCTTCGACGCGCTGACCCTGCCGGGTCACCTGCCGCACCTGCGAAAGCTGCTCGGCAGGCACCCCGGTCTGAAAACCGTCATCGACCACGGTTCGAAACCGGATATACGCTCCGGAGAGTTCGATAACTGGGCGGAGCACATGAGCGCGCTTGCCGGCCAGACGAAGGCCTATTGCAAACTCTCCGGTCTCGTCACCGAGGCTGCAGAAAATTGGAAGGTGGAAGACCTCAAACCCTATGTGGACCATCTCCTCGCCACCTTCGGTCCGGACCGGCTGATCTGGGGAAGCGACTGGCCGGTCTGCACTCTTGCGGCAAGCTATGCGGACTGGGTCGCGGCAACGGACCGGCTTCTCGCGGGCTTGAGCGAGGTGGAGATAAAATGTGTCCTGCATGACAATGCCGTCAGGGTCTACGGCCTCTGATGACAGGTAGTCAGGTCCGGCGAGGTTTGATACCCCGCCGGACCGGTCGATATGCGCTGGGCTTTATTTCTTGCCGAAATTCGCACCGAGGCGCATCTGGATGTAGTCATGCGCCGTCATCGGTTCGTATTTGCCTTCCGGACCGGCAAGCACCGTATCCATGTTGGCCTGCGCGAAAAACGCCATGGAATAGCGGGGACCGAGATATTCCTCCGGCTTGGGCATGCGCACCCGGTGCAGGTTGGACAGCAGCTTGTCGTCGGACCAGCGCATCAGCATGTCGCCGATATTGCAGGTGATCACCCTTTCCAGCGGCGGCACGTCGGTCCAGGCGATGGCGCGGCCCTGGCTGTCCTTGCCAGGGCAGAGCTGCAATCCGCCTTGCCCTGCCTTCTGGTGCAGCAGCGTGAGACAGTCGAAGTCCGTGTGAGCTCCGGCGCGCCAGAACTTGAAGTCCTCCGGCTTGGCGTCCTCCATGCCCAGATAGTGGATCAGCCGCAGGGTGGACTGATACTCCGGCGTCAGCGGATCATGGCCATCTGTGAAGAAATCCGGCGGAAAGTCGAGTTTGTCCGCGAAGCAGGAGAGTACTTTCATCGCCAGCGCCCAGTTGTGGCGCTCGAAGGCCAGCATGGTCGCCTTGAAGCCCGTGACTTCCTCTCCGGACGGCCAGAGGCCGGTCATGCGGGGCAGGGTGATCTGATAGCTTTCCTTCTGGTCCGCCGTACCGGTGGACGGGCGCACCTGAGCCTTGAATTCCCAGCCGGCGTTCGAACCGGGTTTGAGCGGGAATTTTTCCTTCGTCTCCGCAGGCAGGCTGAAAAAACCGGCCGAGAGGCGAAAGGCCTCGTCGATCAACGCCTGGGGAATTCCGTGATTGGCAAGCTGGAAGAAGCCTATCCCGGTGGCTGCTTCCCACAGCTCTTCGGTGATTTCCGCCTTGCGTGAGAAATAGTCCGACATGTCGATCCGCGGGATGTCGCGATCGACGAGTTCGCCTTCGCCGCCGAAGTTCTTTTCCTTCTCCAGTTCGGCAAGGCCGTATGATGTAGAGGTGCTCATATTTCCGTTCTCCTCAAAAAAGGTTTCCCGGAGCAATGACCCGTGCCGCGGCGGCACTGCCAGCTTATACTCCACATACCGGTTTCACCGGCAATTCAGGCCAGTCTTTCAGGCCCATCAGGCATGGGCGGCGCGGGCCCCGGTGGACGCCGTCATCTCCTTTCTTCGTTCGATGATGCCACGTGTGATCCGGACGGCATCTTCGGCAAGCGCCGCAAGATCGAGACCCGGTATCCGCCCGTCCTTCACAACCTGCCGGCCGCCGACGAAACTGTGCTTCACGGTGGCGGCCCCGGTCAGAACCGGTGCCAGGGCCGGATCGTGCAGACCCAGATTACGCGGGGCACTCAAGTCGAAGAGGGTGATATCCGCAGCCATCCCTGGCGCCAGAATTCCCAAACCGTCGAAGCCGAGCATCCCGGCTCCACCCTCCGTTGCCCAGTTCAGCAGCGTTTCCGCGCGGGCGGCTTGAACGCCCTTGGCGGCCCGGTGAAGCGCAAAGGCGCTGTAGAGCGCCGCGCCCATATCCGCCGCCTCGTTCGCCCCGGCCCCGTCGACTGCAAGAGAAACAATCCCGCCCGCGTCATGCAGCGCGTCGGCGGGCGCGATGCCGGAGCCGAGCCGCGCATTGGCCTGCGGGCAATGGGCCATGCCCGTTCCGGTTTCCGCAAGCAGCGCCACTTCGGCCGGATCGCATTCAACCAGATGCGCGAACCAGACATCCGGCCCCAGCCAGTCCTGTTCCGCCAGCCAGTGCACCGGCCGCTTGCCGTAGCTCCGAAGCGTGAAATTCACATAGGCGCGGTTTTCGGAAAGATGCGAATGCAGCCGCAGGCCCTTGGCGCGGGCGAAACCGGCAATGTCCTTCAGCTCGCCGGGCTCGACGTTAAAGGTGGGTGTCGTCGGCGCCACCGCGACCCGGCGCAGGGAACCGGGGGAGGGGTCATGCCAGCGGTCGGCGGTCCGCTCGATGGAGGCCAGAAATGCGTCCAGTGTTTCGGTCGGTGCCGGAGGCAGGGCCGTATCCGCAAAGGAGCGCCCCTTCGTGCCACCGCCGCGCGCCAGCACGAAACGGAGACCGAGAGCGCCTGCTTCCTCGAACAGGATATCGGCGGGGTCGTACTCGTAACGGCCGGAGAAGACGTAGTGATGATCGCAGACCGTCGTTGCGCCGGTGAGCAAAAGCTCGGCCAGTCCGATCCGCGCGGCCACTCTCAGGGCTTCCTCGTCGATCAGCGGCCAGTAACTGTAAGGCACATGCATCAGCCAGTCGTCGAGCGGGGCGTTCAGCCCTTCGGGCACCGCCTTGAGGATCGACTGGAAGAGATGATGATGGCTGTTCACCAGTCCGGGCGTCACCGCGCAGCCGCCGGCATCGACGGTCTCTTCTCCGGAGAACGGCAGAAGCGCACCCATCTCGCTGATCATGCCGTCGCGCACCCGCAGCGCGCCGCTGAAACGCTCCCCCTCCCGATTGCCGGTAAGTCCGTAGTCGATGCCGGTAATCAGGAAAGACGTCATTTCTGCCCCTTCGGCAGAGACCACGGGAAGAAGATCCGCTGGGTCTGGCTGACGACCTGAAACAGCAGGAGCGACATCGCCACCAGGATCACCAGACCGGCCCAGGCCTGCGGCAGTTTGAACATGGAGGTCGAGAACTGGATGAAATAGCCGATGCCTTTTTCCGCCGCCACGAATTCGGACACCACCGCGCCGATGACCGCCAGGGTGATGGAGATCTTCATGCCGGAAAAGATGTAAGGCGTCGCATAGGGCAGCCGGATCTGGGTGATCTCCCGAAGGGACGGCGCGCGCAGCGAGCGCGACAGTTCGATCAGCTCCGGCGGTGTCGCCGCGAGACCCGTGGTCATGGAAACGACCAGCGGAAAGAAGGAGATCATGAAGGTTATGACCACTCGTGGCGCATCGCCCGTGCCGAGCACCACGATGATGATCGGCGCGACGGCAACCACCGGCACGGACTGGATCACCACAAGCAGCGGATAGAGTGCGCCCGACAGCAGCCGGGACTTCGCCAGCCCGACAGCGATCGGCAGGGAGACCACGAAGGAGACCAGATAGCCCAGCAGCGCCACGCGCAGCGTCGCCCAGATATGCTCCACCCAGCGCCCTGGCGGCACGGCTTCGAAGCCCAGCAGGATGCGTGAGGGAGATGGCAGGATATAGGACGGCACCGAGAAGAGCCGGGTGCCTGCTTCCCATAGAATCAGCAACAGCAGGAAAGTCATCAGCGGCAGCGCCACCGGCGTGCGCAGCAGACGCTCCTTCAAGGGAACTGTCTTTGCCGAGGGCGCTGCCGTCACCGGCTTGGGTGTTTTCGCGGCGGACGTGTCCGGTGTGTCTGCGGCCGTCATCAGGCGGCTTCCTTTCGGATCAGGAGCGAACGCAGATGCGCTGCATAGTCCTGCATCTCCGGTGAGCCGAGCGAGGTTTCGTCCCGGGGGCGCGATGTCGGCACCGGCAGGTCGGCGATCACCCGTCCGGGGCGCTCGCTGAGCACCAGCACCCGGTCCGCCAGAAGGGCCGCTTCGGGAATGGAATGGGTGATGAACAGCACCGTCTTGGGGCTGGCCTGCCACAGGCGCAGAAGCTCGAAACCCATCATGTCGCGGGTCAGGGCGTCCAGTGCGGAAAACGGCTCGTCCATGAGCAGGATGTCCGGGTTGAGGAACAGCGCCCGGGCAATCCCCACCCGCTGCTGCATTCCGCCGGAAAGTTCCGAGGGCAGGCGTTTTTCAAACCCGGCCAGCCCGACCGTCTCAATGATCGCCTGCGCCTGCGCGCGGTCCTCGGGGGTGACCCGGCCCAGCTTGTGCCTGGCGGGAAACACCACATTGTCCTCCACATTCGCCCAGGGAAGCAGCGTCGGCTTCTGGAAGACGATGCCGACATCGTCGCGCGGCTGCGTCACCGGAAGGCCAAAGACGCTCACGCTGCCGGTGGAGGGTTTCATCAGACCCGCGGTCAGCCGCAGCAAGGTTGACTTGCCGCATCCTGACGGCCCGAGCACGGCGACGAACTCATGCTGGGCAATGGTGACGGAAACACCGTCGAGAGCCGTCAGGGAGCCGGTGCCGGTCAGAAAAGTCTGACCGACACCGGAGAAGTTGATCGCGTTACCTGCAAGCGCCACGGGGCGTCACTCCGACGCCGGCATGAAGGACCGGTCGACAACGTCCTCAGGCTGCAGCGAAGCCGGATCCAGATCCTGGGACGCGGCAACCCGTTCCCAGGTGGCTTGCAGCCGGTCCGCATCCAGTGCGCCGAGGCCATAGGTTTCCGTTACTTCGTTGAAGGCCAGCTTGGACGCGTCGAGCCAGGAGCCCTTGACGTCTTCGGCCGAAAGTTCCGGCACCATGGCAGCAACGGCCGCTGCCGCCTTGTCCGGGTTCTCATAGGCGAATTCGAGCGATTTCTTGAACGCGGCGACGAAACGTTTCGCCACCTCCGGACGTTCGGTAAGGAAGGTGTCGCTGGCGACGAGCGCTGCTGAATAAAGCTCCAGGCCCGCATCGGCCCAGGGCAGGACGACCAGTTCCTTGCCGGCTTCCTTGGCCTGGCCGGTGTAACGGGACACATCCGTCAGCCAGGCGATGATGGCATCGGACTGGCCGGTCATCAGCA
This sequence comes from Labrenzia sp. OB1, assembly GCF_001624695.1. GTDB lineage: Bacteria > Pseudomonadota > Alphaproteobacteria > Rhizobiales > Stappiaceae > Roseibium. The sequence continues at coordinate 140,453 of NZ_JSEP01000007.1, read as the reverse complement.
GCGGGCCGAGCGCGCCCGGATCGGATTTGGTCAGGGTGATATCGGCTTCCGAAAACCCGTTGTCGGCGAGCACCAGCGGCAGGAAGACGTTGGAGGACGTGAAGGGGGAAGTGGCGATCTTCTTGCCCTTGACGTCCTTGATGGATGCGATGCCCGTGTCGGCGGTCGTGTAGAAAGCGTGCGGGCCCATGTTGAAGATGGACATGACGGCGGTCGCCGGGACGCCCTCCGTCGCTCTTGCAGCCATCAGCGCACCCAGCCCGGCCGAGCCGATATCGGACGTGCCGGTCGCCAGCTTGGTGATGGCTTCCGACGAACCGCGGCCCGGCTCGATCTTGATCTCCAGGCCTGCTTCCTCGCAGAAGCCTTCCTGGACGCAAACATAGATCGGTGCCTTGTCGCCGCCCGGCAGCCAGTCGAGCTGATAGGTTACCAGGTCGGCTGCGGAGGCGGTTCCCGAAGCCGTAAACGCGGCCGCGACCGAAGTCAGGGCAACGCATAAAATCTTCCCGTCAAACATGCGCATCAGCACATCCTTTCGCTGTTGTTCATCTGGAAAAGTGGCAAGACGCGGGAGCTTGATTTCCTGCCTTTCACCATCGTCATCCCATTATCGGCAAGGCATGTCCCGAACGTTCCCGGGGCCGCATTGATCAGCTAACAAAGATGAGCAATGTCAAAGCCAAAGGCTCTACCGCTTCTACTCTCCCTGACGGAAGATCAAGGGAGTGTTTATGTCAAGAAGAGTGAAATGTAATTGCAATTGATTGCTGTGATTTCGCTTAATATTTCCGCAAGTGATACAATTTTCGCCATCAGATTGATCAAAAACTATCCAAGTCGACTGAGGGTTACAAACACATACATGGCGAAAAAGGGCATGATCCTGTTTGTCGAAAATGCATACGGGAGACAGGTGTGAGCGCTACGCGGGAAGACAGGGACATCGCGCTGTTGCGCAGGGCGTTCGAGATCGCGGCCATGGCCAGGGAGACCGGCGACCATCCGTTCGGCTGCCTTCTGGCCGGGCCCGACGGAGAAATCCTGATGGAGCAGGGAAACGGCTATACCGCCGAGGGGCAGGACATGACGGCCCATGCGGAACGTCTGCTCGCCACCCGCGCCAGCAAGCAATGGCGTCCAGATTTTCTCGCCGGTTGCACCATGTACACCTCGGCGGAGCCCTGCGCCATGTGCTCGGGCGCCGTCTACTGGTCCGGCATCGGCCGCGTCGTCTTCGGCCAGACGGAAAAATCGCTCAAGGAACAGACAGGCGATCACGACGAGAACCCGACACTGGACCTGCCCTGCCGCACCGTCTTCGCCGCGGGCCAGAGGCAGGTTGAGGTGGTCGGCCCGCTTCTGGAGGATGAGGCTGCGCAGCTTCAGGCCGACTTCTGGTCCTGAGGCCGGCTGCAACCAGTGTTCTGATGCCGGTTAAACTGCCGGTCGTTTCAACAGGTTCTTCCGACGCTCAACTCAAACCCCAGATCGACCAATTGCGACGCGGTGCTTGAACGATCTTCGCCTTGCATCGCCAAGAGCTTTCCAGCCTGAAAACCGATATCGTAGCGCGGAGTTTGTATTGTCGTCAGTTGGATCGGCAAGGCATCAAGGTATGGCAATCCATTAAAGCCGGCCATAGCAATGTCACCGGGGATTCTTACTCCTTCGGCCAGGCAATGCATGATCCCACCCGCCGCCAGATCATCATTGGAGTAGTAAATCGCGTCCGGGCGGTCGCCGCCGGACAGGATCTCCGCTGTTATCCGCCGCCCTTCAACCATGGAGGAAGGCTGCGAACTGATGATTTCGGACACGATTGTTCCGCCCGCTTCGCGAACGGTCTGCCGGAAACCCTCAAGGCGTTTACCCGCCCTCAGATCGGCGCCGCTTTGGCTGCCCGCGTAAACGAAGCGACGGTGGCCCTTGTCCAGCATATGTTGTGCCGTGACCTGTCCCGCGGCTTTCTGCGACAGTCCGAACGCCGTCGAAATAGGTTCGCCGTCAATATCCATGACTTCGGCAACCCGCACGCCAGACGCATCGATTGCACGTCTGGTCTGGTCAGAATGTTCCAGCCCGGCCAGCACAATGCCCGCAGGACGCCACGACAGCAAATCGCGCACCAATTCATATTCCCGGTCTTCCGAATATTCAGTCAAACCAAACACCGGGCGCAGACTTTGCGCTGACAGGGCGTCGGTGATGCCGCGCAACACCTCCGTGAAAACAGTATTGCCAAGTGTGGGAAGCACGACTGCGATCAGGGAGGATTGCTCGGAGCGTAACCCACGCGCCAACCGGTTTTGAACATAGCCGATTTCCGCGGCTGCAGCATGGACCTGATCGCGCACCTTGCTTGAGATATAGCCCTTTCCGCTCATCACCCGCGAGACTGTCATCTGGCTTACGCCCGCGCGGTCAGCGACATCATCCATCGTGGGGCGCGCTGCTTTTCGGTCCGCCAACTCCGGTCTCCATTCGTAAATAATCAGATGCATTTAACAGAATCACTTGACACATGTTTACGTAAACATGTTTGATGCGCCATATGTTTACGTAAACATGTGACGAATTATCAAACTCTGGGAGGAAATCGAATGAAAAATCTCATGCTGGGAACCGCGTTGGCGATGTTTGTCGTTTCACATGCATCCGCGGAAACCTACCGTGCAGAGTGCTTCGCGCCTGCGCCGGAAAGCACAACAATTCAAGGTGAGGCCAAAGAGGGGCCTTACAAAATGGCGTTTGTGAACGGTTTTGCCGGAAACGACTGGCGTATCGCGGCCATCCAGGCATCGAAAGCCTGGGCCGCACGTCCTGAAAACGCTGCAAATATTGAAGAATTCACGGTCGTATCAGTGGGCAATGACAGCGCGGCGCAAATAGCGGCAATCGATAACTTCATCGCTGCGGGCTACGATGCCATCACGTTCATCGCCGTGAACCCGAGCGCATTTGAGCCGGTGATCCGCAGGGCGGCACGCCAGGGCACTGTCCTTGTTCCGTTCGACAATGTTCTGGACACGGATCAGGTCGTGCAGATCAATGAAAGCCAGCTGGAACTGGGCCGTCTCAAAGCGCAAACCGTGATGGATGAACTCGGCGGAACCGCCGACAAGATCCTGATGGTGAACGGTTTGCCCGGCAATGCCACAGATCGTGATCGCCGTGTTGGCATGATGAGTGTGCTTGAAAATGTCGAGGGCCTTGAAATTGTCGAGGTCGTTGGCAACTGGGATACCGGCACGAGCCAGAAAGTCGTCGCAGATGCGCTGGCGACGCATGGCCAATTTGATGGTGTCGTCTCTCAGCACGGAGCCGCGGGAACGATCAACGCAATGCAGGCCGCTGAACATCCGATTGTGCCTATGGGAGTGGACGGCGAGAATGGTGTTCGCATGCTTATGGACGAGCTCGATATCCCCGGCATCTCCGCATCCCAGGCACCTGCCATGTCCGCCGTCGCGCTGGAAGCCGCCGTCGCATTGCTTCAGGGCAACGAACTGCCGCAAACTGTTTATCTGCCGATTCCGCAGGTGAAAGCAGAAGACCTTGAAGCGGGTGTGAATTACTTCCCGGACCTGCCGAAGTCTTTCAATACAGGCACAGGTTTCCCTGATTGCTTTGCGCCCTTCACCCCGGAAGAGCTGCTTGGCCAAACCGCTGACAACACCTGATCGCGGTGAAATCGGTTCCGGCGGCATCGCGCTGCCGGAACGCTCCTTTTGACAGCGGACGGCCTGTAATGTCTCGATCTGAACACCCGATTGCGCGCCTTCGCGGCGTCTCTAAAATCTATGGCACGACCCAGGCATTGTCCGATGTAGATTTCTCGTGTTTCGGCGGTGAAATCCACGCAGTGCTGGGCGAGAACGGTGCCGGCAAATCAACACTGATGAAACTGTTGGCAGGCGTCATTCAGCCGACATCCGGAGATATCGAGGTCAACAACGCGGTCACCCGGCTGACCAGCCCGGCCGATGCAATGGTGCGCGGGCTTGTCTGCATGTTTCAGGAACTGTCTTTGGTTCCCGATCTGAGCGTGCGTGAAAACCTGATGCTGGGCGCGGTCGGAACCGGGCTCGGGAGGCTGAATGCGAGCGTGGTGCGGAGCGCGCAGGACATACTGGCACAGATAGATGGCGGTGCGATCGGAATGAAAACGCGCGTGGCCGATCTGTCCTTGGCGGAAAGACAACAGGTTGAAATCGCCAAAGCCCTGACCCGCAATCCCAAGCTGCTGATCCTGGATGAAGCGACGTCCGCCCTGAATGCCTCTGTCGTCGAGAAAGTGTTCCGGCTCATTCGTGCGGAACGGGATCGGGGCGTCGGTGTATTGTTCATTTCGCATCGGTTTCACGAGATCGAATCCCTTGCCGACCGTATCTCCATCTTTCGAAACGGTGCGCATGTCGAAACTTTCGACAATGGTGCCTACGACTACAGCGCAATAATCAGCAAGATGGTCGGACAGCGCATTGATGACCTGTTCCCGCCAAAGCCACCGGCGAACCCGGACGCGGAAGAGGTGCTGCGCGTCGACGGTTTCAGCTGGACAGACAAACTGCGTGATATCTCTATCGTTTTGCGCAAGGGACAGATTACGGGACTTGGCGGCCTGGATGGGCAAGGGCAAGGCAGCGTATTGCAAGGCTTGTTCGGTCTTCTCAAGGGAACGGAGGGACGCTGCGTCGTGGGTGGCATCCCGGTTACGATCACCCACCCCAAACAGGCCAAGAATCCCAAACTGGGCATTGCCCTCGTACCGGAAGATCGCAAGACCGAAGGGCTCATACTGCAACAGAGTATCGCCCGAAATCTGGAACTGGCCGCGCTTGGTACGGACGGAATTGATGCGTCGGATGTCACGATCTATCAGCCGTTTCTGGATGCTCTTGAATTGAAATGTCGCAGTCTGGATCAGCCGGTCGGCGAGTTGTCCGGCGGAAACCAGCAAAAGGTGGCTCTGACGAAATGGCTTGCCCTCGGTCCCCGCTGCATGCTGTTGGCCGATCCGACACGCGGGATCGACGTCAAAACCAAGACACAGATATATGCGCTGCTGCGGCGGTTGGCCGACAGCGGTGTCGCGATCCTGCTCGTCTCAACCGACTATGAAGAGCTGATCCACCTTTGCGATGAAGCGCATATTTTCTATCAGGGGCGTATCGTTCGTCACCTGACAGGAAATGACGTCACAGCCGAGGCGATCATTGCAGCTTCCCTGAACATCCCCCTTCCTGCGCAAACCTCAGAGGCCGCCAATGGGTAATCTGCTCAGGTCCAATCAACGAGAAGCGATCGCCATTCTGGTGCTTGCTGTCTTGCTCACGTTATACCTTGCAAGCCATCCCAGCGGGCCCAATACCTATGTAATCACGATCTGGGCCAACCAATGCCTGATCCTTGCCTTGGCAGCGATTGCCCAGTTCTTCGCGGTGATTGTGCGGGGCATTGATCTGTCCGTTGGCGCAGTCATGGCGCTGACGAATTGCGTCGCCTCCTATTTCGTGATCGGTTCCGGTCTCGACATGGCCCTTGGGATTGCGGCGGTGCTCGCCGTTGGTGTGGCCTGCGGGCTCTTCAACGGCGCAGTTGTTGTGTTTGGCCGCATTCAACCGATCGTGGCGACACTTGCAACGGCATCCTTGTTTGTTGGTCTGGCATTGCTGCTGCGGCCCACTCCGGGCGGCCGGATCGATTATGACCTGGCCGATGCGTTCACGCTGGATGTCTTTGGCATTCCGACGGCGCTGATCATCGCTGCCGCGGTGATCGTTCTTTTCTGGGTGCCTTTGCGCCGGACGGGTCTGGGTCTTGGGTTGTATGCCGTCGGTTCCTCTGAACAGGCTGCATTTCAATCAGGAATGCCCGTGCCGGTGATCCGGCTTGTCTCATTCGCGATGGGTGGTTTGTTCGCGGGTCTAGCCGGCCTCTATTTCAGCTTTGTAACGACAACGGGGGACGCTGGGATCGGCCCCAACTACACGCTGAATTCCATCGCCGCGGTCGTCTTGGGCGGCGTTGCACTGCGCGGCGGCGTCGGCACGCTGACAGGTGCGATGGCTGGTGCGTTTATTCTGAAAACCATCGGCTCCCTGATGTTCTTTTCCGGCTTGCCTCCGCTGGCGCAACCTTTCATCGAAGGGCTGATCCTGGCCGGGGCCATCGCAATTGGCGGCGCGGGCGTATTGCGGGTCAGGAACCGGCTGGAGGTGTTTGGAAAATGAATACGATCAAACAAAATCTGCCCAGCCCCGACGCCCTGTTTCCATATCTCGGAGCGGTCCTGCTGATCCTTGGTGGAAGCTATTTCTTTCCACAGATCCTGGGCGTCGACTACCTTGCGCAACAATTGCAGATCGCGGCGTTTCTCGGGGTTCTGGCCCTTGGGGCGACAGTGGTCATCCTGTTGGGACATATCGACCTTTCCGTTCCGTGGGTACTGGCGGGTGCGGCCATCATCTCAACGTCGCTGGTTGGTTCGGGCAATCCGGCCTTGGCCGCGGCGGCCATCCCCGCCGCGCTGCTATTCGGGGTTCTTGTCGGGATCGTCAACGGCGTTGGTGTCGCGATTCTGCGCATCCCGTCGATGGTCTGGACCCTGGCGGTCAACTCCATGCTGCTTGGTGTGGCGGTTCTGAATACGGGCGGGTTCAACCCCAAGGGCGAAGCCAGCCCTGCGATGACCTTGCTGGCGACTGGCGATCTTGCGGGAATACCGGTTGCCTTCGTCGTCTGGATGGCGGTGACCGGAGCGATGGCTCTGCTGCTGAAACGGTCAGGCTTCGGGCGCTATCTTTCCGCTATCGGATACAATGAAAAGGCGACTTTCCTGTCTGGCGTCTCAACCCCTTCGGTTATCTTCGCGGCTTTCGCAATCGCCGGGCTTTGCTCCGCATTGGGCGGGGTCATGCTGGCAGGCTATGCAAATCAGGCTTATCAGTCGATGGGCGATCCGTTTCTTTTGCCGACCATCGCCGCTGTCGTCATTGGTGGCACGTCAATTCTGGGAGGACGGGGGAGCCTGATCGGAACCGTCGGCGGTGTTCTGTTCATTACGCTTCTGACCTCCATCCTGTCGGTAATGCAAATCACTGACGCGTGGCGCAACATCATATTCGGCCTGATTATCATCGTCATGCTGTTGCTTCAGACGCTGCGCAGAAAGTCGCAATAAAATGGAAGAAGCAACCTACGAAAGCTTTGACCCTGTCTTCGCGGATCTCCTCGACATTGATCACCCGCCCGAACTTATCGGGGAGGGTATGACGTGGACCGAAGGCCCCGTATGGATGAAGGATCGCTTGTATTTCAACGATATCCCTGCCAAGCGGATGATGATCTGGCGCGAGGGTCACGGGGTCACCACTGCTCTGTCCAACAGCGAGTTTGCGAACGGAAACACGCGCGACATGCAAATGCGGATGATCTCGTGCGAACATGGCGGGCGACGGGTCATCCGGCGGCACGACCCTGAAGACCCCGAAGCAATTGAAGTGATCGCCGACAGCTATCAGGGCAAGCGGCTGAACTCTCCAAACGATGTCGTTGTGCGCTCTGACGGATCGATATGGTTCACGGACCCGCCATACGGCATCAACTCCGACATCGAAGGCTACGCCGCCGAAAGTGAGATCGGTGGATGTTATGTATTCTGCGCTGCCCCTAACGGAACCTTGACGGCCGTATTGACCGATTTCGACAAACCCAACGGGTTGGCTTTCTCACCCGATGAAACGCAGCTTTATGTGGCCGACTCCGGCGCCATTCGCGGGGCGAGTTTTCCCGGCATCGACTACAATCTGCCGCACCATATCCGCGTGTTCGACGTAAACGGGACCGTCTTGTCCAACGGACGGGTCTTTGCCGAGATCATGCCGGGCGTGCCCGACGGCTTGCGGGTGGATCACGGCGGCCTTGTCTGGACCAGTGCGCTGGATGGCATACATTGCCTTGATCAGGAGGGGCATTGCCTGGGCAAAATTCGCTTGCCCGCCCAAACGTCCAACCTGTGCTTTGGCGGACCTTCCGGCACCGACATGTTCATCACCTCGTCTGGGATGGTCTGGCGTGTCAGGTCGTACCGAACAGATGCTGCACACGCCTTCCCCCGCTGAAGCGACACTCCGGTAGGGGCTCTGTAGTAGCCATGATAACCGAAGTGTTCTGACCAGGACGTAGAGTTCATAGATAAAGACGCACAACGGCCCGGTTGGCGAACGCTGCGGCAGGACGTAATTGACGCAGACCGCAAAAAACTGAGTTCAGAAAATCGCCCGAGCGCATTTGCAATGCAAACGCTTCAACCAGCGTCTACCTGAACCCATGAATCCGCTTAAACGCGACACGCCTTCCACGAAGCCATCAAATGAACTCTTATTTGCCGAGCTATATATTCGACGCCCTGTTCCGCCATCGGCCGCGGTGTCTATCACGGTAGCCACCAGATAATTCTGACAGCCAGCGAAGCACGATAGTCAGGCCTCACCAGGCGCTATCTCCGGAGGGTTTTTATATTTAACTCAACGTTAAACACTGGATGGTCACCATGCACAGGAAACTATCTGCCCCTGTCTTTTTGTCCGTTATCTTATCCAGGACATTGATATTACTTGTATGATCAGATCAAATTTGAATGTTCCTTTTCGAAACACGCTACAGTTCAGGTGAATGCCATGATGCGAATTCTCGCCGCGTTTCTTGCGCTCGTCTGTTTTTCGCCACTGTCTGCAGCGCAGGACAGCACGGAAGAAACCTCGAAACTGCTGGTCGGCGTTTATGAAAGTCCTCCTTTCGTCATGGTGGAAGGGGACGATGTTTCAGGCATGGCGGTTGACCTTTGGGAATATATCGCCGGCGAGACCGGCGCCGAATACGAATACAAGTCCTTCGATACGGTAACGCAACTGATCGACGCGGTTTCGTCTGAGCAAATCGACCTGGCCGTCACCAATCTGACCATCACCGAGAAGCGTGCGGGGCGTTTTGACTTTACACAGCCCTGGTTCGACGCGGGTTTGCGCATCATGGTCAGCGAAACACCGCATGTCGGCTTCAGCGGGCTGGTTGAAGGTCTGAGGGATGCGGGCTATCTCAAGCCCTATGCCTGGCTGGCGCTCATTATCGTTGTCTCCACCCTGGGCATGACCCTTTTCGACCGGAGGTTCGACAAGGGGTTTCCGCAGAAGTGGACCGATGGCGTTGCGGAAAGCTTTTATTCGGTGATGTCGGTCGTCACCTCGGGAAAGGCCCCGTCCCGGAAGAACCTGTTCGGCTGGGTTGGCCGGATCTGGCAGGCATTGTGGCTCGTGTGCGGGATAGCTGTGATGGCCTATGTCACATCTTCGGTCACGAGCGTCATGACAAGTCTGTCACTGACCGGAACCATCAACAGCGTCTCCGATCTTGCCGGGAAGACGGTCGCGGTAGCGGAAGGCAGCAGCGCGGAAGAATTCGCGCATGACTCGATCATCACCTCGATTTCCACCCGCAATATAAATGCTTCCGTTGAGGCCCTGGAAAACGGCTGGGTGGAAGCCATCATCGGCGACGCCCCTGTCCTGGAGTATTACCTGCACAGGAATCCGCAGGCTGAACTCAAGGTGGTCGGTCCGATTTTTCAGCCGGAGAAATACGGCTTCGGTCTTCCCCATGGCAGCCCCCTCAGACGGGAGATGACGATAGAGGTCGTGGGGGCTCATGAAAATGGTGTGATCGACGACCTGCGCACACAGTATTTCGGCGACAACTGAATTTTCAACACGGCCGGATCTCTCTTCGTTCATCCGGCGAGTACCTGAAGAAGCAGAGCGCAGGAGCAAGAAGGACCTGTCGCAGGGAAACGGAGAACCGCTGCCTTCAGCGGCAGCCCTTGCGATGTTCCGCTGAGGTCTTGCGTGCACAGGATGTTGGAACAATACTCCCTGCAGCCATTCCATTCAGGAGCCTCAGCCATTTACGAACAGGATTTTTCCAAGGACGTTCAGGTCCGGACGTTTCGGACGCTTTTTCTTTCAGATATCCATTTGGGCACGCGCGGATGTCAGGCCGAACTGCTTCTGGACTTTTTGAGACACCACCAGGCCGAAACGATCTATCTTGTCGGCGACATCATCGACGGCTGGCGGCTCAGGAAAAAGAGATTCTGGCCGGCCTCTCACCAGGCGGTCATGAATCTTCTGCTGGAGCGTGGCCGCCAGGGCACGACCATTGTCTATCTGCCCGGCAACCACGACGAATTTCTCAGAAAATCTCGCAAGCTTCGCTTTGGCTGTGTCGAGTTCGCCGACGATGTCGAACACGTCACGGCGGCCGGCCGCCGCTATCTTGTCATCCATGGCGACCAGTACGATGTGGTTATCCAGAAGGCAAAATGGCTGGCCTATCTGGGCGACCGTTTTTATGTCACTGCTCTGGCGATGAACACCTGGCTGAACATCGCCCGGCGCAAACTGGGGATGAACTACTGGTCCCTGGGGGCCTTCGCGAAACAGCACGTCAAGCAATTCGTCAATATCATCGGGCAGTTTGAAAACACCGTCGCAAGCGACATCAGGCAACGGAAACTTGATGGGGTCATTTGCGGTCATATCCATCACGCCACCAGTCGTGACATGAATGGCCTTCACTATCTCAATACGGGAGATTGGGTGGAAAGCTGCACCGCCGTCGGCGAACGGTTTGACGGTACGCTGGAGATCGTCAGATGGGCCGGGTCCGAACAGGCCACGACAAGGACAAATCATGACAGAGAGCCTGTAATTGCAGCATGAAATCCGTGCTCTTCGTGACGGATGCCTGGTATCCGCAAATCAACGGTGTCGTCCGGACGCTTGAATATACGGCCCGTGAGCTGCGGACCCGAGGCCTGCGCGTGGAGTTCATCACCCCTCGGGAATTCAGGACGGTTCCCTGCCCGACCTATCCCGATATCCGGCTCTCCCTGACAACCGGGCGAACCGTGCGCAGGCTTATCCGGGACTACGGCTGCGGTCATGTGCATATTGCGACGGAAGGTCCCCTCGGGCTGCTCGCCGCTGCGGCCGCGAAAAAGGAAAACCGCACCTTCACAACCAGCTACCACACCCGTTTCCCTGAATATGTCGCAGCCCGTTTGCCGTTGCCGACAGCGCCCTTCTATGCCTGGTTCCGCCGCTTCCACAATTCCGGGTCCGGCTGCATGGTCGCCACGTCGCTGCTGGAGGAAAATCTGCGTGAGCGCAAATTCCGGAACCTGATGCGCTGGTCGCGCGGCGTCGACACCAGCCTGTTCAGACCACATGAAGGTTCCGTTCTTCCAGAGGCGCTTCCCCGCCCGGTTTTCATGAATGTCGGCCGTGTCGCCGTCGAGAAGAACATCGAGGCCTTCCTCGATCTCGACCTGCCCGGCTCCAAGGTCGTTGTCGGCGACGGTCCGCAGCTGGAAAGCCTGCGCCGCAGCTATCCGGAGGTACATTTCACCGGAGCGAAATCCGGTGAGGATCTCGCCCGGCACTATGCAAGCGCCGACGTCTTCGTCTTTCCCTCAAAGACCGACACCTTCGGGCTGGTGTTGCTGGAAGCGCTGTCCTGCGGCACGCCGGTGGCGGCCTATCCGGTCATGGGACCGCTCGACGTGATCGGCGACAGCGCCGCGGGCGTCCTGTCCGACGATTTGCGCGAAGCCGCGCTTGAGGCCCTGAAGATACCGCGAGAGGACTGCCGGAAAGCGGCTCTCGGGCAGAGCTGGGCCGTCTGCACCGATCAGTTTGTTGCCAATATGGAAGCGGCTGAAGCGGCGCAGGGACATGCCTGAAACCGGGTGGCTGAAAACCGCCGGCCAGACTCAAGCAGGCAGCCACATCGGCCGGTGAAACTCAGGCTGTCAGGGATGACGCTCCCGACCGGGCTTCCAGGAACTGATCGCTCAATGCTCCGGTCTCATCCGTCACCCTCAACGGTTCGAAGTCCTTGGCGAATTGGCTCGGCAACCTGTGCAGGGGCCGGTAGGCGGCCCGCAACGTGTCGGTCATGACGCTGTAGGTCAGCGCGGGTTCCCGGAACGACTGGCGCATCTGGCGCGGGCTGCCGAGACCGAAATTTCCACCGAACCGATGCAGCGGACGCACGGCGGACAGGACCGTCTGCTCCCATCCTAAATGCTTGCGCCAATGCCACGCATGCCTAAACGCATGGCGCGAGAGCGCCATCTTGCGCCCGCGGAACTTCAGCAGGTCGCGCAGGAAGGGCGTGACCTTTTCCAGCGGTTCCTGCGGCCATTCGACCAGTTTCTGCCCGTCCAGGTCGCTCAAAAGGACATTCGGCATCAGCCGCCCGGCCCGCGCGGCTTCGTCGAAATAGGGTGTCCCGGCGATCGGTATGGTCAGCGACAGCAGGCCGGGCAAGGGGATGCGCGGATCCGACAGGATGCCGGAAACCTGATCGTCCACCTCGGCGACGGTCTGCTGGGCAAAATCGATGATCACCCCGTAGTCGAAGAACATGCCGTGCTCCGCGCAGGCTTGGGTCAGGGACAGCGGATCGGAAGCAAGGCTTTGTTTCTTGTTGAAGGTTCTCAGCACGGCCGGATCGAGATTCTCGACACCGGAGAAGAGAGCCTTGCAACCGTTGTCCGCCATCAGCTTGAGGTTTTCCGGACGCTTGAAGAAATCGCCCGTCACCAGAGCGCCCCATCCGCGAAACTGCCCCTGCCTCCAGCGCTCGCCGATCTTGCCGACACGCCACTCGAAACTGCTGCGGTTGTTGCCGTAGAAATTGTTGTCCAGAACCATGACGCCAAACGCCTTGCCCATTGCACCCAGCTGACCGTCGATCGACGCTTCACTATGGGCGGAATATGCGCGGCCTTCGCCGGACAGGGAGCAGAAGGAACAGGCAAAATTGCAGTTCCTGGTGGTTTCGAGATAGCCGACCCCCATCGTCGGAGCTGTCAGGTCGAAGCGGGGCGCGGTTCTGTCCGCGACATGATCCGCGCTGAACACGGCCTCTATGACCGCTCCGATTTCTTCCACGTCGCCCTGGCAGGTATAGTCGAACACCTGATCGCAGAGGGCGGGCAGCGCCCGGGCAATCGGGCCGCCGATCACGCTCACCACCTGAGGAGTGAAATGCCGGCAATAGGCGGCCAGTTGCCGGGCCCGGTCGAAGGCCGCGGTCAATCCGGTGAAGACCACCATGTCCGGCCATTCCAGCAGGCGGCGGTTCAGCAGCGCCCCGTGAAAGACCTCGTCCCAGACCTTGACCTCGACAAGGTCGGGGTCGAAATAGCCAGCCAGATAGTAGGGGGCCATCGCGCGCGGGACGAACAAGCGCGTGGGCGATGCCGACCTCCACGGGTCGAAATAGGCATTGACGATGAGAACTCGGCGCTTCTGTCCCGCTTGCATCATGTCCCGAAGGGTTCAGGTTTGATAGGGTTCGATCCGTAACCTAACGCTCTAACGGCGCGAACAAGCCGCGGCAAGGCCCGTTTGCCTTTTGTCGGCCCGTGCAGTTGCCTTGCGTTGCAACTGCTTGCGCGAAGGGAGGCAATCGGTTGGCTGTGTTCTCCCGAAGCGGGAAGCGGTAGGAGTTTATGAACGTCTTGATGATAGCCATCGGGCACGTTAGCCGGAACAGCGATAGAACTCGATTTCAGACACTTTGCCGATAGTCCGTCCATGGAAATGATCGATCACTTCAAGATGCACGATGCCTTTGCGCATCTGAACGACAGCGTGCTTGAAAGCATCGCTTCTGTATCCCGATACGTTCACATTTCCGAAACGCAAACCATCGTGCGTGAAGGCGACGAGACCTCCGATCTGTTTCTTCTGATCGAGGGCGAGGCACTCGCCACCAGGAAGGGGCCGGAGGGAGGCGACATTTCGCTGAACACCGTGCACGCAGGAGAATGTCTTGGAGAATTGGCGTTTCTGGACGGTGCACCTCGCGCGGCATCGGTCGTCGCGCAGACCGCCTGCACGCTAATCAAGATACCGGTGGACGCCCTCAGGAAGCTGCCCGATGGTGCCGCCGTTTCCGGCGAGCTGAAAGGGGCCCTGGCAAGTGTGGTGGTGAAGCGCGCGCGCTCCCTGAGTGACGGCATGCTGTCCGCCCTGCAGGAGCAACTGGCGGCCAAGACGCTGCAAAACCAGTTTGGCTACTTTCTGGTCTTCACCATTGCGCTTTATCTGATTTCGACCTCGCTGTTTTATCTCGTGGCCGAACGCTACGTGAAGGACGTCTATGATCCCGGGTTCTCCTGGCAGACCATCCTGGCGTTTGCGGTTCCCTGCCTGATCATCATCAAGGTCATGAAGATTCCGGCCGGCCAGCTTGGTTTGCGCCGGGAAGGGCTGCTCCGCTCGCTCGCCCAATCGTTTGCGATCTGTCTGGTGCTGTCGGCGCCGGCGGTGATCTACATGGTTTTCTTCAGGCAGGATCAGGTGCCGCAAAATGCCGGCGTCAAGGTCGACCTGCTGTTTCTGGTGCAGTACCTGTTTCACACCGTGATCCAGGAAATCGGCTCCAGGGGTCTGCTCCAGGGCCTGTTCCAGAAGTTCCTGGCCGACACCAGGGGACACCGCGCCGTCCTCCTCACCAGCACGATCTTCGCCTCGCTCCACCTGACCTTCGGGGTGGACGCGGTGGTCATCACCTTCTTCGCCAGCATCGTCTTCGGTTACGTCTATCTCTACCAGAAGAACCTCGCCGGCGTGGTCTTGATGCACTACTGGTTCGGCGTTCTCGCCGCACTGATGGTTGCGATATAAACTCCGAAGTGCCGTCTCAAAATTGTTTCCGGCACGCCACCCTTATGAGAAGGGTTCTTTGCCAGGGCTGAGTTCCTTCTTGCGCTGATATGAATGAAACAAGTGGCATGCTCGCTCTGTAAATCTTCATCAACAAACTGATTTGTTTCGGTTTCTGGCCATTGATAGCGCTCGGGATTTGTAGGCTGCTTTGCGCTCTAGTTAATCATTTCGTGTGTGCAGTTTGATCTTGGTCCACTTAGCCTGGGTTATTGGTGGAGGGGACTGCAGGGAAAAGGAACGGCGATAACGGCCGCGGCGCAACGCGTCGGGATCAGCCTCGGAAGGCTTTCGTTTTATCTCAATGCGCTTCTAGCAGGCATTCTCGGAAGGCTTCGGCGATGCGTGACAGGGTGCCGACAGGAAAGTGGGCGATGCACATTCCGATTTGGAAACTGACCAGATCCGGGCGCAAAGCGCGCATTTCGCCTCGTTCGACCCAGCGCTCCGCATAGTGATTTGGCAGAAAACTGACAAACCGCCCGCTGAGAATGAGATGTGCGAGACCTTCCATTGAATAGGCCGTCGCTGCTGGAGCATGGGCAAAGAGTGAGTTATAGGCGGTTGCGATCGTATAGCCGCGCCGGGCATATGGCTCGGCGGAAATCCGGTCCAGTGTCAGATCCCTAGTATCTGCATGAAACAGGTTGTGGCGTGCGCCGCAATAAAGATTCTGCTCCTCCTGAAAGAGCTGTTCCAGCTGTACCGCCGCGTTCATTGGCTGGTTCGCGACGATTGCGACCTCGATTTGCCGGTTCAGGAGCGCGGTGCTGAGTTGGTTCGGCGACAACACCATGACCGTCAGATGCACGTCGGGAACACGCTCGTTAAACAGGGCAATGGCGTCTGATAGATGGGCCTTGGGATTTTCAACAAAGGCATCTACGGCGCCGATGCGCAGCTCACCAACCAGATTTCCGCGCATGACGCCAATCTCATTGCGAAAGTTCTCCAGGGCAGCAAAGCACTTGATGGCCTCTGCATATATTTTCTGCCCCTGCTCAGTCAGTAAAAAACCTGAGCGCCCCCGGCGACAGAGCTTCAGTCCGAGCCGTGTTTCAAGGGCTGCCATCTGGGCGCTGATGGTCGAGCGAGAGAGCCCAAGTTCATCCTGGGCAGCTGTGAACCCGTTATTGTCCACCACGGCGCGAAAGATGCGCAGCTGGCGCAGGTCGACGTCGCTCAGCGGGGAAACAGTCGAGACCATCTTACGTTGAAACTTTCGGACGTTTATTCTTGTACTTCGATCTTATCGGACGTTTTTGTGCATGGCAACATGATGGCCGTTGCACACTTGCGGAGCCTCCCATGTCCGAGACCACCCCATTAGATAAAGAGCCAGGCCAGGCAAATGAAAAAGACGGGCTGTCCTTTCAGCCGATCTCCGGTTTTGATCTGCCTCGCTATGCCGGAATTCCAACCTTCATGCGTTTGCCTCTCCTCGGCGCGAAGGATGTTGGCATAGACGACGTCGATATCGGTATTGTCGGTGTGCCCTGGGACGGCGGAACGACCAATCGTCCGGGCACCCGTCACGGACCGCGCCAATTGCGCGACCTCTCCACCATGATACGGCGAATTCACCCGACCACTGGCGCGCGGCCGTTCGAGACGCGCAATATTGCCGACCTGGGAGATGCGCCGGTCAATCCGGCCGATGTTGCCGACGCGCTGCAGCGCATTACCGGGTTTTATACAGACTTGAAGCAACGCGGCATCACACCTCTGAGCGCCGGTGGTGACCATCTTGTCTCCTATCCTATCCTCAAGGCTCTCGCAGCGGACGCGCCGGTCGGGATGATCCATTTCGACGCTCATACTGACCTCTTCGACAGCTATTTCGGCGGGTTCAAATACACCCATGGGACACCCTTTCGCCGCGCCATCGAGGATGGCTATCTGGATCCAAAACGTGTCGTTCAGATCGGCATTCGCGGCACGATGTACGATGACGAAGACATTCTCTGGGGTCTGGAACAGGGCGTACGTATCATCCGCATTGAAGAAGTCGATGATCGCGGCATCGCCGATGTCATGTCAGAGGCGCGGGCGATCGTTGGTGACTTGCCGACTTACGTCAGCTTCGACATCGACAGTATCGATCCGGCCTTTGCCCCGGGCACAGGCACGCCGGAAACAGGTGGTTTAACCACCCGCGAAGCGCAGCGTATGGTCCGATTGCTGGACGGGCTCAATGTGATCGGCGCGGACCTTGTCGAGGTGTCTCCCCCGTTCGATCCCTCCGGTGGAACAGCCTGGGTCGGCGTATCCATCATGTTTGAATTGCTCTGCATTCTTGCAGGTGCACCAGGGACGAAACGCCTAAGACCCCCCTTAGGTCACGACAAATAATCATAACAAGAACAATGCCTTGAACCCCAGATGGAGCAGAACAGCATGAAAAAGATATTTTCCCGCCTTGGCAGCGCTGCGATCGCGCTGCTTGCCGCAGTGTCCGTGGCGCCCGCACAGGCCGCCGACAAACTGACCGTCGCCCATTCGACCTGGGTTGGGTATGGCCCCCTCTATATTGCTCGCGACAAGGGCTTCTTCGAGGACGAAGGTCTTGATGTGAATCTGGTTGTCATGGAAGATGTGAAAACCCGCATGCCCGCATTGGCTGCTGGGCGGGTCGACGTTGCAGTCACCACAATTGATACCGTTCTTGGATTTACGACGCCGGAACGGCCCCTCGTCTACCTCTTCGCGCTGGATGACAGCCGGGGCGGCGATGGGATCGTCGCCAGCAAGGACATCAAGACCGTCAGCGATCTAAAAGGCAAGAAGGTCGCCTACACCGAGGGATCTGTCTCACAGTTCTTCCTGAGCGTCTTGCTAAAGAACGCAGGCATGTCCCTGGGCGATGTTGAAACTCTCAACATGACCGCTGGCGATGCCGGCGCTGCCTTCGTGGCCGGTCGCGTTGATGCTGCCGTGACCTGGGAACCCTGGCTGAGCCGCGGCAAGGCAACAGATCATGGTGCGTTGATCGTGGACAGTTCCGCAACGCCTGGTCTGATCACGGATGTTGCCGTCACAACGCAGAAGGTTCTGGAAACGCGCGAAGCAGACATGCAGGCATTCTATCGGGCCTGGAGCAAGGCTGTTGACTGGCAGAAGGAAAACGAGGCCGAGGCTGACGCTATCATGGCAAAGGGTGTCGGCGGGTGGCTCGAAGACCCCGCTGTTTTCGCCGAAACACGTGCGGGCATAGCCTTCTATGACGCGGATATGAACGTCAATTTCATGAACCCGGCCACCCCGGACGGCATCCTCGCAACGATCACCAATGCAAAGACGCTTGGTGAGGAAGCCGGTCTGTTCAAACTTGAGGCAGACCCGGCTTCGATGATCGCTTCGGGCATCGTCAACTGAGCAGCGTGGAGCAGACATCATGAGCACGTCCTCGTTGCTATCTCCGAAAACGGAGATCCCGCGCAGTCTTTATATCGGATTGAGCGTCTCTTCGTTCCTGGCAATTCTATGTCTATGGTGTCTGCTCACCTACGGCGGCTTTACGCCGCCGGACTTTCTGGCCACCCCGGCAGAAGTCTTGTCCGCTGCAACCAAGCGCATTGGCGATCTGTCCCTGTTCCATCACATGGGATCAAGCCTCACGGTCATTCTCTCCGGTTTCCTTTTGGCATCGGTTCTGGCGGTCCCGATAGGCATCCTGATGGGAAGTTTCAAAGCTATCCAGGCTGTCCTGGAGCCCATCACCGGTTTCATGCGCTATATTCCGGTGTCTGCCCTTATCCCGTTGTTGATCCTCTGGGTCGGCATCGGGATCGAGCAGAAGATCATGGTGATCTTTCTGGGCACCTTCTTCCAGCAACTGATCTTGATTTCCGATGTTTCCGCGCGGGTCAGCAAGGACCTGATCGATTGCGCCTACACATTGGGCGCAAGACGGGGACAGGTTGTCAGGAGCATATTGCTGCCTGCCTGTATGCCCGGTGTCATGGACAACCTGCGTGTCACCATGGGCTGGGCCTGGACATATCTGGTGGTTGCCGAACTCGTCGCGGCCAACAGCGGCCTCGGATACATGATCCTGAACGCCATGCGCGGCCTCTTCACCGACGTCATCCTGCTTGGCGTCTTCACCATCGGAATTCTCGGTCTTTTGACGGATTTCCTCTTCAAATGGCTCCGCCACCGCCTTCTTCCCTGGTCCGCAGAATTCTAGGCCCCCTGTCATGAGCTTTCTCGCCCTAACCGATATCACCGTTCGTTTTGAACCCAAGAAGAAACCGGCGGTCATTGCCCTGGACGATGTCTCGCTCGCGGTGGAACACAATACATTCTCGGTCATCGTCGGCCCGTCAGGTTGCGGCAAGTCTACGCTCTTGCGCCTTGTCGCCGGACTGGAGACACCGACAAGCGGTCAGCTCATGCTCGATGGCGTCTCGATATCCGGTCCCTCCGCTGACCGGGGAATGGTGTTCCAGAGCTACACTTTGTTTCCCTGGCTCACCGTCCGCGAGAACGTCATGTTCGGCCCGAAGCTGAAGCGCATGCCGAAGTCCGAATGCGAGGATATCGCCGATGACCTGATTGCCGCGGTTCGTCTGACCGGCTTTGAAGATTCCTACCCGAAGGAACTGTCGGGCGGCATGCGCCAGCGTGTTGCGTTGGCCCGCGCTCTGGCCAATGATCCACGTATCCTGCTGATGGACGAGCCTTTCGGAGCGCTCGACAGCCAGACCCGGCAGCTAATGCAGGAGTTGCTGCTCGAGATCTGGCAGCGCAGGCGCAAGACGGTCCTCTTCATCACCCATGACATCGACGAAGCTATCTTCCTCGGTGATGAAGTCCATGTGATGAGCGCCCGGCCCGGCAGGATCAAATCGACCCTGAGCATTGACATCAATCGCCCGCGCGGGATCGATGTTCTGACCTCTCCGGCCTTCATGGACTATAAACGGCAGATCATCTCATTGATGCATGACGAGGCTGTTCGGGCTGAAATGGCCTGATACAGGGAAAACGACGGAGCGTCCGGAAAAACGTCCGCACCAGCACCCTGATGCTCAAGGAGGCCGAAGGGCGCTACGCAAATCAAAAAAGCGTATCTGCGAAGAGAAGATCCGAACCTTTTCGCTGACCTCTTCAAAAAACGGGAGAGGACTGGGACGCAGTCTTGAACTTGGTTCCCAATCCCTGCCAGCAGAAGTGCCGCGGAGCCGCGAAAGCTGGCTATGCAGCAGCCTGAAGCTGTCCAAGTTTTCGCCCTTGCGCTTCTGCCATCTGGAAGGCGGCATTTTTTGACGTTTCGTGTCTTTCGTCTCCGAACTCCTGGTACTCGATCCGAATGACATCCACCGACTCCGCCCCGATGTACTTGGCGACGGTTTGCAGATGGGACGTGAGGTGATCCTGGTTCTGCCGAATACCACCTGGAGCAAACCCAAACTCGCCACTTGACGTCAGAACGACGAGCTTCTTGCCCGACAGCATGGGTTCTATCGGAAAGTCACCGCGCGCAAGATCGAAGTCGAACGTCTTGCCCACCCGAACAATCTGATCCACCCATGCCTTCAAGGTTGCAGGCATGCCGTAGTTATAGAGTGGCGAAGCCACGACGATGAGATCGGCGGATTTCACTTCGGCAATAAGCTGATCCGAGACTTCCAGCACGGCCTGTTCATGCGGCGACCGGTCCTCGGGAGCCTTGAATGCCGCGGCGATCCAGGCTTCGGTGACGAAGGGAGGCGGTCGAGAACCGACATCCCGCGTTACGATGTCGGCGTCGGGACAAGCCCGGCACAGGGCGTCGATGTATTTATCCGCCAGCTTGCGTGAAAGCGACCGTTCATTTCGCGCGCTTGCATCGACTCTCAAAACGGTAAGCATCATAAATCTCCTTCATGATCTCATTGAAGTAGATCGGCTTTTCATCCCGAGTTATCAAACGCATAATTCTCGTGCCGATATGAGGTAAATTCATGAAGCGTGCATCTCTCTCCGGCCTGCGTGCCTTTGAACGGACGGTTGCCACGGGATCGCAAGGCAGGGCTGCTGACGATCTTGGCATTACCCAGACCGCAGTATCCCATGCGATCCGGTCCCTCGAGAAACAGCTCGGAAGAACCTTGTTCAATCGTTCAGGCGGTCCATCGTCCCTGACAGGAGCAGGCCGGGATCTGGCATCGGAACTTGCGCCCGCCTTCGAAAGAATTGATCGGGCCGTGGTCTCCGCAATGGGCCAGAGTGATGTCATCACGGTCTCCGTCACCCCGGCATTTGCCGCATGCTGGCTGGCGCCCCGTCTTGCGCGCTCTTCGGGAATGGGGAACACGCTTCCCTTGCGCATCCATGCGACAACTGACCTGGCTCTTCCGTCCGATGGTGCCGCGATATCGATACGCTATGCGAAGGACGCGCAGGGAGAACGTCTCAGGAGTGAGAGGTTTCAGGCTGTCGCCGGGACATCGTCCGAAACCGACGACCCGGCCGATACGCGTTCAACGCTTGTCCAGACACGATGGTCTCAGGGACATCATTTCGCGCCGACCTGGCATTGCTGGTTTGAAGAGCTTGGAGAAAGTGTCCCGGACACACGGAAAATCATTGAATTTCCGGATGAGCATCAGGTCTTGCAGACGGCTCTAACAGGAACCGGCATTGCACTGGTCAGCAGCATTCTCGCCGGCCCGCTGATACAGCAGGGACTGCTCCGCGTCGTGCGCCCCGACATTTGGGTCGACGGCCTGTCCTATTGGATGACTGTAGATCCCGACCGGGTTTCGGAACGCACGGTACGGATGATCTGCGCATGGATAAGAGCCGGAATGCGCGAAACCGAGATGGGGATCGCGGAGGACTGATCCAGTATCCCGGCCACAAAACAGGCAGACGTTCATCATTCGTGGGCGAAGGCTGGAAAAGTCACGCATATCGACCGTCGGGCACATTCAGGAACCAAAACAAAACGCCGGTAATCACCCTTGCGTTGACGAGAGGTATGGATACCAGGGTTGAAAACTCGATCGCGCTGCTCCGAAAGCGACCAAGCGGCTTCGGAAGCGGTTATTGATGAAAAATGGCGGGCCTTCCGTGGAGCAGCCGACCCTTTTTGAAGAACTTTCCACGGACCCTGAGGGCTGACGGAAGATTTTGAAATAGCTGTCCGGTCTCCCGGCGGGTCAAGGTGAGGATGATACAGGGGTGCCTGCTCTTGTTATCGTTTAGTGCTCGAGGAAAAGGACTTGTCCGGGCTGATTTCCGGCATGTATTTTTCGATCCAGCCGTGGATGTAGCTATGGTGCTTCGCCCAGTCATTCCACGTCCTGGCGGCCCATTCCCGTACTTTCCCGGCATGTTTTGTGTCCCCGGCATAGGGCGCGACATCCCCAACGGTCATTGAAAACCGGTCGGGTGGCTCGAGGAAAACAAATGTCTGCTTATGCCTGGCACAGCCAAGCATGACGTCGTTGGTTTCCTTGGGCGGGAGCGGTGATGCCAGTTGCACGCACAGACGCACCAGGTGCAGACCAACCGATTGAATCTGCCGGCGGCTCCCGCCGGTTCCCGGATGCTGAACCGCATAGGTGTCAACCGTCAGCCGATGTGTCGCCAGCAGTGCTGCGTCACTGTATTCAAAAGCCAGAACATTGGTGAAAAGTTCGAAACAGGCGGGCGATGACGTCATGTAGGCATGGGTCGGCCCATCGAAACTTTCCAGGTCAACACCGCAACCCGGGCAGTGTGATTTTGCTGCAGGTCTGATCATGAAGGCAGGTTATTCTGATCCAGCAAAGAAGTATCGGATACGCAATATTTTATCGAAATTGGCGGAGAGAGAGGGATTCGAACCCTCGGAACGCTTGCGCGCTCAACGGTTTTCGAGACCGCCCCGTTCGACCACTCCGGCACCTCTCCGCGGTACTTTTGACTAAACGGGTCTCAAGTGGCGCGGAACATAGACACACTGTGCGCGCGCCGCAAGACCGGATTTCAGTGTTTTTCGCCAAATGTGGATGAGCCGGATTTCCACGCCGGTTCGGGCGGTGCAACGGCCGAACAGGGCCGGTTCATGGGTCTGCCGCCGGCCGAATTGTCACGGATCGGCTTGCGGTTCGCAAAGGATTCCGGCGCAAGGGGCCGGATAGTGAAGTCCGGGCCAGTATCCGGAACGGCGCGGCCGGGAGCGCATGGAGGGCGTTCGCGCCGCGTGACGGGGACGGTTCTTCCCTGGCGCTCCGGTGCGGTGTGCCCGGACGAGAGAGGCGGCCGGAAGCATAAGACCGGCGGAACGGCTCAGATTTCCGTTTGACATCGCAAGCTGTTTGACTATATTGCGCGAGCTCGAAAAGGTTCGCCTTTCCGGGTATTGACCGTCGTTCCAGGCCTGCCGGGCTTTCACAGCTTCACGCTCAACCCGTCACCAAAGACTTGCCAACCGGGCTTTGTGCTCCGGTGCAGCAAGCGCCTCGTTTCGACCCGATAGCTGCCGGCTGACAGATGGTTCAACATCACGGCCGGTGAGTTCAAAAACGAAAAGAAGGACGTGCGAGACATGTTCGCAGTGATCAAGACCGGTGGCAAGCAGTATACTGTCGCTGCCGACGACCTCCTGAAGGTCGAAAAACTCGATGCCGAGGCCGGCAGCACCGTCACCTTTGACGACGTGCTCATGGTTGGCAACGGAACCGATACAACTGTCGGCGCGCCGCTTGTCGAAGGCGCCAGCGTCGTTGCGGAAGTGGTCGAACAGGGCCGCAACCGCAAGATCATCATTTTCAAGAAGCGCCGGCGTCAGAATTCACGCCGCCGCAATGGCCATCGTCAGTCATTCACCCTCGTCAAGGTGACCGATATCCTGACCGGTGGCGCGAAGCCGGCCAAGAAGGCAGCGCCGAAGAAGGCCGCGCCGAAGGCTGAAGAGGCTCCGGCGGCAGCCAAGCCTGCTGCCGAGAAGAAGGCAGACAAGAAGGAAGAGGCGGCTGTCGAGCCTCTCTTCACCGCACCGGACGGCAAGGACGATCTGAAGAAGATCTCCGGCGTCGGCCCGGTCCTGGAGAAGAAGCTGAATGCTCTGGGCATTATGACCTATGAGCAGATCATCGCCTTCTCCGCGGAAGACATTGCCCGCGTTGACGAGGTCCTGAACTTCAAGGGCCGCATCGAGCGCGACAACTGGGTTGAACAGGCCAAGGAACTGGCCGGCAAGTAAGCCGCCGTTTCCGGTACCTGTTAAAGAGAATTCGAAGAACGAGGAGTTCTAACGATGGCACATAAAAAGGCAGGCGGTTCATCCCGCAACGGTCGCGACTCGGCCGGCCGCCGTCTCGGCGTCAAGAAATTCGGCGGGGAAGCTGTGATTCCCGGCAACATTATCGCTCGTCAGCGTGGCACTCAGTGGCATCCGGGTAACGGCGTGGGCATGGGCAAGGACCATACCATTTTCGCTACCGTGGAAGGCAAGGTTGAGTTTCAGGCGAAAGCCAACAAGCGAACCTACATTAATGTGCTCCCGGTAGCGGAAGCAGCGGAGTAAAGCCGACGTGAAGTTTCGAAACGCCGGTGTCCCTCACGACCCCGGCATTTCGAGATGAGGCCAGCAACCGGCCAGTCAGAGATCCAGGGGAGAGATGGGACACCATCTCTCCCTTGATTTGTTTTGGCTGGAGGAAAAAATGGTTGTTGAAAGCGATGGGTTACTGGACGAGAGCAGTTCGATTGCGGCCCCGTTGCCGCAGGAAGCGGTTCGTGTGCTGCTGGACAAGCCGCGCAGGGACGATCTGGCCGATCTTGTGTATCTGGCCGACAACAAGACTGTGGCGGCGAATCTCGCGACGATGCCGCATCCCTTCACCGCCAAGGATGGCCGCGCGCTGATCGAAAAGGCAGGGCAAGATCGCGCCTGCACGGCTGTCTTCGCGATCCGGCTGAAAAGCACCGGCCGTCTGATCGGTATTGCCAAATACGCAGTCGTGGAAACCGGCGGGCCCGTCCATGTAGGATACTGGCTGGGCGAACCGTTCTGGGGGCGGGGCCTCGCGACCGAGGCGGTGCATTCCCTCGTCGACCATGCCTTTGCCTGGAACGAAATCGACGAACTTCAGGGGTCCTGCAGGGTGACCAATCCGGCCTCCCGCCGGGTGCTGGTCAAGTCCGGGTTCCAGTACCGCGACCAGGCGATGATACGCTCCCTCGGAGCGGGCGGATCCGTGCCGATCGAGCGTTATACGCTGGAACGTGCGGTCTGGAAGTCGCTCAAGGGATGGGGGCAGGGCCGATGACCATGTTGCCTGACCTGAAAACGCGGCGCCTGATCCTCAGACCGGTTGCGTTGAGCGATGCCGAAGCCATGGCCACTCTTGCGGGCCGGGATTTCGAGGTGGCCAGATGGCTGACCTCCTTTACGTGGCCTTACGAAGAGGGAGCGGCGGAAACGTTCCTGAAATCGGTCGTCGGCAAGGATCCCTTCAAGACCGAGGCGTTGTTCGCAATTACCCTCGGCGGCGTCTTCATCGGCGTCGTGGCCGTCGAGCCGCCGGGCGATCTCGAAAACCTGCCGGCAACGCCGACGCTCGGCTACTGGATCGGACGGGCGTTCCAGGGGCACGGCTATGCCGCCGAGGCGGTGGAAGCGGTGCTCGCATGGGCGTTCGACGCCTTCGAAACCGATGCCATCGCGGCGCGGGCCTTTGAGGACAATTTCCGCTCGCGCGGTCTCCTGCGCAAGATGGGCTTCAAGCCCTACAGCCTGACCGAACGGTTTTCCGTGGCACTTGATCGCAGGGTCGCCAATGTCGTGGTCCGGCTTGAGCGGGCGGATTTCGAAGCCCGGAAGGAGGCCGCGTGATGCTTCCCGAGCTTGGAACCGGGCGCCTTCTGCTGCGTCCGGTTGTTCCCGAAGACTTGCCGGTCATTACCCGTCTCATCGGAGAATACGATGTGGCGAAGATGCTCGCGCGGGTCCCGCACCCTTATTCGCTTGAGGATGCCCGTTACTGGTACGGGCTGAATGCGGTGTGCAAGGAGGATGGCGAGCGGGCCTTCGCGATTGACGGTGGCAGCGGATTGATCGGTGTCGTCTCGGTCGGATCGCCGGCTGAGGCACCGGAATTCGGCTATTGGCTGGGCAAGGACTATTGGGGGCGCGGCTTCATGAGCGAGGCGGGCCGCGCGATCCTGGCATGGCTGTTCGAGACCACGGAGACAAAGCGCGTCATGAGCGGCGCGCTGACGGAAAACACGGCTTCCCTCAACGTTTTGAAAAAACTCGGTTTTGAGGATGAGGGACCTTATCTGCTCCCGATCAGGTCGCGGGACGCCGAGCTTCCCGGAGCCCGGGTGATGTTGCGGCGTGAACGGTTTCCGGCAGCGGCGGGAACGGGCTCATGAGCGCTCCGCTCATCACTTCCGAACGGCTGGTTCTCCGGCCGCCGCGCCTGGAAGATCTGGACCGCTGCGCGGAACTTCTTGGTGACTATGAGGTCGCCAGGATGCTGTCGCGTGTACCGCATCCCTATGACCTCGAGCGCGGCAGAACCTCGCTGCAGGCGTCCGTGGACAGCTGGGCCGACTGGAAGACAGCCGGTGACCTCGGCTTTCAGATTGACCATGACGGCGAAATGATCGGCGGTTTCGCCTTCAAAAAGTTGCGGGAGACCCCGGAGATCGGCTATTGGCTGGGGCGTGCCTACTGGGGCAGGGGCTTCATGAGCGAGGCGGTCGGTGCGGCGGTTGACTGGCTGTTCCGCAATACGGATCACCAGCTTGTGGCCTGCGAGGCCATGATCGGGAACCCCGCGTCGCTCAAGGTTGCGGCAAAGCTCGGTTTTCGCGAGGTCGCACGAGTGGGCTGCGCCAGCCTGTCGCGCGGTGCGACAGTGCCCGCCATCCGTATGGAACTGACACGGACAGGTTTTTTAAACGGCTTTGACTCGAGACAGGATCAGGCCTGACAACCGGATAAAAAGAGAAAAACAATGAAATTCCTCGATCAGGCCAAGATCTATCTGCGCTCCGGCAATGGCGGGGCGGGCAGTGTGTCGTTCCGGCGCGAGAAATATATCGAATACGGCGGTCCCGATGGCGGTGACGGTGGCAAGGGCGGCGACGTGATCGTTGAATGTGTCGATGGTCTCAACACGCTGATCGACTACCGCTACCAGCAGCATTTCAAGGCCGAAACCGGCATTCACGGCATGGGCCGCAACCGCACCGGGGCCCATGGCGGCGATGTGGTTCTGAAGGTGCCGGTCGGAACGCAGATCTTCGAGGAAGACAACGAGACGCTGATTGCCGACCTGACCGAACTCGGCCAGCGCGTGCTGTTGCTCAAGGGCGGCAACGGCGGCTTCGGCAACGCGCATTTCAAGTCATCGGTCAATCAGGCGCCGCGACGGGCCAACCCGGGTCTCGAGGGCGAGGAGAAGTGGGTCTGGCTGCGTCTCAAGCTGATCGCCGATGCCGGGCTGGTCGGTCTGCCGAACGCCGGCAAGTCGACATTCCTGTCGAAGGTGACGGCAGCCAAGCCGAAGATCGCCGACTATCCCTTCACCACGCTTCATCCCAACCTCGGCATTGTCCAGATTGACGGCAACAGCTTCGCGATGGCCGATATTCCCGGACTGATCGAGGGCGCCCATGAAGGCACGGGTCTTGGCGACCGGTTCCTCGGTCATGTGGAACGCACCCGCGTGCTCCTGCATCTGGTCGACGGCTCGGGCATGGAAGACCCGGGCGAGGCCTACAAGGTTGTTCGCGGCGAGCTGGAGGCTTATGGCGCCGGGCTGGTGGACAAGCCGGAAATCGTCGCCCTGTCCAAATGCGACGCGCTCAACGAGGAGCTGATCGCCCAGCAGTCGGCGAGCCTGGAAGCCGCTTGCGGCCAGAAGCCGCTGATCCTGTCTTCCGCCAGCGGGCTCAACGTCGACCGGGCGCTGCGCATGATTGTAAGGGCCATCGACAAGGACAAGCAGGACGCTGCCAATCAGGTGCCTTCGCCCGAACAGGAGGGCTGGCATCCGTGACGTCGGCGTCCCGCAGCCTGAAAGGCTACAGCCGCATTGTCGTCAAGATCGGGTCAGCCCTGCTGGTTGAACGCGGCGAGCTGAAACGCGGCTGGCTGGATGCCCTGGTCAGCGATCTGGCGGGGCTTGTCGAATCCGGCGCCGAAATACTGATCGTCTCCTCCGGCTCGATCGCGCTCGGCCGGGGCATTCTCGGACTGCCCGCTGGGCCGCTGAAACTGGAGGAAAGCCAGGCCGCCGCGGCCGCCGGTCAAATCGCTCTGGCGCAGGCCTATGCGGATGCGCTCGGCGCTCATGGCAAGAAGGCCGGACAGATTCTGCTGACCCTGGGCGATACGGAAGAACGCCGCCGCTATCTCAACGCCCGCGCCACAATCGGCATGCTTTTCAAACTCGGCGCGGTGCCGATCATCAATGAAAACGACTCTGTCGCCACGTCGGAAATCCGCTATGGCGACAATGACCGTCTGGCGGCGCGTGTCGCAACGATGGCGAGCGCCGATTGCCTGGTGCTGCTCTCCGATATCGACGGGCTCTATACCGCGCCCCCGCAGCAGGATCCCGATGCCGTGTTCCTGCCGGAAGTCGCGCGCATCACGCCGGAAATCGAAGCGATGGCCGGCAGCGCCGGATCGGAGCTCTCACGCGGTGGCATGAAGACCAAGATCGACGCCGGCAAGATCGCGACTGCGGCGGGAACATCCATGGTGATCACTTCCGGCAAGGAGCTCCATCCGCTGAAACGTCTGGACGAGGGGGGCAGAGGCACCTGGTTTCCGGCAATCGCCACACCGGCGAGCGCCCGCAAGGCCTGGATCGGCGGTCATCTAGAACCGCGCGGCAGGGTCGTGCTGGATGCGGGCGCGGTCCGGGCAATGAAATCCGGCAAGAGCCTGCTGCCCGCTGGCGTGACGTCTGTCACCGGGACCTTCACCCGTGGCGATGCGGTCATTCTGCTCACGCCGGAAGGCGGGGTGATAGGACGCGGGCTGGTCGCCTACGATGCCGACGAGGCCGAGTTGATCGCCGGACGCAACAGCCGGGAGATCGAGGCCATCGTCGGCTATCCGGGGCGCGCCGAAATGATCCACCGGGACGATCTCGTTCTGGAAGATGCGTTTTTGAACGGAACAGGCTAAAAAGCCGGGAGACAAACGGTTGACGATCCCGCTGTCACATGGATTGACATGAAAGCGGATGGGACGTTCGGACAAACCGGCTGAACAGGAGTTTGCAGCAATGCTGGATGTAGTCGAGGCAAAGACCACCGGGGACCTGATGGCGCAGATCGGGCAGCGCGCCCGTGTTGCGGGCCGGATCCTTGCGACGGCACCGGCGGAGCAGAAGAACAGGGCCCTGCGCGAGATGGCCGTCGCGGTCCGTGCATCGACGCCGGAGATCCTTGCCGGAAACAGGCAGGATATCGATGCCATGACCGCCAATGGACAGGCAGCGTCTTTCCTGGATCGCGGCACCTTGAGCGAAGAACGGATCGAGGCCATCGCCCGCGCGCTGGAGGATATCGTTGCACTCGACGATCCTGTCGGCAGAGTCATTGCCGCATGGGAGCGGCCGAACGAGCTCAAAATCGAGCGTGTACGCACGCCGCTGGGCGTCATCGGGGTGATCTATGAAAGCCGTCCCAACGTGACGGCGGATGCCGGCGCCTTGTGCCTCAAGGCCGGCAACGCGGTGGTTTTGCGAGGTGGCTCCGACACGATCCGTTCCAACAGGGCGATCCATGCGGCTCTTCAGAAAGGTTTGGCGGCAGCGGGTCTTCCCGAAGACGCCATCCAGATGGTTCCGGTCACCGACAGGGCGGCGGTGGGCGAAATGCTGCGCGGTCTGAGCGGCAATCTCGACGTCATCGTGCCGCGTGGTGGCCGCAGCCTCGTGGAGCGCGTACAGGGCGAGGCCCGCGTGCCGGTCTTCGCGCACCTGGAAGGTCTTGTGCATATTTTCGTCGACAAGGCGGCCGATCCGCAGCAATCCGTCGAAATCGTCGTGAACTCCAAACTCCGCCGCACGGGAATATGCGGTGCGCTGGAAACGCTTCTGGTGCATGAGGATGTCGCCCACACTCACTTGCCTGTCATCGTCAAGGCGCTGCAGGACCAGGGGTGCGAAATCCGCGGCGGCGCCCGTGTGCGCGATATCTGCGAGAACATCGTTCCGGCCAGCGAGGAAGACTGGTCCACCGAGTATCTCGACAAGATCCTCGCGGTGAAGGTCGTCAAGGACCTGGACGCGGCGATGGATCATATCGCCCGATACGGTTCCAACCATACCGATTGCATCCTGACGGAAGATCTGGCAGCGGCGGATCGTTTCCAGCGGGAAGTCGATTCGGCCATCGTCCTGCACAATGCCTCCACCCAGTTTGCCGATGGCGGCGAATTCGGCATGGGCGCCGAAATCGGCATCGCCACCGGGCGGATGCATGCGCGTGGGCCGGTTGGCGTCGAACAGCTGACCAGTTTCAAATACAGGGTTCACGGGACGGGTCAGACGCGCCCATGAGTGCTTCGGGTTTCCGGCCGGAGCTCGGCCGCGACTGGCTGAAGCTGCCTCATGCCGAAACCGGGAACCGGATAGGCATCTTTGGCGGGTCTTTCAATCCGCCGCATTCGGGCCATCGGCTTGTCGCCTCGACCGTGCTCAAGCGGCTGGGACTCGATCAGATCTGGTGGTTTGTGACACCCGGCAATCCGCTCAAGAGCCATTCCGACCTCGCGCCGCTGGAAACGCGGCTGCGATTGACCGGTGAATTTGCCGATCATCCGCGTATGAAAGTGACCGCCTATGAGGCGGTTCTCGGCACGACTTATACGGCCAGAACGATCATGGCGCTGCGCGCCAGACGGCCGGGCGTACGATTCGTCTGGGTCATGGGCGCGGACAATCTGGCCGGCTTTCATCACTGGCGGGACTGGCGCGCCATCGTCGGCTCTGTGCCGGTCGCAATTGTCGACCGCCCCGGCGCGTCGCTTTCCGTCCTGTCGTCGCCGATGGCGAAAGTCTATGAAGAACATAGACTTCCTGAAGAAAAAGCGGCTCTTCTGGCCGATATGGAAGCGCCCGTCTGGACCTTTCTGCACACTCCGCTGGACCAGGCTTCCTCCACGAAACTGCGGCAGATCCGCTGACGGTTAAGCCCGGATTTGCCATGTAAAAATCCCTGTCTTGAAAATGCCAAACGGGAAGCGGTATTATAGGGGGGCGGTCGCGGTGGCGCGGCCGAGGTACGGTCAACCGGTCCTGTAACCAAAACGGGTGACGTATGAAGTCGAACTTTTTTTGTTCGTGACGACGTTGGGCGCAGGACGGCACAAACGGCGAAAGGCACAACACCTGACCATGACCTTTGAAAGTGGGCGGACAGATATGTCCTCTCCTCTGCAGGCATCCGTAAGCACTGATCTTGCGGCTGACCTTCTCGATACGGTCCTCACCAGTCTTGACGACTCCAAAGCTGAGGACGTTGTTACTCTCGACATCGCAGGCAAAAGTTCCCTGGCCGATCACATGGTGATCGTGTCCGGACGCTCTCACCGTCACGTGGGCGCGATCGCGGAACATTTGCAGAAAGACCTGAAAGCAGCCGGCGCCGGAAAGGCAACGGTTGAGGGTATGACGACCTGCGATTGGGTGCTGATTGATGCGGGTGATGTGATCGTTCACATTTTCCGTCCGGAAGTACGCGGCTTCTACAATCTTGAAAAGATGTGGGCGCCGGAAGCGGACGAAACACCGCAGTATATCGGTTGAGACGGGAATGAGGTCCTGACAGCGGGACCTCTGTCCGCCGAGGGATAAAGTCACCGGATCGTTTTCCGGCGGAGATTTCATGCGCTTTACGCTTTCCTGCATTGGCCGGATGAAGGCTGGTGCGGACAGGGACCTTCTCGACCGCTACCTGGACAGAGCCCGCAAAAGCGGGCGCGGTCTGGGCATCACCGATGTCCTCCTGAACGAGATGCCGGAAAGCCGTGCTCAGCGCGCCGAAGACCGCAAGGCGGAAGAGGCCGGCGGCATTCTTGCCTCGCTGCCGAGCGGCGCCCGTGTCGTTGTTCTCGACGAGAACGGCCGGAACATGAGCAGTCGGGATTTCAGCCGGACGCTGGAAGCCTGGAAAAACGACGGTGTGCCGGACATCGTTTTCACGATCGGCGGCGCTGACGGTCACGGCGCGGAGGTTCTTGCGAGAGCCGATCTCAAGCTGGCTCTCGGTGCGATGACCTGGCCGCACCAGATCGCCCGCATCCTGCTGGCCGAACAGATCTACCGGGCCATGACCATTCAGTCGGGCCATCCCTATCACCGGGTCTGATTTCGCGGCCGCGATGCCGCTGTGGAAGAGGAATTGTCATGATCCCGACGATTGAAACAGAACGCCTGATCCTGCGCCCGATCACGATGGAGGACTGGCCGGATTTCGCCGCATTGATGCAGTCGGACCGCGCCGCCTACATGGGCGGACCCATGTCGCGGGACAAGGCCTGGGGGGCGTTCTGTCATGACGTGGCGCTCTGGTCACTGATGGGGCACGGTGCCCTGATGGTCGAGGAACGCGGCTCCGGCCGCTGTCTCGGCCAGGTAGGCATCAATCATGGCCCGCTTTTTCCCGAACATGAAATCGGTTGGTTTGTCTATCCGCAGGCGGAAGGCATGGGGGTGGCGTTTGAAGCGGCGCGGGCGTTCCTGGACTGGGGGTTGAAAGACCGCGGCTTGCCGACCCTGGTGAGTTATGTGGACCCGGACAATATCCGTTCCTGCAGGCTCGCCGAACGGCTGGGCGCGAAACTGGATGCGGAGGCCCCGCGCAACGATCCCCGCGATCTGGTGTACAGGCACGCCGCAACGTGAGGCCGGGGTCGGAGCGGCCATGTGCCGCGAACGTTGAATTGTGAAGGATCTTTAATGCGGCGAACGCCGGGAAAACACGCCGCTGCCCGTATCTCGCCGCAATCGGCACGTAACGGTCAGACCATCAAGGGAAAAGAGGTTGGAGCGTGTGGCGGTACACGCGGGAGCTGACATTGTGTAGCGGGCCGACAAGGTAAACGGTTCGTTAACATTGACTGTGTATCGCAAACGGGACGAACCTTCGGGAGTTGAGACAGGTTGAAACCGGATCGCATCAAGGTCGTGCGTCCTGGACTTAAGAAGCGGATGCTTGTCAGACCGCTCTTGGGCAGCCTTCTTGCGGGTGCGCTTGCCTTGCCGCAGCAGGCACTCGCGACCGAAAGCATCGATGACGTGCCGCAGAACCGGTCTGAAACCGCGGCGCAGGCCGATGCCGCGGCAGAGATCATCAAGGCTCGCGAAGAGGAACTGGCAGCGCTGTCGCGGGACATTGAAGTCTCCACTGACCGCCAGGCCGCCATCGCTCGCGAAATCAGGTCCCTGGACCGGGATCGCGAAACGCTGAACGCCAAGATCATCAGCACGTCCGATACAATCCAGGGCCTGGAAACAGAGCTGACCGATACCGAGCGTCGTCTGAGAAGTCTTGGCGAGAACGAGGACGCCGTGCGGCTGTCCCTGATTGCCCGCCGCGATATCCTGTCGGAGGTGCTCGCCGCGCTGCAAAGGCTCGGTCGGCGCCCGCCGCCGGCCCTGGCCGTCCGCCCGAGCGATGCCCTGTCGGCTGTCCGCAGTGCGATTCTCCTGAATGCGGTCATGCCGGAGCTGAAGGTGGAGACGGAGGCTCTGGCAGCGGATCTGGAGGAGCTGCACCGGCTCAGGAGCGTGATTGCGGAGGAAAAAAACCGCCTGCGCGGCGATGCGATGCGATTGGCTGAGGAAAAGTCTCGTCTTGAGCTTCTGTCGAGCGCCAAAAGGCAGGAACATCAAAGATCCGTACGGGATCTCGAAGCGGAGAAACAGCGCGCCGCCGAACTGGCCGAGCAAGCCGGGTCTCTCCAGGAGCTGATTGCGAATTTGGAAACTGAAATCGAAAGCGCCCGCGAGGCCGCGGAAAAGTCCAGGCAGGCATCGCTGGAGACAAAGGGAAAGACTTCACGCGACTTTGATCCGTTTTCCGATCCGGGACGGCTGGCGCCGGTGATACCTTTCCAGGAGGCCAGAGGCCAGTTGCCTCAGCCGGTTTCGGGAACCATGCTGAAGGATTTCGGTGAGGAAGATGATTTTGGCGGTTTGACGGAAGGACAATCTATCGCCACAAGGCCGGGTTCTAATGTAACCTCTCCGGCGGACGGCTGGGTGGTCTATTCGGGACCGTTCCGTTCGTTCGGACAACTCTTGATCCTGAATACCGGTGATGGCTACCATGTGCTGTTGGCCGGGATGGACCGGATCGATGCGGAGTTGGGGCAGTTTGTTCTTACCGGGGAACCGGTAGGGGTCATGGGTGCGACGCAATGGGCAAGCGCTTCGACCTTTGGCTTGGGATCTACCCAGCCAATACTATATGTTGAATTTCGGAAGGACGGACGTGCGATCGACCCCACACCCTGGTGGGCGCGCACAGAAGAAGAAAAGGCTCGCGGATGATACGGAAAGCTTCCTTGCTGCTGGTGGGTGCCCTTATGGGAGCTGCGGCAGTCACGACAATGGCCCAGATGCCGCTCAATGTGTCCGTGGCAGCCAATGCGGCGGCAACGGATACGTACAGGCAGCTTAATCTGTTCGGTGACGTGTTCGAACGGGTGCGCTCGGACTACGTGGAAGTACCGGACGATGCCCAGTTGATCGAGAACGCCATCAACGGCATGCTGACATCGCTTGATCCCCATTCCAGCTACATGTCGCCCAAGAGTTTCCGCGACATGCAGGTGCAGACCCGCGGAGAATTCGGCGGTCTCGGTATCGAGGTCACCATGGAAGACGGTCTTGTGAAAGTCGTCTCGCCGATCGACGATACGCCGGCTGCCAAGGCGGGTGTCCTGTCCGGGGACCTGATCACCTACATCGACGGAGAGCAGGTTCAGGGACTGTCGCTGAACGAAGCGGTCGAGAAGATGCGCGGTCCGGTCAATACGGACATCGTCGTCACTGTGCGCCGCGAGGGCCGCGCCGATCCATTCGATATCACCATCACTCGAGACATCATTCGCATCCAGTCCGTGCGCTGGCGGGAAGAGGACGACGTCGGCTATGTCCGCGTCACCCAGTTCAACGAACAGACGTTTGACGGCATCCGGGACGGCATCGAGGAAATGAGCGAGAATATCGGTGACGACAAGCTGAAAGGCTTCGTCATTGATCTGCGCAACAATCCGGGCGGTCTCCTGGATCAGGCAATTGCCGTGTCCGATGCTTTCCTCGACCGGGGCGAAATCGTTTCGACCCGTGGCCGGGAAGCGGAAGAAACCCAGCGCTATAATGCGCGTGCGGGAGATCTGACGGACGGCAAGCCGGTCATCGTGCTCGTGAACGGCGGCTCTGCGTCCGCGTCGGAAATCGTTGCCGGTGCACTGCAGGATCACCGCCGGGCGACCATCCTCGGCAGCCGGTCCTTCGGCAAGGGCTCCGTGCAAACCATCATTCCGCTGGGCGCCAACGGTGCGATCCGCCTGACGACCGCCCGTTATTACACGCCGTCCGGAAACTCCATCCAGGCGAAAGGCATCGTGCCGGACATCGAAGCCCTGCAGGAGCTGCCGGAAGAGCTGGTCGGCCGTGTCGACACCAAGGGGGAAGCGGGTCTGCGCGGCCACCTGGAAGCCGACGGCGAGGAAGAATCCGGCAGCCAGGCCTATGTGCCGGCAGATCCGGAAGACGATACCCAGCTGAAGCTGGCTTTGGACCTCCTGCGCGGCATTCAGGCCAACAGCGCCTTTCCGCCGGTCTCCGACAGCGCGGCCGTCAAGAACTGACAAACTCTGATGTGCGCCGGCCAGCCGGCGCACATTGTCCATCCTCGTTCTGCGTATCCCTATAACAATCATGATGCCGGTCCGCCTGTTCGCGCGCCGGTCAACAGTCTCAGGACGCTATGACGAGCGAAGATCTCACAGCTCCCCTAGGTATGGGAAAACGGCGGCTTGTCAGGCTGCCGTTCGGGCTGATCGGTGCGGGCCTGTTGAGTGTGATCGCCACCACAATGTTCGTCTGGATTGCCGTCGTGGACGATCCGGTGGGCGGAGAGCCCGTTGCGGTTCTGCCTCTGGACGCGGTGGTCGAGGGCGTGACGTCCCAGGACATCGAAGTTGTCGAAATCCGGCCGGGTATCGGCGACGATCTGGGCCCCAATCTACGGCCTGAAACAAGCAGCGATCTGCTCGGTCCCCGGTATGAGATGGTCATGCGGCCCGACGGTCTGGGGCCGGAGGCTCCCGTGACCGGGCTTTCCCTCCACCCCGACACAAGAGTGAGCGAACGCTCGGAACTCGGCTTTCTCCCGAAGGTCAGCGATGCCGGCGTGCGGCCGCTCGATGCCTACTCCCGGCCGATCTTGCGCGAATTCACGTCCATTCCGAAGATTGCCGTCATCGTGGGCGGCCTGGGGTTGAGCGAGACGGGCACCCGCAACGCCATCAGCAGCCTGCCATCGGATGTGACCTTCGCCCTGGCACCCTATGGCGAGGAACTGGATCTCTACATGCAGCAGGCCAGGATGGAAGGCCATGAATTGCTGCTGCAACTGCCCCTTGAGCCGTTCGATTTTCCAGATAACGATCCGGGCCCCCATACGCTTCTCGTCAGTCTCATGCCGGACAAGATGGTCGAGCGGCTGGTCTTTCTGCTGACGCGTGCGACCAACTATGTCGGCACGATCAACGAAATGGGCGCACGCTTCACCTCCACCCAGCCTTCCATGCAGTTTCTGATGGAAAAGCTGAAGGGGCGTGGGCTGATGTTTGTCGATAACGGGACGTCCTCGCGCTCCATAGCGGCCGAGGTCGCCGCGGAAACGCGCATTCCTTTCAGTGGCGTCGATGTTGTTCTGGATGAGGTTCCGCGCGAAGACGAGATCGACGCAAAGCTGTTGCAGCTTGAAAGCATTGCGCGTGCCCGCGGGGTTGCGGTCGCAGCAGGCTCCGCGCTTCCGGTCACCGTACGCCGGCTTGAAAAATGGTCGCGCGATCTTGAGCAACGCGGCTTGCAGCTTGTGCCGGTCAGCGCGACCATCGACAGATAGACACCTGCCCTGGATCGACCGCGAGCCGGATGATCTTGCATTTTGAAAACAACAGACTTTATAACCTCCGGACAATATCGATTTCGAGATAGGTGCGGTTGTGAAGAAGCTTGAACTTGGAGCGGGTTTTCCGGAACCGGCAGGAGGGCTTCCTTACCGTCCCTGCGTCGGGATCATGCTGATCAATCAGGATGGCAAAGTGTGGATCGGCTGCCGGGACGATGGCTCCGGGTCCGCCGTCTACGATTATGCCTGGCAGATGCCGCAGGGTGGCATCGACAAGGGGGAAGTGCCGGAACACGCCGCGCGCAGGGAACTCTACGAGGAAACCTCGATCCACTCCGTAACATTGCTGGAAGAAGCCCAGGGTTGGTTTGCCTATGACTATCCGCCCGAAGTCATCAAGGCTTCGCGCAGGGGCAAGCACTGCGGTCAGGCGCAGCGCTGGCTTGCCTATCGTTTCGACGGTTCCGACGACGAGATCGATATTCTGAACCCGCCGGACGGGCATTCGGCGGAATTCGGCGCCTGGCGCTGGGAAGACGCCGCGCGTCTGCCGGACCTGATCGTGCCGTTCAAGCGTCCGGTTTATGAGCGGGTCGTGGCAGCCTTTTCGCACCTCACAGCATGAGCACGACGAACTCAGGCTGAACGGCGGCCAGGTTTCTGCTCGCGGTCGATGAAGGCGCGGCAGGCTCCAGGAAATCTTGCCTTTGGGAGCAACAGTGGTGCCCGGTTACCCTGTCTCCCCCAAAGCTATCGCATTTGCCCGGAAAGTTGCTGCAAATAACGGGTGTCACCCCGGGCGAGCGGAGCGAGATCCGGGGCCCACTCATTTCCAGTGAGCAGGTAAATTGCAGAAACCTTACAAGCGAAAATTCAGCTGTTTCAACAAGCTGCACTGCGAGTAGGCCCCGGATCTGCGCTTCGCTTGTCCGAGGTGACACCCGAAGAAAGCCACCCGCACAAGCCATATGGACTGGCGTATCCGGTCATATGCGATAGCCCTGCTGTTTCCATCGCCTCGCCACCTCCTCACAAGGGGAAGGTGCAGGCATTCATCATGGAGTGATCCGCAAGGGACGCGATTTTCTGTTTCTCAGTTCGCCTCGACATTCACATTGAGGAGGTCGGGCAGCACCTGCGGCGTTGCCAGGCTGCCAAGGATCTGCGCCATCGGCACCGGATTTTCAGGCTTCAGCGAAACTCTGAGTTCCTTCGGATCCTCCAGGAATGCCGACGCTGCCTCGCTCACCATCTGAGTGAAGACTTCATTGCCGATAGCCGCCGTCGCCATGGTCGCCTGGCTCACCAGGGCCTCGCGGAAGACGTTTTCCGGAATGCCCTGCTGTCCGGCGACGTGGGAAAGGCCCTTGGCGGTTAGTCCGGCGTCCTTGAACACCACCGATGCATCGACGAATTGCGCAACGATCGCCGCCATTTGCCCCTGGCCCTGCGGGTCCTCGAACAGGGCCTTCGGCACATTGGCGAAGCGCGCGGAGGCTTCAGCCATTCCGAGCCCCTTGATGTCCAGCATCAGACGTTCCAGGCGCAGTTCCAGTGTCGCCTCGTCCCAGTAAAAGCGCGTTTCGTCCGACCAGTCGAGTGTCTCCAGGCCGAGTGCCTGAAGGAGGGCCTTTGCGTCTTCGTCCTCAATGGCACTGACGGGAATCCGGATGCCGTCATTCTTGACGTAAAGGCTTGTCGGCACCGGCGGAACGGTGCTGGACACGGTCAATTCGGCCTTGCCGATCTGGGTCCGGCCGATTTCCGGCACGTTCACATCCAGGCCCTGGACCTCGTACCCGAAGGAGCGCGGCAGAAAGGCGCGTGCAACTTCGAGCGGGTTGTTTTCACCGTATTCCGGATCGGCCATCAGCGTCGCGATCATGGCGCGCATGGGCGAATATTCAGCGAATTCGATGTCGCCGATAGCGGCCCAGTCAAGGGTCACGGAGCTGCCTTGGGGAAGTTCGGGGGCATCGAGACCGACGATCAGCATTTCGCCGATCCCCTCGGAGCCGATGTCGGTCATCGCCATTTCGTTGATTGTGAAACCGATATCCCCGACACTGGGTCCCGCCGGAAGTCCGACTGCAATTCCGCTGATCCTCGCATCGGCGACGGCAAAAGACCGGTAGAACTGAAAGACGCCGGAGATCAGCTCTTCCGGCGCGGGAGCCTTGCTGTTGAGAAGCTGATCCAGCATCGAGATCAGCGTGTTCTCCTGCTTGACGACCGTGATATCGCGAATCGATCCGCGTTCCACAGATGTCTTGATTGCCAGTCCGTCAGGCAGGTCCTGCGTGCTTTCATAGTCGACCATGGAGCCGGAGCCGATCAGTGTCTGCTCCTCACCGGTGACCGGAACGTCCGGATCGAACAGATCGACGATGGCGGCAACGTCGATATCCCGGTAGACGGTTTTGCCTTGCCGTGTCGTCTGACGCAGCATCCCGCCGGTCGCCGGATCGAGCGTGCGCAGGTCCTGAGTCACGAGATCGATGGAATACTCCCCGATCCAGCCTTCTTCGGCATCCGCCATGCGGTAGCCGTCCATTTCGGAGGTTCCGGAAAAGACCAGGGTCTCCTTGCCGTCCTCGTTCGCATGGCCCTCGAAGGTCAGGCCCGTGCTGTCGACCCTGATCTCCTCGTAGGACGTCAGAAACAGCGCCTGCAGGAAGGGCAGCCAACGGCTGGCCGGATGATCGGGGTCTTCCGCCGGTATTTCCGGCAGGGTAAAGCTGTAACCGGTCGCCGATATGCCCGCCAGCCGGCCCTCGATCTTGAGACGGCCTTCGTTCTCCACCGATCCCGTCATCAGTAGTTTTGTGTCGTCAGAGTGTATCCAGCTTCCCGTTTCGAAGTCGCCGTTCTCATGTGTGAGGCCGGTGATGGCAAGCAAACCGCTGGACATGGAAATGGCGAACGCAAGGCTCCTGGGTTTTGAAGGAGCGATATCCTTGGGCCCGTCTGTTTCTGTTGCCTCAGCCTCATGCGGCGGAAGGTCCCTGATCGTGCCACTGAAGGTGAAAATCGGGTCGGTTATGGTCAGCGTGTCGCTGTCCTCGTCATAGGTGACGGCATCGGATTCAAGCGTGACGCCGAGCTTGTCAAGGCCGTTGACATAGGCGTCGAATGCGGTGGTTCCCTTGTCCTGCGCGAAGGCGGTTCCGCAGACCAGCGTCAGTGCGCTGAAAAGGGCGAGAACCCGGACAGATGCTATCGGCGGCTTCGGACGTGAAGAGGATAGAGGCTGAGAAAACAATGCTATGGCTCCAAAAAGCATAATCGGAAATGGCCGGATGAGTCACGACCGGGCCCGATTAAAAAGGTCATTTCCGACCTTTCCATGACTATGGCCCATTCTCATGACGGCGTCGAGCAGCAGCGAATTTGTGGCGGCGGCTTCTGTTGTTGCTCAAGGCGGGGGCGGCGCGAGCCACTCACTGCGGACAGCCTCGTCGGCCTCCGTCGCGATTTCCGCGGGGCTGATGGCCAGGACGGCGTCTTCGGGCGCCAGCCGGCGGAACGCCCAGACCGCAGCGCCCCTGACAACCGGATCGGTGTCTTTCAGGAGCGGCCGGACCTTGTCCAGCAGGGCGGGTTGTCCGGAATTGCCGGCGGCGATCAGAACGTTGCGCAGAAACCGGCCACGCCCGATGCGCTTGACCGGCGAACCGGAAAAGAGCGTGCGGAAGGCAGCATCGTCCAGGGACAGCAGATCCGCCAGCTTCGGGTTTTTCAGATCCTCCCGGGCAATCAGCTTTGCCTCGCGCGCGGCGGCGGCAAATTTGTTCCACGGGCAGGCGGCAAGGCAGTCGTCGCAGCCGTAGATCCTGTTGCCGATCGCCTCACGGAATTCGGCCGGAACCGCGCCCGGATGCTCGATGGTGAGATAGGAGATGCAGCGCCGTGCATCCAGTTGATAGGGGGCGGGAAAGGCGTCGGTCGGACAACTGTCGAGGCATGCCCGGCAGGAGCCGCAATGGTCTTCTTCCGCACCGCTCGGCGGCAGCTCCAGCGTTGTAAAGATCGAGCCGAGAAAGAACCATGATCCGAGGTCCCGCGACACCAGGTTGGTGTGCTTGCCCTGCCAGCCGAGTCCGGCGGCCTGTCCGAGCGGTTTTTCCATCACCGGGGCGGTGTCGACGAAAACCTTCACATCGCCGCCGGCGCGCGACACCAGAAAACTCGCGAGCTCCTTCAAACGTCCCTTGATGACATCGTGATAGTCGCGGTGCCGCGCATAGACCGATATGCCGCCGCTGCTCCAGTCCTGCAGATGGGCAAGCGGATGGTTTTCAGGCGCGCCGTCCGGGCCGTAGTTCATGGCCAGCATGAGGACCGACTTCACCTCCGGCCACAGGGCGACCGGCGCGGAGCGGCGGTCCGCTGTTTCGGCCATCCAGCCCATGGTTCCGTGATACCCCTTGTCGAGAAAGTGGCGCAGACGCTCCCCCGCGCCCGGGATGCCGTCGGCGGGCGCGACCTTGACATCGTCGAAGCCGAGGCCGGATGCCTTCTCGGCAAATGCGGTCAGCAGTTTTCTGGTCTTGAGTTCCACGTCTGGCTACTGCGTGTTCCGGGTCATGACAGGGACGCCGACCCCAAGGTACGGACCCTAGGTCCCGACAGCCTAAAAATCCAGATCCGCGTAGGTTTGCGCGGGCGGCATGCCCAGCACCTTCTCACCGAGCAGCGGCCGCATGCTGGGGCGCGATTTCACCCGGGCGTACCAGCTTCTGATGTCTTCCTCGTCACTCCAGGAGACTTCCCCCAGATAATCGGCGCAGGAAAGGCAGGCGGCGAGGGCGAAATCGGCGAAGGACAGCCGGTCTCCGGCCAGCCAGCGGCGGGCGGCGACAAGATAGGCGAAATATTTCAGATGGTGGTGGATGTTGGCCCTGGCGACCCTGAGCGCGGCGGAATCCGGTTCGCCACCCCCAACGGACTTCGGCATGATCTGCTTGTAGATGCGCTCGCGCACCAGATGGCCGACCACTTCCTGATCG
Organism: Labrenzia sp. OB1; assembly: GCF_001624695.1. Taxonomy (GTDB): domain Bacteria; phylum Pseudomonadota; class Alphaproteobacteria; order Rhizobiales; family Stappiaceae; genus Roseibium. The sequence goes on along the minus strand of NZ_JSEP01000007.1, from coordinate 98,542 downwards.
AATTTGGTGAGGCTCCATTCCACCAGCCGCCGTGTTTCGGCCCTGGCCTCCGGATGATCGGGCATCAGGCGTTTGTCGGCGACCGCATAGCCGCGCGTCTCGTCGAGATATTCCATGATCGGGCCCGGACCGCAGATCGCCGGACCTTCGTTCTCCACCAGCACCGGAACCGTTCCGGCCGCGTTCAGCATGAGAAGCTGCTCCGTCCGTTCCCAGGGGTTGACGTGGTGCTCCTCGAACGCGGCCCCGTATTCACTCAGAATGAGGCGCACGAACCGGGACGACGGCGAGAACGGATGATGGTAAAGCGTGAGCATTGAGCGGTTTAGAGCCTGAACTGTGGCGAGACTAGGGTGCGGACTCATAAATGAGACTGAAACGGCGGGGTCCGCTCGCTTGCAGAACCGCACGACGCTGCGTTATTCGCCGGATGAGAACATCGTATTATCGGTGAGTTTGACTCAGATATGGTTATCAAGGGTTTGACGACCCGCGATTGCATCGTCAAATAGTCGGCATCCGGATTCGCGTCGCGGATTTCTTCTAGCCGTGTGGAGAGATGACAGGCAATGGATGGTCAGACAATTGTACACGCTCTTATTCTGGGGATTGTCGAAGGGCTGACCGAATTCATTCCGGTGTCTTCCACCGGCCATATCCTGCTGCTGGGGCATTTCCTAGGCTTTGAAAGCACAGGCAAAACCTTCGAGGTGCTGATCCAGCTCGGCGCCATTCTGGCGATCCTGTCGGTTTATTTCTCCCGGCTCTGGAACCTGCTCGTGACCTTGCCGAGCGATCCGACCAGCCGCCGCTTCGTGGCCGGTATCCTGATCGCCTTTCTGCCCGCGGCCGTGATTGGCGTGATGCTGCACAGCTTCATCAAGGAAGTCCTGTTCGAGAGCCCGGCGCTGATCTGTTCCACGCTGCTGATCGGCGGTGTCATTCTTCTGTGGATCGACCGGCTGCCCCTGAAACCGCGCTATACCAACGTCATGGATTATCCGCTGTCGCTGTGTCTGGCCATCGGCTTTTTCCAGTGTCTCGCCATGGTGCCGGGGGTTTCCCGCTCCGGTGCGACCATCGCCGGGGCTCTCCTGATGGGAACCGACAAGCGCTCGGCGGCGGAGTTCTCGTTCTTTCTGGCCATGCCGACTATGGCCGGAGCCTTCGCCTATGACCTTTACAAGAACCGCAACGTGCTTTCGATGGACGATGCGATGATCATCGCCATCGGCTTCATCGCATCCTTCGTTGCCGCCGTGTTCGTGGTCAAGGGCCTGCTGGACTTTGTCTCCAGGCACGGCTTTGCCCCGTTTGCCTGGTGGCGGATCTTCGTCGGCCTCGCCGGTTTCGCCGGGCTGTATTTTCTGGGTTGAGCGCTTTGGATCGCGGCGCGCTTTCCCCCGCGCCGTCATCCCGGACCAGTGAGACGCCAGTCGAACGCCGATCCGGGATCCAGACATATTTCGCGCCAAAGGCGCGGCATTCTTGAACAAAGAGAGCTTTGCTCACGCTGATACGCCGGTTTCCGGATCGGCGTGCAGCGTTCGCTGCACCTGTCCGGAAAACCGGGCACCGATCGGATCTGATACATTGGCCTCAGGCTGAAAGGTCGAGTGGCGGCCCGGTGTCATAAAGCGCCACCAGATCGGCAAGCTCCCGCGCCAGTTCCCGCCGCAGGCCGTCCGGCGCGACGATCTCGGCGCCCGGGCCGAGCCAGCGGACCAGCGGCAGAATGCGCGCCGGTTCCGTTGAAGGGATGCTGATCAGCACCCTGCCGTCCTCCGCTGGAGTGAACACCGCATGGCGGTAATACCAGTCGGCGCCGAGCTTCTGTGCCTGGCGCGAGGTGATCAGGATCTTGGCGATCTCCTCTTCCTGTTCCCAGCGGCGCATCGCGCGTGAGAGCCACGTCCCGCCGAGCAGGCTCTGGATGGAGAACTCCTTGTCGGGCCGGAAGAAAAGCCCGCTGACGGCAAGGTTGCGCACCCGGTCGGCCCGGTAGACCTTGACCACGTCCGTGTCCACGCAGCGCCCGGCAAGATACCAGTGATCGCGGTCGAACATGATGCCGCGCGGTTCGACGTCATGGTCCTTCACGGTCTTGCGGGCGGGGTTCACATGCTCGAAGCGCACGCGCTTGCCCTCCAGAATGCCGGTCATGAAACCGTCCAGCGCCTTCTGCCAGTCCCCGCTCGGCTCCGCCTTGGTGCCGGAATGGAAGATATCCGGCGGGATCGGCTCGATGCCGACGATCCGTTCGGCGTCCTTGAACAGCCCGTGGACGCTTTTCGGCAGAGAGGCGAGCAGCTTCTGCTCCGCCGAGGCCAGGTCCGCCGCCAGCGGCACCATCCGGCTGGCGCGCACCATCGCCATGGCCGCCAGAAGCGCCGCGGTCTCGTTGCGGGTCAGGGCAACGGGCGGCTGCAGGTAGCCGCTGGCCAGCCGGTAGCCGCCTTCCGCGCCCCGTTCCGCATCGACCGGCACGCCGAGGGCGATCAGCCGGTCGATATCGCGGTAGATCGTTCTGAGCGACACCTGGAAGCGCTCTGCCAGCACCGTCGCCGGGATGAGTTTGCCGCCGGTCAGAAGCAGCAGGATGCCAAGCGCGCGTTCAATCGGGTTCATCGGACGGTCTCACGGGAAAGAATCTCGAAAAAAAGCATATCCCGTGAACATAACGAGATCAAACATGACTCCCTGCTGTCAGGATTGGCCTGTCATTCTTCCCTTGTCCCCGGCAATCGGGGCTGTGTTGCCCCGCTTTTTAAGGTCCATTCTGAAAGCGGACGGGGTGATCGAATTGAAAATGCAAGAGCCTCCGGCCCATGCCGGAATGCTCCGGGAGAAATGAGATGAGCGTTGAGATCGAAACTGTATTCCACCGCCGCGCGCGCAGCCGCAACTTTCTGGTATCCAGTCTTCTGTTGTCTGCCCTTGGTATATTGGCCGCTGAACTGCGCAAGTATTTCCGCCGCAGGGCAACTGCCAGGGCCCTGTCTCATCTGAGTGCGGACGAACTGAAGGACATTGGTCTGGCCCGTACCCAGTTCGGCTACCGAGAATTGCATCAGGACCGGCTCGGCGCCGACTACTGGAACAACTGAAGCGCTTGCCGGCGGCTGGATCAGCGGGCGTTAGGCCGGAAACGGCTTGTCGCCCAAAAGCTGTTCGCTTCCTTAGCGTTAGAGCATCTTTGGGGCGGTTGTTAAACGTCCGATGCTCTAATAGGTTCATCCGCCGGACCGGCGCGTCAGCGCCTTGATCTCCGGCATGTTCCAGGCCAGGAACATCACCGCAAGCGCCATGATCGAGATCGCGATGACCCCGTAGAAGGGCAAGTTCAGATCCAGGCCGATCAGTTCCCCGCCGAGCAGCGAAACCACGCCCGCATCCAGTGTGAAGACGGCGATGGTCACGCCCATCACCCAGCCTTGCCGGTCGTCGCTGACGGAGGCCGCATAAAGCCCGAGAAAGGTCGGGTAGGCGATGCCGAAGATGAAATAGAAGCAGAAGACCGGAATGAAGGTGAGGATCGCCACGGGCGATGCCAGGAAGGCGGCGGCGGAGACGGCCCATACCAGAAAGGTCACCGTCAGAATGGCCTCCTTGCTGAAGCGCTTTTGCGCCGGAACCACCAGGAAGGTGCTGGAAACGGCCAGCGCCACACCGATGGTGAACATCACCATCGAGCCCCCCAGCGTGCCATAGCCGAAGCGGCTGCTGAGATAATTGTCGACGAAGATGTAGAACGACATGTTGGCGAGGTGAAACAGGACGAACACCGCCGTCAGTCGCATCACCTTGGGATATTGCCTGATCTGCCACAGCAGCTCGAAAATCTCCACCGGACGAAAAACGAAGGGTGGACGGTCGGCCTCCCGGTCGCGCTCGTCCCGGAAAGCGGTCAGCACCAGCACGATGGCCACCGCCACGAGCGCTAGACAGGCGTAGAACGGCAGTTTCACGCTGGCGATACTGCCGACGAAAGCCGGGTCGGAGAGAAAACCGCCGATGATCGGGCCGCCGACGAGCCCGAAGCTGACGCCGGTGATGATGTAGCCCATGTTGCGGTTGCGGTCCTCGTCATCGCTGCTGCCGTCGATCATCGCCGCCTGGGCGATAGGCTGGTTGCCGGCGGTCAGTCCGGTGATAGCCCGCCCCAGGATAAGCAGCGCGAAGCTGTTCAGGTAGAGCGCGGCAATGGTCAGCGCATAGCCGCCGAGTGCGCCGAAAAGGCAGATCAGGATGGCGTTCCTGCGGCCGATGACGTCGGAAAGCTTGGAGACATAGGGCGCGCCGAAGAACCAGCACAGGAAGAACACGCCGATGACCAGCCCGTAGTCGAAATGCCGCGCCGCCTCCGACGTATCGCGCGCCAGCATCGGCGACCCGGTGTCCATGATCAGCCCGTTGAGGATCGGAAACACCAGTCCCTGGCCCAGCAGATCGACGAACACCACAAACAGCAGAGTGAATTTCGCGGGAAACGACATCGGCACTCCTTGGCAAAAGAACCGAATTCATCCCATCCCAAAACCAGCCGAATTGCCACCCCTGATTTTTCCCGCAGCACAAACCAGGCGCCGCGGCCTGATCCCCTTCCCCCTTGTGGGGAAGGGTCAGGGATGGGGGGACACCGCGCAGCGGTATCCGGCCCGGGTCTCAAACCCCGGCCTCACACGCAGCGCTGCCAAGGTCCCGGATCAGGTCCGGGACGGCAACAGGCCTGGCTGGAAGGGCAATGCGCCTCGGCTTCAGGCCGGGCGGTGGGCGTCGTACTGGCCGTGTTCGCGGTAGCGTTCCAGATAGGTCGGCAGCACGGCGGCCAGTGTGGCCGTGTCGATGCCGAGGCCGTCCAGGGTACGGCCGTCCGCCTTTGCCGTTTCGGAGACGACATTGTCGGTTCTCAACAGCTCCACCTGGTCGGCGGTGAACGGCGCCATCGGGAACAGCTGAAAGACCTTGCCCATTCCCGAGGCGACCGGGAAGGGGATCGGCAGCAATGTGCGTGTGCGGCGGGTGACCTCGAGCGTTTCTTCCAGGCACTCGCGGAAGCTCTTGATCTCCGGCCCGCCGAGCTCATAGACCGCGCCGGCGGTCAGATCGCCGTCGACGGCGCGCGCGGTCGCTTCGGCCACGTCGCACACATAGACCGGCTGGAACTTCGTCTCGCCGCCACCGAGCAGCGGCAGAACAGGCGAAAAGCGCGCCATGCCGGCAAACTTGTTGAAGAAGTCGTCTTCCGGGCCGAAGACGATCGACGGGCGCAGGATGACGCTGCCGGGCAGCGTTTCAAGCACGCCTGCCTCGCCCACGGCCTTGGAACGTGCATAGGCGGAGGAACTTTCCGCATCCGCACCGATGGCGGAAATATGCGTGATGCCGTCAAGACCGGCCGCGCGGGCCGCCTCGGCGATGGCGCGCGGGCCGAAGGCCTGCACAGCATCGAAGGACTGTTTGCCGGAAGGCGCCAGAATGCCGACCGCGTTGACGACGGCGTCCGCGCCGATCACCGCCCGGTCGATGGACCAGCGGTAGCGCAGGTTCGCCTGCACCGCCATGATCTGCCCCGGCATGCCGAGCGGCTGCAGGTGCGTCGCCAGATCCGGCCGCCGCACGGCCACCCGCACCCGGTAGCCGCGCTTGGCCAGTGCCTGGACGATATGGCGGCCGAGAAAGCCCGAGCCGCCGAAAACCGTGACGAGTTTGCCGTTAAGGGAAGTGGACATCCTGAAATGCCTTCTGTCGCGCCGAAAAAGAACTGTCTTGCCCCGGGCGTTTGCCCGGCTCTCCCCCAGTCTCTTAGCCCTTTGCAGCCGGTGTGTGAAGAGCCGGGGAGGAGCTTGGCAAGAATGAAGGCAAAAAGTAGCATTCCATGATTGACAACCCGTAACCTCCCCCTTACAAGCCCCCCTCACAGCCCAGGTGGCGGAATTGGTAGACGCGCTAGCTTCAGGTGCTAGTGCTCGAAAGGGCGTGGAGGTTCGAGTCCTCTCCTGGGCACCAAATTCCCGTTTCGGACAGTCTACCAACGTCTGAAACACTCAAAAAAAGCTCCGGTTCGCCGGGGCTTTTTTTGTTCTCGATGGCGGCGATTCGACGATCTCGAATTCTTCCAAAAGCGTTGTTTTCCGCTTGAAGCGTTTGTTTCAGCTCGAGACTCAGTCACTTGCCTCCCTCCCGGGTCATCACCGGGCTTGACCCGGTGATCCATGCCGTGCCGTTGCCCCAGGACAGGCCAGAGTTTTTTGACCCGAAACGGCATGGATGCCATGGTCGGGTCATGGCAGGACCGGGGGAGGGGAGAGGACTGTTATTACCGGTCCTCAATTTGTTGCAAAACCTCCAGTGCGTCGTCCCGGACGCAGCGCAGCGAAGATCCGGGATCGGTGGGCCGCGATCTTTCGATTGGCAATTTTCAAGGGCTGCGGCTTGTGGCTCTCCGATCCCGGCTCGCGCTGGGCTTCGCCGGAATGACTTCGGTGAGGCCCATATTGGGTCGGCGGACTGAGGGCCGGTTGGAAAGCCCTTTTCGCGGAGCCGGCACCGGAATTGATGTTTCAGGATCTTTTTAAAAGGAGCCCCCATGCGCCAGCCCCAATCGATGAAATCCCTGGAGAATCTCGGCCGGGTGCGGCTGTCGGAGAATTTCTTCATGCGGGATTTTCTCTATTCGGAAATTTCCAATTTTTATGGCATCCCCAACATTCCGCATCATCCCGATGTTGCCATCGAGGCGGGCACGAAGCTGTGTGAGGAGCTGCTGGAGCCGCTGCGGGCCGCCTTCGGGCATGTCGCCATCCGCTCCGCCTACCGCTCGCCGGAGGTCAATGCCTTCGGCAACGAGAACGATCTCAACTGCGCCCGCAACGAGGCTAATTATGCCCATCACATCTGGGATTACTGCGACGGCGAGGGGCGTCTGGGGGCGACAGCCTGCATTGTCGTGCCCTGGGTCTGGGACCGTCACAGCGAGGAAGGCGACTGGCGGCGGCTGGCGTGGTGGATCCACGATCACCTGCCGTATAATTCGCTCTGGTTCTTCCCGAAGCTCTGGGCGGTGAACGTCAACTGGCGCGAGGACCCCGAGCGCCGTATCGACAGCTACGCCGCCCCGGCCGGCCTGCTGACGAAACCGGGGTTCGACAACCACGCGGGCGATCATGGCGCGTGGTATGAGGGCTTTCCGGTGTTCAAGGCGCGCGATGGGTGAATTTGCTGTCCGCCAGGACAGGCGCTCGAGATTTGCTCAGACGGCGCGGCAGCTGCCCTCTCCCCCCTCGAGGGGGAGATGTCCGTGAAGCGGACAGAGGGGGGGTATCGGACTCTCGGCACGGTCATTTTTGCCGAATTCGCGGAGCTGGTGCCCTCCCTATGTCTCCAAGGGGCAGAGCTATCGCAAATGAACGGATACGCCAGTCCATATGGCTTGTGGGGGAGCTTCTCTTCGGGTGTCTCTCCGGACAAGCGAAGCGCAGATCCGGGGCCTGCTCGCGGTGCAGCTTGTTGAAACAGTTGAATTTTCCCCTTTCGAGTTTCTACAATCCACCTGCTCTCTGGATATGAGTGGGCCCCGGGTCTCGCTCCGCTCGCCCGGGGTGACAGCAATGTCTGAGGCGACATTCCGCTCATTTGCGACAGCCCCGCCCTCAAGGGGGAAGACAGGGAGCAAGCGACGAGGCGTTGCTGTTTCCGGCTGGCCGGGAGCGCGAGAACTCGTGAAAAGAGGGGATGTCAGCGGGGTATCAGCTTCCAGAAGCCCCCCCGCCAGCCTCACCCTTCCGCCCACAATCTTCCCATGTCGAACCTGTCCACATCCTTCAGCAGCTCGATGAAGCCGTGCGCGGCGTGGTCGAGGGACTGGCGGCCCTTGTCGGCGGTGGCCAGCGAGGCGTTGCCGATGGCGCCGGCGAGGTTGAGGTCCTGGGCTTTCCAGCCGAACTGATGCTGGCCGTGGGCGCGCAGGTGGGTGAAGTCTTCCACCAGGGCGTGCTGGTTGGAGCGGAAGTCCTCGGCGCGCTCCATGCGCACCAGCTCCGGGTGAAGATGCAGCATGATGGAGGTTTCGACGTCGCCGCCATGGATGCCGAAGGTAAGTTCCTCCGGCGAGAACACCCCCTCGGGCTGGCCGAAGCGGGCCCAGGCGGTACCGGTTGCCAGCATGGAATGGCGCACGCGCAATTCGCGCGTCACGATGTCGATCAGCGGCACGTTGCCGCCGTGGGAGTTGACGATCACCAGCTTGCGGATGCCGGCGCGCTGAACGCTTTCGGCGATCTCCAGCCAGGCTTTTATGGCCGTCTCCCAGGTCAATGTCAGTGTGCCGGGCGAGGAGATGTGCTCGTTGGATTTGCCCACCGCCTGCACCGGCAGGAAAGTTGCCGGAAGATCTTCCGGCAGCAGCTCCACGACGCGGCGGATCTGGCCTTCCGCGATGGCGGTGTCGGTGAAGACCGGCAAGTGCGGGCCGTGCTGCTCGATCGCCGCGACCGGCAGCACCGCGATCCAGCTTTCCACGCCGGGCGCGTGAAAATCGGTCGTCGTCATTTCATGCCAATAGGGTGTCGGCAGCATCGGGTGGTCCTTCGGGTAATTCGGTTCGGCCAGGCTCGGCCTGGCCTGCTTCGGGCAGGTGCTGTCAGGCGTTAGGGATTGCCTGGCGTTATGGCGCGGCGGCGATGACTTCCACCTCGACGACGAATTCTTCGCGCGCGAAGCCGGAGACGATCATCAGGGTGGAGGCCGGCGGCGGGTCGGAAAAATAACTGTCGCGCACCACCATGTAACCGGGAAGATGGGCGCGGTCGCTCACATAGGCGTTGATGCGCACCACGTCGGCCAGCGTCATGCCCGCCTCGTCCAGGATGGCGGAGATATTGTCGAAACACAGCCGCGTCTGACCTTCCGCGTCAGCGGGGACCGTGTCGTCCGCCGCGATGCCGAGCTGGCCGGAGGCAAACAGAAGCCGGTGGTCGGGCGGAACCTCGATGGCATGGCTGTAGCGGGCGAAGGGCGGGCGGATGCCGTCAGGCGTGTGGGCGCGTGTCAATTTTCATATTCCCGTCGTGAAGGATCGCTAAACCTATAGTGCGCTTGCCGGTTGGGCAATTTCCCCTGCTGCGTATTTTTAATGCGTTTGCTAAAATTTCAAGCACGTCTATTTTTTATGCTGACACGTTTCCCGTCCTGTGCAATTGTTCACCTGCTTCCGGCGTCTCGCGACGCTGGTAAAATTTCTTGCGGGCTGAAGGGTAATACCGGGCCTGCTTTGTTGCCTGTTCCGCTCACAGGGCCTTATCAAGGCACAGCGGCAGAGCATTCGGCCCGTTGCGGGCGGATTGACCTGCGCGGTGTACGAAAAGATAGGGGAAGGCGGATACATGACAGTTTCTCGGAAAATCGGAATTGCGGCGCTTGCGCTTGTGGCCTCCACGAGTGCGCAGGCACTGGAAAAGGTCAGCTTCGGCACGAACTGGGTCGCCCAGGCCGAGCATGGCGGATATTATCAGGCTCTTGCGGACGGCACCTATGAGGCTTGTGGCCTCGAGGTGGAAATCAAGCCTGGCGGACCGCAGGCCAACAACCGCATCCTGCTGCCGGCCGGCAAGATCGACTTCCTCATGGGCGGCAACATGCTGCAGGCCTTTTCGGCCGTCGAGCAGGGCATCCCGACCGTCGTCGTCGCAGGGCATTTTCAGAAAGAACCGCAGATCCTGATGACCCATCCGGGCGAGGGTCTGGACACCTGGGACAGCCTCAAGGGCATCAAGCTGCTGCTCGGCAAGGGCGGGCTGAACTCCTTCTACCAGTGGATGAAGGCCGAGTTCGGTTTCACCGACGAGCAGGTGCGCCCCTATACCTATAACTCCGCGCCGTTCCTGGCCGACAAGCAGATCGCCCAGCAGGGCTATGTGACGTCCGAGCCCTTCGCCATCGAGACGGAAGGCGGCTTCACGCCGAACATCTTCCTGATCGCCGACTACGGCTACGACACCTATTCCACCACCGTTGAAACGCGTGCCGACCTGATTGAAACCAAGCCGGAAGTCGTCAAGTGCTTCGTCGACGGCTCGGCCATCGGCTGGGTCAACTTCCTTTACGGCGACAACTCCAAGGCGCTGGAGATGATCAAGAAGGACAACCCGGGCATGTCCGACGGCCAACTGGCCTTTTCCATCGAAAAGCTTAAGGAATACGGCATTGTCGACAGCGGCGACGCGCTGACCATGGGCATCGGCGCCATGACCGACGAGCGCCAGAAGTCCTTCTTCGACAAGATGGTCAAGGCCGGTGTCGTGAAGCCGGATGTCGATTACACCAAGTCCTATACGCTGGACTTCGTGAATGCAGGTGTCGGCGTCGATCTGAAGAAAAAACTCACCGGCGAATAACCGCAACGCGGGCATTCAAACCAGACCGGCGCCGGTTCGCGGCGGACGGAAAACATGCAACCATGGCCGGGCTTTGAAACCCGGAAAATCACTCCCCGGAAACGAAAACAAAACAATGACGGCCATGGCACATACCAGCATGCAGACTGATCCGAACCCGGCGATCGTGTCCCTGAAGGGCATCTCCAAGACCTTCTCCAACGGCACGGTGGCGCTCAACAACATGTCGCTCGATATCCGGCAGGGGGAGTTCGTCTCCCTGCTCGGACCGTCGGGATGCGGCAAGTCGACGGCGCTCAGGATCGTCACCGGCCTCACCGGCCCGACCTCGGGCCGGGTGGAATGGCCCCAGGAAACGGCGGGCGCCACGGAGCATGAACTCTCCTTCGTCTTCCAGGAGCCGACGCTGATGCCCTGGGCGACGGTGTTCGCCAATGTCTGGCTGCCGCTGCGCCTGAAGGGCATTTCTCAACGGCAGGCCCATGACAGCGTCATGGAGGCGCTGGAAATGGTCAGTCTGGCGGAATTCGCCAAGAGCTACCCGCGCGAACTGTCCGGCGGCATGAAGATGCGTGTCTCCATCGCCCGGGCGCTGGTGACCAAACCGAAACTGCTGCTGATGGACGAGCCTTTCGCGGCGCTCGACGAAATCACCAGGTTCAAGCTCAACAACGATCTGCTGCACCTTTGGGAGACCTTCGGCTGGACGGTCGTCTTCGTCACCCATTCGGTGTTCGAATCCGTCTATCTGTCCGACCGTATCGTCGTCATGGCGGCGCGGCCCGGACGCGTGGTCAATGACATGGCAATCGACGCGCCCTATCCGCGTGACGAGAGCTTCCGCACCTCCGCCGTCTACAGCGGCTTCTGCCGCGACGTCTCCCAGGCCCTGCACGCGGCCATGGATGCGGGAGACGACATGTGATGCACACCGCCCGCGCCGTATCCCTAAAAAGGCAGACCCCATGACCGTCGCGCTGTCAGACAAGGCCGATCCGGCCAAGACTTCCTATGCCGCTCCGATTGATGCCGCCCCGCTCGATGAGGAAGAGCTGAAGCGCGCCCGCGCCGCCCGCATCGAATCCATCGGCCGCTGGGTCGTCCCGCTCGCCATTCTGGTGCTGTCGGTCTGGTTGTGGGACCGGATCTGCATCTGGAACGAAATTCCCCATTATATCCTGCCCAGGCCCGGGCTGGTGTTCGAGACGCTGCTCATCGACTGGCCGATCCTGTGGGTTGCCCTTCTCAACACGCTCAAGATCACCTTCGGTGCGCTTTTCATAGCGACGGCGGGCGGCCTTGGCCTGGCGGTGCTGTTCACCCAGTCGAAATGGATCGAGATCTCCTTCTTTCCCTTCGCGGTCATCCTTCAGGTCACGCCGATCATCGCCATCGCGCCGCTGATCCTGATCTATGTGGATTCGCTCACGGCCAGCCTGCTGATCTGTGCCTGGATCGTGGCGTTTTTCCCAATCCTCTCCAACACGGTTCTGGGTCTCAATTCCGCGGATCACAATCTGCGCAATCTCTTCCAGCTCTACGGCGCCAGCCGCTGGCAGACGCTGCGCTATCTGCGCCTCCCGGCCGCCATGCCGTATTTTCTCGGCGGGCTGAAGATCGCCGGCGGCCTGTCGCTCATCGGTGCCATCGTAGCGGAGTTCGTGGCAGGCTCGGCCGGCTCCGGCTCCGGGCTCGCCAATCAGATTCTGGAAGCCAGCTACCGGCTCAACATGCCACGCATGTTCGCCGCCCTGCTGATGATTTCCGTGACCGGCATCCTGATATTCCTCACCATGAACCTTCTGTCGCATCTGCTCCTGAGAAAGTGGCATGAGAGCGCCCTGAAGCGGGAAGTCTGAATGGGACACATCCTCAATGCCGGGCTTCACGGATCCGGCTATCTCAAAAACGCGACCGTTCCGGCCTGCCTGATTGCCGGCAATGACGACGAGAACCCGGACAACCTGATCGCCGCCGATCTGGAAATCTCGCAGGGAAAGCTGGTGCGCATCCTGCCCGCCGGTACCCCGAGCGGACTGCACGGCACGTTCGATCTCGACGGCGGCCTGGTCCTGCCGACCCTAGTCGACTTGCACACTCATCTCGACAAGGGCCATATCTGGCCGCGCAAGGCCAATCCGGACGGCAGTTTCCAGGGTGCTCTTGAGGCCGTGGGCGCAGACAGGACCGCCAACTGGTCCGCCGTGGACCTGCGTGCCCGCATGGAATTCGCGCTCAAGTCCGCCTATGCGCATGGCACTTCGGCAATTCGCACGCATCTCGACAGCCTGCCGCCACAGGATTCGGTTACCTGGCCTCTTTTTTCGGAGATCCGTGCCGAATGGGCAGACCGGATCGACCTGCAGGGTGTCTGTCTCTTCGGCATCGACCGTCTGTTGGAAGATGGCCGGATATACCTCTCCTGTATTGCCGACCGGGTCGCCGCCGCCGGCGGTGTCATGGGCGCGGTGACGTACATGGTGCCCAATATCGACATGCATCTGGAAGCGGTCTTCCGCGCGGCGATGGAACGCGGACTGGATCTGGATTTTCACGTCGATGAAACCCTCAACCCCGCCGCCGTGACCCTGCGCCATATCGCCGAAACCGCCATCCGGCTTGGTTTCGAGGGTAAGATCGTCTGCGGACATTGTTGTTCGCTGTCAGTTCATGAGGAAGCCGAGGCGGAAAAAACGCTGGATCTCCTCGCCGAGGCCGGGGTCGCCATCGTTTCGCTGCCCATGTGCAACATGTACCTGCAGGACCGGCAGGCAGGGCGGACGCCACGCAGGCGGGGCGTCACGCTGCTGCACGAAATGCGCGCGCGCGGCATTCCGGTATCCGTCGCCTCCGACAACACCCGTGACCCGTTCTATGCCTATGGCGATCTGGACCTTGTCGAGGTCTATGCCCAGGCGACCCGCATCCTCCATCTGGATCACCCGATAGCCGACTGGATCAGCAGCGTTTCGTCGACCCCGGCGGACATCATGAATGTGCCGCACGGACGGCTGCGCCCCGGAGCGCCCGCCGATCTGATTCTTTTCCGGGCTCGCACCTGGAACGAGCTGCTTTCCCGCCCGGCGGGGCCGCGCGAAGTCATTCGCGGTGGCTACAGCATCGACAGCAAACTGCCTGACTACCGCGAGCTCGATCACCTGATGCTGGAAAGGCAAGCCTGACCATGAGCGCCATCGCCACCCTGAAAGCCGATCTCGAAGGACTGCAGATCGAGGACAACCCGCAGATCGTCCGGCAGAAGAGCCGCGATTTCTTCTGGTATTCTCCGGTGCTCAAGCAGCAGCTTGAGGACGTCACCGCGGATCTGGTCGTGACACCGAAATCCGAGGCCGAAGTCATCCGCGTCCTGAAGGCCTGTTATGCCGCCGGTGTGGCGGTGACGACGCGCGGTGCGGGAACCGGCAACTACGGCCAGGCGATGCCCCTGTCACGCGGCGTCGTGCTGAATCTGGCGGAGATGACGGCGGTAAAGGACATCCGTCCCGGATCCGTTGTCGCCGAGGCAGGGGCCATTCTGGCCGATATCGATGCGGCGACGCGCGCCCATTCGAACCAGGAACTGCGCATGCACCCGTCCACCTACCGGACGGCGACCGTCGGCGGGTTCATTGCAGGCGGGTCCGGCGGCGTCGGGTCGATAAACTGGGGCGGACTGCGCGATCTCGGCAACGTGCTGCGGCTGCGGGTCATCACGATGGAGGCTGAGCCGCAAGTCCTGGAAATGACCGGCGACGATCTGCAGAAGGTCATGCATGCCTATGGCACCAATGGCGTGATCACCGAAGTCGAGATGCCGCTGACGGCCGCCTATGACTGGGTCGACGTGCTGGTCGGCTTCGATGATTTCATGGACGCGGCCGTCTTTTCCGACGAACTGGCAAATCTCGATGGTCTGCTGGTGAAGAACATCGCCCCGATCGCCGCGCCGGTGCCTTATGACTATTTTCTGCGCCACAGGAAATTCATCCGCCGGGACCAGTCTGTCGCCGTGCTCATGGTCGCGCCTTTCGCGATGCCCGCCTTCGAGGCGTTTGTCGCCCGGCAGACAAAAGCCGAAGTGCTCTACCGCTCGGACCGGGCGAGCGAGGAAGACAGAACCCGCCTGCCGCCGGCTTATGAACTGGCGTGGAACCATACCACGCTGCGTGGCCTCAGGGTCGATCCGACCATCACCTACCTGCAGGTGCTGTATCCCTTCCCCGATCAGATAGAGCGCGTGCGCAAGATGCACGAGATGTTCGGCAACGAGGTGCCGGGGCATCTGGAATACGTCCGCTTCGACGGCAACATCACCTGTTTCGGTCTGCCCATCGTCCGCTATAGCAGCGAAGCGCGGCTCAACGAGATCATTCGCCTGCATGAGGACAACGGCTGTCCGATCTTCAATCCGCACCGCTACACACTGGAGGAGGGCGGCATGAAACGCACCGACGCCGTGCAGCTCGCCTTCAAGAAGCAGGCGGACCCCAAGGGGCTGCTCAATCCGGGCAAGATGATCGCCTGGGAAAACCCGGATTACGATTTTTCCGGCGATCAGGTCTTTCTGTTTCCCGGCCTGCAGCAGGCCTGACAATTCATGCCGCCGATCTCCGGCGGGCGTAACAAACACCGTGTCGCAAAGGCCAGTCCCATGCGCGTTCTCGTGGTTTTCAGCCATCCCTGCAAGGAAAGTTTCAATGCCGCTCTTTGCAAGAAAGTGGTGGAGACCCTGAAGGACCAGGGGCATGAGGTCCGCCTGTCGGATCTTTATGCCAAGGGTTTCGATCCGGTCATGAGCGCGGAGGAACGGCGCGGCTATCATACACTGCAGGCCAATACCGAGCCTGTCGCCGAGGACCTTGCGGACATCATGTGGTGCGAGGCGACTGTCTTCGTCTATCCGACCTGGTGGTTCGGCCTGCCGGCGATGCTGAAAGGTTGGCTGGAGCGGGTCTGGGTGCCGCATGAGACCTTCCAGATGCCGACGGCGACCCACGGCGCACGGCCGAAAATGCAGCATATCAAGCGCATCGCGGTCGTCACCACCTGCGGTGCAAGCTGGTGGCTCTCGAAGCTGATAGGCGAACCGGGCCGCAAGACGATCCTGCGCGGTATCGGGATATTGTGCCGGCCCGGCTGCAAGACGCTGTACCTTGCGCACTACAAGATGGACAGCTCCACCCGGGAGAGCCGGGAAAGATATCTGCACAAGGTCGGGCGGAAAATTGCGGCATTCACGGCGCAATAGAAGGCTGTCGGGTACCGGCATTCTTTTGCCTTGACCTTCCAGTAACTGGAAACTCTAATATCAATTTCAACAAACAAGACCCTGTCTTGACCACTACATGAGAGCGTTCCGCGAGGAGCGTGTCGCAGGGCGATGCCGGGCATCGGCCAAGACGCGCAACGCTTTGGAGCGCGCTCATGTCACGGTCAAGACAGGGTCTTGTTTGTTGAGATCGGGATAAGTGAGGGGCAGTGCCCCGGGGTGAGAGTTCGAAATGCAGGAAGCAGCAGTCAGGTCCACCAGGATACCGGCAGCCGAAAAGGCGATTGATCCGGTCTGCGGCATGTCCGTCACGCCCGGTACGGGCAAGCCGACCCTGAACTACAGGGGGCAGGACTATCATTTCTGCAGTTCAGGCTGCCATGACAAGTTCGGGAACGATCCCTATTTTTATGTGTCCGGAAACAAGGCCCGCAAGAAGGCGATGGACGCCGAAGCATCCGTGCAGGGCGCGATCTTCACCTGCCCGATGGACCCGGAAATTGTCCAGGAAGGGCCCGGCACCTGTCCGATCTGCGGCATGGCGCTGGAACCGGCAAGCGGCGTTTCCGACGAGCCCAATCATGAACTGATCGACTTCACCCGCCGCCTCAAGGTCAGCGTGCTGGCCTCCGTACCGCTGCTGATCCTGACCATGGGGCCGATGGTCGGCCTTCCGGTGCGCACCTGGATCGGCGAAGGCGTCTCGATCTACCTGGAGGCGCTTCTGGCGACACCCGTGGTTCTCTGGGCAGCCCTGCCGTTTTTCAAGCGGGGCTGGACGTCCCTGGTCACCCGCCACCTGAACATGTGGACACTGATCATGATCGGCGTCGGCGCGGCCTATCTCTATTCCATGGCGGCCACCTTCCTGCCGTTTCTGTTCCCGGACGCGCTGAAGGGCGCAAGCGGTCACATGCCGGTCTATTTCGAGGCCGCGGCGGTGATTGTCGCACTCGTCTTCGTCGGTCAGGTTCTGGAACTGAACGCCCGTGAGCGGACGGGCGACGCGATCCGCGCGCTCCTGGACCTGGCGCCGAAAACAGCCCGCCGCATCACCCCGGACGGTGACGAATATGACGCGCCCCTGGAAAACATCCTGCAAGGCGACAAGCTCCGGGTTCGTCCCGGCGAGGCTCTACCTGTCGACGGCGTGGTCCTGGAAGGCGCGTCCTCGATCGACGAAAGCCTGGTGACGGGTGAACCGGTTCCGGTGCAGAAATCCATTGGGGACAAGGTTACCGGAGGCACGCTGAACAAGACCGGCTCCTTCGTTATGCAGGCCGAACTTGTCGGCGCGGACACTATGCTTGCGAAGATCGTCGACATGGTCTCCTCCGCACAGCGTTCGCGCGCGCCGATCCAGAGCCTTGCGGACAGGGTTGCGGGATATTTCGTCCCCACGGTGGTCTCCGTCGCGGTGCTGGCGTTCATCGTCTGGCTGCTGGTTGGCCCCAGCCCGCCCCTGGTGCATGCGATCGTTGCCGCCGTCTCCGTGCTGATCATTGCCTGTCCTTGCGCTTTGGGGCTGGCGACGCCGGTGTCGATCATGACAGCGACGGGACGCGGCGCGCAGGCCGGTGTTCTGGTGAAAACCGCCGAGAGCCTGGAGCGGCTAGCCTCGGTCGATACGATTGTCGTCGACAAGACCGGGACCCTGACGGAAGGAAAGCCAGAGGTCAGCGATCTCGTGACGGTTTCCGGTGTATCGGAGGAGGATCTCCTCAGGCTGGCCGGCGCGCTTGAAAAGGGATCCGAACATCCGCTTGCGGAGGCCATTCTTGCCGAAGTGGACAAAAGATCCCTCCAGTTGGCGCAGGCCAGCGGTTTCGAAGCGGTGACCGGCAAGGGTGTCAGGGCACGTGTCGGCGCCGACGAGGTGCTGTTCGGCAATGCCGTCTTCGCGGTGGAAAGCGGGGCTGACATTTCCGCAATTCAAAGCCGCGGCGAAGAACTGGCCGAGCTCGGCAAGACGGTCATGTATCTGGTGAAGGTATCGTGTGGGCAAAGCGCCCTTCAGGGATTGATCGCCGTCGCCGACCCGATCAAGTCCAATGCAAGGGCTGCGATCGGCGCGTTGCATCGCGATGGCATCAGGATAGTCATGGCAACCGGGGACGCACCGCGCACAGCACAGGCTGTCGCGGGAGCTCTCGGCATCGACGAGGTGCGCGCGGGTGTTCTGCCTGAAGGCAAGCAGAAGCTCATCCAGGATCTGAAGGCGGCCGGTGCGACAGTCGCCATGGCCGGGGACGGTGTCAACGACGCCCCGGCACTGGCGGCAGCCGATGTCGGCCTTGCCATGGGCACCGGCGCGGATGTTGCTGTTGAAAGTGCCGGCATGACCCTGCTGAAGGGAGATCTGGAGGGCATCGTGCGCGCCCGCAAGCTGGCCCGCGCGACGGTGCGCAATATCCGCCAGAACCTCTTCTTCGCCTTCATCTACAATGCGGTCGGGGTGCCGATTGCCGCGGGGATCCTCTATCCGGTCTTCGGCATATTGCTGTCGCCCATGCTGGCCGCCGCCGCCATGAGCCTGTCTTCGGTCTCGGTGATCAGCAATGCGCTGCGTCTGCGCAGGTTGAAATTTTAGAAAACCGTACCCTGGGTACGGAGTATTTCGCGCGTGAATTGGCAGGTCTCACAATGAATATAGGTGCTGCATCCCGGCAGAGCGGGCTTCCGGTCAAGACGATCCGCTATTATGAGGAGATCGGCCTCGTGCGTCCTCCGCGCAGCGAAAACGGATACCGTGATTTTTCGCAGACGGACCTGGAGCGCCTCAAATTCCTGCAGCGATCCCGCAGCCTGGGGTTTTCGATTGAAGAGTGTCGCGATCTGCTGTCGCTCTATGAGGACACGAACCGCGCAAGCGCCGATGTCAAAGCCATCGCACGCCAGAAGATCCGGCAAGTCGAACACAAGATCGCCGAACTGAACTCACTCAAGCGGATTCTTCTGGAGATGGTGGAGGCGTGTCACGGTGACGAGCGGCCGGAGTGCCCGATCATGGACGATCTGTCTGGGCGCGAGCGCGGTCACGGAAGAGGGCGGCACTGATGCGGCGGCTGTTTTTACTGATCTCGGTGGTGCTTTCCCTGATCGTGCTTGGCGTCTTGACGAAGGGGTTGGTGTCGGGGCGGACCGACCGGGCTCCGGCAGGGGGCGCAGCTCTCGTCGCAGTCACGGTACCTGCGCTGAATGCCAAAACGCGTGAGGGAGAGGTGCTATTTGGGCAAAACTGTGCGGGGTGTCACGGCGACAATGCCGCCGGCCGCGACGGTTTCGGTCCGCCGCTGGTGCACAGGATTTACGAGCCCGGACATCACGGCGACGGGGCCTTCCATCTGGCGGCCGCCAGGGGTGTACGTGCGCACCACTGGCCGTTCGGCGACATGCCCCCTGTCGAAAACGTGAGCGAACGGGATGTGGAAAGAATTGTAGCTTATGTGCGCGCGCTTCAGCGCGCCAACGGAATCAATTGAGGGGGGCAGCGGCATGCGGTTGAAACTGGTGGGAATATTCATGGTTTTGGCTCTGGCAGGTGCGGGGGCGGCCTTCGCCCACAGTGGCGCGACCGGCCTCGTCAAGGAGCGGATGGATGCCATGTTGGAAATCGGTGACAGCATGAAGTCCCTCGGCCGGATACTCAAAAGCGGCCCCTACGATCCGGAGGTGGCAATTGTCGCCGGCGACGCGATCGCCGGTCATGCCGGCGAAGAACTTACAGAATTGTTTCCCGAAGGCAGTCTTCAGCCGCAAAGTGAAGCCAGCCCGGCCATCTGGAGCAACTGGACGGCATTCAGGGACTATGCCGGCGATCTGAAATCCTCGGCGCTCGCCCTGAAAACAATGGCCGAACAAGGGGCGGACAGCCTGGCTCTGGCGGACGCGTTCGGCGAACTCGCGGGCACATGCAAGGCATGCCATCAGGAGTTCCGTATCAAAAAGTAGGGTTATGGCGGAAATCCTCCCCGGACGCCACGGCAATTTGCTTGCCACACTCGGTGCCATGTTCTACCAGACCATCAAATTCTTCGTCATTCCAGCGCTGGGCGTGAACGGGAAACAGGAGACGACGCAACATGACCATCCGCTACCACAAGGGCGACCTTCCCGACCTGAAAACCTATGAAACGGCAAGCGCGGTGGCCGTCGATTCCGAGACCCTTGGTCTCAATCCGCTCCGTGACCGTCTGTGTGTCGTGCAGCTTTCCCCGGGCGATGGTACGGCCGATGTGGTGCAGATCGCCCGCGGCCAGAAAGAAGCGCCGAATCTGGCGGCGCTGATGAGCGATCTGTCAAAACCGAAGATTTTTCACTTCGCCCGATTTGATGTTGCCGTATTGCGGCACTATTTGAACATTGAAGTGTCGCCGGTCTGGTGCACGAAGATCGCATCGAAACTGGTGCGCACCTATACCGACCGGCACGGATTGAAGGATATCTCACGCGAACTGCTCGGCGTGGAATTGTCCAAGCAGCAGCAAAGTTCGGACTGGGCGGCGGAAACCTTGTCAGATGCGCAGCTCGCATATGCGGCCTCTGACGTGCTGTATCTGCACGGGCTGAAGGAAAAACTGGAATTCATGCTCGCCCGGGAAGGGCGGGAACAAATCGCCAGGGCGTGTTTCGACTTTTTGCCTGTTCGGGCGGAACTCGACCTTAAGGGATGGGACGATACGGACATCTTCGCCCATTCCTGATTTTTGCGGGCTGTTCTGAGCCCCGGGCCTGTCGGCCCTTTGGTTTTCGGAGACCTTGTTGAGCGTTGTCAGCGAACATCCGGGAGTTGGAGCTCCCAGACCCGCCCTGCGCAGGCCGCAGAGCCGGGCTCAGCGGGCTGCACGCAGGCACAGTCTGCTTGTGCGCATCCTGCGCTGGCTTTTTCCGCTGGCCGGGTTCCTGATCTTCGCGGGCATGGCTGGTATGGTTGTTCTGTTCAACATCCTGAGCGGCTTCGGCGCGTCGAATGTGATGCTGACCAGCGAAGGCCTGGTCATGGACCAGCCGGAGCTGTCGGGTCATGACGGCGAGCGCTCCTACCAGGTGACCGCGCGCCGCGCCATCCAGCGCCTGAGCGATCCGCGCATCATCGATCTGGAAACGATCCGGGCCGACATCGTGCTGAGCGCCGACCAGAGCGCTGAAGTCGTTGCACTCAAGGGAACCTACAACAACGCCTTGGAGACCCTCCGTCTTTATGAAGGTATCCAGCTCGACTGGAGCGAAGGCTACAAGGTGGATTTGAAGGATGTGGAGATTGATTTGAGCAATGGCGCATTGACCACGTCGGAACCTGTTTCAATCCGCTCGGATCAAGGGCATGTTGTTGCCGGTAGACTTTCCTATGACGAGAGCAAGGGCCTCGTCAGGTTTTCCGATGGTATCAAGATGACCATCAATCCGATTTCAAAGGACGGTGAGCGATGATATTTTTCAAACGCCTGTTGATAGCGTCAGCAGCGGTCCTGTTTTTTGGATCGGCGCAGGCGCAGACGTTCTCCGATGCCTTCGCGGGCTTCGGCTCGAACGAGGGTGAACCGATCGAGATCGAGGCCAGTGAGCTGCGTGTGGAAGACGGCAACAACACGGCGACCTTTGTCGGCGATGTGGTTGTCATCCAGGGCGAGACGAGCCTGAAAACGCAGCGCCTGAAAGTCTTTTATGCCGGAGATGGTGCAAGCCAGTCAGAGGGGGCGATCCAGCAGAAGATCTCCCGCCTGGAAGCGGCCGGCGGTGTCTTCATTTCCTCCAAGGACCAGACGGCCAAGGGCGATGAAGCCAGCTTCGACATGAACCGGGAGTTCATGGTGATGACCGGCAACGAGGTCGTGCTCAGCCAGGGTCCGAATGTGGTTGTCGGCAAGAAGCTTACGGTCAACCTGAAGACCGGCCAGGCGAACCTGACGGCAGGCCAGGGAGGCGGCTCGGGCCAGGGAAGCGGCAGGGTGAAGGTCCGCATTCAACCCAACAGCGTAGAAAACAGCAATTGAACCTTGAACCGGCCGGCATCGGCAAGAATGCGGGTTGCCCCGGGTGCGAATCCCTGATCTGACTCGACACTGCCTGTCGCAGATCTTATGTGAACCTGCTGCAAGACTGAATGGACGACACATCGGTGAAGATAACCTCCATGGATTATGACGGGCCGCAGACAAGCGCGCCGGGACCGGCCGGCCGGGAGGACGATCTTTCCCAGGCTCTGGTCGTCGAGGGCATCGGCAAGACCTATGCTCGCCGTCAGGTCGTCAAATATGTCGGCCTGACCGTGAAACCCGGCGAAGCTGTCGGCCTTCTCGGACCGAACGGCGCCGGCAAGACGACGACTTTCTACATGATCACCGGGCTGATTCGCCCGGATCAGGGCAAGATCTTTCTGGAAGGTTTCGACATCACCCGCATGCCCATGTACCGGCGGGCCCGCCTTGGCATTGGCTATCTGCCTCAGGAAGCGTCCATCTTTCGCGGTCTAACGGTTGAGGAGAACATCCGCGCTGTTCTGGAGGTGATCGAACCCAGCCGCCAGAAACGCCGGGAAGAGCTCGATTCGCTCCTCGCCGAATTCGGTCTGACTCATCTGCGCAAGGCACCGAGCATTTCACTCTCCGGCGGCGAGCGCCGCCGTGTGGAGATTGCCCGCGCGCTGGCAAGCCGTCCGTCCTTCATGCTGCTCGACGAACCTTTTGCCGGGATCGATCCGATTGCCGTCGGGGACATCCAGCAGCTTGTGCGTCACCTGACGCAGCGGGGAATTGGGGTTTTGATCACCGATCACAATGTGCGCGAGACACTTGGCCTGATCGACCGGGCCTATATCATCGCGTCCGGTGAGGTTCTCACCGAGGGTCTTCCGCAGGAAATCGTCACCAACCCGGATGTTCGGCGATTGTACCTGGGTGAACAATTTACGCTTTGATGACAGGTGGCCGCCTAGGTTATAAGGTCTGCAATTAAGCGATAAGCAAAAACCAGACCAATCGCCTTTCACTCAAACGGCGCCCGGGACATTAATGGCCATTTCGACAAAGCTGGAGATGCGACAGAGTCAGTCGCTGATCATGACGCCGCAATTGATGCAGGCGATCAAGCTTTTGCAGATGTCCAACCTCGACCTTGTCGACTATGTCGAAGCCGAACTTGAACGCAACCCGCTTCTGGAAAAATCGGGCGCGGAGGAGGCCGATGCCGGCGGCCAAGTGGGCGAAGGCGACGCGGATCGCTCGTCTGATCAGGGTCCGGCAGGCGATGACGGCGTGGCCCAGGCCGGTGACGAAGCTGTCGCGAGCGATTGGATGCAAAGCGATCTGGAGACCGGCTCGGAAGCCATCGCCGCACGCATGGACACCGATCTCGGCAACGTCTTTCCCGATGAGCCCGGCGTTCCCGCCTCGCCCGATCCGGCTCTTCTCAAGTCGGGCGACAGCTACAAGAACGCCTCCAGTGGCAGCGCGTCGGATGACTATAATCTCGAGGCTTTCGTTGCCGAGGAAACGTCACTCGGTGCCTGGCTTGAAGAACAGATGCATCTCGCGCTGAGCGACACGGCTGACAAGCTGATCGGCGGCCATCTGATCAATTCCCTTGACGAGAACGGCTATCTCTATCTGGACCTCGACGAGGCGGCGGAACAGCTCGGCGTCGACACGGGCCGTCTGGAACGGGTTCTGAGCGTGCTTCAGACTTTTGAACCTGCCGGTGTCTTTGCCCGCAATCTGGCTGAATGCCTGAAGCTTCAGCTGATCGACAAGAACCGTTTCGATCCGGCGATGGAAGCGCTGATCGACAACATCGAACTGCTCGCCAAACGCGATCTCGCTGCGCTGAGGAAAACCTGCGGTGTGGATGACGAAGATCTGATGGAGATGATCGCCGAGATCCGTGCCCTGGATCCGAAACCCGGCAGTGTGTTCGGGTCGTCTCTCGTGCAACCCGTCGTCCCGGATGTCTTCGTGCGCCCCGCAAGCGACGGCAGCTGGACGGTGGAGTTGAATTCCGACACCTTGCCCCGGGTGCTCGTCAATCAGTCTTACTATGCGAAGGTCATCAAGACAGCGCGCAGCGATACGGAAAAGGAATATCTGACTGAATCGCTGCAGACTGCCAACTGGCTGGCGAAAAGCCTGGACCAGCGCGCCCGGACCATCCTGAAGGTCTCGACGGAAATTGTCCGGCAGCAGGACGGATTCCTGACTTATGGCATTGCGCACCTGCGTCCCCTGAACCTGAAGACCATTGCCGAAGCCATAAGCATGCATGAGTCCACGGTCAGCCGTGTGACGTCCAACAAGTACATGTCGACGCCGCGCGGGATCTATGAACTGAAATACTTCTTCTCCTCCGCCATTTCGGCGACTGTGGGCGGTGACGATGCGCATTCGGCGGAAGCCGTGCGCCACAGGATCAGGCAGATGATCGAGGCCGAAGACGTCAAGGCCATCCTGTCCGACGATACCATTGTCAAAATTCTTAGGGATGACGGCATCGATATCGCACGTAGAACCGTAGCAAAATACCGCGAAGCAATGAGAATCGGATCTTCGGTACAACGCCGGCGGGAAAAGAATTCGCGAATTTAAGAGCTATTGTGCCGGTTCGCCTTGCCCCGATCATTTTGGTTTTATACCTTTTTTCGAGATGTCCACTGAAAGAAAACACTGAATTCGTTTCGTGTTTATTGGGCGCAGGAATTCTTTTACAGAAATGTTTGACTCTTCGCGGTGACGCAATTATAGGACCGCCCTCGTGAGGTAAACAGGGGATGGCGCTTCGGCGCTGACTGGTCCATTCTGGAAGCTTGAAACGTATCGCGTTTCAACACCGGCTTGATTGCCGGTGACCTGTCGGTCAATAGAAAAGAAGAGGTCCCCATGGCTTTGCGGATTTCGGGTAAGAATGTCGATGTCGGTGACGCACTGCGCGTCCACATCACAGACCGAATTGAAGATGCTCTGTCAAAATACTTCACGGGCGGCTACACAGGCCACGTCACGCTCAGCAGGGAGGGCGCCGGCTTCAAGTCGGAGTGCAACCTGCATCTGGACACCGGGATACTGTTGCAGGTGTCTGCGCAGGACCAGGATCCGCGCAACAGCTTCGATCTGGCTGCGGAAAAGATCGAGAAGAGGTTGCGGCGCTACAAGCGCAAGCTGAAGGACCATCATAGCCACAGCGGCAACGGCCGTGAGGCACTCGAGGCGGCATCTTATGTGCTCGCTTCACCTGAAGAGGATGAGGAAGTGCCGGTGGATTTCAATCCGCTCGTCATTGCCGAGACCTCTGCGAAAATCAAGACAATGACCGTCGGCATGGCGGTCATGGAGCTGGATCTGACCGAAGCACCGGTTGTCATGTTCAAAAATGCGGCAAACGGCGGTGTCAACGTTGTTTATCGCCGGCCGGATGGCAATATAGGCTGGATTGACCCGGCGTTGGTGGCCAGTGTGGCCGCTGAGTAAAGATGCGGACGAGGTCGGCTTCCCAGGGGAAGCCGGCTTCTGAAACTTGTAGGCGAACGAATGGATCTTAGTGATCTTCTGGGTAAAGACGCGGTCATTGCCGACCTGAAGGCCAAAAGCAAGAAACAGGCTATCCAGGAACTCGCGTCCAGGGCGGCGGAGCTGACCGGTCTTTCCGAACGCGAAATTTTCGATACGCTTCTTCAGCGTGAGCGTCTGGGCTCCACCGGTGTCGGCCATGGCATTGCCATCCCGCACGGCAAGCTCATCCGTCTCGACAAGCTTGTCGGTCTGTTTGCCAAGCTTAAAAAGCCGGTTGAGTTCGACTCTCTCGACGACGAACCTGTGGACCTGATCTTTCTGCTGTTGGCGCCGGAAAGCGCCGGGGCCGACCATCTCAAGGCGCTGGCTAGAATTGCGCGGCAACTGAGGGACACTGGGGTGACACAGGACATTCGCAGCTCCTCCGATGCGGAAGAGATCTACACCCTCCTGACCCAGCCCCTGGCGTCGTCCAACGCCGCCTGATACCAGCCGAAATAAGACCCTATTTGACCATGACATGAGCGACTTTATTTGCTTTTCGGACCGGCTCAGGCTTTCGCCGGATTGGCGTCGCTCTGAACGATGTCCTTGGCACCCGCTGCCGGAACAGGACTCTTTGCGAGCGCGGGAAGATGCAGGTCCCCGAGTTCGGCCGGCGGCGCGGTTTCTTCCGGGATACGCCACAGCGTTGAGCGTAGCGCGAGCATGCCGAGTGTCCGGGTGGACGTCGTCACCGCGATAACGATCGCCAGAAGCGGGCCGAGCGCAACCGGAATAACCGGCCAGACCAGGCCGATCTGCTGTCCGGTCAGCCATGCCAGCCCGGCAAGTCCGAACAGGGTTTGCGGCCAGAGCTTGCGGGCGGTGAGCAGCACCGGCAACCGCGAAACGCCCCGGGCCTGGGCACCCCAGCCGATGGTCTTGCCGAAGATGAGCCCACCCATGAACAGGGTATGGGCAACGGCCATGACAGGCGCGAGCATGGCCGCATAGAGGATTTCCGCAAAAACGCTGATCAGGACGCGCACCGGCCCGCCGAACGCCTTGCGCAGATCCGCCCGTGCCAGAACGTCGGCGACCGTTGCGAGCTTGGCGGCGAACACCATTGTCAGCACGCTGAAGAACAGGAGTGCGCCCGTGTCCGCGCGGTAGGGCGCTTCTTCGGCCACCATTCCCAATATGGCGGCAGCGGTCATGAAGCCGATCCAGGCCGGAGATCCCAGGAACATCAGGATCGCCAGAAAGAGTTGCACGCGGCTGACGCCCTTCAGTCCGGGCATGCCGAGCAACCGGCGGTATTGCAGATTGCCCTGGCACCAGCGCAGGTCGCGGCGGATGAATTCAAGCAGATGCGGCGGGTTGACCTCATAGCTGCCGGTCTCGAGCGGCAGGACACGCACTTCGTATCCGGCGCGGCGCATCAACACCGCTTCCACCTGATCGTGGGACAGGATCGGTCCGGCCAGCGGACCTTTTCCCGGCAGCTCCGGCAGCTTGCAATGGTCGGTAAACGGTTTCAGGCGCAGGATCGCATTGTGGCCCCAATAGGGTCCGCAGTCGCCCTGCCACCAGGCACTGCCGATTGTATAGGAGCGCATGCCGAGCCGCATGCCGAACTGGAAGACACGGGCAAAGGCGCTCTCGGTCGGCAAGCCGACCACAAGGCTCTGCAGAATGCCGACCCTGGGATTGGCTTCCATGCGCCTGACAAGACCGGTGATCGCCTCCGCCGATATGAAGCTGTCGGCGTCGAGCACCAGCGCGAAGTCATGCCTGTCACCCCAGCGACGGCAGAAATCTTCGATGTTTCCGGCCTTGTAGCCGGTATTTTTGGCGCGCCGCCGGTAATGAACGTCCATCTGGCCCTGAAATCTCTCGGCAAGGCGCGCCGCCATCTGCTGCTCTCGCAGGGCGATGTCGTCCATCGAGGTGTCGCTGAGCACATAAAAAGTGAAGTGTTCCGCTTCGCCTGCCCGGACCAGATGCGACATCATTGCGCTGAGGCTGATCTCCAGGCTGGCAACGTCCTCGTCGCGAACGCAGGATAAAAGCGCCGTCGAACTCGTGAGCGGTCCCTTGCCCGGGTCGATCGGGCAAACCGTCTCAATTGGATCTCGGGCAAGCCGCATTACCAGAAGGCCGATGACCGCATTCCAGAAGCCGATGATCGTCCAGGGCAGCGTCACCATGAAACAAAGTATAATGAACAGGTCGAGCGCCGAATAACCGCCGGGCGACAGCGTGACCGTCATCAGCGCGGCAAGGGCAATGAAACTGGTAATCACGAGCATGGAGAAGAGACCGCGCCGGGCGGTCATGCGTGCAACGGCTTTATCGGAAAAAGTCATGTCAAAGACCCGAAACATTTTTTTGACTTCCAATCAGGGCGATCATGTCGTTAGTGCGCATGTCAAAGTGTCCTTACGTTGACAGAGGCGGTGCGGATGAGCATGAACGGTAAAGGAAGAGCGGAATTATGGCGGTGACGGGCAACACACCCCTCTCGCAGGCGCTCTGGTATACTGACCCGGCGCAATGCGCAATCGATGTCGTGCCGAGCGATGTGCCGCAGGCCGGCGAAGTTCTGGTTCAAACTCTCTTCAGCGGTATCAGCCGGGGCACCGAAGGCCTGGTCTTCCGCGGAGAAGTTCCTGAAAGCGAATGGCAACGGATGCGGGCTCCTTTTCAGGCCGGTGACTTTCCCTTTCCGGTCAAATACGGCTACGCCAATGTGGGCAGGGTGCTGGAGGGCAATCCGGATCTTGCCGGCCGCATCGTTTTTTCGCTCTATCCGCATCAAAGCGTTTTTGTTCTCCCGTCCAGTGCGTGCGTACCCGTTCCGGCCGGCATCCCTGCCGAAAGAGCGGTTCTGGCGGCCAATATGGAAACCGCGATCAACGCTTTATGGGACGGAAAACCATCACCTGGGGATCACATCTGCGTGGTTGGCGGCGGAGTCGTCGGATTGTTGACCGCCTATCTGGCAAGCAGGCTCCCCGGCGCCCGGGTGACGCTGATCGATACGAATGCCGCCAGGGCAGGAATGGCTGCGGACCTGGGCATGGACTTCGCGCTGCCCGAACATGCGCCGCGCGATCAGGATCTTGTGTTCCACACCAGCGCCAGCTCCGCCGGCCTGGCCACGGCGCTGGGCTGCGCCGGTGACGGAACCACCGTTGTCGAAATGAGCTGGTATGGCTCAAGCGATGTGCTTGCGCCGCTCGGCGCGGATTTCCATTGCCGCCGGTTGAAGCTTGTCTCCAGCCAGGTGGGCACCATCCCGGTGGAGCGGCAGGCCCGCTGGACCTTCCGTCGCCGGATGGAAACCGCGTTGTCCCTGTTGCAGGACCCGGCTCTGGACCGGCTGATCAGCCATCGGGTGAAATTTCCGGACCTGCCCACGCAGCTTCCCGACTTGTTGAACAAGGCATCCGATGTGCTGACGGCGCTGGTCGTTTATGAAGGCGCGCCAGGCTGACCTCTTCACACCACCTTTCTCCCACTGAAATTTCAGGATCCAAGTGACATGTATGCTGTTGAAGTTCGCGACCACGTGATGATTGCCCACTCTTTCAAGGGTGAGCTTTTCGGCCCAGCCCAGGCGCTTCATGGGGCGACATTCGTTATCGACGCCGCCTTTCTGGCCGAAACGCTGGATGCAAACGGCGTGGTCATCGACATTGGCCGCGCGCATGATGCCTTGAAGGAAGTGCTGCAGCCGCTCAACTACAAGAACCTCGACGAGGTGCCCGCTTTTGCCGGTATCAACACCACGACGGAGTTTCTCACCAAACATATTCACGACCATCTGGCGAAGGCCGCCCGGGAGAACCGGCTCGGCCGGCCGGGAAGCGAGCTCGGCGCCATCCGTGTGACGATCTCGGAATCCCATGTCGCCCGCGCCTGGTATGAAGCCGCGATCTGATCCCGGCATGAATCAGCTCTTCTTCGCCTTTCCGGGAAACCTGGAGACGCCGACCGGCGGATATGGTTACGATCGGCGGATCATTGCCGGGTTGCGCGATCTCGGCTGGCGTGTGGAACTTGTGCCTCTCGGTGAGGGGTTTCCCCAACCTTCGGCAATGACGCTGGCCTCGGCGGAAAAGCAGCTCGCCGCTCTGCCTTCAAGCGCCCTTGTGGTGATCGACGGGCTGGCCTTCGGTGTGATGGTGGCTGCCGCGCAGGAGCTTTGCAATGACCTTCGCCTGATCGCGCTCGTGCATCATCCGCTGTGTCTGGAAAATGGTCTGACACCAGAAAAGGCCGAGGCAATGCGCGAAAGCGAACACAAGGCGCTTGCCTTCGCCCGGCATGTGATCGTCACCAGTCCCGCAACTGCCCGGCAGGTGGCCGATCTGTTCGGATATCCGGCGGACCGGGTAACCGTTGTCCTTCCCGGAACCGACCGCCCGGAAGCCATTCCGCGGGAGCGCTCGAATGTGGTCAGGCTGCTTTCCGTCGGCACAATCGTGCCGAGAAAGGGGTATGATCTGCTGTTTCAGGCCCTCTCCGCAATGCCGGACAATAACTGGCATCTGGAGATCGTCGGAGGTCTGGATGCCGATCCTGAGTGCTATCGTTCATTGCGTAGCCAGATCGAGGGTCTGGGCCTTGCCGGAGGAATCACGTTTCGCGGCGCCGTTTCGCCTGAGGATCTGACCGGCTTTTACAGCAACGCGGATGTCTTCGTGCTTGCCAGCCGCTACGAGGGCTATGGCATGGCCTATACGGAAGCCCTGGCCCACGGTTTGCCGGTCATCGGCAGCGGCGCGGGCGCCGTGCGGGATACCTTGCCCGAAGGGGCTTCGATTTATTGCGGGGTTGAAAACGTCGGAGCGCTGCGCGAAGCCTTGGCACTGCTGATCACCGATACTGCGGCACGTTCGCAAATGGCGAGTGCCGCGCGGATGGCCGCTGCAGCGCTTCCCGGCTGGCCCGACGCCGCAGCACAATTTGCCCGAACCCTGCAGGAGCTTGCCGAATGAGTGGATTTTCATCTGAATGGCTGGCGTTGCGCGAGCCACTCGACCTTGCGGCCAGAAACGCCGAAGTCGAAGAGGCATTTCTGGCGCAACTTCCCGAAAGACCACTTCGTATACTGGATCTGGCGAGCGGCGCCGGATCGACGGTCGCCGCCCTGCACGGCAAGTTTCGCCAGCCCGTGACCTGGTTGCTCACCGATCATGATCCGGCCCTGCTGGAGGTTGCGGCATCGCGCTGGAGCAAAGCAACCGGTGAAAGGGTGGAAACGCGCCAACTCGATCTTTCCGGGGGCCTGAAGGATCTGCCGCTCGCGGATGTCGATGCCGTCACGACGTCGGCTTTTCTCGATCTTGTTCCAAACGACTTCCTGCTCCGTCTGACGGACCGGATTGTCCGGGCCGGAAAACCGTTTCTCGCCAGCCTGACATATGACGGACGCACGGGATTCGAACCCTCCCATACCTTTGATGCGACCCTGGGCGCGGCCTTGAACGCGCATCAGAAATCCGACAAGGGCTTCGGTCCGGCGCTTGGACCGGATGCTGCGGAGCGGGCCGCCGGCCTTTTTGAAGCGCTGGGATACAATGTGGCTCGCGGATCGTCCGACTGGCAGGTAGGGTCTTCTTCCCCGGAGTTTCTGCTCGAGTTTCTGCAGGGCTGGCGTCGTGTCGGCCAAGAACTGGGACTGGAAGAAAACGCTCTGGACGCCTGGTGGAGAGATCGTCAGCGGAAAATCCGCTCCGGAGAGCTGCACGTGGAGGTCGGCCACATCGATTTCGCAGCCTTTCCGTCATCCGCTCCTTGATCGGGGCCGGTAACTTTTCTGCGTTCACCTGTTTCCAACTGAAAGCATGTTGATTTAAGCTAGAGGAGGCATTCAGGGGGAGAGACCGGCATGGCCGAAGTGAATGAGCGTTACAGTCTGATTGCGCGTTCCATCCACTGGCTGACTGCGCTGCTGGTGCTGTCGATGGTGCCGGCCGGGTTGATCATGATCCGGATCGGAGGTGGGCCGCTGCAGAACCAGCTCTTC
Organism: Labrenzia sp. OB1; assembly: GCF_001624695.1. Lineage (GTDB taxonomy): Bacteria > Pseudomonadota > Alphaproteobacteria > Rhizobiales > Stappiaceae > Roseibium. Next base: position 67,363 of record NZ_JSEP01000007.1, on the reverse strand, counting down.
GATTTTCATCGCTCCGTCGGAGTGGTTCTGATGATCCTGACGGTCATCCGGCTGGCTTACCGGCTCACCCATCCCCCGGCGCCCCTTCCGGCCGAAATCCCCCCGATTCAACAGTTGGCGGCGAAGGCCACTCACGTCTTTCTGTATCTCTTCCTGCTCGTCAATCCGTTCATCGGATGGGTGGCGACATCCGCCTATGGGGCCTCGATATCGGTCTTCGGTGTGTTCACCATGCCTGCCATCGTTGCGAAGGATCGCGCCCTTTCGGAACAGCTTTTCGCGGTTCACGAAGTTCTGGGCCTGCTCTTCACCGCCGCCGTCCTGATGCACATCGCTGCCGCACTTTATCACGGTATCATCCGCCGGGACGGTGTGTTTAGCCGCATGGTTTGAGCGCCGCAAAGGTACCAGAAAACATAATTCTACAGATACTTCTGCTGAGATGCTGGAATCAAAGGCGATTTCCAGAGCGTGGTCATTTATGTTTACACTTTGTTTACTTAACAAAATTTAACTAAAGTTGATTTGTAATTTTTTACCATGCCTCTTAAGTACAGTTTATTCTTTTTTTGCGAGAAATAGTGCTTCTGAACACAGTCACCGGTTCACGGTGAACAGTTAGATATGGCAAGGACTGACATGAAACAGGCTATTAGGACCCTCCTGGCGAAACACGGCAACCTGCCCGGCGCGATTGAAAGCATCGATGACGGTGCGGATCTTTATGACGCTGGCCTGTCTTCCTTTGCGTCGGTTCAGGTGATGCTGGCACTCGAAGAGGAATTCGATATCGAATTTCCAGAGCATCTGCTGAACCGCAAGTCGTTCTCCTCCGTCGACGCCATTGCGGCGGCGCTTTCCGAAATCGTCGAAGAACAGGCTGCCTGATCGATGACCGCCGCCAGCAAGATTACCGCTCTTCCCCTGACGGACCGGGCCAAACGCGCCGCGAAAGCCGCCGCCGGATTTGCCGATCAGGTTGACAAAGAGGGGCGGTTCCCTGCCGAAGGCATGGAAGCGCTGAAAGCCGAGCGGCTGCTGGGCATCATGATCCGGCCGGAATTCGGCGGCGAGGGGGCAAGCCTCACCGAAGTCGCCGATGTCTGCGCGATCCTCGGCCAGGCCTGTGCGGCCACCGCCATGACCTACGCTATGCACCAGATCCAGATCGCGAGCCTGGCCGACTACGCGCCCGGCAGCAACTGGCATGAGGCGTTCCAGAAACGGATCTGTGACGAACAGCTTCTGATTGCATCCGCGACCAGTGAAGCGGGTATTGGCGGCAATCTGCGCAACTCGCTGTGCGCGACCGAGGTTGAGGGCGACATCGTCCGCCTGACCAAGGATGCCACCGTGATCTCCTACGGCGCCAAGGCCGATGCCATCATGGTCACCTCCCGCCGTCATCCGGACGCCGCCCACTCCGATCAGGTCGCGACGGTTTTCCTGAAGGATCAATACACGCTCGAGCAGACCAGCAAATGGGACACGCTCGGCATGCGCGGCACCTGTTCAGACGGCTATATCTTCAAGGCGGAAGCGCCCGCCGAACAGATCCTGCCGCGTCCCTTCGCCGAGATCGCTGCCCAGTCCATGCTGGCCGTGTCTCACCTGTTGTGGGGTGCGCTCTGGTACGGGATCGCCGCGGACGCGGTGGCGCGCGCCCAGAGCTTCGTCAAGGCCGCCGCCCGCAAGACACCCGGCCAGGTTCCTCCCGGAGCGCTGCGCCTCGCCGAGGCTTCAAACCTGTTGCAACTGGTCAAGGCCAATGTGGTCGCCGGCCTCAAGCAGTTCGAGGGCGCCAAGGGCGACGGAGATGCGCTGAATGCGATGAGTTTCTCGGTCGCCATGAACAACATCAAGATCGGCACCTCGCAGACCATCCTGACGATCATCAACCACTGCATGCTGATCTGCGGCATTGCCGGATACAAGAACGGCACGCCTTTCAGCCTCGGCCGGCATCTGCGCGATGCCCATTCCGCCCAGTTGATGATTTCCAACGACCGGATTCTGGGCAACACGTCGACAATGCTGCTGGTCAACAAGCAAGACACAAGCCTTTTGGGGTAAATAATGGACGCGCAAGTCTCTTTTCTGGATCAGCTCTTCTCCAAAGGCGTGCTGCACGATAGCGGTGTCGACGGTCTCTATGCTCGCAGCGGTGAATTCGAGGATGTGATCTCGAGGTTCGAAACCTTCGCTCTTTCCTACGGCAAGGACGAGATTTCCGAAGCCATGGTCTTTCCGCCCGGCATGACCATGCAGGATTTCGAAACCAGCGGCTACATGAAGAGCTTCCCCCAGCTGGCGGGAACGGTACATGCCTTTTGCGGCAACGATCACGACCATATGGGTCTGTTGCAATGTATGGCCGCCGGCGAGGACTGGTCGAAGGACCAGAAGCCGACCCAGGTCGCGCTCACGCCTGCCGCATGCTATCCGCTCTATCCGATCCTCTCCCGGCGCGGACCTCTGGCGGAAGACGGCGCTTATGTCGCGCTTCAGTCCTACTGCTTCCGGCACGAACCCTCCAAGGATCCGGCGCGGATGCAGATGTTCCGCCAGCGGGAATATGTACGTGTCGGCTCTCCGGAGCAGACCATGGCTTTTCGGGAAACCTGGAAAGAGCGCGGCCAGGACATGATGAAGCGGCTGGAGCTGCCGCATCATGTCGATGTCGCCAACGATCCGTTTTTCGGCCGTGCCGGCAGGATCATGGCCTCCGGTCAGCGCGAACAGGAACTGAAGTTCGAGATGCTGGTGCCGATCACCTCGCAGGAGAATCCGACCGCCTGCATGAGCTTCAACTATCACATGGACAATTTCGGCAAGGCCTGGGACATCCGCCAGGCGGACGGCGCACCCGCGCACACCGCTTGTGTCGGCTTCGGTCTCGAACGGATTGCCCTCGCTCTTTTCCGCCATCACGGCTTCGACACAGCCAGCTGGCCTGAAGGCGTCAGATCGGCCCTTTGGGGTTGAGAGGATCGAACACCCCATGACGCAAGCCGTCTTTGACACCTTGAACGCGGACACCTACGTGCGCAGCCCTCTGCATGCGCAGGAGCGCGACTGGCCCGAGACCAATTGTTATCTCGATGTCTGGATCGAGGTTCTGCCGTCGCTTGGCCTGCCGCCGGAAGCCTGCCTCGCCTATTCGCTCACCCAGGACTTCGAAGGTGACCAGTTCACCTTCTTCAAGGTGCCGCTGGAGGATCTGGAAGCGCTCTATGGCCTGAAGGTCACCGAACTGGCGATCTACGACCGGGTGGAAAACCATGTTCAGCAACAGATCGAACGCGGCCGCCTGTCGCTGGTCGAGGTGGACAGCTATTTCCTGCCCGACACTCAGGGCGTCGGCTACCATGCGACCCATGGCAAGACCACGATAGCCGTCAACCGGATGGATTTCGAAAACCGGACCATGGACTATTTCCACGGCCTCGGCCTGCACCGTCTGGAAGACGACGATTTCGACGGCGTTTTCCAGCGCGGCGCGCATGCCGGCCCGATGCCGTTCCTGCCATATACCGAGTTCGTGAAATTCCCCGACAGGCTGCCGTCGCAGCAGTATATTCTCGCTGTTTCCGAGGACCTGTTGCGCCATCATCTGAAGCGCCGGCCGGCCGAAAATCCGGTGGCGGCCTTCGCCGCGGTGTTCCCGGCGCAGGTGGAGAAGGTGAGCGAGCGCGCGTTCGATTTCTTCCATCTTTATGCCTTCAACACGTTGCGCCAGCTCGGCGCCAACTTCGAGCTGTTTTCCTCCTATCTGGACTGGCTGACGGCTCAGGGACGGCCCGGACTTGCCGAAGCTGCTATCGAGGCCAGGGCGATTTCCACCACCTGCAAGACGGTTCAGTTCAAGCTGGCCAGGGCGGTGATGCGCAAGAAGTTCCAGGGGCTCGACGAAAGTCTGCTTCCGGCGGTGACCGCCTGGGACAGCCTGATGAGCCATCTTGACCGGCACTATGGTGACGGCGAGGCAAGCCTTGCGCCCGTGGTCAGCGCAGCCGGGGCCTGAATGGCCGATTTCGCCGCAGCGCAATGGACCGTCGCGCTTAGCTCGCCTGGCTCTGAAGAGGCCGGGGACGCACGATTGCAAGGCGTCCCGGCGAAAGTCCCCGGAACAGTCGCCTCAGCCCTTGCCGCCGCCGGTCTTTACGACCCTGAAAATCCGCACCCGCTGCATGACAGGGACGCCTGGTACCGAACGGAATTCGACGCCGAACCCGGCCACTACCGGCTGGCGTTCGACGGCCTTGCGACGATTGCCGAGGTCTGGCTGAACGGCGAACGTCTTCTGGACAGCCGGAACATGTTCCGCACATGCGAGGTCGAAGCCGAGCTGTCGAAAAGCAACAGACTGGAAATCTGCTTCCGGGCGCTGGAACCGCATCTGAATGCCAGGGGACCGCGCGCTCGCTGGAAGCCGCAACTGGCGACCTCGCAGGGCTTGCGCCTGATCCGCACCACGCTTCTGGGCCACATGCCCGGCTGGTGTCCGGAGATTCACGCTGTCGGCCCCTATCGGCCGATCCGGATTGAACCGGCTGACGCACCCCGGATCACGGACAGTCACATTCTCGCCGATCTTGCACCGGACGGCAGCGCAACCCTCACGGTTTCACTGAAACTCGAAAACGCCGGCGGTACGCCCGAGCTGTCCTGTGCGGGAACCACAGCCGAAATGACCCGGCAGGAGGAAGGCCGCTGGACGGCTGTGCTGAGACCGGCTGATGTTACCCCCTGGATGCCGCATACCCATGGGACGCCTGCGCTCTATGACGTGAAGCTCAAGGCAGGCGAGCGGCAGTTTTCCCTCGGAAAAACCGGCTTCCGCCGCCTGGAAGTGGATCGCGGTGCGGACGACAAGGGGTTCGGCCTGAAGGTCAACGGTGTGTCCGTTTTCTGCCGCGGCGGCGTGTGGACCTGTACCGATCTGCTCTACCTGCCCGGCGATGCGGACAGCTACCGGCCGCTTCTGGAAGCGGCCCGCGACGCAGGCATGAACATGCTGCGCATCGGCGGCACCATGCTCTACGAGACCAGGGCGTTTTTCGACATTTGTGACGAGCTCGGCCTGCTGATCTGGCAGGATTTCCAGTTCGCCAATTACGACTACCCGGTCAAGGACGAGCCGTTCGTTCAGGAGGTTCGCGCCGAGATCCGCGATCAGCTTGCCAAAACCCAAGGCTGCCCGTCGCTGGCTGTTCTGTGTGGCGGCAGCGAGATCTATCAGCAGGGCGCCATGATGGGCCTGCCGGAAGAGCGCTGGAAGGGTCCGCTGTGCGAGGAAATCCTGCCGGAGCTGGCCGGCCGCCTCCGGCCCGACGTGCCTTACGTGCCGAATGCGCCATCCGGTGGCGTGCTGCCGTTTTCACCGGGAGAGGGCATCGCCCACTACTACGGCGTCGGAGCCTACCTGCGCCCGCTGGAGGACGCCCGCCGCGCCAATGTCCGCTTTGCCGCAGAGTGTCTGGCCTTTTCCAACATTCCCGAACAGCGCAGCCTCGACGAAGGCCTGTCAGGCGTCAAACCCGGGCACGATCCGCGCTGGAAAGCGCGTGTCCCGCGCGATCGCGGCGCAGGCTGGGACTTTGAGGATGTCCGCGATCACTATCTGAAAACGCTATACGGGATCGACCCGGCAGCCCTGCGCTACGGCGATCCGGATCGCTATCTCGATCTCGGCAGGGCGGTGACCGGCGAGCTCATGGAACAGACCTTTGCCGAGTGGCGGCGCGAAGGCTCCTCCTGTCAGGGTGCACTCGTGTGGACCTTTCAGGATCTCGCCATGGGAGCGGGCTGGGGGGTGATCGACGCCGCCGGCAGACCGAAGCCGGCCTACTACGCCCTTAAGCGGGCCTTCCGTCCTCTTCAGGTCTCGCTCACCGACGAAGGCACCGGCGGCCTTGCCATTCATGTCATCAACGACCGGCCTGAGGAAAAGCCGGTCACGCTCTCGCTGGAGTGTCTGCGGGACGGTCAGGTGCCGGTGGTCTCGGGACGAAAGGATCTGATCCTGAACCCGCACAGCACGCAATCCCTCAACGCGGTGGATCTGATCGGCGCGTTCTTCGACGTCACCTACGCCTACCGCTTCGGCCCACCCTCGCATGATGTGACGGTGGTCCGGATGCTGGACACGGAGACCGGTGAAGTGCTGGCCGAGGCGTTTCATTTTACGCCTGTCGATCAGCCGTTGGCCTCTTCGGCGGAATGCGTTGCCTCGCTCCGGCAGAGCGGGGACGGGATCTGGTGGCTGGAATTGGCCGCGGACCGGCTGCTTCGCCGGGTGAATATCCGCGTCGATCCTTTCCGCCCCTCGGACAACTGGTTTCATCTGGCTCCGGGCAGGACGCACCGCATCGAACTGCGGCCCGATTCGCATACGGATGGCGCGGCCCGGCCCTCCGGCACCTTTTCGGCGCTGAACCGCCCGGGAACAATTGCCATCAACTAAGCGCGGCCTGCCGTTCAAGGGATACGATCACATGATCGGCCGCATCCTGCATAGCGGCGTCGACCTGTGGCGAGGCCATGGGCGACTCAGAAATGACGATGAGGTCAAATTCGGGATCCAGACCGGATCCGTTCAGGACCTGGTAGCAGCCTTTCGATTCATCCTGATACTTGCGCCGTCCATGCGTCAGGCTCAGGAAGTCGATGTCGAGGTCGGCCAGCTTGACGGCATCATTGAGATCCGTCGTCGGGTGCGGCCGGCTCGGCATTCTCGGCGAGAGTTGCTCGGCCGCCGTATTGTTGTCGACAAGCAGAACCCGGAAATTCTTCAGGCTGGCCGCCGCGAAAACGACCGACAGGGCCACCATGTTGTGTTTGCCGTCGATACTGGTGACGATTACCGTGCTTGCGAACCCGTCGACACGCTCGGACTGCAGCTTCTTGAGAATGGTGAAGACGGACTTCCAGTAAGGGCGCATCTCGCGGTCGGTGGCCCCGCTCTTGAAGTCCCAGAGCGAGGTCAGGAGTTCTTCCGTGTCCATGTCCTCATGGCGATTGTGCGAGGGCAGCCGTGGCAGATAGGACACAGCCAGCTCTTCCGGGCTGGGCTGTCGGGCAAGCTGCTGATGAGGAGGGGCGGAGACAGGCATTTCAGTAACGGCAGGCGTAACAGGTGAGTCTGTCAGCGAATAGGCAAAGGCGACATCGGAACGCGGATATAAAAGATAGCGCATGCAAAGGGACAGCGCCGAACGGCCGATTGCCAGAAGAGTGCCGATCATGCCGCCGAGAACGAGCCCCAGCGCCACCAGGATCTTCTTTTTCGGCCACACGGGCGATGACGGCGGGATCGCTGGCGAGATGATCCGCGCATGCGGAATGCTGATCTGATCGATCTCGGTGATTTCTTTGGTCCGGCTTAGCAGATTTTCATAAAGTGTTCTGTTGGTGTCCGCCTCGATCTGCAATTCCTGCAATTCGATGCGCGATTGCTGGTCGAGATTTGACCTCGAGCGCACCGTATCGAGCTGAATTTCCAGCTTGGCGACGCGATCGCGCAGGACATCCGCTTCAAGTTGCGCGGTGCTGGCGACGCGACGGATTTCGGATTCGATCTGTTCGCGGATTTCCTGTGTCTGGGCGCGGGCCCGTATCAGGTCCGGGTGAGAGGGTAAAAGTTCGGCGGAAAGATTCGCCTCTGCACGGGCTACAGTCGCATACTGCTGGCGCAGGTTGGCAACCGTCTGGGACGCGGTGACATCGGCAAGCGCATCGAGACTTGCGCCGGCATCTATCATCCGCTGGATTTCGGCGGCCTTAGCTTCGGCGGCGGCAAGCGCGGCTTTCTGTTCCGTGATTTGGGTGTTGAGCTCCGCCAGTTCCTGATCGGTCAGAAAGGCGTTCTGGTCGGTGGATTGCAGATTATGCTTGGCCCTGAAGGCCTCTACCCTGGCTTCGGCCTCGCGAAGTTGATCTCTGAGGATCTTGAGCCTGTCGCCGATCTTCTCCTCGACCGTGCGGCCGATATTGGACACCTGACCTACCTGGTCGTTGATATAGGTTTCGACAATGGCGTTGGACAGGATCGCTGCCTGGATTGGCGATCCCGTATCGATCGCGACATTAATGACGAAGGTAAGGCCTTCGCGGCTAACGGTCATGGCATCGCGAAGTGCTTGCACGGCGTCGTTTGCGATTACCTCCTGCGTTTCCGGAGAGCGTTGCGTCGATCCGCCGAAAAGCGAGGTTAGAAATCCCTGACCGGCCGGCTTTTCGCCGAACTCCGGATCTTCCGTCAGATTGAGATGCGTGACGACGTTCCTGAGTACGGAGGAGGACTGCAGCACGGTCACCTGACTGTCGACGACAAAGGTATCTTCCAGATAGCGTGTAGGTGCGTTCCTGTCTTCGAAGGGTTGACGTACGGAGGGGTCGATGAGGACCTGGGTTGTTGCCCGATAGACGGGCTTCAGGCTGAGGGAGATGGCGGCCGCCACGGCCGCGCCTACGACCGCGAAGGCAAGCACGATCCAGATCTTGCGCCGAAATTCGGTCAGAAGATTCAGAGTGTCCCTAAATGTGGGTGCCTTTTCCGACACTTACTCGCCCTGCTTCGCGTGCGAATTTTGTAGAATACTAAGTTTGTTCATCCCGATAGTATAATCCAACATGGTTAGCAACTGCCTAATGGGGGCCGTGAGACGGTCTCGGGTCGGTGGCAGCTTGTCGGGACCTGTTTCCACACATGGAAATTCCTGTATGCGCCTCGATCCGCAGCGAGCCAAGGATGTGACGTGATCATTTCGGTTAAATCATGGCGAGTGCCAAACCATTGAAGGGCACCTTGAGCTGGCACTGCTGACACTGTCATAATCACGGAATTTTGAGGCCGCTCCCCCGCTCCTAACCCGTGCTTAACTTCAAACGTGATATTGATCATACCGGTCCGGGACCGTGACCCGGTTTTTCCGTCAAAAAGTTCTGGAACTGAATGATCTCGTCCGAAGCCGAACAACGGCAGCAATCCGGTTCAACGCTAACCCAGGCAACTACGGTGCTTGGCGGACTTCCCATTGCGAACATCGGAATGCAGGAAACGGCCGAGCAATTTGTCCGAATTGCACTCGATGCAAGGAAAGGCGACCGCCTTCCCTATTATTCCACTTCGGCCAACGGTCAAGTCATTGCCATGGTGGCGAAGGATCCGGATTTCAGAAAACTTCTGCTGCATGCGGACCAGATCCATGCCGATGGCATGCCCATGGTGCTGCTGTCGCGCCATGTCGCCCGCACCGCCCTGAGCGAGCGCGTGGCCACCACCGATCTTGTCCACGCAACCGCCGGCAAGGCCGAAGCTGCCGGCGTCAGCTTCTATTTTCTCGGCGCCCACGAGGAGGTCAACAAGCTGGCTGTGGAGCGGATGCAGGCGCTCTACCCGAAGCTGAAGTTTGCCGGACGGCGCAACGGCTATTTCTCGACGGAGGACGAAAAGGCGGTCGTCGAGGAGATCAGCCGACTGAAACCGGACATCCTGTGGGTGGGGCTTGGCGTGCCGCGCGAACAGGAATTCGTTGTCCGAAATCTTCACAGACTGCACGGCGTCGGGGTGATAAAAACCAGCGGTGGCCTGTTTGATTTCCTGTCGGGGAAAAACAGCCGGGCTCCCGAATGGATGCAGAAATGCGGCCTGGAATGGCTTTATAGAACCATCCTGGAGCCACGACGTCTGGCCCGCCGATATCTCGTTACCAACCCGATCGCCCTGCGGGAGATCTTGCGGAACTCCAGATAACGGGCCAGTCGTGCCTCGGACTCATGCGCTGTCCCGCAGGCAAGCGTCGATTTTCGCAACGACATCGCACCAGAGCGCGTCGATTTCTCCGGCCAGACCGGTGGTTCGGGCATCAGCTTGTCTGGCCTTCAGAACGGCTTCAGCGGCCGCCGCGGCATCCGCTCCGGTCGGGATCAGCCGGATGCTGCCGGTTTCGATCAGTCGCCGGAACAGACGGTGATGGTCAAGGGTGCCGGGACTGGCCGGCGCATTGACGACGACCGGTTTACCCGAGGTCGCGGCGGCCAGAACGCTGCCGCGCCGCGAGCTCAGCCCGTCCGGCAGCAGATAGCAGAAGACGTCGACCTCGCGAAGGATGGCGAACAGTTCCGCGTCGCTTTCGATGAAACCGCTAACGGCGACCCTGTCCGACAGACCCAGCCGGTCAACGGTGGCGAAAAAGTCCTGCTCGACGGTATCCTGGCCCTTGATGAAGGATCCGGCGAAGGCCACGAAAACATCCTCGCCCCGCGCCCGAAGGTCCGTAGCCACCGAAAGAACCGAAGTCACCTGCTTCTGCGGATAGATCGAACCGAACTGACCCAGAATCATCCGTCCGCCTGCGCGTTCCCTTGAAAGACGGGCGGAAAAGCTGCCGGGGGTCAGTGTGTCGGGTGCCGTCAGGTTGGGCGGGATGGGGATGATCGTCCTGTGCCCGGTGGCAAGGCGGGAGAGCAGCGTTGCCGCGAATTCGTCGGCGATTTCTGGGGCCGAAAAGCAGAGTTCGGTCGCCAGCAACACCACAGGTGCAAGCACGACCCGCCGCTTCCAGTCGAGAGATGCCCATTCGTGCAGGATCGCCATGGTGCGTTTTCCGCAGATCCTTGCGGAAGCGGCCGCCAGAGTGGGGCCCAGCAGCTTCTTCTTCCAGCCGACGACGGGGAAATTCAGGATCAGCGCATCAGATCGCTTCAGGGCGCGCAGGAGCCCGGCGAGACCGAATCCGAGCGCCCGAGTTGCCGCCCGTGCGCCGAGCCTGTGTGCCAGAAGCCTGGAAAACTCTTCGACGCCGCAGGTTTGTTCGGCGTTTGAGATCATGATGAGGTAACGGGTAGCGGGCATATCCAGGCTTTGCGAACGGGGTCACGGCAATATCGGTTCGGTATTGTGACCATCGATATAAAGAAGATGTTTAGAAGAAGTGTTCACATGTAACCTGGACAAGGGATAGTCCGAAATCTACGGGCGGTTCCGGGCATGCAGGATCTTTTCGGCCCGGTGTCCGTATGCCGCGATGCGCCATAGCCTGCGCTGGGAGCCAATATGCAAACGACATCGGTCTCGATCATTACGCCAAGCTACCACAACGATCTGGGGCGATGCGAATTGCTCTGTGAAACGATCGACCGCTTCGTGACCGGGTACGACCACCATTTCATCGTGGTTGGAGACGAGGATCTCGAGCTCTTCAGGCACCTGTCGGGTCCGGCAAGGTCCATTGTGCCGTCTTCGCAACTGTTGCCGCAGCTCTGGCCGTTGCCGAAATGGCGTGGAAGGCGGTATTGGTGGTCCCCGCGGATCCGATTGCCCGTCTATGGTTGGCACCTGCAGCAACTGCGCAAGTTCGCGATGGCCGCCGCACAGGAAAGCGACCGTGTCCTGTTCATGGACTCGGACGGGGTTTTCTGTCGGCTGACGGATCTGCGGCAACTCGCCGGACAGCCGAAGTCGCCGCTTTTCTATTCGCCCGGCGACATCAATCCCTCCCGGCCGCATCATGTCCGCTGGTGGCGCAACGCCCACAGGATTCTGGGCCTGGAGATCCCGGCACTGCCGGGAGACGATTTCATCGGCCCGATGATCGTCTGGGAGCGGGAAACCGTGAAGACGCTGCTGGCTCGCATTGAAACCGTGTGCGGCTGTCCCTGGTGGATCGGGCTTGCGCGGCAGCGGCATTTTTCCGAATACCTGATTTACGGCGTTGCCGTTGCCAGCGATCCGGTTCTTGCCGCCCGCCACGAGCGAACCTCCGTAAGCTGCTGCCTCACCTACTGGGGAGGTCCGCAACTGGACGAGGCGGGACTGATTGCCTTCATGGATGATCTGCAGCCTGCTCAGCACGCCATCACGATACAGTCCCACACTCAGACACCGCTTCAGACCATACGCGAGGTGACCTTGGCGGACCCGGAACGCTCAGGACACGTCTGAAGCCTTATAGGGGGCGGGCAGAAAGCCGAGCGCCGCATAGGCGCGGCCCACAGGCAGGAGCAACGGATGACTGGCCGGAAGCAGGCGCCGCGTCCGGGCAAGCGCCGCTATTGAACGCAGGACTCCAAGTCCGAGACTTGCCAGGGTCTTCACGCAGGCCACCGCCGCTGGCATGCCGTTCGCCCTGTCGACCATGTAGTTTATCGAGCCGGTCCGGATGGATCGGGTCATCAGGAACCTGGCGGACGTGCGTTCCGGCGGCACGAATTCCTGTATCTCTGCCTTTGAGTTCCAGAGGGTCCTGAAGCCCGCCCGGCGGCACCGGGTGAAGAAGTCCATGTCGCCGCCGCCCAGGAAATTGAAGCGGAGGTCGAAAAACGGTGCACCCAGTTTTTCAAAGACGTGGCGCCGGATCAGGCAATTCCCCGAGCCGTGAAGCTGGTCGATTTCCCGGGTCGCTCCGTCGATGGACAGGAACAGCGGGTGTATACGCACCTCCTCCGGCACCGCGCCCTCGAAGTTGCGCACAACCGGTCCGCCGACGATATCGGCGGCCTCCCGTCCGGCAAGGCCGACCATTTCGGCAAGCCAGCACGGCGCGGCGGTTTCGTCGTCGTCGATCATGAGAAAGAAGTCCGCTTCCGGAAACGTCTTGAGGGCTTCGCTGAAGGCCCTGTTGATCGCAAAGCAGTTCCCCTGCTTTTCCTCGGTCACGATCACATTCGCAATGGCATGTGCCGCGAAGAATTTTCCGGCGACGTCGCGTCCTAGCGGATTGGCGGCATCATTGTCGACGACGACGATTGCAAAGCGGAAATCGGCCGTCTGCTCAGCCAGGGAAGCCAGCGTGCGGGCCAGCCAGTCCGGGCGGCGAAACGTCGGTATGCAGACAACGGCTTCGATTTTCGTTTGGTCGGACATTCAAGCCATCGATCCCTTGGAGGTGAACCCTTGTGCTGCCGGGATGCGCTCCCGCGAAGGTGACAACTTCATGCAGCTTTACCATTCTCATAACAGGGAAGACGTTAACGTGTGTTTGTCGCGAGCCCGTCCTGCGCCCGGGCACCCCGCTTGCCCGGCACCGCGCATATCAGGCAGGCGTAGGCCTGCAGCCGCAGGCCGAAGACGCCGATGAGCATCGTGAACCAGACAGGGCCTGAATTTCCGAAAAACGGACTTTCGAGACATGCAAAGAACAGGGAAAACATCCAGATGCGGAGGAACAGACGGGTGAGAAGCGGATCGTTGTCACCCGCCAGGGCCTTGTTCGCATATTTGATGGGCAGAAACACCAGCCAGGTGACGACAAGTAAAAAGCCCGGGATGCCGGCATTGACGAACTGTTCCAGGTAGCCGTTATGGGCGTTGGCGGCCGTCACCGCCCAGGAGTAGAGCGAATACCCGCTTCGGAACAACGCCTCGGTCTGCCAGAAGGACTGATACCCGTAACCGGTGATCGGGCTCTGAGCGATCGCATTGAGTGCGATGCTCCAGATCGCCGTCCTGTCGGTGAACGTCGGATCGACACCGGCGGCGGCAAGCAGTTGCTGGACGCTTTCCGACAATGACGCCGATATCAGCAGCGTGTTCACGACGACCAGCCCGCCGACGACAATGACCGGGCGCAGGATTCTGAACATTTCGAAGACCCAGACCAGGATCAGGATCAGTGGAAGCATGGCAAAGGAGGTCTTGCTGCCGGATTTCCAGAGAAAGACGGTCGCCAGAAGCACGATCATGCCGCCGAGAAGGGCGGATCTTGTCCTTGAGATATAGAGGCCGAAAAAGATCGAGAACACCATGGCGGCGGCGGCGACGTTCTTGTGGCCCATATGGCCGCGCCAGTCGCCCGCAAGTTGCTGTTCCAGGGCATCGGTGGCCTGGTGAATGGCAAGATGCGGCAGGGCGGCGATGCCGTAATAGGCCATCCCTATGACCACCGTCAGTGCGATGCAGACAAGCGTCGTGAAGTGTTCGCGCGATTTCGGCAGCAGCAGGATGGCGCTGCCACAGCCACACACGAGAACTGCAAACACGATCCGTCGGAATGCGGTGCCCGGATCGCCGGCGAACAGGCTGGCAAAGGCATACCACACCACGATTGCCAGCAGAAGGTTGCGCGGACACAGAAGAAACCGGCGGTTGGACTTGCCGAGCACCACGAACAGCAGCAGCCCCGACATGAGGACAACGACAATCTGATTGAAGCGGTTGGAATTGCTGCCATAGGGGGTGGTCAGATTCGCCGCATTCGGGTCCGGAAAGGGGGCGAGGCCGATCCAGAAATAGAAGAACACGCCAAGGAACAGGGCAGCCGTCAGGATCCAGACACCGGGATGTCTACGTGCGGGCAGGCCATTGCGGGCGCTCTGCAGTGGCGCGATTGGGGTGGTGCTATACATTTTCCAGTATCGAATCCGTTCGAATGCGAATCTGCGTTCCAGCAGATACCGTTCCGATTAAGCATCCGCTAACCTGTCAGATTATTTAGTTTTCAGGCAACCTATAACCATGATAGGACGCCGATAAAGACAGGTTGGCGTTACGTGGCCGATGCCAGTTCCCGACTTGGCGCTAAGGATACGAAGTCGATGCATAGACGGGATTTTGTGCTTGGTGCGCTTGGCGCTGGCCTTGCGTCCACCGGCTCCATGAGCCTGCTCTCTCCGGCTGGAATGTCCGCAAACGCGGCCGCCGCCGCGAATGCCGTCCCCTATGGTGCCGCAATCCGCGTCGATAATCTGGAAAGCGATCCTGATTATGCGGCTGCGGTTCGCGCATATTGCCAGCAGGTGGTGGGCGAGGGCGGCCTCAAGTGGTTCGATCTGCGTCCGGACCGTTCCGTTTTCAACTTCGACCAGCCCGACCGTCTGATCGCCTTTGCCGATGCCAACGGCATGACCATGCGCGGCCATACGCTGGTCTGGTACGCGGCCCTGCCGGAATGGACGAAGGAGATCACCGCGTCCGAGGCCGAATTCGAGCTGACCCACCATATCGAGGTCGTCGTCGGCCGCTATCGGGGCCGTATTCCCAACTGGGACGTGGTCAACGAACCGATCTCGGAAGATCCCGCGAAAGAGGGGGCTCTGCGCGATTCCATCTGGCTTCAGGCCCTGGGGAAGGGCTACATCGAGCTTGCCTTCAGGACGGCGGCGGCGACGGACCCCGGTGCCCAGCTCGTCCTGAACGATTTCAATTTCGAGAAGACGACCGAAGTCTGCCGCCAACGACGTGTGGCGATGCTGGACCTGCTGAAGGAGCTCAGTGATCGCGACGTTCCGATCCATGCGCTGGGCCTTCAGGGGCACCTCACAGGGGAAGCCGAAATCGACAAGGAGGGCCTGTCGCGCTTTGTCGAGGAGGTGAACGGGCTCGGCCTGGATATCTACGTCACCGAACTTGACGTCATCGACAACAACCTGCCCGCAGCACAGGGAGTGCGCGATCAGATTTCGGCTCTCAGAGTGCGGGATTACCTCACCGCGATCTGCGATGTGGTCGAGCCGAAGGCGATTCTGACCTGGGGCATATCGGACAAATACACCTGGGTGCCGATCTGGTTCAAGCGCAGGGACGGACTGTTGAACCGGCCGTTGCCGCTGGATGAGAACTTCCAGCCCAAGGCGATGATGCAGGTCCTGCAAGAATTCACGCGTGCAGGTTCATAGTGCTTCGTCAGGTTTCGTCCTACATGACCGCCAATGTGGTGTCCGCGGTGTTCGGCTTCGCGCTCGTGATGCTGTTCACGCGGGTTCTGACGCCGCATGAATACGGCATTTATGTCGTCGGCATAGGGATCGCAACCCTCTTTTCCTCGTTGCTTTTCAACTGGATCAAGGTCTCCCTGCTTCGTTTCAGCTCGGAAGGCGAAGAGGTCGACATGCGTCTCACGGGGCTGGCCGCCTTTGCGGTGATCGCCATTGTCAGCCCCCTTCTGTTCGAAGTCTTCGTTCTGGTCTCGGGAGAATCCGGCAGTTACGCGCTGGAGGCGCTGTGCGTGGCGATTGGCGTGGGGCTGTTCGAGTTTCTGCAGGAGATCTTCCGCGCCCATCAGCGTACCGGACTTTTCGCATCCTCGATGATCGTGCGCAGCGCGACGGCCTTCGCCATTTCCTGCCTGCTGGTGATGGGATTCGATCTTGGTGGAGAGGGCCTGTTGCTCGGTGTCGCCGGCGGCTATTTCGTCACACTCGTCTTTTTCATGCCTTCGATCCTCAAACGGCCGATGAAAGGCTTCGATCCCGCCATCCTGAAGACGATGCTGCGCTTCGGACTGCCCATGACCGCATCCGGGGCTGCCTTCACGCTCCACTCCTTCTTCGACCGGATACTGATCGTGTCTCTTCTGGGCGAAGCCGCAGCCGGGATCTATGGCGCCTCCGCGGATTTCGTCAGGCAGATCATTCTCATGATGGGCGTTGCCATAGGCTCGGCCGTGGTGCCGATGGCGATCAGGTACTACACGCGCGACGGGCTCAAAGCCACCGACCGGCACATGGCAAAGAGCTTCGAGATCCTCATGGCTCTTATCCTGCCGGCGGTCGCCGGAATGGCGCTGACATCCGGCCGGCTGGCGACCTTCATCCTCGGGGAGGATTTCCGCGTAGCCGCAACGGCACTAATTCCGGTCCTGGTCTTCGCCTGGCTTTTCCGCTCCATTACCTATCAGTACATCCATGTTAGCTTTCAACTGGCGAAAAAGCCGTCCCTGATGGGAATCCAGGGACTTTTCATTCTCGTCATCAGCGTCACCTGCATGATGGTTCTCGTCCCCCGGTACGAGCTCATGGGGGCGGCGGTTTCGCTGGTGATTTCGGAAATCTGCGGTGTCCTGTTCGGTTATTATCTGAGCCGGTACGCCTATCGTCTGCCTGTGGTGGTCTGGCCGACGGCGAAGGTGTGCCTGGCGACGGGGCTGATGGCGATACCGACTTATCTTTCCATGCGCTTTCAACTGACGAACGACTTCCTGAACCTGATCGTGCCGGTTGTCACGGGAGCGGTGACCTATGTCGGCATAGCCATCCTGTTCGACATCGCAGGTTTGCGCACCGCGGTCGCGAGCCGTTTCAAGGCGGCTTGATCGGGATACCTGCCGGATAGGGCCCTGTTAACTGCTGTTGTTGTTAGCTTCCCGTTCTGGAGAAACCTGAAATATGGTGAGCGATGCACATGCGGGACACCGGGCAAAAGGATGACAACGTGGCGGCTGCCGCTGACGGGCGCGATGGGCGGGAAGATGTCGGACTTCCGGCTGCCCGGCCGGTTGTCTACGCAAACCTGACCGGTCATTTCACCGCTGCCGGTGGGCAGGAGAGGCCGAAGGGTCTTGCAGTGCTTTTCCTCAGGCCCTGGGGGCTCGAGGAGTTACTCACCCGAAAATTCTACCGCTATCTGGCCGATCTTTTTGCGGCAAACGGCGTTGCCAGTCTGAGGTTCGATTATCCCGGAACGGGGAATGCCCTTGACGATCCGGCGGAAGACGGTCTCGCATCCTGGCGGGAGGCAATCGAAAGCTCGGCGGACGAATTGCGGGCTCTCTCCGGGGTCTCGCGGATCGTTGTCCTTGGCCAGGGGCTGGGCGCAGGACTGGCTTGCGAGTTCGCTGCCGGAGCCACGGACATTGCCGGTCTGGCCCTGCTTGCTCCGGTCTTCAAGGGTCGCGGATATTTGCGGGAACTGAGTCTCTGGTCAAAATTCGTCGATGACGGTCTCGGCTTGCGGCCGGAAGACCGCGACAGCACACCCGGCTCGATTGCCGGGATCGCCATGCCAGAGAAACTGGTCTCCGACCTCAGGAGGTTCAAAGCTCTTGAGCCGGAATTCCGGTCGCGAATGCCCGTGCTGCTGGCTCCCCGACCGGAAGTCCAGATTGACCCTGCGGTGACGGAAAAACTCCGCTCGGCGGGCTGTGCCCTGCAGTACCAAGTCTATCGGGATTACAACGCCATGCTGACCGACGCTTCGCCGCCGGTGCTGCCCGTTGCCTTTGGCGACGATCTGCTTATGTGGCTGAAATCTCTGCCTGAATGGCGCTGCCAGGCCGCAGCGCCCGCCAAAGCGCCCCAGGTTGT
This sequence comes from Labrenzia sp. OB1, assembly GCF_001624695.1. Taxonomy (GTDB): domain Bacteria; phylum Pseudomonadota; class Alphaproteobacteria; order Rhizobiales; family Stappiaceae; genus Roseibium. The sequence continues at coordinate 49,339 of NZ_JSEP01000007.1, read as the reverse complement.
CCCGCTAGCGAGTGGATATTTCAGGGAAACACCGCTCCGCTTCGGAGAAAACAACCGGCTTGTCGGGACCCTGTGCGAGCCGTCCGGTCCCTTCACCGGCGTGACGGTGGCGATCCTGTCGACATCCTACGATTACCAGATCGGCTGGGGCCGGATGAACGTTCAGCTGGCGCGGAGGCTGGCTGAAAAGGGTATCGCGACCCTTCGCTTCGATGGTGCCGGAATCGGTGACAGTCCGCCGGTGCCCGGCCGCAATGCTCAGGTTCTCTACTACAAGAGCCAGATTGAAGACGCCGAACTGGCCTACGAGACGCTCAGGTCACTTGACCTTGCCGAAAAGGTCATCGTGCTCGGTAGGTGCAGCGGCGCCTATACGGCCTTTGAGGCAGCTCTTGAGTGTGCGCATTGGAAGGCGTGCATTTCAATCAACCCATACGCCTTCCATTGGCGCTTTATCGGCCTGCCGCATCCCATCAGGAAATACTGGGCCGAGTTCAGGGAGCCAGGGCTTATGGCACGAATCCGCGAGGGCCGGTTCGACCTAAAGGCGGCCGCGGTCAATGTCCTTGTGCGTCTGATCGACCGGGCAGTGCAGTATCCCGCCGGAATATTTCCGGTGCTGGAGAAAATCACGCGAGGGAACCGCAAGGTTCATAAGGCATTCCGTAAGCTGGCCGGCAGGGGAACGCGGCTGACCATCGTCTATTCCGAAGGCGATGAGGCGATGGAAACGTTCCTGATAAATTTCGGCAGAAATGCCGATGGGCTTGCAGCCTTCCCGAACACTAGCCTACACTTTATCGCCAATGCCGATCACAATCTGACACCTCTGCCCGCACGGAAACAACTGTTCAGGGTCGTGGAAGAAGAAGCCCTGTTTCTGGCGGGTGTGGAAGTTGATCGCCCCTGAAGCACAACACCCTAAAAGGACATTGTCTGCCGGACCGCTATGAGAAGGTCCGGGGTATCGCTGCAGGTCAGTGCTGCCGGCAGGTCAGGCCGCCGGACCATGATGACCGGCAGGCCGAGATGCCTGGCCGCCCTGATCTTTGCGCTGGAGCGTTTGCCGCCGCTGTTTTTGGTGACGACATGCGTGATCCGTCGGTCCTTGAAGAGCGCGACTTCCTCTTCCGCCAGTTTCGGCGGGCGGGACAGGATCAGTTCCCAGTGATCCGGCAGCACCGTCTCGGGTGGTTCGATCATGCGGGCAACGGCATGGATATCCGGTCGGCGCGTGAAGCAGTCGATGTCCTTCCGGCCAATCGCCAGAAAGGCTCGGGCATCGCAGGGCAGGGCCGTGGCGGCTTCTTCCATGGAAGCGGCACTCACCCAGGTATCCCCCTCGACCGGCGTCCATACCGCGCGCTCCAGCCGGAGCAGTCGGATATCGGCAGAGGCTGCGGCCGCCACCGCGTTGCGGCTCATCTGCGCCGCGAACGGGTGAGTAGCATCGATCACGACCGAAACGGCTTCCGCGATCAGATAGCTGGTGAGGCCTTCGACCCCGCCAAATCCGCCGACGCGCACAGGAACGCCGGGATCGGGCAGGTCGCGCACAACGCCCGCATAGGAAGCGGTGATCCGGGCTTTCGGAAAGGTTCCCGCCAGTGTTCCGGCAAGCAGGCGCGCCTCCCGGGTGCCCGCAAGCAGGAGGATATGATCAGGACGCGCTGTCAAAACCGCACTCTCCCAGCACGTTGCCCTGGCGGTCTGTGATCAGCACTTCCACCGCAACCGGTGCCTCCTTGAGGATTTCGCGGACGGCGGTTTTCGTCTTTTTGGCCAGAGCGGCGCTGAGGCCGATCCCCGCTTCAAGCGAATGATCAAGCACTTCCTTGGCGGTGTTGGCGGATCCGGCCGCTGAAATCATCGCGGCCGGAGCACCGCATTCCCTGAGCAGTTCCTGAAGAAATGTGAAGTCGACGGAACTGCGGGCGGAATGGAGATCCAGTGCCCCCTGGGCCAATTTGGAAAACTTGGCGAAGCCGCCGGCAAGCGTCAGTTTGTCGACCGGATGGTGGCGCAGATATTTCAAGAGACCGCCGGCGAAATCTCCCATGTCCAGATAGGCGGCATCCGGCAACTCGTACCGGCTGCGGATTGCGTCTTCCGAGGAAGCGCCTGTCGCACCGGTGACATGGGTCAGTCCGATGGCCCGGGCGACGTCGACGCCGCGATGGATCGAGGCGATCCAGGAGGCACAGGAAAACGGCCGCACGATGCCCGTGGTGCCGAGTATGGAAAGACCGCCGGCAATACCCAGGCGCGGGTTCATTGTCTTCAGGGCGAGCGCCGCGCCTCCCTCGATGGAAATCTCGATTTCGACATCGCCGGCCGCGTCATGGAAGCCGGCAACTTCATCGACGGCCGTCTGCAGCATCCTGCGCGGTACCGGATTGATCGCGGGTTCGCCAGGAGGAATAGGCAGTCCGGGAAGCGTGACAGTTCCCACACCTTCACCCGCCCTGAAGCGCACCCCGCTGCCCCAGGGAAGCAGCCGGACCGTCGAGGTGATCAGCGCTCCGTGGGTGACATCGGGGTCGTCACCGGCGTCCTTGGTGATTGTAGCCTTGGCTTCTCCCGCTGTGTGGCTATGCCGGGTCAGCACGAAAGCCGCGGTTCCGCCCTTCGGCAGCGTGATCTCCACGGGATCGGGAAACGCGCCGGTCACGAGAGCGGTGTAGGCGGCTTTTGCCGCCGCCGTGGCGCATGCGCCCGTCGTCCACCCGCGCCGCAGCTCTTTTGGCTCAACAATCGACATGGTCCCTCTATAGCGAATGTCGCGCGGCTTTGCGCTGAAATGTCGTTTTCGGCGTCTTCCGCATCGCGGAATCGCTTGGCGCTTGTCGCTCAGCCGGGTAAACAGGATCCATGAACGGCAACGAAACCAATATCACTGTGCCCGCTGGCCTGCCGGAATTCGAGCCCGGCTGGGTGTGGCTTGCTGGCGCAGGTCCGGGAGATCCGGGGCTGTTGACCCTGCACGCCCTGAACGGTTTGCGGCAGGCAGACGTGATCGTCTATGACGCGCTTGTCGACCAAAGCATCCTCACCTGGGCAAAACCCGGTGCGGTGACCGACTATGCCGGCAAGCGCGGCGGCAAGCCGAGCCCCCAGCAACGCGACATCACGCTGAAGCTGATCGACTATGCCCGCAAGGGAAAACGGGTTCTGCGTCTCAAGGGGGGAGATCCGTTCGTGTTCGGCCGGGGCGGCGAAGAAGCGCTGGGCCTCGTTGCGGCAGGTGTTCCGTTCCGTGTGATCCCCGGAATCACAGCCGGCATCGGCGGCCTGGCTTACGCGGGCATCCCGGCAACTCACCGGGACTGCAACCAGGCGGTCACCTTTCTCACCGGACATGACCAGACCGGCCTGACGCCGGACGCGGTCAATTGGGACGGTATTGCAAAGGGCTCGCCGGTGATCGTCATGTACATGGCGATGAAGCATCTGGAAGCCATAGCCGGCAAACTGATTGCCGGTGGACGGTCTGTGGATGAGCCTGTGGGCATCGTATGCAATGCGTCCCTGGTTGGTCAACGGGTGCTGGAGACGACCCTTGGCCGCTGTTTCGAAGACGCGGCCGTGGCGAAGCTGGAGCCGCCGGCAATCGTCTGTGTCGGCGAAGTCGTCCGCTTGCGCAGCGGGCTCGACTGGCTCGGCGCGCTTTCCGGAAAGGAGCTGGTCTCCGATCCGCTCGGGCTGTGGGCAGACCGGCAGACGGCTGATGCCGGGTAATCTGAACGTCAAGGAAGCAAAAGGACTGCTGGTCGCCGCGCCGTCCTCCGGAGCCGGCAAGACGACGCTGACGCTTGCGCTTCTGCGGGCGCTGAAAAACGCCGGCCGATCCGTCGTACCGGCCAAGTCCGGCCCTGATTATATCGATCCGAAATTTCACGAGGCGGCCAGCGGCAGTCCCTGCACCAATCTCGACGCCTGGGCGATGACGGGCAGCACCCTGCGCACGCTTGCCCGCCACCAGGCGCAGGGACACGATCTTCTGCTTGTGGAGGGGGCCATGGGCCTTTTCGACGGGGCCGCCAACGGCACCGGTTCGGCGGCCGATCTCGCGGTGGCTGTGGGGGTGCCCGTGGTGCTGGTTGTCGATTGCGCCAGACAGGCGCAATCCGTCGCGGCCCTCGTCCACGGCTTTGCCGGTTTCAGAAAAGACGTGTGCCTTGCGGGTGTGATCCTCAACCGGGTCGGCAGTGCCCGGCACGAAAAGATGCTGCGCTCCGCCCTGGAACCGTTGAGGGTGGAGGTTCTGGGAGCGTTGCCGCGCTCCGATGACCTTATACTGCCGGAACGCCATCTGGGTCTCGTCCAGGCGGGCGAGCATCCGGATCTGGAAGCCTTTCTGGACAGGGCGGCTGAACTCTGCGTGCGGCATGTCGATCTCGCGCGGATAGCGGAGGTCGCGGGCGGGCTGACATCCGCGAATGGCGAGGGTATTTGTCTTCCCATGCCGCCCGGACAGCGGATCGCCATTGCCCGCGACGTTGCGTTCGCCTTTGCCTATCCGCATCTTCTGGAGTATTGGCGCTCCGCAGGAGCCGGGCTTTCGGTCTTCTCCCCGCTGGCTGACGAAGCTCCGGCCGCGGATGCGGACGCGATTTATCTGCCCGGAGGATATCCGGAACTTCATGCGGCGCGGCTCAGCGCAGCCGGACGTTTCAGGGCTGGAATGAAGTCCGCTGCGGACGCCGGAAAGCTGATCTACGGCGAGTGCGGAGGCTATATGGTTCTCGGGTCCGGGCTCGTCGGCGCTGACGGTATCCGAAACGAGATGCTCGGTCTGCTGCCGCTTGAAACCTCCTTCCTGACCCGCAAACGCCATCTTGGCTACCGCAGGCTCGAACCGCTCGCCGGATTGCCCTGGAACGGCGCATTGACGGCGCATGAATTCCACTATGCGTCCATCGTCTCCGAAGGGGCCGCGGACCGGCTCTTTCGCGCGCAGGACGCGGAAGGAGTGGCGCTTTCAGACATGGGTCTGCGGCGCGGGTCGGTCATGGGATCCTTCGCGCATGTGATCGCGGCTGCTTCAAGTTAAGCAGGTCCGGCACCAGCCCGATCCGGCCTAAACGACCTCCAGCACGACAAGCTGACAGAAGATGTCTTCCTTGGTGTGATACGGGCTGTGGGTGATCTCCACCGACTTTGTTCGGCCTCCCGCTTCCAGTTGGCCGACCTTGTCCTTGAATCCGTCGGCCTCCCAGGCGCTGTCGCGTACGGTCAGAACGACCGGAGCGCCGGGCTTGGTGATACGGATGAGTTCATCGATCCCATCGGGTCCCACATGGCCATTGGTGAAGACGCCCGCGCTGACCACGCCGTCATAGGTGTCGTCGTCGATATCCTGAAGCCGCCCGCTCATGTCCGCTTCGCTCAGCTTGCGGTAAACCTCCTTGCGGCGGGACGCCTCCAGCATTTCCGGTGTCAGGTCGATCCCGTCGATGCTCAGGTTGGGCTTGCGCTTGATGAGTTCGATGCCCACCAGACCGGTGCCGCAACCGGCATCGAGGACAAGCGCCGTGTCGGACACGCGCCGGCAGAGAGCTTCCGCGGTGATCTGCGGTGCGACATAACCGATGTCGAGCAGCAGGTCGCTGTCGTAGCTGTCCGACCAGTTCTTGTAAAAGTCCCGGATCGTGTCGGGGTCGCCTCCAAGGGTGACCGACTGTTGCAGCAGCGGATTTTCAGCACTCATGCCTGCCTCTTTCTGATGTTATCAGATCAGGATAGGCGCATCCGATGCTGCAATGCAAATGCGTTCACGGCGGGGGTGAGGCTCGATCAGGCCGTCTGAACTGCCGGCCGGCGAAACAGGTGTCTGTTCTTGCCGGGTGGTCTCACCCCTTCGCCTTCTTTTTCGGCCGGAGCACGTGCACGTGGTCGGCATCGTAAAGCGCGCTGTCGCGGAAGTCCTCGCCCGGCTTGAGAGCGTGGCCCACGAAGATCAGCGCGGTGCGGGTGATCTTCGAGGCGCGCACCAGGCCGGCGATTGTCGAGAGCGTGCCGTGGATGAAGGCCTGGTCCGGCCAGCCGACCCGGTAAGCGACGATCACCGGACAGTCCGGCCCGTAATGCGGCACGAGCTGGCGCTCGACCTCGCGCAGGTTGCGGATCGACAGGTGAATGGCGAGGGTCGCACCGCTTTTGCCAAGTGTGTCCAGATCCTCGTTGTTGGGCATGGCAGAGGACTGCATGGCCGTGCGGGTGACGATGATCGTCTGGGCGACTTCCGGAATGGTCAGCTCGGTTTTGAGCGCGGCGGCGGCGGCTGCGAACGCCGGAACGCCGGGTGTGACGTCGTAGCCGATCCCCAGCGCATCCAGCCGGCGCATCTGCTCCGCCGTGGCGCCATAGATGGACGGATCGCCGGAATGGACCCGGGCGACGTCCTGTCCTTGCGCGTGGGCGGTTTCGATCTCGCCGATGATCTCGTCCAGTGTCATCGGTGCGGTGTCGACCACACGCGCGCCGTCCGGGGCCGCGGCGACGATCTGTTCCGGCACCAGAGATCCGGCATAAAGACAGACAGGGCAGGACTGGATGAGCCTGAGGCCCCTTACGGTGATGAGCTCCGGATCACCCGGTCCCGCGCCGATGAAATGAACGGTCATTGAGTGCCTTCCGGGGGCTGGGGATCGCTCTGATCCGTGGAGTGAGGTGTGTCGTCCTTCAGTGCCTTGGGAGCATCGATGCGCTTGGCATAGCCGCGCGGCGTATAGACGAAGGGCTTGCCGTCACCTTTCATTACCGTCCTGGTGTTCGACGAGCCGACAAGAACTGTGGTCAGCATGTCGACGTCATCCACTCTCAGCGCTTCCAGCGTTGTCACGCGCAGGGTTTCCTCGGGCCGCCCCAGATTGACGCCCAGAATGACGGGAGTGGCGGCGGACCGGTGCTGCAACAGTATCTCGCGCGCTTCCGCCAACTGGGTTCGGCGGCGTCTGGATACCGGGTTGTAGAAGGCGATGACGAAATCGCCTTCGGCGGCCGCCTTCAGGCGTTTTTCGATCACTTCCCACGGCGTGAGGAGATCGGACAGGGAAATGGCGCAGAAATCATGGCCGAGCGGCGCGCCGATGCGGGCCGAACAGGCCTGCAGGGCGGAAATACCGGGCGCATTGGTGATGCTGACACGTTTTGCCGCGTCTGAAACGCCGCCGAATTCCTCCTCGCGGTGGAGCAGCTCGTAAACCAAGGTGCCCATCGCATAGATACCGGCATCCCCGGAGGAGATCAGCGCGACAGTCTTGCCCTTGCCGGCCTCTTCAAGGGCAAAGCGCACCCGGTCTTCCTCCGCGCCGAGCGGGAAGTTGTGGAGGGTCTTGCCGCCAATGTGCCGTTCGACGATATCCAGATAAAGCGAATAGCCGACGACATCGGTGGCCTGTGCAAGCAGATTGGTTGCCTCGGGCGTCCGCCAGTCGTCCTTGCCCGGTCCGATGCCGATGACCGAAAGGTGGCCGCGCGCGCGGCCGGCAGTGTCCGCGTTGATGAAATTGGGCGACCGGGCGATGGCGCATGTGGCGTTGTCGGTCTTCTGCTTTTCGACTGTCAGCGTTCCGAAGGCGCCGGAAGCCGAAAGGGCCGCCCCTTCGGAAACGCCATGGCAGCCGACTTCCGCGAACACCACATTGGACGGGTTTTTCAGCCGTGGCGTCTCGCGCTGCAACTCGACCGCGGAAAATACGCGCAGCGGCACATCAAGATGCTCCGCAAGCGCGGTGACAGCGGCTTCGTCGGCTTTCAGATCAATGGAGGCGACGCAGGCGACAGCGCCTTTGGCGATATTCGCCTCGGCAAGGTTCCGCTCGACCAGGCCGATCAGTTCCTCGGGCGCACACCCGCGTGCACAGCCGACGCCAACGGCATATTTCAACGGATTGTAGACGAGCCGTGTGGGGCTGCCGTCAAGGGGGTGTTCCGTCGCGGCCAGGGTGATGGCGGCATCCTCTGCCTGCAGCAGCTTTGCCGCGTTCAGCCAGTCCGCCTTGCCCTCGATGCGAACAGGTGCACCGGACAGCAGTTCGGCCATCACCGGCTTGGCGTCGTCCGGGTTCGCAAGACGCCAGCCTTCCGGCGGCACGTCGAGGGCGATCCCCAGCTTGGTATCGCCGGCGGTGGTGATCGCGGCGTGGCCGCCAAGCGCCTTGGCCAGCAGACGTGCCAGTTCATTGGCGCCGCGATGGCCGCCGAGCAGCGGCACGATGCTCGAGCCGTCCTCGGAAACGGCGATCACCGGCGGCTCGTTGCGTTTGTCCGACAGGATCGGCGCAAGGGCGCGGATCAGGATGCCGCTGGCGCAGAAGCCGACAATCGGATGTCCGGCCTTGAACAGCAACTGCAGGTGCTCGACGGTCTCGTTGAACTGCGTGTCAGCCGTCGGCACACGGCCGGCAAGACCGTGAATGCGCGCGGTTGAGAACCGGCCTGCAATGTCCTGGGCGGTGTCGAGACCGGCCTGATTCAGGACGAATAGGATGGGGGAAGCGTCCACGCTTCTTCTCCCTTGTAAACGAGGATCATGGAAAAATAGGGGGCGGTTTCCGCATCGAGGTCAACGAGGCGATGCACTTTTTGCTCAGGTAAGCTTGCACGTTCCACATATCCCGCCTTGTCGATGAGGTCCATCTCGGTGAGCAGGGCCTTGAGACGGGCGAGATGGCGGCCGACCTTCATGATGACGACCGCCTGGGCCTGGCCGATCTTGCTGCGGATCTCGGCATCGGGCAGGGGGCCGGGAATGACCGTCATCACGTCGTTTCGCGATGTCAGCGGCCGGTGGAGCTGTGCCGCGCAGGCGGTCAGCGACGTGACGCCGGGCACGATGTCGATGGGAAATCTGTCAGCGAGGCGTTCGAACAGATACATGAAGGAGCCGTAGAAGAACGGGTCGCCCTCGCAGAGCGTGACCACATCCTGTCCGGTTTCCAGAACCGCCGCGATTTCTTTCGCGGCACGGTCGTAAATCTGCTGCGCCGGAAACCGGTCGGTGCGCATCGGCACGATGATCGGTATCTCGCGCACGCCAGACGGCAGCGCACCGGCGGCGATCGAGCGGGCGAAGCTTTCGCCGCTGTCGGGCGCCGGATAGGCGATCACCTTCGCGCTGGAAATCAGCCGGTGGGCTTTCAGGGTCATCAACTCCGGATCTCCGGGCCCAAGACCGATGCCGTAAAGGGTTCCGCTCATGTCTTGCTGAGGCTCCACTGGGTGACCGGCATCGAAGGGCGCCAGCCGGTCAGGCCGCCGACGGCGCTTGCCCGGTGAACGGAGAGTTTTTTCAAACTGCCGCCAAGGCTTTGATAGGCCGACATGAGGATAGCCTCGCTTTCAAGCGTGACGGCGTTGGCCACAAGTCGCCCACCGGGTTCGAGCGCACTGAGGGCCGTCTCCACGATCCCGGGTGCGGTCAGACCGCCGCCGATGAAGATCGCGTCCGGTTGCGGCAGGCCCTCCAGTCCTTCCGGCGCCTGAGCGTCCTTCAGTTCAAGCTGCGGCACCCCGAGAGCAACGGCGTTTTCAGCCGCCATCTGCCGGCGCTCCGCGTGGGGCTCCAGTCCGATGGCCCGCGTCCGGTCCGCCGCGCGCAGCCACTCGATGGCAATCGATCCGCAGCCGGCGCCGATATCCCAAAGGAGTGCGCCCGGAAACGGTTTCAGTTCGGCGAGCGTGACCGCGCGGATGTCCTGCTTGGTCATCTTGCCGTCATGGCGGAAGGCTTCGTCGGGGAGGCCCGGTGTTCGGGCCCGCAGCCGCAGCCCCGGATCTGCAACGGCCTCGATCGCCAGCGTATGGAAGTCGGCAATCTCGCCGGACCAGTCTTCCGCCGTCGCCGCGACGATGCGTTCCTTGTCTCCGCCAAGATGTTCCAGAACGGTCATCCGTGTCCGGCCGTATCCCTCATCGGCAAGAAGATCCGCAACCTGGCGCGGTGTGTCCGCGTTGCTGGTAAGCGCCAGAATGCGTGCTCGCGGATAGAGCGCGGCGCGCAGCAGATCGACAGAGCGTCCGTGAACCGAAAGACACTCGGTGTCCTGCAACGCCCAGCCGAGGCGGGATGCCGCGAGCTGGAAAGCGGAAAGGGACGGCAGCACCGTCATCTCTTCCGCACTGAAGTGTTTGAGGAGCGAAGCGCCGATCCCGTACCACATCGGATCTCCGGTCGCGAGCACGGCAACCTTGCGGTTCGAGCAGGCTTTCAGATCCCCGAAGACGGAAGAGAACGGGCTCGGCCACGGTCTCTTTTCAGCCTTCAGGGGACCGGCCAGCTCGAGGTGGCGGGTACCACCATAGACGATGTCAGCCGAAGACAGGGCCTCCGCGGCGCCCGGCGCCGATACACCGTCCTCGCCGATACCGATCAGCGTCAGCCATGGCGAACTCATTTGTCCTCCAGCACGTAGGGCTTGACCTTTGCCTTCACGGGAAGCGTCTGCGGTTTGCCGTCGGAAGTTACGGAGACCGGGCGTGAGCCACGGGATCTGTGGTGTTTGTGCTCCGGCTCGCCGGGAGCTCCCGGTACGGCCTTTGCCTGACTGCCGGGCTGCGACAGGAAGCCGAGCGAGCGCAGGGGCTTGTTGCCGGCGCGCGATTTCAATCCCTGTTCCGGCCCCCGTTTCCGCCCCTGTTTCCGCCCCTCTTTCCGATTGTCTTCCGCCATCTCACTTTTCCTCCGGCAGACCGGCGGCAAGTGCATTGACTGCGGCAGCGGCCATCGCGGACCCGCCCCGGCGGCCTCTGACGGCCAGAAAGGGAATGCCGAACGGATTGGCGATCAGCGCGTCCTTGGATTCCGCCGCACCGACAAATCCGACGGGGAACCCGAGAATGAGCGCCGGCTTCGGAGCGCCTGCTGCAATCGCTTCCAGAAGATGGAACAGCGCGGTCGGCGCATTTCCGATTGCCACCACGGCCCCTTCGAGCCGGCTTCGCCACAATTCCACCGCCGCAGCGGAACGGGTCGTGCCCAGCTTTGCCGCGAGACCGGGTACGGCGTCGTCGTTCAAGGTGCACCGGACATCGGTGCCTTCCGGCAGGCGGGAGCGGATGATGCCGTGCGCAACCATTTCAACGTCGCAGAGCACTGTGCTCCCCTTCGCGAAGGCCTCCTGTGCCGCGGCAGACACGCCATCGGACCAGGCAAGATCCTGCGGCAAATCCGTCATGCCGCAGGCATGGATCAGGCGGACAGCCACCGGATGCAGGTCCTCGGGAAGGTGTGAAAGATCGGCCTCCGCCCGTACGATCGAAAAGGATTGCCGGTAAATGGCCGCCGGGTCCTTTTCATAGGCGTAGGGCTGGCAGGGCTCACTGTTCACGGTTTTCCCGATCCTTGCCGGTTCAGCGACTTCGGTCCGTGCGGATGGTCCGCATGCGGATAAGGAGGGTGGTGGTGGCCGTGGTCGTGCCCATGTGCATGGTCGTGATCATGTGTGTGACCATGCCCGTGCTCATGCGTGTGCCCGTGATCGTGTGGGTGATCATGATGGTGATGGGCGGCGGCCTGCACCTGCTTCTCGCAGGCGCCGGTGCAGATTTCCTCGCAAAGCCGGCATTCGGCTTCCGCGCCGAGGCCTTCGACATGGTGGTGGTGGCTTTCCTGCGCGAGACCCACTTCCGCCTCGAATCCGAGCACCTGTTCGCGGTATTTGCACAACTGGCAGTTCATCAGGTTGGCACCCTGCAGGATTTCCTGCACCCGGTCCGCCATGGTGTCGATCACCTGGGGATGATCGTTCAGGTAGCCCGCCTTCAGAAACTCGATCTCGGGATGCCCGGCGGCGACCTCGTCGGTCGTGCCGTAAATCCGTTGCACCAGAACGCCGGTGAAAAGAAAATAGGGAAACACGATGATGCGCTTGTAGCCGAGCTTCGCCGCGTGCTCCAGGCCGGCGCCGACCAGCGGGAAGGTGACGCCCGAGTAGCAGGTCTCCGCCCAGCCGAAGCCGAAGCCTTCCCACAGCATTCGCGTGATCTTGGAGACATTGGAATTGGCGTCCGGATCGGAGGCTCCGCGCCCCACCACCATCAGCAGCGTCTCATGCAGCGGGACGTCACTGTCGGCCGCGTCGATGGCTTCCTGAATGCGTGCCGCGGCGGCTTTCACCATGCGCGTGTCGACAGCCAGTTCCCGGCCATAGGAGATTGTCATCTCCGGATGTTTGGCCTGATAGGTGTTCAGAACGGAGGGAATGTCGTTTTTGGCGTGACCAGCGGCAAACAGCATGCCCGGCACCGCCAGAACGCGCGTGCATCCGGCTTCCCGCAGCTTGTTCAAACCGTCATGGATGACCGGATTGGCAAATTCCAGATAGCCGTATTCCACCGGCCAGTGCGGGAAACGGTCCTTGAGACCTTTCGCAAGCTGGGCGAACTGCTTGACGGCACCCTTGTTGCGGCTGCCGTGACCGCAGATCATCAGCCCGAGTTTGTCAGCCATCAGGCAGTCTCTCCGGCGGTCTCTTCCTCGGCCGTTTCGGCCTCCGGAGCTTCGTCGGCCTGCTTCTTCTTGCGGCCTTGAAGCGCAATGATGCCAGCAACGAGAGCCGCTCCGGCCAGCGCCGCGGCACCGATCCAGTGCGAATGGCCCGCAAGCTCGCCCAGATGTCCGCCATGAGCGAAGGCGGACGTGGGAATGGATACGGCGGCGAGGCCGGCAAGGATGGTCCGGTGAAACATGTGTCTCCCCCATTTGGCAGGTGCCGGGACGGCGGTTGATGGTGCCGGCGGTAAGGGAGATGAAAGCAAACAAATACAAAAAGCTTGCCGCGAGCCATTCTGCCGCGAAACATGCTTTTGCAAATGCCCTGGACAGCTCCGGCCTTGGTTCCCTGAGTGGGTCAACCGCATCCGGAATCGCTTTCAGTCCCTTGCAAGGACGCCGTCAGTTTGCGGCACCTTAGGGGAGGCCTTCAGGCGGATCAAGCGTGAATCCGACATCTCCTGTCCGGAAAAGGCAGCCGGAAGTTTTCTCACGAAAACACCCTGGCGGTTTTACCGATTTCAGCATTTGTCTTTCCCGCCCCGTTGAATTAGAGAAGGATCATTCTCGGACGGGGGTATTGGGGCGTGAGGCGTTTCCGGCGGCAAATTCCGGATATGAAGATGGCAGTCAGGGCATTGCTCCTGCTGCCATTCCTGCTTGCCGGTCTGGTGCCGCAGGGCTACATGCCGACGGTGCAGGCCGATGGCGGCTTCACAGTCACGCTGTGCACCACCGAAGGTCTCAAATCCATCACGCTTGACGCCAACGGCGTCGAAATCCCCCCCGGGTCCGGTCAAGAAGACCCGGACCACGGCGCCTCCGGAAAGTGCCTTTTCGCAGGTGTCGGTGCATTTGCCGTCCTTCACGAGGCACCCGGATTCCCGCTTGCCCTCTCCGCCGCCCCTGGTGGCAGACCGGCGTTGTCCGGCGTCCGGCTTTCCTATCTGGTCCGGGGACAGAACGACGCCCGGGCGCCGCCGCTCACAAGCTGATCTTCCTTTCGAATTCTAATGCAAATTGATACCGGGGCGTCCCTGTGGCTTCACAGCGGACAACACCCGTTTATGGAGATCTCATGAGCGAGACACTTGAGAGCGCGCGGCCCGCGCCGGTCCCCAACCGGTTTTATATGGCTGCCTGGCGCTGGCACTTCTATTCGGGCATTTTCGTCGTACCGTTTCTGATGGTCCTCGCCGTCACCGGCATGATGATGATGTACATCGGCTTTTTCGACGGCCGGGACGGTGAGAATATTACGGTTCCGGTCCCGCTGGACCAATCGCCCCTGAGCGTTTCCGCGCAGGGGGAAGCGGCACTGAAAACCTTGCCCGGCGGCACCATCGTCGAATGGTTGAAGGGACGTGCCGCCGACAATGTTTCGGTGTTCAGGATCAATGAGGGCGGTGTTCAGACAATGGTCGCCGTCGACCCCTACAAGGGGGAAGTCGTTGACAACTGGGTCCGCCGGCAGGGCTGGTATGATTTCGCCGACAACATTCACAGCGAACTGCTTCTGGGCACAACGGGTGACAGGCTTCTGGAAATCGCCGCGGGTTTGTCGATCGTGCTCATCGTCACGGGTCTTTACCTGTGGTGGCCCCGGGACAGATCGTTCCTGCACGCGGTCGTTCCCAACCTCGCCGGCAAGGGGCGGTCGATCTGGAAGGAGCTTCATTCCAGCGTCGGCGTGATTGTTTCCGCCTTGCTGCTGGTGTTCCTCATCACGGGCATGTCCTGGACCGGGATATGGGGCGGCAAGCTGGTTCAGGCCTGGAGCACGTTTCCGGCGGAAAAATGGGACAATGTCCCGCTGTCCGATGACACGCACGCATCCATGAACCACGGCGCGGTCTCCGACGTGCCCTGGGCGCTGGAACAGACACCCATGCCGGCCTCAGGATCGAAAGCCGGCGAGACCGGTACCCCGCCCGGCGTTCCGGTCGATATCGACAGCGTGGCCCAGCTCGCCGGGGAAATCGGCTTCAACGCCCGCTACCGCATTTCCTATCCCGGTGGCGATCAGGGTGTCTGGACCATCAACCAGGACACGATGAGCGCGGATGCGGAAGACCCGTTCTCCGACCGCACGGTGCATGTGGATCGGCACACGGGCCGCGTTCTGGCGAATGTGGCCTTTGCGGACTATTCGCTCGCCGGCAAGGCGATGGCTGTCGGAATTCCCTTTCATATGGGCCTGATGGGGATCTGGAACCTGGTGCTCAACACGCTGGTGTGTCTTGCCGTCATGACGCTGTGCGTCAGCGGCATCGTGATGTGGTGGCTTCGCCGCCCGAAAAAGGCCGCGCTTAGGCTTTTCGCGCCACGGGCTCCCGCCGATATGCCCCACTGGCGCGGTGCCATGGTCCTGATGCTGTTCCTGTCGCTGATGTTCCCGCTGGTCGGACTTACGCTCCTGTGCGCCCTTGCGCTGGAGTATTTCGTCGTGGAACGCGTTTCGGCGCTGCGAAAAGCCCTGGGCTGACGATTGTTTCCAGGCGCCAGCGCCTGGAAACCTATTTGTGACGGATCACCAGGAGGGTGATGTCGTCATGCACCGTCTGGGTGGAGATATGGTCCTTGAGGTCGCCGAGCACGCCCTCAAGGACGCTCGATGCCTTGGCCGCACGATGCTTGCGGACGCTGTCCACCAGCCGGTCCAGACCGTAAAGTTCGCCGTCCGGGCTTTCGGCTTCGGTCACGCCGTCCGTATAGAGGACGATCATGTCGCCGCGGCCGAAGGGCAGGTCCCTGGTTTTGATAAAGGGTTCGATATCTTCGTCTAGCCCGATGGGAAAGCCGAGATCGACCGTGTCGACGATTTCGCAGTCGCCGTTTTCCTTCAGCAGGATCAGTTCCTCGTGCTGGCCAGAGAGGGTGACCTTGTCCCCCCCGAAATCCAGGAACGACAGGGTCAGGTGCTTGTCGGTTTTGGTGCGTTTGATGTTGCGGCAGACCGCGGTGTTGAGCGCGACGAGGAATTGCCTTGGATCGGACGGCCCGCGCTCCTGCAGCGCGACGGCGATGGACTGCACCATGAGCATCAGCACACCGCTTTCCAAGCCGTGCCCCGTGACATCGCCTATGCCGATCTTGACCCGGTCATCGAGCTGCAGAACATCATAATAATCGCCGCCGACCTCATCGGCAGGTTCCATGAACGCGGCGATCTCCAGTTGATGAATGCCGCCGAGTTCGTCCTTGGTCGGCAGGACCATCATCTGGATCCGGCGGGCGACCTCGATCTCCGCCCCCAGGCGCAGGTTCTCCGAGGTGAGCTGCTCGTTCAGCCTGGCGATCTTGGTATTTGCCTGCGCCAGGTTGATGTTCATCTTGTGGAAGCGGGTGGCCTGGTGCCATTGCAGGCCGGTTACGGCGGCTCCGATCGCTCCGGCGCCGGCGAAATACAGCAGCAGGAACTTGAAGGACCAGAGGTTGGCGGCAATCGGCTGACTGATGGTGATGGCCTGAATGCCGCGCACATCGCCGACCGCCCAGTCTGTCTTCGGGCTTTCCGGATGGCTGTTGTGGCAGGAGACACAGGCTTCTCCCATCATGACGGGGGAGGCGATCTGGATCTTCCTGTCAAAGAATGACCCCGCGTACCCGATGACGACATCTTCCGGGTCCCGGCTTTTGCGAAAGTCGGTGAGGGCGGTCTGTTCGAACGCGCTGAGATCGTGAGACTGGCGCTCCCTGAACGGCAGGTCCGAGACGAAGCGGTATTTCAGATTGCCTGCATCGCCGCCGATTACCTCGCCCAGTTCGATGGACAGCGTGGCCGGGATTGGAATGCCGCCGGGCGTATCGTGATACTCATGCGTCGGCGTCACCGTGCCGGGATTGTCCAGAACGCGCGCCACGACATTTTGTGCGTAATAGGTTCTGATCTTGCTGATCGCCTGGTCCAGGTCGACCGCCTGTGACTTTAGCGAATCGTCCGAGAGGGCGCGCAGGTCCAGCCACACGGCAACCGGAAGCATCGCCAATCCGGCAACAACCAGCACCAGGAACACCGCCGGGCGCTCGATCAGAGTTAGCCAGAACCTGTCTACACGGCGACGTTTTATCTGCTGCATCTGCGAACCTGAATTTTTCAACGGATCTGTATAGGTAGAAGTATCATGAATGGCAACCGAACCAGAAGGAGCCTTTCCCGGGCTCGGCAATGTGAGGTGTGCCATCTCCAGAGTGCGGGATCGGCGGCGACTTTCAGGCTCGTTTTTGACCAGTCTGAATTTGTCTGGTTCAACCTGCGTTCATATGAAATCATAGGGAAGCAGAAAAACCGACCCGATGAGGTCACTGCTCAGGAAACACCAAGAGGCGGCATGCAGACACATCTTGTTTTCACGGTCATAGCCCGGGACCGGCCGGGTCTTGTGGAACGCGTGGCCGACATCATCGCCGGTATGGGCGGAAACTGGATCGAAAGCTCCATGGCCCGGCTTGGCGGCGAATTTGCCGGCATTGTGCGCATAGTCATCGCCGGCGACAAGGCGGACGAGCTGGTTGTAAAGCTGCGGGCGCTGTCCGCGGACGGTATCGACATCACGCTCCGCTCCGACCAGACGGGCGCCGATGTACCCCAGGGCGCGTTTGCCCATCTCGATCTCGTGTCCCAGGACCATCCGGGCATCCTGCGGGACATCACCCGCGTCCTGAGCGAGCAGGGCGTCAGCATCGAGCATCTGGAGACCGAAGTCGCGAGCGGCTCCATGCAGGGCGAGGCGCTCTTCAAGGCCTCGGCCGATCTGCGCCTGCCGTCCACTCTGGCGCCGGCGGAGCTGAGCGAGGCGCTGCAGGAAACGGCGGCCGACCTGATGGCCGACGTCAAGCTGATCGACTGAAAGCCTGTTGCGGAACCGGCGATTGCATGATCGTCACGCGTGTTTTCACGAGACCATCTTCCCGGCGGTCAACTGGCCCAGTCTGGGGGGGCGCGCTCACATCAAGACGGCTCGGCAACAGACTGAAGGGAGACTGCGCCGAAGTTGGGGAGGGCTCATTCAGAATTCAGGCCGAAGTTGATGTTCCACAAGGTGGCAGAACACTCATCCAGACGATTGCCGACTTCTTTTTTACAATCAAATTTGACTGTGCTACCAAAGTGCAATGGCTAAAATATCCAAAGAACTGTGGGTTGGTTGTCCCTTCAGATACGCGGCTGCTGCATTCGGCGACAAATGGAGCATGTTAATCCTTCGTGACATTATGTTTGGCTCAGCGAAGCGCTATTCCGACTTTCTGAGTTCCGAGGAAGGTATAGCGACCAATGTTTTGGCCAGCCGTCTGGAACACCTTGTAAACGATGAGATTCTCAGAAAGAAACCTGATCCGGATGACGCCCGCAAGTCCATATATTTGCTAACGGAAAAGGGAAAGGATCTGGCTCCCGTGTTCATGGCCATGATCCAGTGGTCGCAGAAATGGGACGGCCAGACACAGGTTCCAAAGGACTATCTGGTCAATTTGCTTGCCGGGAGCGTACCTCCTTCTCCTGGTGAGTCTTGAGGACTGTTTTTTGCTTTCTATTTGCAACAAGAATACGTTCAGCCTGACGGTTACATTCTGTCAGCCTGCTGCCGGTTACGAACTGTGAGGCTTGATGGCAAAATCCGAACGCGAAAAAATGGTCTCCGGCGAATGGTATTCGTGCCTGGATCCCGAGCTGGACGCTTTGAGACTCAGTGCGCAATCCGCTGTCCACGAACACAATCTTATGCATCCGGCCGAGCGGAACGGCATGGGTCCGTCCTTGCGCAAGCTGCTCAATGCGCCAAACGCTATCATCGAAGCACCATTCTATTGCCCCTATGGTTTCAACATCGAGCTGGGTGATGGCACGTTCCTGAATGCGGGCTGCACAATATTAGACAGCGCTCCCGTGAAGATCGGCCGCCAATGCCAACTTGGACCGAACGTTCAGATCTATTGCGCGGAACATCACCAAGATCCCGACAAGCGTGCAGCCGGACTGGAAATCGCATTGCCGGTGGTCATCGGAGACAAGGTTTGGATAGGCGGTGCTGCGGTGATTCTGCCCGGGGTGACGATCGGCGATGGGGCGATTGTCGGTGCCGGTAGCGTCGTGACCAGGGATGTGGCGGCAAATACAATTGTTGTTGGAAATCCCGCAAAACAGATACAGCGAAAATCCTCGCCAGGTAAAAATTCTCCCGAGTGACGCCGCATCCAATTTGCCAGTTTGCAAAAAAATCAGCCTTCCTTGATGACGCGCCATATAATGTCAGGCAAAAAATGGGGCTTATTTGTTGAGCATGGTATCAGGAGCGTCTTCGAGGGTTGAAGAACTGGCGAACCACAGCTTTGAATTCATTGCCGGTTCTTAAAATATTCGCTGACCTTGCATGAGAATAAGTCGTACGCCGGGTAACTGAAAATGACTGTGCTTCCCGTACTCGAAACAGAACGTTTGATACTGCGTGTTCCCGAAGAACAGGACTTTGAATTATACCGTGATTTCTACAGAGATCGTGAGGCGTCTCATTTTTACGGCGGCCCCATCAGTTCAAGTGCGGCCTGGGGCAGGCTTGCGCGGGATGTTGGGCATTGGCACCTGCGTGGATATGGACAGTGGATCCTTCAGAAACGCAATTGTGAACAGTTGGTCGGTAGCTGTGGGTTTGCCTGGCCCACTGACTGGCCTCGACCAGAATTGACTTGGTGGATCGCGAAATCGCAGAGGCGTCTGGGTTACGCCAAAGAGGCATCACTTGCGGCTATCAATTTCGCCTATGACACGCTTGGGTGGAATTTGGTGCAAACCCATATGCGAGATGAAAACAGCGCCGCAAAATCCCTTGTCTTGTCTCTTGGAGGACAGGTTATCTCCCGAGAGGAATTTCCAGATTGCGTCTGGCGCAACGTATATGAATTACCGGACCCCATGAAAAACTTGGAGGTCTAATACCAGCCGCAACAAATAAGAACCTATTGGATGGTTTGTTTGACCCAAAGGGTCGTCCACTTGAAGATCCGCATCGGGGACCATTGAAAACTCGTCCCGTTTCGCGCAATTGCATGAGCCACACTGTATGGTGTCCGCTTTGAGGGCCCCCAATGCCTGTTTCCGGCGGCCCTCTCCGGATTGATGCCACCGACAGAATTGGCTTTCGGCTGCTCCGGGACGGATTGATGCTTGAAAGTACAATTTTATGGGCCCGTACCCCGGTGTCCTCGTTAAGTCCCAGGTCTGGCTCTAACTGTGGCTGAGCCACCAATTGTGCATTGCCTTGAACATTTCTTCGAGATCCAGCGCTTTCTGTGTTGCTGTGTATTCAACGCGTGGCGGCACCTCGGCATAGACTTTTCGTTCAACCAATCCGTCTTTTTCCAAAGCACGAAGCTGGTTGGTCAGCATTGTCTGGGTGACGCCATCACATAACCGCCGAAGTTCGTTGAACCGTTTGGTTCCCTGAAAAATCAATATCTGCAAGATGATAAGCTTCCATTTCCCTCCGATGAGCTTGGCGATATCTGGCATCGGGCAAGGCGCAGTTTGTGCCTCGCTTGCGGTATCCGTCTTCTGATCTGTCGACTTTGACGATTTGTCGAGCATCACTCCTCACTCCATTAGTATCTTTTTTCATACTATATACGAAAATTCTGCCTACTTGTCGAAAAATACCAAAAGCCAATATGATTTCCATCAAACGACACAGCCCAGCTGACCTCGGGTCTGCGGGCCGAACCGGAAGAGGAAACCAGTATGAAGCCGATCAAAACAGCGTCTCGAGAAGAATGGCTATCAGCTCGCAAGGCGCTCCTTGAGAAGGAAAAAGCCCACACCAGGCAAAAGGACGCTCTTTCTGAAGAGCGTCGCGCGCTTCCCTGGGTCAAGATCGACAAGAGCTATGTCTTTGAAACGGAAACGGGCGAGGCCTCTTTGGCTGACCTGTTCGGCGGCAAGAGCCAACTCATTGTCTACCATTTCATGTTCGGCCCCGAATGGACCGAGGGCTGCAAAAGCTGCTCGTTCTGGGCTGACAACTTCAATGGACTGGAACCACATCTCAACGGCCGTGACATTGCTTTCGTGGCGATTTCACGCGCGCCGATAAGGATGCTGCTGCCGTTCAAAAAACGGATGGGATGGGACTTTCATTGGGTGTCTTCGCATTCGAACAGCTTCAACGCTGACTTCGATGTCAGCTTCGGCTCTGACCACAAACCCGAAAATCCGGTCACCTACAACTTCAAGGACAAGACGTTTTATCCAATGGATGAAGCCCATGGAACAAGCGTTTTTGCCAAGGACGATGCGGGTAACATCTATCATACCTACTCCACATACGGTCGCGGTCTCGATGTGACCAATGCGGCTTACAGCTACATCGACATGGTGCCCATGGGCCGGCACGAACCCGCCGAAGGCAATCCCATGGAATGGGTGAGGCATCATGACGCCTATTGATTTGGGCGTCTGGCGGATGTTGCGCAACGCGCCGATGGCAGGGGCTGGTCTGATCGGCATGACCCTGGCCTGCTGGTTGTATTTCCTTGCAGGAGCTGGAACCGGCATGGACGTCTGGAAGATGTCCTTGCCAGGAATTCCGCCAACCGCCGGTCAAAGCGCAATGATGGGATCTCCCTTGAGCATCGGCGTGGTGTCAATGGCATTCATGTGGTGGACCATGATGCTTGCAATGATGATGCCCGGCGCCTTCAGGCATCTACCTGCTCACAGACAGGCAGGCCTGTCGCCAGCAGCGAACCTGCTCGGGTTCTGGGTCAGTTACGCTGGTGTCTGGCTTGGGTTTTCGGTGATCGCTACCGGCTTGCAGTATGTGCTGGTTGATGCCGGTCTCCTGCATGGCATGAAGATGTGGAGCGCGAACAGCTGGTTCAGCGCGACCCTTCTTGCGATTGCAGGGCTATACCAGTTCACGGCGATCAAGGCGCGCAGCTTGGCGAGCTGTCATGCCGTCCCGTCTGATGCATCTCCAGTTCGCAACGGCGCGGCCTATGGTCTGCACTGCCTCACATCGTCCTTCCCTTTGATGCTGCTGCTCTTCATGGGCGGCGTGATGAATTTCTATTGGGTGGCCTTGCTGACGGCTGTGGTGACTTTGGAAAAGATCCTGCCAAACCCGAAACCATTCAGCATGGCTGTCGGTGTCGCCTGCATTTGTGCGACGGTGGCGGTGCTCACCACATGAGAGTGACCAAGAACCTGGAAAACCTGATGAAAACACGCCGACAAATATTGCCGGTGGCAAGCACGTTTCCCTTGCTGCCTGCCGCGTCTCAGGCGTCAAGCGGACATGGTGCTGATCTTGAAGACCTGAACGCGATCAGCAGCCCGCCGCAGTCCATTTTCCCGGGTCGTTACTCAGACAGCTTTTCCAGACATACAGAGACGCGGATCCTCGTCTCACTTACCGTTTTTCCACCGATTTTCGGCGGCATGTCAGGACATCTCGCCATTCCTCCGAACTAGAAGAGCAAGAATATGAAACAGCACAAAACCGCACTTGTCGTAGGCGGCAGCCGCGGTGTCGGAAAAGAGCTGGCGCTCTCGCTGTTCCGTCAAGGAACTGACACCATTGTTGTGGCCCGGGGAGAGAAGTCTCTTGCGGAGCTGAAGTCAGATGCGCCCGCAGTCACCACGATAGCCATGGACGCCGCCGCCCCTGGGGCAGCAGACAAGCTGATGAAGGAGATAGATCCGGATTTGCTCATACTCACGGCCGGCTATGAGCCAAAGATGATTCCGTTTCATGAACAATCGTGGGAAGAATTCAGCGGCCCCTGGAACACGGACACCCAAATTGCCCATGCATTTTCGTCGGCGGCCCTAAATCAGCCGATGAAAAAAGGCAGTGTCGTCGTCAGCTTTTCGAGCGGTGCTGGCCTCTCCGGTTCCAGGCTGTCTGGCGGGTATGCCGGCGCGAAGCGGATGCAGCACTTCCTGACCGATTATGCTCAAAGGGAGGCCGAACTGCTGGGTCTGGATCTGACATTCTATTCAATCATACCGAAACAGCTGGTCCAGGGGACCGTTCTCGGCCTTGCTGCGGCCGAAGCCTATTCAGCCGCGGTCGGCAAACGACCCGAACAATTCCTCAATCAGTGGGAAGAGCCATTGACCGCTGACAAAATCGCCCGTCACGTCATGTCTCTCGTGGGACATTCGGAACCAACCGAGAAAAAAGCATATGTCACTACCGGCACAGGGATGGCCGCCGCATGACCCGGCAATTCTTGATCACATGGGTTGGCGCGTTTTTCCTGACAGCGGCAACCAGCATTATCTGGCACGTGAGCCTGTTTGAGCAGCGCTATGTCGAGCTCGGCGTATTTACCCGCATGTCTGATCCGGTCTACGCCTTCGGGTTTCTTGCCTGGATCCTGGAAGCCACCGCAATTACTGTGCTTTACATCCATTCAAACTGGGCCGAACAAGGCCTTTGGGGAGCGCTTAAACTCAGCTGGTGCGTGAGTTTATATGCTGCGGCCTCGGCTTTGTTTGGGACCGCCGCGAAGGTTGAAATCAGTGATCTGGCGGGATGGTTCCTGATTGCGGGGGGCTTCATATTGCTGCATGCGACCATACTTGGAATCTGGTTGTCAGTTGCACCAAAAGCCAAGACGTAATTGACCAGCTCGCATGGTTCCGGACATTGTTGCCGTTCCTTCCGGCAGAAAGACCTCCCACGTATCTGCGAAATTCACGATGCAGCCCGCCTGGATGAGCTTCGATTTTCCAACCTGCAGGATGCATTCGTTCCGCTTCGCATCGCAGCGGTTCGCGAGGGTCTCTTCGATTACCAGGTTCTTGTGGCGGAGAGCCACGGCCGGGTTGACAGATCAGCCGCCTTCTCGGCGGATGAGTTGGCCCGGCTCCATGTCGATCCAGACTGCTATCGAACCGGCGTCGGCACGCTTTTGGCGCAGGTTGCAATCGAGCTCAGTGGACAGGAGGTATCGCTGGAGGTGGTCTCAGGCAACGGGCATGCTGTGGCCTTCTACAGTCTCTCGAGTTTGAGCACATTCGTGCTGCTTCCGGAAAAATGCCGGGCAAGGTAGAGTATGACGTCACAGCTCATATCATGAACTACAGAAAGACAGGTCAGAGCAGATAGGTCGAAATCTTGTTCGAGAGGGTCGTCGTTAATCCGCTGCTCGCGAGTTTGGAAACTGCATCAGAAAAGGCCGGGCGAATACCAACTTCAAAAATAGGGTCCTATTTGTTGAAGTTGGAATCAGAGCTCCTGTCGCCAGTTTTTTAAACGGGTTCGGCACCAGCACGATTCAAGAAAATGGCTTTCCGATGCCGGTATCAAGATATGCTTTCAGGCTGTCGAGAAAGAACATATCCCATCCCGCTTCACAAATTTCGTAGCAGTGCAGATCCGGTGTCAGGCCCTGATGTTCAAGTTGAATATCTGTCACTCCGTCCTTCTCTTCGATCGCCCAGACCGTACGGGTTCCGAGCCATTCCTTTTCAACCTCACCCGGCAAGCCATTGTGGATATGCAGGGCTTCAACGCATTCCCACTCAATAAGATCAGGGTCCAGTTTCATCGCCTTGAAGGACCAATAACTATCGCGGCCCGCAAAGCCGAACTTGGCAACATCGCCTAGCTTCTCGAATTTGCCTGCTTCGCTCGTCCACCACTTGTCGATACCGCCGGTAAGCGCGCTGAATACAGCTTCTTTGGTCGCATTCACGCGGATGGATTTCTTGTAATTCTGACCGTTCATTACTTTCCTCGTTCTTCCGTTACCCGCAGGGCGGGCTCTCGGAGCTTCTGGTTCATTTGCAGATTTTAGCTTGCATTTATGAATTTAAATTCAGAGTGAGGAAAACTCGACCCTTTTTAACCTCGATAATTAATACACAAAATAAAATTGCTAGTTGAGATATTTGAAAAGACAATACATTTTTAACTTGTTTAAAGCAAGTTAAAAATGTATTGGAGTCCTATGATGTTCAAAACCACACAGGACTGGCATGGCCGTGGATTGCGTTTCGCCGCAACCATTCTGGGCGATAGCTGGAGCCTTATCATTTTGCGCGGTCCGATGTTCAAAGGACCGCAGCATTCTGTGGCGTTGCCAAACTCTGCCGAAGGCATCTCAACCAACGTTCTGACCACACGGCGGAGCAAGCTGCTGCTGGAAGGCCTGGTCCGGAAGCTGGATCAAAACGTCCCTCGTCTCCACCGGGTCTCAACCGCATCAGGAGGGACAGGGCCTCTGTTGGGTTCCAGGGCCTCCGCGAAATGCACAATTCGATAGAAGGTAATTGAGTATGGAACCTACGATCTACACAATCAGCGGCTCTCCGCGTGGCTGGCGGGTGTTGCTCGGCATGGTCATCAAGGGCCTGGATATGAAGGTCAAATATCTCAGCCTTTCAGACGGCGAGCACAAGTCTGATATGTATCTTGAGATCAATCCG
Source organism: Labrenzia sp. OB1 (assembly GCF_001624695.1). Classification (GTDB taxonomy): domain Bacteria; phylum Pseudomonadota; class Alphaproteobacteria; order Rhizobiales; family Stappiaceae; genus Roseibium. The sequence goes on along the minus strand of NZ_JSEP01000007.1, from coordinate 24,413 downwards.
CGCGGCCGCGTCCCCTCCCTCGTTGCCGGAGATGTCGTTATCACCGACTCCCTGGCGATACTGGCATGGTTCGACCGGCAATTTCCCGAGCGGCCCTTGTTTGGCACGAACCCGGAAGAACACGCCAGGATCTGGTCGGCCACCCGGGATACGACCGATAAACTCAGGGACGGCATGAATGGCCTGCTGCTCCCGATTTTTTTCAAGGGGGCGGATACCTTGACGCCGGAGCTGCGGGAAGCGGCGGATACTGTCATGTATGAACTTCAGTGGCTTGAGAATCGTCTGGATGGTCAACGTTATATGGCCGGCGACAATCCGAGCGCAGCGGATGCTGTTTCGTATCCGGAAGTCCGCATCCTTGCCAGAGCGCTTGAAACACACTCTGAGCTGATGACTGAACTTGGCTTTGCCGACCTCGATCAAAAGTTCCCAATGGGTCATGCCTGGGCTCGCCGCATAGAAGCCCTGGAAGGTTTTGAAAAATCTCTTCCGGTCCACTGGGACAACTGACGATGCAATCCACGATATAACGGCCAGTGATGATGTTCGGAGGTATGGAATGAGCATCTTCGTGCACACTTGGACCCGCCCCGGATTTGTACCGCTCCTTTAACTTGGGATTTTGCCACAAAGGAGAATGTACATGTCCTGACGTCACAGCGCGGAGTTTCACGAAGAAGCAATCCGGATTGCGCTGACAAGCGGCGTGCCGCGCGGGCAGGTCGCCCAGGATCCTGGAGCTGATTTCTCGACGCTGAACCTTTGGCCACAGCAGGATCGCTTCGATCCAGAGAAACCGGCCATACAATCTGATCTCGAAAAGGCGATCGCGGAGCTTCGCAGAGCGAAGCGCCACCTCCGGGAAGAGTGGGAGGTGCCAAAAAAGGCCCACCGGACTGTGTTGCGCCGCTTGACCGGCCAACCAGGCCGGCCCGCGTGCCGCTCCTCGCCTGCGGCCCTGAACAAATCATCAAACAGGTTCTTATTTGTTGAGCTTGGTATAAGGGCGTCCTCGCACGACCGAGGAGTTGAAGGAACCGGGTATCGATGTCGGCCGTCGGCGTGTTGGGCCGCTGATGCGTGAAAACGCGGTCACGGTGAAAAGGAACAAGAGGTCCAAGGCGATAACTGAAAGCAATCTCAACTTCTTGCCGGCGGTCAACTGAAGGCGGGATGTGCTTTAAGCGGCGACCGCCCAGTCCGCCGCGTCTTCACGCGCGCCGATCAGCGCCAGGCCGTTGGCGACCGAGGTCAGCTCGTTGCCCCCGGAGGTTTTCTCCGCGCCGAATCGGTTGGCGAACTGCCGGCGGACGGCCGGCACAAACGATGTGCCGCCGGTCATGAACACCCGGTCGATATCCGTTTCCCGCAATCCGGCCTTTTCCAGGGCTGTGTCCAGCGCCTTGTCCATCTTCTGCAAGTCCGGCGCGATCCAGCTTTCGAAGTCGCGGCGCGTGACACTCGCCCTGAAGTCCTTGCCAAGCGGCGCGAAGACGAGTTCCGTTTCGTCTTCGCATGACAACGCGGCTTTTGTCTCCGAGACGGACTTGTAGAGCGGATAGCCCTGGTCTTCCTCGACAAGATCGATAAACAGCTCGATCTTTTCCGGCGCCAGGCACCAGCGCAGCAGTTTTTTCATTTCGCGGAAATCATCGGATGTCTTGAAGATCGACAGAAGGTGCCAGCGGGCGAAATTGGAAAACAGGTTCGGCGGAATTTCAAGCACCTTGCCCATGCTCTTGTACATGGATCCCTTGCCCAGCCTCGGCAGCACCACATTGTCGATGATGCGGTAGTCGAACGTATCGCCGGCAATGCCGATGCCGCCGCGCCCGAGTGGCGTTGCCGACAGATGACCGGCATGGGTGTGAAAGCGCATCAGCGAATAGTCGGTCGTGCCGCCGCCAAGGTCGGCGACCAGGATCGTGGTGTCCCTGTCCAGCGACTGCGCATAGGAAAACGCCGCCCCGACCGGTTCCATCACGAAGAGGATGTCCTCAAAGCCGAGTTTGCCGAAGGCCGCGCGGTAACGCGCCATGGCAAGCGCCTCGTTCGGATTATATCCCGCAAATTCCACCGGCCGTCCGACGACCAACCGCACCGAAGACGGCTCGACGGCGCTGCCGGCCCGCTCGAAAGCGCACCTCAGGAAAGTCGCCATCAGGTCTTCGAACTCGAATCGGCTGCCATAGATGCCGGTGCCCTTGAACGCGGCACTGGCCGCGAAGGATTTCAACGACTGAATGAAACGCACATCGCCGTAACTTTCCAGAAACTGCCGGATCGCCCAGGGCCCGACCTCCGGATGCGGCCGCTTTGCCGGCCCCATGTCCAGAAAGCTCAGCACCGTCGGCAACGACGCAAACGCCTCCTCCCCATCCCGAAACCCCATCGCCCGCGTCCCCCCGCCCCCATCCGCCGAGACGGCAACGGTGTTCGAGGTCCCGAAATCAAGGCCGATGGTTGGGGGCATGGGAAAAGTCCTCTGCAAAAAAAGTCAGATCGCTGGATGCGCAAAGGGCAGTCCAACAGGGAAAAATCTCGGAACACGGAATGGCCGTGCGGGATACGCGTGAATAGGGGGAAAGGCAAGGGGGCGTACTCCAGAAAAGCCGAGTATTTAGGTGTTCAGTCCCGGTATTTGATGGATGGGATTAGGCTTGAAACGTTCGGGTTCAGAAGTCCATATCTTGCAAATGTATTCATAGGGTGTGAGACCACGCAGTGACTTCAATCGGTGCCCAAAATTGTAAGCGTTTATAAAGTCTTGCGATGGGCTTCGAGCTGGCCATGATCATCGTATTGGAAGTGTTTGACGGTGGCCTCCTTGATTGATGTGCTCCCGCTAAATGCCCCCGATTTGAGTTAGAGTTTTCCGCGACGTTTTTCCTGGCTGGGAAGGAGCGGAATTGATGAAGGCATCGAAGTTTTCGGATGCGCAGAAAGCGTTCATCGTCAGGCGTGGCGAAAAGGTGTTTGTGTTGCGGAGATCTGCCGTGAGGCTGGGATCAGTCAGGCGACCTGTTTCAACTGACGGAAGAAATACGCGGGCCTGATGCCGTCGGAGATGAAACGGCTCCGGGAGTTGGAGCAGGAGAACGCCCGGCTGAAGAAGATCGTCGCTGACTAGTCTCTCGACAAGGAAATGCTCCAGGACATCGTCAAACGAAAGCTCTGAGGCCTGCCCGGAAGAGAACGCTGGTCGACGAGATGCGGTCGGACTGGTCGATGTCCATTCGCCGTGCGTGCGCGGTGACCCGGTTTGACCCGACGACTTACCGTTACAGATGCCGTCGGCCCCACTGCCCGGCAGTGGTTTGCAAGCAAATCATGAGAGGGGGTCAGGCCGCTTTGGAACAGCGGATCAAGGAGATTTGCCAGACGCGCGTCCGGTTCGGATACCGACGCGTGCATGTTTTGCTGCGCCGGGAGGGCTGGATGATCAATCAGAAGAAAACGCGGCGGATCTACAACGAATTGGGCCTGCAACTGAGAAACAAGCATCCCAAGCGCCGGGTGAAGGCAAAGCTGTGCGAAGACCGGCAGGAAGCAGTCGGGCCGAACGATGTCTGGGCCATGCGCTGCCCGGCAGGCGAATGCTTGCATTCGCTGAGAGGGGACTTCGTGCATGACCAGCTCGCGACCGGTCGGAAGATCCGCGTTCTAACGGTGATCGACACGTATTCCCGCTATCTGCCGGCGCTTGATCCGCGCTTCAGCTATCGGGGCGAGGATGTGGTGAGAACGCTGGAAACTGTCTGCACCTGGATTGGCTATCCCAAGACGATCCGGGTCGACCAGGGCTCCGAGTTCATCTCCCGGGATCTTGATCTGTGGGCCTATCGAAGGGGCGTCACGCTGGACTTCTCAAGGCCGGGGAAACCGACGGACAACGCGTTCATCGAGGCCTTCAATGGCCGGTTCAGGGCTGAGTGCCTGAATGCGCACTGGTTCCTGAGCCTTGCAGATGCAGCCGAAAAGTTGGAGGATTGGCGCAAGGACTACAATGAACACAGACCTCACGGTGCCATCGGCAACAAGGTGCCGATGGACCTGATAAAATCAGAACACGCAGCCAGCCCGTGTTCCTGATTTGGTCCGGAAAACTCTAGCCCCTCCCGGGGGCATGTTGGGTAGCACTCCACCAACCAAAGGACTCCGCGCTGAAGTGGAATAAGATCAGGTCTCAGGTCACACGCCCTGAACGACAATAAGGGCCGACCCATTGCCTTCCTCCTCATCGGAGCCGAAGCGGTCTTCCCGCGCGTTCCGGCAAAAGGCGTTCTGCCTGGCGACAAAGGCTACGACAGTGACCGTATCCGCAGGACCGTGAGAGCGCGTGGATCTCTCCCCAACACCCCACCTCGCAAAACAAGAAAATGGAAAAACTGTTTCTCGCCGCATCTTTACAAAGGCAGAAACGCCATCGAACGAATGTTCGGCAGGTTCAAGGAGTTTCGCAGGATCGCTACACGCTATGACCGCAACGTCAAAATCTTTCTGTCGGCTCTCTGCCTCGCCGCAGTCGTCTGGTACTGATTATGAACCTTAAGCCTAGAACGAATACGGGACGCAAACACGGCAAGTCTGCAGCATTTGCAATGGTATGGCGCCTCATCCCAAACCTATTTCCGTGGGCAATCGTCGTGCTCCACGGTTCGTCAAGCGGTTAAAAAGAATGTCTTGCAGGCTTGCAAATTTGACCAAAAACTGGTCAACGAACCCTGTTGTTTGACAGTCGCTTTAAGTACATCGGCTCTGAGCTCGCAGGCGCCAAGTGCACTCGGTTGGTAGCTGGCAAGCCCGTCTTTGCTCTTCTTATTTCGGAAAAATGACATGAAGTTTTTAAACGCGTTGGGAAATATCAAAATTTTTGGGAAGAAAGAGTTCAATCTGGACCAGAAATGTTCGGACCATGTTTCCAGCAGCGATGATGTGCTTTGCGTGGCTCTTCCGCGAAACCTTGACAAATGTTTTGCTCAGCTGATCGGCGCAGTTGGCCGCGTTGACTTCTGCGACAAGGCCGCTTTCGCGTCCGGATCGTACCGTGCTCGTTACGGCGGCGCTGGCTCCATCGTCGTGAGCGCGGCAGTTGTGGAAGACGTTGTTGATCAGATCGACTATTTGAGATCCGTTGGAACGGCCGTCCATGTCGCGGTTTGGGCGCCTTTAAACGACTTTATGCGGTCTCAGGATGCGTGTGACCCCACTGACTTTTGGTCCGGTCACTTGATCAGAATTCCGTCCACCGGTGACCTTTCCACTTTCCTTGCAGACCTTCGTTGCGCGCCATGCCGCTACACAGTCGCGGACAATGACGCGGCCGCCGGACCCGGATGGCACGAGCGTTTGCGCAATTTTTCCTCAAGTCTTGAAGACCTTGCATCCCAGCACGTTTCGCTGATCTCCGGGTTTGCCCGCTCTCATGGCGAAAGCTATCGCAAGGTGCTAGCAGAAATGTTGCCCGAGCGCACAGACTTCGACCTAGTGGTTCTGAGCAGCCGCTGTAAACGGGACAGAAATGGCGCGATAGCGGAATGGATCGAGGCCGATATCAAGATGACCAGTGGCGATCGATCCCTTCTTTTCGTCTCCTTTGGCAGCTGGAACAAGACTGCCTGCTTGGACGGGTTCGGGCTTGACCGCGCCGAGGACCGAATTCGGGTTATCAACGTTCCGCCTTGCGTTTTTTACGAGGCAGCCGGAACCGTCTACAGCGACGATCCGCATGTGTGCGCCGAGTCTGCACTACATGGCAAGGCGACCCGCCTGATCGGCCAATCCGCACCCGGCGGGAAGACGATCGGCGCTGACGCTGCCGGTGCGCAGATCGCCCGGCAGATGTTACGGCCGCAAACCTGCATCTTTGATTGCGCCACGCAAACCTTCGTCTCTGCAGAAAAGCTTTTGGAAAAATTCTCCGCTCTTAACGTAGAAGACCCAGTCGCTGATCATGGTTCCTATGTCGACGCCCAAGCCGCTGCCGTTTGGTCCGAACGCGTTTTCATGCTCGGTCAGGCGAATTACCTGGCACAGGCGATCATATTGTCCGATTTTCTGTCGGGTTTTCACCCAGGTGCAAATATAGGCGTAGGGCCGATTCATACAACCAATGCGCTACATTACCTAGCGGGACACAGCAAGGAAATTGAACGGAGTTTGTCGGCCACCGACGATTTCGGTACCTTCGATCGCCATCTACCGATTATTCTATATAGTTATTTTAACGAAGGCGCGTTCAATAGGCTCCAGAATGTTTCGAACGCCTTCGTACGCGAGTGCATTAAGCGCGTGCAAAGTAGGCTCACAGTTCGGACTCTGAAGCGACTCGAACGATCGCTGAATTGCCTCTACGAGCTGGACCAGCTTCTGGCGTCCTTCGGTCAAAGCTGCTTGGATGAACACAGCAGGGTGGCTCTAATCGACCTCCTTTACAGCCTGTTCGCGAACTGGGCTAAGTTACCGAACGTGCAACGAAGTCCCACCAGGACGCTGTCGAACGCTGTGATCAAAGTGTTGCACCGGGAAGACTTCGATATTCCACACGAATTGATCGCGCTAATCATACGGCACAACAGGAACGAGTTGGCGTATTTGGTTTCGCTGCTCAACCTGGTTAACAACAACGAGGTGATCACCCAACGCAATATGTCCGGTCGTGAGCGCATCATGTCCGACTTGGCGGACAATCTCGCGACCCAGTTCATGAGGCTCAACTGGCAGGGCAAGACGGATGCAGGGTTTTGGACTGCTTTGATTAGCTTTGTCGCCGTCGGTTACGACTGCGACGCGATCCGCTCCGGCGAGTTTGTGGAGCTGGAAAAGTTGATGGGCGAGCATCTTGCAGGAGGAAGCGCAGCTGTCGAGGCAGCATTGCCTCGATCCGGCGCTGCCAAGCCACTGAGCAGGTACATCAGAGCGCTTGAGCAATTGGCGACTGCCAACGCGCCGGTTTCCGCCGCTGCGTGCGATATGCTGCACGAGGCGTCCGAGATCGCAGCTGTGCGGTTCAAGGCGAACGCGCTCATCCAGCAGGATCTGGTTCGAATCGGTATTCGGATGTGTAAGTTTAGTAAGGTCGACGAACGGCTTCAGGTCGCTGCGCGCGGCGAGTTCCGGATGAATTGGCATGTCCGGCGCATGGCAAGCGATCACCTTTTCGCGCAAGGGCGCATGGATGAGGGACTCGAGCAGTTGGATCGTGCAGAAGTTATTTTTCGCAACAATCTGCTCAAAAGTGGGGACACTCCCTCAATCTTCAAGCAACTGCATGACCTCACGCAAGACCGCGAACGCAAGACATTCTACAAGTCCTGCGCGGAACTTCTGTCTAAAGTCCCACAGCCAACTAAGCCGAAAGGGGTGATTTTCATACTACCCTATGACGCACAGAACACCATGGCAATGGGAGTTCCCGTGCTGGGTGAGTTGCGCAAGCGCAGCTATGCAACAGTCTATCTTGGAACCGGAATCCTGCCCAAGGAGCCGACCGGATTGGACGAGATCGACAAGTATCATGGCATCATCAGCTATAATTATACCACGCTCAGCGACGAGCCATACTATGACCGGACACTCAAGAACGATTGGAAGATCGATTGGAAGAACAAGGTTCTGGAATGTGACGGGATAAACTATTTCCAGGGTGTATTCGAATATCTGGCGAACTGTTACCGCCGCTTCGACATCGATATCGAGCAGGCGCCGATCTGGAAATTCTTCTACACCCAGTTATTGAAATGCGATCGCGCGGTCTCCGTCTGTAAAAGCATCCAAGCGAACCCAGTGCTGAAAGATTTGCCGGTCCGGTTCATGGCGGTTTCTGCCCAGACATCTCCATCCTACATCTTCAAAGAATATTGCGCGGAAGTCGGCTACAGGGACGACATGCATCTTGTCTTTCACATTAACGGCTACGAGAACTACTTCTCCAACCTGGGCACGAAGGTAGCCTCAACGATGGGGGTCCGGGACATGACTGTGCGGCCCTTTATCCGCTCTCCGCTCATCGTCCGCCGAGACATGCTGGAGCAGCCGGCGGATAGCGAAGTCGAAAAGGAGCGCCTGAAATCCGTTCTGACGGCTGACCGTGTCGGTGTCACGGACCTGACACCCGTTGTTGCGGCGGTCGAAAAACGCATTCGGGACCACAGGGCAGGCGGCGGCAAGGTCGTGGTTTGCTACGGAAAGGTGCTGTGCGACCTCGGCGTGCCCTATGATGGCGGCCCCGCGCATCACGACATTCTGGATTGGCTCAATCACACCATCGATTGCGCCCGCGACAGCGATACGCTTTTGCTCGTGAAACCGCATCCCCATGAACTAAGGCCCGAGATCGCGCGCCATCTGACCCAGACGCTGTGCGAGGGCATCAGCGTTGAAATTCCGGACAACGTTATCCTTCTGGGGCATGACTGGTTCAACAACAGTAAGCTCAAGGACATGATGGACGTCGCCATTTTGTGGAACGGCACCTCCTGTCTGGAAATGAGCGTCTGGGGGCTGCCCGTCGTCATCTGTGCGCATTTCGGAACGATCGACTATCCGGTCGATCTGATCGCCCCCCAAAGTAGAGCGGACTACGAGCGGATGATCCGCGATCCGGACAGCCTGAAGCAGCATCCGGACAACGCCGGCCTTGCGATCGACTATCTGCAGAAGATGGGCAGCGATGCGGTTTTTTCACCCTACAGGTACTGTCCCCGTCCCGCGACAAACGACCCTGTCGGCCCCTACTACTGGATCCGGGAGGACATCGAAAGATGGCAGGGCTCCGGTGACCCCTCGGTGGAAAGAATGGCGGACGAGTACGTGCGCGAATTCGTTCCGGGTGAAAGCGGTGTGGCCACCGAAGGAGACTATGAACGTTACCGCGCCTTCAAGCGTGGCCACGAAACCGCAGTCTAGGTCACGGTCTCACAAACGTTACTGAAATGGTTTGAAGCGGATTGCTCGTCATCGAGAAGCGGAAGTGCGGGGAATTTGCTTCATTTTCACACCTTTCGCGACGTTGGCCGAGACAACTGCGGGTCTTGGTCGATGCGTTCGAGGGGGGCATTGAAAGCATTCGGGGTGCTCAGGCACCTGTGAGTTCGATTGACAGTGGAAGAGAACTTCAGCCGGGTTTGCCTGGGCCCCGAACGGCGCTTTCCCTCCCAAGCCAAGCTTGCATCAGTGGTCAATACCGCTTAGGTGAAACACACTCTTCGGAACGTGACCGGCCCGCCAGTCCGGCATGGACCATACACCGACCGACGTGGTCAGGAAGTTGCTGGCGCGCAGGACATTTATTATGAAGCTATTGGACACCACTCTACGCGACGGATCCTATGTAATAAATTTTCAGTTTTCTGTTGACGACACGCGCCAGATCGCAAGGGAATTGGATGAGGCGGGGATCGATTTTATTGAAGTCGGGCATGGCGTAGGTCTCGGAGCGAGTCGCAAGGGCGAGGGTGTCGCGCGCGAGACCGACGAAGCCTACATGAAAGCAACGGCGGATACTGTCAAGAACGGATCCTGGGGTATGTTCTGCATCCCTGGAATCGCTGAATTGCCAGATCTTGACTCAGCCATCGACCACGACATGGATTTTGTCCGCCTTGGCGTCTCCATCGACAGGGTCGATGCCGCGGAGGCGTTTGTCGCAAGGGCGAAGAAGGCTGGGATGTTCGTCGCTGTTAACTTCATGAAGAGCTACAGTCGCCCGCCGACCGAGTTCGCAAAGGCCTGCGCGACGGCAGGAGCCTTCGGCGCGGACATAGCCTATGTGGTGGATTCCGCCGGCAATATGCTGCCGCAGACCGTTGAAGACTATATTACCGCGACAAGGGATGCCACCGATATTGCGCTCGGATTTCACGCGCACAACAATCTTGGTCTGGCAAATGCCAATGCTCTGAAGGCGATGGAGTTGGGTGTGGAAGTGATCGATTCCTCGCTTCAGGGCATGGGTCGCTGTACGGGCAACACTATCACTGAGCACTTTGTGGCGATCCTGGACCGTATGGGCCATGAGCACGACTACGATCTTTTCCGGCTGATGGACACGTCGGAACTCCTTGTCCGGCCTTTCCTGACTCAAGTCGGTTTGGATTCAGTGGATCTGGCCTGCGGCCTTGCGGGGTTTCATTCCAGCTACATGTCCGTCATCCGGGACGCCTGCATCGCTCACAATGTCGATCCGCGGGTGCTGATCATGGATCTGTGCGAACAGACGCGCGATACGGCGCCGGCGGGTCTCGTGGATGAGCTAGCAAGGGAGATTTCCGCCCAGGATACGAAAAACAACTTCCGCCACCGTTTCCCGCTACGTCAGTATTTCGGTCAAGAGCAGGACATTCTTTGAAACGGTCACCCGACACGATGTTGCGTTCCACTTTTTTTGCCAGGATCCGGGCTGCGGCCGAAAGGGAGACGGTCGTCTCGCTGATTGAAGGAAGGACCGTGTCCGGAGCCCAGCTTCTGCATGCGGCCGACCGAGTCGCGGCATATCTGGAAGACCTGGGCGCCGCACCGCAGAGCCGGGTTCTTGCCGTGATGCCCAACTGCCTGGCGCTACTGGTGCTCTATCTCGCCTGTCTGCGCCACCGGATCGTTATCTGTCCGGTGAGCCCGGACAGTCCGCAGCAAGATATCGAGTATATCGGCTCCGTATTCCGGCCGGACGTGACCGTGGAGCCTGAAGCGTTGCTTGCCTGCCTCGATGCGGCACTTGACGAGGCGCCGAATGCCCGGGCACAGCCTGTCTCTGCCGACTACGACGACAATGACATTTTTTCGGTGAATTTCACGTCCGGCACCACAGGCAGGCCCAAGGGGGTCGCCCATTGCGCGGAACGAATGCTGGCAAACGCGGGCGCCTTCAATACCCAACTCGGCTGCGACGCGGAGCAGCGCATGATGCACGTCATGCCGATGTACTACATGGCCGGTCTCCTCAATACCATCCTGTGTCCGCTCATGGCAGGCGGCACGATCATCGTCGCACCGGCCCTTCTACCGCGCACGGCGCTATCCTTCTGGCGCCAGGTGATCGACAACCGGGCCACCGCGTTTTGGCTGTCGCCGACCATGCTGCGCATGGTCATGAAGCTGGACAGAACGAAGGATTCAAGGGAATACGCGGCCCGCGACCTCAGACATGCTTTTGTCGGAACCGCACCGATGGCGCCGGTTCTCGGCCAGGAATTCCTGGATAGCTACGGCGTTCGGCCTCTCCAAAGTTACGGGTTGTCGGAACTGCTCCTGGTGTCCTGCGACAGTCCCTCCTCAGGAGAGCTCGGCAGCGTCGGCTCGCTTCTTCAGGGGATCGAAAGCGGGGTGGCCGAGGATCGGGAACTGGAGATCAGGACCCCTTATCTTTTCGCCGGCTATCTGGATCCGGAAAGCGGTGCCATCGACCGGGCGAACGGACTTCAGCCCTTCAGCACGGGCGATCTGGCCGAGTTCGACGACCGGTCCTGCCTGAAGATCACGGGCCGCAAGAAGGACCTCGTCGTGGTCGGGGGTATCAATGTCAGCCCGGCCGCAATCGAAGAGCAGCTCCAGTCCGTTGCCGGTGTGTCCGAGATTGCGGTGGTCGGAGAAGGCGACGATGTCTACGGGGAAGTACCCGTGGCGTTCGTGCTTCTGGAAAAGTCGGCCGACGAGGCACAGGTCCTTGAAGACCTGAGGGAAAGTGCCCGCAGCGAATTGCCGGCCGCAAGCCGGCCCGCGCGGTTTTATCCTGTCGACAAGATGCCGACCGGGCCGACCGGGAAGATTCAGAAACGCCTTCTTGTGCGTCCGGTTTCGCCATGATCGTGGGTGTGGATCATATCGCACTGACGTGCGCGGATCTGGAAACGGGGCAGCGGGCTCTTGATTCGCTGGGTCTGGCCGAGCGTTTTGCCGACCGGGGGGTCGCCAACGCCCCGCAAAAACGGGCGCTTCTATCAGAGTATGGGCCGCTCCACGATATCGCCGTGTATGACCCGGACAACGGATCGGCGATTGAGCTGACGGCACATGATGTCATGCATAGGGGCGGCCGGAATGGTTATACGCCCGTCCTGGATGTGACCGTCGACGCAGTGACAGTGGAACCTGCGGAAGATTGCGAAAGCGAATGCCTCGCTGCCGCCTTTGGCAACGGCTTCGGCCGGTTTGCGCTTTCCGGGCTGGACACCTATTGTTATCTGCGTCCGGTCTGCGAGACTAGCTGCCTCCATGCTGGCGTGCTGACCGTTGCCGATCTTGACGCGAGCCTCTCCTTCTTTTCGTCAGGACTGTCCTGCAAAATCGACCGGCAGGGCGTCACTGGCGGCCGTCGCTGGGCGGTTGTAAAACCGCCCGCCCTCATGCCGAAATGGCGCTTGGAACTGCTGCTTGTCGAGGAACACGGAAACGTTGAGGAACACAGATACCTGGACGACGCGGGATGGCCGTGCCTGGCCTGTTTGACGACGTCGATCGAGGTGGATGCCGAGAAACTGCGTCAGGCATCGGCACGACAGGTCGGTGAAATCTTCGATCTGGAGGTGAATGGTAAGGCATTGAGAATTCTGCTTGCTTCCGGACCAAACGGTGAACTGCTAGAGCTTATCGAAATCACAAAGAAATAGGGTCGCTAAAACATGTCTGAAGTGGTGGATCTCACGTTAACTCTGCGCGAAGGGATGACGACATTTCCGGTCTATTGGCATCCGCTTGTTGAAATCAGCCAGTTGGGCCGACTTCATTACGAGAAGCGCGAAACCCGGAAACTGGTGCTAGGCACTCATTCCGGCACGCACATGGACGCGCCGCGGCACTTCATCGTCGGTGGAAAGACCATTGACGAGTTGGACCCAGCGTTGTTCGTCGGTGATTGCGTGCTGTTGAACATGACCGACTTCGGCCCGTTTGCCGAAGTCAGCAAAGCTGACATGGAACGCAAGCTGACCGGCCGCACACCGGAGCGCCTCATGCTGCGGTTCGACTGGTCCGATCAAATCAATTCGGAAGAGTACTATACGGACCACCCGTTTCTTTCCGAGGAATGTGCGCAGTATCTGGTTGATGTCGGCGTCAAGGTCCTGGCGATGGATACGCCCATGCCGGACAATCCCAGAAACGGTCGCACCTCGGACAACGACTCGCCGAACCACTACATCCTGCTGGGCAAAGACGTGATCCTTGTTGAATATGTGACCAATCTGAGGTCTTTGGGGAATGTCGATGCGTTCGAACTCATTGTTCTGCCCCTGAAAATCCATGAAGGAGACGGTGCGCCCGTGCGTTGTCTTGGAAGAACAGGATAAGAAGAGTTGCAAATGAACATTGAACTGCAGGAGCGCGCGGTGGAACTTTCTTGGCTGATCAACTGGTTCAGGGAGCAGAACCCGACTCTTGCGTCTCTGGCGGACGATGACATGGAAAGCGCCGACTTTTTTGCTGCGGAATATATCGATTCCTTCGGGGTCATCATGCTGATCGAGGCTGCCGAGCAGGAGTTCGGCATCAAGTTCGATGAAGACGATTTTCAGAACAGGACTTTCTCGAAGGTCTCCGGTCTGGCAGACATCATCCGGGACAAACGGACACCATGACTGGATCCTACACGGCAGATGACCTGTCCGAGGCGGTATCACGCTGCGGCATAAAGTCAGGCGACGTAATCTTCGTGCATTCTAATGTCGGCTATTCCGGCAGGATGGAGGGCGCCCGGTCTCTGGATGAGCTCTGCGGCAGGACGGTCGATGCCCTGTTCGATGTTATCGGGCCGGAAGGAACCCTTGTTGTTCCGACTTTCAGCTATTCGTTTGGCTCGGATAAGCCTGAACGTCGGTTTGAACCCGCGGTCACCCCGTCTGCATGTGGTTCTCTATCGGAATATGTACGCAAGTTGCCGCAAGCCTGCCGATCGGTCGAGCCGATGTTTTCGGTTGCTGCCGTCGGTTCCATGAAAAAGCAGTTGACGGAAGATGTCTCAAAGGACTGCTTTGGAAGGGGGAGTTTCTGGGAGCGTTTTCTGGACGTCGGGGGTAAAGTCTGCAATATCAACTTCGATGCTGGCTCAACATTTATTCATTATGTCGAGCGACAACTGAATGTGCCTTACCGTCAGGATCGCGGCATGCTGGGAGAAATATGGAACGGTGTAAGCTGGCAACCCTCGGAAGTGATTTTCTTCTGCCGCGACATGAAAGATACTGGAGCGGTTGCCAAATTCGAGCTGTTTAATAAATTAGCGCGCGAAGCTGGCATCGTTGCAATCCAGCCCGTTGGCCGCGGCAGTGTGGTTGTCATCACTGCACGCGATAAGCAGCAATTCATGTCGCGTCAGATCCGCAAGACCCCCAATTTTTTGATTTCGCGTGGAATGTCCGCTTGACACTTCTCGAGCAATACTGGATGCAGAGCGCCACTGCGAACGACCATAGAGAAGAAGAAGATTTCAATGTATCGAATTTTTGACACTGAACACTCCGCCAATTTCGAAGGCGCAACTATTTTTGTGACTGGAGGCACCGGTTCCTTCGGCAAGCAATTTGTAAAAACAGTTTTGCAGACCCAAAATCCACATAAGGTTATTATTTATTCACGGGATGAGCTGAAACAATTCGACTTGAACATGGAACTTCAGGAGCTTTTGCCGCCAGAGAAGCTGCGCGCTGTCCGGTTCTTTATCGGCGATGTGCGGGATCTGGCACGACTTCAGTTCGCAATGAGGGAGGTGGACTTCGTGGTTCACGCTGCGGCGCTAAAACAGGTGCCGGCAGCCGAATATAATCCTCAAGAATGCGTCCGCACCAACATTCAGGGTGCGGAGAATGTGGTTTCCGCTGCACTAGCCAATCATGTGAAGCATGTAATTGCGCTGTCAACCGATAAAGCTGCGAACCCAATCAATCTATATGGGGCTACCAAGCTCGCATCCGACAAGATTTTTGTGGCTTCCAATAATTTTAGCGGAAATATTGGAACCCGGTTTTCGGTAGTGCGTTATGGAAACGTTGTCGGGTCACGCGGCTCGGTCGTGCCCTTCTTTCGCGGTCTGATTGAGCGCGGAGTGGAAGAATTGCCGATAACTGATGATCGCATGACCCGCTTTTGGATTACGCTCGAACAGGGCGTTGCGTTTGTGATTTCCTCTTTCGCCCTTATGCGGGGCGGTGAGATTTTTATCCCGAAGATCCCGAGTATGAAGATCACCGATCTTGCCGATGTTCTTGCTCCCGGGTTGCCTCAAAAGATCGTGGGCATCCGCCCGGGCGAAAAGCTGCACGAGATCATGATCTCTGAAGATGACTCATATGTCACCGTTGAGTTTCCCGACCGGTATGCCATCGAACCCGCGTTCAACGAATTCAATCGAGAAAGCTATCTCGATCTGGCGCATGTGAGACGCGTGACCGACCGCTTCAGCTATACCAGCGACAACAATTCCGAGTGGCTCGACGCTGCCGGTCTCGAGGACCTGCTGAACAAAAGCAGCCACTGAGATCTGCAGCCGTCGTTGCAGGACCTTGAGTGCGAGGCGTGATGAATGGCTGATTTCCTGCCGTATGGTTGTCAGATGATCGATGAAGACGACATTGCAGCTGTTTGCGATGTCCTGCGTGGTGATTTCCTGACATCGGGTCCTGCAGTGGTCGGCTTCGAGGCGGCACTCTCCAATGCTTTCGGAGATCCCGAGGTCGTTGCTTCGGCAAACGGGACGACAGCGCTCCATCTATCGATGCTGGCGCTTGGTATCGGACCGGGAGATGTGTGCATCGTTCCCAGCGTCACGTTCCTGGCGACCGCCAACGTCGTGCGTTACGTCGGTGCCGACGTGATCTTCTCCGATGTCTGTCCCGATACCGGCATCATGCGGGCACAGGACCTTGAAGGGGCGCTGGCCAGGGTAGGCGGCCGCCCGGTCAGGGCGGTTATGCCGGTGCATCTGGGTGGCCATGTGGCGCCGATGGAGCAACTTGCCGACATCGTGGCTGCCTGGCCGCAGGACAAGGCTCCCCCGATCGTTGAAGATGCCTGCCACGCGATCGGCAGCAGATACACCACGTCCGAAGGCACCTTCACGGTCGGCGACTGCCGTCACTCGGCCATGGCCAATTTCTCTTTCCACCCGGTCAAGACGATCGCCTGCGGCGAAGGCGGGGCGACCTCGACGCGCGACCCGGAGCTGGCGAAGACCCTTGCCGAACTACGTTCGCACGGGATGGTCCGGGACGCAGGACGCTTCCAGAATCGGGATCTGGCCTTTGACGGCGAAACGGCCAATCCTTGGTTCTACGAAATGCAGGCGATCGGCTACAATTTCCGCATCACCGACATGCAGGCCGCGCTCGGAATCAGCCAGTTGAAAAAGTTGCCGGCATTCGTTGCCCGGCGGCAGGCGCTGGTGGCCCGCTACCACGAGCTGCTGCAGGACTGCGGCCCGCTCATCCGCACCAATGCGGGCGCGCCCGACAGTCTGCCCGCGCAGCATCTATATGCCGCCCGGATCGATTTCGGTGCAGCCGGACGCTCGCGTCGGGAGGTTATGGAGGTGATGCGCGAGGCCGGCATCGGCACCCAGGTCCACTACATACCCGTTCACACGCAGCCCTATTTCAGGGCGCTCTACGGCGATCAGTCGCTGCCGGGTGCAAACACGTTTTACGCGCGCACACTGTCCCTGCCGCTGTTCCCAGCCATGGAACCAGATGATGTCGATCGTGTCGTCGACGCCCTGAAAAAAGCCGTCGGTGTGAATTCATGAACGCCGGAGCGAAGACTCGGGTCGTCGCGATCGTGCAGGCGCGCATGGGCTCCACCCGTTTGCCCGGCAAGGTCATGATGCATCTCGGGCAAAAAACCGTGCTTGCCCACTGCCTCGAGCGCTGCAAGGCGATTCCGAATGTCGACGAGGTGATCTGCGCGACCGTTAAGACGCCGGACTGCACCCCGGTGGCGCTGGAGGCGGAACGGCTGGGCGTCAGCGTTTTCCGGGGCGATGAAAAGGACGTCCTGTCGCGCTATGTCGGCGCGGCTAGGGCTGCGCGCGCGGATATCGTGCTGCGGGTGACCTCAGACTGCCCGGTCATCGATCCGCAGGTCTGCGGCGCGGTCGTCGAGGCCCTGCTCGGCCATAACGCGGATTTCGCGACCAACAACGCTCCGCCGAGCTTTCCTCACGGCCTCGACGTGGAGGTGGTCCGCGCTGCTGTCCTGGAAGCGGCCCTCCGGAACGAGCCGACAGCGCATGACCGCGAACATGTCATGCCGGCGGTGCGCCGGAACCCAGGCCTGAAGAAGCTGAATGTTCACCTGCCCCCGAATCTCGCGGAGCACAAGCTGCGCTTGACGCTCGACACGCCGGACGACTTTGCGTTTTTCGGGGCGCTGGAAAGCGTTGTCCCGGGCCTGCCTGACCGCGGCTGGCGTGAGCTTGCGGACATCTGCCGGGCAACACCGGTGCTGAGCGACCATTATGGGTCCGGCGGTGCGGTAGACGCGCGGCAGAGCACATTCGCAGGTTTCGAGCAAATCCCTTATCCGCTGGCAGTCTGAAGCGGACCCAACCAGGAACACGGTGTCAATGAGCAGGCGGATAGGCTTCAGGGTGGATGCGGGCGTAACGCTTGGCGGCGGCCACGTCATGCGCTGCCTGACGCTCGCACGCGCCTTCCGCGCACGCGGCCATTCCTGTGTCTTCCTGTCCTCTCCGGAGACGCTTGAGGTCATCCCGCCGGACATGTGGGACGGGGTCGACGTCCGTACGATCGAGGTTGGAGAGACGGGCGATTTAGCAGGCCGTTTCGATCTGCTGGTGTTCGATCACTATGGTCTTGCGGCGCCCGAGGAGAGCCAGTGGCGCGCTAGGGCGGGAACCCTGCTGGTCATCGACGATCTGGCGGACCGTCCGCATGACTGCGATGTCCTATTGGACCAGACCTACGGTGTGCAGGCAGCCGACTACAAAGCGTTGGTGCCCTTTGGTTGTCGCATGCTTCTCGGTTCCGGATACGCCCTTTTGCGCGAGGAGTTCGCCTTGAATCGCGCGGCTGCGCTATGTCGACGGGCGAACAGCGGGAAAAGCTGCCGCGTGCTAGTGTCCCTCGGCATGACCGATGTCGGCGGTATTGCTGGTCGGATCTGCGGCTTGCTCAAGGAACTCGGCGGTATCGACCGTGTTGACGTGGTTCTGGGACGGAAGGCTCCAAGCTACGCTTTCCTTGAAGAAATCTGCACCGCTGACGTCCGATTCCAAGTGCACAGTGACGTCCGGAACATGGCTAAGTTGATGCTGGCGTGCGATGTGGCGGTAGGGGCGGGAGGCACCACAACGTGGGAGCGCTGTGCGTTGGGCCTGCCATCTCTTGTCGTCATCCTTGCAGACAACCAGATCAAGATTGCCGATCTGATGAACCGGGCAGGGGCTATCGGTCTCATCGGAGACGCGCGGACGTCTTCAGATCGGGACCTGTTCGCTGGGCTGACTCGGTTCCTGAACGACGCCGAACATCTGCGTCAACTTGGTAGAACGAGCGCAGAGCTGTGCGACGGTTCTGGGACCCGGCGTGTTGCTGAACGCGTGTTGCAACTGGTTGCGGAAAGGGAGAGGGCCTATGGGCAAGTCTGAGACGTGGTGGACCGGCGAGCGAACCGTTTCCATCGTCACTGACACGGAAGGCTGGTTCGATCGTTTCGCAAACGAACTGGTGGATCGGATCCGCGAAAATGATGACCGAGCGGCTTTTTTCCGCGACCAAGGTCAGGTACTTGAAGGGGACATAGCTTTCTACTTGAGCTGCCTGAAATTGACGCCGGAACATGTACTCTCCCGAAACAGGATAAACTTGGTGGTGCATGCTAGCGCTCTGCCCAAGGGACGCGGATTCTCACCGGTTGTGTGGCAGATCCTTGAAGGTCTCGATGTTATTCCTCTCAGCTTGTTCGAGATGGACGGCACCGCCGATACCGGTCCGATCGTCAGGCAGAGCACGGTAGCCTTCGAGGGGCATGAGCTTAACGACGAAATCCGAGAAGCGCTCGGACGCAGCATCGTTGACATTTGCATGGATTATCTTGTCGCGGAGACACGCCCGGTTGCCGTCCCTCAGACGGGGGAACCGACTTGGTACCGTCGTCGCAAACCTGCTGACAGCGAACTGGATCCGCAGAAGTCGATCGCGGAGCAGTTCCAGCTGTTTCGCGTGGTAGATAATGAACGTTATCCAGCCTTTTTTACGATCAATGGGCAGAAATACATTCTAAAGATCGCGAAAGCGAATTGACCGCGTCATTAACTCGGAGGCCACCAGACATGACAAAGCAGAAAGAGGCACGGTGTATTGAAATAGACGGCCGCAAGATCGGCCCAGACCACCCGCCTTATGTCATTGCCGAAATGTCGGGAAACCACAATCGCGACATCAGCCGAGCCTTCGGTCTGATTGACGCGGCCAAGGAATCTGGCGCGGACGCGGTCAAGCTACAAACCTACACAGCCGATACGATCACCATCGATCACGACGGCCCGGGTTTTACCTTGGAAGGCGGCTTGTGGGACGGGCGCAAGCTCTACGACCTCTATGAGGAAGCCAACACCCCATGGGAATGGCACAAGGAGCTGTTCGAGCACGCCAAGTCCGTCGGCATCACCGTGTTCTCTTCGCCGTTCGATTTCACCGCCATCGATTTCCTGGAAGAACTCGGCGCCCCGGCCTACAAGATCGCCTCCTTTGAAGCCATGGACATTCCGCTGGTAAAGAAGGCGGCCAGCACGGGCAAGCCCGTCATTATCTCCATTGGTGTCTCAAGCCTGGCGGAAGCCGCGGAAACCGTTGACGCGGTTCGGGAATGCGGCAACGATCAGATCTGCCTGCTGCACTGCGTCAGTGCTTATCCGAGTCGGCCCGAAGACGCGAACCTTGCAACCATTCCCCATCTTGGAGAGGCGTTCGACGTCGTCGTCGGGTTGTCCGACCATTCGCCGGGCACGGCGCTGCCGAGTGCCGCCGTGGCACTCGGCGCGGCGGTGATCGAGAAGCATGTCACGCTCGCACGATCCGACGGCGGCCCCGATTCCGCGTTTTCGCTCGAGCCGAACGAGCTCACGCGTCTTGTCGAGGACACCCGCGCGGCATGGGCCGCCAAAGGCAAGGTGAACTATGGCGTCAAGGGCGAAGACGAGGCCCGCATGGGCCGGCTGCGCAGGTCGCTCTACGTGGTCGAGGACGTCGCTGCTGGCGAGCCGCTGACCGAGTCCAACGTCCGCTCAATCCGCCCGGGCTACGGCCTCAAGCCAAAGTTCCTGCCGGACGTGCTCGGCAGGACCGCGAGGCGCGCCCTGAAGCGCGGGGAACCCCTGTCCTGGGATCTTCTCGGGTAACGACCCGGCGAAATCGGAAAGGAAGCCCAATGCCGCTCGGATTCGAGACGCCGGAAATCGGCGAGACAGCGCATGGCCGCGCCAGGGATCTCTGGCCGGTCTGCCGGTCCCTGACCGGACCAGGAGTGCGCGAGACGCTGGCCTATCTCCAGAAGATATTGCCGGATCTGCAGGTTCATTCGGTCCGGAGCGGCACCAAGGTGTTCGACTGGACGGTCCCGAAGGAATGGCACATCCGCTCCGCGCGACTGACCGGGCCGGATGGGGAGGTCGTCGCGGATTTCGTCGACAACAATCTGCACGTCGTCGGTTATTCCGTCGGCGTTGACAGGGAACTGTCCCTGGAAGAGCTGGAAGGCCATCTCTATTCCCTCCCGGAGCAGCCGGACGCCATCCCCTACATCACCTCCTATTACAAGCCGCACTGGGGCTTCTGTGTTTCACAGGCCGCCCGCGACGGCATGAAGCCGGGCATGTACCGCGCGGTCATAGACGCGGAGCACGTGGACGGGGTCCTGAACTATGCGGATCTGATCATTCCCGGCAGGACGGAGGAAGAGGTCCTGATATCCACCTATGTGTGCCATCCTTCCATGGCAAACAACGAACTGTCGGGACCGGTCGTCGCGGCGGCGGTCGCAGAGTGGATCGCGCAGCAGGACAATCATTATACCTACCGGTTCGTGTTCGTCCCCGAAACGATCGGCGCCATCGCCTATGTCCACGAGCACCTTGACCTGCTCAGACTGAGAACTGTCGCCGGTTATGTGATCACCTGCATCGGCGACGACAGGTCTTATTCGTTCCTGCCCTCCCGGGAGGACGGTACGCTGTCCGACCGCGCCGGCCGGCTTGCGCTCAACTCGGTTGCTCCCGACTACAAGACGTTTAGCTTCCTGACGCGGGGCAGTGACGAACGGCAGTATTGCAGCCCGGGGGTAGACCTGCCGATCGCTTCCATCATGCGCACGAAATATGCCGAGTACCCGGAGTATCATACCTCTCTCGATGACCTGACGCTGGTCACGCCGTCCGGCCTGCAAGGCGGCTTCGAGGCCGTTGCCCAGGCGCTTGCGATCATTGACAACAATCGGACGTGGCAAATCAAGCGGCCGTGCGAACCACAGCTCGGAGCGCGGGGGCTCTATCCTTCCGTAAGCACCAAGAACAAAGCCCAGCAGGTCCGCACACTGCTCAACATCGTTGCCTACGCGGATGGAAAGCTCGATTTCATCGACCTGTGCCGGACGATCGAGGCGCCGCCGGCCGATGTGCTTCCACTGGTACAGAAACTTCTGGAGGGCGATGTCTTGGAACTAGTTATGTTTTGAAATGACCATACTCAGACATTAAAAGTCTCGCGCCAAATATGAATAACATCTAAGTAAGCACCGTTGTTGCAATGGCTTCTGTCGAAGAGGCCGCGGCACAGATTTTTGGTTGAAACAGCTACCACCGGAGATATTCCGGCTATGAGCGCATCTCGGTCCGAGCTCTACGCGAACGATAGCGAGAAAGTATAAGAATGATTGACCTTCTGAATTTTTTAAGAACAATCTCCTCCTTAAGGCGTTTAAATAAGACCAAGAGCCTTAAAGAGATTTACAATTTGGATCTTAGTTACGTAGATACAGGTATCGTGCGTAAAATTGGCAGGCGCATTCGCGAACTGCATAGTTCTAGGCAAGAAGCGGACATCCAAATTCTTATCTATCTTTGGAAGAGCCGAATTCTTGTTTTGTTCGAAATACAACTTCTTGAACATATTGAGGTATATGGAACTGAAGATGTCAGGGTGAAAAGACTTTTGGTCCTGCATCTGTTCAACCAGTCAAAATATAAAGAGCTAGTCGAGCTCTTCGAGTCTCCTGATTACAAGAACGTTGATGATGCGGCTATCAACACAGTACGCCAGAAACTGGACAAACGTCAGAATTTCTATGAAAAAGATTTGGATGATGAAAAAGACTACTCACTCATTTGGGGGTTTGCCAAGGAATATGGCGATGTATTGGACCGATTGAATTCCCTTACTGAAGGTAAAATTCTGTCCATTTCGACTTCTGAGAATTCATCCTTTACTTTGAATAATATTTTATCAAGGAACAGATTCCTAGAAATTGTTGATAAAATAGATTTCGGAAAAATAATAAAAGCCTCGAAGAACTCCCCGAAAGAATTCATGCATTTTTGCAATCTAATATCTAGGTATACATTCGAAACAACAAATTTTGACTTTGGCCTAAGGGATTTTGCTTCGATAGATCATTTGTACGATCTTTATTATACGTTCTTCGCATACTTAATTGATCAGAAAAGTATAAAAGCCATTGTATTGACAAACATGCCGCATCAGGGTGCGGATTACGTCCTGTACTTAGTCGCGAGAGATAAGGGCATTCCAACCAGAATCTTATACCAGTCTATCATTCCGGGCCGTTTTTTCGTGTTCGAGAAGTTGGAAGATTTTGGAGAATGGAAAACTTCTCGCCAATGTTACAATCGTGAGGAGGTTAAAGAACTCGCGGAAGAGCAGGCGAGGAACAAGATAGTAAACTTTGCGACAAAAGTTGACCGAGTGGTTTCAATGGATAGCCCGATAAACCGGTATCAGGTCAAGAGGTTTGTAAGATATCCTAGTGGTGTTCAAGAAGAGATAGTCACGATGGAATCACAAGTATATAGCCCAGTTCGAGAAATTTTCAGGTATAGGGCATTTCTAGCGGAAGGTGGACTTGAATCCATCCTCAATGCGATGAGAACAGCCTTGCGGCACAAGAAACTGGAGAAAATCGTTTCGTACCGCCAGCCACCAATTAATCATTACTGGTCATCCGAAAAAGTCAAGTTCCTCTTGAATTCTGCAAATGCAGAGCGACAGCGTGTTTCCTTCGGTCATTATGAATACATTTACCTTCCTCTTCACTATCAGCCGGAGCTGACGACCAGCGCTTTAGGAGGAGAGTTCATCAATCAAATGGACGCTATCGAAGAGCTGGCTTACTTAGCGAAGGACATCAGAATACTGGTAAAGGAAAATCCAAAGCAGGAAGACTATATGCGTCCGGAAGAATTCTATCTGCGGGCGAGAAAGCTCGAGAATGTTGAATTTGTTCCGATTGAGACTGATACAAAGGAATTGATCAGACACTGCGCTCTTGTTGCGACTATCTCAGGTACGGTAGGGTTCGAGGCTATTACTTTCGGAAAGCCAGTTCTTACTTTTGGGCAAGCATGGTACAATACCGCGCCGGGTGTATTTCGTATCAATGATATTGAGAACTACGAAAAACTTCGCGATATTATCGAACATGGCGCGCCGACCGAAGAACAGGTGCGGGACTATATGTCTGATATTCTGCAAAAAATGCCCATCGGCGTTGTCGGGAAACCCTATGAACGACTGGTCGCGAGCTACGACCATTTCGAAAATGTGGAACGAGTAGCGGATTACGTCGCTAAGATGCTGGATGAGATAAAAGCGAAGGGGAACTAGAGTATCCGTTTTGATCAAGCAGGATTTTTGGTCCATTTTCTGTCGTGCTTGATGAGTGTGTTTGCGAGTTGGATCATCTTTCGCATGATGGTTGTTATCGCGACTTTTGCCGGTTTTCCAGCTTTACGCATGGCCTGGTATTTTCCCTTCATATCCGGATTGAAGCGCGTTGCGACAAGGGCGGACATGTAAAGGGCATCGCGCAGGAATTTACGCCCTCCCTGAATGAAGGCCTTGCCGCGCCATTGGCCCGACTGTCGGGTCATGGGGGGGTAATCATCCCATTTTTGGCGGGTTTTAAAACTGGACTTCAGGCCGCTGTTTTCAGTTTCATTGCGGGTGTGATGCCGCCGATGGCCATGTTGGGCCGCTCGTTGTTGTATGTCCATAGCCAGCGCGTGGCGTGGTCCTGTGCCTCCTCGATCGTTTCGAATATGTATTGTCCGAGCCATTCATGGCGGACGGTTCGGTTGTAGCGCTCGACATAGGCGTTCTGTTGCGGTTTGCCGGGCTGGATGTATTCCAAGCCGATCCCACGTCTTGAAGCCCATATTTGCAGGGCGGCACTGA
>NZ_JSEP01000069.1 GCF_001624695.1 Labrenzia sp. OB1 | reverse complement strand
TCCTCACAGGTTGCGCCCGGTGCCCATGGCGTGGTCATCCTTGATCAGGCCGGATGGCACACGTCAAACAAGCTCGCCATCCCGGACAACATCACACTCTTGCCTTTGCCACCCCGATCTCCCGAACTCAATCCTGTCGAAAACCTATGGCAGTACATGCGAGAAAACTGGCTCTCAAACCGGGTCTTCAAGGACTACGACCAGATCGTCGACCTGTGCTGCCGGGCCTGGAACACGCTCATCGATCAGCCATGGAAAATCATGTCAATCGGAATGCGTGACTGGGCGCATCGGTCCTGWATTTTGTCGTTTGGTATTAGAGGATTGAGATGAAGCGCCCGATACGTTTTGCGCCCGAGATAGCATATCAGCGAGCCGCGTGCTTGAGTTGCTCGGCGGACGTGACGAAGACGAAGCAAAGCTGCTTGGAAGCTTCCGCGATGAGTTGCTCGGTCTTGCTTCCACTGAGCGCCCAGCTAAACTAGCGCTTTGAGCGGTGTTCGCTGGCGGTTGTCCATGGTTTTGGTCCTGGGCTGCCGCAGCTGCCGAGACGAGCTGCCTAAAAGCCCCTTCCTTTCCTGTGACTGGCATGTTCTGGAGCCTTTCTCTGTTTTTCCTCGAAGGCGCGCATGATTTCGGTCGTGGCTGGTGCAGGCACCAAGTGGCCGCCGGCACCACCTTGAGATGCGGCAGTTCTTCGCGACTTGCCAGGCGATACACGCTGCAAGAATTTAGTAGCGCACTGCAAGAGCACCGGTTGTCCTAATTGATACAATAAGGACTTTTACAATTTTTCATCTCTCTTTTTAGTAGTTTATATTAAAATACCGGTGCGGAAACGCATCAGATACTGCTTTAATTTCAGTGTGATTTGCGGTTTTATTTCCGAATGATTGTAAAATGTTTGCCAAACCGCTACGAAAGCAATGCAGATACGCATAGCTGTTTCGATGACACGGCCCGCAATCTTCACGAGCCGCCTCTGCAAATTTGTGAAGCCCTCCCGCTTGAGGGCGCTGGTGTGCGGAACGGGGTTTGAGTAGCAACGGAACAGAAAATGGGGGCTTGTCGCAACTTTCGCTGACGGACAGATTTCTCCCATTCCAGGAGCGCCTTTCAGGTTTTGTTAACTTTTTCAATTCCGAAGAGTACCGCCAGCAGATCGTTTTGTTCGAGGACACTCCATTGACCGGTAAAGTCGAAGCCCTTCTTGAGCCACAGCATGGCTTCAAAGCCGGCGATGGATTTTCTGGCTGAGTTGAACGAGCGGAACCCGCCGACCTTCGGCATCTTCTTCACCCTGAAATGATCGCTCTCGATGCCTTGTTGCAAATGCTTGGTCACATAGTGCGCCGGATCCGAAGCAAGCAGACCGCCGTCAGCCGGGCGTGTCGCAAAGTTTTTTGACGTAGAAATTCATTCCATTCAGCAGGCTCGAATACGTCAATTTAGGTAAAAAATCTGGTCGCGCAGTCAAGAAATGACGGATTACGCTAGGTAGAAACCTACGAGCGCGCGCGAGAATTAGAACGTTTTTCTAATAATTTGGGGCCCCTGCAAACTTTGCGACACGCCCAAAACTACCTCTTCATGGGTTCACAAAGTGGCGGCAAATCTGCGGCAATTGCCTATACACTGATCGAAACCGCCAAACTCAACGGCATCGACCCGCGGGCCTGGCTGACCTGCGTCCTGGCACAAATCGCCGACCACAAGTTCAATCGCATCAACGAACTCATACCTTGGTGTTACGCTGCAAAGGCAGCGTAACAGAGCGCATCGCCCCCATGAAGGCCGGCTTAACCGGACGGAAACGATCCGACTACGAACCAGAGTCGTGGGCGCCTTCCCGGACAGCCGATCCTGTCTCAACCTGGCCGCCCACCTCCGTCACATCACTGGAACCAACTGGTCAACATGAGGATACATGAACATGGATCCGCTGCATGCGGCCAGAAATCAAACCTACCGAGCCGTCATTGCTTGATCAAATGCGCGAAAGACACTGGACACTACCGTTTCCCCAAGTGAGCATTCATTTCGATCAGTTTAACACGCGCTTCCAGATTTTCACGAATTACTATGACCTTTTCTTCAAAGATGCTACCAAAAGATCAATTTGGACAACATCGAATGCTTTGGATATAATTGGGATCTACAGAGTAGCTGTGGTTTCCAATGAGGTTGTTCATTGATTTTGGATCAATCGGCTGATCGGTGTTTTGAAGTTAATGCCGCCATGTAGCCTTTGGCAATTGTAGATATGGAGCCATCGTTGCAATGCGGCGTTCCTTTGCTCTGAGCTTTTGTACGGCACGCCGTAGGCCCATTCTTCCTGGAGGGTTTTGATGAAGCGTTCGGCCTTTCCGTTCGTCTGGGGCGTGTAGGGTCTGGTTCGGATGTGTCTTGCACCGAGCTGCTGTGTGGTTGCGGCAAAGAGGTTTGATCGGTAACCGACGCCGTTGTCGGTCATGACGCGTTCCACGGTGATACCCCTGGCAGCGAACCATCTGGTCGCCCGTACGAGGAACATGGCGCAGGTG
>NZ_JSEP01000068.1 GCF_001624695.1 Labrenzia sp. OB1 | reverse complement strand
GGTCGACCAGATGACGCAGGAAGTTGGACCAACCGGACTTGTCTTCCTTGGCGCCCTCGCAAATGCCCAGGATCTCCCGATACCCTTCAGAATTCACCGCACTGGCTACAAGCAGCGAGACATTTCGGACTTCGCCAGCCCATGTCCGCTTCATCACAATGCCATCCAGATAGAGGTAGGGGTGCTCGCCTTCTATTCGACGGTTCCGCCATTCCTCGATCTTGGCATAGATCTTCTTGTTCAGGTTGGACACCGTGCCTGGTGACACCCGTGTGCCCCACAAAGCCTCTGTGATGTCCTCCACGCGACGAACGGAAACGCCGGCCAGATACATCTCGATCAGGGCTTCCTCGACGCTGCTTTCCCGCCGCTGGTAACGCTCGATGATCGCCGTCTCGAACGTCTGACGCCGAAGCTTCGGCATCTTCAGCTTCACGTCGCCCGCCTTGGTGTGCAGCGATCGCTGATAACTGCCCGCCCGCGTGTCCAGGCGCCCTTCGCGGCGCTCGTAGCGACCAGCTCCGCAAAGCCGAGCCGCCTCCGCGTCCAGCATCGCATTCAAAGCCTCTTCGACGGTGCCGCGCACCATCTCTCCCAGATGGTCCTTGATCCGTGCCTCATCGATCCGGATCACGTTGCCAATCTCTTTGCTGTCAGTATCGTCAGTCATGCCTTGCTCCCTTCCATCACAATAAAGGGAACCGTCTCAACCTGAAAATGTGCGAAAATATTTGTACGTTATCTGCGACACGCCAGTCACATTTGAGACAGCAGTAGAGGATCCCGGCTGATAGAACTCGGCATCAAAACGCCACAGCTCCAATTCGAAAAGGAACTCACAAAATGGCTGGTATTGATCCCAGGTCTTCTGGCAACCAAACAATCAGAGAATTCGCTCTTAGACACGCAGGCTCGCAACCTATTGTCTTGTCTCATGAACTTTTGAATCGGTCTCTTATTTCAGCAAGCTCTTCTGAACTGAGGCCTCTGGTTCGTGAAAGTGGGGTTAGGCGACAGCCTTCTGTTGTCACCAACAAATCAGTCGGAAAACTACGAGCTTTCTTCGAAAGCACTGCCAACCGTTTCAAAAACTGGAAAAAAAGTCTTCCTGAAAGAGCTCTGAATAAATCTGTCGCCAAGGCTAACCGTGAGATTTTGCGTGGTTTAAGCAATCGCGGTAATTTCAAAGAGCTCCACCAAGGACTTAAACGACTTGTCAACGCAGCGCAAAAGCATAGTGGAAAAACTGGTGTTTCTAACGAGGCAGCTACCGTTTCGATTAAACTTAAAGAAATTGCTTATGACGCAGTCAAWATTAAAAATATAGAATATCAGGAGAAKAATATTCAAGAGTACACGGACCCCACTAATAACTACATCTCGAAACATTCTGATCGTAACACGCTATTTCATCGAATGCTCACTGGATTGGCGAGAATTGGAATAGTTTCCGAGAACTACAAATCGTCAAGAGAAAGTCATATACATAATCTTGATAGTAAAATYCTGGATTCTCTGATTTCGWTGAAGGACTTTTTCTTGGAGGAGAAGAAGAACTTAAGTGAAAAAAATTACCGGGATGGTGTGAGTGCTCGCTCATATGGAGATTATTCAAGCGCTTCCTGGAAGCTCCTGGAAGCCGCGAGGCTTGGAAGTATTGAAGCGTTTGCTGAAATACGTAGTCTGGCAATTAGTTATGAACGCCGTGGTGATTGGGTGCAGAGTGCCCGTCTTATGCAGGAGGCGTACGAACTGGCGGTGGATTCATGACTGAACTGATGCGGTGGATGCCCCCACCCAGCGGCATCGAGTATACTAAGACGGTTCTATATTCACCGAGCGGAGGGCGCATCAATGACATCGAAGATCAGCATTTTGGCGATCGACTTAGCAAAAGGCAGCTTTCAGGTTTGTGCGGTCGGATGCGATGGGACGGTTCTGTATAATCGTGCACTGTCTCGGAACCGGTTGGCGACACTTCTGGGCGAGCAGCCGGCCTGTGTCGTTGCTATGGAGGCATGCGCCACATCGCATCACTGGGGCCGGATGGCACAGTCTCACGGTCATGAAGTGCGTCTGGTGCCGGCGGCGTATGTGAAACCGTTCGTCAAGCGCCAGAAGAATGACCGCGCGGACGCGGAGGCTATCGCAGAGGCGGCCATGCGTCCGACTATGCGGTTCGTGGCAGTGAAGAGTGCCGAAACCCAGGGCCGTGCCGTCGCGTTCCGCACCCACCAATGCTTGGTCCGGCAGCGCACTCAGCTCATCAACGCGCTCCGCGGACATCTGGCCGAATTCGGGCTGGTGGCGCCGAAGGGACCGGCGAGCCTGAAATTACTAGAGAATGCGCTGGCGGACGAGAGCAGCGACCTGCCTGACCCCGTTCGGGAGATGGGGGCGGTGTATCTCGAGCAGATAGCGCGGCTGACCGACGTGATCGAACGGCTGGCAAACGAGTTGGAGGATGCATCGAAGACAGATTGTGAGTTGCGGCGGCTTTGTACCATCCCCGGGATCGGCCCTGTGACGGCAGGGGCCGTTGCGGCGTTTGCG
>NZ_JSEP01000067.1 GCF_001624695.1 Labrenzia sp. OB1 | reverse complement strand
CATGTCACCACACTCGCCTGTGTCGCGCAGTTGCAAGGTGAAGACCTCGAGCTCCTGGAGGCCATCGTCGAAAACGATGACAACCTGACCTATGGCAGCATCGTCAGCGTCCAAACAGGTCAGGACGACTATATTACAGCGCTCACCGACGACGGCATCCACGAATTGAAAGACATGCTCGCCGAAGCCAGAAGCTCAACCGAAAACTGGAACGGCTTCCTCGATGACTTCGTCTCAGATCCCCACGTCATTGCCCGCGTCAAGGCCCAATCGCCGCGGTAACAATCGGCCGGTTACGATCATTCGGGACATGATCATCAATCGAGAACTCATAGAACAGCGCGCTTTGCGCTTCCTGCCTCGGCCCCATCATCGCCAGCATCTCCCAAATCAGTAAGGAGATTGAATCAGCGTTCAGAACTTAAAACAACAGGAGTTTTTCAACGAAATTGGCTGCAAGGGGACGTTCGCTGCGCATGTGCCAATGGCAGGTTCACTGCCGCTACCCTACCAAGATGATCCCGCAAACTTTCACAAACACCACAAGCGTTGGATAGATTAGAAACGCTACACCAAAGCAAAATAGGAGAAAACATAGCCAACGTGAAATTTCAAATCGTTCATTCTGAAAGCCGAACCACAATGCGAGAATGTCTCGGTCGTACATCTCACTTGCTTTAGAGCGATTATCTAGCTTGTCGCGATTGTACCTATCCTGAATTCTTGAGACATCATCTGGCAAATTCGTATCTAGGACCTCCCGTATTCTCCGATTGAACTCGTGGTGAAAAATTTTCGTATTTTCGGCAACATAGTTTTCTACGTGCCAGAACTTCTTGATTTCATGTGGACATAATGCCTGAAAAACGGCTGTCGAAAGCGCGATTGCAGATAAAGCAACGTAGATATTGATAACTTTTCGAAGCATGAACTCATCATCAAGATTAGCAATACCGTCGTCGCTGCAAGCGCTGCTGCCAAAGGCAAGACATGCCCATTCCATCGATGAGCTCAACAAGGAAACAAATGCGTCGTTAAAAATTATGAAGTATCCAAATATAGGTACGAAGATAGTCAATCTAGCAAATTTGGAGTTTCCGAAAGAACGCAATAGTTCCCAAGTCGGGTCAAATAGCATTTTCGTTCACCAGGTATTCATGATTGGGATTAAATATCTAAATCAAGTAACTAATGTCTAGTGAGCTATTCCATGGGGGTAACATAACATACATTCAGTGCACTTCAAAACCTTCGCAATTTAGGCTCCGAGCTGCCGATTGCGCCAGCGGCGGCTATGGGCAGAGAGCGTCAATCGCGTTGGAGCTTCCAGGGGCCAGAGAAGCGCTCGTAGCTGACCTTGATACCTCCCAACGCGTAGCCTGACGCGGCTTCACCATTTCGTTCAATCCACCAGGACAATTACCGACAAACAGCTCACACACCGCCCTTGAGGCGGTTTTTTTGTGCCCGCAGCCAGGCAAGGAGAAAGACATGACTACCCCTACCTTCGGAATGAGTTTCACGCGCCCGGACGATGAAGTCGTCCCCGCACTTGGTGCGGACTTCTCGCATGTCCTGATCATCGAAACCTCGGAAGACGCGTCCGCGGTCGAATTTCCGGAAGGCGAACCCGTCCGGTTTTCCACGAGTGACGCAGCCAAGGTCAATGCCCTTGGTACCGGCCTGCTTGCCGATGCGGTGAACGGCATCCACGACCAGTTGAATGACCTTAATTCGGGCGCAGACGTGACTGTTGTCCGGGTGGCCGAAGGCGTCGATACGGCGACCACAGCCGCATCGATCGCCGCCGTGGTCAACGACATTGCCAGCATCCCGTCCAAGGTGAACAAGACCCCGCGCATTGTGGTTGCCGGTCGGACTGCCTGGCGTCCGGGTCTTGACACGACCAATCCGGTGATTGCGGCGCTGGAAGCCAATCTCGGNACGAGTGACGCAGCCAAGGTCAATGCCCTTGGTACCGGCCTGCTTGCCGATGCGGTGAACGGCATCCACGACCAGTTGAATGACCTTAATTCGGGCGCAGACGTGACTGTTGTCCGGGTGGCCGAAGGCGTCGATACGGCGACCACAGCCGCATCGATCGCCGCCGTGGTCAACGACATTGCCAGCATCCCGTCCAAGGTGAACAAGACCCCGCGCATTGTGGTTGCCGGTCGGACTGCCTGGCGTCCGGGTCTTGACACGACCAATCCGGTGATTGCGGCGCTGGAAGCCAATCTCGGCAAGATCCTGGCCGTCGCGCCGGTTGATGTGGACGACACGTCCACGTCCAACGCGATTGACGCCCGCGAAACCATGTCGTCGGAACGTCTGATGCCGATCGGCGTGGCCGCCCGGATCTGGGACGGGGCCCAGACGGTTACAGCCCCGATGGCACCGCGCGTTGCCGGTCTGATGATCCGGATCGACAACCAGGTGGGCGCTGGCAAGCCGTTCCATCCCTTCGCGAACCGCTCCCTGTTCGGTCTGGCCGGCATCTCGCGCAAGATCCCGTTTTCGACGCTCGACGGTTCAACGGAGGGCCAGCAACTGCTGGCGGCGAATGTCGCCATCGTCGCCGAAGGCGAGACGGGTGTCGACGGGGCAGTGGCAGATG
>NZ_JSEP01000066.1 GCF_001624695.1 Labrenzia sp. OB1 | reverse complement strand
ATCTGACCGGCTCACGGATAAGCTTCAAAGCATATTTGACAAGAGGCTGGCACACTCATTTTTGGTTGTAAACGAACGGACGTCCGCACTACCAAAGTGTATTTTCATGTACAAAAAATGACGGTATTTGGCTATTATCCGAGTTTCCCAGACCAAACCCGCCTCAACTTAACGTAGCAGCGTTTCGCTTTGGTTTTCAATTTTCCTGGCCGAGCTGCCCTCAATCAGGCAGCCAATATTGAATCGAACATGTGCTGATTGATTCCAAACAGTCATTGGACGCGCGCCAATGTTTGCCTACACACTGGCGACATGCAGAGCCTTCGACACCCTGTCTTTCTGACGCGCATCGATCCGCACCGGAACATGGCCCGGTTCTATGTGTTGTCGGTCGAGCCGACCCTGTTCGGCGATTATGCCGTTCAACGGAGGTGGGGGCGTCTTGGCACCTCGGGGCGGTCACGGTCGGATCTCTTTCCCGACCTGGTTTCCGCACACGCTCGCAAGGCGCACCTGGTGCGTAGCAAATGCAAGCGCGGGTATGTCGAACGCTGACATCAGGAAACACCGCTAGTGGCCCCGTTCTCTGCCTTGATCTCGTGCGGCTCTGCGGTGAGCGTTGTAACGGCCTTCACAGAATTCCCCAAGCCCTGTATCGGCTTCGTGGTCACGCGGATCTGATCCCGGAGCATGTGCGTGCAAACGCCCCGATCTCGCCACCACCCCCGCCAAGGCGCAGGGGACGACCACCAAAAGCTAAAAACGGAGCCGCCAGTCTGTAAATCCGGCTGACTACCGGGACACCAGACTGGGGAATTTTAAACGGCCCATTCTGGGGAAATTTAAGGTGCCATTGACATCCCAGATGGTTCTTGATCCCTGCCTCATCGATCCGGATCACGTTGCCAATCTCTTTGCTGTCAGTATCGTCAGTCATGCCTTGCTCCCTTCCATCACAACAAAGGGAACCGTCTCAACCTGAAAATGTGCGAAAATATTTGTACGTTATCTGCGACACGCCAGTCACATTTGAGACAGCTGTAGAGGATCCCGGCTGATAGAACTCGGCATCAAAACGCCACAGCTCCAATTCGAAAAGGAACTCACAAAATGGCTAGTATTGTTCCCAGGTCTTCTGGCAACCAAACAATCAGAGAATTCGCTCTTAGACACGCAGGCTCGCAACCTATTGTCTTGTCTCATGAACTTTCGAATCGGTCTCTTATTTCAGCAAGCTCTTCTGAACTGAGGCCTCTGGTTCGTGAAAGTGGGGTTAGGCGACAGCCTTCTGTTGTCACCAACAAATCAGTCGGAAAACTACGAGCTTTCTTCGAAAGCACTGCCAACCGTTTCAAAAACTGGAAAAAAAGTCTTCCTGAAAGAGCTCTGAATAAATCTGTCGCCAAGGCTAACCGTGAGATTTTGCGTGGTTTAAGCAATCGCGGTAATTTCAAAGAGCTCCACCAAGGACTTAAGCGACTTGTCAACGCAGCGCAAAAGCATAGTGGAAAAACTGGTGTTTCTAACGAGGCAGCTACCGTTTCGATTAAACTTAAAGAAATTGCTTATGACGCAGTCAAAATTAAAAATATAGAATATCAGGAGAAGAATATTCAAGAGTACACGGACCCCACTAATAACTACATCTCGAAACATTCTGATCGTAACACGCTATTTCATCGAATGCTCACTGGATTGGCGAGAATTGGAATAGTTTCCGAGAACTACAAATCGTCAAGAGAAAGTCATATACATAATCTTGATAGTAAAATCCTGATGGTTTGATCGGCATTCACCGACCAACGGGCTAGATGACGAAGGGTTGGAGCATCAAAGTCATCTCGAAGACGGATAGGGGCGGACATGGCAAACTCCTCATGTTCCCCATCAGGAATCATATTCGCGAAACTTTGGGAATCCAAAAGAGGGCATTGCCAACTTGTTTGGGTCGGCCAGCACAGGCTCCCGTTTTGGACGGATTTCAGGCGTTCATCTCAGCGGTGTAGTCGGACCACAGGCTGAACGCATCTGCTCTGGCGTGCCGGTATGAGGATGCGGACAGTTTGTATCGGCGCGTCCGGAAGATCGTGTTGATCTGATCATGAACTGAAAGAAACCGTTGAGCGGTATTGCCAAGTTGTTTGTCATTGGATGCAAGGCAGCGCGGCCCCTGCTTTTTCAAGCGGTCATTTCTGCTGTGTAGTCGGACCACAGGCAGAAGGCATCTGCTCTGGCGTGTCGCCAGGAGCGGGCTGAGAGTTTGTATCGGCAGGGACGAAAGATGGTGTTTATCTGATCGTGGGCTGACAGGAAACGCTGTGCTTGGCGGGGCGATTTGAACCGCCCCATGATCTTCTCTCGCTTCCTGGTCTGGCGGTGTGCGTTTTCAATTCTGTTATTCAGGCCCTTGTGGGCTCGATGATGGGCGTGTCGCAAAGATTGTCGAGTTAACCGTGTCTTGAGATTTGGCTGTTGAAAGGGCGCTTCTGTAATTGGAGTTCCACGTCATGATTCTCAGTGCCATCGTCGAAAAACTGAAACGCCAATCGAAGGATGACTGTAACCGGCCGATTGTTACCGCGGCGATTGGGCCTTGACGCGGGCAATGACGTGGGGATCTGAGACGAAGTCATCGAGGAAGCCGTTCCAGTTTTCGGTTGAGCTTCTGGCTTCGGCGAGCATGTCTTTCAATTCGTGGATGCCGTCGTCGGTGAGCGCTGTAATATAGTCGTCCTGACCTGTTTGGACGCTGACGATGCTGCCATAGGTCAGGTTGTCATCGTTTTCGACGATGGCCTCCAGGAGCTCGAGGTCTTCACCTTGCAACTGCGCGACACAGGCGAGTGTGGTGACATGAGGAG
>NZ_JSEP01000065.1 GCF_001624695.1 Labrenzia sp. OB1 | reverse complement strand
CTGGAGCGGGAGAACCGTGAGCTTCGTCAGGCCAACGAGATCCTGCGCAAGGCGTCTGCGTATTTTGCCCAGGCGGAGCTCGACCGCCCACTGAAGCGATGATTGCCTTCATCGAAGAACACCGAGGTGTGTTTGGGATCGAGCCGATTTGCAGGCTGCTGCCGATTGCCCCATCGACCTATTACGAGAACATCGCCAAGCGTGAGGACGTGGACAGGCTTTCAGTCCGCGCCCGTCGCGATACCGCTCTGAAGGTCGAGATCCGCCGTGTCTTCGAGGAGAACTTCCGGGTCTATGGCCCGCACCCTTGGGGCGACGATGGTTCCGCCAACGCCGGACCAGTTCTTGACCTTGAGGGCTCTTTCGGCCGCTCTGAAGGGCGAGGGTAGGCCAATGGCTGAACAGGCCTCGTGGATGGCACGGGGATTGATCGGGCTCTACCGGGCCTCGGACCTGCACGACCCGAAGACGTTCGCGGCTGGCATGTCTGCGGTGTTCCAGAGCTATCCGGTTGAAGCCGGGCTGATCGCGGCATGTCCGGTCAACGGCATCCCGAAGGGTCGCAAATTCGCCCCGGCCATCGCTGAGGTTCACGAGTTCCTGCAAGAGTTGGTCGATGAGGCGGGGGAGTTTCAGCGGCGACTGATGGACTTCGGCGTCTGCGGCCCGCGGATCGTGTTCAAGGCCAATGACCCGGTGAAGTACGACGCGGTTTTGAAACTCCACCAGCAACGGCGGAAAGGGTTCCAGGACTTGGAGCTGCCGTTCATCTGCTACGCGCCGGACATGGAAGATCGGATAAGCCAGACCATCGCATTCTGGAAGTCGATAGGTCAGGCGTAAAGCGCTGCCAGAACAAAACAAAAACAAGAATGGGGCAAAGACAATGGATCACCTCAAAGAGCAGATAGAAGAAGCCCAGAGGCAGGTTGAAATCCGCAAGAGAGCGGCAGCCAGGCCGAATGCGACGATTGAAGATGAGTTGCGCCTGCAGTGCGCGAGAAACTGGCTCCTGACGCTGGAAAATCGCGTCCTGAGCAAGATCGTGCGGCTCCATAAGAAGTCCGCGCGAGGGCAGGCAGCACAGGCGCCAGTGGCCAAACCCCGTAGTGCAAAAGACAGAGCAGAAGCAGCCTTCGCATCGCTGCAGAAAGTAGGTTCCTGATGGCTTCCGGAGGACATGTAGACCG
The DNA here is from genome assembly GCF_001624695.1 of Labrenzia sp. OB1. Classification (GTDB taxonomy): domain Bacteria; phylum Pseudomonadota; class Alphaproteobacteria; order Rhizobiales; family Stappiaceae; genus Roseibium. The sequence goes on along the minus strand of NZ_JSEP01000065.1, from coordinate 1,758 downwards.
TATCGCCGCCGAGTTCGGTGTGCACTTCGTGGACCACACGATTAAACCGCGTGGACGGCACGAAAGCCGCGCCCGGCGAACCTGCCAAACGATCCTGAAGAAACACGGGCCAGAGCACTTGCGGCTTGTGTTTGGGCTGATCAACACGACGAAGAACCGGGGGAACTGGCAGGCGGCCTGCTTCACGGCTGTGTCCAGGCTGGTGCTAAACAAGCCCGATCTTTTGAAGCGAGCGGACTTTCTGGACCTGTTCGACCGGATCGATCTGGACGAGCTACTGAAGAGCGCCAAACAGGCAAACGCCTCGGCCCCGACCGTTACCACGGCAGTTCTGCTGGCCTACGAAGTCAATCGGCTGATAGCACAACAAGAGGCGAAGGAGGCTGCTTGATCTGAGGCAAGCCTTGAGGTGAGGGGGGCAATGCTGAAGTGCGAAGCCGACATTGGCCGATAGTGCTCACGTTGGCGCTTCCCGGCCCGGAGCTGACCTTGACCCTGAGGTCCGATGCCGAATCGCAGCTTCACCGAAGTGAACTGTGAGACGGTCATAGACCACCAAGAGAATATCGCCTAGATTTCCGAATAATACGAACTTCTTGAGGGCTTTCACATTGACCGCAGATCAGATCGAACAAGACGCCGACATGGAGTTCGACATTGACAACGAAGACAATGAGCATTTCGTCAGTTTCGACCTGAACATCTATCCATCCGACTATACGTTGAAGGGCCTTGCGGATATGTGGAATGACGGTGACATAGAAGTTCCTGATTTCCAAAGAAATTTCGTATGGTCGATTAAGCAATCATCGCTACTGATCGAATCATTCCTACTCGGTCTACCCGTACCCCAAGTGTTCTTTTACGTGGGGGATGATGAAAAGCGATTGGTCATCGACGGATTGCAGCGTGTGTCGTCTATAGTATTCTTTTTCGATGGGTATTTTGGCGCAGAAAATGCGCAGGGACGGCGCCAAGTATTTCGACTCACGGGGCTGGATGAGAAGAGCCCATACGCGAAAAAGCGGTTCGTAGACCTGTCCGACGAAGAGCAGAGGAAGCTTCGAAACACAGTCATGCGAGTGGTCAATATTAAGCAGTTAGCTCCGTCAGACGACGATACAAGCATGTACTACGTGTTTGAGCGCTTGAACACCGGAGGTACTCCCCTGCGCCCACAAGAAATCAGAAATTGTGTGTTCTCCGGTGATCTCGTCAAAGAGTTAAGAGAACTAAACGATCTCCCGGAGTGGCGTGCTGTTATTGGACGGCAAAAACCAGAGAAGCATCAGAGAGATGTCGAGATACTGTTGCGCACTTTTTCGATTTTCGATTCTGGCAACGATTATGAGAAGCCCATGAAAAGCTTCTTAAACAAGGTAATGGCAGAAAACAGAACAGCAAAAACAAAATCGTTCAGAGACTTTAAATCTGCATTTCCCATTGTGACGAAAGAGCTCCTAAGAGCCTGATTTAAAAGTAGTTGAGTGATATCAAAGGGTTGTGATTCAACCGTCTTTGTCGAGAAGATGGAGGATCGAATGCCCTGGGATGATATCACTCGCAAACAGCATAACCGGGACGATCTGCGTTATCCAACTGATTTGATGGATCGGGAATGGGCGATTTTGGCGCCGCTGATCCCTCCGGCCAAATCCGGCGGTCGGCCACGCAAGACCGACATGCGAGAGGTGGTGAACGCGGTCCTTTATATCGCGGGCAGCGGCTGTCAGTGGCGGGCACTGCCGAAGGACTTTC
>NZ_JSEP01000064.1 GCF_001624695.1 Labrenzia sp. OB1 | reverse complement strand
GATCATCGAGCCCACAAGGGCCTGAATAACAGAATTGAAAACGCACACCGCCAGACCAGGAAGCGAGAGAAGATCATGGGGCGGTTCAAATCGCCCCGCCAAGCACAGCGTTTCCTGTCAGCCCACGATCAGATAAACACCATCTTTCGTCCCCGCCGATACAAACTCTCAGCCCGCTCCTGGCGACACGCCAGGGCAGATGCCTTCTGCCTGTGGTCCGACTACACAGCAGAAATGACCGCTTGAAAAAGCAGGGGCCGCGCTGCCTTGCATCCAATGACAAACAACTTGGCAATACCGATCCGGCGACGCACGCGGGTCGTCTGGGCGTTCCCGGACGGCCAGTCATGCCTGAACCTGGCCGCGGCCAGGCTCAGGCATATCGCCGCGGGCAAGTGGTCCAGCCGAAAATACATGAACATGGCACCGCTCTACGCGGACCAGTACCAAACCCACGGAGCCGTCGCCTGAAAACAAAAGTGCGAAAGATCTTTGACACTACCCGCCAGGGGCAGCCAACGCGCTGCACGTGCAGCATACCATTCAGATAACGGCGGTTATCCTGAGCTGGACGGGACTTTCGGCCTCGCTCCGAAGGAAGCAATGCTTCAATCAATTCCCATTCTGCGTCCGTCAAATCGCCACGTGCCAAGACTGCCTCCTAAAAGACAGTCTTGAATCACAGCTCAGCTGATTTGGGAATCCACTTTGTCAACAGAACCTAGCCGGTTATTGCAATTGCAAAACACTTGGATCGTGATCTTCTTTATTGCTGTTCAACATCTGCTCCGCCAATTTTAGCGCCGTGTTTGCAGCCAGCGTATCAACCTCATGTTCAACATCATCCTTATTGTAAGGCGCTAAATACTGACCAAAAAACGATGCCCGCTCACCACGTGGTTGATAAAGTGTGGGTTCTGCTACGCCCAGTTTCGCCAAACGATGTGCTTCATTAGCTGAAATATTCTTTGTCGTTATCTCATCAATACGCTTGTTGACATAAGTGTCCTGGTAGATAGAACGGGGCTCCACAGGTGCTGTTAACTTCGCTCCCTCTATCACGGAAGACAAGTCAATGATCCGGTGCTCGAGCATATCTAGCGGAAGCTCGGAAATCCTGTGCTCTTCATCCTTTTTATCAATATTCATAAGCTCCAGGAGCATGCCATTGTAATTTGCACATGTATTGGCGGCGCAATGGCTGCCGAGCGTTGGGAAAAGCCCAGTTTGATAAATAGCGTCGAGTAATGCCTTGTGTTTTAGCAGTTCGTGATGTTGTTCGGCGCTAATGGGAAATACAGCCGCGAATGATATTTTATTTGGTGTAAAGTTCTTCATTTTTTCGGCGCGGTCATCAACATTTTCTATTCTACTCTTTAGGTATTCACGCTTCTCAGCGGACTCTTCTTGAGGTGCTCTTTGTAATTCGTCCAATTCATGATTTAGTTTTTCTAGTTTTTCCAATTCTTCAGAATACTTAGCTCCTTGCTGATACAGCGCCACAGACCTTACAAAACTGTGTTTGTGATCATTTGATGCGATAAGCACGTTAGGAGCCCCGAAGCTGGAATTCGGTTCTTCTGGTGCAAACAATTTCTCAAACGGAGATTCTGGAGACCGGGGCTTGTAAGGAACTTGAACATTAAGTTCGCCAAAACCGTATTTTTCAACTCCCATGATGGCATCAATATATGTGTTGGACTCAAAGAAGGTTCCGACAATAGTATCTTCGGTGAACACATTTAGTTCGAAGTGTTTCGAATTTTGCGTTCCGGTATCATGGCCAAAGGGTGGCAAACCCTCACGGTTATAGGAAACAATCCTTATTGTCGCCTTGTCAGGTTTCTTTACATCACCCATTATTTGTTGCGCTTTGTTATAGCTCAGCGGACCTCCCGCAATGATAGCTTCATTAACATCTCTGAAATTCGATGCCGGTTGAAATCCGATTCGTAGGTCTTGGCCCCGCTTTTCAGGATTTTTGATGAGAATATCGTGATTGATCTTTCTGAATTTCTGCACCAATTCTTTGTTTGTATGGATAGCGGAAATCATGCCGAGCGTTGCAGCTCCCTGAACACCTTTATTAGGGCATGTAAGAATTTTAGCTTTGGTCGCTATGTCATCTGTATTGTTCACTTCTTTTTCAATTTCAGAAAAATTACGACCCGGGTGAATTATTTCACCCATAGTTTTACTATCTAGAGTAACATGTTTTCTCTTTTTATCTTCCGCTTGCTTCATCATTGTTTCTGCGTGCTCACGATCGATGCTACGCTTCCTGGTTTCAGGTAATTCTCTCCATGTTCTTTCAGCAGCCTCCTTTTTTCCGACACTCAAATAGAACAGGTGTAATGTTTTTGTTCTCGGCCCATTATTATTGAATCTCCTAGGCGCATTTTTTTCGTTACTTTCGCATTTTTCTTCTTCACGATCATTTTGACCGCCAATTTTGACAGCATTTGCTGTATATTTTGAACTAGAACTAATAGACAATAACCCATCTCCTCAGCTACGGTGTCAAGTGTAATCATTGTGCGAATTCGCCCGTTAACGATAGAAATTCGTGCCAATATTTCGCACAATGACAATAATTAGTTACAACAACGATCCAGACTGTATCATTTGGGATAGTTGGTCATAGAAAATTAGAAATTTTTACATATCACAATATTAATTGTCTTTGATCAGCCATTCGTTGTGGAGATTTTTTCCAGGTTTAACGTAAATTTTCTATGGTAGATTTTTCGTTGCTTTGCGACAAAGCGAACGTCAAAAAAGTATAATGTCTTCTGGTAATCATCCCCGAAAACCACTGGGTTGAAAATTGGACTTCTCCGGCCTTTGATGCGCTTGGAGAACGACATGAAGAAATCAAGATTTACGGAAAGCCAGATCCTGGCGATTTTGAAGCAGGGTGAGAGCGGTGTGCCGGTTGCCGATCTTTGCCGGGAACACGGGATCAGCAACGCGACGTACTACAATTGGCGCTCGAAATACGGCGGCATGGATGCGTCGTTGATGGCGGAAATGAAGGCCATGGCTGATGAGAACCGGCGCCTGAAAAAGATGTATGCCGAAATGGCGATGCAG
>NZ_JSEP01000063.1 GCF_001624695.1 Labrenzia sp. OB1 | reverse complement strand
TAGCGGCTGCCGCCGCGCATGCGGCGCACGTTCAACGAACCGCCAAAGAGATCGAGACCGAGATCCTTGATCTGCCGGTCTGAATAGAGGCCGCGGATCTTGTGAAACGCGCGCTCGGCCGAGGCGGCAACCTTGCTGTGAAGAGTGATCGTGCGCACCGGCACGTCCAGGTCCCAGGCAAGGCGCATGCCCCAGGGCACCTCGACGCGGGTCTGGCCGGTGCCGACTGGCCCGTAAAACGAAAGCACGTCTTTCTGGCGTGGCCAGAGGGTCTTGCGGCGATCGTCGGGCAGGTCGCTATCGCGATCCGGAATGAACCCGCTCACCTCGACCGGAACGCGCGAGGATGCCGCCTTCAGCGCGGTCACCGTCGCCTCGTCCGCCTGCGAGGTTATCGGCAGCCCCCTGGCGGTCTGGAAACCGCGCAAGGCATGCAGGGTTTTCGGGCCGATCTCGCCATCGATCAGGCCGCACGCAAAACCGTGCGCCGTCAATCGGCTCTGCAGCCACATTTCAAAAGACAAACTGGACATTCCGCCCTCCTTCGTTTGGGCATGAAAAAACCCGCCTCGATGGGCGGGTTGGTGGAAACTGAGTGTTCGGTTCAGGTCAGCGGGCGTCGGGTCCCGCGCCGTGGCTCGTGGCCGGATTGAGCCTGTCCGGGACAACTGCGGCAGGGCGCTTTATGTTAAACTTGGGCGGGAAGCGGGCGTTTGCTGCGGTTCGCATGAACGGCGACTATGCGGTCTTTTAGGGCGTTCGCATTGGCGAGTATTAGGAATGCGTCGACCCCGAGCATAAGTCGGCAGCTAACACGGGAAATAGATTGATTGCATCCCTTCATCCGTCGGGTGGGAGGGAAGCAATCAAGGATTTACCAGATCGATTTCTATGAATGGCTCTTTTGGAGCCAGGTATCAAACCGTTCTCGAGCCGTTTCGGTCAGCATGTGAGCGAAGAGCTGTTGGTCACCTGCATACAAGCAGTGGCGAATGATGGTGAACGGGTTCATTGTATAATCCCCAGTAGCTTCAAAATGAGCTTGATATCGCTTTATGTCGCTGATCTTTTCCCGCATATAGAAGTTAAACTTGCCTCGACTAATATTTGGTTCGAGAGATACAATTTCTTGGGTAAATCCATCAACTTTGTGCGGTTCAAATACAAATTCGGGGAAGAAGTGCTTTGCAATACGCAAAAAATTGAAAGCATCTAGTGGAGCATAGCGGCGACTAGGTTGATTGTCGTTTTGGTCTTCACTCCTGCCCTCGTCGTAGTCCGCAGCAGCCTCCGTCTCATCTTCGATCTCAGGATAGGTTTTTTCAGCCCGCTCTAATTCGGTTTCAGTAGCTTCACGAATTGCACGAAACTCACGATCTGCCAACTCGAATAGTGCAGCCAAGGTATTGATCCGACGCTTAAGGCTGTTTGGAATTGACCTCTTATACTTGATCTTGTGATCAATTATGCTCCAGGAGTCCTGGACAACAGTGCGTATCTGAAGCTCAAAAGGATGGATGGCATAAACTCTGTACTCAGCCATCTTCTCTCTAGCTTCGTTCAACCTCAGATCCAAGTGCAATCCTTTATAGCCAAACGAATCCTCTGTGCTCTCGACCTGAGAAATCTTATCAGTAACATCCAGAACGTTGAATTCTTCTGATATTACATCTTTCACGCGCTCTACATCATCTTCATAGAGACAAACGACGCGTAATCCTATTAGGTCGGTGATTTTTTCCAGTATGGTGTAAGGGGTCCCATTGCTCTCAAGCATCGTGCGATATTTGCGCGTAAACTTACTGATACACTCTTCTCGGTCCTTGATGCGTCCATCTATACTTGAAATGGCAGAAATAGATTTGGACAGAAGCAAGGCCTCAATCAGCGTCTTAAACGAACCTAATGCACCTTGAAGACCGTCGCGATTGCTATCGTAAAAGTCTCGAAAGGCCGTCTTCTCAGCATCAAAGTCTAGCGATCCCACGTGTACCCCCCTCACGGCTGCTCCAACACTAAAACAGGCAACTTGAGTACCTTAAGTGCCTCAATCAGTAATTGAAAGATGCATCACAAACACCGTTATATCAACGGCAGCTTCGAATGCCCCCTACGTTCACCCGAGCAGCAATTGGACTAGTTGTCGACCAACTACCGCTCACCAAACTCTAGCGTCGTGGCCGACTCTCTGCGGCGATGGATGACCAGTTCGGGCTCCAAACGGTCCTTCGCTGCCCCAGAACCAAGGGCAACTTTGGGCCGCAAGTGCCAATTGACCAACTGACGGAAAAGCTCGTTGAACAGGCCATCCCCTTAGCTTCAACCACCTTCGCGAGTTCATCCATCCTGAATATCCGTTACCTCCCGTCCATCCCCGCCCCATCCTGCGGCTGTTGCAACTCCAGATCAGTCGTGGCCCCGCCCGAGCGGCTGGCCTTGTGGGTCACCGAGACGATCCTGTAGGTGCCATCGACACCGGCCCGGGTGCCGCGCAGTTGAAACAGCGCCTCGGCCTGCGCTTCAGGTGTCAGGTTCAATGTCACCCTGCCCTTGCCCCCTTCCCGTTCGATCTGCTGCTTGCGCCCCTCGGCGATTTCCCTTGCATGGTTTTCATCGCGCGCGATGGATCTCACCAGATTGACGGCCCTGGCCTTCTCTCCGATGGCACCGCTCTCCGTCTTGAAATCCATCGGAAGGCCTTTCTTCCGGTCGAAGTAAGGCACCGTGACTTGCCTGAAGACGTCCCTGGTCGAGACCGGCTCGATGTCCCACGAAATGAGGTTGCCGCTGTTGCCGGTGTTGAACAGGCCGGTAATTAATGGAAGGCCGAAATCCCCGCCGTGCTTGGCAAGGACAGCAGTGTTTTCCCGGAGCTTGAAGGTGCCGCCGAGTTCACGCGCGAGCTTCTCACCTACATGCAACAGGCTCTCGCCATCCGCTGCGATATAGTCGCGCACGATATTCCCGAGCGCGGGATCGATCTTCATGTCGAAGCCGGCCTTCTTGGCGACCGTCTTCAGGAAACCGCCCACCGTACCTTCGTCCTGGTGGATGCGTTGTGGCTCCTTCGCCTTGCCGCTGACATCGAACCCCTTGGCGGACACCGAGAGCGAACGCCCGGAAGACCGGGAGCCGGAGGATTTCACGCTGTCGATGATG
>NZ_JSEP01000062.1 GCF_001624695.1 Labrenzia sp. OB1 | reverse complement strand
CTCACGCTTGGCGATGTTCTCGTAATAGGTCGATGGGGCAATCGGCAGCAGCCTGCAAATCGGCTCGATCCCAAACACACCTCGGTGTTCTTCGATGAAGGCAATCATCGCTTCAGTGGGCGGTCGAGCTCCGCCTGGGCAAAATACGCAGACGCCTTGCGCAGGATCTCGTTGGCCTGACGAAGCTCACGGTTCTCCCGCTCCAGAGCCTTCATCTTCTCGGCCATCTCCGTCGGAATGCCGGCCCGCGCACCACTATCAACCTCGGATCTCTTGACCCATTCGTTCAGCGTGTGCGCCGAGCAGCCGATCTTGGCTGCTATCGAAACAATCGCCTGCCAGCGAGACCCGTGTTGACCTTCACTGTCCAGCACAAGGCGAACTGCTCGCTCGCGAACTTCAGGCGAAAACTTGTTCGTCGTTTTGCTCATAGTGCTCCATCCTACTCAGGAGTTGGAGCCTCCGGCAAACACGGGGCGGTTCAAACTGGACACTACCGTTTCCCCAAGTGAGCATTCATTTCAATCAGTTTAACACGCGCTTCCAGATTTTCACGAATTACTATGACCTTTTCTTCAAAGATGCTACCAAAAGATCAATTTGGACAACATCGAATGCTTTGGATATAATTGGGATCTACAGAGTAGTCAGTACGTAGAAAATCCGCTAGAAAGCATCTCCAAGCGCTCGTGGTCTGACTGATCCTCTGGTGTTGCTCTCATCACTGGTTGATCAGATTTTTCATCTTCATCGTTTCCTTTAGCCTGAGATATCTTTCTACTATTGGCAACGATCTCGTCGTATGAATTACAGAGATCTTTGATCGTCTGGAGCATAAATCTGCCAGTTGCATCTATAAAAATAGCTCTACGGAGCTCTTTCGCTTCCAAACTGATAAGAATTGCTTCAACTTTATCTTTTGGAATCTCCACAAGAGCGCGACTAAAGTAATCAATAGTTTGTTCTCTGGGTGCACATAGTATATCTCGAGATCCTCCAGATGTCTTATCAACTAGCATCCAGCTCATACTCGTAGTCCATTGGCCCATTCTGGTGACTTTATTGAAGTTAAAATCCCCTGCAATTAACATTTCCAATATGGTATTGGCCGCTTCCTCCGGCGTTGAATTCCAATACTTCCTTTCATAAAGTTCATTTTTTCGTTCCGCTTCAGCTGTCTTTCTGAAGTCAAAGCGTTCAATAAATCTTTGTTCCGCTTCAGTTGTACTTCCGAAGTCAAATTCAGACGTCCTTCTGAATTCAAAGAATTCAAAAAAACTGTGTTCCCTGTTGGAGGGATAACAAAGCTCTTTAACCGTCTGCAAACACGATTCACGGAGTTTACCATGAAAATCAATTGAAAGCGTTCTAGCAACGGATCTTGCAATAAATCTCAAATTATCACGAATTACTATGACTTTTTCTTCGGATAGCTCATCAAAAGCTTTGGTTAAATAACTTCCAACTTTGTGGAGGTGCTCGGCGGATTCTAAATACAAATAGCGCTTAACCTCATCGTTAGTCAAATCCGCAGGCGTTACCAAGGAACTCAATAATTGAACAGCGACGCTGAACTTGCAGCCTTCGCGTTCTCCAAAATCACTTTTACTTAAAATGTCCAAGACATTTTTGGCCGTTCCCTCTGGAGTATGCCCTTGAACCCGCCGAACATTTAGCTCATCGACATCCCTCCCTCCAACCTGAGATATGCTTCCGCAGGAAATACGCCCGGAGAAGCTTCTGATCCGATCCATTAACCCACTCGTGGGATTACTAAGCCTCACAGCAGAACTCCTTGAAAAGGTATGGCCGTCCCGCTCTTGCGTTGCCTGATTATTTGGCGATGTAGCAGGCTCCGTATTGCCGGTTCTGCCTGCAACATTACTAACTTTTGACGAAAGCATCATGAATTCCTTAAACGTTTCTAACGGCTAAAATATCCAGATCCAATCCTTTCATGTGTCACAATTGGAACAGCATACGAAAGAATTGGCCCGGTTTGTTTCGGCAGTTTTTTCAGTTTTTAAGTGGAAAGGTATGGCCGTCCCGCTCTTGCGTTGCCTGATTATTTGGCGATGTAGCAGGCTCCGTATTGCCGGTTCTGCCTGCAACATTACTAACTTTTGACGAAAGCATCATGAATTCCTTAAACGTTTCTAACGGCTAAAATATCCAGATCCAATCCTTTCATGTGTCACAATTGGAACAGCATACGAAAGAATTGGCCCGGTTTGTTTCGGCAGTTTTTTCAGTTTTTAAGTGGTTCCGCCCGAAAACTGCACGAGTGCGGTCAGTGCGGGATTGCCAGCTTGTTTTGTTGTGCCCGGAAGGGGCCGTGCTTTGGACGGATTTCAGGCGTTCATTTCGCCGGTGTAGTCGTGCCATAAGCCGAATGCATCAGCCTTTGCGTGCCGGTATGCGGCGGCCGACAGGGTGTAGCGGCGTGGCCGGAAGATCGTGTTGATCTGATCGTGGGCAGACAGAAACCGCTGCGCTTGCCGGGGCGACTTGAAAGGACCCATAATCTTCTCCCGTTTGCGTGTCGGACGATGGGAATTCTCAATCCTGTTATTCTGCCCCTTGTGAGCGCGATGATCAGCATCCGGAGCAAGGGCCTGAACCGGCTTGGTGTAGCTGCGCAGCTTATCCGTCACCACGACCCTGGGCTCGCCGAATTGCGTGACCAACCTGTCGAAGAAACGCCTGGCAGCTTTTGCATTGCGGTGGGATTGAACCAGGATGTCGAGCACATCGCCATCGCCGTCAATCGCCCGCCAGAGCCAGTATTTCACACCGCCGATGACAATCACCACCTCATCAAGAGGCCACTTGTTGTTGGGCTTTGGCCGGTCTCGACGAATGCAACGCGCGAAATGCCGACCAAACCGGTTCACCCAGTTGCGGATCGTTTCCCGGCTGACACCAATACCCCGCTCCGCCAGGAGATCTTCAACATCGGCCGTACTCAACGCAAAGCGATGATACGCCCAAACCGCGTAGGAAATGATCGACCTGGGAAAACGGAAGCCCTTAAGGCGCGCAAAATCGGAACTCTGAATCATCACAGCGATCTACAAGCTCTGAGTTCCGTCAACAACTTGCCAATCCCAGCCAATCTCCCTCATACGCCAGCAGCACCGCCATCGTAATCGTCGCCTGGAGCCCGTTCAAATCAGCAGTGGGTCAGAACCGTTTGGCGACTTTCAAGCCGAAATAGTTGTCTTTAGCATCGCGGCCGAATGCACCCTGATAGTCCACCGCGGCCTGAAGCTCCTGCCCCAGATCCAGCGCCATGCCCATCTCCACATTCGCCGTGTCGCGAGCCAGYGGGACGCCATGCACCTGGAACGTGTGACTGTCCGCAAAGGCCATCTGGCGGGACAAGTCCTCGTTGCCGATCAGGCGCCGCCAGGCAAGAGAACCGTAGAGTTTGAGCGGGCCGATCTC
>NZ_JSEP01000061.1 GCF_001624695.1 Labrenzia sp. OB1 | reverse complement strand
GGGAGCGCTGACGCCTGTGATGTCCGGTTATGCGATGGCCGACCTTGTTGAACCGCCCCAGTTTCTTGATGTCCAGATGGATGAGGTCCCCGGGACGGGCCCGCTCATAACGGCGCACGGGTTCGGGAGGTGTGAGACGATTGAGGCGGTTCAGCCCCCACTGTTTCAAGGCATGAGCGACGGTCGATCTGGGGAACTTCAGGAGACCGGAAATTTCCAGCGCCGTAAGCCGTAACTGGCGCAAGCTGCAGATCAGGTCGCGCCAGCCGGCCATGTAGGCCTGGGCGCACGTACGCGGGRCACTGCTGCGATGGACGAGCCCCTGAGGCCCTTCCTCACGATACCGGCGCAGCCACTTGTGGACAGTGCGCACCGAGATCCCGAAAGCCGCCGCAATAGTCGCTGCAGCCTCTCCGTTCTGGTGACGCAGAACAATTTGCTCTCGACTGTAAAAACACGTGCGGGCATTCTTGTGCGGGTTGTTCATTCCATCGATCCTGAAACTGATTGTGTTTGCTCACCAACCAGTCTCAGACCTTCAATGCGAATGAACAACCTTCTTGGAACTCACAAGTAGTCAGTACGTAGAAAATCTGCCAGAAAGCATCTCCAAGCGCTCGTGGTCTGACCGATCCTCTGGTGTTGCTCTCATCACTGGTTCATCAGATTTTTCATCGTCATCGTTTCCTTTAGCCTGAGATATTTTTCTACTATTGGCAACGATCTCGTCGTATGAATTACATATATCCTTGATCGTCTGGAGCAGAAATATGTCATCTACATCCATAGGAAAGGTTTCACGAAGATCTTCCGCTTCCAAACTGATAAGAATTGCTTCAACTTTATCTTTCGGAATCCCCACAAGAGCGCGACTAAAGTAATCAATAGTTTGTTCTCTAGTTTTTTCCTTGGGTGGAATCCTTGGTTCTTGATATTCTTCAGATGTCTTATCAACTAGCATCCAGCTCATACTCGCCGTCCATAGTTCCATTCTGGCGACTTTCTTGGAGTTAAAATCCCCTGCAATTAACATTTCCAATATGGTATTGGCCGCCTCCTCCGGCGTTGAATTCCAATACTTCCTTTCATAAAGTTCATGTTTTCGTTCCGCTTCAGATGTCTTTCTGAAGTCGAGGTACCCAATAGAACTGGGTTCCCTGTTGGGGGGAGAACAAAGCTCTTCAACCGTCTGCAAACACAATTTGCGGAGTTTACTATGATAGTCAAATGAATTCATTCTATTGACCAACAAAGAAATGCGCCTCAAATTAAAACGAATTTGTGTGACTTTTCCTTCGGGCAGTTCATTAAAAGCTTTGGTTAAATAACGTCCAAATTTGTCGAAGTGCTCGGCGGATGTCAGATAAAGGTGCCCTTCCCATCTTTGTTTAATATCCACAGGCGCCAACAATGTACTCAATAATTCAACAGCGTCGCTGAAATTGTAGTGTTCGTGGTCTCCATAATCACTTTTACTTAAAATGTCCAAGACATTTTTGGCCGCCTCCTCTGAAGGACGCGCTGGAGTATTCAAAACATTTGGCTCATCGACATCCGCCCCCTGACATATGCATCTGCAGAAAATACGCTCGAAGAAGCTTCTGATCCGATCCATTAACCCACTCGTGGGATTACTAAGCCTCACAGCAGAACTCCTTGAAAAGGTATGGCCGTCCCGCTCTTGCGTTGCCTGATTATTTGGCGATGTAGCAGGCTCCGTATTGCCGGTTCTGCCTGCAACATTACTAACTTTTGACGAAAGCATCATGAATTCCTTAAACGTTTCTAACGGCTAAAATATCCAGATCCAATCCTTTCATGTGTCACAATTGGAACAGCATACGAAAGAATTGGCCCGGTTTGTTTCGGCAGTTTTTTCAGTTTTTAAGTGGAAAGGTATGGCCGTCCCGCTCTTGCGTTGCCTGATTATTTGGCGATGTAGCAGGCTCCGTATTGCCGGTTCTGCCTGCAACATTACTAACTTTTGACGAAAGCATCATGAATTCCTTAAACGTTTCTAACGGCTAAAATATCCAGATCCAATCCTTTCATGTGTCACAATTGGAACAGCATACGAAAGAATTGGCCCGGTTTGTTTCGGCAGTTTTTTCAGTTTTTAAGTGGTTCCGCCCGAAAACTGCACGAGTGCGGTCAGTGCGGGATTGCCAGCTTGTTTTGTTGTGCCCGGAAGGTGCCGTGCTTTGGACGGATTTCAGGCGTTCATTTCGCCGGTGTAGTCGTGCCATAAGCCGAATGCATCAGCCTTTGCGTGCCGGTATGCGGCGGCCGACAGGGTGTAGCGGCGTGGCCGGAAGATCGTGTTGATCTGATCGTGGGCAGACAGAAACCGCTGCGCTTGCCGGGGCGACTTGAAAGGACCCATAATCTTCTCCCGTTTGCGTGTCGGGCGATGGGAATTCTCAATCCTGTTACTCAGCCCCTTGTGAGCGCGATGATCGGCATCCGGAGCAAGGGCCTGAACCGGCTTGGTGTAGCTGCGCAGCTTATCCGTCACCACGACCCTGGGCTCGCCGAATTGCGTGACCAACCTGTCGAAGAAACGCCTGGCAGCTTTTGCATTGCGGTGGGATTGAACCAGGATGTCGAGCACATCGCCATCGCCGTCAATCGCCCGCCAAAGCCAGTATTTCACACCGCCGATGACAATCACCACCTCATCAAGAGGCCACTTGTTGTTGGGCTTTGGCCGGTCTCGACGAATGCAACGCGCGAAATGCCGGCCAAACCGGTTCACCCAGTTGCGGATCGTTTCCCGGCTGACACCAATACCCGCTCCGCCAGGAGATCTTCAACATCGGCCGTACTCAACGCAAAGCGATGATACGCCCAAACCGCGTAGGAAATGATCGACCTGGGAAAACGGAAGCCCTTAAGGCGCGGAAAATCGGAACTCTGAATCATCACAGCGATCTACAAGCCTTGAGATCCGTCAACAACTTGGCAATCCCAGCCAATCTCCCTCATACGCCAGCAGCACCGCCATCGTAATCGTCGCCTGGAGCCCGTTCAAATCAGCAGTGGGTCAGAACCGTTTGGCGACTTTCAAGCCGAAATAGTTGTCTTTAGCATCGCGGCCGAATGCACCCTGATAGTCCACCGAGGCCTGAAGCTCCTGCCCCAGATCCAGCGCCATGCCCATCTCCACATTCGCCGTGTCGCGAGCCAGCGGGACGCCATGCACCTGGAACGTGTGACTGTCGGCAAAGGCCATCTGGCGGGACAAGTCCTCGTTGCCGATCAGGCGCCGCCAGGCAAGAGAACCGTAGAGTTTGAGCGGGCCGATCTCGGGCACCTCGACAGAGTGTGCGATGCTCAGACCGAGCTCACCAACACCAACCGTATGTGTTGCATAGCCCCCACTCAGGGCCGTTGAACCGCCCTTTTCCCGGAACCCGTCCGTGATCTGGTGGATTACCGAAAGCCCGACATAGGGACGCAAAAAAGCGGGTGACAGGAAAACGGTCGGGCTGACAC
>NZ_JSEP01000060.1 GCF_001624695.1 Labrenzia sp. OB1 | reverse complement strand
CTAAGCAACGCTGAGAGGGGGCGTCATGGTCCGAAACTCCGCCGCTTTTCGTGGTTTTGACGCTCTGACTGTCGACAACACCGGCTGTTGGAAAGGACTGGCGTCCTTCCAGTTCACACGTGGCCGAGACGAGGATGTGGTTGATCGTCTGCCAAAGGCCGGTATCACGCCAGCAATAGAAATAGCCTCGCACCGTGGAGGCCGGAGGAAAGTTTTGCAGCAGTGAACCGCCCCTGACAACCGCTGGCTGCGATATAAAGGATCGAGTTCATAACTCTCGCATGTTGCTCTTGCGCGGCTGGCTACGCGGTTTGGCCGGTGGGATAAGCGGCGCCACCACAGACCATTCCCGGTCCGTCAAATCGCTTGGATATAGAAGAGAGGCGCGGTTGTGTTGCTTGCGCAGTGATATCATTCCAAGGAATCCGATCCTCCATCTTCCGGAAAAAGACGGTTGAATCACAACCCGTAGATATCACTCAACTACTTTTAAATCAGTCTCTCAGACAGTGGGTGTGTCCCGTTCCAATTTGCATGGCTTGCAAAGCCGGGTCGGGGTTATCACAAAGCTCAGAACGCGCCGTGGGTATTGCAAGTTTATTTTGTTCGGCATGCTGCGAGACAAATGAGGCGGCCGCCAGCATCCGTCACGCCCCCTTCGTAGGCGATCGCGGTCAGCCGGTCATACACAGTTCCCGGCTAACGCAGGGCGATGATGTCTGAATCGGTGGTTATGGCGTATCGTTCCTATTGGTAGTTCTGTCAGGCTTCGACACCCGCCACGATACGACGCATTCTCAAACCAACTCAGGAATTGCCAAAATTTTCGCGTCTAACTTGGCGCTCCATTCAGCCATCTTTTGTAGATCCGCGTCCACGCCGTCACCGTCACGATAGGCTCTTATCACTCGTGTCATCCCATTAAAATCATTGTGGTCTGCAGCTTGTCGGAAGAGATTAAACGCCGTTTCCTCGTGCTCCGGTGTTCTATCTGCTAGAGCATGAAATCGATCTCCCACAGCGACCGCTTGGTGAGGAAATAGTTCAATCAGCCCTGTCCGCAACTCATGCAAAGAATTTCTGATTTGTTCGTCCTGCGCCTCAATTTTTTTGGTTCTTCCTTCGACGTAACTGGACGGCATTAGTCTGATCCTGGCCAAACCTTCAAGCATTCTATGATAACGGGTTTTACAATCAGAATAACGGTCTACCAAATCAAAATCTGGCCGAACAGCTAATGCGATGAGCGCTCTCAGCGCAGGCATCGTATTTGAATCCCGCTTTAGATTAATAGATGAATTAAATACTCCTATAAGAACATCGACAACAGGAACGTTTTCGTCGTTTATCTTGCGATCTAATTTTTCAGCTCTTATGGTATGCAATTTCTTTAAACATTCATAGACTCTTTTAGAATTATCAATTTTCAGTTCATTAGAAAATTTGCGATCAATTCGCAGACCTTGCAACATTTTGTTTATTGCTTTGGATTCCGATTTATTCAAACTGTTCGTTTTGTGACGCAATCTCCAATTGCTACAAATCTTGGTGCTACTTTTGAAATATTTGGAGATTTTGTCTAGAATATTCGACTTTCGTGACGCTGATCGCACAGTCTTGCTGCTAGAATAAGAAAATTTGTCAGCATGGACACTGGCTGGGGACACAGCTTGCGCAAAACTGTTGCTGTTTGTACTACTTGATGTGCTGACAGGCTTTACAGTATTTCCCAATGCTCTTTAGCTCCTTGCGCTTTCCAGTGTTCAATGAATTCTAATCATTGCAAACGACGCTCCGTTCAGATGTCTTAAATGGCACAGTAAACCGGAGATTAGCCCTTAGCCGGATTGTTCATCAGACTTCTCGTTTAGCTATCCCCAACGAACCCGTACAAAACGAGTTCGCCGTTCACATAAACCGGCATCGGTTCCGTCCTTGCTCTAGATGAATCGTATTCCGCGTGCCCGTCCGCGGCGGTTCTGACCACCCGCCCTGGCGCACTTGGTTTCATATTCAGCGATCAGGCCGTTCAGCGCGCCGATATTGGCCTTGCTGAACGTCACCTCCTCGCCGCCCATGCGTATGATCAGCTCAGACGTCCCGGAGGCCACTGAGAGCAGCCGCTTTTTAAGTGCGGTGGCAACGTCGCATGGTGCGTTGATGTCAACCTCTTCGCCGCCGATCACGATCAGGGAGGAAACGCTCAATTCCCTACCTCCCTGTCTTGGTCCGGTTCCTCGGCGGAGCCGGCCTTCGCCGGATCTTTTGGCGCATAGGGCGACATCATGCCCGCCTCGATGTAGCGCTCATGTGTCTCGCGCCGCTGCTCGAAAAGATCATCCGGATCGAGACCGAGATCAGCTGCCTCGATCTCGATTGAGCTTGTTCCGTTGCCGAGCCGCTCGCTCGACGCCTTCGCGCTTTTCAGGTCGTCCGCAGTCGGTTTGGGCGGTCCCTGCCAGCTTGCCTGACAGACGGCCTCGCGGTTGGACAGGAAGGCCTGGTAGCCACCCTTGAACGGTATGCGGCCCTCGCCGATCTCCTCGTCGATCCAGCTTTCATAGAGCGCACGTTCGATCGGGACAGCGCAACGGTCGCGCCGGCGGATCACAACCGGCCAGATTGACGAGTTTTCCATTCGGACCGACGAATAGGTTGCGTTCGTGTGATCCATGGTCAGGGCCCCGTAGGAGATCCCGATCGCCCGGGCCGTATCGCGAGACAACGCGTTCGAAAACGGCAGATACTGGTTGCCGGGCGTGCCGGCCGACTTGAAGTCAAGCTTCTCACCGGGTGCCAGATGCGACACCTGCGGATCTCCACCAATCCTGATGTCGTCTTCGGCGGCGGCTTCAAGGCTGC
Source organism: Labrenzia sp. OB1 (assembly GCF_001624695.1). Classification (GTDB taxonomy): domain Bacteria; phylum Pseudomonadota; class Alphaproteobacteria; order Rhizobiales; family Stappiaceae; genus Roseibium. Next base: position 751 of record NZ_JSEP01000060.1, on the reverse strand, counting down.
CCTTCAGGTAGTCGACATAGTCGTTGGCATAGTCCGAAGCCCCGTTGACATTTTCCGATTTGAGCACCTCCAGGGCCTCGAACGCTTCCATGGTCGGTTTTTCGCTGGTCAGCGTTGCTGCAAAGACGGTCTGGAGGATCGCTGTCTGCAAGGTCGCATCGTCGAGCATCTCATGCTGGATATGTTTGCGAAACGCAGATGCCAGGACAGAAATCCCGCGCACGTCCGTCGCGTCCATCGGATCGAAGACATGCACAACAACGTCCCGCCCTGCTCGATCGAAGGCATCGTATTTTCGTTTCACCGTGATGCCGGATGCACGCTCCTGAAAGAGGTAGCCGACCGGACGACCGTTTTCATCGTGATAGCCCCCCTGGAACAGGCCTTCGGCCTCGTTCGTATCCTGGACAAGGCGGTGATGACGTGGCGCTTGCGGCCCTTGACCTTTTTGCCCATTGCCCGGCAGGCGATGCTAAGCAACGCTGAGAGGGGGCGTCATGGTCCGAAACTCCGCCGCTTTTCGTGGTTTTGACGCTCTGACTGTCGACAACACCGGCTGTTGGAAAGGACTGGCGTCCTTCCAGTTCACACGTGGCCGAGACGAGGATGTGGTTGATCGTCTGCCAAAGGCCGGTATCACGCCAGCAATAGAAATAGCCTCGCACCGTGGAGGCCGGAGGAAAGTTTTGCAGCAGTGAACCGCCCCTGACAACCGCTGGCTGCGATATAAAGGATCGAGTTCATAACTCTC
>NZ_JSEP01000006.1 GCF_001624695.1 Labrenzia sp. OB1 | reverse complement strand
TCGAGCTGTTCTTCAAGTGGATCAAGCAGAACCTGAAGATCCGGCATTTCCTCGGAACGTCCGAGAATGCCGTACGCATCCAGATCTTCATCGCCTTGATCGCCTATATCCTGCTGAGAGCCGCTCAGGCGACCCAGACCGCAGTCAAGCAACCACTCGCCTTCGCACGCCTTGTTCGCCTCAACCTCATGCATCGACGCACAATCAACGCACTAAACACTCACAAACCACCACCGGAAACAGACACAAGGCAGATGACCCTAAACCTTAATCCAATTTAAACCGGACAGCAGTGGGTCAAGCCATGGCATGACGATGAAGAACTGTTTTCGGGCAGGCGAGGGAGGACGAGCGCCTGTCTCAGAAGTGTAAAGGGCGACCGAATGGCCGCCCTTTTTCGTCGTTTCAGGTCTTCTGTCAGGTCAGCCGATGATGCCGTTCAGCGTCGCACTCGGACGCATGACGGCGTCGACCTTGGCCTGCGGGGCGTGATAATAGCCGCCGGTATCGGCCGGTCCGCCCTGAACGCCGTTCAGCTCGGCGACAATGGCCTCCTCGTTGGAGGTCAGCGCCTCGGCAACCGGTGTGAACTGTGCTTTCAGGTCCGCATCCTTGTCCTGTGCCGCGAGAGCCTGGGCCCAGTAGAGCGCCACATAGAAATGGCTGCCGCGGTTGTCCAGGCCGCCGACCTTGCGGGACGGGGACTTGTCGTTGTCGAGCAGCTTTTCGATGGCGCTGTCCAGGGTTTCTGCGAGGACTGCGGCCCTGGTGTTGCCCTTGGCGTTGGCAAGATGTTCGAGCGAAGCGCCGAGAGCGCAGAATTCGCCCAGCGAATCCCAGCGGAGGTAGTTTTCCTCCATGAGCTGCTGAACATGCTTGGGAGCCGAACCGCCGGCACCGGTCTCAAAGAGACCGCCGCCGTTCATGAGCGGTACGATGGACAGCATCTTGGCGGAGGTGCCGACTTCAAGGATCGGATAGAGGTCCGTCAGGTAGTCGCGCAACACGTTGCCGGTGATGGAGATCGTGTCTTCGCCGCGCGCGATGCGCTCGGTGGTGAACCTTGCGGCGTCTTTCGGCGCCATGATCTTCAGGTCAAGCCCGTTGGTGTCGTGATCGGGCAGATAGGCTTCGACCTTCTTGATCAGTTCCGCGTCATGGGCGCGGCTCTTGTCCAGCCAGAATATGCCCGGCATGCCCGACAGGCGGGCCCGTGTGACGCCGAGCTTGACCCAGTCGCGGATCGGCGCGTCCTTGGTGCGGCAAGCGCGCCAGATGTCGCCTTCTTCAACCGAATGCTCGATCAACGTGTTGCCGGCCTGGTCGACGATGCGGATCGTGCCGGTTGCCGGTGCCTTGAAGGTCTGAGGATGAGACCCGTATTCCTCGGCTTTCTGGGCCATCAGGCCGACATTCGGCACGGTGCCCATCTTGGCCGGATCCAGCGCGCCGTTTTCGCGGCAGAAGTCGATCACCGCCGAATAGACGCCCGCATAGGAACTGTCCGGGATCACGCATTTGGAGTCGGCTTCCTTGCCGTCCGGGCCCCAGCCCTTGCCACCGGCGCGGATCAGCGCAGGCATGGATGCATCGATGATGACATCGGAAGAGACATGCAGGTTGGTGAGGCCCTTGTCCGAGTTCACCATGTACAAGGCCGGTCCGTTGTCCAGGGCGTTCTTGATATCGGCCTGGATTTCCGTCGCCTTGACGGCCGGCAGGGTGGCTACCTTGGCTTCCAGGTCGCCGATACCGAGATCCGGATTGACGCCGAGCCCGGCAAAGGTGGCCGTATGCTTGTCAAAAACGTCCTTCAGGAAAACCTTGACGCAATGGCCGAAGATGATCGGGTCGGAGACCTTCATCATGGTGGCCTTCAAATGCAGGGAGAACAGGATGCCCTGGTCTTTGGCGTCGCGGATTTCCCTGGCCAGAAATGCGTCCAGCGCCCTGACGCTCAGGTAGGTGGCGTCGATGACATCGCCTTCTTCCAGCGGCCAGTCCCCCTTGAGCGTCGTGGCGGCGCCGTCTGCGGCAGCGAATTCGATCTTCGCGGTGCCGGCGGAGGTAGCCTGAACGGTCAAGGACTTTTCATTGGCGCGGAAATCGTTCGCGTCCATCGTGGCGACATGTGTCCTGGAACTCGGCAGCCACGCACCCATGCGGTGCGGGTTCTTGCGGGCGTATTCCTTGACGGCCTTCGGCGCGCGGCGGTCGGAATTGCCCTCGCGCAGGACCGGGTTCACGGCGGACCCCTTGATGGCGTCGTATTTCGCCTTGACGGTCTTTTCCTCGTCCGTCTTCGGCTCGGAAGGGTAGTCCGGAAGTTTGTAGCCCTGTGCCTGCAACTCCTTGATCGCTGCGTTGAGCTGCGGCTGGGAGGCGGAAATATTCGGCAGCTTGATGACATTCGCTTCCGGCTGCTTGACCAGATTGCCAAGTTCGGCCAGGTCGTCGGGCTGTTTCTGGTCTGCGCTCAGATATTCCGGGAAATTTGCGAGGATACGGCCGGCAAGGGAAATGTCCTTCGTGCCGATGGTCAGGCCGGCTGCCTTTGTGAAGGAGCGGATGATCGGCAGGAATGAGGCGCTTGCCAGTTCCGGTGCCTCGTCGACCCTGGTGTAGATGATGTCGGCCATGACTCTTCCATTTCCTTAGCGTTAGGTACGTTATCCTGTGGAGCGGAAATCGCGTGCTCCGATGGAATTTCGAAATGCGTATACAATTGTACGCAATCAATTGCCAGCCCTCCGGAAGGCGGAGACGGCCTGTCCCGGGGAGTTCTAGCAAAGGCTGACGAAAAGGCAATCGGAAGCAAGTCCGACAGCAGGCATCAGGAGTGAGGCGTCCAGAAATCGACCGCGCCCTCGGGCAATCTGGCAAGCACGCGATCCAGCTGTCTTTCATCGACCGAGGATCGTCTGAGGGCCTTTGCGACATCCGATATTGCGCTGTCCGGAGCCATATTGTGGTTCTGGCGCACGGATTTGACCTTGCGCGTCAGCGCGTTGCGGTTCGGAAAGGACGGGGGCGTTTCTTCAGGCTGCCAATCCTCGACCCAGTCCTCGACGAAGATTGCCCTTGTGACAGCCGGCAGGATGTTTGCAAATTCAAGTGCCTGCGCGGTGGTCAGGTAGGCACGGAAGGTGTGAAGAACCGCGCGCAGGGTTTGGTAGGCCTGATGATGTGTCTGCAGTATGCAGGTGTCGCGAACATCCAGAAGGAAGGCGTCGAAGTCCAGGGAAGCGTGAAAATGGGTTTGCGGCATCGGCATGGTGACTTCATGATTCGCATTGTTGTTTTTATCAATTATTACCCGGATCGCGACTTCACGTCATAATTTTTGTTAAAAGAATCAACTCGTTAAAGTTGTCTTCCGGTTGTTGTTCCGGAAAGAGTCGCCTGTTCCCGTCAAGTTTCGGGCGCCGGAAAAACGGTTTGAACCAGCTTTCCATTTTTCCAAGAAACCGCTAAATCCGGCTCCCATGAGCAAGAACGCGAAAATCAGGGATGAAGCCCGCAACGTGACGGCAAAGCCGCCGGCGGTGATCCTGTGCGAGCCGCAGCTTGGCGAGAATATCGGCACGGCGGCGCGGGCCATGGCCAATTTCGGACTGGTCGACCTCAGGATCGTCAACCCGCGCGACGGCTGGCCAAGCGACAGCGCGCGCGCCGCCGCGGCTCGGGCGGATCATGTCATCGACAACGTGCAGGTTTTTAGCAGCGTCGAGGCTGCGGTAGCCGATCTGCAGTTCGTGTTCGCGACGACGGCGCGCGCCCGGGAGGTCTCCAAACCGGTTCGCGGGCCGGATGAAGCCGCGGCCAAATCCGTGCAACTGGGTGAAAACGCGCATGCCACGGGATATCTGTTCGGACGCGAACGTTGGGGCCTCAACAACGATGAGATCGCTCTGGCGGACGAAATCGTCACCTTGCCCGTCGATCCGGATTTCGCGTCCCTGAACATCGCTCAGGCGGTGCTGGTGTGTGCCTATGAGTGGCGCAAGCATGCCACATCCGGCGCGCTGCCTTTCCTTTTGTCGGAAGAAGAGCATCCCCCGGCGAACAAGGACGAGATCGTGCGTTTCTTCGAGCACCTGGAAGGGGCTTTGGACGCGGCGACATTCTTCCGTCCACCCGAGCGGCGCCCGCATATGGTTCTGACACTTCGCAACATTTTCCAGAAGGCGCAACTGACAGACCAGGAAGTCCGCTCGCTGCGCGGCGTGATCGCCGCGCTGGAAAAGCGCGAAACCCGGCCGCGCAAGAAGCGGGGCGGCAGCAAAAGTGAAGAATGAGGCGTCCCCCGCGACACCGGTGGGTCCGGTTCTCTTCTTCGATTCCGGGCTCGGCGGACTGACGGTTCTGCGCGAAGCCCGCTATCTGCTGCCTTACGAGCATCTGCTTTATGTCGCCGATGACGCGGCTTTTCCGATCGGCCGCTGGCCCGAAGCCGATCTCAAGGCGCGGCTCCTGTCGCTCTTCGAAGGCCTCATCGCGGCCCATCGCCCCAAGGCGGTCGTGATCGCCTGCAACACCGCCTTCACCCTTGTCGGCGAGGCCTTGCGCAAGGCTCATCCGCAGGTGCCCTTCGTCGGCACGGTACCGGCGATCAAACCGGCGGCGGAGCGGACGTCTTCCGGCCTGATTTCGGTACTGGCAACTCCGGGCACCGTGCGCCGCGCCTATACCAGGGGCCTGATCGACAGTTTCGCCGGCCAGTGCCACGTGCGTCTGGTGGGCTCCGACACGCTGGCGGAGCTGGCGGAACACCATATGCGCGGCGACGCGGTTTCTGATGACGACCTTCTGGCGGAAATTTCGGACTGTTTCGTGGAGCGGGAGGGGCGGCGCACCGACATCATCGTGCTGGCCTGCACGCATTATCCGCTTCTGGCCAACCGCTTCCGCAAGATCGCGCCATGGCCGGTGGACTGGCTGGACCCGGCGGAAGCCATTGCGCGTCAACTTGTGCGGGTTCTGGGCAGCACTGTGGCGGAAGGGCCGGTGCAAGCATCGGACAGCGCCGTATTCACGTCTGCGCCAAAGGATCCTGTACTGGAAAGGCTACTGGCCGGGTTCGGGCTTGTTTTGACAAATGACAGGAGCGTCAGGCCGCAAGGCACTTGACCGCAAGACCGTCGTCGGAGCGTTTGGCAGCCCGTTTCAGCTTCCAGATCTCGTCATTCAGCTGGTCCGGGTGCAGCGTCGTGTTGCGCGGCAGGGTCAGGATAGAGATGGAGCATTGCAGCAGCGGAAACCGGCGATTGGTGCCGAACCGGTCCTGGGCCTCGATATACCCCTGGGCGCGATGCTCAGGCTCATAGAAGCTTTCCACGTTCACGCGGAAGGCACGCTGGAGGGTGAGCAGTCTTGCGGCGACATCTGTCTGGTCGCTATTTGAGAAGCCTGCGAAAAAGTCGTCCCCTCCAAGGTGTCCCACAAAGGTGCCTTTTCCGGAAATGTGTCGCTGCAGAAGTTCGCTGAACAGGATGATGGCCCTGTCGCCCTGCCGATAGCCGTAGGTATCGTTGAAGGGCTTGAAGTTGTCGAAATCCAGGTAACACAGGTGCCTGACCTTCGATCCCTTGCCGGCGGTTTGCGAAATGAAGCGCATGATGGCGCCATTCCCCGGCAGGCGGGTAAGGGGGTTCTGGTCCTGCGCTTCCTGCAAACGTTTCTCGTGGATGATCTTCAGGAGCGAGGTTGCGGACAGAAAGCCGCAATACCGGAAATTCTCGGTGATGATAATGCCGTCCGAATTGATCGAGGAGGCAAAGGTCACCAGGAGCATGTCCGCGTTGGAATCGATATCGGCAACCGGGCAGGCACGGACAAAGGAGCGAAGCGGAAAGTCCAGCGCGGCTCTTGTGTCCTCATCCTCCGGAGCGCCCGCGTACAGATAGGCCTTCAGATCCCGTTCGTGGATCAGTCCGCGCGGTTCCCTGTTGGAATCCAGTACCGGGATAACGTTGGCTTCCTGGTTATGGACGACCATGTCGAGAAGCTCGTTCATGGATACGCTGGACTGAATGGTGGGTAACAGCAGCAGCTCGTTGCGGATGCGCTCCTGTTCGTCCCGCTGCTTGCGGCCGGATCCGGCGGGGCGGATATGATCGTAGAAGAGCTTTGCCTGGGAGGCGTCCTGAAAGGGGCCGGCAACGAATTCACCCTGCAGGAGGTCGCATCCCGCGTCCCGGCATGCCTTGAATTCGCGTTCGGTCTCAACGCCCTCTGCGATGACCCGCGCGCCGAGCACATGGGCGAGATTGGTGACGGTGGTGACGAACAGTTTGCGCCGCGGGTCACTGTCGATGCCGTTCAGGAAAAAACGGTCGATCTTGACGAAGTCCGGAGACAGGTCATGCAGAAGCCGCAACTCGGAAGATCCGCGTCCGAAATCGTCCAGTACCACCAGAAAGCCGAGTTGTCTGAGGCCGCTGATGGCATGATGGGTGACATCATCGAACGTCTGACGGTGGCGCTCGGAGAATTCCAGGCAGATCTGATTCGGCTCAAGCGCGGCTTCGCGCACCAGATCCGCCAGCTCCATGCGCGGATCGTTCTCCTCGCCAAGGTTGCGTGAATCCAGTTTGAAGTAGAGCTTGGAATCCTGGGCGATGTTCAGGCGGCTGAACTGCTCGAGAGCCTTGCGCAGGAGGGAAGTTTCCAGTTCCGCCAGGACACCCTCGGCGCAGGCGCGGTCGAACAGGTCGCCGGGCGAGTCCGCGCCGCACAGGTCGATGTTAAGAAGCCGGGCTTCGTAGCCATAGACAACACCGGTTCCGATATCGGCGACAGGCTGAAGCGCGTATTCCAGCTTCTCCAGCATTGAGCTCATTGGAACGCCGGGAGGGGCCGGGCTGAAGAGACCAGTCTCCTGGGCTGAAATACGATGAGCTGACATGTCGATCCTTGTAAAGAAGGTCTGTTGGTTGAAACTTCGATTGTGTAATTGCATTTCGAACAGATGGTCTAATTGTTATAATTAGCTATGGTTGCATTAGTGATTGCATAGTGAAAAGCCGCACTTAAAAAAGTCTAAATCTATACATTGTTTTTGCGCTAAATCGTCCCGACAGTCTGTGAAAGAGCGAAAATCGATGGCGCTGGGCGGGGAACGCGGCTGCGAATATCCGAATTTTCCGAGAAACAGCCTGTTTTCCCGGCTCCGCGGTCGCTCCTGCATTGACATTTGAGGGAGCGGCTTGTATCTCCGCGCGGTCCGGGAGGCTTTTGTCTTCCGGATGTACGCACCCGTGGGTATCCAGCCGGCGCCGTCTTGCTGGGTCCCTGTCGATCCCGACAGCCCGTTCAATATGGGCGCAGGGATAAAGGAGGGCGCGTTTCCTTTATAGAACAACAACGCGAATTCAAAGGAAACCGCGATGTCAAAGCGCCACAGCGTTAAGTACAAAATCGACCGCCGGATGGGTGAAAACATCTGGGGTCGTCCGAAGAGCCCGGCCAACAAGCGTGAATACGGTCCGGGTCAGCACGGTCAGCGCCGCAAGGGCAAACTGTCCGACTTCGGTGTTCAGCTCCGCGCAAAGCAGAAGCTGAAAGGCTATTACGGCAACATCACCGAGAAGCAGTTCCGCAAGGTCTATTCCGACGCATCCCGTCAGAAGGGCGATACGTCCGAAAACCTGATCGGTCTGCTGGAGCGCCGTCTCGACGCGATCGTCTACCGCGCCAAATTCGTTCCGACCGTGTTTGCTGCCCGTCAGTTCATCAACCACGGCCACATCAAGGTCAACGGCAAGCGCGTCAACATCGCGAGCTACCAGGTGCGTCCGGGCGATCTCATCGAAGTTCGTGAAAAGTCCAAGCAGCTTGCGCTGGTGCTGGAAGCTGTGCAGTCCGCCGAGCGCGATGTTCCCGACTACATCGACGTCGACCATGCGAAAATGACCGCTACTTACACCCGCGTTCCGGGCTTCTCCGATGTGCCTTATCCGGTACAGATGGAACCGAACCTGGTGGTCGAGTTCTATTCGCGGTAATCAACCGCCGAATACAGTTTCAAGGGAAGGGCCCGCCAATCGGCGGGCCCTTTTCTTTTGGGGGGCTCAGGTTCTGACCGGTCATTCGTGTGCCGAGCGGCCAACGACCTTTAAATGAACCGAAAGCCGAAGACTTCCTTGAGGCCCGACAAGGCGAATGTGGGTATTGCGGCGACGAAGGCGCAGCCGGCCAGAACCGTGACGGGCAGCGGCGCCGTGCCCAGAACGAAGTTGCCGAAGCCGGTGTAGATCGCGCCTGCGGACAGCAGCAATGACAGGCCCACAGCCATCAGCAGTTTGGGATTTCCGAATGGTGACCGGCGGTAGAGCGTCGTTGTGGTGCGCGCATCGAACACATGCCAGAGCTGGGCAAACATGATCGTGACAAACGCCATGGTCTGCGCGTATTCCAGCTCCGCACCGCGCGCCAGCGCGGTCTGAAACACCCAGAAGGTCACGCCGCCGACAGCAAGCCCCCTCAGGATGATCCGTTCCTTGAGCCCGCCGGCAAAGATGTCCTCGTCGCGGGCTCGCGGCTTGCGTTCCATGATGTCGTCTTCGCCATCTTCGAAGCCGAGCGCCAATGCGGGAATTCCATCCGATACAAGGTTCACCCACAGGATCATCAGGGGTGTCAGCGGCATCAACGGATCCGCCCCCATCAGGATGAAGGCGAACAGGATGGTCGAGACTTCGGCGACGTTCGCGGTCAGGGCCTGGCGGACGAATTTCAGGAGGTTGTCATAGATACGCCGTCCTTCGCGCACCGCCTGAACGATTGTCGAAAAGTTGTCGTCCAGGAGCACCAGCGCGGCGCTGTCCTTGGCGACCGACGTTCCGGTGATCCCCATGGCCACACCGATATCGGCGGTCCGCAAGGCAGGCGCGTCGTTCACGCCGTCTCCAGTCATTGCGGCCACTTCCCCGTTTCGCTGCAGGGCGCTGACGATGCGCAGTTTGTGCTCGGGGGTCACCCGGGCGAAAACAGCGGCATTCTCGACCACCCGCTCCAGTTCGTCGTCATCCATCTTGTCGAGTTCGGCGCCGGTATGGACGGTCTGGTCTTCGCGTGTCTTGATTCCGATCTGCTCGGCGATCGATCTGGCGGTGATCGCATGATCGCCTGTGATCATCACCGTGCGTATTCCGGCGCTGGTGGCGTCGGCGACAGCCTCTTTCACTTCCGGCCGCGGTGGATCCATGATGCCGTGAATACCCAGCAGCACGATGTCCTGTTCGGGGTTCTCGGGATCAAATGTGCCGTCTTCCGCCTGCCGATAGGCCACAGCCAGGGTTCTCAGGGCATCGCTGCCGAAACCGTCGATAACGGCCTCGATTTCGGCGCGGCGCGCATCCGTCATCGGTTCGTTCCGGCCATGGATCCGAACCTCTTTGGCACGGGCAAGGATCACATCCGGTGCGCCCTTGGCGACAAGATACTTGTTGCCGTCGGAAAGCTGCACATGCAGGCTCATCATTTTGCGGGTGCTGTCGAACGGGAAGGTCCGCAGCGTATCGACGTGGCTGTCCTTCAGGCCCTGGCGGGTAATGCCCACCTTAGCGGCCGCGACCACAAGAGCGCCTTCCGTCGGATTTCCCTGGACTGAGGGACGGCCATCTACCGTGATCAGCTCGGCGTCATTGCAGAAAGCCGAAATGCTCAGCATCTGGCGAAGATCCTCATTGTCGCCGATGACCGCAGCTGTGCCGTCCTCGTCCACAAATTCGCCCTCGGGATCGAAACCCTCTCCGGTGACATTCCAGATTTTTCCGCCGGCCCAGGTGCGCATGACCTGCATCTGGTTTTGTGTCAGCGTACCGGTCTTGTCGGAACAAATGACCGACGTGGTGCCGAGCGTCTCGACGGCGCTCAGCCGTCTGGCAAGAGCGTTGTTGCCGGCCATCCGCTGTGACCCGAGCGTGAGCACGATGGTCACAACGGTAGGCAAGCCCTCAGGAATGGCGGCAACAGACAGCGAGATGCCGGTGTTTAGCATTTCAGCCAGGTCCATGCCTTGCATGAGGCCTATGCCGATCACGACCGCGACCACGCCAAGGGCAGCGCCGATGAGAACACGGGACAGTTTCTCGATCCGCTCCTGCAGGGGCGTCTTGGGCTCCTTGGCTGCCGCCATCAGCCCGGCAATGTGACCGACTTCCGTTGCCATGCCGGTCGCGGTGACAACACCTTCCCCGGTTCCGTTGACGACCTTGGTCGACATGAAACCCATGTTGAGCCGGTCCGCCAGTACAACGTCGTCGCCTGCGATGGCGAGGGTGTGTTTGTTGACAGGTTCGGATTCCCCGGTCAGCGCGGCTTCATCCACTTGCAGGCGGTTCGCTTCACTGAAGCGGACATCGGCGGCGAGTATGTCGCCGGCCTTGAAACGCAGGATGTCGCCGGGAACGATGTCGGTGGCGGGGATCTCCACCCATTTGCCATCCCGTCTGACGAATGCGCGCGGGGCGGCCATCTCGCGCAGCGCCGCGAGGGATTGCGCGGCACGGTGCTCCTGGAGAAAGGAGATGATCGCGTTGACAAGAACGATCACCCCTATGGCGATCGCATCCACCCAGTGACCCGTGTAGCCCGAGATCGCAGCCCCTGCGATCAGGATGATCAACAGCGGATTTTTGAACTGGATGAGAAACAGCCAGAGAGGCGAAATCTGTTCGGCCTCATCAAGTTTGTTAGGACCGGTTCGAGTCAGTTTCGCCGCAGCCGCCGTACTCTCCAGACCGTTGCCAAGGTCGGCGCCAAAGGTTTGCGCAACCTGATCGACGGAAATGCTCCAGGGGCCCGGGGATGTTTCCGGCGACTCCACATCGGGCGGGAGAGCTGTGACGGTATCGGTCATCTCAAATCGTCTTTCTGTGGCGGTCAGCTGTGGAACTCGATCCTATCCGCACCGGGATCGACGGTCGTGCCTTTTTCCCCGCGCAGGGCCGCCGGAATGTCGGCAAGGGCACAGATGACGGCTTTGCCGCCCGTCGAACGGGCGAAGTCCTGGGCGGACTGAACCTTGGGTCCCATCGAGCCTGCAGGAAAATCGAACTGGTCCATGTGGTCCGGGGACGCCCGGAGAATGCCGCGTTGTCCGGGTGTGCCCCAGTCGAGATAGACGGCATCGGCGTCGGTGGCGACCACAAAGACGTCAGCACCGATCTCACGTGCCAGCAAGGAAGAACAATGATCCTTGTCGATAACGCATTCCACGCCTTCGAGCATGCCGTTGCTGTCGTATCTGGTCGGAATGCCGCCGCCGCCGGCGGCGATGACGACCGATCCCTTGTCCAGCAGCCAGCGGATCGGCCGGACCTGGAAGATGCGTTTCGGCGCAGGGGACGGTACAACCCGGCGCCAGGCATCGCCGTCGGCCTTGATCGACCAGCCCTTCTCGCTTGCGTTGGCCTTTGCCACCGCCTCGGAATAGACCGGACCTATGAACTTGGTCGGATCCGCGAAGGCCGGGTCATCCGGATCGACCTCGACCATGGTGAGAACGGTGGCGAGAGGTTTTTCAAGGGGCAAGAGATTGCCCATTTCCTGCTCGATCATGTAGCCGATCATGCCCATGGTCTCGCCCACCAGCACGTCCAGTGGATATTCCTCCACTTCGGTATAGGCAGCCTCCTGCAGAGCAAGAAGCCCGACCTGCGGTCCATTGCCATGGGTCACGACAAGTTCGTGGTCTTCCGCCAGAGGTGCAAGGGTCTGGGCGGCAATGCGGACATTCCGCCTCTGGTTTTCAGCGGTGAGCGCCTCGCCCCGCCGCAAGAGCGCGTTCCCGCCGAGGGCTGCAACAATGCGCATGGCTCACGATCCCAGTGTTGCGACCAGGATGGCCTTGATCGTGTGCATGCGGTTTTCCGCCTGTTCGAAGGCGATGTTCATTTCGCTCTCGAACACCTCGTCGGTCACTTCCATTTCGGAAATTCCGAATTTGTCGTGGATGTCCTGACCCACGCCTGTTTCGAGATTATGGAAGGCGGGGAGGCAATGCATGAACTTGACGTTCGGGTTGCCGGTCTTTTTCATCAGATTCATGTTGACCTGATACGGGCTGAGCAGCTTGATGCGTTCCGCCCAGACCTCCTTGGCTTCTCCCATGGATACCCAGACATCCGTGTGAATGAAGTCCGCGCCCTCGACCGCATTGATGTCATCGGTGATCGTCAGGCGGGCGCCTGATTTCGCCGCCCGTTCCTCGGCCAGCTCACGCACGTCATCATGGGGCTGAACCTCTTTGGGAGCGATCATTCGCACGTCGCAGCCCATGATCGCTCCCAACATCAGCAGCGAGTTGCCCATGTTCGACCGGCAATCGCCGGAAAAGGCATAGACGATATCCCTTCGCGGCTTGTCGGCATGCTCGACCATGGTTTGCATGTCGGCCAGCATCTGTGTCGGGTGCCAGTCGTCCGTCAGGCCATTGTAAACGGGCACACCGGCGTATTTTGCCAGTTCCTCGACCATCTCATGTCCGGCGCCCCGAAATTCGATGGCATCGAACATGCGGCCGAGCACCCGGGCGGTGTCCTTCATGGATTCCTTGTGGCCGATCTGGGATCCTGACGGATCCAGATAGGTAATGTTGGCGCCCTGGTCGTAAGCCGCGACTTCAAATGCACAGCGCGTACGGGTCGATGTCTTTTCGAATATCAGACAGATATTCTTGCCTTTCAGGGACTGCTGCTCCGAATGGGCATATTTCGCGCGCTTCAGGTCGCGGGCAAGATCGAGCAGAAACAGCATCTCGCGCTGTGTGAAATCCGCGATCTTCAGATAGCTGCGGCCCTTGAGATTGAATGCCATTTCGATGTCTCCCTGGATGAATGCTGGAGGTCAGTAAACGGGATCGCGCAGGATGGGGCAGGTCATGCAATGCCCGCCTCCACGACCGCGGCCGAGTTCCTGACCGTTGATCTCGATGACTTCCACTCCGGCGTCGCGCATGCGCCTGTTGGTGAAGGTGTTGCGCGCATAGCCGACGACCACACCGGGTTCGAGAGCGACGACGTTGTTGCCGTCGTCCCATTGTTCGCGCTCCGCCTGAAATTCGTTGCCCCCGGTGCCGATGACGGTCAACTCGCTAAGCCCCTGTGCCTGCTTGTAGACATCGAAGATCGTGCCGCTCTCCTTGCGCGTGTCGACGCCGCCCTTGTCGTCCGGGCGTAACGAGAAACAGGTGATCGCATCGGCGACTTCGTGGAACGCGGTGACCTTGTCCTGTTCCAGGCAGGTGAAGACCGTGTCCAGATGCATGGCCGCGCGTGATTTGGGCATGACGCAGGCCACCACACGATCCGCCCCGCCTGCCGCGAACAGGTTCTGCGCGACCTGACTGACGGCCTGGCGGGTGGTTCGTTCGCCCATTCCGATGAAAACCGTGCCGTTTCCGATCGGCATGACATCGCCGCCTTCCATTGTGGCGTTCTGAAAGTTCTCGTCGCTGTCCCCCCACCAGATGTCGAACTCGGCGTTCATGAACATGGGATGAAACTTGTAGACCATGCGCTGAAACAGCGTTTCAGGCCGCCGCGCGGGCCAGTACATCGGATTGCAGGTCACACCGTTGTAGATCCAGCAGGAGGGATCGCGCTGGAACTGGGCGTTGGGAACGGCCGGGATCAGGAATTCGCTGCCGGGAAGTTCCGCCTTCGCCAGCCGGGTGAGCTCACCGGTCGGCACGTCCGAGACGATGACGCCGCCCATCAGTTGCCGGGCCAGGGCCTTGCCGCTGAACTCCTCCAGCCAGGGCCGCATCACCTGCGCCAGGACCGGGCCGACGGCGTTTGCGGTGATCAGCCTGTCGAGCAGAAAGGCCCGTGCGCCGTCGGTCTGGTCAATTGCCTCGGCCAGAAGATCCTGAATGTCATGAACCTCGACATCACGGCTTTCCATCACCCGGACGAATTCCGCGTGATCTTCCCGGGCTTTTTCGACCCAGATCACGTCATCGAACAGAAGTTCCTCGCAGTTGTTCGGGGTCAGCCGGTCATGGGCTAGAGAGGGACGCGAGACCATCACCTTTCTGAGTTTGCCGACTTCGGAATGCACGCCGAATTTCATACTGAACCTCCCAAAAACTCTTGTGACTTGAGCGCCGCGGCCTGAAGCGGCGCTGGATTTTCCGAAGCTGTTTCAACTCATGGCCGTGCCAAGGCCGAGCACCGCCACGATAATGACCGCCAGTACGAGCAGGAGAGGGGCGACGAAACGCAGCCAGCGGTCATAGGAAACGCGGCCGATGGCGAGGCCGCCCATGACCACCGCAAAGGTGGGATTGAACAGGTTCACCCAGCCATTCGCCGATTGATAGGCTGTCACCACGAGATCACGCCCGACATCCGCAAAATCCGCCAATGGCGCCATGATCGGCATCGACAACGTCGCCAATCCGGACGAGGACGGTACCAGGAAGGACATCAGGATCTGGATGCCGAACATGACGGTGATGAACAGAAATTCGCTGAGACCGGACACCACACCTTCGGCGCCGGCAAGTATGGTGTCCGTGATCTTGCCCGCATCCATGATCACGACAACACCGCGTGCCACGCCGATGATCAGCGCCACGCCCAGCAGGTCGCGCGCACCGTCGACGAAGGTCTCCACGAAGGCCGCCTCGTCCATGCGTGAGCCTTCGTCGAGCTTGCCGATCCACCAGACAAGAATGGACATGGCGAGGAAGAGCCCGGACATCTCCCCCATCCACCAGTCCAGTGCGACCACACCATAGATCATGACGGCGAACGTCAGGCCAAACAGTGCCAAAATGACCGAGCGGGTTCCCGTGAGATCGGGGAATGTATTGTCTTGGCTTGCGCCCTTCAGAAAGTGAGCCCGGTTTTCCTCCGCCTGATCCGCGACGACCGACGCCGAGGCATCGGTCTTAACGCGTGTGGCGTAGCGCATCACGAAGGCGATGCCGGCGGCAAGGCACAGGGCGAGAATGACGAAGCGCAAAACGATCCCGTCGGTAAAGGGAATGCCGGCGCCCTGTGAAGCGACAACTGTTGCGAATGCGTTGAAGGTGGAACCAAGCGTCCCAATTCCCGCCCCGAGCATGATCACGGCGACCCCGGTCAGCGCGTCATAGCCTGCCCGGATGAAAACCGGGATGATCAGAGCGTAGAACGCCAGGGATTCCTCGGCCATCCCATAGCTTGTTCCTCCGAAAGCGAAGGCGGTCATCAGGATCGGGATCATCAGGATCTCGCGACCTTCCAATCGCTGCAGAAGCCAGCCAATGCCTGCGTCGATTGCTCCGGTTCGGGTGACGACCATAAGGAAGCCGCCGATCACCAGAACAAAGAGAGCGACATCGATCGCCGCACTTGAAGAACTGCCAAGAAGACCGGGATCGTACATGCCGGCAATGGGAGCCAGGATGACGGCGGTGATGCCCTGAGGGTTGGGATCGACCTCGTGATACGTTCCGGGAACCGGCGCCTCGCTTCCGAGCGCCTCATTCATTGCGCGCTGATATTCACCAGCGGGTATGATCCAGGTAAGCGCCGCGACAATAGCGATCAGCATGAAAAGAATTGTGAAGGCTGTCGGAAATTTGAACCGAGTCATGAAAGGCCTCCCGTAAAAATTCACAAGGAAATCTAACGGATAAACGAAACAGTTCAATGACTTTTTTATTCAGAGAATTCAAATTTGCCGGAGCGTATTTCGGCGTGTCTCTTGACTGGTCCGGATAAACACTTACCAATTCGAGAAATGTCGGATGACTGATTTGCAGACTTGGCGGTTTTATTTCGGTAGGTTGAATATACCGGGTTGAGGTCATGGAAATTGTCGAGAAAATTGCGGATATGGTGGATCTCCTGGCAGTGTGCGTGCTGCTGGCGGGACTGGTTATTTCGGTTATATCGACGCTCAAACATGTGCGCCGTATCGATGCTCCCTTGATCGAGACCGCGACAGGCGAGGTGCTTTGCAGGTTTCGGATTTCGCTCGGGCGCTGGCTGCTGGTGGCATTGGAAGTTCTGATCGTGTCTGACATCTTGCATTCCATTGCGCATCGTACGCTGCAGGAAGTGGCCTTTCTCGCCGGGATTGTCGTTATCCGGACCACCTTGTCCTATTTCCTCGATCTGGAGATCGAACGGATGGAGCGGCGGCAGTCTGTTTCCGTTGCAAATGAGGATCCGTTGCGGTGAGGCGTCAAGAACGCAGCCTGTCGTTGGCGTGGTCGCTTGTGCCGGTACTTACCTTGATGGGGCTTCTGGCTTTGGCCTATGCCCTCTTTGGAGAGGAGGCCGCAGGAGGAGCGAACCAGATCGCACTGCTGTTCTCGGCCTTGATCGCGGTGTTCGTTGGGTCGCTTCACGGCTACGACTGGAAAGAGATGGCTGAAGCTGCCCGTGACAGCGTCATGACCGGCATCGGCGCCGTGTTTATTCTGCTTGCGGTCGGTTCGCTGATCGGAACCTGGGCGATGAGCGGGACCCTGATGGCGATGGTCTATTGGGGCCTGAAGATATTATCGCCGGATTTCTTCTATTTCACGGTTGTTCTGATTTCAGCCGCGCTGGCCTTGTGTATCGGCAGTTCCTGGACCGTGGTGGGAACGCTCGGCATCGGGCTCATGGGCATCTCGCAGCAGATGGGGCTGGATCCTGTCATCACGGCCGGTGCAATCATTTCGGGTGCATATTTTGGCGATAAATCCTCACCGCTTTCGGATGCGACCAATCTTGCAACCGCGGCAGCGGGCGCGGATCTCTATTCGCATATTGTCGAGACGCTCTGGACATCGGTTCCGACGCTTTTGATCGCTTTGCTGGTCTTCTGGACCCTCGGTCAACCGGGTGATTTCGATGCCAGCGACATCACGGGGGGCATAGCGGCTCATTTCAATGTCGGCATTCTGCCGTTTTTACCCCTTGGCCTCGTACTGGTGCTGGCCGTGCTGCGCTATCCGCCGTTCGTCACCATCTTTCTGGGCGCCTTGTTCGGCGGGATCATCGCCATAATCGTCTCCCCTGAAAACGTTGTCTCACTGGCTGGCGACCCGGATCTTCCTGTTGCGCTTGCCATGGTCAAGGGGGTGTGGACCGCTATGGCGAACGGTTATGTCTCCGCGAGCGGGTCGGAGGTTCTTGACCGGTTCCTCAGCCGTGGCGGCATGTCTTCCATGCTCGTGACCATCTGGTTGATCCTGACGGCTCTTGCCTTTGGAGGGATTGTCGAAAAGATCGGTGTTCTCGACCGGTTGCTGGCGCCGGTCCTTGCCGCGGCCAAGACAGCCGGGCGACTGGTCTCGGCGCTTGTTGTGGCGGCGATCAGCACCAATGCGCTGGCATCCGATCAATATATCGCAATCGTGCTGCCGGGCCGGATCTTTCAAAAGGCATTTCGCAAGCTGAACCTTGCTCCGGTTGTCCTGTCCCGCTCGGTCGGCGATTCCGCGACCGTGACGAGCGCACTGGTTCCCTGGAACAGTTGCGGCGCCTATATGGCCGCGACCCTGGGTGTCGCAACAGTCTCCTACGCGCCTTATGCCGTGTTCAACCTGCTGAACCCGATTGTCACGATCGCTTTTGCCTTCGCCGGTTTCCGGATGATCGCCAGGACCGATGACGCGTCCGATCCCAAGGGCTAGACGCCGGTTACCGGGCGTCTTGCGGAGTCGCCGTGCCTCGACAGATGGCCGAGGCTTAACAAGCGGGCCCTCACGGCAAAAGAAAGCCCGCCATACCGGCGGGCCGTTTCAGTTATTACAAGGGGTGAAGGCGCTTCAGATCGTGAACCGTCAGATCGCTCTCCGCGTCTCCGGTATTCAGTGTCGTCGCAGGTTCGAACATCACCACCACCGGCTTGTCGGTCAGCGATCTGGGACGATGTTCAACGGTTCGGGGGACAACCATGAAGTCACCTTCGCCGAGCTCTACCGATCCGTCTCGGAAATCAAGGGCGATACGGCCTCGAAGGACCAGAAAGCCCTCGTCTTCGTTTTCATGGGAATGCCAGTCGAAAACATCGCCGAATTTCGCCACTTTCACATATGACTCGTTCACCGCGCCGACGATATGCGGGTCGAAAACCTGCGAGACCTGAGCGTCCGCCGACGCGACGATGTTGAGTTTTTCCGGTGGCATTCCCTGTTTCCCCTAGCGTATCGGTCTAGCCCTGAAAGGGCACCCGTATCAGATATCGTTCCTGGGGATCCGGAGCAACTGACCGGGGAAGATTAGGTTCGGGTCGTTCAGTATGTGCTGGTTGGCCTGAAAGATCGGCTGAAAGTCGGAATTGCCGTATTCCTGCTGCGCAATCTTCGTGAGCGTGTCGCCCGGCTTCACCGTATAGGGCCGCCAGCCACCGTAGCCCGGCAGAATTTTGGGGCCGAAAAGGATCGGAATGACGATGGAAGGCCCGTTTTCGTTACCGCTGTCGTCGGCAAGCGTCAGGAACAGCCGGTTGAGCTGGAAACTGTTGTTGTCCGGAATGTCGATCGAGCCCTGAAATTGCCGGAGCGCGAGCGAGCCGACATTGGCAAAGGACGAGTATTCGTCATGCCCCTCGGATACGCGGATGCTCAAAGTGCCTTCAAAGGCTACCGCGTTTCCGGAAACAAGAATTGTCGAGCCGACAAGATCGAACGGCTGGGGCTGCTGAATGTCGAGTGTGACAGTCACATCAATATCCTCCTCGCGAGCTGTCTCTGGTCGTGTTGTCAGTCCCCCCGGAACAGCATCAGAAGGCATTGTTTTGGCGAAATGGTGACCGCCGCGCTCTTTCGGAGCGTCGAACGACAGACGGGTAGGAAGGGCCCACCGGCGCCGAGCCCGGTTCGACAGGGGACAGCACTCTAGCGGCGGTCACTCAGCCGAAGGTTGGACAGAACGCAATTGGTGTTCTCGTCCAATTCTCCCATCAGATCGAAGGTTTCATTGGAAAAGTCGGTCTTGACCGAGAAGATTTCGCGCATGAAGCCTTTTTCCCTCAACGACTCGGGAAGGCCGTCCGACATGAAGGAATAGGTGCCGGAAATGCCTAGCGGATGAAGCTCCACCGCAATGCCTTGCACTTCGGCTTCCGCCAGCATGATCAAGGTGGTGACGTTAATGCCGAATTCGATGTTGACCACCGTGCCGAGGTCTGCCTCGTATCTTTCAGTGCAGGCGTCGTCCTTGTCCGGCGCGCGGCTGCCGTTCTCCAGGAAAGCGGACGCGGTGGTCAGCTTGACCGACGTTTTTCCTATCAGTTCGAGGGCGTTCAAGGGGCCCGCCGCAGCGAGAGTGATACCGGCTGCACAGATGCAGGTTGCCATTTGGCGGGACAGGGTTTTGGCGAAGTTTGAAAGAATAACCTTCATGTGACTTGCTCCCTTAAGTTGCTCGTCAACTCTAGGTGAAGTCAGGTCTATATTCAACTATTGAGTGTGTTTGTGGGTGCCAATAACCCAGCGTGTCGCAAGAGCGGTGCAGCAGGGGCAAGCCCCTGCAGTACGTGACCGTCAGGGCTTGTCCGGCTTATTGTACGCCGATTTCCTTGTAGTAGCGCGCTGCGCCGGGATGAAATTGCGCGGTGCCGAGCTGCTGGGCAGCATACTCTGCGGACAATGCCTTCGCCCAGGGGGCGTCCGTGGTGATGCCGTCGAGATTTTCCCAGAATGTCTTGGTGATCCGGTAGACCTGCTCTTCGTCCAGATCGGCGCGAACGCCGATGCCGACGGCCGTGTCATTCGACATCACCGGGCCGTCATTGACCTGGTTTTCGTAAAGACCGGCGGGGATTTCGGCCCGCTTGCGGAACTTGCCGAGGAACTTGTCGACCGCTTCGCCTTCATGGTCTTCCGGGCCGATGAAGCGGATCTTTTCCGTTTCGGTGAACTGGATGAACTGCTGGCACGGGTCGATGCAGCCGTTCACATACACGTCGACCTTGCCGTCGAGAAACGACTGGAAGCCGGTTGCCCAGTTGGCCTTGATGGCATCGTAGTCCTCGCCCGCGACAAGGCCTGTCGTGGCTTCGACCCAGCCCTTCGCGGCGTTGTAGGCACCGCCGCCCTGGGGGCCGAGAAACACCGTCGCGCCCTCGATGTCATCGAGCGTGGTGATGTCGCTGTCGCCTCTGACGGCGAAATGATACTCACCGTAGGGGAACCACATCAGCACCTGGACATTCTTGGCGAGCTCCGGAGCTTCGGGCTCGTTCTTGTACATGGCGATGCCCTTCGACATCAGGATGTGGATGGTCGGCGAGGTCATGAACATGTCGAGATTGCCGCGCGCGGTCTCCATCTGGTGAAGCGTCGCCGCGCCTCCACCGGCCACCTCAATGGCGACATCGTCGAGCTTGTCCGTGACGAGATTGGCGAAAGTCGCCATGGTGATCGCCTGACCCAGGCTCGGCTCGATCGTCTGCATCTTGAGCGTGGTGTCCTGCGCCGAGGCGGCGCCCGTTGCCAGAAGGGCCGCCAGGGCCGCATATGCCAGTTGTTTCATTTCTTCCTCCCTTTTTATAGTCAGCTTGCCGGCATGTTGCCGGGGGCTGTTACCGCCTCCCGGCGGTGCACGATGATGTGGGCGGCGAGAACCGCCAGAAGCAGCCCGCATGCAGGTCCTGCCACCCAGATGTCGGGAACCAGCACCAGCAGGCCGAGACCGATCCGCAGGATCCTTTCGGCAGCGCCAATCCGGCCGCGGTCAAAGCCTGTCAGCGCGGAGCTCACGGCCCACATGGCCAGCACGTAGGCGGCAAGGATCCAGAACAAGCCCGCCCAGGACACCGTCGAGATGTCAGGCATCGCACGGCTGTCCGGTGCGCCGGTGCCGAACCAGATGAAGAGCACCTGGAGCTTGTAGAGAACCGCCGGGTGATAGACGAAAATGAACGGAATCAGGAACCCGGCAACGCCGATCCTGGCCGCCTGAAAACCAGTGCGGATCGGATCCGCTCCGGCAATCGGCGCCGCTGCAAAAGCGGCAAGGGCAACAGGCGGCGTCACCGTCGACATGACGGCGAAGAAGACGACGAACAGGTGCAGCGTCAACAGCGGGACCCCAACGGCGTCGATGCCCGAGGACAGCGCGATGACGATGATGAAGTAAGTCGCTCCGGGCGGCAGGCCCATGCCCAGAACGATGGAGCCGAAGGCGACCACGATCAGCACGATCGGCAACGGGCCGTCGGCAAGCTGTGTCAGCAGCAGTGCGAGACGTCCGGCAAAGCCCGAGACCTGGATCAGGCCGACGATCAGGCCGATGGCGGTGACGATCACCACGATGGTGGCCGCCATCCGTCCGGCGTTGACGAAAGCCCGCCAGATGCGCGGCCGTGAGCGGAATTCGCGGAACAGGACCAGCGACGACACAACGGCGGCCAGAAATCCGTAAAACCCGGCTTTGGGGACGGACGGCTGGCTGAACAGGAAATACGTCAGCACCCCCAACGGCACGACAAAGACGAGGCACTGTACCCATTCCTTGCCTGTCAGGGGCGGGCGCTGGCCCCTGGGCAGGGCACCGATGCCGTGGCGGCGGGCCTCGAAATAGACCGCCAGGAACGTGGCGAAGTAATACATGATCGCGGGGGCGATGGCCGCGACGACGATGTAGCGGTATTCCAGACCGATCTGGCCGGCGACGAAGAAGGCCACCACTCCCATGACCGGGGGCATGACCTGGCCTCCGGTGGAGGCGGCGGCCTCGACCGCACCGGCGAAGGCGGGCTTGAAACCTGACTTCTTGATCACCGGAATGGTCATCACGCCGGTGGAGACGACATTGGAGATTGCCGCGCCCGACAGAGTGCCGAACAGGGCCGAGGAGGCGACCGCCGCATGCGCCGCGCCGCCGACCAGCCCGCCGGTCAGCCTGTTGGCGATCTTCATCAGCAGATCGCCCGCACCGGAGGCCATCATCACGGCGCCGAAGACGATGAAGATCAACACACTGCCGGAGACGACCTGCAGGGGCTGGCCGAACTGGCCGCCAGTCTGCGCCCAGAAATTCAACACCATGGAGCGCAGGCTCTGTGCAAAGGTCGAGTCCGATCCGGCAAGAATGCCGGTCCAGCCGGGCATGTAGCCGCGGACGAAGAAATAGACGACCCAGAACAGGCAAAAGGCCACGATGAAGCCGCCGAAAAGACGCCAGGTCAGATATAGCGTGATCGCCGTTGCGAGCGGGAACATCACGAAGTCGATCGGGCTGGCCGAGGGCAGGGCACCGCCGTCGGTGGCGAAAATCTTGACCATCCAGGAAATGTAGGCGGCAAGGGCCAGCAGCGTCAGCACCCAGTTGAGCAGGCGCCCATAAGCTCCCTTGTGGAGGGCAAGGAGCGAAATGGCGAAGGAGAACACGATCGGCAAACCTATGATCAGGCCGGTCGGCAGGAGGAAGGACCTCTCGAACGCCCTGTAGCCCGCACCCAGCCAGTGCTCGCGCATGAGGACGCGCTGGTCGCGGCGCGACAGGTCCTCGAACCCCTGCGTTGTGGTTTCGATAAACCATCGGACCAGATCCGTGATCGGACCGGATGCCGCATAGATGACGATGACACTGACGAAGAGCACCGCCAGGATGTCGGCGATCCACGTGTCTGTCGAAGAGTCGGCGGCACCGGCTCGAGCGGTCACGTCAACGGTTTCCCTTGGGGTCGTCTGAGACATGATCCTGGGCGACCGGGCCGCGATAGGCCACAGTCAACTCCTCCGCGACTTCCGAACCGTCCTTGAGGAAGGGCAGGATGCCACGCCGCAACGAGCTGCCGCCCATGGCGGCGATGTCGTCATCCGACCTGGTCACTCGCTGCGACATGCGCCGGCCCCAACGGGCAAGAAAGTCGTAGAGTCTGTCGATCTCCGCCGTATGCGTACCGGTCTTGGCAAGGTCGTGGAATTCCTCGGGATCGGAAGCAAGATCGAACAGCATAGGGCGGAAGCCGCCCTCGGCATGGATGAGCTTGTAGCGGCCGTCGAACACCATGAAGAGCCGGGCGTCGCGGGAAGAAACGCCAAGGGACTTGCACATCGGCGTGACGGAATAATCGTATTCGCTGACCACATAGTCGCGCCAGTCGGGCGTCTCGCCGCGCAGCCACGGAGACAGGCTGCGGCCTTCCAGAATGTGATCGGCGGCCCGGCCGCCTGCGGCCTCGAGGAACGTCGGCGCGAGATCTATGGATTCCACCAGTGCGTCACAGGTGGTGCCTCGTGTCGGGTCTGCCTGAGCCCGCGGATCGTAGACGATCATCGGAACCTTCACCGAGGGCTCGTGAAACAGGTCCTTTTCGCCCAGCCAGTGATCACCGAGGTAGTCGCCGTGATCGGAGGTGAGCACGATCATCGTGTCCTTCATCCGACCGGTGGCCTCCAGATGATCAAGCAACCTGCCGAGCTGGTCGTCGCACTGCTTGATCAGGCCCATGTAGGCCGGGATGACCTTGCCGCGCACGTCTTCCTGTTGAAACGCGGCTGCGATCCTGTTGCCCATGAAGGCGTCATAGACGGGATGAGCGTCCTCACGTTCGACATCGGCGCGAATGGCCGCCGGTACGTGGTTTTGCCCGTAGAGGGCATGGTAGGGCGCGGGAACGATATAGGGCCAGTGCGGCTTGATGTAGCTTACATGGGCACACCAGGGGGCTTCGGCCTGGTCGATGAACTCGATCGTGCGCGACGTCAGCCACGGGGTCTCGCTGTCCTCCTCGCGAATGTTCGCCGGCTTGTCGGCATTGTCGAACATCCAGCCGGAGGCCTTCTGGCCGTCCTCGATCCCGGCATTTGCAAAATCCGCCCAGGGATTGTCGCCGCTATAGCCCTTCGACTTCAGATACTCGTTATAGGGAGAGCGCTTTTCGTCGTAAAAGCCGTCCGGCCCTTCGCCCCAGAGCCCGTCATCGCGGATCCACACGTCGAAACCGCATTCTGCCTGGCGCGCGCCGATGACGCTGTCGGGCGCGAGGCCGAGCCGGGCCATGCCCTCCGCGTCGGCTTTCATGTGGGTCTTGCCGATCAGCCAGCACTCCATGCCGGCCTTGCGCAAGTGGTCTCCGAGCGTGTGCTCGCCAACCCGCAGGGGAAAACCGTTCCACTGGGCGCCATGGGAGGATGCGTAACGCCCGGTGTAGAAACTCATCCTGCTGGCACCGCATATGGGCGACTGCACATAGGCGTTGGTGAAACGCAGGCCCATGGCCGCGACCCGGTCGAAATTGGGTGTTTCAAGATGCGGATGACCGGCACAGCTCAGATAGTCGAAGCGAAGCTGGTCATACATGATGAACAGGATGTTCACGCGGTTCCCTCCCGAAGCGCCGGTTGACCGGCATTCTTGGCGAGAATGCTATCACCTGTAGGTATATCCCTCAATTAACGTTATCTCATGGACATAACCTCAGGTTATGTCTTGCTATGCAACGTACCGCCTTCTTCGCGGACAATATCCGCGAAAGCGAGGGCGACCGGTGTCAGCAGCTTTTCCCGGGTCCAGGTGAGCGCGATTTCGACCTGAAGCATGCTCAGGTCCACGGACAACGCCGCCACATCCCAGCGTTTGACGACATCATCGGCGATCACCGACGGGAACGAGCAGATGACATCCGAACATTCGAGAATGGCAAGAATGCTCATGATGGAATCCGACCGGATGACCGGTTCCGGCCCCTCGAGGCCGTGATGCCTGAAATAGTCCTTGAAGAGCGGAGGGCGGCTGCGCGGTCCGATCACGGCCCAGCGAGCCGCCAGTAGGTCCTCGGGCCGGTGAAGCTCCCTGAGGGGCGAGCGCGCGCCGGTCAGGAAGGTGATAGAGGTCGTCAGCAACTTTTCGACATGCAGCCCGGTTTTCGAGGCAGGTTCGGGGGCCGGGCCGATGACGAAATCCGCCTCGCCCGACCGCAATCCGCGAAACGCTCTGGGCGCATGACCGCCTGTTATGCTCAGTTCTATGCCCGGAAACCGGCTCTGGAACCTGCGCACCACCGGCGGCATGATTTTCAGCGCGGCGAGGGGCGAAACCACCACGGATATGGATCCGACAAATTCACCACGCGCCTGGGCGACCCCCTCCGTCAGTTTCTGAAGGTCCCGTCTGATCCGCTGGCAGCGTTCGATGACGGGCAGTCCTTCCAGCGTCGGCACGATCCCGCTTGGCACCCTGTGAAAGAGGACCACTCCGAGTTCGCTTTCCACCTTCTTGAGCGCTTTGGTGATCGCCGGCTGAGATTTGTTCAGGGCCTTCGCCGCCGCGGCGAGGCTGCCCAGGGTCGCGATCGCATCCACCAGTTCCACATACTGTGTTTTCACTTCCCGGATCTCCCGACCGTGTGCTGACCGGCGGCGACTGTGCCAAAGTTCGATCCATGGGGCCAGTGGTCCTTGTTGTGGTTCGGGCCATAGTGCGTGTGCGCAATTTTGTATCCAAGGATCTGCGCCGGTGTTTTTCGCCAGCATTGCTTTTCGCTTTTACCCATGTGCCCGATCCGCTATGTCAGCAACACCACCGGACACAGTGAAAAGCCGCCGAGCCTCGACCATGAACGACATTGCAGACAGCTCCGTCACCGATGTGCCCGCGCTTTTGAGAAACGCGCCGTCAAGCGTGGAGTTCAAGAAATTGCGCAAGCGGCTGCTCAGGCAGGTGCGGGAAGCCATCGGCGATTTCGGCATGCTGGCGGAGAGTGCTTCGGAAGAAAGCAGGCCGAAGTGGCTTGTGTGCCTGTCCGGCGGCAAGGACAGCTACACGCTGCTGGCAGTGCTGGTCGAGCTGCAATGGCGCGGGTTGCTTCCGGTGGAACTGGTTGCCTGCAATCTGGATCAGGCGCAGCCGGGTTTTCCGGCACATGTCCTGCCGCAGTTCTTCGAAGAAAACGGCGTCAAGCATGTCATCGTGCGCCAGGACACCTATTCCATCGTCACCGAAAAGATCCCGTCACACCGGACCTATTGCTCGCTGTGCTCGCGTCTGCGGCGGGGAATCCTGTACAGGGTGGCGCGCGAACAGGGCTGCGAGGCGATCGTGCTCGGCCATCATCGCGAGGACATTCTGGAGACCTTCTTCATGAATCTCTTCCATGGCGGGCGTCTGGCCTCCATGCCGCCGAAACTGATCAATGACGAGGGCGATCTCCTGGTGCTGCGCCCGCTCGCCTATGCAGCGGAAAACGATATCGCCAGGTTTGCCACAGGCATGCGTTTCCCGATCATTCCCTGCAATCTGTGCGGCTCGCAGGACGGGCTGCAGCGCGACGAGGTCAAGCGACTGCTGCAGACCTGGGAAAAGGAGACACCCGGACGGCTCGGCATCATGGCTCGCGCGCTGGGCAACTCGCGGCCCTCCCATCTGCTCGACCGGTCGCTCTACGATTTCGTCAACCTGCGACCGGCGGGCGGGGAAGATGCTTCTGACGATGGCGAAGCTGAGGAGCCCTGCGGGGCGAGCCTTGCCCTGACCGCGAAGCTGTTCGCGGCGGAGTGATTTCTTCTGCACGCGCCGCACCGTCCCGGCCTTGAGCCGGGACCTTGCCGGACTTGCAAGCGGGTCCCGGCTCGAGGCCGGGACGGCGATACCGAAACTTTCATGTGACCTCCGCAAAGCCGGCCACTCACGCAAACAAGTCCCTGATCCAGGCCTCCACCATTCCAGTTGCCGCTTTCGGAGCGGGGGCATTATCCCGCGTGAGGAGAAAGTGCGTCTGCAGAGACGGAATCTCTAGATCCAGGGGACTGGCGAGCCGGCCGTTTCCCGTCAGTCTCGATGCGATCTTCCCGAGCAGGAGGGCGGTACCGCCGCGCGCCGCCGCGAGTTCGACAGCCGCCAGCGATGTGTCGACCGTGATCCCCGGGTGTTTCGCTTCGGCGGTCAGGCCGATGGTTTCGAAAAACCGTGGCCAGTGATCGTCGAACCCGAGGACGTGAATGCGCGGATGTTCCAGCAACTGGTGCGGGCTCCTGATCGCCGCCGCAAGGCCCGGCGCACAGACAGGTACGACAACCTCGGTGCCCAGAGGTTCCGCATGCGCGCCCGGCCAGGAGCCGGTGCCCAGCCGGATTTCAATTTCGATGCCGCTTTCCAGAACCGTGTCCGCCCAGATGGCCGATAGCAGCCGGATCCTCAGTTCGGGGTGCTGCCGCTGGAAGTCAGTCAGCGCGGGCGCAATGATCAGCGCTGCTTCGGAGATCGGCGCCCGGATGGTTACCGTTCCCGCCGTGCGGTTGCCGAACAGCCCTTCCGTCGACAGCGCCAGATCCTGAAGAGCCTTGCGTACGGAAGGCAGATAGGCCCGGCCGCTGGCCGTCAGGTTCACCTTGCGGGTCGTGCGCTCGAAGAGCTGATGACCGAGCTGGGTTTCCAGCGCGCTGATGTGATTGCTGACGGCAGCCTGCGTCAGCCCGAGTTCGCTTCCTGCCGCGGTGAAGCTGCCCAGGCGGCTGGCCGCTTCAAAACTCCGCAGCCAGAGAAGATTTGGAAGCGACTTCATTTCAGTCCATTCATAAATTAAATCGTGTAATTATAGCCAATTATATCGTTTCTCTTGAAGTTTGACGAGAGGCAGACTTGCGCCTTCTTTGTCCTCATTCAGGAAAGGCGCTCTCCATGCGTGTCGGGTTCATCGGTCTGGGAAATGTCGGCGGCAAACTTGCCGGAAGTATTCTGCGCAACGGTTTCGAGCTGACCGTTCATGACCTTGATCAGGAGCTTGTCGAGGCCTTCGTCGCCATGGGGGCGGAGCGCGGAAATAGCCCGAGGCATCTGGCGGAGACCTGCGATGTCGTTATCACCTGCCTGCCGAGCCCGGCCGCCTGTGCCTCGGTGGTCGAGGGGCCGTACGGCATTCTGGAAGGCATCGGACCCGGGCGGATCTGGGCGGAGATGTCGACCACGGATGCCGGCGAGACCAGACGGCTCACGGAACGCGTCATCGCGACGGGCGCCGAGGCCATTGAATGCCCGGTTTCCGGCGGTTGTCACCGCGCGGCTACTGGCAATATCTCCATTTTCGCCGGCTGCACGCGGGCAACCTTCGAGAAAGCCCTGCCGTTCCTGATGGTCCTCGGCCGCAGGGTGCTGCACACGGGCGAGATCGGCTCGGCCTCGGTGCTGAAGGTGGTGACGAATTATCTGGCGACCGCCAATCTGGTGTCGGTCGCCGAGGCGCTTGTAACCTGCAAGGCGGCAGGCATGGACATGGCAACCGCCTATGAAGCGATCCGGATTTCGTCGGGCAATTCCTTCGTCCACGAGACCGAAAGCCAGGTGATCCTCAACGGATCGCGGGACATCTCCTTCACCATGGATCTTGTCGCCAAGGACATAGGCCTGTTTCAGAAGATCGCAGAAGCCCATGAAGTGCCGCTGGAACTCTCGCCGCTGCTCAACGATATCTTTGCCGATGCGATTGCCCGCTTCGGGCCGCGCGAACTCTCGCCCAACATCATCAAGCGGCTGGAGGAGGCGACAGCCCTAGAGGTGCTGGCACCGGGCTTTCCGGCGGAGATGGTTGACGACGAGCCTGAAGAAGCCGGATATGAGGTGGTGCCGAAACGCGGCGAACAGACGGTTCAGGAAAGACTGGAAGCAGTGGGACGATGATCGAGAAACGGCAATTCTATATCGGCGGTGATTGGGTCGAACCGGTCGTGCCGAACGATCTCAAGGTCATCAACCCGGCAACCGAGCAGCCTGTCGCGGTCATTTCCCTGGGAACGGCCGCCGATGTCGACAGGGCTGTGGCGGCGGCCCGGGCCGCATTCGATACCTGGGGTGAGGCGAGCGTAGAGGAGCGCACCGCGCTTCTGGAGCGGATCATCGCCGTTTACGAGCGCCGCTCCGACGAGATGAACGAAGCGATACGGCTGGAGATGGGCGCTCCGGTGAAATTCGCGCGCGAGCAGCAGACACCGGCCGGTACCGGTCATCTGCAGGCAACACTGGAAGCTCTCAGGGATCACAGGTTCGAGTTTCCGAGCCCGCGTGGCGGCAGCGTGCTCCGGCACGAGCCGGTCGGGGTCTGTGGCCTGATCACGCCGTGGAACTGGCCGATCAACCAGATCGCCGCCAAGGTCGCGCCCGCGCTTGCCGCCGGCTGCACGGCAATCCTGAAGCCGAGCGAAATCGCGCCGCTGTCCGCGCTTCTCTTTGCGGAAATCCTCGATGAAGCCGGTTGCCCGGCCGGTGTCTTCAATCTGGTGAACGGCGACGGGGCCGGTGTCGGCACGGCCATGGCGCGGCATGCGGACATCGACATGATGTCATTTACCGGCTCGACGCGGGCGGGCGTCTCGGTGACGCAGAACGCGGCAGTGAGCGTCAAGCGGGTGGCGCTGGAGCTAGGCGGCAAGTCGCCCAACCTGCTGTTTGCGGATGCAGATCTGGACGAGGCGGTCCGTTATTCGGTCGAAAGCTGTTTTTCCAACACCGGCCAGTCCTGCGACGCGCCGACACGGCTGCTGGTGGAACGCAGTGTCTATGCGGAGGCGGTCGATCTTGCGGCCGGGGTTGCGGCTGGCGTCAAGGTCGGCGATCCGGCGGAGGAGGGCGATCATATCGGCCCGGTGATCAGCGAGCTCCAATACGAGAAAATCCAGGGCCATATCGAACGTGGCATTGCCGACGGTGCCCGGTTGATCGCCGGCGGTCCGGGCAAGCCGGACGGCTTCGAAACCGGCTATTACGTGAAACCGACGATCTTTGCCGATGTCGATAACGACATGCGCATCGCCCGCAACGAGATTTTTGGCCCGGTTCTGGTGATGATCTCCTTCGATACGGAGGAGGACGCCATCCGCATCGCCAACGACACGCCCTACGGCCTCGCCGCCTATCTCCAGACCGGCGACCCGGAGCGAGCGAGGCGCGTTTCCCGCAAGCTGCGCGCCGGCAGCGTCTATATCAACGGTGCCGGCCCCGACTGGGACGTGCCCTTCGGCGGCTACAAGCAATCCGGCATCGGCCGCGAATACGGCGAATTCGGTTTGATGGACTTTCTGGAGCTGAAGGCGATTACAGGGTGAGGTGATCTGGCCGAGGCCCACGTCAAGATGTCAATGCAAGGCCTTGTCACCGTCGAAGCCACCCATCGGCTGGTTGCGGACCAGGATCACCAGGCCCTGCTTGCTGGGCTGGGCATCCTTCAGGGCCACGCCGCCATAATTGGCGCAGAGGTCCTCGGCGGGTTTGTTATGGGCAGGTGTGAACATGGTGATGGCGTGGCAATCGACGCGGCGGAGTTCGCGGTCCGCGTCAAAGCTGCCGGACACGGCAAATCCGATCCCGGCAAGGATCACTGCGAAGGTAGAGGTGGCTGCAATCGTTTTCTTGTTCATCGTCCCCGGTCCCATTTCCCGGCCCGCAGGTTTCTGCAGGGCCTTGTGATATGGACGGAGAATGGCGGAACGCACCTGTACTCGCCCTGAAATCCGCATTCACCTTACGTTCAGTTTAGATGATTCGGCAGAATTTGCCGAGTGCGCGCCCAAATTCCGCCGGATTCGAATCGGGTCAGCTTTGGATAAAGGCAACCCGGAGCCGTGCGCTGATCGAAAAATCCTCAGTTCCAGGTGACGTAGCGGATGCCTGGTTCAAGCCACCCTGCTTGCAGCGGGACATATGCCTGGATACGAGTCAGCATCCGGCTCCACCGCGTTTTTCGGAACCGCCCGGTCCTCATGGAGTTCGCAGGATTGGAGCTCTCCGCTGCTGACGCAGAAAGAGCCGCCGTCCTTCATTGCATCCCCTGAGAACACTTCTTCTTTGTCATGCCCTTGACCCTGCAATCCATGGCTCGACCATGGCATCCACGCGGATCCGTTGCTACGCACCGCGGCCTGACTTGGTCACATGACGCGGCATGGATTGCAGGGTCAAGCCCACTGCTGTCCGGTTTAAATTGGATTAAGGTTTAGGGTCATCTGCCTTGTGTCTGTTTCCGGTGGTGGTTTGTGAGTGTTTAGTGCGTTGATTGTGCGTCGATGCATGAGGTTGAGGCGAACAAGGCGTGCGAAGGCGAGTGGTTGCTTGACTGCGGTCTGGGTCGCCTGAGCGGCTCTCAGCAGGATATAGGCGATCAAGGCGATGAAGATCTGGATGCGTACGGCATTCTCGGACGTTCCGAGGAAATGCCGGATCTTCAGGTTCTGCTTGATCCACTTGAAGAACAGCTGAGCGGCTCTCAGCAGGATATAGGCGATCAAGGCGATGAAGATCTGGATGCGTACGGCATTCTCGGACGT
Organism: Labrenzia sp. OB1; assembly: GCF_001624695.1. Lineage (GTDB taxonomy): Bacteria > Pseudomonadota > Alphaproteobacteria > Rhizobiales > Stappiaceae > Roseibium. The sequence continues at coordinate 280,724 of NZ_JSEP01000006.1, read as the reverse complement.
TCCGAGGAAATGCCGGATCTTCAGGTTCTGCTTGATCCACTTGAAGAACAGCTCGATTTGCCAGCGTTGTTTGTAGAGATCGGCGATTTCGTCGGCCGGTGCGTCCAGGTCGTTGGTGACAAGCCGGATGGTTTTGCCTGTTGAGATCCGTACGGTGATCTCACGGACGGGATCGTCGAAGGGATTGCTGCGCGACCGGGCCAAGCGCTGTGGGAGCAACCCGATGCGGTCGGAAAGGATGTTGCTGCTTGCGGGCACATCCCGTTCTGCGCTGACCTGAAGGTTTGTGTTGGTCTTCAACCGGGAAACGAACCGGCATCCATTCGCGTCGAGCTTCTTCCACCAAGCGTAATCGTAATAGCCGAGATCGAACACATAGGTCATCCCCGGCTCGACCTCCATGTCTTTGGCAGGGAGAACATCGTGAACCCTTTGACCGGTTACAGTGGTCTCCAGCGCGGTGTCAGCATACGGATCGTAAGTGACATGCAGCTTGATGGCCCGATGGCCGCTTACTGTATCGGCCCAACCTGTCCCGGCCGAAGACAAGCGGATCCGAGTGGCATCGAGGATGCGCACGGCATCTGCCAGGTGCCTGCGTGTTCGCCGACTGGCGGCAGCAGCCATAAAGGCGAAGAGCTCAGCATAGAGTGCGGCCGGCCGCCGGGCATTGGCGTCAGCCAGTGTCGTCCTGGCCACGCAGCTGCCGCCCGCATGATAAAGCCGGGCGGATTGGCTCATCAGACCGGTCTCAATCTCCCTGAGGCTCTGCGCGCCTGCAAGCTGGCCGAACAAAAGGGCCAGAAACTGGGTCTTCGTCGTCAAACGGCGGACGCGGTGGTCCGCTTTATGCTCATCCACAAGGCGATTGAACTCGCCCCAAGGAACATGCTTCAGCACTTGATGAAAAACGCTATTGTGATGGCGCATGACATTGATCCTCTGTTCGTGTCTCAAACGCGGCCAAACGTCTGAAACCGAGTAGAATCAATGTCATGCGCTCTGTCTAGATTTTTAAACCGGACAGCAGTGGNCTCATCAGACCGGTCTCAATCTCCCTGAGGCTCTGCGCGCCTGCAAGCTGGCCGAACAAAAGGGCCAGAAACTGGGTCTTCGTCGTCAAACGGCGGACGCGGTGGTCCGCTTTATGCTCATCCACAAGGCGATTGAACTCGCCCCAAGGAACATGCTTCAGCACTTGATGAAAAACGCTATTGTGATGGCGCATGACATTGATCCTCTGTTCGTGTCTCAAACGCGGCCAAACGTCTGAAACCGAGTAGAATCAATGTCATGCGCTCTGTCTAGATTTTTAAACCGGACAGCAGTGGATCAAGCCCTGCAATGACGGAGCAATTTCAGGGAATTTGCGGCTTCAAGTCGGAATCGCACGCGATGGAGATGATAACCACGGCGAGAACGAGTTACGGGCAACAGGCCACAAGGCGCTTCACAGGAGGCGCCTTTTTTGTTTTCTGACGCCTGTATACAGCGAGCGAAATTAACCAAACTCGTTAAAATACAACTTAAAATCGAACCATACCTGTTGTGTGCAGGAACAGAACGTTTTACGACCTTGGGTAGATTAATAATCTATTAACCATTGCTTGGGGTTGTGATGCGTTATTTGTTCAGAAATTTCCATATATTTGTTTTCGTTTCTATCTCGGTCTTTTCTGCACTTTTTGTAGCGAACGAGCCCGAGCGGACTGTCCATCTTGTACGGCCGTTGGTTGCGGATGCGCTGGAACTGAGGGATCTGGCTGTGGGAGCCTATCAGGAAGCCCGCGATGTTAACCTTCGGGACACAGCCGATGAAGCCCTCTCGCTCTATATCAGGACCTTGAGAATGCCGACCTTGCTGTTCGAAGGTCTTTCGGAGAGGATCGATGAGGTCGAACGCAAGATGGCCAGGCAGTCGCGCACTTGAATAGTCCGGAATGCAGGACGAGCCTCGATAGAGGATCTCCGCGCTGCCTGCTCAAATCCGATATGCACGGGACGCCGTAGGGCAAAAGATCTAACTGTCCCGCCGCAACCGAAATCATTCGATCCCCGAATGCACCCGAAACCAGACCCTAGGCGTGCAATCCAGAAAGTTTGATCATACGCATTGAAGATTTGAGACTGGTTGGTGACCAAACACAATCAGTCTCAGGATCGATGGAACGAACGACCTGTCTGGATTCCACAACTAATCCGAAGACACCGCCCACCCGGGCGACCGCCACCTGACCACTACCCCCGGAGGCGGCACTGTCAGGCGATTACGCTCTTTGTAAAGTCAACAGGAGCTGATTTTCAACTTAAAAGACAGTGTGATTGCCATACACAACCTTGTGTATCATCATTCAATAAATCGGCTCGATTCGCGCAGTCGATAGAATGCCTTATCTGCGGATAAGAGGGGGGCAATTAAATGACACAAGACCAGTCATCGAACGTTGTATGCTCAACGCTATACAGCTTTGGCGCCACTTTTAAAGACGGAAATACACCGAACGGCCGCCTTGTCATCGACCCTTCAGGCAATCTTTATGGGGTTTTGAATACCGGGGGGTAAGTAACGATCAGGGGCTGGGGAACGGCTTAGTGTTCATGCTTGCGCCGGACACGCATGGCGAAAGCTATCAATATAAAGTGTTGCACAGGTTCGCCGGCGGGACAGCGGATGGCGCACGTCCGGTTGGGGGGCTGGTCATGGGCCCGGACGGCAACCTTTATGGTACGGCAGCCGGTGGCGGGACTGGCTGGACTGGGACTGTCTTCATGCTTGCGCCCAATGCCACCGGTGGCTGGGATCACACCAATTTATACAATTTCAGCCCGGCTCCTCCAGCCTCGGGGAAAAATTCGGACGGTGCGGCACCGACAAGCCATCTGGTCATAAACGCAAATGATACAACGTTATTTGGAACGACCTCCGCTGGAGGCACCAATGGTGGTGGGACAGTGTTCTCACTTACGCCAAAGCTGGGAGGGGGCTATATCTTCAAAAACCTGCACAACTTTGCAGCCCCCGGGGGCTACAATTACTTCGTTGGCGGGCTGTTGATGGATGACGCCGGAAACTTTTACGGACTGGTCTCCGCAGGAGGTGATTATTCGTCCGGCGAAATCTTCGGACTGTTCGTCTCCGGCGATCAGACTTATACCTACGAAAGCCTCTACAGTTTTCCGCAAAACAACTACGATCCTGTCCTGCCCTTCGGCAGTCTGGTCATGGACAATTCCGGACAGATGTTTGGTACGACAAATCAAGGCGGGAACATTTCGGGCACAGTCTTCAGCTACCCGAGCGGAAAAAAGCCCGCTACTCCGACCACTTTGCACGAATTCAATGATTTGAACGGAGAATCTTCCCCTTACTCAGGCGTTATCATCGATAGCGCGGGCAACCTGTTCGGAACTGCGGATTATAGCTCATCAGGTGAAGGTGGTGTCTATAAACTGACAAAGAAAGACAATGGGACATATGGCTACACCTCGTTGTTCGAATTCAACGGGAACAAAGGCGAATATCCACAAAACACTCTCGTCGCAGATCCGATGGGGCGCCTGTACGGAACGACGTCCGAAGGCGGCAAGCATGGTTATGGAACCGTTTTCAGAATCGGTGAGACGGCTGAAGCTATGGCAGTAATGGAAGGTGGTGTCGTTTTACAGATCGTCGTCACCAACCCGGGGCGTGGCTATGCTTCGCCCCCGACAGTAACGCTCACCCCATCAGAAAACGGTGCCACAGCCCAGGCTTCAGCAACAATATCCAATGGATCGGTGACCGGAATTACAGTGACGAATGCCGGCAGCGGCTATGACTTCGGACCGCAAGTGATCTTTACGCCGCCTTTTTAACCTGAAGCAATCTTTCCTCTGGGGATTTGTCGTCGGCGACAGGCTTTACAAAAGGCGCTTGGATCTCAGACCCACAAACTGACTTGCACAGCCAATTTATGGGTCTGAAGCCTAGACGGCGGCCAGTGCAATTGCGATGCCCTGTCCGACACCGATGCACATTGTCGCGAGCGCAAGTTTGCCGCCACGTTTGTTCAATTCAAGCGCGGCAGATCCCGTTATACGCGCACCTGACATGCCAAGGGGGTGGCCGAGGGCGATGGCACCGCCATTCGGATTAACATGCTCACCGTCTTCCGGCAGGCCGAGATCGCGCATGACGGCGATGCCCTGAGCGGCGAAAGCCTCGTTCAATTCGATCACATCGAACTCGGCGGGAGCGATGCCATGCCTGGCGCACAGCTTGCGTGTGGCAGGGGCAGGTCCAATCCCCATAATGCGTGGCGGAACGCCAGCCGTGGCGCCGCCGACAATCCGGGCGATCGGCTTGAGATTGTATTTCGTGACGGCGGCCTCAGATGCAATCAGGAGTGCGGCTGCACCGTCATTGACGCCGGAAGCGTTTCCGGCGGTGACCGAGCCATTGTCCCGGAAAGGTGTCTTCAGGCCGGCCAGTTGCTCCCGCGTCGTTCCGGGGCGGGGATGCTCGTCCTTATCCGCCAGCACCGGATCGCCTCTGCGCTGCGGGATCATGACCGGCACGATCTCCTCGGCGAAGCGGCCGGAGGCCTGTGCGCTCCCGGCGCGTTCCTGGCTGCGCAGTGCGAATGCATCCTGGTCCTGCCGCGAGATGCCGAATTCCTCTGCGACGTTTTCCGCCGTCTCCGGCATGGAGTCGATGCCATACTGACTTTTCAGCAGCGGATTGACGAAGCGCCAGCCAATTGTGGTGTCGTGAATTTCCGCATTTCGGGAAAACGCGGTTTCCGCCTTTGGAACAACGAAGGGCGCGCGGGACATGCTTTCCACGCCGCCCGCGATTGCCAGATCGATTTCTCCGGCCTTGATGGCTCTGGCGGCAGTCAGGACCGCATCCATTCCCGAGCCGCACAGCCGGTTGAGCGTCAGGCCGGGAACAGTGTCCGGCAACCCGGCCAGTAGCGCGCACATGCGCGCGACGTTGCGGTTGTCTTCTCCTGCCTGGTTTGCGCAGCCGTAGAACACATCATCGACACTTGCCCAGTCCGTATCCGGATTGCGCTCCATCAGTGCTTCGATCGGGATCGCTCCAAGATCGTCGGCACGCACGCCGGAAAGAATACCGCCGAACCGGCCGATCGGCGTCCGGACGTAGTCGCATATGAAGACGTGGCGCATGTGCTGTTCCTGGTCGAAGTGCAGGCAAGGGACCAACGCGGCCCGGTCTGCGGAGGGTTTTGCCGGAAATCAGAAGGGAAGGCAAGAATGCATCACAGGGCTGAGGTCTATCTCAAGTATCCTGTGATGTTTCGTTGTGCCGCATGATGTCATCCTCATCGAGATAGGTTCCCGACTGGACCTCGATCATCCGGACCGGGATCTTTCCCGGATTGTGCAACGTATGCTGCGCACCGAGAGGCACATAGGCCGACTGGTTTTCCGTCAGCAGCCTGGTCTGTCCGTTGATGGTGATTTCCATGGTTCCGGAGACGACGACCCAGTGCTCTGCCCGGTGCAGGTGGCTCTGCAGGCTGAGGCGCTTGCCGGGTTTGATCATCATCGACTGGACGGCAAACCGGTCGCCGGCATTGATGCGTTCGGTATAGCCCCACGGCCTGTAGGAGCGCGGGTGGATATCCACCTCGGTGCGGCCTTCGGCCTTGAGCTGCTCGACCACCTTTTTCACGTCCTGGGCCTTGTCCTTGTGGGCGACAAGGACGCTGTCTGTGGTGGCGATGACCATCACATCTTCAAGACCTATCAGCGAAACCAGACCGCGGCCCGCATAGGCAAGACAGCCGGTGCTGTCCAGAAAGCGTGCGTCTCCAAGAGCGGAGTTGCCGTCGCTGTCCTTGTCGAGCACTGTCCAGATCGCCGACCATGAGCCAAGATCGTCCCAATCCGGCGCCATCGGCGCACAAACGACATCCTCCGCCTTTTCCATGATTGCGTAATCGATGGAGATATCGGCGAGTTTTTCGAAACTCTCCTGATCGAGGCGCGTGAAATCCAGGTCTCCATGCCGGGATTGCATGACCGCGGCAACATCCTTGTGCATGTCCGGCTGGTACGTCTTGAACGCCTCGATCATTGTTTGTGCCGAATAAAGGAATATGCCGGCATTCCAGACATATCCGCCATCCTTCAGGAAAGACTCGGCGCGGACAAGATCGGGTTTTTCGACAAACGCCTCCACCGGCCGGACCGGGGCGTCGCCTCCGGCAACCTTGATATAGCCGTAGCCGGTATTGGGCTCGCTCGGCGTGATGCCGAAAGTGACGATGGCGCCGTTCCTGGCCGCTTCTTCGGCGGCAAAGACGGCTTCAAGGAACATGTCCTCTTTCTGGATCAGGTGGTCTGAAGGAAGCAGCAACACGAGCGCATCCGGGTCGTTCTCGGCAGCGATCATGGCTGCCATGAGTGCCGGAGGGGCCGTGTTTCGTCCTACCGGTTCCAGCAGGATCGAGTTCGCCTCCAGGCCTACCTCGGAAAGCTGCTCTCCGATTAGAAAGCGATGATTGTTGCTGCCGATCACGACAGGGGCCGCAAAGCCGGGCTGGTTGACGCGCTTGCAGGTTTTCTGGAAAAGGCTTTCGCCGTCAAACAGCGTCAAAAACTGCTTCGGCCGGTCCGTACGGGACAAGGGCCAGAGACGCGAACCGATGCCGCCGGACAGAATGCATGGAAAAATCATATGGCTATTCCTGAAAATTCGTTTGTCCGGAGTAAACTCGGCTCTTGTCCAACCGTACCGAGAGATAAACTTCGCTGGTGGAAGTTGCAAGCGGAGGACGGGACAGCTATGTGTGTTACAACATAACATAGATGCTCGCTTCTCAGGACGGGCATATCAGGCTCGCAACATCATGAAACAGCCAGACTTAACGCCAGAATCCGGTTCGGGGTCTATTCCCGCGCCCTTGCAGGAACCCGTGCTGGCACGGCTGGAGCGGGCAGGCATCCGCAAGGGGGCGGACTGGCTGGTCCGGGGTGTCGACCTGACGGTTTCACCGGGAGAAATCGTCACTTTGATCGGCCCGAACGGATCAGGAAAATCCACGACCGCCAAGATGGCGCTCGGCATTTTGAAGCCGAGCGAGGGACGCGCGTCGAGACGTCCGGGTCTCAAGGTCGGCTACGTTCCGCAGAAGCTCGCCATCGACTGGACCCTGCCGCTGAGCGTTCAGCGATTCCTGCGCCTCACCAATCCTCTGACCGACGCTCAATGCAGGGACGCCCTTGAGCAGACCGGTGCCGTCAGGCTGATGAACTCGGAAATGCGGACCCTGTCGGGTGGAGAGCTCCAGCGCGTCATGCTGGCGCGGGCCATCGCGCGGCATCCCGATCTTCTCGTCCTCGACGAGCCGGTGCAAGGTGTGGATTATGCCGGTGAAATCGCTATTTACGACCTTATCTCCGAAATTCGCGGCTCTCTCGGGTGCGGCATTCTGATGATTTCCCATGACATTCACATCGTCATGGCCGCTGCCGACCAGATCGTCTGTCTGAACGGCCATGTCTGCTGCCGCGGGACGCCCTCCGATGTCAGCAAAAGCGACAGCTATCGGGCTCTTTTCGGCGCCCGGGCCGGCACAGCCCTGGCTGTCTATGAACATCATCACGACCATGTCCATCTGCCGGACGGGCAGGTGCGCCATGCCGACGGCTCGCTCTGTTCCGATTGCCCGGGTGATCATCACGATCACGCCGCGGAGGCGCACGGTGATTCCGCGAATGGGCATGTCACGGACACAACCGGCCGGGATGACGCCGGCAAACGCAAAGATCTCGGCAATGCTGGATGATTTTTTCACAAGGGCGGTGGTTGCCGCGATTGGTGTCGCACTGGTTGCCGGACCGTTGGGCTGCTTCGTCATCTGGCGCCGGATGGCCTATTTCGGCGACACGCTCTCCCATGCGGCTCTCCTGGGGGTCGCGCTTTCGCTGTTGCTGCAAATCAACACGACACTGGCAGTCGCGGGGGTCTCCGTCATTGTGGCCGTGCTGCTGCTTTTCCTGCGCCGCAGCGACACACTGTCGTCCGACGCGCTCCTGGGGCTTTTGTCCCATTCCGCACTGGCCCTGGGGCTTGTTTGCCTTGCTTTCATGACGTGGGTGCGCGTGGACCTCCTGGGATTGCTCTTCGGCGACATCCTTGCGGTGACAAGGATGGACATCGCCATGATTTATGGCGGCGGCGGGCTGGTGTTATGTGTTCTGGCGCTGATCTGGCGACGGCTCTTCGCGGCAACGGTGAGTCCGGATCTGGCCGCCGGGGAGGGCCTTGAACCGGATCGCACGGATCTTGTCTTCATGGTGCTGACAGCGGTGGTGATCGCCATCTCGCTGAAAATCATAGGTGCCCTGCTGATCACTGCTCTGCTGATCATTCCGGCCGCCGCCGCGCGCCGGCTTTCTTCAACACCGGAACAGATGGCGGTTGTTGCGGCGCTCACAGGTTCCGCGTCGGCTGTCGGGGGACTTTATGCGTCGCTGCACTATGACACGCCGTCCGGCCCGTCGATTGTTGTGGCAGCCATGGTGTTGTTTGCGGTCAGCCTTGTCCCCGGGGGGGTAATCGTGAGAAGGATGGTTTCAAAGACGCGAGGAGACCGGCCGTGAGGACGCATGCTCAACACGAACTGACCAAAAACCAGGCACTGGTCTACGGGTCTCTTTCCGATGCAGGCGGTCCCTTGACGGCCTATGCGATTCTCGATCTTCTGCGGGAAAATGGTTTCCGGGCACCGCTTCAGGTGTATAGAGCGCTCGACAAGCTGGTGGAATTCGGAATGGTTCACCGCCTGGAAAGCCTGAATGCTTTTGTGGCCTGCAGCCACAAGGGGTGTGCCGGTCACGGTTCTGCTGCTTTCGCCATCTGCGAAAAATGCGGCGATGTGCGCGAGTTCACGCCTGATGACGTGGTCAGGCTGTTGAAGGACTGGACCGAAAGCCAGGGCTTTGCTTTGGCAAGAACGACGATTGAATTGCGCGGTACCTGCAAGAGCTGCGTAGCGTCCGGTTAGCCTGGGTCTTTGCTGTTCTCTGTCCTGTTTGTCGGTCGGACAGGCCAGGTCCGGGGCGGCCGGCTCGCTTTGAGGGAAATTGAGGGAGAGCGGCAATGGTATTGCTCGTCGCGGGACTGATTTTGTTTTTGGGGGTGCACCTCGTGCCGACGAGACCGTCCCTTCGATCCGGGGTGATTTCGAGATTCGGTGAAAATGGCTACAAGGGCGCGTTCTCGCTGATTTCGGCAGCGGGCTTTATCCTGATCGTCTACGGCTATGGTGCCGCGCGGTTCGACGGCTCGCCGCTTTTGTACGATCCGCCCGTCTGGCTGCGTCATGTCACCTTGTTGCTGATGATACCGGTCTTCATCTTTCTTGTTGCCGCTTACGTCCCGTGCCGGATCCGGAATGCCCTGAAACATCCGATGCTGGTGGCGATCAAGCTCTGGGCCCTGTCCCATCTGCTCGCCAACGGCGACCTGGCTTCCGTTCTGCTCTTCGGTTCTTTCATGGCCTGGGCGGTCTTTGACAGGATATCGGTCAAGCGGCGCGGGCCCGGGGCCGGGCGGCCTGACTTCGTTTCCGGCGATCCCGGCAAATGGTCGGATATCGGCGTGATTCTGGCCGGGCTCACGCTTTATGGACTGTTCGTCTGGAAACTGCATGCGCTGCTGATCGGAGTGCCGGTGACCTGAAGCGGTCACACCGCGTCGGAAATTCAGGTTGATCCGGCCTTTTCGGCAGGCCTTGCCCCACTTGCGCCATGAAATGCAGGTTAAGCCCGTTCAGGGAATTGCCCGAAACGGATCAAATGGATAATGTGCGCCACTCAAACAGGGGCACAGTCCGGCCAGTCTGCCGGACCGATAGAGTGAATGCAGGAAAAAGACACGCATGTCCGATATATTTCGTGAAGTCGATGAAGACATCCGCCAGGAGAAGTACCGTCGGCTTTGGGACCGGTTCGGCTTCTGGTTGATCGGTGTTGCGGTCCTGATCGTGGTCGGCACGGGTGGCTATCGCGGCTGGCTCTATTGGCAGGAAAATCAGTCACAGACGGCCGGCGACACATTCTTTGAAGCTGTGCAGATGTCTGAAGCCGGAGATTTCGAGGGGGCGGCGGCTCTTTACGGTGAACTCGACACGGCCATAGGCGGTTATCCCGCTCTGTCGAGGTTCCGCCAGGCGACGGATCTGGCGAATGCCGGACAGACGGAGGAGGCGCTTGCCGAATTCGACGCCCTGTCTTCGCAGAGCGGCCTCTCGGATGCCTTCAAGGATGTGGCGGCTCTGCGTGCCGGCTATCTTGCGGTTGATGCGCAGGATTACACCAGCGTTGCCGACCGGGTGGAACGACTGACGGGCGATACAGGGCCGTTTCGTGCGGCGGCGCGTGAACTTCTTGCCCTAAGTGCTTGGAAAAACGGTGATATCGAAACCGCTCGCCAATGGATAACCGCGCTAGAGGATGATCCGGAAACACCCGCTGATCTTAACCGCCGTGTGGCGCTTCTTGCCGATGTCATCCGCGCCGAGAACGGCGACGTGAACGCGGACAGTGAAGGAAACAACTAGGTGATTTTTGCGACCGTTTCTTCCAGCCGGCGCGGCTTGTTGGGTGTACTGGCTTTGTCTCTGGCCCTGACCGGATGCGGCACGGTTGGCGAGTTTGCCGACAGCGTCAACCCCTTTAGCAGTGAAAAGACCTTGCCGGGCGAACGCGCACCGGTTTTCGACGGCGCGGATCCGGCCGCGCAGGCGCTCGGCCAGTCCGCATCGGTTGGACCTGCCACCGGTGGGCAAAGCTGGACCACCGCAGGCGGCGGTTTGACCAACGATCCGGGCAACGTGGCCATTTCCGTTTCAGGCAACAGGTCCTGGCGCTCTCAGGTCGGTTCATCGGGCGGCGGCATTACGTCCTCGGCGCTGAGAATTTCGGCCCGTCCCGTCAGCGATGGCAGCCGGATCTACATCTACAAGCCGAATGGCGAAGTCGTGGCCCTGTCGACAGGGGGCGCACGCCAGTGGACGCAGAATCTGCGTCCGGAAGGCGAACGTGACATTGGCCCCGGCGGCGGCGTTACCGTCGAGGGCAGCGTGGTCTATGCCGCCACCAGCTACAGGCAGCTCGCCGCACTCGAAGCAGGATCCGGCCGTGTGATCTGGAAGGTCGATCTGGATACGCCGGCGCGCGGCGCGCCTGTGGCCGGAGCCGGCCATGTGTTCGTGGTCTCTCAATCCAACGAGGTCTATGCACTCTCCCAGTCCGATGGCAGCATTGCCTGGACATATGCCGGAATTGAGGAAACCGCCGGACTTCTGTCCGCCGCAAATCCCGCCATTTCGGGCAATCGCGTGATCGTGCCGTTCTCGTCCGGTGAAATCATGGCCATCAACATCAAGTCCGGCGAACCGGAATGGGTTGACGGCGTTTCGCGCGGCTTCCGCACGCTGGCTCTCTCGGGTCTGGCGGATGTTTCGGCAAGTCCGGTTGTCACCGGCAACACGGTTTATGCAACCGGTGTCGCCGGCCGTACGGTCGCCGTGGACGTTCGTGGCGGACAGCGCAAGTGGGAACAGGATCTCGGCAGCGTACATACGCCGGTCGTGTCCGGAAGCGCGCTGTTCATGGTGGATCTCGATGACCGGATGGTGGCGCTCAGCCTGAAGTCCGGGGAAACCCTTTGGGCAACGGCTCTGCCGCGCCCGGAAAAGAAGAAACGCCGGCGCAACTGGGCAGGACCCATATTGGCCAACGGATCTCTTGTGGCGTTTTCCAGCGACGGTCAGGTTGTTCTCGTGGATGCCGCTTCCGGCAAGATTATGTTGACCCAGCGCACCAACACGGATGTGTACGTGACACCGATCGCGGCGGGAGGCCGTGTGGTCGTGCTGACGGGCAGTGACGGCGTCGCCGCGTTCAATTAGCTTTTGGAGCACTTGCGTCCACAGAACCTCGGACGGAATGCTCTGACACTTTAAAATCGATCAGCTGTCCTGCTTTCTCGCGGTTCCGCGGGAAAGCAGGCTGATCTCAGGCCTGGCCCTTCAGGAGGTCCGCCATCAGGAGTAATTGCTGTGGGCGCTACAGTCGCCATTATCGGACGGCCAAATGTCGGCAAGTCCACGTTGTTCAATCGACTTGTCGGCAAGCGCCTTGCCCTCGTCGACGACACCCCAGGCGTGACCCGCGACAGGCGTCCTGGCGACGCCCGCCTGGGGGATCTGCGCTTTACCATCATCGACACCGCCGGTCTTGAAGACGCGGATATGAGCACGCTGGCTGGGCGCATGCGCCGGCAGACGGAAGAAGCCATCGAGACTGCCGATGCCGTTCTTTTCGTCATCGATGCGCGTGCCGGCGTCACCCCGCTGGATGCCCATTTCGCGGATGTCGCGCGCAAGACGACGCGCCCGGTGATCCTGCTTGCCAACAAGGCGGAAGGCCGGGCGGGCGAGGGCGGCTTGTATGAATCCTTTTCCCTCGGCCTCGGGGAACCGATCGCCATTTCCGCTGAACATGGCGAGGGACTCGCGGACCTCTACGATGCACTGAAACCGCATGTAGACCGGATTACCGATGAGGAGGAGGCCAGGCGCGAAGAAGCCGTCACCAATGTCGAGGTCGACGAGGACGGCGAGATTGTCGGCGAGGAGGATCCCGTCGGGACCCATGACCGGCCGTTGCGGGTGGCGATTGTCGGCCGCCCGAATGCCGGTAAATCCACGCTCATCAACAAGATGCTCGGTGAAGATCGCATGCTGACCGGTCCTGAGGCCGGAATCACGCGCGATTCCATTTCCGTGGAGTGGACCTGGCGCGAACGGCACATAAAGCTCTTCGACACCGCAGGCATTCGCCGCAAGGCGCGTGTGCAGGAAAAGCTTGAAAAGCTCTCTGTCGCGGATGCTCTTCGGGCGATCAAATTCGCAGAAGTGGTGGTGGTGACGCTCGACGCCACCATGTCATTCGAAAAGCAGGATCTTCAGATCATCGATCTTGTCGCCCGCGAGGGCCGGGCCCTGGTGATCGCGATCAACAAATGGGATCTGGTCGAGGACCGGGAAGCGGCCTGGAAGAAGATCCGCGACGCCAACGAACGCTATTTCAACCAGATCCGTGGTGTGCAGATCGCAACCCTGTCCGGCCTTCAGGGCCAGGGAATCGACAGGATGGTCGAAAGCATTTTCACGGCTTATGAAGCCTGGAATTCGCGTGTTTCCACCTCCAAGCTGAACCGCTGGCTGGAGCGGGTGACGATCAACCATCCGCCGCCTGCCGTCGCCGGTCGCCGCGTGCGTCTTCGGTACATGACGCAGGCGAAAACCCGTCCGCCGCATTTCGTGGTCTTCTGCTCCCGGCCGGAACAGCTGCCGGAGAGCTACACCCGCTATCTGGTGAACACGTTGAGAGCCACTTTCAACATTCACGGCACACCTATCCGCCTGTCCTACCGCAAGGGGGAAAACCCTTACGCGACCAAGAAAAAGCGGAAAATCCAATAGCCGGGTCCGTGCCGCCACAAACATTCACGCGAAAGCTATTCGACTATCCCTGAACAGCTTTGCCTCCGCCAAAACTCTTTGAAGGAACTCTTTTGATGTCACAAGAACGGCTTGATTTCGCCGAAGCCCTGGCCCGTAAGGCGGGTGAGCTCGGATTGGATTATTTCCGCAAGCTGGACACCTTGACGGTGACGCAAAAGGGTCACCAGGACCTCGTCTCCGAGGCCGACCGGAATGTGGAGACGCTCATCCGCGATGAGATCGGCAAGGCTTATCCGCAAGACGCCATTCTGGGCGAGGAACATGGCATGGAAGAAGGTGCCTCGGGTTATACCTGGGTGACCGATCCCATCGACGGAACGGCGAATTTCGTTGCCGGTATCCCGCAATGGTGCGTGATCATCGCCTGCGTTCATAAGGGCCAGGTGATCGTCGGCGTCATCCATGATCCGGTCTCCAACGAAACCTTCAAGGCGGCGGCGGGTCACGGAGCCTTTCTCAACGGCAAGCCGATCAAGGCGTCTGACAGCGAAAGCCTATCCAACGGTTCTGTCGGCGTCGGGTTCAACGGCCGCACGGCGGTCACCGATGCGGTGAATGTCGTCGGGGCTCTCGTTTCCAAGGGCGGCGTCTTCTTCCGCAATGCATCCGGTGGTTTGATGCTCGCCTACGCCGCCTCCGGCCGTCTCATCGGCTATGTGGAATCCCACATGAACGCCTGGGACTGCCTTGCCGGCATGCTGATCACCCGGGAAGCGGGCGGAGAAGTGATGGAACAGGATATCAACCATTCTCTCCGTCACGGCGCCCGTGTGGTCGTCGGCGCTCCCGGTGTCTTCAGCGACCTGAAGGAAATCGCCGAAAGTTCCTTCTCTCCGCTCGAAGCGGCCTGAACGGCAGATCTTCTGCCGCAGGTTCACACATGCTGATCGACCAGGACCGGGTTTCCGTCCGGGTCGATCAACATGAAACTGGCGGGGCCACTGCCTGTCTCATCCGCTTCCGAGACGAAGGTGTAGCCTTTGGCCTTCAATTCTTTCTGGATTTCCCGAACGTCCTGAAACCCCTTGAGGGTCTGTCCGTCCTGATCCCATCCGGGATTGAACGTCAGGATGTTGTTTTCGAACATGCCCTGAAACAGCCCGATAATCGTGTCCCCGTTCTTGAGGACCGTCCAGTCATCCGCGTTGCAAATTCCGCTATCTGCAAAACCGAGCCCTTCGTAAAAGGCTTTTGATTTCTGGAGGTCCTTGACCGCGAGACTGATTGAAAACGCACCGAGTTGCATGGAAAGCTCCTTTTCCAGAATGCCGGGAAACCCGGAAATCATGCTTTCAAAGTCCGAGAAAGGAAGCAAGCTCGGTGCGGGTGTCGTCCGTGAAATGAAAGCCTTTCCAGCCGAGCGTGACGGCTGATCTGATGTTTGTGGCACTGTTGTCGATCAGCAGGATCTCCTGTGGCGCCAAACCTATCGTATCGGCAACGTGCAGGAAAAAAGCCTTGTCGGGCTTGGTATGACCGATACACCCTGACGAGAAAATGCGGCTGACCAGCTTCCCGAAACCCGCCTGATCCTCGATATAGGTCGCGCGCCGGGTTTCGTTGTTCATCGCGATCACCTGCAGAATGTTCTGTCCGGCCAGTTGCTCGAGTAGCCCCATCGTGTAGGGATCTTTCAGGTCGTCCTTCGCGAACCAGTAGTCCAGAAGCATGGACGCGTCGATCGCGTGATCACTTTGGTCAAGCCAGTCCTGTACATGGGTTTTCAGGTCCCGTTTGCCGGAAATCACGTGGGCGAACCGCGCGTTGAAAATGCCTTTCTGGAAAGTCTCGACCGGAATGCCCAGATCCGTTTCGAGCGTGTCGGCCCAAACAAACCGACCGTTGACGATGTTGCGGTTCAGCACCCCGTCGAAGTCCCAGGCAATAGCCCTGATGTCGCTGTGCATCCTTGAAAACTCCGAATTCTGAACTGTTCGTTGCGGCCAGCATCGAAAACGGGAATGACGGAGGCGGCCCTCTGCGTTGTGCCTTTTTCATCTGCTCCGGACGGCTGACACAGTTTCTCGTGTTTTTAAAGCCAGCTTCCGGATGAAGTCTTATCCCATAGCAGTCGTCAAGTTCGTGCCAGCCACTGCCCTGCGTCGACCGGTTTCTCAATCGCCTGCACGAGGGACGTGCAGGCGGGCGCCGCGCCATTAAAATTTGCCCGGGCCTTGCTAAGTTACTATAGATGTTCAGGAAAGAGCAGGCCCTTGGGATTCAGCACAATAAGCGGACTACGAGGAAATCCATGAGCGGAAAATATGGCGGGATACCGGGAACTGCCCATTGCGAGGGCACCTGCCGGCCAGGTCGCGGTCGCGGTAATTGGCTGTTTCCGCTTTCCATCTTCCAGGCTCTTGGTCTCCTGCTGCTGGTATCTTCAGGTCTACGTCGACGGCTCGGACAAGCACGTCATGGCCCGGCTGGTCATCCAGAAACTGGATTAGGAGATGGCCTCACGAACTTCGGATGACCAAACTGTTTGGAGATGCGTCGTCGTATTCATCCTGGTTCAAAAGGGCTGCTGCGCGGCGGGATGATGGCTTGGTCGCAACGCCTGCCCGGGCCGCTGGCGCGGGGCAGGGTGCCTTGCTCCATCAAAACTTGTAAGAGGGCGGGTGACGCCCCAAAGTGTGGGCCTGCCGTTGGAGAGACCTGCCGTTCAGGATCTCGCCAACATCGGCAGGATCAAGCCCCACCGGGTCTCTTGTGGCGGACCGGATGGTCTGAACCCGAGCTTCCTGTAGACGGCTATCGCCCGTTCATTGTCCGGGTGCGGATCAGTCGCGATCACAGGTGCGCCTTCGTCGAAGAGAATTTGCATCCTTGCGCCAATAAACTCTGATCCATGGCCAACGCCGACCATTGCCGGGTCTCCAATATACTGGTCTATTCCCCTTGAGCCTCTGGGGAGATTGGCAAAATGGTGATCTCCCCATCCGTGCACCGTGTAGTCCTGCATGTAGGCAAAGGGCCGTTCGCTTGCTGAGACGATCCAGCGCGCCACCCGAGAATCGGCCAGATCCGCTTCGTCATACGGCTCGCAGGAGTCCCACCACTTCTGCACATGCGGAGTTGATTGCCACGCCTCCAGTAAAGCGAGATCATCCAGTGTCACTTTGCTGAATCTGTAGTAACCGGTTGCGATCATCCAACCACAATAACAGATCGGCCGGCTGCAGGTTTGAGCTCCGGAAGTTTGGCGTTTCAGCGCATTCATGCTTTCAGGAGATCGCCCGAACGCAACAGGATCTGGATGTGAACTCGCAGAAGGGGCGGCATTCGCACCGAACCGGGAAAACTGGAGTGACCAGGCTTCAGGGTTGAACCCATTCACGGCTGACCCGGTCGAAGAGCAGGCCCGTTTCCAGAACATCCGGTTTCAAAAGCATCAGCAGGTCTTGCGCAACGACTTCCGGGGTCGGCAGGTTCTCGGGAATTTCACCCGGCATGGCCTTGGCGCGCAGGCCGGTGCGGGTCGGGCCGGGGTCCACCAGATTGATTTTCATGGCGGTCTGCCGGCTTTCGTTCGCCCAGGTTTTGGCCATCGCCTCGACCGCCGCCTTGCTGGTGGACTGCAGGCCCCAGAACGCCGTGCAGGTCTGGGCCTGAACCGATGTCAGGAACAGTGCCCTGCCGGCATCCGACTGGCGCAGCAGCGGGTCCAGCGAGCGGATCAGCCGCCAGTTCGCGGTCACATTCACCGCCATGACCTTTTCGAAGTCCTTCGGTCCGATATGGCCGAGGGGCGACAGGACGCCCAGCATTCCGGCATTGCCGACGAGGATGTCGAGCTTTTTCCAGCGCTCGTAAATCGCCGCACCCAGCCGGTCGAGCGCGTCGAGATCGGTCAAGTCGACCGGCACGAGCGTCGACTGGCCCCCGGCGGATTTGATCTCGTCGTCCAGATCTTCCAGACCTCCAACCGTGCGCGCGAGGGCAATGACATGAGCTCCGCGCGCAGCAAGCTGCTTGGCAACCTGATAGCCAATGCCGCGAGAGGCGCCGGTCACCAGAGCTATCCGGCCTTCGAAGTCTTTTTCCATTGGATGTCTTGATCGATCTTGAAGTGTTGGAGCATCCCGCGTTCAACCGAATGCCGGATGCGTTATCCGACTTCCACCAGGCGGGGAGGTCTGATGAAGTCCTGCTCTCCGGAAAGGTCTGTCAGCGGCGTCGGGTAGTCCCCGGTGAAGCAGTGGTCGGTGAACTGCGGATTGGCGTTGTCGCGCCCGTCGTAGCCCATGGCCTTGTAAATTCCGTCCACGGAC
Organism: Labrenzia sp. OB1; assembly: GCF_001624695.1. Lineage (GTDB taxonomy): Bacteria > Pseudomonadota > Alphaproteobacteria > Rhizobiales > Stappiaceae > Roseibium. Next base: position 262,900 of record NZ_JSEP01000006.1, on the reverse strand, counting down.
AGGAACGCCAGACTGTCGGCACCGATATAGGCGCGCATTTCCTCCAGCCCGTATTTCGCCGCCAGCAGCTTTTCACGCACCGGGGTATCGATGCCGTAGTAGTCGGAAAATTTGATCGGCGGGCTGGCAAGCCGGAAATGCACCTCGCGGGCTCCGGCATCGCGGATCATCTGAACGATTTTGACGGACGTCGTGCCGCGCACCAGACTGTCGTCGACGAGGACAACGCGCTTGCCTTCGATCCGCGACCGGTTGGCCGAATGTTTCATCTTCACACCGAGCGCGCGGATCTGTTGTGTCGGCTCGATGAAGGTGCGGCCGACATAGTGATTGCGGATAATGCCCAGTTCGAACGGCACACCGCTTTCCTGGCTGAACCCGATTGCAGCCGGGACGCCGCTGTCGGGAACCGGGACAATAACATCTGCTTCAACCTGGGTTTCCCGGGCAAGCTGCCTGCCCATCTCCCGGCGTACATCATAGACGCTGCGTCCGCCGACGATGGAATCAGGCCGTGAGAAATAGATGTACTCGAAGATGCACGGCCGGGCGGTCTGCTTGCCGAACGGGAAATAGGATTCAATCCCGGTAGGCGTGCACACGATGACTTCGCCGTTTTCCACCTCGCGGATGAACTTCGCACCGATGATATCGAGCGCGCAGGTCTCGGACGCCAGGATCGGTGCTCCGTTGAGATCTCCAAGGACCAGCGGGCGGATGCCGAGCGGGTCGCGGGCGCCGATCAGTTTCTTTGCTGTCAGCGCCACCAGGGAGTAGGCGCCCTCCATCTGGGTGATCGCCTCGATGAAGCGATCGACGATCTTGTCCTTGCGGGAGCGGGCGACAAGCTGGAGAACGACTTCGGAATCCGACGTCGACTGGCAGATTGCTCCGTCACGGATCAACTGGCGGCGCAGGGTGAGGGCGTTGGTGAAGTTGCCGTTGTGGCACACGGCGATGCCACCGCCGTCAAGTTCGGCGAACAGCGGCTGGACGTTGCGCAGGATCGTCTCGCCGGTCGTGGAATAGCGCACGTGTCCGATGGCGGCCATGCCGGTCAGGCGCGCCATCGTCTCCGCGTCGGAGAAATGATCGCCGACAAGCCCGAGATGCCGTTCCGCCCGGAACTGTTCATTGTCGAAGGTGACAATTCCGGCGGCTTCCTGGCCCCTGTGCTGGAGGGCATGCAGGCCAAGTGCCGTCAGGGCGCTGGCATCCTCGTGACCCAGAATACCGAAAACACCACACTCTTCGCGCAGCGTGTCGGCATTGATGTCAAACGCTTCATGCAAGTCGGCTTCGCCGTTCATGGCGAACACTCCTTCGTTCCGGCCGGCATTGAGGGCCTGCCTGGATCAACCGGCTTCCAATCGGAATCGATGGGAGCTGTGCAAGTTGATCGATTTCAAAGTGCCAAAGTACCCTGTGTTCCACGGATCGCAGGATACTTCAGATCATATTTTGCATTCCAGGACAGGCTTCCTGTCCGCGTCAATTGCTGTCTGTCGTAAGTTGTTCAAGGCCCTGGCGTTCGGAATCGCTGTAGTTCGGTTCCTCCGCCGGCGTGGATGCATCGCCGCCGGTCAGGTTGTTGTCGCGGATCTTGTCGAGGATCGCCTTTTCCGGATCTTCCGGCAGCACGGCCACCAGTCGCTCACCGATGGACAGAAGGATCGGCCGCGATTTGGCATTCACCACCCAGCCCGGTTGCTGGTCGGGTTGGACAAACCAGTTGAAGAACATCATCGCCACCACCACCAGAAGCAGCCCGCGCACGGCGCCGAACACAAAGCCCAGTGTCCGGTCCAGCGCCCCGATCCGGCTGTCCAGCACGAAATCGGAAATCCGCATGGTGATGTAGCTGACGACGATGAGCGTGACCAGAAAGACGGCCGCAGCGGAAGCGCCGATGGCGACCAGGTCATGGGCAATATATTGCTTGGCGTAGGGCAGCACACGCTCATAGAGCAGAAAGGCCGCTGCCGCCGCCGCAACCCAGGAGACGATGGAGAGCACTTCGCGGACGAATCCACGGATCATCGCGAGGACCGCCGAAATGAACATGATGACCAAGAGAAGTCCGTCCAGCAGCGTTATCGGCATTGTCCTGAAAAATCCTCTTCTGGCGCTCGAAAGCGAGCGGCAACCTTTAGTCGGTAACTGTTTCCATCATGCGTCAACTTTCCTTCAAGGCACCAGCCTCGGCCGAGATTTTGGCGACAAAGTCCCCAAGTTCCGCCAGTCCGGTCGTCTTGAAGGACGCTCCCGCGCTATCCTTCAGGTTGCCCTCCGGGCAATAGGCCTGATCAAAGCCGAGTTTCTCCGCTTCCTTCAGCCTGGATTGCGCCTGGGCCACCGGTCGGATGGCTCCGGAAAGGCTGACTTCGCCGAAATAGACGCAATTGGCCGGAAGGGCAAGTCCGCTGAGCGAAGAGATCAGGGCCGCCGCCACGGCAAGGTCGGCACCCGGCTCGTTGATCTTGAGCCCACCGGCGACATTCAGATAGACATCGTGTTGGGAGAAACGGACCCCGCAACGGGCTTCCAGCACCGCCAGGATCATCGACAGGCGCGCGCTGTCCCAGCCGATCACGGCCCGGCGCGGCGTGCCGAGGGAGGATTGCGCCACCAGGGCCTGGATCTCGATCAGCAGCGGTCGTGAGCCTTCCAGGCCGGCAAAAACGGCAGCGCCCGGGGCGCTGGAGTTGCGGTCGCCCAGAAACAGGGCTGACGGGTTCGGAACCTCCACGAGGCCCTTGCCCGTCATTTCGAACACGCCGATTTCATCCGTCGCGCCGAAGCGGTTCTTGACCGAGCGCAGAATGCGGTACTGGTGTGCCCCGTCGCCCTCGAAATAAAGCACGGCATCGACCATATGCTCGACCACCCGCGGCCCTGCGATCTGGCCATCCTTGGTCACATGCCCGACAAGCACCATGGTCGTGCCGTTCTTCTTTGCGTAACGCACCATCGCCTGCGCGGAGGCACGGACCTGAGTGACGGTGCCGGGTGGCGATTCGACCTTGTCGGTCCAGAGCGTCTGAACGGAATCCAGGATCAACAGGGCAGGAGCCGTGTCCGATTCGAGCGTTGCCAGGATGTCCTCGACGCTGGTCTCCGCCGCCAGTGCGACGGGAGCTTCCGACAGGCCGAGCCTTTCGGCCCGCAGCCGCACCTGACCGATTGCCTCTTCGCCGGAGATATAGACCGTCTTGTGCCCGAGCCGGGCAAGCTGTGCGGCTGCCTGGATCAGCAGCGTGGATTTGCCGATCCCCGGATCGCCGCCGACGAGCAGGGCCGAGCCGCGCACGAACCCTCCGCCGGTCACACGGTCAAGCTCGGCCACCTCTGTCCTGATACGCGCCGCTTCCTTTGCATCGCCTGTCAGCCCCACCAGGGGGATCACCCGTCCCTTGCTGCGTGATGCCCGCCCGGGTCCGCCGCCGATCCCGCCACCGGTCTGCTCTTCGACAATACTGTTCCATTCGCCGCAGGATTCGCAGCGCCCGGCCCATTTGGCGGTCACCGCCCCGCAGGTCTGACAAACATAGGACGAGGGCCGCCGGGCCATGAAACGCTGCTCCGATCAAATAAGAGGGGCGTAGACGCGCTCGAAGCGCCGCCCGAGACTTGTCAGGTATTCGTAATCGATGGTTTCCGCATAAGCCGCGAGGTCGGAAGCCGCAACACTCGGCCCCAGCATTTCCACAAGGGCGCCCCTCTTGAGCAGCTCTTCTGGAACATCGGTGACATCGAGCGTGATCATGTCCATGGAAATGCACCCGAGGACAGGCGCCCTGTATCCGCCGATCATGGCGAAGCCGCCGGGACGTTCATCCGATGAGCTTGCACGGCGAAGCAGGCCGTCCGCGTAGCCGGCGGCGACCACTGCGTTCCGGAGGCGGCGTGTGGCGCTCTGGCGGGCTCCGTAGCCGATGGTGTCGCCCTCGGGAACGTCGCGCACCATCATGATGCGGGCCTCGACCCTGGCCACGGGCTTCATTGCATTGGGTTCGCTGTCGATTGCCTTGCCGCCATAGAGCGCGATGCCCGGCCGGACCAGGTCGAAATGATACTCCGGCCCCATCAGGATGCCTGCGGAGTTCGCAAGGGACCTCGGGATATGGGGAAAGGGAGCCGTGACCTCTTGGAAGAGGTCGAGTTGCCGGCGGTTCATGGGATGTGCGGGCGTCGATCCGCATGCCAGATGGCTCATCACCAGAGAAGGAACGAAGGGGCCGAGCAGATCCGCATCGCTCATGGCGGCGGAAAATTCGGCCGGTGACAGGCCGAGCCGGTGAATGCCCGTATCGACATGAACCGCGGCGTCCAGATTTTTTTCCGCGCTTTTGCAGATCCCGGTCCATTCGCGAAGCTCGCAGAGCGACCCAAGAACAGGGCGGATATCATGCTGGATGAAATGCTCCGCCGTTCCGGGAAAGAGACCGTCGAGAACATAGATGACGGCATCGGGCAAAGACATCCGCAAGTCGAACGCCTCGGTCGGGACCGCGACGAAGAAGGTTCTGCACCCGGCGCCGGAAAGCGCCCGTCCGGCCTGTTCCTGGCCGACCCCGTAGGCATCCGCCTTGATGGCCGCGGCACATTCGGCTCCGCCGTCCAGCTTGCCGTTCAACACGGTCCAGTTCGCGGCGATAGCCGCGAGATCGATTGTCAGGCGGCCGCCATAAAAATCGGGCGAATGGAATGGGGTCTGGGAAGACGGCACGGCGCGGCTGGTTCTCCGGACAGAATCAATAGTCTTGTTTGCGAAGAGCGTAGCAAATCCTGACGCGGTTGGGTCAACGAAGAAGTCGCGGAACTGCGGTAAAGTTGAGCGTTAGGTCCGATGCCGACACCTTAACCCGTTATCGAAATTCAAAGCCGGTCTGGCCACTAGGTACGGATCTACACCGCCGAGCTCTGCAATTACAGATCCATACCCTAAGGATCCAGTGAAGCTTGCTACAGAAGACCAGGTTACGGCTTTCGACTTCCATGATGATGGTGCATCGGTTCTATCCCCGAGATTTTGGTGGAACCCCGGCAGGCAACGACGCTGATGTACTCGACCATAAGAACGCGGTGAGCCACGTCCTTTTTCAGAATGTCTGGCCATTTCCAGCGTCTGTGCGGAAAGACGCAGATCTTCCAACAGGCTCCTACCGGTAGCGTCAAGTACACTTGCCGGAAAGATTTATCCTGTCAATTAATGAAACACGAGGTGGAATAGAGTTTTTTAAGTATTTTATCGCATCATTACCCAAATGAATAGGAGTTGTACTAAATATCCAGTACGTAGAAATTACAAGTTTAGTGCGACGAAAATTGTAAATAATGATGGTCGATGCAATGAACTCAAATGCATAAAATAGCACGTATGAGAACATATCGAACGAAATATATACTTAAAGTGGCAATGCTCTTCATGGCTTTGCTACTTCACGGCCCCTTGCTGGTGCAAGCTTCAGCTTGTGGTGTTAATACTGTGTGGCGTGTCAGTTTTGGCGAGACGCCTGGACTTACCGAGCCGGGTAAAAAAAGCACTCTGATAGAGTTCATTGAAAATATGACGGTCGGTGCCGGGATAGATCTACAATACCAAGTTGTGCCTTTCAAAAGATCTTTGATAAGCGTGTCGGCAGGACACGCCGATATGCATGTTCCATTGCTTCAATCTGATGATAATCTGCTGATCGATGAAAATCTCATGTACTCGGAAGCGTCCTTTTTCGAAGTGCCCTTCAACGTCTACATGGAAGCGGATTCAGAAATTTCAGGTTCCGATATCTGGTCCGGTGGCGAGTTGATTGAAACAGATGCCGCACACACGCACTTTTTCCCGTTTTCAGTCACCGGCAGCCATTGCATGGAGTGTTCCCTGAGGAAGCTCGTGCGCGGACGTATTGACGCCTATATCTATGCAGAAGTTACGACCGAGAGAACCATTAAGAAACTGGATTTCGGACATAAAATCCGTCGTGAATTCTATAAAACTTTCCCTGTAAAAGCCGTTCTCCCGAGAAATGAATGCGGAGAGGAATTGAACCGGAAGCTTAACTCCCTGGTTCCCGCTGCACGACGCGCAACGACCAATCCGACTTTTAGGGCTAAACCGAAGACGCCCGAACTTTCAAATTAGCACTCGAATGCCAGGAAATGGCAAGCACTTCCTTCTGCCGCTTATTCGTAGCGCTCCGGTAGGTGATCGTCCTCTGCAAGGTCGGAGAAGCGGGTGTACTGGCCCTCGAAGTGGAGGTATGCCGTGCCCGTCGGTCCGTGACGCTGCTTGGCGATGATCACTTCCGCCTTGCCCTTGGCGGCATCGTGCTTGGCTTCCCAGGCCGCGTATTCCGGCGAGCCGATTTCAGGCTCTGTTTTGGAAAGATAATATTCCTCGCGATAAACGAACAGAATCACGTCTGCGTCCTGCTCGATGGAGCCTGATTCACGCAGGTCCGACATCATCGGCCGCTTGTCGTCTCGAGATTCCACCTGCCGCGAGAGCTGGGACAGGGCGATGATCGGAACTTGCAGCTCTTTCGCCAGAGCCTTGAGATTGGTCGTGATCTCGGTGATTTCCTGAACCCGGTTGCCGGAATTCTTGGCGGACCCCGAAAGCAACTGAATATAGTCGACCACCAGCAGGTCAAGTCCACGCTGGCGCTTCAGCCTCCGGGCCTTCGACACCAGGGCGGCGATGGAGATGCCGCCGGTCTGGTCCACATGCAGCGGCACCGTTTGCATGGTCTGGGCACAGGCAGCGAGTTTTTCGAATTCGGCTTCGGTGATATCGCCTCGCCGGATCTTCGAGGACGAAATTTCCGCCTGCTCGGAGATGATACGCGTGGCGAGCTGTTCTGCCGACATTTCCAGCGAGAAAAACCCGACCACGCCGCCATTGACTGTTTCAAGGTTGCCGTCGGGCCGTTCTTCCGCCTTGTAGGACTGGGCGATGTTGTAAGCGATGTTGGTCGCGAGCGAGGTCTTCCCCATGGCGGGGCGGCCAGCGAGAACGATAAGGTCGGAGGACTGCAGTCCGCCCATCAGGCTGTCGAGCTCGCGCAATCCCGTGGAAATGCCTGACAGAGCGCCTTCGCGGTTGTAGGCGGCATGCGCCATCTCGATGGTTTCCGACAGGGCGTCGCTGAAGGTGACGAATCCGCCTTCGGTGCGGCCTGTTTCGGCCAGTTCGAACAACCTGCGTTCAGCATCGTCGATCTGCTGGGTGGGCGGCACGTCGATCGGCGCGTCATAGGCGATGTTGACCATGTCCTCGCCGATGCGGATCAGGTTCCGGCGGATGGCGAGATCGTAGATCGTACGGCCGTAATCCTCGGCGTTGATGATCGAGGCGGCATCGCCTGCAAGGCGCAGCAGAAACTGGGTCGCGGTGAGGTCGGCGATTTTCGCGGAGGCCGGATAGAATGTTTTCAGCGTGACCGGTGAGGCCGTCTTGCCGGCCCGGATGAGGTGAGAGATCTTCTCGAAAACATCCTTGTGGGGAGGAACGAAAAAATGAACTGGCTCGAGAAAGTCTGACACCCGGTAGAACGTCTCGTTGTTCACCAGAATCGCACCCAGAAGCTGCCGTTCCGCTTCCGCGTTATGCGGTGCGAGGCGCTGGATGTCTTCTTCAGATTCGACCTTCTGCAGTTTGCCGTTCATTTCGTCCCCCGGTGACCCAACTGCACTGGGAATACCCTCAGACGGAGACAGGCTCAAGCGGCAAAAAAAGCTGATTTTGTTTCCCACTGCCTGTGGCAGATCAGCGGGGATAGAATCGAATCCCGCTTGACTCGCAAGCCTGTAGTGGACTCAAGGCGCTAGAGCTTAGTTATTGAAATTACGTATATTTTTAGAACGATGAATAGACGGTAAAGGATTTGTTAAAGGATTCAGTGCCTTGCGACGGAGACTGAAATCGGCGGATTAGCCCGGTTTCCTAACCGGGAAGAAAAATCACCGGCTAACAAAAAAACGGCGCTGCAGGCAGCGCCGTTTGATTTTAGTCGGATAACGGTCCCGAAGGAATTATTCCGGCTTTTCTTCGACTGCTTCTTCGCTGGCCTCGGAAGCGTCTTCGCCGCCTTCGCCTTCAGCGTCGTCTTCGCTCTCGTCTTCTTCTTCTTCAAATTCGAAGACGTCCATTTCCGGAGTGGTCAGGTCTTCACCGGCGGCCTGGCGGACCGCTTCGTCCGTCGAACGGGCAACATTGACCGTAACGGAGACTTCAACTTCCGGGTGGAGCCTGATCAGAACGCTGTGCAGGCCGATCGTCTTGATCGGGGTGCGCAATTCAACCTGGCTGCGGGTAACGGTGAAGCCGGCTTCGGTAAGGCCTTCGGAGATGTCGCGGGTGGACACTGAACCGTAGAGCTGACCTGTTTCGCCGGCAGAGCGGATCATGACCAGAATTTCGCCGTCGAGCTTGGAGGAAACGCTTTCCGCTTCGCTCTTGCGCTCAAGGTTACGGGCTTCAAGCTGGGCCCGCTCATTCTGGAAACGCTCCAGGTTGGCCTTGTTGGCGCGAAGCGCCTTGCCCTGCGGCAGAAGGAAGTTACGGGCATAACCGTCGCGAACGCGCACGGTGTCGCCCATCTGGCCAAGCTTGGCGATACGCTCAAGAAGGATAATTTGCATTGTTTTGCTCCTACTGTCCCACCTTTTGCGGTGGTTAGAGGCCGTTTGCCCGCGGCCCCAATTCGGGTCTCCCGGGCGGACCCGGGAGAATGGCGTCTCCAGAGATAAGGAGAAGCTTAGCTGATCAGGAAGGGCAGCAGGCCGAGAAGGCGGGCGCGCTTGATGGCACGGGCCAGCTCACGCTGCTTTCTTGCTGAAACCGCGGTAATACGGCTCGGAACGATCTTGCCGCGCTCGGAAATGTAGCGCTGAAGCAGACGGATGTCCTTGTAGTCGATCTTCGGCGCGTTGGAACCGGAGAACGGGCAGGTCTTCCGGCGACGGAAGAACGGACGGCGGCTCGGAAGCTGTGCAACATCAACCATGATCTCTTACTCCCCTTCTGCACGGCGCGGAGGACGGCTGCCACCCGGGCGGTCGCCCCGGTCGCCACGATCACCGCGAGGTCCATCACCGCGTCCACCGCCACCACGGCGGTCGTCACGGTCACGCTTTTGCATCATTGCGGACGGTTCTTCGTCCAGTTCATCGACGCGGAACGTCATGAAGCGCAGGACGTCTTCGCTCAGGCCCATCTGGCGTTCCATCTCGGCAACCGCTGCATGCGGAGCGTCGAGGTTCATCAGGGTGTAGTGAGCCTTGCGGTTCTTCTTGATGCGGTAGGCGAGGGATCGCAGACCCCAGGTCTCCACTTTGCCGACAGTTCCACCGGCGCCTTCGATGAGGCCCTTGTACTGTTCGACGAGTTGTTCGACCTGCTGGGCCGAAACATCCTGGCGCGCCAGGAAAACGTGCTCATAAAGAGGCATGAAACAAGCCTTTCTTCGTGTTGACAACGCAGGGCTGGCGCAGAGCCTCCTCGCAGCTTCGGAAAGGCACGAGAATTCTAACGAGAGCGGGAACACGGGAAGTCGGATCTTTTTAAGGATCCTGGCATAATGCCCTTCCGTTCAGCTCCCGGCCACACCCCGGATGAAGCGCGCTCTATACTCGCTTTCCTGGAAATTGCAAGCTCAATCCGCCAAAAGATGAGGGAAACCGCTTTCCCTGTATGGCCAACTGCCCCGCTCCCGGCGGAAGCGGTGTTTTGTTTGTCCAACGGCACCCGGCAACAGGCTTTCAGAGGTCCGCTCCTGCCGGAAACACCCGGGAGACAAAGACACCGGAAAATCGGGTTTTCGGGTGCGGGCGGCGTGGAAAACGCGTAAACAAGGCGCGAAACAGGAAATGATTGAGGGCTGGGCCTTGACAGTTTGGCCAAGAGCGTATCATAGCCTCGCGCCAAGTTCAGACATATGGCCCCGGGCGGGCCACTGCACCGCTTTTCAATCAAAGCCGAAGATCTTTTGCCTGATGGCGGGGATCTCACACGTGTCACGGAGGCGTATTCCAGATGACCATTGCATTCACCTTCCCCGGACAGGGCAGCCAGAGCGTCGGAATGGGCAAGATCCTTGCCGATACATATCCGGAAGCGAAAGCTGTCTTCGATGAGGTCGACGAGGCGCTGGGGCAGAAACTCTCGCAGATCATGTGGGACGGACCGGAAGACGCGCTGACACTGACGGCGAATGCCCAGCCTGCTCTCATGGCTGTAAGCCTCGCCACAATGCGCGTTCTGGAAGCCAGAGGCTTCGACCTGGCCGCTGGCGCTGCCTATGTGGCCGGCCATTCGCTTGGTGAATATTCCGCGCTCGCGGCTGCCGGAAGTCTGGATGTCGCAACCGCCGCGCGCCTGCTGCGCGTCCGCGGCGATGCCATGCAGAATGCTGTGCCCGTCGGGCAGGGCGCAATGGCCGCGCTTCTCGGACTGGATTTCGACGTGGTTGTCGAAGTCGCCGAGGCCGCGGCCCAGGGCGAGGTCTGTCAGGCGGCAAACGACAATGCGCCCGGCCAGGTGGTTGTTTCCGGACACGTGGCCGCCGTCGAGCGTGCCATCGAGATTGCCAAGGCCAAGGGCGCTCGCCGCGCCTTGCTGCTGCCGGTCAGCGCTCCGTTCCATTGCGCGCTGATGGCGCCGGCGGCAGACAAGATGGCCGAAGCGCTCGCCAATGCGGACGTTCGTTCGCCTGCGGTGCCGCTGGTGGCCAATGTTGTCGCCGGACCGATCACCGGTCCCGACGAAATCCGTGGCCGGCTTGTAGAGCAGGTAACCGGCACCGTGCGCTGGCGGGAAAGCATCACCTGGCTTGCGGAAAACGGTGTCGACACATTTGTCGAAATCGGAACCGGCAAGGTGCTGACCGGCATGGTAAAACGCATCCACAAGGAAGCCACCGGCCTCGCCGTGAATACGCCTGAAGACATCGATGCCTTGCTGGAAAAGATTTCCGGCTGACGCCTCAATCACCGGCCATCAGATTTAATGTCCCGCTGAGGGGCGCATTCACCATCAGGGAAGGACCCCACATGTTCAGCTTGGAAGGGAAAAATGCCCTCGTCACCGGCGCAACCGGCGGCATCGGCGAGGCGATTGCCCGTGTGCTCCATGCGCAGGGCGCAAATGTTTCATTGTCCGGCACCCGTGCCGAGAAGCTGGAAGCGCTGGCATCTGATCTGGGCGAGCGCGCCTTCGTAACGCCCGCCAACCTGTCGGACCGGGAGGCCGTCGGAGGCCTTCTTGCGGCCGCCGAGGAAAAGATGGGCTCGGTGGACATCCTGGTCAACAACGCCGGCATTACCCGCGACAACATTTTCATGCGCATGAAGGATGAAGAGTGGGATCAGGTTCTGGAAGTCAACCTGACGTCCGGTTTCCACCTGTGCCGGGCAGCGATCAAGGGCATGATGAAGCGCCGTTCCGGCCGCATCATCGGCGTCACCTCCGTTGTCGGCGTGACCGGAAATCCGGGCCAGGCCAACTACGCCGCGGCAAAAGCCGGCATGATCGGCATGTACAAGTCTCTTGCCCGGGAAGTCGCCAGCCGCAACATAACCGTCAACACGATTGCACCGGGTTTTATCGAAACCGCGATGACCGATGCACTGAACGACAAGCAAAAAGAATCGATTTTGGCAAACGTCCCGGCAGGCCGTTTGGGAACTTCGGTGGAGATTGCTTCGGCTGCACTGTATCTTGCCAGTGACGAAGCGGCCTACATGACCGGGCAGACGCTGCACGTCAATGGCGGCATGGCTATGATTTAAAAGGAAATTTCGCCGATCAGGCAAAAAGAATCCGGGCCGCTCCCGTGCGGTCTGGACCGGCTGGTAAAGGGCAACAAAGTGTGTTACCAACCCGCCGATTGTTACGAATTGCGCAGTCATGTTCGATATTCCGTGTTCGGAAACCGGCCTGCCTGCGCGCAGACATCTTGAAGACAGCGATCGCCTGCCACCGTTTTCCTCGAAATCGGTCAGGGCAAGCTTCGCCAAAGATGAACAGACGAAAACTAAGGAAGTAAAAGATGAGCGATATCGCGGATCGGGTAAAGAAAATCGTCGTTGAGCACCTCGGTGTGGATGCGGAAAAGGTCGTGGAAGGTGCAAGCTTTATCGATGACCTGGGCGCAGACAGCCTTGACACCGTTGAACTGGTCATGGCGTTTGAAGAAGAATTCGGCGTGGAAATCCCGGACACCGCAGCAGAAACGATCCTGACTGTTGGCGATGCCGTCAAGTTCCTGGAAGCCAACAAGTAAGGGCTCTGCCCTTCCTGATTTTGAACTGAATCTGGTGCCGGCGGGGCAAGTCCCCGCCAGTCCTTTCCAACGCAAGTGCAGGTTTATGAGGCGAGTTGTCGTAACTGGGGTGGGCATGGTGACGCCGCTTGGTAGTGGTGTCGATGTCACTTGGAAAAAGATCCTCGAAGGCAAAAGCGGGGCAAACAAGGTCACCAATTTCGAAGTCGACGATTTGGCCTGTCAGATCGCCTGCCAGATCCCGCGCGACCCCTCCGCTGAAGGGGCTTTCAATCCGAACGACTGGTTGGAGGTCAAGGAGCAGCGCAAGGTCGATGACTTCATCGTCTACGCCATGGCCGCCGCCGATCAGGCGATAGCTGATTCCGGCTACAAGGCCGAAACCTACGAGCAGCAGGTCCGATCCGGCGTGCTGATCGGCTCGGGTATCGGCGGACTGCAGGGCATCGAGCAAGGTGCCTATATGCTGGCTGAAAAAGGCCCGCGACGCCTCAGCCCGTTTTTCATTCCCGGACGTCTCATCAATCTGGCCGGCGGTTATGTCTCCATCCGCCATGGCCTAAAGGGACCGAACCACGCCGTGGTGACCGCGTGTTCCACAGGGGCTCACGCCATCGGCGATGCGTCCCGTCTGATTGCCTTCGGCGACGCGGATGTGATGGTGGCCGGAGGAACCGAATCGCCTATCTGCCGTCTGGCGCTCGCCGGGTTCGCCGCGTGCAGGGCCCTGTCTACCGGCTTCAACGATAGCCCCGAACGGGGATCCCGGCCCTACGACAAGGCCCGCGACGGCTTTGTGATGGGTGAGGGTGCAGGTGTCGTGGTTTTGGAAGAATATGAGCATGCCGTGCGCCGCGGCGCGGATATCTACGCGGAGGTCATCGGGTATGGCCTCTCCGGCGATGCTTTTCACATTACCGCTCCTTCCTCCGATGGCGACGGCGCCTACCGGTGCATGGAGGCGGCACTGAAACGCGCTGAAGTCACCCCCGCCGACATCGACTATGTCAATGCGCACGGGACTTCGACACCGCTGGGCGACGAGATCGAACTTGGCGCCGTGACCCGGCTCGCGGGCGAACATGCATCAGGTCTGACAATGTCGTCGACCAAATCCTCTATCGGCCATTTGCTTGGGGCGGCAGGGGCCGTTGAAGCAATCTTCTCGGTTCTGGCTATCCGCGACGGAATGGCGCCGCCGACAATCAATCTGGACGATCCTTCGGTCGAGACCGAAATCGATCTGGTGCCTCACAAGCCCAAAAAGATGGACATCAATGTCGCCTTGTCGAATTCTTTCGGCTTTGGTGGCACGAATGCCTCGCTTGTCTTCCGCAAAGTTGCCGCATAACCCGTTCAAATTCTCTCGGCCCGGACCTATTGTCATGGTTCGGGCCGAGGTGTTGATCGTGTCCGTTGGGCAGTAAGGGCAATCTTTGGTCGCCAAAGCGGGGACAAGATGCTCTAACGTCTCAAATTCGATCAGCTTTTCCGCTTTCATATGGGCCCATGTGAAAGAAGGTTGGTGTAGAGCCTGAGTCAGGGATCTGGGGGCTCAGTTTTGGAGGTGCGATCAAATATGCGCATTAAGCCGAAAAGCCCGCGTGAAGCCTTGCAGCCTGAACCGGCTCCGGGACCGCCGCAGCGCTCCCGTCACGTCCGCAATCCGCTCGTCATTCTGGTCAACATGATCATCTCGCTTGCCGTGATCGGTCTCGCCACGTTTGGCGGTGTGCTGTATTTCGGTAAGGAAAAGTTCGAGGAAGCCGGCCCACTTCAAAAGGACGCCACCGTGGTGATTTCTTCCGGAGCAGGTCTGTCCGGCATCACCGACCGGCTGTCCAGCCAGGGTGTGATCGAGAACAGTCTGGTCGATGAATGGATCTTCAATCTCGGCATCCGTTTCTACAAGAACGCCACGAAGCTGAAGGCCGGGGAATATGCCTTCGCGCCGGGCGTGTCGATGCAGGAGATCATGACCGATCTGGTGGAAGGCAATGCTGTCACCCATTCCGTGACCGTACCGGAAGGCTGGACCACGGCGCAGATCATCGAGCGGGTTCGCGCGCATCCGGTTCTGTCTGGTGAAATCACCGAGATCCCCCGCGAAGGAGACCTGCTGCCGGAGACCTACACTTTCGCGCGCGGAACGACACGTCAGGAAGTTCTGGAACAGATGAAGGCCGCCCAGGAAAAGCTCTTGGCTGAAATCTGGGAGCGCCGCTCCGAAGACCTGCCGGTTGCTTCGCCGGAAGAACTGGTGATCCTGGCGTCGATCGTCGAAAAGGAAACCGCTCTTGCCGACGAACGGCCGCGCGTCGCAGGTGTCTTTGTCAACCGTCTCAACAGGAAAATGCGCCTGCAGTCGGATCCGACGATTCTTTACGGTCTTTATGGCAGTGAAGCCTGGCTTAAGGACCGCTCTGCGATCAAGCAGTCGGAACTGAAGGCGGACAACAAATACAACACCTACCAGATCGACGGGCTGCCGCCCGGACCGATCGGCAATCCGGGCCGGGCGGCCATGGAGGCCGTGGCCAATCCGTCACGGACCAAGGATCTCTTTTTCGTCGCGGACGGAACCGGCGGGCACATTTTCGCCGAAACCTATGAGCAGCATCAGGAAAACGTCCGCAAGTGGAGACAGATCGAACGGGACATGCGAGAGGCTGAAAAGAACTCGCAAACACAGCCGGCGACGTCCAACTGATCGAGCATTCGACAGGCAAGACGAAAATCGCTCGCAACTTGTCCGCAAGGGGGGGCTAATGGCACTGGCCAGCATGACGGGATTTGCACGCGCGCTGGGGGAAACTGGTCCGGTTCGCTGGACCTGGGAACTCAGGTCGGTCAACGGCAAATCCCTTGATCTGCGCATTCGCATTCCAACCGGACTGGAAACGCTGGAACCGAAGATCCGCGAACGTTGCGGCAAGCTTCTCAGGCGCGGCAACGTTACAATCGGTCTTGCCATGCAGCGGGACCAATCCGAGCAGCAGCTTCAGGTAAATGAAAAAGCGCTTGAAGCGGTTCTTTCGACGATTGACCTTCTGAAAAACCGTGTGCCGGATCTCGCGCCGCCTTCTCTTGACGGTATCCTGTCGCAGAGAGGCGTGTTCGAGCTCAAGGAACCGGAAGAGGACGTGGAGGCTCAGGCAGCCCTGCACAACGCGCTGCTGACCACTCTGGACGCCGCCCTGATCGATCTGGTCGACATGCGCCATACGGAAGGTCAGGCGATCAGCGGCATCGTCCGCAAGCAGATTGACACCATCGCCGAGCTGACCCAGGCAGCCGAAAACCTGCCGGCCCGCACGCCGGAAGCCATCAAGGCCAGGTTGCGGAAGCTGGTTCTCGACCTCATGGATGCATCGGACAGTCAGCTCGACCCGCAACGCCTTCACCAGGAAGCGGTGATCCTTGCGACAAAGGCGGATATCCGCGAAGAGCTCGACAGGCTGCATGCCCATGTCGCCGCCGTCCGCGAACTGATGGACGCGGGCGGGGCGATCGGCCGGCGGCTCGATTTTCTGGCGCAGGAATTCAACCGCGAGGCCAACACCTTGTGTTCCAAATCCAACGATGTCGAATTGACCGCGATCGGATTGGACCTGAAGGCCGTCATCGATCAAATGCGTGAGCAGATACAGAACCTGGAGTAGACCACATGAGCGAGGCGCGCACAGGAACCCCGGCGGGAACGACCGTCAGCGCGGATCAGGCCGAGCAGCAGCGCAGGGGGCTGATGCTGGTCCTGTCGTCCCCTTCGGGCGCCGGGAAGTCCACCATTGCGCGCTTGCTTCTGGAAAAGGAAGACAATCTGGAATTGTCGATTTCCGTAACGAGCCGGCCTCGGCGCTCCAGCGAAGTCGATGGTGTGCATTATCACTTTCTGGACGCCGGACGGTTCGAGCAGATGCGCGATCATGGCGAATTGCTGGAATGGGCGGAAGTGCACGGCAATTACTACGCAACGCCCCGCGCACCGGTGGAAAACGCCATCGAGAGCGGCCGTGACATCCTCTTCGACATCGATATCCAGGGCACTTTCCAGCTCTGCGAGAAAATGCGCTCAGACGTGGTGTCCATTTTCATTCTGCCGCCGTCGATCGCCGAAATGAAATCCCGTCTGCATCGGCGTGCGGAAGACACCGAAGAAGTCATCGCCAAGCGCATGAAAACCGCGGTCGAGGAAATGTCCCTCTGGGGAGAATACGACTATGTGGTCGTCAATGACGATCTGGAGCGTGCCTTTGAGAATGTCCGCGCGATCCTGAGGGCGGAGCGCCTCAAGCAATTCCGCTCCCCGAAGATCGGCCCGCTTATCCAGGGCATGGTTGAGGATCTGCAAAAGGAACTGGGTGAGGAGTGAAGCAACCTGGACCCGGAAACGGCGCCTGGATCCAGATTTCGTGGATGTGCTTTAAACCGCTCCGGCTGCCCTGAACACATTGGCGAGGTCCACGAACCCGGCAATGTCGATTTCCTCCGCCCGCGCCGTCGGCTCGATGTCCGCCTGCACGATCAATTGTTCCGCTTCCGGAGAAAGCGCCTTGAGGCTGGCCCGCAGCATCTTGCGGCGCTGGCCGAAGGCGGCGGCTGTGATCCGTTCCAGAGCGGTCAGCTCGCAGGGCAGGGGCGTGGTTTCGGGCGTCAGGTGCACCACCGCGGAGGTGACCTTTGGCGGCGGGGTGAAGGCCTTGGGGCTTATGTCGAACAAGATACCGCCTTTGCAGCGCCATCCCGCCAGCACCCCGAGGCGGCCATAAGCTTTTGCGCCCGGTGCCGCGACGATCCGCTCGCCGACTTCCTTCTGAAACATCAAGGTCAGCGACGACCAGAATGGCGGCCAATCCGGCGTGGTGATCCAGTTGAGAAGCAACTGCGTGCCGACATTATAGGGCAGATTGGCAGCGATGCGTACCTTGCCGCCGCCGGTGAGGGCAACAGGATCGAGTTTCAGGGCGTCGCCTTCGATGACGTCAAGCCGGTCCGGATAGCGCGCCGAAATCTCGGCAAGCGCCGGCAGACACCGGCTGTCCTTTTCAATCGCAACGACTTTCCTGGCCTCCGATGCGAGCAGGGCCCGCGTGAGGCCTCCCGGTCCCGGTCCGATTTCCAGGACGGTGCAGTCCTCCAGGCTCCCCGCAGAGCGGGCGATGCGCGAGGTCAGGTTCAGATCGAGCAGGAAGTTCTGGCCGAGTGATTTCCTGGCATCCAGACCGTGAGTCGCGATCACGTCGCGCAGTGGGGGCAGATCGTCAATCTGGGCCAATTTACACCTGGTCGGGATTGGCGAGGACATCGGCAAGACGTACCGCCGCCGAGAAGCTGTCGATGCGGGCCGTGCCGGTGCCTGCCAGTCCGTAGGCGGTGCCGTGGTCCGGAGAGGTGCGCACGAAGGGCAGTCCGAGGGTGACATTCACGCCCTCGTCGAAGCCGATTGTCTTTGCCGGAATGAGCACCTGATCGTGGTACATGCCAAGCACGCAGTCGTAAGCCTTGCGCGCCGGGGGGTGAAACAGGGTATCGGCGGAATGCGGACCTGTTGCCGCTATGCCTGCCGCCTGGAGCCGGGCGACCGCCGGTGCGATGACATCGCGGTCTTCCGTGCCGATGGTGCCGTCTTCCCCTGCATGCGGATTGAGCCCGCAGATCGCCAGCCGGGGATTGGTGTATCCGAAACGGGTGCGCAGATCACGCGCGGTGATTTCGGCGGTTTCGACTATGAGGTCTTCGGTCAGCGCGGCGGGGACGTCCTTGATCGGAATATGGATTGTCACCGGCACGACCATCAATTCCGGACCGGCGATCATCATGACCGGCTGAGCTGGCGCATCGGGCCAGTGTCTGGCGGCAAGCGCGCCCAGAAACTCCGTATGTCCGGGATACGAGAACCCGGTTCTGTAGAGTGCGGCCTTGTTGATCGGGTTTGTCACCAGACTCGAGGCCAGACCGCTGCCGATATCATCGATACAGCCTTCGATGGAGGCGACGACCGACGGGGCGGTTTCGCTCTGCTCCTCGCCAGGCCGGTCCGTCAGGGCGGGCCCGGTCTGCACGATCGGCAGGGATTTTGAAAACCGCGCGGCGGCCTGATCCGGCGATACGCTGTCGATACGGATATTCAGACCAAGTGTTTCTGCCCGGCTGGCGATAAGCGCTTCATCCCCGCGCACATAGAAGGGCGGCAGGTGGAGAGACTTGCGATTTGCCCAGGCCAGAAGAACCAGATCGGGCCCGATGCCCGCGGGTTCGCCCATGCTGACGGCGATCGGTTTTTTTGCGGAGCGGCCCATATCGCTCAGCGATAGATGATGGTCGCGCGGCGGCGGATTTCCATCAGGTAACGGCGGGACTGGCTTGCGCCTTCCTTCGCACGCAACTCATTCTCGAGCTCGGTACGCACGGCGATATCCGACGCGATTTCCCGCTTTCCGCAAAGTGCGATCATTTCATAGCCGACAGGCGTGGTATTCGGTTTTGTGAGTTTGCCGATCTCCAGCTTCTCGATTTCCGTGCGCAGGTTCTGCGGCAGTTCCGTCTCAAGCCGGCGTCCGATCGGCTGGACCACCACCTCGCTGAATTTCCCCAGCACGGGGCCAGCGTCATCGCAGTTGTTGAAGGCAGCGCGGATCTGGTTGCTCTCCTGTTTGCGCTTGGACTTGAAACCGCCCGAGGCATTCTTCGGCACGACGACGATGACGCGCTTGAGATCGTATTCGATCGACTTCTGCCGGTCTTCCTCATCGGTCTTCTTGAGCGCCGCGATAATATCGGATTCGTCCACATCGATATTGCCGCTGAACCGGCGGCTCAGGATCTGGTTCCACGCGATTTGCGCCTTCAGGCGGTCCTTGAGCGTATCCGGTTTTACGCCGCCGCTGCTCAGCGCCTTGGAAAGCTGCGAGGGAGACATTTTCACGTTGCGGGCGATGTTGTTGAACGCATTGTCGACCTCGGACTGGCTGACCTCGACGCCGACTCGGGCTGCCTCGGCCAGCTTGACCTGATCGTCGATCAGTTCCTGTTCCGCTTCCCGCTTTGCAATCGAGGCCGATTTGCGCTGTGTCAGCGTGATCAGCCGTGACCGCTGCGCGATGTCATAATCAGTGATGGGAGTATCGTTGACGATGACCTTGATCGCAGCGGATGCCGATCCGGAAAACGGGACCGCCATAACCAGCGCGAGGCTGAAGAAAACCGGGACGAAACGAAGTCGCATTGTCTAACCCATCCGTGCTGACCCGCAGCCAAACCGAAATTGGAACGTGACGCGGTGTTAGTGGAATCGCCTCACGTTCTGATGTGTCTTTGATCAGTTGTGTCGCATATTGCGGTCACAAATTCAAAGGTTCCGCGCATCATGCCTTATTTCGTGGCGGCAAGATGTCTTTGCGGAAATCACAGGTATGCTCTGATATTGTTTAAACAACCTAGTTCAGAGCGCCGCTCGAAACCTGCGTATTGCCGATGGTCCTGAGACCTATGCGGAAATACAGGGTGCGGTCGACCTCGTCGCCATCGTTACGGCTGCGATCCTCGGCATAGGAAACCGACAGGGAAAAGCCTTCATCGTCATAGCCTACCCCGAAGCCGTCCTGAACGATGTCGTTGTTTTCCAGATCGTAACGCATCGATCCGAACACCCGCCAGTTTTCCTGCAGCCGCAGGCTCGCCGAGCCCAGAAGCTCTTCGCGGGGATCGTCGATGCCGACATCCGGCTGGGCATTCAGGAAAGCGTAGGCGAGGGTGGAAACCACCGGGCCGTAGATGCCGGTAGCCTGCGCCTGCACACGGTTGACCGAGAAATCGTCCTTGTCCAGCCGCGCCTGCGCGCCGAGTTTCACGCCGTATTGCGTGTCCAGATAGAGGCTGCCGACGTAATCGGACAGAGACGTGGCAAGGCCTGAATCCTCGGTTGCCCCCAGGATATCGGGCACTGCGTAGGAATTTTCCCCGGCCAGTTGGTAGGACCGGCCGAACAGGCCGCTGATGTAGTAGCCGCTGTCCAGCTGAAGTTTGTAGTTCAGTCCGACATTCAGGCGCGTACCGCCTTCGGCGCGGTCAAAACCGGAAAACTTGTCGTAGTCGAACAGGGTGGTGGTGTCGAAGACGATACTCTGGGCGTCGTCGTTCGGAAGTTCTCCGATGCGCTGCTCGTTCGGACGGGCAACGATCTGCGCGATCGGCTCGACAATCTGGTTGCCGCCGTTGAACGTGGCGATGAAGGGGTAGCGGTATTCCAGGCCGATGGCCGGCATGGCCCGACCGACAAAACTCTCTCCGGTCAGGGCTGTCACGTCGGAATCGGGCGAGGCCAGGAAAAACAGGTCGCCGCGCATATAAGCGAAAGGGGTGAAGGACTGTCCGAGCGGATCGACAAAGGTCCGGCGCCAGTTCCCCTTGAGAGACAGACGGGAAAATGTTCCGTCGACACCGCGAAATTTCGCCGTTGTACCGCCGTTGATGGAAAAGGCATCCGTCTCGTCGCGGGTGAGCGACGTGAAGTTGGCCGTCAGCGCGAGTTCGCCCGCCAGGACAGGATCGGCAAAGACATAGTCATAATCGATCACAGGAAGGACAAGCGGCTGTTTGTCCTGCAGCGAACTGCCGACAGGGGAAAATCCGTTCGCGTCGAACTCGCTGTCGGTATAGTCCTCCTGGGAAATCTGGAACGCATAGGCGCGCACTGTCAGCGCGTTGCGGTCCGTCTTTCCTTCCAGATAGATCTCCGAGGTTTCGCTGTTGTCGCCGAAACTGGTGAACGAATAGTCCTGAAAAAACGCACGGTCGCTCTTGTAGGTGAGGTTCCAGCCGAGGGTCCAGTCCCGCGCAAGGCTGAAGGCCGCTTTCGAATTGACAGCGCCGCGCCAGCGGTCGTCTGCCCTGGAAGTTGAAAACTCCCCGGGACGTGCCTGGAAAAGCCCTGCGGCGGACAGGCTGACCTGACCGGCATGGAACCTGTGACGGTACTCCACGTCGCCGAACAGCCCTTGCGTGGTCAAGGGCGTGAGTGTGGTCGTCAAGTCGTAATACGGGTCGAGCGCCCAGTAGTAGGGAACGGTCACGCCATAGCCGAGCTTGTCCGAAACGATACCGCTCGGCATGAGAAAACCGGACTTTCTCTTGATCGTGGGATCCGGCATCGACAAATAGGGCATGTAGGCGATCGGCTGGCCGTAGACCTCGAAGGCGGCGTTCTCGAACCGGATGATCTTTTCCTGCTGATTGTGGATGATCTTCTCGGCCCTGACGCGCCACAGAGGCGGCTTGTCCGGTGGCGTGGTCGGCTTGGTATAGACCGTGTAGACGCCGTTCTCGATGGTCGTGACGTTATCGCCCTCGCGGCGCGCCTGTTCGGCCAGGAACCGCGTGCGCTTGGTTGTGTCGATCTGAAGGGCTTTGGCGAAGCCTTCCGAAAAATCTTCCGACAGGGTCAACTTTTCGGTGCGCACGACATTGCCGCTTGTGTCGATGAAGATGACGTTGCCCATCGCCTTGAGCTGTTCGCTCTTGCGGTCGAAGACAATCTGATGCGCCTGCACGGTGTTGCCGTCGTAATAGACCTGAACATCTCCGGTCGCGACGATCAGGTCCCTGTCGAAATCATAGGTGAGTTCGCTGGACTCCAGCAGCAGATTGGCATCCGGGTCGATATCTCCGGAAATTCCGCTCACCAGCTCCTGGGCATGCGCAGGGACCGTTACCCCATGACAAAGGGTTGCTGCAGCAATGGCGAAAGCGCTCGCCGCCACCAGCTGCCTGCCCCTTACGGACCAAATCTCCGTGTTCAGGAAAAACGGAAAAGACATAGACCTTTACCCGTCTTCCTGATGCAAGAGAATCGTCAACCCCATTAGTACTCCAAATATTCCAGGCGCCCACGCAGCCACTGTCGGGGGCACGATACCCGCCCCCCCGAAGTCCTTGGCAAGCTCGGTTAGAACGTAAAGCACGAACCCGGAAAGGATTCCACCCAGAATCATGCTCCCCAAACCGCCAAACCGCGAAACTTTAAGGGAAACTGCCGCTGCTATCAAAATCATGGCCACCAAAAGAAGCGGTCTTGCCAGCAAGGTTTGATACTGCAGATTGTACCGGTAGGCGGGTAACCCTGCGTTTCTGGCCAATTCGATGAAACGGGGCAGTTTCCAGAATGAAATCGATTCGGGGGAACCGATGCTTTCCCGGACTTCAGTCGCGGTCAGAAACGTGCTGACCTCATAACGGCCATAAGTCTGGGGATCCTGTTCGGTCGTGTAGACGATCGCGTTATCCAGATACCAGATCTCGTCTCCCAGGCGGGCCTCATCGGACTCGATCCGCTCCCGGAACGTGCCATCCTTGTCAAAAGTGAAGATCGTCACGCCGACCAGGCGGGTGCCGCCTTCCAGAAGTTTCTTCGCCAGCAGAACCGATTCTCCGTCAAGCCCGTCCTGGCGAACCCACACGTCGTTGGAGGTTTGCATCAGGAAGCTCTCCTCCGCTCCGAACAGACCGGTGGCGACTTCGTCCGATTTTTGCTGAAACCAGACGGCAACGGGATTGTAGACTGTCACGGAGAGCACGCCGAGCACGATGCCGACCATGATCGCGGGCAGGGAAAACTGCCAGACGGAAATGCCGGAAGCCCGGGTGACCACCAGTTCCAGACCGCGGCTCAACGTCACGAAGGCCGCGATGGCGCCGAACAGCACTGTAAACGGGATTACCTGTTCCAGAAGCAGCGGCACGCGCAGGGCGGAAATAAGTGCCACGCGCAGGACGGTAAAGCCTTCGCGGTCGCCACCGCGCCGCACAAGCTCCAGAACGTCGAACAAATAGATCAAGACAGCAGCGAACAGGAGCAAGCCGAGGATTGCCTTCAGGAAACGTCCTGAGAAATAGACCGAAAGGGTTCCCCCGAGCATTATGCCAGGCCTCCCTTCAGACGGTCGGTTATGGCATCGACCCGCTCATGAATGGCCAGTTGAAGAGAGGTCAGCCATTTGGGTTCGGAGCCGCGCTGTTCGCGGAAGATGGACATGAGCGCGAATGCCGATCCGGCGGCGGGAACAAGGTAGAGCAGGCCCAAAAGCGCGGTGGAGCTACCCGAAATTGCCGTAACCCCGAAACCCGCCGTTCTCAATAGCACACAGGCGCAGATCGCTCCGACGACCGCCAGGCCCCGGCTATGACGCGTCGTGCGGGCCTTTCCGAGAAAAGCGAAGACAATCAGACCGAAGGCAAGACAGTAAAGTGGCTGGCTGAAGCGTTCATGCAGCTCCGCGGTCAGCTTTTCGGGATTCTTGAGGGCATAGTCGTCACTGCCCGGCGGCGACATAAGGTTGGCCGTTGTACGTTCACTCGCCTTGTAGACCGGCTCGCCGGCTTCGGGAATGAGATTGGATAGGTCGAAGGCGTAGGACTGGAAGCGGACGATGGAGATGTCGCCCTGTTTCTTGGGGCGGCGCTGGATGGTGCCGTTTTGCATGACCAGAAGTGTCCTGTCGGCCGCTTCGACGATCAGGCCGGTATCGGCCTGATAGGTGAATGCGGTTTCCTCATCCCGTGTGTCATGCAGCAAGAGCCCGTCCAGGGTTCCCTTTCCCGACCGGTTGCGGATATGGAAGGTCAGGCCGTTCTCCACGGTTATGAAGCGGCCCGGCTTGACGATGTTGGCCACAAGATCTGCCCGTACCCGGGTGATCTCCGTTCTGAGCTGGGCAAGGCCCATCGGCGCAAAATACAGCGACATTGCGGCTGTCAGCATCATGACGACCGTCGAAAACAGGAGGACGGGTTTGAGAACCAGAAAGCGCGAGCCGCCACTGGCATCAATGACGATAAGCTCGCTATCGCCTGACAGGGCGTTCAGTACCAGAATGAGGGCGATCATCAGTGCGAAGGGGGCAACGATCACGATCAGAAAGGGCAGTGCCAGAATCGTTATTCCGATGAACTGAACGATGGTCTGGCCTTTCGACGTGACCAGATCAAGCTGACGGAGGGCTTGCGTTGCCCACACGACACCCGTCATCGCGGCGATTGTGAGCGTGAAGGCGTAGGCGGTCCGGCGGACGATGTAACGTTCGATCGTTTTCATAAAGATGCCGGACCATGTCCCTTGTAACCATGACGATAATTCAGCTCATCACCGAATAACACGGAATGTGGTGAACGGCCCATGAATAAGAATGGTTAACTTGCATTAAATTTTATCCCACTTGCCCAAAAGCTGATGAAACCCCATGATTTGTAGACAAGATCGCAATCATTGGAGCCTGCCCCTAGGCGGCCCCGGGCGGTTTTCACCTGCAGCCGCCTTTCCCCGACAGGGTAACCATCTGCAACAAATAGGACCTACGAATGATCAAACTTGCGAAAACCTCATTTTCAAAAGCCGATGCTCCTAAGAAGGGCGTGGCCGTGATTCTGGCCGGCGAGGAGCTGGCCCTGGGCGCGGTTGCCGGTGAGGTTGTTTCCGGTCTTGAGGGGGGATTGCAGCGTGCCGCCGGGATCGCCGGTTTCAAGGGGCAGAAGAAATCCAGTCTGGATCTGGTCGCGCCGGCCGGTCTTGGCCTGGACCGTTTGATTGTCTTCGGCATCGGCAAGCCTGGCGACCTGAGCAGAGACGACTGGCGCGCATTCGGCGGTGCTGTCTTCGCTGAACTGCAAAAAGCCGGGGTGGATGCCGCGACCGTCCTTCTGGACACCCCCGAGGGGACGGCGCTTTCCGCGCAAGAGGCCGCGGAATTCGCAATGGGCGCCAAGCTGCGTTCCTATACATTCGACGCCTACAAGACGAAGAAAAAAGGCGACGACAAGGACAAGGATCTCAAGCTCACATTGTCGGTTCCGGATCTGAAAGGCGCAAGGAAAGCCTGGGCCTCAGCGGAAGCTGTGACCGACGGCGTGATTCTGGCGCGTGATCTGGTGAACGAACCTGCAAACATTCTCGGGCCCGTCGAATTCGCCAAAAAGGCGGAAGAGCTCGGAAAGCTGGGCGTCGAAGTCGAGGTGCTCGGCGAAAAGGAAATGAAGAAGCTGAAGATGGCGGCGCTGCTCGGCGTCTCCCAGGGGTCTGTTCGTCCCCCGCGTCTGGCGGTGATGCGTTGGAACGGCGGCAAGAAAGGCGACGCGCCGGTGGCTCTGGTCGGCAAGGGTGTCGTCTTCGACACGGGCGGCATCTCCATCAAGCCCGCCGCAGGCATGGAAGAGATGAAGGGAGACATGGGCGGGGCGGCAGCGGTCGTTGGCGCCATGCACGCCATCGCCGGCCGCAAGGCCAAGGCCAATGTGATCGGCGTCATCGGTCTTGTTGAAAACATGCCCGACGGCAATGCGCAGCGGCCCGGCGACATCGTCACGGCCATGTCCGGCACCACCATCGAAATCCTCAATACGGACGCGGAAGGTCGTCTCGTGCTGGCCGACGCACTATGGTACACCCAGCAGAAATACAAGCCGGCCATCATGATTGATCTGGCAACCCTCACGGGTGCGGTGCTTGTCGCACTCGGCAACCAGAATGCGGGACTGTTCTCCAACAACGACGATCTGGCCGACAAGCTGCTGGCCTCGTCACAGGCGAGCGGCGAACCTCTCTGGCGGCTGCCGTTGTCAAGCGACTACGACAAGATCATCGACACGCCCAACGCGGATGTGAAGAACACGGGCGGCCGCTGGGCCGGTTCGATCACGGCGGCGCAATTCCTTCAGCGTTTTGCCAATGACGTGCCCTGGGCGCATCTGGACATCGCAGGAACGGCCTTTGGCGCGCCGAAGGACGAAATTTGCCAGAGCTGGGCGTCCGGCTACGGTGTGCGCCTCTTGAACCAACTCGTGGAAGATCACTACGAGGGCTGATCGTCAGGGCCGACCGAAGAAAATCAAAAGGGGCGTGTTCCGGCAGGACGCGCCCTTTTTTTGAACAGGATCATAGCCGCTCAGGCGACCTTGGTTTCCACAGGACGGGGCCGAGCCGTGAAGCCGGAAAACTTTAAGGGCATGACCCGGAGAAGGAGAGGGAAGGCAGGACCTGAGTGCCGAAGGGCGCCCGGTCGCTTCAAGTCAGATGGGGGAGGCTCGTAAAAAAGAAAAACCCGCCACGAGGACGGGTTTAACGAAGTACTGGACCGATGCGTTCAGCAGGTCTTGTAAGCCTGACAGGCTGTGGCCGGTTCGACCAGAAACCCCATTCCAACAGTTGCGCCGGCAACGACGGCCACCAACGCACAAAACACAACAACACGTGCAAGCATTCACAAAATCCCCTTTTAAGCCGGTTCGGAATAACCGCTCGCCAGCTCAAATCACCTGATCCATTGATCGTCCCCGGGACGAAATCTAGCCAATCGACATTTGCGAAGGGTTAATGATACGAGTCTTGTTGTCTGTCCATGCCGCGCGTGCCACCAAATCCATTTGGCGTCCTCGTTGTTGCATGACTGCATCACCTTCCCCCGCTGCCATTGGATAACTTACGGGCACCGGCGGGAAACGCCTTAACTGAAACAAGGTTCCGCTTTCGTAGATGACAACTGAAGTCGTGTTTTATCACCTGCTGCACCAACCGCTCGAGGCGGCGCTGCCAAAACTGTTGCTGAAATGCCTGGAACGGGACTGGAAGGTCGTGGTGCAGACCGGATCCGAAGAGCGCTGCAGCGCGCTCGATGCGCATTTGTGGACCTTCGCCGATGACAGCTTCCTGCCCCATGGTACCAAGGCAGATGGCCACGCCGAACATCAGCCGATCTACCTGACGGCCGAACAGGATAATCCCAACGCCGCGGAGGTCCGCTTTCTGGTGGACCGTGCGCCGCCGCCGCCGCTGGCAACCTACACAAGGGCTATCTACATGTTCGACGGCAACGACCAGGACGCCGTGCAGGAAGCCCGGATGCGCTGGAAGGAGGCAAAGAACGAGGGATTCGAAATCGCCTACTGGCAGCAGACCCAAACGGGCGGCTGGGAGAAGAAAGCCTGAAACTGGCTACCCGGTATCATGGCTGGACGGAAATCTGAGAGGAATGCATGAACAGACTGAGGCTGTCTTCGCAAGAGCTGGTGAGATCTGCGAAGGCCCGGATCGAGGAAATCGAGACCGGTGACGCAATTGCCCTTCACGGTGATCCGCAGGTGGTGTTTGTCGACCTCCGCGACATACGCGAACGGCAAAGATCCGGTCTCATCCCCGGAAGCTTCCATTGCCCGCGCGGCATGGCGGAATTCTGGGTCGATCCGGAAAGCCCGTATTTCAAGGAGATTTTCGGCGAAGACAGGCGTTTCATCTTCCACTGCGCTTCCGGCTGGCGCTCGGCCCTGACCGTAGCAACGCTGAACGACATGGGGTTCAAGTCAGCCCATCTGAAGGACGGCTTTACCGACTGGGTGGAAAAGGGCGGTCCGGTGGAACGGAAAGACTGACTTAACGCGTGTACGCTAATTCAGCCGCGCCAAAAGCTGCGGCACCTTACCGATGTGGTCGACACGGTGGAACCTGTCTTGGCCTTGCGGCTCGTCCGCTTCTTCCAGCTCCCAGGTGATCTCGTAAGGCACATGAACGCCGTAAGCCCCGGCCTCAAGAGCCGGCAGAATGTCGGACTTGAGGGAATTGCCGACCATCATCGCCTCGGTCGGCCCGCTCCCGTGACGGGAAAACAGGGTTCTGTAGGTCTCGGCGTTCTTTTCAGAAACGATCTCTATCGCGTCAAAACAGACATCGAGACCGGACGCGGTGACTTTCCGTTCCTGGTCGAACAGGTCGCCCTTGGTGATCAGCACAAGCGCATAGTCCTTGCCGACGGCTTTCAGTGTCTCTTCCACATGGGGCAGGGGCTCGATCGGATGGTTGATCATGTCCCTCCCGGTTTCGAGTATCTCCGAAATCACGTCGGCCGGCACCCGCCCGTCCGTGACCTCGATCGCGGTCTCGATCATCGACAGGGTAAAACTCTTCGAACCATAGCCGTAGTGAAGCACGTTGCGCCGTTCCGCAGCCAGAAGGCGCTCGGAAAGGTGGCTCTTGTCCGAATAGTCGGCGAGCAGCGAAGCGAACCGGTCTTCCGTTAGCCGGAAAACTCGTTCGGTGTGCCAGAGAGTGTCGTCGGCGTCGAAACCGAGTGTGGTGATCGCGGCCATCAGCCTACGGCCTCATACTCGGCGGAGAGTTCCAGCCACTCTTCTTCCGTTTTCACCAGTTTCTTTTCGCAAAAGGCGCGTTCCTTGGCGAACTTGGCGGCCCGCTGCGGATCGAGGGCGAAAAATGCCGGATCGGCGAGAGCCTTGTCGAGCTTGGCGATTTTTTCCTGCAGCCGGGCGATTTCCTTTTCGGCGACGGCGATCTTCAGCTTCAGCGGTTTCAACTGGCTGCGCTTTTCAGCCGATCCCCGGCGCTTTTCCTGAGCGGAGGCTTTCTCGGCTTCTTCAGCCGCCCTGTCCCGGGCCTTGCGGGCAGCCTCCGGCCCTTGCAGGATCAGCCGCCGGTAGTCTTCCATGTCGCCGTCATAAGCTTCAACCTTGCCGTCGGCCACCAGCCACAACCGGTCGGCGCAGGCTTCCACAAGATGCCGGTCATGGCTGATCAGGACCACGGCGCCCTGAAACTCGTTCAGCGCCATCACCAGCGCTTCACGGCTGTCGATATCCAGGTGGTTGGTCGGCTCATCGAGAATAAGCAGATGCGGCCCGTCGAATGTGGCCAGGCCGAGAAGCAACCGGGCCTTTTCGCCGCCGGAAAGGTCTTTCGCCGGGGTGTCCATCCGGTCGGTGGGCAGGCCGAAACGGGCGACCCTGGCGCGTACCTTTGCCTCCGGCGCACCCGGCATCAGCGCACGCACATGCGCCACGGCGTTTTCCGCCGGCTTCAGTTCGTCCAGCTGGTGCTGGGCGAAAAAGGCAATCTTGAGCTTTGACGCCCTGGTGATCTCGCCGCTCATCGCGCCAAGCCGGTCGGATATCAGCTTTGCGAATGTCGATTTGCCGTTGCCGTTGGCCCCCAGCAGCGCGATCCGGTCGTCCGTATCGATATTGAGTGTCAGCCGGGAGAGGATTTTCGTCTCGCCGTAGCCGGTCGAAACGTCCTCGAGCTTCAGGATAGGTGGCGCAAGCTGCTGTTCGGGGTTTGGAAAATGGATCGGCTTGCTGCTTCCCTCCGTCAGGGCTGCGATCGGCTGCATCTTCTCAAGCATCTTGAGCCGGGACTGGGCCTGCCGGGCCTTGCTGGCCTTGTAGCGGAACCTGTCGACGAACGCCTGCATATGCTTGCGCTGGGCGTCCTGCTTTTCCTTGGCTTTTCCAGCAAGGATCAACGCTTCGCGCCGCTGACGGTCGAAACTGTCGTATCCGCCCGTATAGTAGGTCAGCTTACCGCCTTCCAGATGCACGATGCTGTCGACGGCGTTGTTGAGAAGGTCCCGGTCGTGGGAAATCAGCAGCACCTGGTGCGGATAACGGGCAACGTAGTTTTCAAGCCACAGTGTACCTTCCAGATCGAGATAGTTGGTCGGCTCGTCAAGCAGCAGCAGGTCGGGTTCGGAAAACAGCACCGCCGCCAGCGCCACGCGCATGCGCCAGCCGCCGGAGAAGGACGAGCAGGGCCGTTGCTGGGCTTCGGCATCGAAGCCGAGGCCGGACAGGATCGTCCCCGCGCGTGCTTCGGCGGTATGCGCATCGATATCGGCAAGGCGGATGTGGATCTCGGCGATCTTGTTCGGATCTGTTTCCGTTTCGGCGTCCGCGAGCAGACGGCTGCGCTCCTTGTCGGCGGCAAGCACCACTTCCATCAGCGTTTCTTCGGTGCCGGGCGCTTCCTGGGCGACCTGGCCGATCCGGGCACGTTTGGGGATCTGAACCGAGCCGGTCTCGGTGGACAGATCGCCGGTGACAATTTTGAAAAGGGTGGATTTGCCCGCACCGTTTCGTCCCACGAGGCCGGTTTTGGCCTTGCCGGGCAATGTGACGCTGGCGTTTTCGATCAGGAGACGGTCCCCGATCCGGAAGGTGACATCTGTAATTTGCAACATGGGCCGGATATTTGGCGAAGCGGGCGCGAGGATGCAAGCGGAAAGCTTGGCTTTACCCCATCATGTCGCGGGCTGTGGCTTTGCTGCACGCGTCACCGGCAGCCACACCCGCGGTCACGGCACTGGAATGGCGGAGAAGTGGGTGCAGGCTGGATTCATGCTTGGCGGACAAGGCTCTTCAGACTGCGCAGCTCATTCTTCCTCGTAAAGCAGACCCAGATAGAGATCGGCGAAAGCGCCGAGCAATTCGTGGCACAGGATGACCTCCCGTATTTCCGGGTCCCAGAAAGCATTGTCCTCGCCGCAGGAAGCGGCGCGGAAGGTGATATCCTGGGGGATCTCGTAGCGTGTGTCGAATTCCCTGGCGACGTCCTCCAGCAGCTCGCTGGTCTTCAGGAACTGTGCGAGGATCTTCAGTCCCTCCGGAGCCGGCTCGTGAACAGCCTTGATCCGGCCGGCCGGAGTATTGCTCTCTCGTGCGAAGGACGCGGTTGCGAGCCGCCAGGATTCAGAAGCTTGCGCGTAGTCGAAGGCGCAACTTTCGATCCGGTCCTCCGGAAGGTCCAGCTCCTGGGCAAGATCCATGAAGGCTTCCTCGTCGGCTCCGACCATGAGGCACAGCATCCTGAAACCGCGCTGCAGATCCAGATCGTGCTCATCGTAGAAGACCATGTTCTCGCCGGTGCTGTCGGCCATCAGGAACCAGCCGGTCATCGCATCCTGAAGCATCAGGTCCACGTCGCTCGTTTCGGTTTCCAGCATGGTGACCGTCGCAAGATTGTCGACGGCGTCTTCTTCCTGGGCCAGCACCGGCAGTTCGAGTACGGAGATCAGCATGTGTCCACCCTCATGATAGAGGGTGTGCAGCGCATTTCCGGCGACGAACAACAGCAGTTCTTCCCGCTCTTCGGCGGAAAGATCCGCAAGGTCTTCCTCAAGGGTGGCGTAATAGCTCTCGGTGACCTTCGCATCCGTCCGGATCGGCGCTGCCGCGAAGCATATCAACAAGACGAAAGTGACCCTGCTCGCAAGCGTTGCGAAGCGTCCGAAAATCGCGGCCAGCGTTGTCATTCGATACTCAATCCGTCTTGACGTCCGGCCGAATTGTTCAGCCCCCAAACACACAGATTAGGCCGCGCGTGCTGCCAATGCCAGTAAACTTCCGTAAGGGAGGAATAGGTGAACACCGTATTGTCTTGCCGCTCCCCCTTGCGGGCCGCGCAGGCCCCCGGTATGAAGGCCGCGAAATTCATGAATGAGCCGGCCCTGCAGATCCGCCGGGCGCTCCTGTAACGAGAAAGACGAAACCATGGCGATTGAACGCACGTTTTCCATGATCAAGCCGGATGCAACCAAGCGCAATCTGACCGGCGCAATCACCGCCAAGCTGGAAGAAGCCGGCCTGCGCGTTGTGGCCTCCAAGCGCGTGTGGATGTCCCTACGTGAAGCGGAAGCCTTCTACGCGGTTCACAAGGAACGGCCTTTCTTCGGTGAACTGACCGAGTTCATGTCCTCCGGCCCGACCGTTGTGCAGGTTCTGGAAGGCGAAAACGCCATCGCAAAGAACCGTGAAGTCATGGGTGCCACCAACCCGGCCGAAGCGGCCGAAGGCACCATCCGCAAGGCCCATGCCCTGTCCATCGGTGAAAACTCCGTGCACGGCTCCGATGCACCGGAAACCGCTGCAGAGGAAATCGCCTTCTGGTTCTCCGGCGTCGAACTCGTCGGCTGAAGGTTTTAAGGACATTTTGTCGAAAGCCGGTCCCTCGGGGCCGGCTTTTTTCGTTTGCCATCCGAGCATCTGTGGGCAATCAGGATTTGCGCGAGGTTTGGTTGCAGACCCTGATGCGTTACAGGCCGTTACACATTCTTACGAATGCACGACAGCATCCCAGCGGCGCATCT
The DNA here is from genome assembly GCF_001624695.1 of Labrenzia sp. OB1. Classification (GTDB taxonomy): domain Bacteria; phylum Pseudomonadota; class Alphaproteobacteria; order Rhizobiales; family Stappiaceae; genus Roseibium. Next base: position 230,703 of record NZ_JSEP01000006.1, on the reverse strand, counting down.
CCCATCTTCAGTATGTCGGGAAATGGAACGGGAGAAGGACCATGCGCTCGGGCAACGCTGCCTGCCTGGCGGTGAATGGTCCCGCCTCAACGTCCCTTTTTTTGGACATAATATTCATACTTTCGAATCTTGTAAATAAAGGTGATGCCATGAAAACCTCTGTACTCGCGATAGCCGCGCTGATGACACTGACGGCAGTTCCCACGGTACTGGCCGGGGACCGTCCGGGAGCGCATTTCATCGAGAACTGGGATCTGAACAGCGATGGCGAGGTGACAGCGGAAGAGGCGCGGGAGCGGCGGAGCGATGTTTTCGCAAGTTTCGATGCCAATGAGGACGGCTATCTGGATGCGGAGGAATACGAGTTGTTCGACGAAGCCCGCGCCCAGGACATGGCTGACAACGAGCCGGCTCGTATGGGACGCGGAGCGCGCAATCCGGCAAATGGCATGCGTCTTGAGGTCAACGACATTGACGGCGACGGCAAGGTCTCCGAGGAGGAGTTTCTGGACAACGCGCCTGACTGGATCGCGAGGATCGACCGGAATGGCGATGGCGTGGTGTCGCTGGTAGACTTCGGACCCCGCGGAAAGTGACGGGTTTTCCGGTCAGATCCGCCGCAAGGCCAGTTGATCCGGAAGGGCTCTGCGGTGTGTCTCCGGACTTGACAGGCGCCTGAAGGGCAGGGAACTTGCCCGCTCACTCCGATTGGACCGAGATGACCCAGCAGCCGCCAGAAACCGCCTTTTCCGCCTGTCCGCATGACTGTCCGTCGACGTGCGCTCTCGATGTGCATCTCGATCCTGACGGCAAGATCAAACGCCTGAACGGGGCTAGGGACAACACCTACACGGCCGGAGTCATCTGTGCCAAGGTCGCCCGCTACGCGGAGCGGCTCTATCATCCGGACCGCCTGCTGAAGCCGCTGCGCCGGTTGGGCGCCAAGGGCGAGGGCAGGTTCGAGGAGATCTCCTGGGACAGCGCTCTCGACCTGATCGCCGAGAAGTTTCTCTCAGCCGAGGCCGAATTCGGCGCGGAGAGCGTTTGGCCCTACCACTATGCGGGAACCATGGGGCTGGTCCAGCGCGACAGCATTCACCGGCTGCGCCACGCCAAGGGCTATTCGCGCCAGTTTGACAGCATCTGCACCAACATCGCCTGGACCGGATATGTCGCCGGCACGGGAAGGCTTGCCGGGCCCGACCCGCGCGAGATGGCGGTCTCCGACCAGATCGTCATCTGGGGCACCAATCCGGTTGCCACCCAGGTCAACGTCATGACGCATGCGATCTCGGCGCGCAAGAAACGCGGAGCCCGGATCATCGTCGTCGATGTCTATCGGACAGAGACGATGAAACAGGCCGATATTGGCCTTATCGTCAAACCCGGTACCGACGCTGCTCTCGCCTGCGCGATCATGCATGTTCTCTTCCGCGATGGTTTCGCCGACCGGGACTATCTCGAAAAATACACCGATTGCCCGGATGACCTGCAAGCCCACCTTCAGTCCCGGTCGCCGGAATGGGCCGCCGCGATCACCGGGCTTGAGGCTTCTCAGATCGAGGACGCGGCGCGGCTGATCGGCGAAGTGAAAAAGACCTATTTCCGGCTCGGCTACGGCTTTACCCGGTCGCGCAACGGCGTGGTTGCGATGCATGCCGCCAGTTCTATCGCCGCTGTCACCGGCGCATGGCAATACGAGGGCGGCGGCGCCTTTCACAACAACGGCGCCATCTATGAACTCGACAAGGAGATGATCGAGGCCGGATCGCTGAAAGATCCTGCCGTGCGGGCCCTCGATCAATGCCTGATCGGCCGGATACTGACCGGCGACGAAACAGCCTTGCTCGGCGGTCCTCCGGTCAAGGCCATGCTGATCCAGAACACCAATCCGGTGTCGGTTGCCCCGGAACAGGACCTGGTCAAACAGGGCTTTGCCCGCGAAGATCTGTTCACCGTGGTCCACGAACAGTTCATGACCGAAACGGCGAAAATGGCCGACGTCGTCCTGCCGGCCACGCAGTTTTTGGAGCATGACGACATCTACAAGGGCGGCGGGCACCAGTACCTGATACTGGGGCCCCGGGCGGTGGAGCCGCCGGAGGGTCCGCGCGAAAACATATTTGTTATCAACGAGATCGCTGGCCGTGTTGATTCAAGACCTCACCCGGGGTTCGATATGGACGCGCGCGACCAGATCGCCTGGATGCTGGAAAATTCCGGTTACGGAACACTTGAGGATCTGGAGGCGGGCAAATGGATCGACCTGCAGCCGGATTTCGAGACCGCGCATTACCTGAAAGGCTTCGGCCACGTCGACGGCAGGTTTCACTTCAGACCGGGCTGGGGCCACTCCGTCTCGCCCAACAGACCGGAAGGCGGCCCTCTCGGCCCCTGGACCGGCATGCCCGAACTGCCCGATCAATGGGACAGCATCGAAGTCGCCGACGAACAGCACCCGTTCCGCCTTGTGACGGCTCCGGCACGTTCTTTCCTAAACTCGACCTTCAACGAGACGGACAGTTCGCGGAAAAAGGAAGGCCGGCCAGAAGTCTGGCTGCGCCCGCAGGACGCGTCCCGCTTCGGCATCTCCGACGGTGCGAAAGTGAAAATGGGCAGCCGGCGCGGTGTGGTTACGTTGCACGCCCGTCTCGTCGAAACGCTTGCCCCTGGCACAGCCATCTCCGAAGGCATCTGGCCCAACGAGGCCTTCGAGGACGGCAAGGGTATCAACACGCTCACCGGCGCCGACCCGGTGGCGCCCTATGGCGGCGCTGCGTTCCATGACACGGCCGTGTGGGTGAGGGCGGTTTAGGGAACGGACGCAATGGTCCCGCGGCGCATTGCCCAGGTTCATGAAACAACCTAAGATTTAAGGGGGATTGGAGCTTGGCCCGCCTATTGAATCGGCGGGTGTCGTTGCACGTCAACGATGGGTTCTCCCTGTCGGGACATCGATGAACAGATGTCGCCAAGTCGCAGCAATGTGACGCCTGGGAGAGGCCGATGAAAACACTCGTTTCTGCCATTGTGATGGTCGGTTTCGCATTTTCCGCACAAGCCGAGATCTGGTGCGACGCCACTCCGCCGAGCCCCTACAACACGGTGTCCGGGCTTATGCCGACGGAAGGGACGTTCGAGGGCACGACATGCGCGGAACTTGAAGCGCGGCTGAAGACCCCGGGCGCAACACAGCCGTCCGGCGAAAAGTCGGCGCCTGAAGTCTACGAAAACCTGGTCAGCCTGTTCTTCATAAACATGTGCCACCGCCGTCTGGCGCCCATCGAGGCTGGAAAACCCGCTGATGAGGGCTGGTATCGCGACAAACATGTACGCCAGTTGGGACCGGAGATGGCAACCGGTGTGACCTTCGGCACATCTGGATCCGGTACCTGGCAAACCCATCAAAGCGCGTTTCATTCACCTGCGGTGATCTGGTACAACCAGATCGCGTTTGACTGGATCTCCACGTTCAGGACCGGGGAAGAAACGGGCTACAGTTTGCCGGACCACCCGATGCCCGATGGCGCGATCATCGTGAAGGAAATGTATTCCGCGCCCGCCAGCGTGTGCCAGGATCGCGATCCCATGACGCTTTTCCCCCAAAGCGGCATTGCATTCATGGTGCGCGATGCCGAGGCAACGCAGGACGGCTGGTACTGGGGCTATTACGGCTTCGCCCTTGGCGACACCAAGGCCGAGGCGCAGAACAACTTCGCAACGCAAACCACGAAATTCAGCCCCGGGGCGACCACGCAGAACGTTTCCGCCAACGATTGGCCGGCGATTAATCGCGGTCCGCCGGCGATGGGCTTTGGACAGTATTGCCTGAATTGCCACGCTTCCGCCGTCGACAATTCGACCTTCTCCAGCATGCACAACCTGCAACTCGGCAAAGGCAAGCCGAAGAGCTATCTGACCAACGCCTGGTTCGACGTTCAGGTGATCAGTGACCCGGCCTCCCTGACGCCTTCCAAAACGGCCCGCTCGTCAGAGACTGACGGTATTGAGAACGGCCATAAACTGCGCGCTTTCCTGTCCACTCTCGAAGGATCGCAGACTGCAGGCGAGACAGCAGCGGCAGGCCCGGTCTCCACGTATCTGTACAACAAGACCGCGGTTCCCGAGAATGCGGACGATGTCAGCATGGTCAGTGCGACCTACGACACGGCGGCAGTCTTTTCCGGTGAACTGACCGATGCCAGCGAATACCTGACATCGGATCAATGCGGTGGCTGCCATGATGCTGGCGGCACGGGCATGCAGTTTGACATGACCCAGCCGCTGAGCGTGGCGGAGCACACGCGATTGCAGGAAAACGCGGGCAAGGACGCGTCCGTGCCGTATCTTTACAATTATTCGCCCTATGCCACCTGGCGCACCTCTCCGATGGGTCTGGCCGGACGCGACCCGATCTTCTTCGCGCAACTGGCCTCCGAGACGAAAACCTTTCACCCAGGCACCTATGACAACGGCAAGAAGAGCGTGCCGGACTTCATCGAAAACACCTGTCTGGGGTGTCACGGAATTTCAGGCCAGCGTCAGTTCCAGATCGACACCTATGATGCATCGACCGGCACCTGCGAAGAGTTCACCCGCGATGACGTGGACGTCATTCCAGCGGAATTCGACGATATGGCTGCACGCCACGCGGGCCTCGCCAGGGACGGGATCAACTGCACGTCCTGTCACAGGATGGATTTTTCCGACGCAACCGTTGCCGGTCATGGCGATGACGACGGTGGATCGAAGGCAATCGAGACACGCAACGCCTGTGTGGAGCAGCGCCAGAAGACGTTCAGCCAGAACGGCGACGGCAAACCTGCCAACACCAACTTCGCGGCCACCTTCACCGGCAGCTTCAAGGTTGGTCCGGCCACGGAAATCAACGGCCCGTTTGGTGGACCTGACGATCCGGCTGGAGAGATCAAACCCGTGCCGATGCAGAACGCTCTCGGGATCACGCCGAAGTATCACGAAGGATTCAAGGATTCTGTCGTCTGCGGCTCCTGCCACACGGTGCATTTGCCCGTCCTGGGCGAGACGAACCCCGACGCGGAGAACCTGAATATTCTCGGCCATGTCTACGAACAGACAACCTATCCCGAATGGGCCTTCAGCGATTACCGGTCCGGCAAGTTGCTGGGAGTGGATCTGCTGGGCAAGGACGACCGGGGCAGCAGGTCCGAGGAGTGCCAAGGCTGTCATTTGCCGAGCAAGACCCCGGATGGCCAGGACTTCGTCAGCAAGATCGCCAGCATCCAGGAACGTACGAATTTCCCGGTTTCCGATTATGTCGAACCGGCAGAGGATGTCGATCTGCCCTACCGCAAGGGCTTCGCCAAACATTCGCTGGTCGGGCTGAACATGTTCCTTGTGGAGATGGCGGACAAATTCCCGAATGTGCTCGGTCTTCCCTCCTTGAGCTCGATGCTCGTGAACAAGGGCCTGAATCCGGCCGATCTGACGAAGCTTGCAATGCTCGACAATGCGAGGAACGCTACGGCGGCCGTCGAGGTTACACAGAAGGTGTCCGCACCCGTCAACCCCTCGACGGGAGACCCCTATGGCAACGCCTATGAGGTGACGGTGACCAACCTGACCGGACATAAATTTCCGTCCGGGGTCGGCTTCCGGCGCGCCTTCATCGAGTTTTCCGCCTACGACGAGGCCGGCAAAGTGCTGTGGCAATCGGGGGCTGTGAACCCGGCCGGGCAAATCGTCAATGCGCAGAAAGACCCGGTTGCCGGGGAGGTCTGGTGGACCAGGCAGTGTGAACGCCCCGACAACTGGAAAGATCGGCCGCATCAGCCGCACTATCAGCTGATCACTGAGCAGGATCAGGCGCAGGTCTACCAGGAACTGGTCAGCACGCCGCCGGAAAATGCCACACCGGCAAGCTGCGGCCATGACGCCACGCCGGCCGGTACGCTGACAACCAGCTTTTTGTCGATCTGTGCGGAGGTCAAGGACAACCGGCTTTATCCGTCCGGTTTTCTGCCGCTGGCGCACCGGATCGAGATCGCGAAGGCCCTTGGAGCGCAATCGGACCTTGCGGAAGACACGACGGCGCTGGGCGTGACCGACGCCGGAGGCGTCATCGATCCTGACTATGACGCCGAGGGGCCGCAGAAGATCGCCGGCGCGGACAGCCTGACTTATGCCTTCGATCTGCCCGGCGCGGCTGTTACCAGGGTCACCGCACGGCTGCTGTATCAGGCAACGCCGCCCTTCTACCTGCAGGACCGCTTCTGCACCGGGAAGGACAGCAAGGATACGAACCGGCTGCTGTATCTGGCGGAGAACCTTGTGGGCGACGACACGCCCGAGATCAGGGATTGGGTCCTGCAGGTCGGCTCTACGGCAGAGTACAGCACCGCGCAGTAGGGTCGGGGTGGCCATGCACACATTGCGCAAGAGCTCCTACGTTCGTGGTGTCCGGCGACGAGGTTCTGCTGGTCGCCGTCACTGCAGCTATCTCCGGTCCATCACCTCAACCGAAAGCGCCGTCGGCAAATGCCGGGCTATTTCCTGCCAGCTGTCGCCCTCGTAGAGGCTCGCGAAGACCGAGCCGGAGTTTGTGCCGAAATAGAACCCGGCCGGGTCGCGCGTATCGCCCGCCATTGCCTGGTAAAGCACGGTGAAGAAACAGGCTTCCTGGGGCAGCCCCTGGCGTTTTGCTTGCCAGGTCTTTCCACCGTCCGCCGACGATACCGTCTCAGTTGCGGCCGCCATCGGCCGAGTGCCAGACTCCCGCGCCATGCGGTCCTCCACACACTTTCGACCAATTTTATCACGAAATGGGCGGATGGCACGCCTTCACTTTTGGGGGCTTGCAGCAAAATTGCGCGCCTGACAGCATGTGAAAATCGGTTGTGCAAGAACCCGGAAAAGCAGATGAGCGAAGAGGAAGACCGTCCCGGAGATCCCGTCTGCTACGCCTGCAAGATCGTCGCCGGACACATCGTCGATCCGCAGACCTTCAGGGATGTCAGCCGTTTCCGCAAATCCGAACGCACCCGCCTCATGGAAAGGCGGCGGCGGATGGACAGCGCCGAACGACGGGAGAAGACCGACGCGCTGATCGCCAACCTGCACCGGTTTCTCGAAAACAGAACCTTCGGGAAAATCGCTGTCTACTGGCCCATTCGCGGCGAACCGGACCTGCGGCCCCTGATGACGGATCTCTGTGATGCGGGCCGGACCGTCTTTCTTCCCGTTGTGATCGCGAAGGAAGCTCCGCTGCAATTTCTGCCCTGGCGCCCGGGGTGTGAGATGACGCGCGGGATCTGGAATATCCCTGTCCCCGCCACGGGCGAGGCCGAGACGCCGGATATCATCCTTTCGCCGCTGGTCGGCGTCGATGACGACAATTTCCGCCTTGGTAACGGGGGCGGATACTACGACCGCACCCTTGCAGACTTCGACAGGAAACCCCTGATGCTTGGCGTAGGCTTTGAATTCTGCCGCATGCCGACGGTTTTCCCCTTGCCCTGGGACATCGCAATGGATGGTGTCGTGACCGAAGCGGGATGATCCTCAGGGACGGCCCGCAATGATCGTGAAGAGTGCCGGGAAACCGGTCGTCTCCACGCTCAGATGTTTTCGCTGCGAATGGCCTCGCACACTGCGTCGGTCACCTCCTGCGTCGTCGCGTTGCCGCCGACATCGGGCGTCAGAATGCCGTCTTCGCAGACCTTTTCCACCGCACGCATCAGCCGCTCCGCGGCGTTCGTTTCGCCAAGATGGTCCAGCATCTGCGAAGCGGTCCAGAACGTGGCGACCGGATTGGCGATGCCATTGCCCGTGATGTCGAAGGCCGATCCGTGAATGGGTTCGAACATTGAGGGAAAGCGCCGCTCCGGGTCGATATTCGCGGTTGGGGCGACGCCGAGGCTTCCGGCCAGCGCCCCTGCCAGGTCCGAAAGGATATCGGCATGCAGGTTGGTGGCGACGATTGTGTCGAGGCTCTTGGGGTCCTTGACCATGCGGACGGTCATCGCGTCGACCAGCATCTTGTCCCAGGTCACATCGGGAAATTCCTGCGAGACCTCGGCTGCGATCTCGTCCCACATGACCATTCCGTGCCGCTGCGCGTTCGACTTGGTGACCACAGTCAGGAACTTGCGGGGACGTGACTGCGCGAGGCGGAAGGCATAACGCATGATCCGCGCGATGCCGGCCCTTGTGAAGATCGCGACTTCCGTACCGACTTCTTCGGGCAGCCCCCTATGGGCGCGCCCGCCATGCCCTGAGTACTCGCCTTCCGAGTTTTCGCGCACGATCACCCAGTCGAGATCACCAATGCCGACCCCCTCAAGCGGAGACGATATTCCGGGAAGGATTCTCGTCGGGCGCACATTCGCATATTGGTCGAAACCCTGGCAGATGGGCAGGCGCAGCCCCCAGAGGGTGACATGATCCGGAACGTCAGGTGCTCCGACCGCACCGAAAAAGATCGCGTCGAAGGCCTTCAACTGTTGCGTGCCGTCCTCCGGCATCAAGGTGCCGGTGCGCTTGTAACGCTCCGAGCCCCAGTCGAAAGGAGTCACATCCAGCGAGAAGCCGCCGTCCCGGCGCGACAGGGCCTCAAGGGCCTGCAGGCCGGCTGCGATGACCTCGGGGCCGATACCATCAGCAGGAATGGCCGCGATCTTGTAGTGCTTCATGGGTTGTGTCCGTTCATTCATCGCCGTTTTTGTGTCTGGCGTGCCGATGATACTGACAGTTTTGACATGTCGCACCCTCTTTCCTGAAAACACTCATCCGGCAATGCAAGCCTGTGAAAAGGCGGGACTGATGAAAGAATCTCTTCTGGTCGGCTGGTCCTTCTGCCCCCTTTTTGAGGAGACGTTGGTAGCCAAAGCTCATTCAAAATACCCGGAAAAAGGGCATTTCCGGAGACTGTAAATCAATTGTTGTGCAACTATGAGGCGACTGATACAGTGATAATCATGTCAATACATGTGTTCGATGGAGTGAAAGTATGGTTCCTTTCTGGGCATTCATTGCAGGTGCTGGTGCAGCCATAATATTCCAGTCACAATTTAAGAAGTCAGGAAAAACAATATTACGAAGCGCCGCAAGGGCAACAAATTCGGCGGCAAAGAAATTCAGTGAGATGCGCGAAGATTTCGATGATGTCCTTGCGGAAGAAAGCGTTGAAAACGTAAAAACGTCGCGATCGAAAAAACAAACCTGATACGACCGGGGTAACAAATGTCGCACCGAGTCGAAGCCGCGATCGAAGATATCGAAATTGTCTTTAGCATCGCGGGGCGCACCCGGCTGTCCGTTCCGTGGATTGAGGGCGATGCCAGGTTGGCATCGCAAATTGTGGCTGAGCTCGAGGCAATTCCCGCGATATTTGATGTCAAGGCAAGTACGCTCACCGCGCGCATTCTCATTTTGCATGACGAGATGGTCTCTGCCGAGGACGTAAGGCAGCTGTTGCCGGTTCCGGACATTTTCAAAAAAAACGACCACGCAACCACTGCGGATTGGGTGACCTCCGTAGGCGTCGGCGCTGTAGGGATCGTAGGGCTTGCAAGTCTGACGGCCAGTCCGATTTGGTTGACGGCGGCCGGGATTGCATCGCTTGTCTGGACCGCTCAGCTGGTCAGACAACAGATTGAGGATGCCTTTCAGACCGAACCCGGCAACGACGAAGACGGCAATTTCCTGATGCAACTGACAGGGGAGCTGTCTTCGCATCGGAGTGACCTTTCGGTTGCCGCACTTTGCGGCGCGGGAGCCGTTGCGCTTTCTCTGGCGCGCTTCGGTGTCGTTGCGCTCTCGATCAACAAGGCAACCCTGGGTCTCGTGGGAGGCGGATCTGCCGGCGCGCTCGTTTTCGTCCACTACGGACTGCTGACCATGGGGCTGACGGCCCTGCAGAGCGCATTGGAGTACGCAGGCCAGCGGCGATGGCGAAAGGCCTCGCAGGACATGCAGCGAAGGTTGAAAATCCAATGCTATGCGCGGATCCAGGGAGCTCCGCTCGAATATGTCGACAAGAAGGGGTCCGGCGAACTGGTCGCGACGCTGACGAGCGACATCAACGCCATCGAGGATTTTTTCGAAGCGGGCTGGGAAGGCTACCAGATCGTCATCAACGGCGCTGCTATCTTTGCCATCTTTTTCACCACGGTTCCGGTGATGGGCTGGCTTTCTTGCATGGGCGTGCCCTTTGTCTTGTGGAGCATGACAAGTCTTCAGAAAAAGGCGGTTCCCAGATACGAGAAAGTCCGGGCGAGTGCCGGCACGCTGGCGACGGCGGTCGAGACGAATTTGAACCGGCTCGAGACAATAAAGAGCTTTGTCGCCGAAAAGGATCAGACCGACAGAATTTCGGTTATGGCAGAAGAGGGCTGGCAGGCTGGAATAGATACCTCGAAGGTTTCGTCGGCTTTTGTTCCCGCACTGGAATTCAGCGTCATTACGGGCATCTCGCTGGCGATGGCGGGGGGAGGCGTCGTCACCGGGAGCACCATGTCGATTGGTGCCTATTCGACAAGTATCATGATGAACCGCCAACTGCTCTGGCCGATCACGCAGTTCGGTAGGTTGATGTCGACAGCCAATCGGTCGACCGCCTCTCTGCGGCGCATTTTCAGACACCTCTACGGTCCGGTAGAGCGTCTGGAACGCGGTGAACAATTGCGGCGCGCAGCCATAGCTGGTGACCTTCGTTATGATGAAATCACCTTTGGTTATGAAGAAGGCCGCCCGGTGTTCGACGGACTGTCGATCGATATCCCGGCCGGTCAGACAACTGCCATCGTCGGACCGACAGGTGCCGGGAAGAGCAGTCTCGTAAGGCTTCTGCTGCGCTTCAACATGCCCGAGACCGGGGACGTCCTGTTCGACGGCAAGCCGGTAACCTCACTTCAGTTGAAAGATCTGCGTGGCGCCATCGCGGTCGTCAGTCAGGACACTTCGTTGCTGACCATGTCCGTGAAGGACAACATCAGCTTGGGAGCGGCCCGCGACCAACCTCTCGAGAACATCGTCAGGGCTGCCAAACTCGCTTGCGCCCACGATTTCATTCAAAGGCTGCCCAGCGGATACGAAACAATCCTGGAAGCTGGCGGCAAGCTCCTTTCCGGCGGGGAACGCCAGCGGGTCGCAATCGCGCGGGCAATCCTGAAGGACGCACCGGTCCTCGTTCTGGATGAAGCAACATCTAGCCTGGACGGGAAAACTGAAGCGGAGGTTTTTGCCAATCTTTCAGAGTGTTACGCTCAGCGAACGGTCATGATGATTGCCCATCGCCTGAGCTCGGTAATGCATGCCGACCAAGTCTACGTTCTGGACAGGAGCGGGATCTGTGAATATGGCAAGCCCTCGGAACTCCTTGCAAGCAAGGGGATGTTCGAGGCGCTGTGGCGTATTCAGTCCCGAGCAGCGGGATGAGTGAGATGGGTATCCGGGTCCTCAGGTGTATTCGCCACGGACGCTCGGCCGCGAACTATGCGCACGGCCGGTTTCTCGGGACCGACCGCATGAACGCAGCCCTGGACAGTTATGATGAAGCCGGAATCGCCAGGCCGGAAAGAGTTCTGGTGCCGATAGCGGCTGACGCATCGGTGATCAGTTCGGACGCGCCGCGGGCTGTCGAAACTGCCGCGGCCGTGACAGGGCGGCCATCGGAAACAATCCACAAGGTGCCGCTCTTCCGCGAAGTCCCCTTGCCGAGATTCAAGAGCCGGTTTTTGTACCTGCCGCCGGGCGCATTCCTCGCCCTGGGGCGGGCGGGATGGGCGCTCGGCTGTCTGGAAGCTTCGGAAACCAGTTCCGAAACAAAAGCAAGAGTCAGGCAGGCTATTGCGTATCTGGATCGCAAATTCACCACCCATGTCGAAATCGTCCTTTTCTCGCACTGCTTCTTCATGCGCTGTCTTCAGTGGCAATTGAGCAAGCGGGGATGGTCGAGCGCTTCACTGCGTCCGTTCGGGTTTTTCGAGGAACGCACGATCAGATCGGATGGCGCGAAGATGGTCAGCAGGAAGGTAGCGTCATGAACTCAATTGTATCGGGAGCGCAGCAATCCTCCGGATGGGTTTGGGACTCCACGGTCGACTTCGGCACGACCTCCTTTCAGAACTCTTGGAGGCCATCGCCCAGCCCCAGATGGCAGAAGATTGCGATGGTGCGCGGCATCCCGGTGCAGGTGACCGACACTTTCCTGCTTGCTTCCCAGGACGAGGTGTCCCAGCCCGCATGGTTTGTTGCCGCCGAAGCCGATACGCCGGAGAGAGAAATTCTCAGGCGCGCGCGAGAACGCTACCAGTACGACCAGACCACCTATCAAATGAAGTTCATCTCCGCGTTCGGACAGGATGACTCCGGCGCCTTGATCCCCATTGGATGCGGCGGCGGGCGTCCCTGGATTACCCGGCATTATGAAAGCCGGTACTGGATGGCTGTCGGACGAATTCTTCTCATGCCGGAGCTCCGGGGAACCGGGCTGGCAGCGCATTTCATGATTCTCTTCCTTGAAGCCACTCAGGCATTGTTCGAGCCACTCAGGCTCGGATTCATTCACGAAACCAGGTCCCGGCACGTGCCGCATCTTTTGGCCTATGCCGAAAAATCCGGGCACCTCGCTTCGATCCGGCTTGGCCGCCGCCGGCGGCCGGCGGACGCTGATATCACCTTTATTTCGTTTTTTCCGAACATGCGGGAATGGGCGGCTGTTCAAACTTCGGTCGATCTCGGCGATGCCGAAATCTCTGCCGTCTCCGCCGACTTCATCGACACCGTACAGGATTTCTGGAGCGGGAATTGCGATGAGAAAGCCTGCTCAGGTCTGGCCGAGTTTTACGCGAAGCATGAAAATACAATCAAAGAAGATTTAGAAGATAGGGAAGTGCTGAAAATCTACTTTGATTTCATGGAAATGTTGAAGCACTGGGGCGTGCTTGAAGTTTAGATCCAGGGAGATTTCCAAATGCATATATTATTTCATATCGTACAACTCCCTTTTCCATCATGCGCTGAACCTCATCCTAAAGTCAGAGAGTATTACGAAGATTACAGTCGCCTCTTCCAGGTTTTTTTAAAGGATTACTTTATTCCCGAAGACGCGCTCTGGGAATTACCGCTCTGGGCGGCGCATCTTGCGGGAATGGTCCGCAAGGTCGGCGGGACACCGGTTCTGGACGATCTGAGTGGGTGCCCCGCGGACTTGGAAGTCTGCGTCAGGGAACTTGAGGACCGGACCCAGCGGGGTGACATACTTTTGTTGTCCCCCCTTGCACAGAATTACGACCTGACCCTGGAAATATCCCGGCGCATGATGGCCGGGGGGCGTTGCACCGTTATCGGCGGAAACATGGCGCCTTTGGTAAAATCATCGGATGCGACCGTCGTGCATCATGGACAGGCCACACCGGAGAGTTTGCGCAGAGCGCTATCCGGCGTGGCATCCGAAGTTGAAAATCACATGGATCGCCGGGATACGGCGGGGTGGATCCCCGATTACAATCTTCTGCGCGAATATGACCAAAAAGTGCCTCTTCTTCGGCTGAACGCCAGTCACGGGTGCCTGTTCAGGTGCGAGTTCTGCGGTGATGCGTGGTCGCGAAAACTGGTGCTGGTGGAGCCTTCGGCCCTCGAAGCGGAAGTTCAACAGTTCGAAGACTACTTTCCCGATACGCGGCTTATCTACATAGGCGACAAGACGTTCGGCCAATCACCCGACGCGGTCGAACTCCTGTTGAAGGTCTTCGCCAACCGGCCGCAGTACCGTTTTATCGTCCAGACTCACTTTCTGGCGCTAAAGGACGACCTGATCGAGCAGATGCGGGCACTTGGGGTCGTTGCCGTCGAAATCGGGTTTGAATCCGCCTCTGCTGAACTTTTGCTGCAAAACCGGAAGGTCATGAAAGACGTCAGGGAACTTCGCGACCGTCTGCGGCGCCTTAACGACTGCGGCATCAAGGTGGTACTCAATGTATTGAACGGTCTCCCGCAGGAGGACGGGGAAGCACATCGAAAGACGCTGGATTTCATGCACCAGTCTTCGGCGGAAGTGTCGCTTTTCAATCTTTACAATTTTGTGCCCTATCCGTTGACGCCGCTTTACCCGCAGTTGAAGTCACGCATAGTCGACTGGAATTTCAGGAATTGGCGTGAAGACGGCCTCGCGGTCTTCGAACTCGATAAAATTTCCCGCGAGGAAAGTTTCTCGTTCTTCCTTGAAAAGGTGGATGTTGCACGGGAGATCGTCCGCAATCATCTGGCGCTCGCATCGTCTCCCGCCGAGAACTATGAAGCCGTCGTGGCGGGAGGCGTTTAGTGGATTTCGCCGCATTGGTTGAAGCAACCGACATATCCGAATTCTCCGGGCTGCCTTTACCCGGCTGGGGCGGGCCGGCGTTGCTGTTCGGGACGACCCCGGGCGGCGAGGGTGAAAAGCAATATATCGCGGCTGGAGTTCCGTTCGATGGAACCGCCAGTTCCCGGCCGGGGTCCGCGGAAGGCCCGAATGCCATTCGGCGCGCAAGCACCGTATTCTCCAGCTATCTGAACAGCCTGGGCGAACACGAAATGCTGGATCTGCGGAACGGCGAGACATTCAGATACAGATCGGTCGCCGTCGGCGATGTCGGGGATCTGCATGTTTTCCAGACGGACACGCTGCGTACGTTCCGGGCGGTTGCTGCGGAAACTGCCGAGCTCGCCAGGTATCCTGCGAAGCTTCTTTTGCTCGGTGGCGATCATTCCATCTCGTTCCCGACCTTCTGCGGCTGGCAAAAGGCAATGCGGGACCATCACGGCATCGAAGATGTCGGTTATGTTCAGGTTGATCACCATTTCGACTTCGGAGACACCAGCGTATTGCACGGACCTTTGTATCACGGGTCCAACTCGCGGCGGATCAGCGAGCTTCCCGGGATGAGTCTCGACCGTATGGCGTTTGTCGGGGTCGGCGCGGTGACGCGGCTCGATCAGTTCCGGCATCTGCGGAACGCAGGGGCGCAGATTGTGACGCGCAATGAGATCCGCAAGGAAGGAACGGGAGCGTTGGAAGCTGCACTCGACCATCTCGGGCATCGCTGTTCCGCAATTTATCTGTCGATCGATATAGATGTGCTGGATGCCGCTTATGCACCCGGCACCGGCCATGTAACGGTTGGGGGATTGGATACCGGAGAATTGTTTGACGTGGTCGCCGCGCTGCATTCCCTGAATGTACGTGCAATGGACATAGTTGAAGTCTCCCCCAGATACGATCCTACAGGACGAACCGCCCAGATTGCCGCAAACCTTCTGTTCGAAACGGTCTCCCATGCATAGCGTTCAGGATATCTCGCCGGTGGCGCGGTGCGTATGGCTGGAAAAGTCGGTCGCTCACCATTTCTCCGGGCGGCGCATTGCTGTGGAACCCTTCAGGGAAGGGGTCGATTGCTGGGTCGATCTGGTGGTCGACCAGACCCGTCCCGTTGCGGTGGTCCGCACTGCCAGGAGCGAGATTCTGCACACCAGCTATGAAGGGGTTGTCGACTTCCGCGACACGGTCGAGAAGGAGGTCGGGGTTGCTTCACTCTTGCGCGAGGTGTCCATTCCAACACCTGAGGTCCTGGCCTGGAACCTGCGTTCTGACGAAGACCCGCGCGATCGCTCCTGGGTCGTCTACGAGTATGTTCCGCACATACCTTGTTCCGAAGTTCCGGAATCTGTTCATGAGCAACTCGGGTTCATTGCGTCTCGCATTCATGCCATCAGGCCCGGCGCGGACGAAACCGTGGCAGTAAAGAGCTGCGGTGGTTGGGAAAGCCATGTCATCGACCGGATACTTCAGCGGTTGAGCGCGGCACGCCGGTACATGGAATTGCCACCGCTTGAGGAGATCCGTTCGGCCCTGACGGAAATCATCGCCGGACGTGAATCCTCTGCCGGCTCATTGCTGCATCTTGACCTTCGGGCGCCGAACCTGGCGATTGTCGATGGCCGGATCGCGGCCATATTGGATTTATCGAACGCCATGGTCGGCGATCCCGTTCTCGAGCTGTCCCGCTTGAGAGCATGCGGATTGCTGAGCGAGCGGTTCTGGCGAGGCTACGCCTGGCAGGAGAAAGACCGGCTTTCTGTTCATGAGCTTCTTGATGCCTATGAACTGGACATCTCGGCTTTGCTGGTTGTCGTCAGCCGTGAAGAATTCAGCGATCCCGTACTGCACGAGAATATGAAGGCAAGAACCAGAGAATTGCTCGAGCGGCTGAAACTGTGGCCCCGGGCGATGTCAGGCAAGGAGGAAGGATCATGACCGGGACCGGAAACGACAATTGGACGCCCGCTGCGCCGGCGGTATGTTTGGTCGAATGGTCCGACGCATTGTCGGAAAGTGCGGCGAATGAGATGTGCGAACGTGCGGCGGCCGCTCTGATCGGCGGCGACATCCTGCAGTTGAGGCTCAATAACGCCGAGGACACCAAGGAAATCGTTTTCGAAAAGCTCTCGATACGGCTCGAAGCAATTATCTCGCGCATGAAAAACACGTTCAAATTGCCATCGGAAACCTATGTCGAGTTCGATCAGGAAAGCTGCGGAACGCCGGTTGCCACGTTTCACAAGCGCCGTTTCCTGCTGCCGCATAGTGATGGCGGACATCAGAGCTATCTGACGCCCAGCCGCCGCCATCGTCCCGGTTTCGACGCCAGGGACCGGCTCTTCTCCAACAAATGGTACTTCAAACGTGCTTCACACAAGATGTATCAGGGCTTCATCATCACAAACACCGGACAGCCTCCCGGTACAACCTACTACTACAGCCTGTTTGCGGCCCTTGAACTGGCATATCGTCACCAGACCGGCGATTCAGATGCCGGGCTCGGTGAATTAGCCGGGTTCTGCGAACGGAATATACGCAATGCTCTGGATTTGCGCAGCACGCATCGTTCGCGATATCCGACGATCGCGGCTATCCTTGGCGCAAGGGATCCGGAGTTTCATGTCCTGACAAGCGGACCGCGAGCCGAAAGCGAACTCTGGCCCGAGCAATATGCCAGCATGCCGAAACTGTGCGAAATGGCGGATGCGTGTCCGTGCGGGACCTGTGACGGCCCTGGAATGCGCCTCTTCTGCCACCAGTGTTTCGAATGCACAGGACTCTCGTGGCCCGAATTCCGTGACCGGCTGGAAGTCTCCGCCGTGGCCGATCGATACGATTTGCTCATGGGCAACAACCTGACCCTTCTTCATGCCGCGGACTCCGCGACCGAGCGCACCATCCTTCCTGTCTGTTTCGTCATAGACCAGCCGGAGACTATTGATTACGAGAACTGGCTGGCGAGCCAGTGGGAGAGGTCGTTCGGCCACCTTTCGGCAGGCGACGACGGGAAATTTGCGGAAAGGCTGTGTTCATGAAACGGGCTCCGCAAGACCGCGAAACACTGGCGCGCCGCGAGGCAGCTCATCTTCTCGTTGCTGTCCACTCGCAGCTATTCACACCTACGCGGACGATCTGGCACCAGCTTTCCAGATACGAAATCCTGCATACCGATGTCCAGAATTCACAGACCCTGGAATGGGAAGACCCGGCTAGCCGGAATGCCTTGATCGCGGACCGCACAGCCCTGGCGCTGTCAGGCGGAGCGGCGGTCTGGCCCCGGGGGCAGCCTTGCTCCGGCATCGAGGAAATTTTCGAGGCGACAGGTAAGACCGATTTCGAGTTGGCGCACGAATGGCTGGCGTTGCAGCGCTACGATCCGTCACAGGCTCAGATAGAATCTGAGATAAGGACTATTTTTCAGAAGCTTGTCAATATTTTCTCATCCGAGAGCGCAGAGGGAAAATTGGCATCCATACAGGCGAGAATTCTGAAATGGCTGAGCAGAGCGGAAAAGGCGGATTTGAAAAATCTTGAATCGAATAGTGAAGGTCTGATTGCGGATACTCCCGCTGACCTGGACATGTCCTTTGAATTGCATTTCACGCTCAGGCAGGCGTCGTGATTCCCTTGTGGCTATTGTCAAGCCGCAGGATACGTTCGGGTGGGCTTTGCGGTATACGGCTCATCATCCGGGCAAGGTCAGCACCCCGGTGAGTTTCAAATAGTCTCTGGGTGTGAGTGTGGGTCAGGGCCACACCAGGTCTGCGGGCTCGGCATCGCATTCGCCGCCCGTTACGCGGGTACCCGCGACCCTGGCCTTGCCGGCGGCAACCAGCGCCAGCGCCTTCGGATAGATCTTGTGCTCCACTTCCAGCACACGTGCGGCAAGCGTGTCCGGGGTGTCGGTGTCGAGTACCGGCACAGCTCCCTGGATGATGATCGGACCGTCGTCCATTTCCGCCGAGACGAAATGCACAGTCGCGCCGTGAAGTTTTACGCCTTCCTCCAAAGCGCGCTCATGCGTGGCAAGGCCCTTGAAGGAGGGCAGGAGGGCCGGATGAATGTTGATCATCCGGTTTGACCAGGCGCCCACCAGAAACGGCGTCAGAATGCGCATGAAGCCGGCGAGGGCGACGAATTCGATGCGGTGGTCCTTCAGGACCGCGTCCACCTGGCGCTCGAAGGCCTGCCGGTCGCCGGAGAACTCCTTGTGATCGACCACAGCGGTCGCGATCCCGAGATCGGCGGCCCGCTCAAGTCCCGGTGCGTCCGGCCGGTTGGAAAGCACCAGGGCGATTTCCGCCGGATACTCCGGCTGCATTGCCGCCGAAATCAGCGCACCCATGTTTGAACCACGCCCGGAGATCAGAATGGCGGTCTTCCGGCGGGTCATTTTGAAACGCCTGCCGAAATAGTCAGGCTGTTGTCGAAAAGCACGGGAGCAGCGCCCGCCGCCTCGATGCGGCCGATCGCCGTCACCGTCTCGCCTGCGTCCCTCAGAACACTGGCGACCGATTCCGCTTCGTCTTCGCAAACCACCGCCACCATGCCGATACCGCAGTTGAAGGTGCGCAGCAGCTCGGTCTGCGCGACACCGCCGGTTTCCGAGAGCCATCCGAAGACGGCGGGGACGTCTATGTCCGCCAGATCGATCCGCGCCGAGCAGCTGTCCGGCAGGACACGCGGCAGGTTTTCCGTCAGGCCGCCGCCAGTGATATGGGCAAGCGCCTTGATGCCGGAGGTTTTCCTGAGCGCGGCCAGAAGCGGTTTGACGTAGATCCGTGTCGGCACCATCAGGGCTTCGCCCAGCGATCTGTCGCTGTCGAAGGGGGCGGCATCGGACCAAGTGAGGCCGGAAAACTCGACGATCTTGCGGACCATGGAATAGCCGTTGGAATGAACGCCGGAGGAGGCGAGGCCGAGCAGCACATCGCCTTCGGCCACATCCTTGCGCGGCAGGATAGCACCGCGTTCGACCGCACCGACGGAAAAGCCCGCAAGGTCGTAATCGCCTTGCACATACATGCCGGGCATTTCGGCGGTCTCGCCGCCAATCAGTGCGGCACCTGCCTGCTTGCAGCCATCGGCGATACCCGCGACCACATCCGTCGCGGTATCGACGTCCAGAGCGCCGGTGGCGAAATAGTCCAGGAAGAACAGCGGTTCGGCGCCCTGAACCACGAGGTCGTTGACGCACATGGCCACGAGATCGATTCCCACCGTGCGGTGCTGGCCGGTTTCGATGGCAATTTTCAGCTTGGTGCCCACACCGTCGTTGGCGGCGACCAGGACCGGATCGGTAAACCCTGCGCCCTTGAGATCGAACAGACCGCCGAACCCGCCGATGTCGCTGTCCGCGCCCGGTCGGGAAGTCGCCTTGACCAGCGGTTTGATGCGGTTCACCAGTTCGTTGCCGGCGTCGATATCAACACCGGCATCCGCGTAGGTCAGGCCATTGCTGGGCGGGGTGGTCTGGCTCATTGGGCGCTCCGGAATTTCGTGCGTTTGGCTGTGCCACGCGGCTTACAGTCTGGTGCCTCGGAAAACAAGTGTGCAGTCGGCGACTCGTCGCCCCGGGCGGCGGCCGGAAACGGTCTTCGCACCCGAACCAAAACCGGCCGACGGGCTTGACCGGCACACGGGTTTGATCCCATGTGCACGTAAGGACAAACCTTTCCGCCCCATTTTACAAGGAGCCATTTATGACCCTTCGCCGTCAGGTCCAATTCTGGTTGCTGTCCCTGGCTGTGTTCTGCGCCTTTCTGTATGTGTTTTCCGGCGTGCTTCTGCCATTCGTTGCCGGAATGGCGGTCGCCTATCTGCTCGACCCGGTCTGCGACCGGCTGGAAAGGGTCGGCATAGGGCGGATGTGGGCGACACTCACCATCCTTTTAGGCTTTATCTTCATCCTGGTTCTGTTTTTCATCCTCCTGTTGCCGGTGCTCGGTGATCAACTGGCCAAGTTCCTTGAGAATTTTCCAGATCTCGTCCGTCAGCTTCAGGGGTTGCTGTCGAAGAACTTCGGGTCCGGTCTCGCTGCTGCCGCCGGCATCAATGCGGAGGATCTGCAGGCGACGATGAGCAACCTGATCGGGCAGGGGGCGTCCTTCGTGGGCAAGCTGGCCCAATCTTTGTGGAGCGGCGGTCAGGCGCTGCTGTCGATCCTCTCCCTGTTCGTCATCACGCCGGTGGTTGCATTCTACCTGCTGTTGGACTGGGACCGCATGGTCGAGCGTATCGACAGCTGGCTGCCGCGCGACCATCAGGCACAGATCCGCGAACTTGCCGCTGAAATGGATGCGGCTGTCGCCGGCTTCGTGCGTGGCCAGGTGTCCGTCTGCCTGATACTGGGAACATTCTACGCGGTTTCTCTGGCGGTGATCGGGCTCAATTTTGGCCTTCTCATCGGCATGGGAGCCGGACTGGTCAGTTTCATTCCGTTTGTAGGCGCAGGTCTGGGCCTCGTGCTTTCCGTCGGTGTGGCGCTGGTGCAGTTCTGGCCCGAATGGCCATGGATTATCGCCGTTGCGTCGATTTTCGCCGTCGGTCAGTTCCTGGAAGGCAACATTCTGCAGCCGAAGCTTGTCGGGGACAGCACCGGCCTTCATCCGGTGACGTTGATGTTCGCCCTCTTCGCCTTTGGATATCTCTTTGGATTTGTGGGGATGTTGATCGCTGTTCCGGCCGCTGCGATGATCGGCGTGCTTGCGCGCTTCGCCCTTAGGCAGTACCTAGCAAGCCCCGTGTACAGGGGAACCGGCCGACCGGCAGCGGTGCCGGAAGACAGTGTAGAAGAGTAAGTGTCAGATCCATGGCGGAACCACCGCGCCAACTGCCGTTAGAGCTGCCGCACGAGGCCGCTCTCAGCCGTGAGGATTACCTCGTTGGCAGCTCGAACCGGGCGGCGTTCGAACTTCTTGAGCGCTGGCCCGACTGGCCATCTCCGGTGGCGGTGCTGGCTGGGCCCGTCGGGTCCGGCAAGACGCATCTTGTCAGGGCTTTTCAGGAAGATACCGGCGCGGTCGTCATCGCCGCGAAGGATCTGCGCGAAGCCGTCGTCGAAACCCTGGCAGCAGCCCCGGCAGCCGTTGTCGAGGATGCTCATCGCGGTGTCGATGACACGGCACTGTTCCACCTGCTGAACGCTTCCAAACAGGCGGGCCGAACCGTTCTGATCACCAGCCGCACCTGGCCGGCAAGCTGGAATATCGCGCTTCCCGATCTCATGTCGCGCCTACGCGCGGCCACGCCCGTGGAAATTCAGGAACCCGATGACGATCTGTTGCGCCGGGTTCTGGTCAAACTCTTCGCCGACCGTCAGATTTCCGTGGATATCGGTGTTGTGGATTATCTCGTCGTACGTATGGAACGGTCGCTGGAGGTCGCCATGCGCGCGGTGGAGGCGATCGACCGGGAAGCACTGGCCGGGCGCGTGGGGATTACCAAGCCGCTGGTCGGCCGTGTTCTTGAAAAAGTGCATAAGGGCGCATGATCGTTCAAATTGCAAAAGGACTGTCATTTGCCTGCTCAGGGGTTCATGCTAGTGAGCGCTCCGGACCGGTAGAAGGAATGATGCGATGAATCAAACTCCTGATGTTTCTGACATTCTGCCTTCCTCCACAAGTCCCGCAGCCGATATGACCAAGCGTCAGGCATCCGACCGCGGTGAAGACGATGGCAGTGGTCTGGCGACGTCTCCGGGCCGCTTCATGAACCGGGAACTCTCCTGGCTGCAGTTCAATCGCCGCGTCCTCGAAGAGGCGATGAACGAGAGCCACCCGCTGCTGGAGCGCATCCGGTTCCTGTCGATCTCCGCCAACAATCTCGACGAATTCTTCATGGTGCGCGTCGCCGGCCTGCGCGGCCAGCATCGCGCAGAAGTCATGAACCTGTCCGATGACGGACTGACACCGTCCGAACAGTTGCAGAAAATCAGTGAGGCTGTGCGGGAGCTGCAGGCTTCCCAGCAGGAAATCTGGGGCGAGCTGCGCCGTGAGACCGTCGACAAGGGCATAGAGATCCTCAAGGGGGATACGCTGGACGACGCTGACCGGGCCTGGCTTAAGGACTATTTCCTGGCCTATGTATTCCCGGTTCTGACACCGCTTGCCATCGACCCGGCGCATCCATTCCCGTTCATTCCCAATCTCGGTTTTTCCATCGTTTTCGAGCTGGTTCCGACCTCCGGCGGACGTGGCATGATCGCATTGCTGAGGATTCCAAACCAGGTCGACAGGTTTGTGCAATTGCCGGTCAGAGGCGGCAGCACCGCCCGCTTTATCGCGATTGAAAAGGTTGTCAGCCTTTTCATCGGACGGCTGTTTCCCGGCTACCAGATCCGCGGCAAGGGCGCGTTCCGGGTCATCCGCGACAGCGATCTTGAAATCGAGGAAGAAGCGGAAGATCTGGTTCGCCTTTTCGAAAGCGCGCTGAAACGCCGCCGCCGCGGATCTGTGATCCGTCTGGAAATTCAGGACACGACACCACCTGCCTTGCGCGAGTTCGTGGCGGAAGCCCTTCAGGTAAGCGAGAACGAGATCTTCCTGGCAAATGGCCTGCTGGCGCTGAACAATCTGTCCCAGATTGTCGATCTGGAGCGGCCGGATCTGAAATTCGAGCCTTACACGGCCAGGTTTCCGGAGCGTATCCGCGAGCATGGCGGCGATTGTCTTGCCGCGATTCACCAGAAGGACATCGTCGTCCACCACCCTTACGAATCCTTCGACGTGGTCGTGCAGTATCTGCGTCAGGCCGCGCGCGATCCCGATGTCGTCGCGATCAAGCAGACGCTCTACCGGACGTCCAACAACAGCCCGATCGTCAAGGCTCTGGCCGAGGCGGCCGAGGCCGGAAAATCGGTCACCGCGCTGGTGGAGCTGAAGGCGCGCTTCGACGAAGAGGCCAATATTAAATGGGCGCGCGACCTGGAGCGCGCAGGTGTGCAGGTGGTGTTCGGCTTCATCGAGCTGAAGACCCACTCCAAACTGTCCATGGTCATCAAGCGCGAGCAGGGGCAGTTGAAGACATATTGCCATATCGGCACAGGCAACTATCACCCGATCACCGCGCGGATCTACGAGGATCTGTCCTTCTTCACCGACGATCCGGGCATCGCGGAAGACGCGGCGCGGGTCTTCAACTACATCACCGGATATGCGGAGCCGGCAGAACTCAACAATCTCGTCGTTTCGCCGGTCAATCTGCGCAGGCGCATGCTGGAACTGACCGAAGCGGAGATCACGCATGCGAAGGACGGCAGGCCGGCGCAGATCTGGATGAAGATGAATTCACTTGTCGATCCGGAAATCATTGACGCGCTTTACCGGGCCAGTCAGGCCGGGGTGCAGGTCGATCTGATCATTCGCGGTATCTGCTGCCTGCGGCCGGGCATCGACGGACTGTCGGAAAACATCCGGGTCAAGTCCATCGTCGGACGCTTTCTGGAACATTCGCGCATCTACTGTTTCGGCAATGGTCACGGCCTGCCTTCGCCGAAAGCGCATGTCTATATCGGCTCGGCTGATCTCATGCCTCGCAACATCGACCGTCGTGTCGAGGTTCTGGCGCCACTGCTGACGCCGACCGTTCACGAACAGGTTCTCGACCAGATCATGGTCGCCAATCTCAAGGACAATCAGCAAAGCTGGCGCATCCTTGCCGATGGAAGTCATGAGCGGATACTGCCGGGAGCAAATGAGGAAGCCTTCAATGCGCATCGCTATTTCATGACCAATCCATCCTTGTCGGGGCGTGGCAAGTCCCTGAAGAGCGATCGGCCAAAGCCGTTCCTGAAGCGGCAAAAACGAGGTTAGCATGACACGCGCATTCAAGCCGGCCCGAGGTCGTCTCAACGGATCGGGACCGGTGGCAGTCGTGGACATCGGCTCAAATTCGGTGCGCCTGGTGATCTATGAACGCCTTGCCCGCACGCCAACCATGCTCTTTAACGAAAAGCTGCTTGCCGGCCTTGGCCGCGGCGTCGCGGCGACCGGACGCATGGCGGAGGATTCGGTCAACCTGGCGCTTGGGGAGCTGGCGCGGTTCAAGGCGCTGATCGAGCATATCGGCTGCAAGGAGCTCTATATCGTAGCCACCGCCGCAGCACGGGATTCCGAAAACGGGCCGGCATTCGTGCGTCAGGTGGAAGCGTTTCTCGATGCGCCGGTGCGCATTCTCAACGGAGGCGAGGAAGCCTACTATTCCGCGCTCGGGGTGATCGCCGGGTTTTGGCAACCGCGCGGCATTGTCGGAGACATGGGCGGCGGCAGCCTTGAACTCGTGGAAATCTCGAAGGGCGTGCCGGGTGTGGGCGCGACATTCCCGCTGGGCGGCCTGCGACTGTCCGAAGAAGCGGATGGCAAGCTCGCCAAGGCTGGAAAGATCGCCGAGGATGCGCTCAAGGGGTATGAATGGCCCGATCTTGCACCAGGAGAGCGGACATTCTACGCGGTCGGCGGGACCTGGCGTTCCCTTGGCCGCCTGCATCTCATCCAGAACAAGTATCCCTTGCACGTGATGCATAACTACGAAATCAGCGCCGAGGAAGCCATCGAGTTCTGCCGGAAGATCGCCGTGCCCAATCTCGAAGGCGTCGACCAGTCGGACGTGGTCTCCAAGCAGCGGCGTCCTCTGGTTCCCATCGGCGCTGTCGTGCTGGAGCAGGTGCTGATTGCAATGAAGGCCGAGCGGCTGATGTTTTCCGCAACCGGTGTTCGTGAGGGGTTGCTGCATGAAAAGCTGCCGCAGGACATGCAGGCCCATGATGCTGTCATCGAAGCCGCCCGCGAACTCTGCATCCTGCGAGCCCGTTCGCCGGACCACGCAGAAGAGCTGATCGCGTGGACGGATACTCTCTTCAAGGAACTGCAGATCGAGGAAACCGCTAACGAAACCCGGCTGCGGCATGCCGCCTGTCTGCTGTCGGACATCGGCTGGCGGGCGCATCCGGATTACCGGGGAGAGCAGAGCCTCAACATTATCTCCAATGCTTCGTTCGTCGGACTGGATCATGCCAGCCGAGCCTATCTGGCTGCGGCCGTGTTCTACCGGCACGACGGCCTGCGGGAAGGGGCGTTGTCGCCGGTCATCCAGCATCTGTTCACCGATCGGCTTCGCATTCGGGCCAAGGTGCTGGGCGCTACCTTGCGCGTCGCATCGCTCTTGAGCGCGTCGATGTCGGGCCTGCTTCCGAAGGTCGGGATTTCGAAGACGCAAGACGGCCTGACGCTGGAGCTCGGCAAGGATCTCGCCACGCTCGACGGCGAACGTCTGCGCAAGCGCGTCAACCAGCTCGGCAAGGCGATCGAAACGACAGTCACTGTGCGGGCAGGCTAGGGTCTGGACTCATTCAGTCCAGAGAAGTGTACTGTTCCCGAACAGTCGCTTGTCACAATGGCAGCCGACCTGACGGGCTGGTGCCAAGGCCAGAACGAGCGCCGAAAATCAACGGCTCTCTGGACGTGTCTTGATACGATCTTGGCTTCCGCACTTCGGGTGAAAGGGCGTTCGCTTGCCTACTGATGACTATTCCGCCGCCTCTGTTTCCAGATCCTCTTGCGGCGGTTGATCGAGCGCCACGATCTGCCGGTTCCGGAAGGCGAGGGCGACTTCGCCGTGCTTGAGCTTCAGCGCGGTTTCTCCGAAGAGTTCCCGGCGCCAGCCTTTCAGGGCGGCAACGTCGGCGTCATCGTCGGCGGCGATCTTTTCAAGATCGTCGACAGTGGCGATCACCTTGGCAGCAACACCGTTGGCTTCGCTCACAAGTTTCAACAGAACTTTCAGCAGATCGACTGCCGCAGCCGAGCCGTCGGGCGCCTGTCGTCCCTTCGGCAGTCTGGGCAGCTTGTCCCTGGGAAGCTCCAGCGCCCGTTTGACGGCCTTCAGGATGTCGTCGGCGGTCTTGGAGCGTTCGAAGCCGCGCGGGATTGTTCGCAGCCGTGCGAGCGTTTCCGTATCCTGGGGCTGCTGCGCTGCCAGCTCATAGATCGCGTCGTCCTTGATGACCCTGCTTCTGGGTACGTTGCGCGCCTGCGCCTCCGTCTCCCGCCAGGCGGCGACTTCCATCATGACGGCAAGCTCGATCGGCTTGCGCACTCTGAGCTTCAGCCGTTTCCAGGCCTGTTCGGGATCCGTGCGGTAGGTGGCGACCGAGGTCAGCACCTTCATCTCGTCCTGCACCCAATGGCTGCGGTTCTGCTCCGCCAGATTGGCGTTCAGGAACTGATAGGCATCGCGCAGATGGGTGACATCGGCGAGTGCGTAATCGAGCTGCTTGGTGGTAAGAGGCCGCCGTGCCCAGTCGGTGAAGCGGGACGACTTGTCGATCTGGGCGCCGGTCACCTTGTAGACCAGTTGATCGTAGGAAATGGAATCGCCGAAACCGCAGACCATGGCTGCGACCTGCGTGTCGAACAACGGCGCCGGGATGAGCCCGCCCAGATGATAAACGATCTCGATGTCCTGCCGTGCCGCGTGGAACACCTTTGTCACGCTATCGTCGCGCATCAGCTCGAAAAAGGGTTCCAGGTCAAGCCCTTCGGACAGAGCGTCGACGATGAAGGCCAACTCCGGCCCGGCCATCTGAATCACACAGAGCTTGGGCCAGAAGGTGGTTTCACGGAGAAACTCCGTGTCCACTGTCACATAGTCGTTGGCTGCAAGGCGCTGACAGGCAGCGGCGAGGTCTTTTGTTTTTGTAATCACATGCATGGTGGTGGAAAGCTATACCTGAGTTCTGCCGCTTTGTCGCCACGAAATGGCAAAAAATACATCATGAAACGCTTGAAAAAGCGCAATAAGTGCGCCTATGTTGGGCGGTACATACGCGGCGGATAAAATGGAAACGGGGAGATCAGATGCGCAGGATTTTGGTGGTGAACTCGAAGGGCGGATGCGGCAAGACCACAATCGCAACGAATCTTGCGGTGGCTCTCGCGGTCCGCGGCGATGACGTTGCGCTGGCGGATGCGGATCGGCAGAAATCCAGTCTGTCCTGGGTCAAACGCCGTCCGGAAAATCTTGCAAGGATCGAGAGTCTCAACTGGAGCAAGGAAGAAGCGATTGGTGACAAGGACAAGAAGCTGGATGCCATCGTGATAGATGGACCGGGCGGGTTGCGTTCTGAACTTGCCAAAAACCTCATAGCAGAGGCCTCCGATATCGTCGTGCCGGTGCTCGCCTCCGCCTTCGACTGGGATGCGACCCTGAAGTTCCTGGACGGGATTTCCGACATCAAGCGCGTCCGCAAGGGCAAGGCCGAGATCTATGTGGTCGCCAATCGGATCAACCGCCGCTCGACACAGGTCGCCGATCTGGAAAAGACCTTCGCGGCGAAAGGCTTTCCGCTTCTTGCCCGCATTTCCGACAGGGTGCTTTATGCGCGCCATGCGGCGGCAGGCTCAGGCGTTTTCGATTTTTCCGACGGGCGCTCGCACGAGATCCGCGGTCAATGGCACCCGTTGCTGCAAGCGGTGGATGCCTGAGCAGGGCATTCGCCGGCCACTCGCGGCAAATGGGGCCAGTCCCAAGCAGTGCAGGGGGCCAGTCGCACGCAGCGCAAGGGGATAGGCAAGCATCGCACAAGCCTCTCCCTTGACTTTCGCCGCTCAACATGGCTTTTGCAGCCGGACACGGCCTGCCTCTGGCGGGCCGTATTGGTTTTCCATACAAAATATGAACTGTCGAGGAACGAGAATGCACCCCTACCGTAGTCACACTTGCGGTGATCTCCGTCTGTCCGATGAGGGAGAGACCATCCGTCTTTCCGGCTGGGTCCACAGGGTCCGCGATCATGGCGGGGTGCTGTTTATCGATCTGCGCGACCATTACGGTGTGACCCAATGTGTGGTCGATCCGGATTCGGCCGCCTTCAATCTGGCGGAAACAGTGCGCTCGGAATGGTGCATCCGCATCGACGGCCACGTGAAGAAGCGCTCCGACGAGACCGTCAATCCGGACCTGCCGACTGGCGGGATCGAGGTGTTCATCCGCGAACTGGAAGTTCTCGGCGCCGCAAAGGAACTGCCGCTGCCGGTCTTTGGCGACCAGGATTATCCCGAAGAAGTGCGCCTGAAATACAGGTTCCTCGACCTGCGGCGCGAGAAGCTGCATGAAAACATGATCCTGCGCTCCAACGTGGTACGCGATCTGCGCGACCGCATGTGGGCCATCGGTTTCAACGAATTCCAGACACCGATCATCACGGCGTCCTCGCCGGAAGGCGCCCGTGACTTTCTGGTGCCGTCGCGGTTGCATCCGGGCAAGTTCTACGCGCTTCCGCAGGCTCCGCAGCAGTTCAAGCAGTTGCTGATGGTCTCCGGCTTTGACAAGTATTTCCAGATCGCGCCGTGTTTCCGGGATGAAGACCCGCGCGCCGACCGTTCGCCGACCGATTTCTACCAGCTCGACATGGAAATGTCCTTCGTCACCCAGCAGGATGTTTTCGACACGATCGAACCGGTGATTGCCGGTTGTTTCGAGAAATTCGGCAAGGGCCGCGCGGTCAATCGCAACTGGCCGCAGATCTCCTACAAGGATTCCGCACTGTGGTACGGCAACGACAAGCCGGATCTCAGGAACCCGATCAAGATGCAGATCGTCTCCGAGCATTTCGCCGGTTCCGGTTTTGCCATTTTCGCAAATCTTCTGGAGCAGCCGGGCACGGAAATTCGCGCAATCCCGGCGCCGAAGGGCGGCAGCCGCAAGTTCTGTGACCGGATGAACAAGTTCGCCCAGGGCGAGGGCTTGCCAGGCATGGGCTATATCTTCTGGCGTAAGGCGGAAGACGGTTCCATGGAAGCGGCTGGTCCGCTGGCCAAGAACATCGGTCCGGAGCGCACCGAGGCGATTCGGGTGCAACTCGGTCTCGAAATCGGCGACGCGGCCTTTTTTCTCGCCGGCAAGCCGAAGCAGTTCGAGCCGGTCGCGGCCAAGGCCCGCGTCATCATCGGGGATGAACTCGGCCACACCGACAAGGACAAATTCGAATTCGCCTGGATCGTCGATTTCCCGATCTATGAACGTGACGAGGAAACCGGCGAGATCGATTTCTCGCACAACCCGTTCTCCATGCCGCAGGGCGGAATGGAAGCGCTGGAAGGCGACCCGCTCGAGGTTCTCGGTTTTCAGTACGACCTGGCCTGCAACGGTCACGAGTTGCTCTCCGGCGCGATCCGGAACCACAAGCCGGAAATCATGTACAAGGCTTTCGAGATTGCCGGCTATCCGGCGGAAGAGGTCGACAAGCGCTTCGGCGGCATGGTCAATGCCTTCCAGTACGGCGCCCCTCCGCATGGCGGCTCCGCGACCGGCATCGACCGTGTGGTCATGCTGCTGGCGGATGAGGCCAATATCCGCGAGGTCATGCTTTTCCCGATGAACCAGAAAGCGGAAGATCTGATGATGGGGGCTCCTGGCGACGTCACGCCCGCCCAGCTTCGCGATCTGCACCTGCGTCTGAACCTGCCTGAGGACTGATATGGCGTCCTTGGACACTCGGGTCACGGCGCGGGTCTGAAAATCCGGCGCAAATTGATCATTTCGGCGGCGCAATGTCCTCAAAGGGGATTTCCCTTCCTGTGATGTTGCGTCTTGAATCGAGCGATTTGCATCCGGATCCCCGTCGTTCACGGACCTCGAGCCCACTTGCGGCCAGGCATCAAATGGGAGTACCTCTCTAGAAGAGGGCTTCGAGGCTGGCTCAGTCGGCCTCCCGCATGTCGGGTCCGGCAACTTACCGAAAGGCATTGCCTCGTGTTCAATCCTGCGAAATGGCAGGTCTGGGAAGATCCGGATGGCACCGTCCAACTGATCAAACGTCTGCTCAGCGAGAATATCCGGACCTATATCCCGCGCTACGTCCTTGCTTTCGTCTTCATGGGGGTCGTTGCCGCAACGACCGCGGCCAGCGCCTGGATCATGAAAGATGTCATCAACGAGGTGTTCATCAACCGCGACAAGATGATGATCTACACGATTGCTGGCGCGGTCATCTTCATCTTCACCCTCAAGGGGTTTTCGACTTATGGCCAGATGGTCGTCCTGTCCCGTGTCGGCAATGCCATTGTCGCCGATCTGCAGAACCGGCTTTTCAAGCGCCTGACCGAGCAGGATCAGTCCTATTTCGATCGCATGTCTCTGCCGGAACTGACGATCCGCGTGAATACCGGCGCCGGTAGCGCGCGTTCGGTTATCGAGATGCTCGTCCTGACACTCGGCCGGGATGTCCTGACGCTGATCGGTCTCGTGGGAGTAATGGTCGTACAGGACCCGCTCATGAGTCTTCTGGCTCTGCTGATCATGCCGCCTGCGGTAATTGGCGTCAGCATTCTGGTCAAACGGGTCAAGACCTATGCCAAGCGGCAGGTGGTCTCCAACGCCAAGATCGGCGCGACCATGCAGGAAACGGTTCTCGGCATCCGCATCGTCAAGGCTTTCGGCATGGAACCGGCGATGCACCGGCGGATGGATGCCTCCGTGTCCGAAGTGCAGCATCAGTCCAACAAGATCGCTTCGCTGACCGCGCGCACCTCACCCTTGATGGAAACCCTTGGCGGTTTCGCCATCGCGCTGGTTATCTTCTACGGCGGGTATTCGGTCGTCGAACTCAACAAGGATCCGGGAGCGTTTTTCGCCTTTATCACGGCATTGCTGCTTGCTTATGATCCGGCGCGGCGTCTCGCGCGCCTGAATGTCAACCTGAACAAGGCGATTGTCGGCGTTCGGCTGATGTATGAGCTGATCGACGAGGAACAGGACCTCAAGCAGGCCGACAACGCGGTGGATCTGAAGGTGACGGAGGGTGAGGTGGCTCTCGGGGACGTTCATTTCTCCTATGGCGAAGGTGCCGCGCTGCGCGGGCTTTCCCTCACCGCCGAGGGCGGCAAAACCACCGCGCTGGTTGGTGCTTCCGGCGCTGGAAAATCGACGGTCTTTGCCCTGATTGAACGCTTCTACGATCCGCAGAACGGCGAGATTGTCATCGACGGGCAGGGACTCAAGGATGTTTCGCTGGCGTCGCTGCGTCGGAATATCGCTTACGTCGGTCAGGAATCCTATCTCTTCAACATGAGCATTCGCGACAACATTGCAGTCGGCAAGCCGGGTGCCAGCCACGATGAGATTGAGGCTGCGGCACGGGCGGCCAATGCCCATGATTTCATTCTGGAGTTGCCGAACGGATATGACACGGCGGCCGGGGAAGGCGGTGGACGTCTGTCCGGCGGCCAGCGCCAGCGTGTTGCAATCGCGCGGGCGATGCTGCGCGATGCGCCCATCCTGCTTCTGGACGAGGCGACGTCCGCACTGGATGCGGAATCGGAATCCAAGATCCAGTCGGCGCTGGAAACCCTGATGGCGGACCGGACCACGCTCGTCATCGCGCACCGGCTGAGCACGGTGCGCCACGCCCACAAGATCCACGTGCTCGACAAGGGGCGGGCGATTGAAAGCGGAACGCACAACGAGCTGTTCGAGCATGACGGCATCTACAGGCGTCTGTGCGAACTGCAGTTTCAGAATCGCAGCGAAGCGGCCGAATAAGCGCCTTTCCTGATCGGAAATGAAAAATGCCCGGATGGTTTCATCCGGGCATTTTGACTCAGAACCGCCGTTACCGGCCGGGCCTATTCGTTTGCAGCTATGCTGATCGACAGGATTTGCGGGATCATGTGCGGCGCGAACATTGCGGTTCCCATGATCTGCGCCACAGGTACAGGAACGCCCGGCGCCGCATTGATCTCCAGAGAGTCCGGCGTGGTCAGAAACTGTGTGACCGCTTGCTCAACCTTATCCTGCAACTCCTTGTTCTGCAGCAGTCCGAGCATAAGCGGCAGGCTGCCGGTCAGGCGTTCGACATAGACAGGTGTTTCGAGACCGGCCTTCTGGGCCTCGACATCCAGGATGCGGCCCGTCAGCGAATCGTCGTCCAGCCGGATGCCCAGTTTCTGCACCGTGACGGCCTGCAGGGCAGTCATTGCCTCCTTAGGGTCGCCGGAGCTCTGGTTGAGCTGCATGACCACGTCGCGGGTGACGCCACCCAGGGAAAACGACAGTGACAGGCTGGCAGCCTGCTGGGCGTTGATCTTCAGCTCAGGAACGCTGATCGTTGCCGTCTCGGGATCCCATTTGCCGGACCCGGAGAGATCGACCGTCAGCATTTTGTAGCCCAGTTCGCTAAGCGATTTGGATTCACTGGTTTCGATCTCGTCGACGTCGATTTTGGCACCGGATACGGTAAAACTCCCGGCCGTCGGCAGGTCCCCGTCCATCGCGTCTATCGAGGAGGTGATTTTTTCGACGTCGGCGATCTGTCCGTCTTCATCGCGGATCGCAATGCCATTGATCTCAAGCGTGCTGTAGCTCGGATTGACCGGAGCCTTGTCCGCTTTCACTTCTGCGGCCGATGGCAGAAGCAGACCGGTTGCTTTCAGGTTTTTCAAGGACATTCCGCCGTCGTCAGCGGCAAGCTCGAGATTTTCCAGGTCGAGGCTGGAGAGTTTGAGGCGGCCGTTGTCCTGAAGGGCGCCGCCCGTCAGCGTCGTGGAGCCGATGGTCACCCTGGCGTCGGCGTTTTCGTCATTGGTAATGACGAGATCCTTGATCGATACGGCGTCGGTGGCAGTGGTGACGGCACCGTAGCTCTCGACGGTTCCCTCTTCTGAATCCAGCAGTTCCAGAAAGGCGTCTGCAACATCGTTTCCGCTCGGGTCGAAAGCGAGTGCCGGCAGGCCCTGAAGGGTGATCAGGCTGGCTGCGAGACCGGCGGCAAACCGGTGGGATCGGAAAGGCATCATGAAATCTCCAGAATACGGATGGGACACGCCGTGTCGGGCAACCCTGCATAATCTATGTGGGTATGGCCCAAGTTCCAGTGCGGAGCAAGACGAAAGCCGGAGACGGAAGGGGCAGGTCTTCCCACCGGTAGCCTTTGGTCACACAGCTGCCTTTTCACCGAATGTGGCATTGGCCCGCTCGACATCTTGCATGTCTGGCAAGCTCGCTTCATTGCCGAGATACTGAATTGCATGGGAGGAGGCTCCGCGGGCAAACCTGAAATGCCTGTCCCAGCTGTTCTCCGGCCAGTGCAGGTAAGACGCGATATAGGCCCCATGGAAAACGTCGCCCGCACCATTGGAATCCACCACCCTGTCAGCGGGGACCGAAAGCGCGGGCATGACCTTGTCCGGTCCGCCGGCTTCGTACCAGACCATGCCGTGTTCACCGAGTGTCACGGCACCGACAGGACAGTTCTTCGAACGCAGGTAGCTCAGCGTTTCCCCCGTCGATTTGCCGAGTTGCTGACAGAAGCGCTCGGAGACCACCGCGATGTCGATATGGTTCAACAGTTCGTCCGTGTTCTCGCGGACCGCGCCGCCGTCCAGCGATGTCAGGATACCAAGGTTTCTGCAGGTTTCCGCGTAGTGCTGCGCGGCGTCCGGCATGTGCCCGTCAAGATGAAGTGCTTTCATGCCGGCGATCGTCAGTGGCGGGAAGGGATGCAGAAAGTCATTGTCACGGCAACGTACGATCGCCCGCTTGCCTTCCTTCGGCATGATGAAGGACAGGGAGGATTCCCGCACTTTGCGCCCATGGACGGAGATGCCGTAGGTCGCCGCCATGTCCAGGAACATGCGCGCCAGCCAGTCGTCCGCCAGCGAACACAGAAGTTCCGGTTTGCCACCGAGTTTGGCGCAGCAGAAGGCCGCTGTTACCGCGTTTCCGCCAAAGCTGATGGCATAGTCCTGGGCAATCGTCTTCTCATCGCCAGTCGGGAGACGGTCGGTCAGAAAGGTTACGTCGATATAGGCCTGGCCGATAAACAATGCCTGCATGGAGGTCTCCCTGGATCAACCCGCGTTCATCCTCGTTGATGAGTTCGCGTCGTCGTGATGTTTTTTACACCGCCGCAATCCTAATCGGAATGCGCGGGAGGCGGCTTTGATCTGGATGAAACACCAGCATATTCAGTCCTTGTTTACCCAGATCGGCGATGCTCGGAAAGAGATTGTTCACTTTACAGGCACGCGTTTTGTCCCTCCGCTATGTTGGCTTCGCAAAGACGGTCATGGTTGCCCTTGTGCTGGCGACCACGCCCCTGTTTGCAATCAACATAATCCTGAACCAATACGCGGAGCGGCGCGCGGTCACCGAAATGAAGGCCATGGGCAACGTTTCGATCCACCGGGCGGAAGAGGCCATCAGCACAACCGTGTCGCTGTTGCAGCGGCTCGACAGGGACAATGTTCAGACCTGCAGCGCCGAAGACCGGGTGATTTTCGAAAAGCAGATCGTCGAGCACGGCATGATTGACGCCATCGGCCTTGCCGATGCTTCCGGTCAGCGCATGTGCATCATTCCTGATCGCGAACTGGCCGGACAGGTCATTCTTCCGCCGCTGCGTGTGGATGGTCCGCTGGTGGGTATCGGCATGCTTGAGCGCAGCTTCCTCGGCGCCCATGCCGCCGTGATCAGCTGGGACCTGAAAAACCAGTCTCGCCTGTTCGCGGAAGTTACGCCCGCGGTGATCGCCATGGACCCGGGGCCGGAGTATCTGCGTTCCTACCGGCGAACGGAGCTTCGTCTCGGAGACAATCTGCTCTGGTACAATGTTGGCGGCTATAATTCCATTGGCTCCGATCCGGGAGAAATGCTGAATGTGGAGGTCACCTCCGAGCTTTATCCGCTCGTGGCTACGATCACAGCACCGGCTTCATCGGCAAGGCAGGCCGTTCAGGACCTCAAGGTGCTGGCCGCAGCTGCTTGCGTGGGAATTGCCATCCTGTTTGTCGCCATCGGGGTGTGGTTCTCCTGGCGGCCAGAGAGCGAGGCGAACGACGAGTTCATCGCGGCTATCCGCAATGGCGAGTTCGTTCCCTATTATCAGCCCGTCATGGACATCGAGAGCCACCGCATGCGCGGTTGCGAGGTGCTGATGCGCTGGAAGCGGCCGAACGGAACGATTGTCTCACCCGGTCAGTTCATGGCCTATGCGGAGAACAACGGCCATATCTTCGACATGACCCGTCATATAATGCGTGTCGCCACGGAGGAGGTGGGAACGCTTTACGGCGATAATCCTGACCTCAAACTGTCGATAAATCTCTTTGCGGGGCACTTCCTCGACCGCCAGATCGTGACCGATATCAAGACCATTTTCGAAAAATCCGACATCTCCTTTCAGCAGATCGTCGTTGAGGTGACGGAACGCCATCCGCTGGAGGACATGGAATTCGCCCGCAAGATCATTGCCGAACTTCAGGCGCTTGGGGTTCGCGTGGCGCTCGACGACGTGGGAACCGGCCACGGCGGTATGGCGTATCTGCAGAAACTCGGCGTCGACATCATCAAGATCGACAAGATGTTCATCGACACAATCAGTTCCGACGACAACTCCACGACAATCGTCGATTCCATGGTCGAACTGGCAGATAATCTGGGCATGGGCATCATTGCCGAAGGTGTCGAGATGGAAGAGCAGATCGAACGGCTCCTTGAGCTTGGCGTGACCGCCGCGCAGGGATATTTCTTTGCCGTTCCGATGCCTGCCGGCGAATTCATCGAATTCGCCCAACGTACGGAAAGCGAAGCGCTTGAGCGCGAGCGGAAGGCGGCGGAAGCTGCTGCGGCGGCAAAAGCAGCGTCGGAATCCGCAATGAAGGGCGCCGCGGCCTGATCCCTCCGCCAGGCGGAGCTTTCTCCAACTGTGAATTTTTTCCTCCGGCCGGCTGAACAAGCCATGCGCGGGAAAATCTGCTGCATTGCAATAAATGCTACTAGTCTGTACCGGCTGGACGGTTTATATCCATCGCGGATGTGTACTGACTGGACGGTATAGATATGGCTGTGCGGAACGTAAAAAAATCGCAGGATTCGAAGTCGGAAATACTCAAGGCCGCCCTGGAGGTCGTCAAGCGATCCGGTGCGCCGAGCCTGACGATCGATGCGGTTGCCGAGGAAAGCGGCTTTTCCAAGGGCGGCGTCCTCTATAATTTTCCGACAAAGGACGCGCTGATCACCGGAATGGTCGAATATCTCGCCGGACAGTTCGAAGGCGAGGTCGCCAGCGCGCGTGAAAATCATCTTACGTCGCAATGTCCGACACTCAGCGCCATGATCGACGTGACCGAGGTCTGGCTGCGCACGCATAGGGACGTCGCGCAGGCCATGCTTGCAACGAAGGTTGACCGGCCAGAGCTCAGCAAGCCCTTCATAGAAGTCAAGAAGCGGTTGAAAGCGGCGATTGCGGAAGAAACAACCGAATTCGGCAAGGCTTGCGCCATTTGGGCCAGTCTGGAGGGCCTGCATTTCTCCGAGGCCCATTGTGTAACGATTTTCTCTGAGCAAGAGCGGCTGGAAGTCTTCAAGGAGCTTCGCATGTGCCTGCAGAGAAACAAGAATCAGGATTGATCACGAGATGACCGCAATTCGCAAAACCTCCATCGTCCGCCTTGTGGCGCTCCTGCTCGCCGCCGGATTTCTGTCGGCCTGCCAGGACGATGTTATCGATCCGGTGGCACAGGCCGAGGCGCAGTTGCACGCAGCACCGCGGCCGGCGAAGATTTTCACAGTCACGGACGAGGTCGGACTGCTGGAGCGCCGCTTTGCCGGCCGCGTGGCGGCCGTCCAGACGGTTGATCTGTCCTTTCAGGTCTCCGGAAAACTGCTCGAACTGCCGGTGCGCGAAAGTCAGCGGGTCCAGAAAGGCGATCTGATCGCCAAACTGGATCCCACAGACTACGAGCGCGCCCTTCGCGAGGCCCGTATCAACGAGGAGCAGGCAAAACGGGAACTCGCCCGTCTTGAGACTCTCGTTCAGCGGAATGTGATTTCGCAGGCTTCCTACGATGAACAGAAAGACGAACACGATCTGGCCATAGAAGCCCTGGCAGAAGCCAGACGGAATCTGGAATACACTACGCTGACAGCACCATTCGAAGGTCTGGTGTCGGTCCGGCTTGCCGAGAATTTCACGACGGTGAGCGTTGGGGCACCCATCGTCAAGGTCCAGGACATTTCCGAAGTTCAGGTGGATATCAACGTCGCAGAGGCTCTGTTCGGAAGGGTTCGCGAAGAGCAGGTCGTCTCGATGGAAGCTACCTTCCCGGCCTATGGAGACAAGGTCTTCCCGCTGGAATATCGTGAGCATTCATCGCAAGTCGATGAAGTCACCCAGACCTACCGGATTACACTTGGCATGTCCCGGGAAGGGCAGGAACAGCTTTTCCCCGGAATGACGGCGTCTGTGCGAGTTAAGTTTCTGCCGGAAGGTTTTGCGCTCGGTGATCAGTTTCTTGTGCCGACCAGCTCCATTGCGATCAATGGCGAAGGCGATGCTTTTGTCTGGAAGTACGATGAAACGGACAGTCAGGTATCCAGGAACCCCGTCGAAGTCGGCACGATCCTTGGTGATTACATACCGGTTATGTCCGGCCTGGACGCTGGCGATAAAATCGTCTCTGCGGGCGTTGCCTATCTGAGCGACGGCCAGACCGTCCGAAGCCTGAATTGAGTCCTGCCCTTCAAGAAACAAGGTTCACGCCACGTGGATATTGCGCGCTATTCGATCCAGAAACCTGTTAACACCTGGATGATTGTCCTGATGGCTCTGCTTGGCGGGCTCTGGGGACTGAGTACGGTTGGGAGGCTGGAAGACCCGTCTTTCACCATCAAGGAAGCCCAGGTCATTACCGCGTATCCGGGAGCGACCGCAGAGGAAGTCGAGAATGAAGTTACTGAGCGGCTTGAAACGGCCATTCAGCAAATGCCTCAGCTCAAAAAGATCACATCGGTCTCAGAGCCGGGCCTCTCGCGGATCGGCGTCGAGATAAAATCGACCTATGACGGCACCGAATTGCCTCAGGTCTGGGATGAGCTCAGACGGAAGGTCACCGACGAGGTGAGGGATCTTCCATCGGGTGTCCAGACGCCGCTGGTGTACGATGATTTTGGCGATGTCTATGGGCTCTTTTATGCTTTCACCGCTGACGGTTATACAAATTGGGACATTCGCCAGGCTGTCAAAAGGATACGCCGCGAACTCCTGACCGTCGAAGGTGTCGGCAAGGTGGAGGTTGCCGGCGAACCGGACGACGTCATTTACCTGGATATCGACAACGACAAGATGGTCGGGCTTGGAATATCCATGACCGATATCACCGGTGTCCTTGATGCTGAGAATGCGATTCAAACAAATGGCTCTGCAATTTCCGGAGACAAGCGGATCCGTCTGATGACGGCCTCGGCCTTCGAAAATTACAGCGGAATTCAGGACCTTGTGGTTGGTCGACCAGGCTCGACCGCAATGATCCGCCTCTCCGACATCGCAACGCTGACACTTGGCGAGCCGGAGCGGCCGGATAGGTTGATCCGTCACGACGGTCACCGGGCTGTGACCATCGGAGTTTCCCAGATCGAAGGCACGAACATCGTTGATGTGGGTGAGCTTGTTATCGAAAAACTTTCGGAAATCGAGAGCCGATTGCCGGTCGGGATGGAACTTCATCCGATCTACGAGCAGAACATTGTCGTCGATGAGTCCGTCAACGGGTTCATTCTGAATCTTGTCGCCTCTGTTTTGATCGTGATTGCCGTTCTCGCTATTTTCATGGGGTGGCGGGCCGCGCTGGTGGTTGGGGCGGTGCTTCTGCTCACAGTCATGGCGACTGTCCTTTTCATGCGCCTTTTCGGGATCGAGATGGAGCGTATTTCCCTCGGGGCATTGATCATTGCCATGGGTATGCTGGTGGACAATGCCATCGTGGTCGCCGAAGGCATGATGATCAACATGCAGCGCGGCATGAAAGCGATCGAAGCGGCGAGCAAGGTCGTCAGGCAAACCATGTGGCCGCTGCTGGGCGCAACTGTCATCGGCATCATGGCTTTCTCGGGGATCGGGCTTTCACCGGATGCGACGGGGGAGTTCCTGTTTTCGCTGTTCGCCGTCATCGGCATATCGCTGTTGCTGTCCTGGGTGTTCGCAGTGACCGTTACGCCGCTGTTTGGGAAGTATTTCTTCCGCACCAATGAGAATGCACAGGACGACCACGATCCTTACAAGGGGATTCTATATGCAATTTATCGCGGTTTCCTGGTCGGGACGCTCCATGCGCGGCTTCTGACAGTTGTTGCTCTCATAGGCATTACGGCGGCCTGCATAGTTGCCTTCGGCAATGCCAAACAGGCATTCTTTCCCGATAGCAACACTCCCATTTTTTACGTCCACTACTGGAAGCCGCAGGGAACGGATATCCGTTCCGTGGCCGCGGATCTGAAAGAAATGGAGAAAGATCTCCTGCAAGACGAACGAGTCGATACGGTGACCAGTTTTGCCGGCGGCGGAGCAACGCGTTTCATGCTGACTTATGCGCCCGAAGATGCAAATCCGTCTTACGGCCACATGATAATTCGGACCACAAGCCAGGACGTTATCGATGAGTTGGCAGTCGAACTCCGCCGTGATTTCGGAGAGAAGTTTCCAGACGCCCAGGTCATAACCAAACGCCTTGTATTCGGTCCGGGAGGCGGCCCTAAACTGGAAGCACGCTTCTCCGGTCCGGACGCCAATGTGCTGCGCGAACTGGGCGATGAAGCAAAATCGATTTTCCTCGATCCGGAAAACAGACTGGCTGATATCAACACGGACTGGCGTCAGCGTGAGTTGATTGTCCGGTCTGTTTTCGACGAAGATCGCGCTCGTATTTCGGGTGTGACCCGGGATGAACTCTCGATCGCCCTGCAGTTTGCAACGGAAGGCGTTCAGGTAGGTTTCTATCGGGATAATGACGAGAGTATCCCGATCCTGGCGCGAAAAGGTGACCAGGAAGAGATGTCCGTCAACGAGAGCATTGCGGATTCCCTTGTCTACAGCACGACACAGCGTGTCTACGTGCCAGTGGATCAGATCGTCGCGAAGTTCATGATGGAACCACAGGACACGATGATCCATCGCCGCGATCGGGTCAGGACACTCACCGTCGCTGCGGAGCCAACCGGCGGGGAAACCGCGACCTCGGCTCTGGCGCGTGTTCGGCCGCAAATCGAGGCGATCGAGTTGCCGGAAGGGTACCATCTCGAATGGGGCGGGGAGTATGAAAGCACCAACGACGCTCAAGCCTCGCTCGGAGCCCAGTTGCCGCTCGGCTTTCTGGTCATGCTGATCATCTCGATCCTTCTCTTCGGGTCCGTTCGTCAGCCGCTGATCATCTGGCTGATGGTGCCCATGTCTATCAATGGCGTTGCCATCGCGCTCTTGGCAACCGACACGGCCTTCGGCTTCATGTCGCTCCTTGGAATGCTGTCGCTGTCGGGAATGCTGATCAAGAACGCGATCGTGCTGCTGGAAGAGATCGATCTTCTGATCGAGGAAGGCACGGAGAAATACAAGGCAATTGTCGACGCGAGCGTTTCGCGTATGCGTCCGGTCATGTTGGCGGCAGTCACGACAATTCTGGGCATGGCGCCGCTGATTTCAGACGCATTCTTCCGCGGCATGGCGGTCACGATCATGGGAGGCCTGGCCTTCGCCACCGTCCTGACCCTGATCGCGGCGCCGGTGCTCTACGCCCTGTTCTTCCGGGTCCGCCCGCCAAAGAAGACCGGGGCATCGGCAGACACCGGCAGCCCCGCGCCTGCGGGACTGCCAGCACCGGCTGAATGACGGCTTCCTTTGGAAGCTGCGGCGTCTCGTTGTCTGCTCGGCACACACCCGTCTCCCCCTTGTGGGGGAGATGGACGCAAGCGGCCATGCCTGAAACACGCTCCCACGTCCTGTATGATCAGGCAGAAGCGGGCTGAGCCGGATGGGAAGTTATTTGGTCTAATATTTTAAAACAGTGACTTACCCGAAAATCCGGACTCAATCTGTCAACTCTCCCGCACTACCTCATAGGGGTCCTCGAACCGGAACTCCTCCAGATTGTCGCCGTCACCGATCCGGTCGACGACCGAAAAGAGACCCGGGTCGCTCAACGGAGTCAGCACGCCGTGCCAGGTGTTGCGGAAAAAATTGATGCCCTGGCCCGGCTGGGTGATGAAGGCCCTTGGCAGGCCCGGTTTGCCGTTGTCGTCCGGGCAGACAATCACCAGGAAGGCAGCCTGCGTCATCGGCAAAAAGGCCTGGCTGCCGAGCGGGTGCCGTTCGACCAGTTCCAGAAGGTAGGGCAGGGAGCGTTTTTCCGACAGGAACAGGCTGATGCCCGCGCGAGCGTTCTTGCCGGTCATGTCGAGCGCCGCCAGATCGTGGTAGCGGCCGCATTTGCCCTGGTTGATGATCTTGGTCGGCGCGCCGCTGGTGTCGATCACATCGCCGAACGGTGCGAAGGCGTCGCGTGTCAGTGGCTCGGTCACAATTCTGCGCGTCATGGGGTCACAAGAGCTTCATGTGGCGGTTGACGTCCTTGTAGAGCAGATAACGGAACCTGCCGGGGCCGCCCGCATAGCAGGCTTGAGGACAGAAGGCGCGCAGCCACATGTAGTCACCAGCCTCCACCTCCACCCAGTCCTGGTTCAGGCGGTAGACGGCCTTGCCCTCCAGCACGTAGAGGCCATGCTCCATCACATGGGTCTCGGCAAACGGAATGACGGCGCCCGGTTCCAGCGTGACAATGTTGACATGCATGTCGTGGCGCAGGTCATGCGGTTCGACGAACCGCGTCGTCGCCCATTTGCCGTCCGTTCCCGGCATCGGGTTGGGCGCGACGTCCTTTTCGTTCCGCACAAAAGCCTCAGGCCTTTCAAGGCCGTCGACCGCCTCATAGGCCTTGCGGACCCAGTGAAACCGCACTTCCGCGCTGCTTTCGTTCTTCAGGGTCCAGTTGCAGCCGGCAGGCAGATAGGCGTAGCCGCCTTCTTCCAGAAGATGAAGATTGCCCTCGATGACGACACTCATGCTGCCTTCCACGACAAACAGAACACCTTGCGCCCGCGCGTCTGTTTCCGGCTTTGTGCTGCCGCCGCCGGGCTGAACTTCCATGATGTACTGCGAGAAGGTTTCGGCGAAGCCGGACAGCGGCCGCGACAGCACCCAGAGCCGGGTCTTGTCCCAGAACGGCAGAAAGCTGGTGACGATGTCGCGCATCGTGCCCTTGGGGATCACCGCATAGGCCTCGGTGAAGACCGCGCGGTCGGTCAAAAGCTGGGTTTGCGGCGGATGCCCGCCGCTCGGGGCGTAGTAGGAATTGGAAGTCATTGAGCGTTCCTGATGGCGCCTGAAAGGTTTGCCGAGTTTAAGAACTGTGCTCCCGGTAAAGCAATGGAAAAAGCAAGAGAATCAGACTGTCTGCAGCCTGATTTTGTCATCAACTCTGTGTTGCGAGATCGTCCCTGAGCCTCGCGTTTTGGATGACAATGATCTTGCGCATAAGGGTGACTAAGGCAACGATAGGTTTCTTTCCGTCCGGGATGGTGGCAGCTCCGGTATCTTTCTCACGCATCTTGCCTGGCAATGCCGCCGAAGTGGCGCAACCAGATGTCCGTTCGCACCCGGTCGCGTGCCTCATAGGTCCGGATGGCCTCTCCAAGATCCGATCCGGCCGTCGTTTCCACACCCGAGCCGATGCCGGTCAGCCGCATCGTGTACCACGCGGTAATGCCGCCTTCCGGGGCTCCGGAAAATCTGGGAAACTCCGGCTCTGGCATCTGACCGGCTTTCCAATGCTCGGCGAGGGAAGGCACAAGGGCGAGCGCGCGCGCCAGACCGACGACATCGGTCGCGCCTTCGCTCACTGCGTCCTCGGCCTGGGCGCGCGTCTTGAACCCGCCGGTCAACATCAGCGGCTTTGATGTGACAGTGCGGGCACGCTTTGCGAATTCGATAAAATAGGGGCCGCGTCCGGCTCCGTCGGAGGCGGCTTTCGCGCCGGGGAAATAAGTTCCGCCACTGATGTCGATCAGATCGACCGAGGTGTTCTCCAGCGCTGCCACCACTTCCAGCGCCTCGTCCTCATTCAGCCCGCCTTCCAACTGGTCCGAGGAATTGAGTTTCACGCCGATCGGAAACTCCGGCCCGGCGGCAGCGCGCGCGGCCTCAATTGCCTCCAGCAGCAGCCGCATGCGGTTGGCGACCGGTCCGCCATAGGCATCGCTCCGCCGGTTGAACAGCGGCGACAGGAACTGGCTGAGCAGAAACCCGTGTGCCGCGTGGATCTGCACACCGCCAAAACCGGCCTGCCGCGCCAGTCTGGTCGTCCGCGCGATCTCCTGTGGAAAGTGCCGGATCTCGTCCGCTGTCATCTGAGCACAGCACAGCCCCTGCAGATCGAGGGCACTCGGCCCCCTGGGGGCGCTGGTCGGTGCGTAGGCAAGCGCCCCGGCATGGCCGAGCTGCAGCCAGAGCTGTGTCCCGTTCTCGCTGCCCTGTCGGGCCAGCTCTTTGAAATGCTCCAGATCTGACGCAGCGTCGAGCACCAGATTTCCGGGTTTCTCGGCGTGGCCGGCAGATCCCTGCACCTCACCGATGATGGCAAGCGCCGTCCCGCCTTCGGCCCAGCGCCGATACAGCCGGACCTGTTCCGCCGTCGGGTGGCCGGTTCCATCCCCCAGGGAATCCGACATCGCCGACTTTGCGATCCGGTTTTTCAGGATGACGCCGCAGGGCAGTGTCAAGGGTGAGAACAGACCTTCGTGGTGTTGCATTTCCATTTCCATGACCTGATTGTGCAGCTCCTGTTTTACATTTCCGAAAATGCACCGTAGCGCAATGCCGGAAAATTCTTCTGCGTCTGATTGGGTGCGGAAAAACCATGATCTGAAAATCGACAGGCATGAGGGGAGGGGTGAAAATGCATGTGCTCGTGATTGGCGCCGCCGGGATGGTGGGCCGCAAGCTGGTGGAGAAGCTGGCGGCGGATCCGTCCGTCTTCGG
Source organism: Labrenzia sp. OB1 (assembly GCF_001624695.1). Classification (GTDB taxonomy): domain Bacteria; phylum Pseudomonadota; class Alphaproteobacteria; order Rhizobiales; family Stappiaceae; genus Roseibium. Next base: position 186,508 of record NZ_JSEP01000006.1, on the reverse strand, counting down.
CTTCGAGGTCAGCCGTCTGACGCTTGCCGATGCGTTCGCGCCGCATGTACCGCCGTCCCTTCAGGCCATCACCACGGCGCTCACTCTGGATCTTGCAGTGCCGGGGGAGCCGGAAAAGCTGATAGAAGGACGGCCGGACGTGATCTTTCATCTCGCCGCCGTCGTCTCAGGGGAGGCGGAGGCAGATTTCGGCAAGGGCTATGCGGTCAATCTGGACGGCAGCCGGATGCTTTTCGAGGCCATCCGTCTTGAGGGCGCACGCACGCCTTATCTCCCGCGCGTCATCTTCGCCTCGTCGATTGCCGTCTTCGGCCAGCCGTTTCCGGACAAGATCGGCGACGAGTTCCTGTTGGCGCCGCTGACGAGCTACGGCACCCAGAAGGCGATCACCGAACTCCTCCTTGCCGACTATACCCGCAAGGGCATTTTCGACGGCATCGGCCTGCGCCTTCCGACCATCTGCGTGCGGCCAGGCACGCCGAACAAGGCGGCCTCCGGGTTCTTTTCCAACATCCTGCGCGAACCGCTCTCCGGCAAGGAGGCCATTCTGCCGGTCGGGGAAGACGTGCGCCACTGGTATGCCAGCCCGCGCGCCGCAATCGGTTTCTTCACCCATGCAGCCCGCATCGACACCGCGTTGATTGGGCCGCGCCGCAGCCTGTCCATGCCGGGTCTTTCGGCAACGGTCGGCGAACAGATCGAGGCGCTGCGCCGCGTCGCCGGTGAAAAGGCCGTGCGTCTCATCCGCCGCGAGCCGGATGCGGGCATCGCCAGGATCGTTGCCGGATGGCCGACCGATTTCGATGCCCGGCGGGCAAGCGAACTGGGCTTTCAGGCCGAAACATGCTTTGACGACATCATTCGAATACATCTTGAAGACGAGCTGGGAGGCACGCACGCATGACACAGAACGGTTTCGACGTGAAAGGCAGGATCGCCCTTGTGACCGGCGGCGGTACCGGCATCGGCCGGGCCATGGCGAAGGACCTGAGCAAGGAAGGCTGGCGCGTGGTGATTTCCGGCCGCCGCAAGGACGTGCTTGAAAAGACTGCCGCTGAACTCTCGGCGGAAACCGGCGGCGAAGTGACCTGGAGCGCCGCCGATGTCGGCGATTCCGCCTCCGTGCGCGCGCTTTTTGACGATATCCGCGAAAGATTCGGCCGCATCGACCTGGTGGTCAACAACGCCGGCATTTCCAATTCCTCCGTTCCGCTGGAGGATATCAGCTTCGAGGAATGGAACCGGGTCGTCGCCGCCAATCTGACCGGCGTCTTCCTGTGTACCCAGGAGGCCTTCCGCCTGATGAAGGCGCAGGAACCGCGCGGCGGCAGGATCATCAACAACGGCTCCATTTCGGCAACGGCGCCACGCCCGAATTCCGCCCCCTACACCTCCACCAAACACGCCGTCACCGGCCTGACCAAATCCGCCGCCCTCGACGGCCGCCCGTTCGACATCGCCTGCGGCCAGATCGACATCGGCAACGCCGCCAGCGACATGACCGCCCGCATGAGCGGCGGCGTCCTGCAGGCCAACGGCGAAATGATGAGCGAACCCACCATCGACCCGGCCCACATCGCCCAGGCCGTAGTCTACATGGCCAGCCTGCCGCTGGACGCCAACGTGCTGAGCCTGACGGTCATGGCAACGAAGATGCCGTTTGTCGGGAGGGGGTAAGGGAATTGGTCTGGCGTGGTGGGGCTGCTGCGTAGGTCGCGAGCCGTCTTTCGCTGCGTTTGCTCCAATGGCTGCTGTCGTTCAGCAGATCATATGAGCCCACGCCGAAGCGCATATTCTGATTTGTCTAACTGTATGTGCGCAGCGACACGCGGCGGCACTTTAGCAGGCCGGACATCGGCTTGCGTTTCTTGCGTAGCGGCGCCTGCAGAACAGTGACCAGGGTCACTGTATGCAAGCCCTTGGAATAGCGGCGCATCACGCGGTCCAAGGCCGGGGTCACGGTCAGAATCCGCTTCATCGGCGCTGTTGGGTGCTGCAGTACAGGCATCGCGGGCGCGTCCAAACGCACATCCATCTTGCTTGCTGAGGAACAATGCCCCTCGGACCCCAGGCAATCTCCATGCCCAAAGATAGTCAGCCGCCCGGCATAGCCATTCTTGGCTGTCCGCTTTGTCTTGGCAGTGGCTTTTTTGTTGTTGAAGAAGACCCGCAACGCATAGCTTGAGCCAATCGTCGACAGATCCTCAAAGACAAGATCGGCCCGGGTGATCGTCTCCCAGTCTTCGATATCGAGATCGAACTTCATGGAGATATGCTCAACCCCCTTTGCCGGAGAGGACTTCTCAGAAATTGTGTTATCGTATCCAATCATTGCCCAATACCTATGCCACAGCCGCCACGGCGTATTCATAGCCCATGCGATCAATGTCCAAAACCTGGGCTACTGTCAGCGGAAAAGGTGCCAAGACCGTGTCCATCAAGTCAGGGGGAGGGTTCATCGCGTTCGAGCTGTTCTGCCAGATATGCCACAAGCGGTCGATCATGCAGTGATGGGACCAAAAGATCGGGTCATAGGCCGAGGTCGGTACCGATGACATCGCCCCGCCGACCCAGACATGTACGTCGTCATGCATCTGTTCAACGCTTGTTGTGAAGTCGGTGAATGTACCCATGTTCATCAACACGTTGCGGATTGTGCTCTGACGCGGGAGTTCGTCCGGATCGTCCGGGTCCCGAAGCGTCATCGGCGGGTCCGTATCTGTGATCAGTCCCGCAAGCTGCGGATTGGTGCGGACTATGTTGACCAATAGGTCTGACCACACACCCGACACGAGCTGCGAGCTGGAATGACCAATCTCGGAGCTGGCCATCGGATTGGGCTCTCCGCCAACTTGTGCCACCGCATAGCTTTGAGGCAGTCCAACAGTGTGTGAATGGTCCGACGCCCAATCCCACCAAGGCAAGCCGACATCGGCAAATTCGGGCCGAGCCGGAGCCACCTCGGTAAAGCGCGGACCCAGCCGGGTTTGCAGGGCCAGCTCGAAGTAATACAGGAACGCGCGATGCCAAGGTAGAAAGAGGGGCGAGCCGTGCGGGCACCAAATCGGCGTCGGCGCACCATGGGTCGCGGCAAACCAGTCAAACCCGCGCTCATCCGTAATGGATTTGAAGTTTGCATAAGCTGCGCGCAGGACCTCAACGGACGGGCTACTTTGTTCTAATGAACGAATGCTAAGTCGAATTGCCATGTTAAATCTTGGGTTGTTTCAAATTTATGGCTCTACCTTAACAGAATGTGACTAAAGGTCCAAACGGCGCGTTTTTTTGATACTCCAAGGGGCGTGCCTGTTCAGCAAAAGACTCAAGAAGGGCCGAGTTGTTGGTCAGTTGCAAGGACGACAAGGTCAGTGTAAGACCTTGCATATCGTTTATACAGTCAAGCTTTAGACTCGGACAATCCGATATTGTGCAGCAACTGGCACTTTGGGCCGGAAGCGGCACTGTCTTGATTGTGCGCAGCGCGATATGCGCTTCCACCTGCTTCTCTCTTCAATAATCCGCATATTGCCCACCCCCGCAAAACGTGCCAGCCTTCCGGGGAGGAGGAGAGCCATGCCTGAGATATCCAGTGACCGGGATTGCCAGACCGTCATCACCACCTTCGAAATGACGCCGGGGACCTGTTTCGACCTTCTGGACGAGTTGAAGGACGCCTACGAGAATTTCATCCGCCATCAGCCGGGGTTTATCGGTGCGGGGCTTCATGTCAACGACGCGCAGACGCGCATCGCCAACTATTCGCAGTGGCGGCGGCGGGAGGATTTTCTGGCGATGTTGAGGTCATCGGAAATGCGCGCGCGCAACCGCCGCATCAGCGGGCTGTGCAAGAGCTTCGAACCGGTCATGTATGACGTTGCGGAGAGCTTCGAGCGGATTTGAAAAGGTCGTCTTTGTGGAACGGGCCCGGCAAGGAGCATTGCCGCGCGCGAGCGTCATGCGTGAAAGACATTCTGTCTCCGTCCTGCAATGGCTATGGCATGGCATCCATGCTGCCCCCTTTGCCCCCGGTCCAAATCTGATCTTTGAAGATGCCTCGGATTGGATTGCAGGGGGCGGATCCCGCAATGAGCAGGCAAATGCGATGGATTTGCAGTTTCCGGAAGGGCGAGGCGCCAGGCAGGGTTGATGACTGGAAAACCTGTGGCCAGTATAGGCTGACTTGACTGGAAACCGGAACTGAAGACGTCCTGGAATGAACTATCGGATTACGGATTGCCGGGCCCATGGTCCTCAGGAACTCGCCGACGCGATGAACGAGGCGTTCTCCGACTATGTGACACCCTTGCGGATGACCGAGGCGAAGTTCGTCGATTTTCAGCGCCAGCGCGGGTTCTCCGGTCGGCATTCCTTTGTTGCCCTGCATGAGGGAAAGATCGCCGCCTTCTGGTTTTCCGGACAGGCGGACCCGAATTTCGGCAACAGGGCCTATACGCTGTCAGTCGGAACCGAACCGGAACACCGCCGCCGCGGGTTGTCTCGCCGCTTGCTGCAGGCTGTGATCAAGGCCCAGCAGGCAAGGCAAGCAGGGCAGGCAGGGCAGGCGAGCGGCCTGCAACTGGAAGTGATCACCACCAACGACAGGGCCGTCAACGCTTATGAAGAATTCGGATTCCTCCGCCAGCGCACCCTGCGTGTCTGCAATCTGACGAAAGAAAACCTGGAGGCGGCGGAGCCGGGCCGGTGGATTGCCGAGGGGCTGCGGCTTGACGCGCTGCCTGCGGACGAGGACGACTACTTCGAAACACGGCCGACGCCGCAGAATGCCCGCACGGCGCTCCTCGGCCTGAGCCCGGATGTCCATCTGACGGGCGTGCGGGAAGGCGGGGAGCTGCTGGGCTGGGGCGCCGCCTACAAGGATGGCGCGGTCGCCCAGATCGCCGTTCACAAGGCTCACCGCAGGCGCGGCATCGGACAGGCACTTTTGCGGGAATTGCGCGAGCGGACCGGGGCGGATCAACTGGTCTTCGTGAATGTCGACGAAGAGGCCGCAGGTTTGAATAGGTTCCTGGACAGGTTCGGCGCCGAGGAGACACTGCGGCAATACGAAATGTGGCTGGAGCTGCCGGCGTTCAGCCGTCTTTCCTGAAAGGGGCATGCTCGGCGAGCGCGGCATTTTCGTGCTCTACCGCCGCGCGCTCGTGTTCCAGGAAATCGGCGATCGCGTCATGCAGGCCCTCATGGGCGATCCAGTGGGCGGAATAGGTCGTGGCAGGCAGGTAGCCGCGCGCCAGCTTGTGCGCGCCCTGCGCCCCGGCCTCAACGCGTTTCAGGCCCTGGGCGATGGCGAAATCGATGGCCTGATAGTAGCAGAGCTCGAAATGCAGGAACGGATGGTGTTCCGTGCAGCCCCAGTTGCGGCCGAACAGCGTGTCGGAACCGATGAAATTGAGCGCGCCGGCCACATATCGACCGTCGCGTTTGGCCAGCACCAGAAGCGTGCGGTCGGCCAGCCGTTCGTTGATCAGCGAAAAGAATTCGCGGTTGAGATAGGGCCGGCCCCACTTGCGGCTGCCTGTATCCAGGTAGAAGGAGTAGAACGCATCCCAATGGGCCTCGGTCAGGTCGGAGCCGGTGGCCCATTCCACCTCCAGGCCCTCGGCGCTCAGCGCCTCGCGGCGTTCCTTGCGAATGGCCTTGCGCTTGCGCGAGGCGAGATCCGCCAGGAAGTCTTCGAAATTGTCGTAGCCGTTGTTTTCCCAGTGAAACTGCTGGTCGGTGCGCTGCAGGTAACCGAGTTCGCCGAGATGGTCCCATTCCCCTCTGGTCAGGAAGGTAGCGTGGACGGAGGACGCGCCGGTCCGCTGGCAGACCTGAACCAGCCCGGCCGCCAGCGCCTGCATTCCGGCTTCCCTGTTGACGCCGGGTCCGGTCAGGAACCGTCTGCCCGTGGCGGGGGTAAAGGGCACGGAGACCTGCAGTTTAGGGTAATATGCGCCGCCCGCCCGGTGAAACGCCTCTGCCCAGCCGTGGTCGAAGACATATTCCCCCTGCGAGTGGCCCTTCAGATAGGCGGGCAGGGCGCCCAAAACCGCACCGGCATCGTCTTCCAGAAGCATGTGCCGGGGAAGCCAGCCGGTTTCCGCCGTGGCGCATCCCGAAGCTTCCAGAGCCTCCAGGAACGCATGCGACAGAAACGGGTTGAAGGCGGTCTCTTCCGGCAACGGCCCTGCATCGTCAGCCAGAACGGCTGCGAGATCGTCCATGCCGGCACATTGAGCGTCGTCTTTTTGCAGGACACCGCCATCCGTCATCCGCCAGCCGGGATTGGCGACGCTATCCCACGCCTCGCGGGAGACATCCTTCAGCGACGATAGGATGCGCAGGGTCACGGTCTGTTCCGCGCCTGCCGGCGCCGGAGCCTTGCCGTCCTTGGAGGGGGATGAGGTCATGCGTCAGAAAGAACCATGATTTGAAACCATGACCGAAATGTAGCGCCGCCATTTTGCAGCGCAAGAGGCGCGGGCGCGTCTTGGGTCAAATCGTGAATTTTATGTCCGGATCGAAGCCTTCGAAAACGATCTGGTCGGCATATTCGGCCGCTTTCTCGCGCTGCTCGCGGGTGCGCACCGTCCAGCACATGATCGGAAGTTTCCACAGAGAGCGCAGCAGGCTGGGTCCGGTCTTGGGCAGGTCCTTGATGCCGTAGGAGATGAAATGCGGCCGCGTGCGCGGCGCGTGCAGGATATGGCGCAGGATGAACCGGTCCATGCGGCCATGAAGGCCGTATGTGGGGCCGGGTTCGGCCCCGTCCGCCACAATGCCGCGCAGGACCGACGGGTTGTGGCCCCGGGCGATGGACAGCATGTCCGGATCGAAGGTCTTGATCGCCGCCGGTCCTTTGTAAGCCGCGACCTGATCGGTCACCCGGCGCACGAAGGCCCCCTGGGCATCCCGGCGCAGGAGAGACTTGATCTCGATGACCAGCGGAACCCTGCCGTCGACAAGGTCGAACAGGTCCCGCAGCAACCACAGACTATTCGATCCGGTCTTCATGTGGATCTGAACCAGATCGCGCGAGGTCTGATCGATGACCTTGCCCGTACCTTCCGTCAGCCGGTCGAGCGTGTAATCGTGGAACACCAGCGCCTCGCCGTCGGCGGTCTCCTGAACATCCACCTCGATGGCGAAATCCTTCTCCACCGCGGCAGCGATGGCGGCAGGGGTGTTCTCTATGATGCCGTTGTCCGCATCGTGATAGCCGCGATGCGCGATCGGGCGGGCGAATATGGCCTTGAGGTCCGGGGTCATGGCTTGGGTCTTCATTGTGTGGGCAGCGCTGAAAAAAGTTTGGGGCCGTACCTTAGTCCGCGATTTCGAAAATCGCGTCGATCTCCACGGCCGCGCCGAGGGGAAGGGAAGCCGCGCTGACGGCGGAGCGGGCGTGCCGGCCCTTGTCTCCCATGGCCTCCACCATGAAATCGGAAGCGCCGTTGATCACCTGCGGCTGCTCGGTGAAATCGGCGGTCGAATTGACGAAGCCGACGATCTTGACGAGACGCGCGACTTTTTCGAGATCTCCGAGGGCGGCCTTTGCCTGCGCCAGAAGGTTGATGGCGCAGAGCTTTGCCGCCGCCTTGCCGTCATCGACGCTGACATCGGCACCAAGCTTGCCGGTGACCTGGATCTTTCCGTCTCGCATCGGCAATTGACCGGAGATGAAAAGCTGGTTGCCGGTTCTGAGGAAGGGAACGTAATTGGCTACGGGCGCTGCGGCCTCCGGCAGGGTGATCCCGAGGCCGGAAAGGCGGGCTTCTATGGTGCTCATAAGGGGTCTCCGCGCGGGTGTGTCTCGTTGAATTCTGCTGTCCGCAGGCCTATGTGAGGTTGCCCGGTGTCTTGGCGTAATTCGCCGGACCTGACAAGGCTAAAATCTTCGTCCTCGCGGCAAGGAAGCTGTGGAGGAGGGGGCTTTTGTCTGCCGGGAAATACCTCTTCCGGTATTCTCGTGTGAGATATACCCTGCACTTGAAGTTTTCACGGGCGGCTGTTCATTCGCTCTGGCGAAACGAGCGGTTTGCCGCATAATGTCCGGCACGGGCCTCGCGGCTCTTAAATGTCCGGGCGAAAAAGAGGTTTGATTGATGCAGTGCGTTCCCAAGTCCGTATCCCTGACATTCCGGAGTGTGCTGCTGGCGCTTGCCGCTTCGTCCGTCGCGGCAAGCGGGGCTTTTGCCGGCAACATGGGATCGGCCGCGGCGTATAAACTGGTGCCCCACCGGGCCGTCTACGACATGAAGCTCGGCGATATGGAAGAGCAGTCCGGCATCGCGGGTCTGAACGGCCGGATGGTGTATGACTTTTCCGGCAGCGCCTGCGAAGGCTACAGCGTCAATTTCCGCTTCGTGACCGAGTTCCAGGATGCCAACGGCGGCTCGCAGATCACCGATCTTCAGACCACCTCCTTCGAGGAGCCGAAAGCGGCAAGCTATCAGTTCCTGTCGAAGACCTTTGTCGACCAGGAACTGGTCGAGGCAACGCGCGGCACGGCGCGCGCTGGCGCAGGCGCGAAGACGGTCGAGCTGAAGGAACCTTCGGAAAAGTCGCTGGAGATCGGCCGCGAGGTGCTCTTTCCGACGGAGCATCTTCTCACCGTTCTGAAATCGGCCGACGAGGGCGTGCATTTCCTGGCGGCCAACATCTATGACGGAGCGGAAACCGGCGAGAAGGTCTATGCCACAACAACAGTGATCGGCGCCAGAACGCTCAGCCCGGTCAAAGCCGGGGCGCAGGGCCCGGAAGCGCCGCTTTCCGGGCTGCATTACTGGCCGGTGACCGTCGCTTATTTCGATCCGGCCGAAGAGAACGCGAGCGGTGAACTGCTGCCCGTTTATCAGCTGTCCTTCTGGCTCTATGAGAATGGCATCAGCGGCAAGCTGAAACTCGACTATGGCGACTTCACCATCCAGGGCCAGATGGCCGCGCTGGAACTCTATGACGAGGTGGAGTGCCCCCGGCAGTAAAGCCCCTCCGGTAAGGGCTCCGGCAAGAGGCCGGCCCGGCGGCAAAGTCAGGTCTTCCTTGATTTTTCCGCCATCTTGGCCGCATGGGTCAGGCCGAGCTCGACGGCCGATTTTCCGAATTTGTCCCGCAGCCGGTCCACGGCCAGTTCGGCGTTCTTGCGCCTCTCGGCAGACTGATCGAGAAGATCCTTCGGGTCGGCGCGCTCGGCAGGTTCCAGATCGCTGACGCCGATGCCGATCAGCCGGAACTTCCGGCCGTCGGTCTCGACTTCAAGCAGTGCCTCGCCGGCGGCGTAAATCCTGTCGGCAAGCTGTGTCGGGTCGGCCAGATGCCGCGCGCGCGTGGTGGTCTTGAAGTCGGCCGTCTTGAGCTTCAGCGTTATTCCGCGCCCGCACAGCTCCGATTTCTTCAACCGGGCGGAAACCTTTTCCGACAGGCTGCGCAGGATTGGCCGCAGGGTATCCAGACTGGAGATATCCGTCCGGAATGTCGTTTCCGAAGAGACACTCTTCGCGCCCCGTCCCGGTTCGACGCTGCGCGTGTCCTCACCGTTGGAAAGCCTGGCGAGACGCAGTCCGATCGAGCCGTAGCGGCGCGCAAGGTCCACGGAGTCCATGGTCTGCAACTGGCCGATGGTGCGGATCCCGTCTCTTTCCAGTTTTTTCTGAAACACCTTGCCGACACCCCAGATACGGCCGACGGGCATCGCCGCGAGCACGGCTTTTGCTTCCCCCGCGCCGATCACCGAAAAGCCGCGCGGTTTGTCAAGTTCCGACGCCAGCTTCGCCAGGAACTTGTTCGGTGCCAGGCCGACGGAGGTGCTGATGCCGATATCCCGTTCGACATCGCGAACGAACCTGGAGAGCGTTTCGGCCGGTGTTGCATGGTGCAGGCGCTGTGTTCCTGTCAGGTCGAGAAACGCCTCGTCGATGGAAAGAGGCTCCACCAGCGGCGTCAGCGCGCGCATGCGTTCTCGAATTTCCTTGCCCACACGGGCGTATTTTTCCATGTCCGGCTTGATGACCACGGCATCGGGACAGGCTTCCAGCGCCTTGAACATCGGCATGGCGGAGCGCACGCCGTAGATGCGGGCGATGTAGCAGCAGGTCGAGACGACGCCGCGCTGGCCGCCGCCGACGATCACCGGCTGGTCGCTAAGCTCCGGATTGTCGCGTTTCTCAATCGCGGCGTAAAAGGCGTCGCAGTCGATATGGGCAATCGACAGCAGGTCCAGTTCCGCATGCCGCACAAGCCGGGGGCTACCGCAGGACGGACACCGGGGGGATGCCGACTTGACGCGGTTGCCGCAGTCCCGGCACAGGGCTCGATTTTCCGGAACCATATGAATCACAACAGGGGCTGGCGCGGAGACTGTCTGCTCCGCGCGTGTCATTATCGTTCCAGAATACCGCCTATGAAGGCCGCCGTCTCCTGCCAATCGCCCGTCACGAGATCAATATGGTTTTCCTTCTGCAGCGATCCCCTGAACCGGGCATCGGCGACAAACTGGATCTGGGTGGCCACCGGCAGCGAGGCGCTCACCGAACTGTGGTTGGTCGGGCTGTCGTCGATGAAGACGAAGGGGCCGGGACGTCCGGCGGCAAGTGCGGCAACCGCGCCGCCTTTGGGGCCGGAATTGGCAAGCACCGGATAGGGAATGCCCATTCCTGACAGCAGCCTTTCACGCTGCGGCTTGTTGTGGCCGCCGGGCAGATTGGTCAGCAGCACGATTTCCCAGTCCCGTGAAAGGTCACGCAGGGCGGCATCCGCGCCCGCAACCATGTCCTGGCGATGGCTGGTTTCATCGAAAAAGGTCAGCAGGTGCCGGCGCACATCGTCCGCCGGGAGCGTCGTTCCATCGGCCTTGTGGCCGATATTTCCCGTCAGCCGATACTCGTGTTTCAGAAAGACGAGATCGCGTGCGTCCAGATAGGTTTCCAGATGGGTGATGAAATGAAGAATCACCTCGTCGACGTCGCAGATGATCAGCGGTCTGTCCGCAACAGGAAGGGCCCGGATCTGTTCCAGAACCTCCGGCAGAACCGGCGTCGGTTCAGGCATGGTCTTCCTGTCCTCCGGCAAGGGCATAGCGTGCGGCGGCCATCATGGTCGGCCTGACCCCGGCATTTTCGCAAAATGCCAGCAGGAGCGCTTCATCCATCATGTAGAATTCAAGCACTCCGGCCAGAAATCCCGGTTCTTCCGCGGCTTCCCTGATCACTTCCGGCCCGATCCCGGACATGGCGAGAAAACGACCGATTTGTTCCGGGTCCCGGCTGAGCTGCAGAAGTGCTTCCGTGGCGATCCCTTGTGCTTCTTCAACGGACAATGACTTCGCCTGTAGATTTTTCATTGTGTTTTTTTGCCTTTCTGAAACGATTCCGGGTTAGAACAAACTTAATGTAGGCCGCACGAAGGTTCTACCGCGGACAATAAAACGCCGCGAAAATGATAATTGGGACCGGCTTTCAGCCGGATAAAGGGCCGGAAATATGGCAAAAACCGTGTTGATCGTAGAAGACAACGAGCTGAACATGAAGTTGTTTCATGATCTGCTCGAAGCACACGGTTACAATACCTTGCAGACCCGTACCGGGATTGAAGCGCTGCAACTGGCCCGTGAAAACCACCCGGATCTGATTCTGATGGACATCCAGTTGCCTGAAGTCTCCGGTCTGGAGGTCACCAAGTGGATCAAGGAAGACGAGAATATCGCATCGATCCCCGTCATTGCTGTGACGGCCTTCGCCATGAAGGGCGATGAAGAACGGATACGCCAGGGCGGCTGTGAAGCTTACATTTCCAAACCTATTTCTGTGGCGAAGTTTCTGGAAACGGTGCGCGCCTACCTGGGTGAAGCTTGACGCGGGATTAGGCGAGGCATTGTTCCGGCTAAAGAGTTTCGCAAGGTTTCCCAAGAACGAAGGTATCTGGTTTCCGTCCGAAATACAGGGAATTCATACTGTCTCGAATCATGCAGTCACCATATTAAGGTTACGAATTTACTAAGATTACATTGTTCCTGTGCAAATTTTTTGGAAAGTGTTGCATTCAGGTTGCAATAGGGTAGTGTGACCGCAGATTGGGTATAACCCTGATGGTTTATTTGGCGAGGGCACAACTGCCATCGTGACTATCCAGACATAAAAATACCCCTCGGAGTGCTCAGGTCCGCCGCATCTCCTGGGTCCGTGGGGCAGGTCGGCAGGGAACCGGCCGAAGAGTGGCCTCCTCGAATGCCGTGTTCCCGCCGACCACTATTTTTTCGCCATATCCGTCCGAATTGAGCCTGGGGGCCCGGCCTCCGGGCCGCCAGGTTGTATTCTTCGAACGCATCTTGTGGGGGGCGTCATGCCGGGCGGCGGGGAAACGAAAAACCCGCCGGAAAGGCGGGTTCTTGCAAAAACAGTCTGAAAGCCGGATCTACTTGATCTTGGCTTCCTTGAACTCGACATGCTTCTTGGCAATCGGGTCGTATTTCTTCTTGACCATTTTGTCGGTCATCGTGCGGGAGTTCTTCTTGGTGACATAGAAGAATCCGGTGTCCGCCGTGGAGAGCAGCTTGATTTTGATTGTTGTCGCCTTGGCCATGGCCTTGGATCCTGTTCCTTGTTGTAGAGCATAGGGTTCTTGCGGCCAGATGGCTGGCGGTGAATCTGCCCCGATGTCTGAAATCAGCGCGAAACCTACTCATCGGTGCGCGAAAGTCAAGCGCTCCCTGCCGTTGGCGGCATGATTTGATGGATTGAGAGGAAAAAACACCTGGGCGGAGCGGGGCATGAGGTCCCTCATCCTTCCACCGGGTTTTTCCTCACGCCAGCCTGGGGGACCGGCAGGCAACCGCCTTGATCTCCACGATAGCACCTTCCTGGACAAATCCGTTGACTTCTATTGCCGTCCAGGCCGGATAGGGCTCTTCGATGAATTCCGCCCGGATCGCCTTGAACGTCTCGAGATGAGACCGCAGACCGACGTGATAGCTCGTCATCTCGACAAGCGCGCCATAGCTGAGGCCGTCTTTCGCCAGGACCAGTCCAACCTTTCGAAACGCGTTGCGGATCTGCGTATCAGGGTCCTTCGGAAGGTCTCCATTTGGCTCCGCGCCGGTGAAACCGGTCAGGAATATAAAGTCGCCGCAGGCAAGGCCCGGAGACATCTTCCAGTCCGTGTAGTAGGGCTTCAGTTCTTCGGGGACGACCGCGTGCATTTTCATGAGAAAAGCTCCTGATTTTCCGGATTCAACGCATCACGCGTCAGTATGGAAGACCGGGCGGTGAAAGTTGCGTGGTTTCAGAAGAATACCTTGGGAGCGGTAGCCTAGATAAGCGTCCGCTTGAAGCCGCCCTGGCGAAAGAAATAGTAGGGGACAGGTGTCTTGGGCGACAGGTCAGGGTCCGCTTCCAGACGCTCTTCCAGGTCGGCGAGGATCCTGGTGGTGATCATCGGCAGTTCCTTGCCGCGCGCCTCGTCCAGGGTGAGCCAGGCACAGTCCTCAAGTTCCCCGGAAGGGCCCTTGCCGTCCGGAAGCCGGTCGGCGACAGCGTCGGCCCAAACGGCCAGAAAACGCGTGTCGAAGCGGCGCGGACGCTGTGGCGGCGTGATGGCCCGGGCGATCATGCGCATGCCACCGAGATCGGGCTGGATACCCCGTTCCGCGAAGGCTTCGAAGCCGCTGCCCAGGTGGACCGCCGCACCGGTCGACTTTTTCCCGATGAACAGTCCGGCTTCCTCGTATGTCTCGCGGATCGCGGCCAGGGCGAGGGCACGGACGCGGGCCGCCGATTTGACGTTTTTCAGGTCCTCGGAGAGCTTCGCCTCGACGTCCGGATGATAGGGGACCACATTCGTGATCCGGGAATCGGACGGATCGACACGCCCGCCGGGAAAAACGAACTTGCCCGGCATGAAGGTATGGCGCATGTGCCGCCGCCCCATCAGCAGACGGACGTCGCCGTCGTCTTTACGGTCGAGAATGAGCAGCGTTGCGGCGTCGCGCGGCCGGATATAGGGGTAATTACCGGCCTGTTCGTCTTTCGCCAGCTGCTTCTCGAACGATCCGCTCATGAGAGCCTTTCAACGATGGCGGGCGAGGAAGCCGGCACGACCGGCAGATCGTCTTCGGAATCCGGATCGAAGCCATGCATGTAAAGCGCCCATTGCAGCCCGATCAGCGCGCCTTTGATCGGACGCATGAGGACGAGGGCGAGAATGATGGTCAGCGGCAGCCACAGGCTCATGTGAATCCATATGGCCGGGTGCCAAAGGACTTCCACCGCAAGCAGCGCCGGAATGATGATGTGCCCGACGATGGTGATCGTGAAGTACGGCGGCGCGTCGTCGGCACGATGATGGTGGAACTCCTGCCCACAATGGGAACAGGCATGGGCGTTCTTCAGGAACCCCTTGAACACCTTTCCCTGGCCGCAACTCATGCATTTGTTGGCCGCACCGCGCAGCATCGCGGCCAACACAGGGCGGTGCGCCTTGCGGCTGGTCAGTGCCGCCGCGCCCGGATTGGCATTTGTCTCATAGTGAACTGTCACGAAGACCTCCTTCGTCTGTGTTTTGCTGGCGAGGTCTTTGTGCGCCCGCCTTTTGGCGGTCCGCGCCGGGCCTTGGGGTCCGCTTTCCGGATTTGCTTGCCGCCAATGCGGCCGTGACTGATCAGTTCGAATGTAAGCGATCCGGCAAACGGTGCGGCATCCACGAGCCTGACCTCTACCTGATCGCCAAGTTGGTAGGTCTCGCCGGTTTTGTCACCTATCAGCGCGTGCGACCCTTCGTCATAGCGGTAGTAGTCGAGACCGATGGTCGAGGCCGGCACGAAGCCGTCCGCACCGGTGTCCTGCAGGCGTACGAAAAGGCCGGATTTCACCACTCCGGCGACCCGGCCCTGGAAGGTGGCGCCGATCTGGTCGCTCATCCAAAGGGCGATCAGGCGGTCTATCGTGTCCCTTTCGGCCAGCATGGCGCGGCGTTCGGCCGCGGATATCTCCGCTCCGATCACGTCGAGTTTGCTTTCGATGCCGTCCGGCAGGCCGTCCTTGCCCAATCCGAGGGCTGAAATCAGGCCACGGTGGACGAGCAGGTCAGCATAGCGGCGGATCGGCGAGGTGAAATGCGCATAGCGGCGCAGGTTCAGTCCGAAATGGCCGATGTTCTGGGGCGCATATTCCGCCTGCGCCTGACTGCGCAGCACCACCTCGTTGACGAGATGCGCATGCGGAGTGTCCTTGACCCTGGACAGAATGGTGTTGAAGGCGGACGGACGCAGGCCGCCGGAGGAGGGCAGCTTCATGTTCAGCGTGCCGAGGAAGTCCTTGAGGGCTTCCAGTTTCTCGGGCGTGGACGCATCGTGAACCCGGTAGAGCAGGGCGGTTTTCTGCTTTTCCAGCGTTTCCGCAGCGGAAACGTTGGCCTGGATCATGAACTCCTCGATCAGCTTGTGCGCATCCAGGCGGTCGGGCACATAGACGTGATCGACTGTGCCGTCTTCCTTCAGCTTGATCTTTCGCTCGGGCAGATCGAGATCCAGCGGTTCCCGGTCCTGCCGGCCCCTCTTAAGCACTTCATAGGCTGCCCAGAGCGGCTTCAGGACACCCTCCACAAGCGGTTCGGCTTTCTCGTCGGCAACGCCGTCCATGGCCTTCTGAGCCTGTATATAGGACAGCTTCGCGGCCGAGCGCATCAGGACCCGGTGAAAGGTATGGCTGATCTTGCGGCCAGACTTGTCGAACACCATGCGCACCGCAAGCGCCGGCTTGTCTTCCTTTTCCCTGAGCGAGCAGAGCTGGTTGGAAATCCGCTCCGGTAACATCGGGATCACCCGGTCGGGAAAATAGACCGAGTTGCCGCGCAGGCTGGCTTCCCGGTCCATCGGCGAACCGGGTGTAACGTAATACGCGACATCTGCGATCGCGACATAGGCGATATGGCCGCCTTTGTTCTGAGGGTCTTCATCCGGTTCCGCGAAAACCGCGTCGTCGTGATCCTTGGCATCGGGTGGATCGATCGTGATGAGCGGTATTTTGCGCCAGTCCTCTCGCTTGCCGAGCTTTTCGACCGGCACGGCTGCCTCTGCCTGGGCCTCGACGCTCGCTGGAAACACATGAGGAATGTTGTGAGACTGAAGAGCGATTTCCGAGATCGCCTTTTCCGACTTCATCGCGCCGAAGCGTTCGACGATCGCGGCCAGCGGATGACCGTAGCGTCCGGACCGTGTCACCTGGACGCTGACGAGGTCTCCGTCATCGGCTTCCTTGAGATCGCCTGGATCGACATCAAGCTCACGCTGCTTGCGGTCAATCGGTTCCAGATAGGGAGGGCGGTCCCCGTCGCGTTTCCTGAGAATGCCGAGGATCGCTCCCTGGCGCTTCTCCAGCACCTTGATGACACGGGCGGCGTGGGTCGCTTCCTCACCGGTTTCCGCTTCGCTCAGGCGGATCAGCGCCCTGTCGCCGACACCCGGCTGCGTCGCCTTTGTCTTGCCGGTCAGGATAAGGATTTTCGGTGGGTCTCCCGCTTCCGCGTCCCAGTCCACGGGAACGCCCAGCAGCTCACCGTCCCGATCTCTGGCCACCAGACTGGCGACGAACACCGGCGGCATGTCGCCGGGCCGGATCATTTTCTTGTTGCGCTTTTCAAGAAATCCCTCTTCGGAGAGGTCCTTGAGCATTTTCTTCAGGTGAATGCGGGCGCCGCCGATGATGCCGAAATGGCGGGCGATCTCGCGTTTTCCCGCACGCCCCGGGTTGTCCGCGACAAAGGCGAGAATGTCCTCGCGCGAGGGCATCTCCCCGGGGACCTTTGCGTGTTTTCGACTTGTGTGCTTTCGCGGGTTAACTCGTTTTGCGCTCAAGACGCATCATCCCAGGGGACCTCACCGGACGAAGCATCGACAGGGGCCTTGGCTGTCTTTTTCGCCCCGGTTTTTTTGGCTGCCGTCTTGGTGGTCGCCGCTTTCTTGGTTGCGGTTTTCTTGGCTGCCGGCTTTTTCGCGGCCGTTTTCTTGGCGGCGGTCTTGCCTTTGCCGCCCTTCGAGGCCTTGGCCGCGATCAGTTCGAGCGCCTGTTCCAGCGTCACCGCCGTGGGGTCACTGTCCTTGGGCAGCGTCGCGTTGATCTTGCCGTGTTTGACATAAGGCCCGTAACGCCCGTCATAAACATTGATCGGCCCGCCGTCCGGATGCTCGCCGAGCTCCTTCAGCGGCGTTGCGGCGGACCGGCCACCGGTCTTGGCGCGTTTTTCAGCCAGGGCATCGACCGCGCGGTTGATGCCGACGGAAAACACCTCGTCCGGCGACGAAAGATTGGCGTAGGTGCCCTCATGCAGGACGAACGGACCGTATCGGCCGATCCCGGCGCTGATCATCTTGCCGTCTTCGGGATGCGGTCCGACCTCGCGGGGCAGCGACAGCAGTTGCAGCGCCTTTTCCAGATCGAGATCCGCCGCCGACCAGCCCTTGGGCAGGGAGGCGCGTTTGGGTTTGGCTTCCTCGCCGAGCTGCACATAAGGGCCGAAGCGTCCGGTACGAAGCGATACATCCACCCCGGTTTCCGGATCCTGACCGAGGACTTTCGGGCCCTCGTCGCCTTCTCCGTCTTCACCGTTCGGCTTGCCCAGCTGGCGCGTGAAGCTGCATTCCGGGTAGTTGGAGCAGCCGATGAAGGCGCCCCAGCGGCTGACTTTCAGGGACAGCTGTCCGGTGTCGCAGGTGGGACACTTGCGCGGGTCGGAGCCGTCTTCCTTGGCCGGGAAGATATGCGGACCGAGCAGTTCGTTCAGGGAATCGATGACCTGGGAAACGCGCAGATCCTTGATGTCGTCGACCGCGCCCGAAAAGCCCTTCCAGAAGTCGCGCAGGACCTCCACCCAGGAGAGCTCGCCGGCGGAGATCTTGTCGAGCTGTTCCTCAAGGCTCGCGGTGAAGTCGAATTCCACATAACGCTGGAAAAAGCTTTCCAGGAAGGCGGTGACGATGCGGCCCTTGTCCAGCGGAATGAGCTGCTTCTTCTCCAGTTCGACATAATCCCTGTCGCGCAGGGTCTGCAGCGTGGAAGCATAGGTGGAGGGCCGGCCGATGCCGAGTTCCTCCATCTTCTTCACCAGACTTGCTTCCGTGTAGCGCGGCGGCGGCGTGGTGAAGTGCTGGGAGGCTTCGATCGCCTTGGCTTTTCCGTCCACGGAGGCTGCGCTCAGCGCGGCGCCTTCGTCCACGGCGGGCAGGCGTTTGGAGCTTTCGTCCTCATCGTCGTCGCGCCCTTCCTGATAGAGCGCCAGAAATCCGTCAAACCTGACAACCGAGCCGCTTGCGCGCAGGTTGGCGCGTTTGCCGGATCCGTCCGCGAGGATCTCGATGGTGGTGCGTTCCAGAACGGCAGATTCCATCTGCGACGCCATGGTCCGTTTCCAGATCAGTTCGTAAAGCTTGGCCTGGTCCGGATCGAGGAAGCGGGCAACGTCCTTGGGGCGGCGGGACAGATCGGTCGGCCGGATCGCTTCGTGGGCTTCCTGGGCGTTTTTCGCCTTGGTGGAATAAATGCGCGGTTTTTCGGGAACGTATTTGTCGCCGAAATCCTGACCGATGACGGAGCGGGCGGCATCGATGGCCTCGGCCGCGATCTGAACGCCGTCGGTACGCATATAGGTGATGAGACCGGAGGTCTCGCCGCCGATGGACACACCTTCATAGAGTTTCTGCGCCACTTGCATGGCACGCGAAGCGGCAAAGCCGAGTTTGCGCGACGCTTCCTGCTGAAGCGTGGAGGTGGTGAACGGGGCCGCCGGATTGCGCCTGGCCGGTTTCGAGGCCACGCTGTCGACCTTGAAGCTGGCGTTTTCCAGCATGGTCCTGATTGTGGTGGCATCCGCCTCGTTGGTGATGTCGAGGCGGCCGATCTTCTTGCCGTCGAAACCGGTGACACCGGCCTGGAACATGTCGCCGGCCGGGGTTTTCATGTTGGCGAGGATCGACCAGTATTCCTGCGGACGGAAGACCTCGATCTCCATTTCCCGGTCACAGATCAGCCTCAGGGCGACCGACTGCACGCGGCCCGCCGAGCGCGCGCCCGGCAGCTTGCGCCACAGCACCGGTGACAGGGTGAACCCGACCAGATAATCGAGGGCGCGGCGCGCCAGATAGGCATCGACCAGCGGCACATCGAGTTCGCGCGGGTTGGCCATGGCTTCCAGAATCGCCTTTTTGGTGATCGCGTTGAACACCACCCGTTCGATCTGCTTGCCCTTCAGCACTCTCTTTTTCTGCAGCACTTCAAGAACGTGCCACGAAATGGCTTCCCCTTCGCGGTCGGGGTCGGTCGCGAGAATAAGGCGGTCGGCATCCTTCACCGCGGCGGCGATTTCCGAAAGACGCTTCTGGGACTTGCCGTCGACTTGCCAGGTCATGGAGAAATCTTCGTCCGGCTTCACGGATCCGTCTTTCGGCGGCAGATCGCGCACATGACCGTAGGAAGCCAGAACCGTGTAATCGGACCCGAGATATTTGTTGATCGTCTTGGCTTTCGCCGGAGATTCCACGATGACGACGTTCATTACTACCCAAATTATTTTTGCCGGAAGCGGGACGTCCGCCCGGTGGAGAACATTATTATTATGGCGAGACGATCACGGATCACACGCCGTGTGTCAAATGGACCTTTGAACCTTTCCGGTCAACCCGTCCGGTCTCTATACCGGTTATCCACCGGGATTCAGGCTGAATTCGCTCCTTAAAGCAGGGCGGAGATCTTGTTGCCGCGATGGCGCTCGATCTTGCCCGCAAGCTCAAGCTCCAGCAAAATGATATGGATCGACCTGGTATCTGCGCCCAGGAAGCGGATCAGTTCATCGAGATCGACCGGTGCCGGACCCAGGGCGGAAAGTACTTTGTGCCGCAAATCGTCATCCGGATCGGAGGGCGGCAAAGGAGCGGCCCGCTCATCTTCCAGAAGCCGTTGCTGAAGAGGCAAGGCGGGTTCGAGCCGCCCGGAGAGACTTTCCAGAACGTCTCCAGCCGAAGTCACCAGCGTCGCTCCCTGACGAATCAGGCCATTCGCGCCTTCCGAACGCGGGTCGAGGGGAGAACCCGGAACGGCGAATATCTCCCGGTTCTGCTCAAGGGCGTAGCGGGCGGTATGCAGCGACCCGGACGCCTTGGCCGCCTCGATCACGATGACGCCCAGAGAGATACCGGAAATCAGCCTGTTGCGTCTGGGGAAATCCCGGCCGCGCGGTTTCCATCCCAGAGGCATCTCGCTGATTACCGTACCGCCGCTGTCGAGGATCGCCGCTAGCAGACGGTTATGTTCGGGCGGATAAAGAATATCGATGCCCCCGGCGAATACCGCCACGGTGCCGGTTGCAAGAGCCGCCTCGTGGGCGGCGCCGTCGATGCCGCGGGCCAGCCCGGAAACGATGGCAAATTCCTGCTGACCGAGTTCCTGTGCGAACCGTGCCGCCAGTTTTCTCCCTGAAAGCGAGGCATTGCGCGCGCCCACGATCCCGAGCGCTTTCGGGTGCGCCAGGATCGGGCCGCCCTGAACAGAAAGAACCGGAGGCGGGCCGTCGATATGCCTGAGATGTGGCGGGTAGCCGTCTTCACCGAACGCGATGAGCTCCGCGCCCCGTGTGCGGTGGGCGGACAACTCGGCTTCCGCGTCCTCCAGGGAACACAGCCGGTAACTTTTCTTGCCGCCGCGCCTGGAAAGTTCCGGCAGGAGGTCCAGTGCGCGTTCAGCGGAACCGGCATGGTCAAGCAGCTCGAAGAAAGTCGCCGGTCCGATATTTTCCGACCGTATCAGGCGCAACCACGCAAGACGCTGGGCGTCGGAGAGGCGGTGCGCCTTATACCGGGAAGGAGTGTTCACCTGTCCTGACCATCCGGAGCGGAAACGGCGTCTGGCGCGGGTTTGGAGGTGGAACCGATCCTGCTTTCCCGGCCGCGCAGCAGCCGGCCGATATTCTCATGATGTTTCGCCCAAAGGAGAACACCCAGCAGCACGAACATTTCCGCCAACTGGAACTGGTGGAAAGCGAAATACAGCAGGATCGGGGTGGCGAGACACGCCGTGAGCGCGGAGAGCGAGGAATAGCGGAAGAGAAACGCCATGGCGATCCAGATCGCGGCGGCCAGCAGGAACATGGGCCAATAGAGCCCGAGCAGGACGCCAAGATATGTCGCGAAGCCCTTGCCGCCCTTGAACTTGAGCCAGACCGGAAACAGATGGCCCAGAAAAGCTCCGAGACCCGCGATCAGGGCCATCTCCTGGCCGTACAATTGCCCGACGATCAGAACCGCAGCGGTCCCCTTCAGGCCATCGCCCAGCAGCGTTGCCGCGGCCAAGGACTTTCGGCCCGTGCGCAAAACGTTGGTGGTGCCGATATTGCCCGAGCCGATCTTGCGAATATCGCCAAGACCGGCCATTCGGGTGAATATCAATCCGAACGGGATGGATCCGAGCAGATAGCCGAAAGCAAGGGCTGCCAGATAATAGGGCCAGGCAAATGCCCAGCTGATCGGATCAGGCACGCGGTTTCCCCCTTGAAGGCACATTGTTTCGACGTCACGCCATGGAACGCCCGGCATCCATGCCGTGTGGTTGTGCCGTGTGCAATTGTTGTCTGGCGCAATGTAACGGCATGAATTGACGGATCAAGTCCGGCAAACATGAAACCGCAACGCTTCGGCCTAATGGGCGTGATCGTAGACAGTTTTCCCGGCAACCACCGTGCGGAGCACCCGGCCCGAAAAACGGGCATCCACGAATGGGGAGTTCTTTGAGCGGGAGCGGATCGCGTTTTTCTCAAGAACCCATGGACGGTCGAGATCGAAGACGGTGATATCGGCAGGAGCTCCCTTGGCGAGACGGCCGGTTTCCAGTCCGAGCCGGTCCGCCGGGTTGCTGGTCATGGTGCCAAGTAGGGTGATCAGGTCGACCTCATCGGAATGATGCAGCCGCAGCGCGGCGGCCAGCAGGGTTTCCAGGCCGATGGCCCCGTCTTCGGCTTCCGCCCAAGGGTGGCGTTTGGTTTCCACGTCCTGCGGGTCGTGGTTGGAGCAGATGATGTCGATGGTCCCGTCTGCGACGGCCGCGATCATCGCCAGCCGGTCGTCCTCGTCGCGCAGCGGAGGAGACATCTTGAAGAAGGTACGGTAGGCGCCAATGTCGTTTTCGTTGTGGGTCAGATGATTGATCGAGACCCCGGCGGTGATATCCAGACCCCGGCTCTTGCCTGTACGGATGACGTCGGCGCTGTCGGAGGTGGAGATCAGGTTCGCGTGGTATTTGCCTCTGGACATGCCGACAAGGCGCAGATCGCGTTCCAGCATGATGATTTCGGCTTCACGCGAGACCCCGGAGAGCCCCTTCCAGCTAGCGTTCAGGCCGGCATTCATGACGCCGCCGGCAAGGTCGGGATCCTCGGTATGATGAATGACCAGCGCATCGAAGTCGCGGGCATAGGTCATCATGCGGCGCATGACCTGGGCGTTCTTGACCGACTTGTGGCCGTTTGTGAAGGCGACGGCTCCAGCTTCCTGAAGAAGACCGATTTCGGCCATTTCCTCGCCTTTGAGCCCCTTGGTGAGGGCCGCCAGGGGCAGAATGTTGACGCTTGCCGTATCGCGTGCCCGTCGCAGGATGAAATCCACCAGCGCCGGGTCATCGATCACCGGATCGGTGTCCGGCATGATGCAGATGGTGGTGACGCCCCCCGCGGCCGCGGCCTGGGAGGCGCTTGCCAGGGTTTCCCGGTGTTCCGCGCCCGGTTCTCCGACCGAGACGCACATGTCGATCAGGCCCGGACAGGCGATGGCGCCCTTGCAGTCGATGATGTCCGAGCCATAGGGAGCGCCCTGATTGGCCGCTTCCGGTCCGGCGGCGAGGATCGTGCGGTCGGCGACAATGATCGAGCCGGGCGCATCCAGTCCGCGCGCCGGATCGATCACCCTGGCGTTTGAGAGAACCAGAGGTTTGGGTGCATCGAGAGCCACTGTTGCAATCCTCTAGTTATTCGGCAGGTTGGCGGCGAGCGCTTCCAGCACGGCCATGCGCACCGCCACGCCCATTTCAACCTGCTCGCGGATCAGGCTCTGTGCGCCGTCCGCAATTGATGCGTCGATTTCCACACCCCGGTTCATCGGGCCTGGATGCATCACCAGCGCGTCTTCCTTGGCATAGGCGAGTTTTTCCGCGTCAAGACCGTAGTAGCGGTAGTACTCGCGCACCGACGGCACGAATGCGCCGTTCATGCGTTCGCGCTGCAGCCGCAACATCATGACGATATCCGCGCCCTCCAGCCCCTTGCGCATGGAATTGAAGACCTCCACGCCCATTTTGGCGATGCCGGAGGGAAGCAGAGTGGAAGGCGCGATCGCGCGTACCCGGGCTCCGAGCGCGTTCAGCAGAATGATGTTGGAACGGGCGACCCTGGAATGCGCGATGTCGCCGCAGATCGCCACCGTCAGCCGGGCGATCTTGCCCTTGTGGCGGCGGATTGTCAGGGCGTCCAGCAATGCCTGGGTCGGGTGTTCATGCGGCCCGTCGCCTGCATTGACAACCGAACAGCCGACCTTGCGGGCCAGCAGATGCACCGCGCCGGCCGCGTGATGGCGCACCACCAGCAAATCGGGGTGCATGGCGTTCAGCGTCGCCGCCGTGTCGATCAGCGTCTCGCCCTTTTTGACCGAGGACTGGGACACCGCCATGTTCATCACATCCGCACCGAGCCGTTTGCCGGCCAGCTCAAACGAGCTTTGGGTGCGAGTGGAGTTTTCGAAGAAGAGATTGATCTGGGTGCGCCCCTGCAGGACCAGCCTGCGCTTGTGGATCTGGCGGGAAACCTCGACGGCTTCTTCGGCCCGGTCCAGAAGGCCCAGAATTTCGTGCGGGTGAAGGCCCTCTATGCCCAGCAGATGGCGATGGGGGTAGGGGGTGTCTCGATGGGTGTCTTTTGCGGTCATCGAGATCATGCCTATAGGTGGAATCGCCCCTGTGCACAAGACATGACATCCGCTCGTGCCTCAGCTTTTACCCACTGTCCACACGCTTGCTAAATATTTGAACGGGTGGACAAAAATACAGGCCTCTCGCGAGTCAGGTGAACACAAGCAGGGCCAGGGGAATGCTTACGGTCGCGACAAGGGTTTGCAGCGTGATGATTTCGGCCATCAATTTCGCGTCGCCGCCCATCTGCCGTGCCAAAAGATAGGAGTTGCTGGCGCAGGGAACGCAGCTGGCAATGATGACGACCGCGAGCGCTGGGCCTGTCACGCCGAACAGGGTCGCGAAACCGAAGGCCAGCAGGGGCATAAAAAGTGGCCGCAGGAAGGTGCCAAGTGTCAGTGCCGGTCCCGGGCGGCGCAGCGAGCGGAGATCGAGGCCGGCTCCGACGCATATGATGCCGATCGGCAGGGCGGCCCGCGAGAAAATCTCCAGCGTGTCCTCGATCACGAACGGCAGGGCGATCCCGCTGAAATTGAGGACGAGTCCCGCCCCGATGGAGACTATGAACGGGTTGGTATAGAGGTCTCTCAGGATCCTGGCACCGCTGGGCGTTGTGCCGCTGGCGTAGTGCGACAGGACCAGGATGGAAGCGATATTCAGGACCGGGATCATGAACACCATGGCGACGGCAAGCATTGCGAGGCCGGTATCGCCGGCGATGTTGTCGGCAACCGCCAGGGCGATCATGGCGTTCCAGCGCAAGGTGCCCTGAAAGATCGACGTGAACCGTTCCGGAGCGATGCCCCAGATACGTTCGATGGGCCTGCGGACGGCCAGAAGGACAAAAGCCATCAGCAGGATCGCCGCCAGCAGGCTGCCACCCATGTTGAGTGTGGGAAAACTGTTGAAATCGGCTCCGGAGATTGTCCGGAACAGCACGGCCGGAAACAGCACGAAATAGGCGAGCTTTTCAACGCCGCGCCATTGGTCTCCGGTGATCAGGCCCGTGCGGGCTATCAGATAGCCGCAAGCGATCACGAGAATAACCGGAGCCAGGGCGGCAAGTGTTGTCAGCATGGAAAACTATTCAGCTAAGCTGGGAGGGTAGCAATATTCAGGTTTCTAGGCCCATGAAACCGAGTCGGTCAAGGAAACCTTGCAGGATATAGGCGGCGGCCATCTTGTCGACGACTTCGGCCCGTCTGGCGCGGCTTGAATCGGCTTCCAGAAGGGTCCGCGTCACGGCAGCGGTCGACAGGCGCTCATCCCAATATGTGATCGGCAGGTTGGTTTTCTGGGCCATGTTGCGCGCAAAGGCACGGGTTGCCTGGGCGCGCGGCCCCTCGCTGCCGTCCATGTTGAGCGGCATGCCAAGAACCATTCCGCCGATTTCATGTTTCGCGCAAATCTGCAGCAGTTGTTCCGCGTCCTGCGTGAATTTCTTCCGCCGGATCGTCTCAAGGGGCGACGCAATTCCGCGTCCCAGGTCGGACAGGGCCAGACCGATGGTTTTCGTGCCGAGATCAAGGCCGATCAGCCGAGTGTTGTTCGGAATAGCGGCGAGGAAGCCTTCTAACGAAAGTGCGGAGTCGTTTGCCATGCCGAGGCTTTATCAGGACGGCCGCGTTTGTTCCAGCGCGAATATAGCCGCATGCGGGAGCCAATCTTCTAGGGCGTAAACTCCCAAATGGAGACGAAATGGCATGGGAAATGGCGCCCCCCGTCAGGAAGCGTGCCCTGAGCGGGTTTCCTGCCCGGCACGCACGCTGACGACACGGGGTGAAGCCTTTTTCATGCCATTTCGTCTTCGTTTGGGAGTTTACGCCCTAGACCGTTTCGGGTTCCGGTCTCAGATACGCATGACCCGAACTGCTGTCCTGAAGGTCCAGCCAGGACATCAGCTCCCGGACCGGCAGCGCGCCGGAGAAGTAACGTCCCTGGAGAGCGTTCGCTCCCAGATGTGTTGCGAATTCGGCCTGCTCCCGGGTTTCGATACCTTCCGCAACGGTCTTGCATCCCAGCTTCTGCGCCATGTCGATCGTCGAGGCAAGGATTGTCCGGATGCGTGGATCTCCGCTTGCCCCGGCGATCAGCGAGTGGTCAAGCTTGAGATAGCCGACCGGAAGGCCCGCTAGCCGGGTGATGTTCGAATAGCCTGTGCCGAAATCGTCGATCGACACCTTGTATCCCAGTTCGTGAAGCCGCGTGAAAGTCGAGAGAGCGCGCTGTTCCGATGCAAACAGGGCGTCCTCGGTCACTTCGATCTCCAGTTGTGCGCTGTCGAATCCCAGTTCTGAACGGATCGACTCGAGCGTGTCGATGAAATCGGGTGAAATAAAATGGTTGGAGCCGATGTTGATCGACATCCAAAGGTCGTGGCCCTGCTCCAGGAGCAGCGTATGGTCTTTCATCGCCTGACCGATGACCCATTCTCCAAGACGGTTCATCGCGTTCGATGCCCCGAGCATGGGGATCCAGTATTCAGGCGAAAGGTAGCCCAGTTCGAGATGCTCCCAGCGAACGAGCGCCTCGACGCTGACCACTTTGCGCCGGGTCGTGCAGATTTTGGGCTGGTACTCCAGAAACAACCGGTCGTCTTTGATCGCCGATATGAGGTCACGCCGGATTTCCGCCGCCGATTGCCTGTCGATCTCCGGCGAGAAGACATGCATCCGGTTCTTGCCCGCGCGTTTGGCGTGATACATGGCGACGTCGGCGCGCTTTGTAAGGTCTTCAAGCGTCTGGCCATGCTCGGGAAACCGGGCGCATCCGATACTTGCGCTCGGCGGAATGCTGAGTTCGGGGTTCGAGGCGGCGAGTGCCGCAAGAACTCGCTCCAGAAAGGATTGTATGCGCGTGTCGGACACCAGCCCCTGTATCAGCATGATGAACTCGTCGCCGCCGATGCGGGCGACGAGGGGCGGTGCAAACGCACTGCCGGGTACCGAACGCTCTAGATCCAGGCTGTCCGCCATTTCCAGAAGCGTGTGTGCGCAGGTCTTGAGATGCAGGTCGCCTGCATGATGGCCGTGCAGATCGTTGATTTCCTTGAAGTTGTCCAGATCGATCAGAACGACGATCCCGCCCCGATCAGGGACGCGAGCTTCCCTAAGGATCGGTTCGGCGACGGACTGCAGATGGTCACGGTTCGGCAGCCCGGTGACGTTATCGCTATAGGCAAGCTTTTCAATCTGCTCGCCGGCCCGTGTCATCCGGGCGACCATCGTATTGTAACTGTCGCAGAAGTCGGCGATTTCCCTGAAGCGGAGCCCTCCGCAGCGCGGTTTGACCGGAGCCAGTTTCTGGTGCTGGCCACTGATGTGCGTTGCCCTTGCGAGGTCCTCGAGCGGCCTTGACAGGGACCGTGCAAGGAACAGCCCGATGGCAATCGTGGCCAGAACGGCGCCGCCGATAATGAGCAGAAGAGAGGATTGGTTTTTCGCGACCTTTTCATAGATTTCGGAAACCGGTTGCGCGACCATCACGCCCCATCCCGGGCCCGGGACCGACGTGAAACCGGCGATCATCTCCTTGTCGACCGCGGGGGAGAAGAATTCCGCGATGCCGGTTTCGCCGATCATCATGCGTGCAACTATCGGGATCTGTGAGATGTTTTTCCGGGTGTCGACCCATTCCTGCCTGGGGTGGGCGATCACCGTGCCTGATCGGTCGACAATGGCGGCATGGCCCTTTTCGCCAAAAATGATGCTCTGACTGAGTTTTGTGAAATAGGCCGACGAGATCTCGGCGATTGCATAGTGGTCATCAAGTTCCCGGACCACAAAGACGTAATTGCGATTGTCCTTCGAAGCCTTGACATTGGAGTAGACCGGCATGTCCTTGCGGGCGATCATTTTCAAGTCGGCGAACTGATCCGGAGGTACCTGTTGAATGATTTCGGTTCCGGACGCCCAGATGCCGCCGTCTATCCTGCCGTCGGCCTTGTCTGCGAGAAAAACACAGCACATGTCGAACTGGGCCAGAAGGCCGGAAAGTTCGCTTGGACTTTGGCCCCGGACCAGGCTCGATGTCACCGTGTTGAAGGTGGTCGCAAGATTGCGCTGATAGCGATCCAGTGCGAAGCCTGTTTTGCGGGCTAGAAGCAGATGCCTGTCCTCGACCTCGGCAAATTCGCGAGACACCGCATCGTGATAGGACCAGATGCTGAAAATGAGGGTCGGCAGCAATGTTGCTATGAGCAAGAAGAAGACGAGATAGCTCCGGATCTTCATTCCGATATTCTCTCCCCCAGCCTACTCGGATACAGAAGTTGCCATCTTGCAATTTCGGGCGGTGTGTCTTCTATTTTATAAATACTCCTGCATGCATTCCGCAAGGGCAAGTATCTGGTGCCGCTTCATGCAACCGTATCAAAAAACGTATAAAAGAGAACATAGGTAAAATTATCAGTGTCGTTCTTGAGGTTAAAGCCGACCCGGGGTCTGCCTGGTCTGAACTGAGGTAGCGTGGAAAATGAAACTCACATGGTATGGCCATTCCGCATTCAAGATCGAAATCGACGGTGCTTGCATCCTGATGGATCCGTTCCTGACAGGGAATCCGTCGTTTCCGGACAGCTTGAGCGTCGACCGGGTTGCCGATGGCGTAACCCATCTTGTGCTGACACATGGACATGACGATCACATTGGCGATGCCATTGAGATCCTGAAGACAACCGGTGCGCAGCTGACGTCGAATTTTGAAATCTGCATGTGGGCGAACCGCCAGGGCGTCGAGAATATCAATCCGATGAATTCAGGCGGCAAGGTGGACGCGGGACCTTTCAAGATCGCGTTGACGCGGGCGGATCATTCTTCCTCCAAACAGACGGACGGAGAGGCCATCTATCTGGGCAATCCGCATGGAGTGGTCATCGAAGCGCCCGGTGAAAAGGTCCTCTATCACATGGGTGACACCGACATCTTTTCCGACATGGCGCTGATCGACGAGATCTACCGGCCGCGGATCGGCCTGGTTCCCATCGGTGACCGTTTCACAATGGGCGCACGAACGGCGGCGATGGCCTGCAACCGGTATTTCGAGTTCGAGACGATCGTGCCTTGCCACTACGGCACATTCGCGGTCCTCGACCAGACGCCGGATGCTTTTGCCCGGGAGCTCGGAGGAACCTCCGGCGCGCTGAAGACAATTGCGCCCGGTGACAGTATCGACGTATGACAGTGAAAGGCCGGGAAGACACGCGCGTCTTCCCGGCCGACACGTTTTCGGAAGAGATCATCATGTCCTGGACCACATTTCCCATCTGTCTTGGTTTCGCCCTGCTGCTGGCAGCAACACCTGCATCGGCGGCTGACAAGTCGATCACCCCAGACGGCAAACCGGCCCCATCGCAACCCGCCGCGAAACCCGGTTCCAAGGCTGCGATGGAGGCGGAAAGCACGGCGAAACCGCCATATTCAAAGGTGGATGAGGTGTTTTCCGGCGATGAGACGGTTGCCGGAGAAAAAGTTGTGTTTCCGCAGGACAACCCGTCGATCAAGGCGCTGGTCGTGACAATGGCGCCGGGCGAGCAGACCGATTGGCACCAGCACCACGCGCCACTCTTCGCCTATATCCTGGAAGGCGAAATCACGGTGACCTATGAAGAACTCGGCAAGAAGGTCTACCGCCAGGGCGAGGGCCTGCTGGAAGCAATGGATCTAACCCACCGGGGTGAAAATACCGGCACCGGACCGGCGCGCATTCTGGCCGTGTTCCTGCTCGGCGACGGCGGGAAGCCGACCGTGATCGAGGCGGCTCCCGGAGACGACAAGGCCAGGGTAGAGTAGGCGGAGGCTGCCGGGTCGCACAGCCGCCATCTCCGATTGATGCCGGCCGGATCTTTTCCGGCTGACTGCCGCCAGACCCCGCTCTGTATCAGACCGTCAGCGCAGACGCAGGCCTAAAGCCTGTTCAGCAATGCCGGTGTCGGCCATGCGTCCGCGGGCATGCCGAGCTTCTGCTGGACATCCTGAACGGCTGCGCGGGTGCCCGAACCCAGAATGCCGTCGATCTTGCCGACATCGTAGCCCTGGTTCCTGAGTTTGGTCTGAAGCTGCTTCATCTGCGCATCGTTCAGGCCCGGATCCGGATTTCCCGCGTTGTAGACCGGCGCCCCGGCCAGCCGCGTCGCAAAATAGGCGGCCGTGGTCGTGTAGATGAAAGACTGGTTCCATTCCAGATAGATGTTGTAGTTCGGATAGGCGAGGAAGGCGGGTCCCTTGCGCCCCTGCGGCAGCAGCAGGGAGGCAGGGAGATTGGCGGATATTTGTCCCCAGCGCGGCTGAACGCCGAGAGATGCCCACTGGGCGCCGGCTCGGGTCTTGCCGAGCCCGGTGGCGGCCCAGTCGAGGTTCTGCGGCACGGTCACTTCCTGAAGCCAGGGCTCTCCCTTGCGCCAGCCGAGATGGTGAATGAACGCCCCGGCGGTCAGGATCGCGTCGGAAGCGCTTTCCTTCAGCTTCACATGGCCGTCTCCGTCACCATCCTTGCCGAACTTGATGATATCCTCGGGCAGCATCTGGACCATGCCGATTTCACCGGCCCAGGCTCCGGTGGTGTTGCGGGGATCGAGATCCCCATGCTGGACCATTTCGATCGCCGCGATGAGCTGAGGACGGAAGAGGTGCGGGCGGCGGCAGTCATGGGCGAGGGTCGCCAGAGCGTTGACGGTGTTGAAGTCCCCCTGAACGGCGCCAAAATCGGTCTCAAGCGCCCAGAAGGCGGTAATGACGGGAGCCGGCACGCCGTATTCCTGCTGGGTGCGCTGGAAGATGCCGGCATGTTTTTTCATGTTCGCGGCGCCGTTTTTCATCCGGTAACCGGAGATGACCCGTTTGGAAAAATCCAGAAAGGTCAGTTTGAACACACCTTGCGCCCGGTCTCGGGAAAGCACCTTTCTGTCGATTTGCGCCCCTGCGAGCGTCTGATCTGCCGCACGCGCCGAAAGACCCTTGGCGACAGCTTCCTGTTTGACGCCCGCCAGAAACTGTCTGAAATCGCCACCGCATTGCTGGGCGATGGCAGGGGAACCGGCAAGGCAGAGGGCTGCCAGAGCGGCAGCGGCAAGGCGGGGAGGAAAAAGCGCACGGCGGGTCATGAAAAATCCTGTCGTCATTGAAACCTGTAGAAAGGCAGTGCCTTCCCGAAATCGGCCACAGTTGACTGCGCTTCGCGCTTCAGGTCAACCGCTCAAAGCATCCTTGAACCGGTCTTCCTCGGTGCGGGTGCCTGCCGGCGCAAACCGAATTTTCCCCAGGGGCAGCGCGTTGTGCTTCCTGTGTGGCCAACTGTTCAATATTCTGGGTGTGAACAAGGGAGAAAGCGCCATGAAAGATACTGTCGAAAGGGCCGCCGCCTATTACGACCCGGACGCCTGTGACTTGCGGGCGTTTTCCGCGATCATTGCCCAGACCGCGCGCGCCGAAGACGTGCCTCATGCCGCCGGCATTGAAAAGAACATTCCCGTCTATGACATGGCGGACCTGCGCCCCGCTCTTGAAGGGCATGGAACCCGCAGGCAGCTTCTTGCGGAATGGGCGCGTGTTCTGCGTACCGGTGCCGGGGTTGTGGCGCTCAAGAATACCTATGCAGACACGACGGTGCTGGATGATGCCACCCGCATCTATGAGCGCATCATCGCGGAAGAAAAGCAGCGCAGCGGCAGCGGCGGCGATCACTTTGCGGCCTCAGGTGCCAACGATAGGATCTGGAACGCGCTGCAAAAGCTTTGCGAAGCCGCGCCGGGGGTCTTTCTGGACTATTTTGCCAATCCCGCCATTGCTGCGATATGCGAAGCATGGCTGGGGCCAAACTACCAGATGACGGCGCAGGTAAACCTCGTGTATCCCGGCGGTGCCGCGCAACAGGCGCACCGCGACTATCATCTGGGCTTCCAGTCGGCCGAAGTCAGCACATCCTATCCCGCGCATGTCCACGAAGTCTCGTCCACGCTCACGCTGCAGGGGGCCGTCGCCCATTGCGACATGCCGGTGGAAAGCGGCCCCACAAAACTGCTGCCTTTCTCGCAAGCCTACCTTCCGGGGTATGCCGCATGGCGCCGCGAAGACTTCCGGGCGCTTTTTGAAGAGCGCTACGTGCAATTGCCTCTGGCGAAGGGAGATACTGTCTTTTTCAATCCTGCGCTGTTCCATGCGGCCGGTGCCAACAAGAGCGACGATGTTCAACGGTTTGCCAACCTGTTGCAGGTATCCTCCGCATTCGGCCGCGCCATGGAGACAGTCGACAGGGACAAGATGTGCAGACTGCTTTTTCCTCACGCCGTGCGCGCCAAGGCTGAAAACAGATTGAGCGCCGCCGAACTTTCCGCGGCCATCGCCGCAACCGCCGAAGGCTATCCCTTTCCGACGAACCTGGATCTGGATCCTCCTACAAATGGACTGGCCCCGGAAACGCAGGCAGCGTTTTTCCTGCGCGCCTTGTCTGAAGGCCTCAGCGAAGACGATTTCGAAAAGCGACTGGAGCTTATGAGAAGCGCAAGATCTGCGTAAGTCCGGGATCGTTCTGAACGGCCCCTTCGCCGCCTGCGTGAGGCGATTTATTGAAACGCCGTCATACGCAGGGACGAAACACTTAGCGGCAGTCGTTGAAGCCCGATCCTGCCGTGATGCTGCCGTCGGGTGTTTTTCTCAAGGGCGCGTTCACGCTGGCGGAAGACCGGCAGTCCGGCGATGGCGCACCCAGGTTCGGTGCCGGATAGAGCGGGGCGGCGTTAACGTCCGAGGTCTGCTGAAGGCACATCTGGTAGGCCGTGTCGTAGAGTGCCTGCCACCCGCCGGGCATGGAGCCGAGATTGTCCAGCACGCCGAGCGCCGCACCCGCCCGCGCACCGCGGCGTGCGCCGGAAGGGCCTTGCCACGCACCGCCTGCGACAGCCCCCGCCATACCTCCGTCGACCGCATCCCCGACAACATCACCGCTGCCCATGTGAGCATTGGCGTAGTCGGTGGCATAGGTCACGCAGTCGGTTCCACCCGCGAGGGCGGGGAGGGAGCATGTGAGCTGAGCCACGAGCGCCATACCGGCGAAGCGGGCAGATCTGGGGGGCAACATGGTCCGTCTCCTGCAATCGGCCCGGGAAACTTCGTCAAGCACTTCGCGAAGGACTGCTTCGAGCATAAAAGGCCGGGCGCTCATTCCGCCATCATGGGGCGGGTATCACGATAAGAAGCCCATAGTGCCGGACGCAGCTTAACAAGCCTCTACCCGGTCCGGTCGAATTCAATCGACCTGCGCGGATTTTTCCAGAAACTTCTGGCCGACGAAACCGGCTTGTCCCTCATAGACAATGCTGCACCACCATGTCCCGCAATCGCCGAACCGGACGTTCGAGCCCGCCGGAACAACGGCCAGAATTTCAGCGTTCTTGTCCGCCGATTGCCGCAGGTTCACGGCAGCGGCAATTTTGCCCGCGTTGGGAAAGGACGGATCGGCACTTTGTGTGTCCTGCGCCGCCGCTGTACCCGTATTCCCTTCTGCTTTCGAAACTTCATTGGCCGATTGGGTTTCTGCGGCGATGGCGGTCGGTCCGGTTTCACCGTTCGCTGTCTGCGCGGGACTTGCCGAACCGTCATTTACCGGGGGAGTAAGTCCCGGAAGGTCATTAACGGCACTCTGGGATGGTGCGGCCGGTGCGGATATCTGGCGGACGACCAGTCGCGCCTGGATCTTGCTGTCCTGGGATCCGGCAGCGCCGGCGACGGTTGCGGTGGGCTGATTGAGCGGCGGCGCGTCGGAAAGACCGTGTGCCGCCAAAGCTTCGCGCAGCTTGTCCTTCGCCCTGGCAATCTGAAGGCCGTCGGCATCGGCAGCTCCTGCACCGTCCACGAGAGCCGGTTCGGGCGTGGAAACTCCCGGTTCCGGGTCCTCTGTTCCAATCAGGCGTTCAAGTGTCGTTTCCGCCGCTGCGAGCTGGGGGGCGGTCTCCAGAGTGCTGGTTTCGCTGTTTCCCGGCAGACCGGTCATTGAGAGCGTAAGCGCACCGCCGCCACAGGCGATGACAACAAGTGCGCTGGCGATCAGGACCTTGAAGCCGGGTCCACGGCGAAGCGGCTCGGCTGAGGCCTGACTGCTTTGGTCCCAAAGGACTGTCTTCCGGTTAGGCTCAAGGGGAACGCCATCTTCAAGCTTCTTCCGAATGCCTTTCAGTATCTCGTGAGAGACTTCTTCCGTGGAGACGACCGGTTTCGGCCGGTCGGTCAGTTCGGAGACAGGTTCGGCTTCGGGAACCTCCGCATTTGCATGCATCTGCAGGATTTTCCCCGCGATGTCTGGAGGCGAGGCGCTTTCATCGGCCTTGGGGCTGTCCTGCGCCGGTTTGCGGATCTCGACCAGCCGCAAATCGCTTTTGGTCGCCGGCAGATTGGCGTTGTCCTGGGTGCCGTCGGCAAACGGATCGCAAGCGATGGCTGGAGCGGAAAAGGAATACATGTGGCCCTCCTGCTGAAACTGCGGTTTTTGGGCGTACGGGGCGCGGCGTCTCTTCGATCAGACCATTAATCCTCTTCAATGCGCCGGGAGACGGGCCGCTTTGCGGCAGCTCCAAGGAGTTTTCGCGGGAATGTGACGCGGATGTGATTGTTTTTTCTCTGTTGGCAAAAGCCTAACCAGTCTTCTCCATACTTGAGAAGAATCGGTTGCTGACGGACCATAGAGGTGGCGGCGGAGCCATCCGGCGTTTATCTGAACGCACATACGATACTTCGGCGAAAACAGTTCGCACTGTTGCCGGCGCATCACCTGGACAGAACGGGCAAGACACCATGAAACGCTGGATCTTCCGAATTTTCACACGAACAGGCAGCTTTGCGGCTGGTCTGCTGCTGGTGTGCCAGATGGCGGTGTCGCAGGAAGTTCAGGGATTGAAGATCGGTCTGATGGCAACCCTGTCAGGTCCCGCGGCGATTTACGGCGAACACATGCGCGACGGCTTCATGCTTGCCGTCAAGCAATCCAACGGCGCGCTGGGCGGCCTGCCGACCAATGTGCTGGTCGTTGATGACAAGCTCGATCCTGCCTATGCCCTTGAGCAGGCGACCAAGCTGATCGACGAAAACGGTATCGACATTCTCGTCGGCGTGAACTTTTCCAAAGTCATGCTCGCAGTCCATGACCCGGTTGTACGGTCGAAAACTCTCTTTATCGGAACCCACTCCGGACCTGCTCCCATTGCCGGCCGCAGTTGCAACCGCTACTTCTTTTCCATGGCCTCGCAGGATGACCAGGTGCACGAGACCATGGGACGCTACGCGAGTTTGAAAGGCTACCAGCAGGTCGTCACGATCGCCCCGGATTATGAAGCGGCCCGGGATGCGATGGTCGCGTTCCGGCGCCATTTCAAGGGACAGATCGCCCGGGAAATATTCACAAAGCTCGGGACGACGGACTTTTCGGAAGAATTTGAGCAGATCGCCGAGATTGAGCCGGACGCGATATACGCTTTCATGCCGGGAGGCATGGGGGTGGAACTCGTCAGGCAGTTTCACGTATCGGGTTTGAAAGGCATTGTTCCTTTCCTGTCCTCCCAGACTATCAACGCAGTGACCTTGCCGTATACCAGCGAGATGGCCGAGGGGCTGTTTTCCGCCTCTCATTGGGCGCCCAACCTTGACAATCCGATGAACAAGCGTTTCGTGCGCGACTTCGGCAGGGAGTATGAATACCAGCCCTCGGTGTTCGCCGCGCAAGGATACGACGCAGCCAGGCTCATTCATTTCGCGCTTGAACTGACCGGAGGCATCAAGGAGCAGGAAGCGTTGCTGTCTGTCATCAGTTCCGCGCCTTTCGAAAGCGTGCGCGGTGATTTTCGCTTCAATTCCAACCAATTTCCGATCCAGGATTTTTATCTGGTCGAAGGTGTGCGGCGCACCAGCAAGCTATATGAAATGGAAGCCGTTGCGCGGGTTTTCGACGATGTCGGCGACGCCTATGCCGGCTCTTGCCGCATGTGATCCCGGCAGGTCCGAGTCTGGCGGGATGGGAAATTGAAACGATCGGTCCAGATTGGGCCTTGCCGCTCTTGTATTCCGGACTGCACGGTCCATATCAGGTTCATGTCACACTCGATGCCTGCAAAACATCTGCCTGGAAACAAGGCGCCTGGACCGGGACGGCCGCGCAACTTCGATGAAGCAGCGGCACTTCAGGTTGCTATGGGCGTCTTCTGGCAAAATGGCTTCGAAGCGACCTCCCTTGAAGATCTGACCGGCGCCATGGGGATCAGCCGGTCAAGCTTCTATGGGGCCTTCGGTGACAAGCAGACCCTCTTTCTGAGAGCGGTTGAGCAATATTCGAAAAACGGTATCCGCAATCTCAAGGAGATCGCGGAGGCCACAGATGGCGACGCTGTCGAGGCGATGATGGAGGCTCTTTCGGACCCCCATGGCGGGTCGAGAGGGTGCCTTCTGGTGAACTGCATCACGGAACTCGCACCCCATGACGCGAAGGTCGCGGAACTCGGCCGCCGCCATCTGGAAAGTATCGAGGAGATTTTCGCAAAAGCGATTGATCCTCAAGATCCCGACGCCGTCCGCGACAGGGCGCGCGCCTATACCTCACTTGCAATCGGAACCCTTGCCCTGCGCAAGGCCGGTATTCCGGCTGACCGCATAGCAGACACCTTGAAGCAGGCCAAAACGGTGCTCTCTCCCTAGAAACCGTCTCCGGTTTGTTTCGTCACTCCGTAGCTGAAGATGCCTAATTTTGGACCAATCGTTCCATAATCTGGCACATGAAACTCGAAGGAACTCGTTCATGTCAGAATCGAAATTGTTTTCTCCGGCAAAAGCAGGCGCAATCGACCTGAAAAACCGCGTTGTCATGGCGCCGCTGACCCGCAACCGGGCACGCGCCGAAGACGACACGCCCCACGATCTGCATGTTGAATATTATCGCCAGCGGGCCGGTGCGGGGCTCATCGTTACCGAAGGTTCCCAGATTTCTCCACAAGGCAAGGGCTACGCCTGGACGCCTGGCATCTATTCCGATGCCCAGGTGGAGGGCTGGAAAAAAGTGACCGATGCAGTCCATGCCGAAGGCGGCAAGATCGTCATCCAGATCTGGCACGTCGGGCGGATATCGCATTCAGTTCTCCAGCCCGGGGGCGTTGACCCGGTCGCACCTTCCGCGATTGCCGCGAATTCCAAAACCTTCGATGGTACTCAGTTCATTGACACGCCAATGCCGCGGGCACTGGAGGAAAACGAGATCCCGGCTATCGCGGAAGATTTCGCCAGGGCAACGCGGAACGCTCGCAAAGCCGGCTTCGATGGTGTCGAGGTGCATGGTGCGAACGGTTATCTGATCGATCAGTTCCTGAAGGACGGTGCCAACAAGCGGGATGATGCCTATGGCGGATCGGTTGAAAAGCGGATGCGTTTTCTCAAGGAAGTGATGGATGCAGTGACCGGTGCCTGGAGCGCGGATCGTGTCGGGATCAGGTTG
The DNA here is from genome assembly GCF_001624695.1 of Labrenzia sp. OB1. GTDB lineage: Bacteria > Pseudomonadota > Alphaproteobacteria > Rhizobiales > Stappiaceae > Roseibium. Next base: position 149,123 of record NZ_JSEP01000006.1, on the reverse strand, counting down.
AGTCCATTCTCCAACGCCAATGACATCACCGACAGCAATCCGCAGGAAACATTCTCTCATGCGATCCGGCTGCTGAACACCTACGGGCTGGCTTATCTCCATCTTGTCGAGGGGCAGACCGGCGGTCCCCGCGATATTCCCGAAGGCGGCGATCTTGCCGCGCTCTACACGCTTTTCGACGGCGCCAGAATGGGCAACAACGGCTATGACCGCGCTTCCGCGGTCGAGGCCGTTGAAAGCGGAGCGCTGGATCTTGTCGCATTCGGCCGTGCGTTCATTTCCAATCCGGATCTTGTCGACCGGCTGAAAAAGAAGGCCCCCCTGAACGAGCCCGACAGTGACACATTCTATGGAGGCGGCGAGAAGGGGTATACGGACTATCCCACTCTGGCGGAAAACTCCGTCGCGGCCCAATAAGCCGCTCCGGTTCAGGCCGCCTGACATCCACCCCTCTCCGGGTGGCCTGAAGGAAAGCCGGTGCGGACTTCGGTCCGCCCCGGCTTTCTTTGTTTCATTGTTCCCGGCGGCATCAGGGAATTGGGGCGAATTTCAACCGTACCGCAGCGTACACTTTTTGCGTATTCAGGCCTTTCGCTTCGGGCAAAAACCTGTCAAACCCGGTATCAGACTGACATCGGGCGCGGATACATGCTCAGCTTCGGCCGGAATTTGACCGCCGAAGCGGGCGGTATGCCTGCAAATGGAGGGAGACCCAAAATGCCCCCGTATCGTTCCAGAACATCCACCCATGGCCGCAACATGGCCGGTGCGCGCGGCCTGTGGCGCGCCACGGGCATGAAGGACGACGATTTCGGCAAGCCGATCATCGCAATTTCCAACTCCTTCACCCAGTTCGTGCCCGGTCACGTGCATCTGAAGGATCTCGGTCAGCTTGTCGCCAGGGAAGTGGAAAAGGCCGGAGGGGTCGCCAAGGAATTCAACACCATCGCGGTCGACGACGGCATCGCCATGGGCCATGACGGCATGCTTTATTCGCTGCCGTCCCGCGAAGTGATCTCGGACGCCGTGGAATACATGGTCAACGGTCACTGCGCCGATGCGCTGGTGTGTATTTCCAACTGCGACAAGATCACGCCCGGCATGCTGAACGCCGCCATGCGGCTGAATATTCCGGTGGTCTTCGTTTCCGGTGGCCCGATGGAAGCCGGCAAGGTGGTGCTTGAGAACGGCGTCGAGAAATCGGTCGATCTGGTCGATGCGATGGTTGCGGCCGCCGACGACCGCATGTCCGACGCCGATGTCCTGGCCCTGGAACAAAATGCCTGCCCGACATGCGGCTCTTGCTCCGGCATGTTCACCGCAAACTCCATGAACTGCCTGACGGAGGCACTTGGCCTGTCGTTGCCGGGCAACGGCTCGACACTGGCCACTCACGCCGACCGCGAACGCCTGTTCGTGGAAGCGGGCCACCTGATCGTCGATCTGGCGAAGCGCTACTACGAACAGGATGACGAAAGTGTCCTGCCGCGCAACATTGCCAGCTTCAAGGCCTTCGAGAACGCCATGAGCCTCGACATCTCCATGGGCGGTTCGACCAACACCATCCTGCATCTGCTGGCGGCCTCCCATGAAGGTGAGATAGGCTTCACCATCGACGATATCGACCGTCTGTCCAAAAGCGTCCCGGTGCTGTGCAAGGTCGCTCCCGCAATCGAAAACATCCATATGGAGGATGTCCACCGCGCCGGCGGCATCATGTCGATCCTCGGCGAACTCGATCGCGCGGGACTGCTGCACACCGATGTGCCGACGGTCCATTCCGCATCCATGAAGGAGGCGCTGGCCCGCTGGGACATCTGCCAGACAAATTCCGAAAGCGTGCATTCCTTCTTCCGGGCAGCGCCCGGCGGTGTGCCGACCCAGGTGGCTTTCAGCCAGCAGCGGCGCTGGGAAGATCTCGACATGGACCGGAAAGCCGGCGTCATTCGGCAACTGGACCATGCCTACAGCAAGGATGGCGGCCTTGCCGTGCTCTACGGCAACATCGCCGAGGACGGCTGCGTCGTCAAAACGGCCGGGGTCGATGAAAGCATCCTGAAATTCTCCGGCCCGGCCCGGATCTTCGAAAGCCAGGACACGGCGGTTTCCGCGATCCTGACCAACAAGGTCAAGGAAGGCGATGTGGTGCTGATCCGTTATGAAGGTCCGCGCGGCGGTCCGGGCATGCAGGAAATGCTCTATCCGACCAGCTATCTGAAGTCCAAGGGACTGGGCAAAGCCTGCGCGCTGGTCACGGACGGACGCTTTTCGGGCGGCTCTTCCGGTCTGTCCATCGGTCATATTTCGCCTGAAGCCGCCGAAGGGGGGGCGGTTGGTCTGGTTGAGGAAGGCGATCTGATCGTCATCGACATTCCGAACCGTGTGCTGAAGGTGGACCTGACCGACGAGGAACTGGCACAGCGCCGTGCCGCCATGGATGCCAGGGGCGACAAGGCCTGGAAGCCGATCGAGAAGCGTACACGCAAGGTGACCAAGGCCCTTCGCGCCTATGCGGCGATGACCACAAGCGCCTCCAAGGGCGCTGTCCGCGAAGTCGACTGAGGCGACACCGTGCCGTAAGCGGATCAGGCGGGCTTTCGGGCCCGTCTTTTTTGCCGCCACCGGCCTGTCGGCGGCTTCTCCCCCAGAGCATCAAAGATGATAGGCTGACCGGATGGATTCTCTCACTCAATTCGTTCTTGGCGCCGCCGTTTCCACCGCGCTGCTCGGCAGTAAAATCGGACCGCGCAAGGCGGCCCTGCTTGGCGGTGCGCTCGGCACCTTGCCGGATCTCGATGTGCTCATCCCGTTTGACGATCCGGTGGACAGTTTCGTCTATCACCGGGGCTGGACCCATTCCGTTTTCGTGCATGCGCTTGCCACACCCGTTCTGGCGGAAGGGCTTCTGCGGCTCTTCAAGGGGCTGAGGGATCATCGCTGGCGGGTCTGGGCAGCCGTTTTCCTGTGCCTGTCGACCCATGCCGCAATCGATGCGATGACGGTTTACGGCACACGGATCTTCTGGCCGTTCTATCCCGACCCGGTCGGTGTCGGCTCCGTGTTCATCATGGATCCGATCTACACCCTGCCGCTGTTGGTGGCTGTGGTCTGGGCCCTGTGCAGGAAAACCTGGACATCTCGTCTTCGAAACGTCGTTGCGGCCGCACTTGTCCTGTCCACCGGTTACCTCGCTCTGAGTGTGGTGATTCAGCAGGTCGTCAAGGGCAGGGCGCACCATGTCTTCCTGGAGAACGGCGTTCCGCCGGACAAGGTCTACGCGCTCGCGACGCCGCTCAATATCCTTGTCTGGAAAGTGATCGGATTGCGCCAGAACAGTTACGACAACATGTATCTGTCGCTTCTCGACGGGCTTGGGCAGGCGGAAATCTATTCCCACCCGCGCCATCTCGAACTGGTGAGCTGTCTGGAAGGGAGCGAAGCTTTCCGTAAACTGGACTGGTTCAGCAGAGGGTTCTACCGGGCCGAACTGATCGACGGGGACGTCGTGCTGTCCGATCTGCGCATGGGCCTGACACCGGGCTATGCGTTCCGCTTCGTGATCGGAGAAACCCGCGATACCGGAATTGAGCCATCAGGACCGGAACGTCTGCTGGATACGGTCCGGGTGGAAGAAGGCGACTGGGACTGGCTCGGGGCACGGTTGCGAGGCAGGCCTGCCGTGCGGCGGGCTGAAGCGGATATGTCCCCAATGCCACAAGAGTCGCGGTATGTTGCGGCGCTGGAGTGTTCGCGAGGGGCTGCCGGGGCAGGGTGATGCCGGCAAATCACGCGGACCGGGGAACCGGGATATGGCGTAATTTTAGGCTCGCCGTAAGAGGCTCTGCGCCGCCCGGCCGGGATAGTGCGCCGGGGTGGGCAAAATAAGTTATTGTTTTTCAGATGGTTGAATTGCCGCTTTGATCGATAAGGTGCGAAGCCGGGTGATGAAGAATTATGCAGGAATTGTCCGGTCAAAACCTCAGTAAAAATAGCAATTAAGAATTAACCAATCCGGGAAATCATGCCTCTGCTTTCGAACAATGGGGCAGATAAATGAATAAATGGAGGGTCGGTTCCACAGCCGGTCTGTGCATCGCAGCCCTGGTCACTTCGACCGCGACAGGCGCCACCGAGTTCGCTGGGGCAAGCCCCACCCGGCAGAGTCTCGATATGGTTTGGGTTCTGTTTGCTGCAGGTCTGGTCCTGCTGATGCAGGTCGGTTTCATGCTGTTGGAAGCTGGACTGGTCCGGTCAAAGAACTCCATCAACGTTGCGCAGAAGAACCTGCTTGATCTTGCCGTCTCGGTGTTGATTTTCGCGATCTTCGGCTTCTCGCTGGCCTTCGGCGCGGGGGGGAACTGGTTTGCCGGGTTCGATCCGCGCCTGTTTGCGCTTTCCGGCCTCGATCCCTGGGGGCTGACCGTTTTCGCCTTTCAGGTCATGTTCTGCGGTACAGCGGCAACGATCATATCCGGCGCGGTCGCCGAGCGCATGCGCCTGTCCGCCTACATCTGGTGTTCTGTCCTCACCGCGGGGCTTATCTATCCGGTTTTCGCCCATTGGGCCTGGGGCGGGGCACTCTTCGCGGACGCCACCGCGTTTCTGGCCGCCGCCGGGTTCGTCGATTTCGCAGGATCGACCGTGGTGCATGGGACGGGGGCCTGGATCGCGCTTGCCGCCTGCACGATCCTGGGCGCGCGAACCGGACGTTTCGGCCCGGATGGGCAGTCGTTCCGGATCCAGGGCCACAGTTCCGTTCTGGCCACTTCCGGTGCGCTGATCCTGTTCGTGGGCTGGCTTGGTTTCAACGGTGGCTCGACGCTGGCGGCATCCTGGGACGTGCCGATGATCCTGACCAACACTGTGCTGGCAGCCGCCGCCGGAACCGGGGCAGGCTATATGATGGGCCGGTTCAAGGACCGGGTCATCCTGCCGGAAAACTCTATTTCGGGATTGCTTGGCGGTCTGGTCGCCGTCACGGCCGGGTGTCATGTCCTGACGCCACCAGGGGCACTTGCCATTGGCGCGATAGGGGGCGTGACCGCCGTTCTGGGAGCGATGTTTCTTGAACGCTGCCTGAAGATCGATGATCCGGTCGGCGCCATTGGCGTGCATGGTTTCGCCGGGGCGGCCGGTACGCTGGGGCTTGCCTTGCTGGCGCCGGTGGAGCATCTGCCGCTGGGCGCGCGTCTGCCGCAATTGCTGGTTCAGGCCGGGGGGGTCCTGGCCTGCTTCATCTGGTGTTTCGGCGCGGGCTGGGGTGTTCTGACGCTTCTGAACCGCTGGTACCCGCTGCGTCTGGATTCGGCCAGCGAGGAGCTTGGCCTCAACGAGGCCGAGCACGGAACACGTCTGGGCATCGGCCATGTCGAGGATGCGCTCGACCGGCTGATCGCCGGCAAGGCGGATCTTTCCATGCGGCTTGATGTTTCCAAGGGAGATGATTCAGAGCGCCTGACACGCTTGTTCAATGCGCTTATGGACACGGTGCAGACCGAGGAGCAGGCGCAGAGCCGCATGGCGGATGCGAAGCGGAGCCGAGAGGAGGCCGAGCGGCTTTCAGCGCTTGCCAACGCCACTTTCGACGCCATCGTGATCTCGGTCGACGGACGCATACTCGATGGGAACAAGACCTTCGAGGATCTTATCGGATACGGCATCGATGAACTCGAAATGCGAGGCCTTTACGAGTTCGTCGACAATGAACTGGCAGGCACTCTTGAAGAGCATCTGATCCGGGCCGAAAAAGAGCCGAGGGAAGTGACCCTGATCAACAGGAACGGCGAGCATGTTCCCGTTGAAATCCGCACAAGAGTGATCTCCTACCGGGGTATCCCGACGCGGGTGTCCGCGCTCGTGGATCTGCGCGAACGCAAGAAGGCGGAGGCGCAGATCCTCCACCTGGCGCAACACGACCCGCTTACCGATCTGCCGAACCGGGCCGTCTTCAACGCCGAACTGAAACACGTGATGGATAAATGCGAGCGCAGCGGCCACAAAGCGGCACTGCTGCTTGTGGATCTCGACAAGTTCAAGGACATCAACGATCTGCATGGCCACCCGGTCGGCGATACCGTCATCCGGGTCACCGCTGATCGTCTGAGAAAATACTCCCGCAGCAGCGATACGGTGTCCCGGCTGGGCGGTGACGAATTCGCGATCATTCAGAACAGCATTCAATTCGCCAATCAGGCGGAAGACATGGCCTTGCGGCTTGTGCAGGCGCTGTCCGAACCGGTTGACTGCGGTCAGGGACTTGTTCTCAAGCCGACCTCCAGCATTGGCGTCGCCTTGCTGAAGAGAGGCGACGACGCGGATCAGGCTGTCTCGAATGCCGATATCGCCCTCTACAATGCCAAGAACAACGGGCGCAATACCTATAGCATGTTCCAGTCCGGCATGGGCGACGAGGTCCGGCAGCGACGAGCGCTGGAAAAGGACTTGAATGCGGCACTCTCCCAGGATCAGTTCGAACTGTATTTCCAGCCGCGCATGAACCTTTCCACCTGCAGGATCGAGAGTTATGAAGCGCTCATCCGCTGGCATCATCCCGAACAGGGCCTGATTAGTCCGGCCGAATTCATTCCTGTTGCGGAATCATCCGGCCAGATCGTTGCCATTGGCAAATTCGTTCTGGCGGAAGCCTTGCGCGTCGCCTCGACATCAATCCAGTCGTCAAATATCAGTCTCAATGTCAGTCCGGTTCAGTTCCGCGACAGGGACTTTGTCGATGACGTTCAAAGTGCCATCGCAATGTCCGGCATTCCGGCGGAACGGATCGAAATCGAGATCACCGAGACCACGCTGATTGAAGACGATGCCAGAGCCCTTTCCATCCTGACGCTGCTGAAGGAAATCGGAGTGAAGATCGCGCTGGACGATTTCGGCGTCGGTTATTCCTCTCTGAGTTATCTGAGCCGGTTTCCGTTCGATTGCATCAAGATCGACCGGTCCTTCGTTCAGGAGGCGAGGCGGAATTACGGGTCGCTGGCAATCATTGAAACCGTGGTGCGTCTCGGCAAGGCGCTTAACATGCGCGTCGTTGCCGAGGGCGTGGAAGATGCCGAAAATCTGCTGCTGCTGGCGCAGCATGGATGCCATGAAGTCCAGGGCTATCTGATCGGCCGACCGGCGCCGGCCGGCAAGGTCGTTCGCTCGGTGCCGGTCGAGGTGCAGGAAGCTCTGGACTTGCAGAAATTCGGCGGATCGCAGACCCTCGAAACGAAGGCTGCAAGGGACTTGGCAAGCTGACGCGTTCCGCGTGCGTTTATCCTGACAGCTCTCTGCTGAAGAACCGTCCGGGACCTCAGTTTACCTGCGATTCCGATACGGGAATCAGCATTGTGCGGTTGAGCAACGCGTCCGGATCCTGAATTTCCGGAACCTGGTTGCAGTCCATGCTGTCCTGCGTTTCCTTCGATACGGTTTCCTTTAACACGGCGCAAATCGGGATCGCGGCCTGGCGTGTCCCGTTCACTGCGGCGCTAATGACATCAAGCAGAGATCCGTCTGTCTCCAGCAGCGCCAGCGCGAGGTGCTTGGCGAAAAGCGAGATTGTCCTGTCGGCGGAATAGTTCGCAACCTGGCCGGTGCCGGAGGAGGAGACAAGAGCTTCGGGCCGGTCCTTGAAGTCGACCGAATGCCGGTCCAGCAGATGCACATTGACCGCGTAAGAATTGTTCGTATCGAGAATCAGAACGACTTCGGCGGCAGGGATCGTATGGATCATCGCGGCAAAGGCAGACGCGGAGATCCAGATACCCTCGCTGATCGCCTGGCCGGCTGATTCCGGTTTCTGCTCGGCCCAAAGCTCGAGAACATATCCGGACTGCTCCGCCGCCGGGTCCGTATCGTCCTTGCCGAGCGGCAGGTTGGCGTAAATGATGAGCCGGTCTTGCGGCCCCAGGCGGTTTGAAAGTTCCGTCGCCTTGCGCTTGAGAGCGGCCGCGCTTGCGCCTTCATTGATGAGGAGATGTGTATGGTCAGGTCCCGCATCGATCCTCGGCGCCATAGAGGTCACCACTTTTTCCAGGCTGTTCTGGCAAATTTCCAGGGACTGCGGATTCCACACAGGGCAATTGCCAATTCCCAGAACGTGGTTCTCAAGACGGGGGCTTTCCTGGGCTGGCGCGGGAAAAGACCAAAGCGTCGCGGCAAGCGCCAGCACTGCGAGAGGCAAAGCCCGGACCCGGTATCCGTGCCGCAGCGCAAATCCTGTGCGGGTCGATTGCACCTTTCCGCTCATCCTGTCTCCCAAGGGGTTGATCTTTAAAGACGTGTCCAGCTTGCAGAACCCATCGACATTATTATTTGTCCACTGAGGTCCGGTTAAATGAAGCAGACAGATTCCATGGAACTATGTGGTGAATTGTTAATCAACAATATTTTCCATGAACATGGTTTTGTGATGTTGAACAGATAATTGATGTGCTGGAAAAGTCTCGAACTCTGCAACTGATCTGCAAGATGATTGCCGCAAGTGGCCGCCGCCCCTGAATTCGAACAGCCAGATCTGTTCGAGGAGCCAATCGCACGCCGGATGCTAAGCTTTGGTTGTTCAAGATGCGAAGTACATTGGCGGATCATGGGCGGCCTGTATCGCCGCCAACGAGAAGACCGCGCCTTGAGGCGCGGCCAGTCTATGGGGAACTCAGGTATCGTCTGCGTCTATTTCGGCTGATTGCTCGGCTCTTTACCGCTCAGGCCGCCGTAGACGTTTTTCGTGCCGTCAGCAGGCAGGTCATCGGCACTGTCGTCCCGGATGCCGGTTCATGCTCACGCACACAGGCGTACCTCAGATCGCTTCCGCCATCCGATTGGCCGAAACCAGACGGGAAACGACATTCTCGATGATCTTGTGACCGGCTTCCTTGTCGAGGGACATGATCGACTCCGGATGAAACTGCACGGCCGCGATCGCTTCCTTCTGGTGTTCGATCGCCATCACCACGCCGTCTTCGGTTTCAGCTGTCACGCGAAGGTCCGCAGGCAGTGTGTCGCGCTTTGCAAAAAGCGAATGGTAGCGTCCGACCACCACAGGCGCTTGCAGTCCCTCGAAAAGAACAGAGTTGCCGGTGAGGCTGATGGGCGAGGGTTTCCCGTGAACCGGTATGTCGAGCTGGCCGAGTTCGGCGCCGAAATACTCCGAGAGAGCCTGCAGGCCGAGGCAGACGCCGAAGATCGGCAATGCGCGGGAGCGGGCCCTGCCGATGGTTGCCGCGCAATCGAAGTCCTTCGGGTTGCCCGGTCCGGGCGACAGCACCACCAGATCCGGATTGACGTCGTGGAAGACATGATCGGCCACCGGGGTACGGTAGGTGACCACCTCCGCACCGGTCTGCCGGAAATAGTTGGCGAGCGTGTGCACGAAACTGTCTTCATGATCGACCAGAAGGATCTTCATGCCCTTGCCGGGTTTGCGCTCCACCTGTTTTTCAAGCGCTTTGGTGGCCAGGCCGGCTTCCCGCACCGCTGCCCGCATGGCCTCGGCCTTGAGTTCGGTTTCCGCTTCCTCGTCTTCCGGGATACTGTCGTAGAGCAGCGTCGCTCCGGCGCGGATCTGCGCCGTGCCGTTCTTGATGCGCACAGTTCTGAGGGTCAGGCCGGTATTCATGTCGCCGTTGAACAGAACGGCGCCGATTGCGCCGCCGTACCAGGCGCGGGGGGATTTTTCATGATCCTCTATAAACTGCATCGCCCAGCGTTTCGGCGCGCCGGTGACCGTCACCGCCCATGTGTGCGACAGGAACGCGTCAAGCGCATCCATGTCCTCGCGCAGGATGCCCTCGATGTGGTCCACTGTGTGGATCAGCCGCGAATACATCTCGATCTGCCGGCGGCCGATGACCCTGACCGAGCCCGGCACGCACACCCGGCTCTTGTCGTTGCGGTCGACGTCCGAGCACATGGTCAGTTCCGCCTCGTCCTTGGCCGAATTCAGGAGCTTGCGGATCTGCGCCTCGTCCTCGATGGCATTCTTGCCGCGGCGGATGGTGCCGGAAATCGGGCAGGTTTCCACCCGGCGCCCGCCGGTCACCCGCACGTACATTTCCGGTGACGCACCGACAAGATACTCGCTGTTGCCGAGATTGAAGAAGAACGAATAGGGGGAGGGGTTGATCTGCGCCAGGCGCCGGCAGACCGCCGAAGGCGGATTGGCGCAGGGCTCGTGGAATGTCTGGCCCGGCACGGTTTCAAACAGATCGCCGCGGCGGAAATAGTCCTTGGCTTTCTCGACCAGCTTTGCATATTCCCCCGGCTCATGGTCGCCCCGGCCCGGGTCGATATTGGCCGGCGCATAGGGGTGGTTTTCACCCGTCCGGTCCAGCCCTCTCGTGGTCTTGCCGTTGACGACGAAATCATATTCAAGCACATACGCGCGCTTGCCGTGGTGGTCGACGATCAGGATCTCGTCCGGCAGAAACAGCACCACATCACGCTGATCGTCAGGCCGCTGCAGTTTCAGATCGATCTGTTCGAACTGAAAGGCGACGTCGTAACCGAACGTGCCGTAGAGCCCGAGTTGATCGTCGCCACAGGCAAACAGCTCCTTGAGCGCCCGCACGATGGAGAAGGTCGAGGGTTGGCGGGAGCGTTCTTCCTCGTTGAAGAGCCGGTCCGGCTTCTTGACCGTCAGATCGATCCGCGTTTGCGATGCCTCGAAGGTCTCGACGTCTTCGTGCGATTTCAGTGCTGCGACGATGGCAGGCAGAAGGATCTTGCCGCGGTCGTTCAGCGCGCGGATCTCCACCCGCCGGTCGGCGGCTTCCAGAACCAGCGGCGGATTGACGATGGCCATGTCCCAGCGTGTGTAGCGTCCTGGATATTCATAAGATGAGGCCAGCACCGCGCCGAGTTCCCCGTCCAATCGGTCGATCCAGTCGGAGGTTCCAGTCTCGTAGTCTGAAGGACGTGACGTGCGCAGGATTGTGATCCCGCCATTGGTTTCGAAGGTCTGGTCAGCCAGCGCCGGCATGGTTCTTCTGGTCCCGTTCTGGTGGCTGCCCGGAAATGCTGGCGGCCTTATAAAGCACCAAGGCCGCCAGCGGTATCCCGCGGCGGCCTTTGGTTTGATCTATGATCTGTTCAGAGCATGACTGATCGCTGGCCGCCTATTTCGCGCCGCGCCACCACCATGCTGCTTTCAGGCATGCTGCTTTCAGGATCGTGTTCATGAAAAAAAGGGATATCGGAAGGAGAAGGGGATGGCAATGGGCATCTGCCGGCAAAATGCAGGCAAACATCCGCTTTCAGCGCCTGAATCCTGTTCTCTTGACGTATTTACGGAGGTTTGGCGGCAATCTCACGGTCCTTCCACTTCAATTTGCCGCCGCCGCCTTGACCCTCGCGTCTTGATGCTGTTTTTGCGATCAACGACTGAGAGACGGCAGTGAGGGGCACATGGATAAATACGATCTTATTGTGATCGGCAGCGGCCCGGCGGGCAGGCGAGCGGCCATCCAGGCGGCAAAATTCGGCCGCAACGTGCTTGTGGTCGAAAAAGGCGGCCGCGTCGGCGGCGTTTCAGTCCACACCGGCACCATTCCTTCAAAGACCCTGCGCGAAACGGTGCTGAACCTCACGGGATGGCGCGAGAGAGGCTTTTACGGCCGCTCCTACCGGGTGAAGGACGATATCACTGCCTCCGATCTCAGAGCACGAATGCATATAACGCTCGACCATGAAGTGGAGGTGCTGGAACACCAGTTCGCCCGCAACAAGGTCGATACCATGCGCGGACAGGCCAGATTCACGGACCCGCACACCATCGAGGTGGAGGGCGAGATCGGCGAAGTGCTGAAATTCACCGCCGACAAGTTCATCGTTGCCGTCGGCACCAAACCTTTCCGGCCGGACTATGTGCCCTTCGACGGCGAGTATGTTCTCGACAGCGACGATATTCTCGACCTGGCCGATCTGCCTCGGTCCATAGCCATCATCGGAGCCGGCGTGATCGGTGTCGAATACGCGTCGATCTTCTCCGCGCTCGACGTCCATGTCACCTTGATCGAACCGCGCGATACCATGCTCGACTTTCTCGACAAGGAACTTATCGCCGATTTTACCCACCAGTTGCGCGACCGGGGCATGGCCCTGCGCTTTGGGGCCAAGGTGGAAAAGATCGAAAAGCATGGCCCCGGTAGTTGCGAGATCACGCTCGAGGGCGGGCGCTCCATTCGCTCCAACGTCATCCTGTTCGCCGCCGGCCGGATGGGGGCGACACCCTCCCTCAATCTGGAAGCCTGCGGACTGGAAGTCGATCACCGGGGACGGCTCAAGGTCGAGCCGATGACCTTCCAGACCGACGTGCCGCATATCTTCGCCGCAGGCGACGTGATCGGGTTCCCGAGCCTTGCCTCCACATCCATGGAACAGGGCCGTATCGCAGCCTGTCACGCGCTCGGTGAAACGGCCTATGATCCGCCGGAATATTTTCCCTATGGCATTTACGCGGTCCCGGAAATTTCCACGATCGGCATGACCGAAGAAGAGATCAAGGAACGCGGCATTCCCTATGAATGCGGGGTCGCCCGCTTCCGGGAGACCTCGCGTGGCCACATCATGGGTCTCGACAGTGGCATGCTGAAAATGATCTTTTCGCTCAAGACCCGGCGCCTGCTCGGCTGTCATATTGTCGGGGAGGGGGCAACCGAACTTGTCCACATCGGTCAGGCGGTGCTGAACCTGCGCGGCACGCTGGAATATTTCGTCGAGAACACTTTCAATTATCCGACCCTCGCCGAGGCCTACAAGATCGCCGCCCTCGACGCCTGGAACCGCATGCCGCCGCTGGAAGAGTGAAGGCGTTTCGACACCAGCCGCCGTCATTCCGGACACGTGAGACGCAAGTCGACCGCCGATCCGGATCAACGCGCATCTGTGCGGCCCTTGTCCGCAACGACGGTGGATGGCATTTTGACAATTCCGCATCAGCCGCCTCTGATTTTCCCAAAATGGCGTCGAAGCGCCTGGCCGGTTAGCCTGCCCTGAAATTCATCTCTGCCAAGGACCGCCCATGCCGCAGACCCTGCTTCTGAAGAATGCCGATATCCTTGTCACCATGGACGGCGAGCGGCGGGAGATTACCGGTGGCGGACTTTTCGCAGAGGACGGCATCATCCGGCAGGTCGGCCCGTCCGGCGAACTGCCGCAAACCGCCGACAGGGTGATCGATGCCGCCGGGCAGATCGTTTTGCCCGGCTTCGTCAACACCCATCACCATCTCAACCAGACGCTGACCCGCAATCTGCCTGCGGCGCAAAACAACAATCTGTTCCCCTGGCTGCAGGCGCACTATCGGGTCTGGGCGAAAACCCATCCGGAGGCCTCGCGCGCCAGCACCCTGATCGGCCTGGCGGAACTGGCGCTGTCCGGCTGCACCACCATCTTCGATCACACCTATCTTTTCCAGAGCGGAAACAAGGTCGACTACCAGATCGAGGCGGCCCGCGATCTCGGTGTGAGATTTCACGCAAGCCGCGGGTCCATGTCTCTTGGCGAGAGCAAAGGCGGCCTCCCACCGGATGTTTGCGTGGAAGACGAGGAGCATATCCTCAACGACAGCATTCGCGTGATCGACCGCTATCACGACGCATCGCATGGCGCGATGACACGTATCGTCCTGGCGCCCTGTTCGCCATTTTCCGTTTCGGAAAACCTGCTCCGCGATAGCGCGCTTCTGGCACGCGACAAGGGGGTGATGCTTCATACCCATCTGTGTGAAACGCTGGACGAGGAGCGCTACACGATGGAGCGTTTCGGCAAGCGTCCGGTGGAATGGATGCAGGAACTCGGCTGGACCGGGCCGGATGTCTGGTTCGCCCATGCCATCCACGTGGATGACGACGAGATCCGCCTTTTTGCCGCAACCGGCTGCGGCGCCGCCCATTGCCCGTGCTCGAACATGCGCCTGGCTTCCGGCATCGCGCCGGTGAAGAAATACATAGCCGCCGGGGTGAAGGTTGGCCTCGGTGTCGATGGCTCCGCCAGCAACGACGGTTCCAACATGCTGATGGAAGTCCGTCAGGCGATGCTTCTGGCGCGGCTCAATCTGGGCCTTAAGCCGGTGGTGGACCCGCAAGGCAACGCGCTTCCTCCACTCTCGCACCCGTCGCGGGCAGAGGAATGGATGACCGCCCGCGAAGCCCTTGAACTGGCAACGCTCGGCGGTGCGGCTGTTCTGGGCAGAAGTGACGTAGGGTCATTAGAAACAGGCAAGTGCGCGGATTTCTTCACGCTTGACCTTAACACGATCCATTTCGCGGGAGCCATGCACGATCCGGTGGCGGCCGTGGTCTTCTGCGCTCCTCAGACGGCGAAAACCACAGTCGTCAACGGGCGGGTGATCGTGGAAAATGGCCGCATCGTCACCATGGATATGGCGCCGGTGATCAGGGACCATAACCGCATGAGCCTGGAGCTGGCGGCGGGGACTTGAGGCCTCGCGAGAACCGATTTCTTTCAGGCTATCAGCAAAGCCAGCAGTTTTCCGGCAGCTGTGCTGCGCTCACATCGCCGCCGTCACTCATCCAGGACACGATACCCTTCTCGACATTGGCGACATTCGTGAAACCCGCCTGACCGGCGAGATATTCCGACAGCGCCTGACTTCTGCGGCCTGTCCGGCAGATGAAGACGACCTCGTCGGCAGGCCCTGAGATCAGTTTTTGCAGCTCCGTCCCGAACTGCGGATTGACGTTGCCGCCCTGGTCGAAAAACGTCAGCAGATGGCTGCCCGGGATCACCCCGGTCTGTTTCCATTCTTCCGGTCGGCGGATGTCGATGACGGTGGTGCCTGCGGCCAGTTTCGCCTTCAGCTCGTCGTTGCCGATATCGGAGAATTTCTTCGCCTTCACGTCGAGCAGCTCGATCTCGAATTTCAAGGTGGCATCGGGTGGAATGACGCCGCCCGCGCCTTGAGAGCCGTACGCCATTTCCGGCGGAATGATCAGCTCGCGCTTGCCGCCGACCTGCATGCCTTCAACGCCCTTTTCCCAGCCCGGAATGACCCGCCGCTCGCCAAGGGTGAAGGAGAAGGGCGTGCCCCGATCGACGCTTGAATCGAACTTCGTGCCGTCCATCAGCCAGCCGGTGTAATGCACCACCACCGTTTCGCCGACATTGGCCTCTTCGCCGGTCCCTTTTTCGATGTCCCGGATCTGAAGCTCTTCCTGCGCGGAGGCGGACCCCAGGAGCATGAGAGACAAGGCTATTGTTGCAAGATATCTGAGCATGGCGTTCCTTTCAGGTCAGCCATAGAGCGGCTGTCTTGGCGCCAAATTGGGTCACCAAAGCCTCGAACGCAAGTCAAACCAGAGTGATTCAAGGGGTCTTTTTTTCTGCTGCCGAGCGGATCAGTTTTTCGAGAAGGCGTGCGAGTTCGGACTGCTCGTCGTTTGTGAGGCCGTCCACCGCCGCATGCAGCGTCTCTACATAGCCGGGTACCTTTCCCTTGATCAGCCCGAGGCCCTTCGCGGTCAGGCAAACGGAGAGGGCGCGCCGGTCTTCCGGATGCGGGCAGCGCTCAATGAAACCTGCCTTTTCGAGCCTGTCGAGGCGTGCGGTCATGCCACCCGAACTCATCATGGTGGTGCGGTAGAGTTCTGTCGGCGTCAGCTTGTAGGGCGGACCGGAGCGCACGAGTGTTGCCAGCACGTCGAATTCGCCGGTTTTCAGGCCGATGTCGGCATAGGCGGGGGCCTGATAATCCCGGCTCATCACATGGGCAGCCTCGTTCAGCCGGCCGATCAGCACCATCGGCAACAGCTTGCCGGCAAGTTCCGGCATTTCCTCCTCCCACTGCCGGCGGGCACGCTCTGCCCGGTCCAGCAACAGGTCCGCAGGGTCTCCGAAGAGGTGAGGGGCAGGCTTCCGGGGCTCTCCGGATTTGATCGTCATGTTCTGGTTCCCGAAAGATCCTGGCTGCGCGCGAGAAGGTGACCTGTTCAAGCCCCGGAAAAATTTCGCCATTCCGGTGACCGTGACGAGGTGATGCTGCCCCTCTTTACAAAGAAATTCAGTCAGACTCAAGAATCTTGATATAAAGTATCTTGAAACAAAGATAAAAGTTGCTATCTCTTCCCCAAGGCAGATGCAGGCCGAGAACTGAAGAGAAAGGAACATCCAAATGGCGGATACCACCGGACCCGGGCAGCAGCACGAAACCGTAAGCCCAGGGTCTTTGCATGCCGGCATCACCGCAGCGCGGTTGTTTGACCAGCCGCTTGCCCTTTTGCTCGTCGTCGGAGGCTTTCTGGCGCTCTCCACGATCATCGCCAAGGCCGCGCCCGGCCTGGGGTGGCATCCTCTGGCGCTGCTGCAATGGGCCATATTGGGCGGTGCGGCGGGTCTTTTTGCCCTCAGCCGGATGTCCGGCCGCAAGGTTGAGCGGACCAGCGAGCCGGTGGGTCGACGGCAGCTTGTTCTCTATCTCGGTTTCAGCGGACTTCTTTTCGTCGTGCCCAACATGATCGCCGTGGTCGCCGCTTCAAAGGTCGGCGTGGGTTTCGTGTCGCTCAGTTATGCCTTTCCCCTGGTCCTGACCTACGCCTTTGCCGTTCTCCTGCGGCTGGAGCGCCTTCAGCTTATGCGCGGGGCAGGGGTTCTGGCTGGTCTTGGCGGCGCGGTTCTGCTGGCCGGTTCCGGGTCGAAGTTATCCCTGGAAGCATCGTGGTGGTCGCTCTTCGCGCTCACCATTCCGGTATTTCTGGCTGTCGGGAACATCTACCGGACACTGAAATGGCCCAAAGGCGTCGGCCCGGTCGATCTGGCCGTGGGCATGATGGCAACCGGGTTTGTCGGGCTTGCCGCCTTCAATGCGGCCATGGGCACGCCTGTTGCGCCTGTTTCCTGGACTACCGGGGCCATCGTGCTGCTTGCCGCGCAGATCGCGATCTTCACACTTCAGTACGGTCTGTATTTCCGTCTGCAGAAAACGGCCGGTCCGGTCTATCTGAGCCAGATCGGATCCGTCGCGGCGGTCACGGGGCTCGGGTTGGGATACCTGGTGTTCGCGGAAGTTCCCGACATCGCAAAACTGGCGGCAGTTGCCAGCGTCGGAGTAGGGATCGTGCTGGTGACCCTGGGTCGACCGCGAACGCCCTGATCCCTTCGCCGAGGCCCGTCAGCCCCAGAGCCAGGCAGCTCCGCGCACACCGGAGCTGTCGCCGTGAACGGCCTTGCGGATCGGCGTCTCGAAGGTGTCGGAAAAGATGTAGGGCAGCATGGCCGGTTCAAGGTCCTCATAGAGCTCGTCGATATTCGACATGCCACCGCCGAGCACGAAGACATCCGGGTCCAGCAGATTGGCGCTCATGGCGAGCGCCCGTGCAAGACGGCTCACATAGGCGTCATAAACCGCATTGGCCACTGGATCGCCGGAGCGTTTAAGCGCGATGATCTCGTGGCCTTTGAGAAGGGAGCCGGTCTTGTCCTTATAGTCGAGCTGAAAACCGGTGCCGGAGCACCAGCGGTCGATCACGCCCTTGTGGCCGATCCAGCTGTCCGGTCCGGGAAATTCCTCAGGTTTCAGCCAGGGAACGGTGATGGCGCCCCATTCGCCGCCAATACCGTTCGCGCCCAGATGGGCCTTTCCGTCGATAGCGATGCCCGATCCGCAGCCGGTGCCGACGATAATCGCGTGCACCACATGCGCACCGGCTCCCGCGCCGTCTGTCGCCTCGGAGACAGCCAGGCAGTTCGCATCGTTCTGAATGCGCACGGGACGGCCGAGAACGTCTTCAAGATCCCGGTCCAGCGGCTTCCCGTTCATCCAGGTCGAATTGGCGTTCTTGACCAGCCCGGTTTTGGGCGAGAGGGATCCGGGAATGCCGAGGCCTAGCGTGCCGGTCTGCCCGGTCGCCTGTTCGGCGGCACCGACAAGCGTCTTCACGGCCGCAAGGCAGCCGTCATAGTCACCCTTGGGCGTGTCCACACGCTGCCGGAAGAGCTCTTTTCCCGCGTCCGAAAGCGCGATGATTTCGATTTTCGTGCCGCCCCAGTCAATTCCCAACCGCATGTCATTCCATCCGTTTCGGCAGCTCCAAAGCCGCTGCCTGCCCGTCTTCCAACTCGTCCGCCACCGCCTAATTGACAGAGGTCGGGTTGCGTTTTCAAGACTTTGGTTTGATATATCCCGAACCTTGCCCCGGCAACAGGCGGCGCGGTGGAAACGGACCGAATGGCAGGTTGGAACGACAGGCTAAGGCATTGGTTTTCTGGGGCGGCGGCGCGGGACCGCAACCCGGAGGATGCGCAGCGGCCTGTCCGCAGATCCGGCTCCGGGTCCAAGGCCCCGCATTGGGCAGTGGAAGAGAGCGATCCGACAGCCGCGCCCGGCACGTCCACAAGAGCGGACGGAAAGAGTGATCCAGGCCGAGAAACGCCCTTTGTCACCCACTACTATGTCTGGGGCACGCTGGCGATTTTGCTGTTGGCGGCTGCCACGGGAGGGATTATCTGGCAACTGCAGCAAGGCACGGACGCCCGGGTGGCCGGACCGCGCTTCAGTGACCCGCTTTTGCCCCTGGGTGAGCGTGAGAGGAACGAACTGCTCAATCCTTCTCCCGAACTCAGCGCGGAACTGAAACGCGGTTTTCATGGCAAACCTTCGGCGCTCTGCATGGAGCTCCACGATCTCGGGCTGGAGAATCACGGCTGGAAGAGGGCTCTCTTCCAGCAAGACCGCTGGCAATGCGCTTCCGACCTGGTGCAACTGACCACACCTAGCGTCGATTACGGGTCCACGACGCTGTTTTTCCTGCTGCGCGGGCCTTCGCAAGACAAGATCGACTATCTGCGCCTGAAGCTGGTTGTCGAGGACCCGAAGCAGAAACAGATCGGGCTGGATGCCGTCTGGCTGGTGATCGACGCCCTGACCGCCCGCTACGGCTGGACGGTGCCTGACCCTTTCCGGCAAGCCATATCCGGATTTGAAAAGCTTGAGACCATCCACCGGGGCGTCAGGCTTTCGGTGGCTCCCGAGGATCCCAATCTGACCGGCGATCCGCTGGCCGGCCAGCGGCTCAACATCATCCTGAATTTCGGCGAACCGGATCTGATCCGGCCCGCGGACCGTTTCGAAAAAGCGCCGCCGCTGGAAAGCGGCTGGAGTGTCGAACAGCCTGAGACCCGGTGACGCCTTCGAGGGCGCACGTTTATGCATAAGTCTCTTCCAACCCGCAGCTCTTCGCGCTTCCGACGACGATAACGAGAACCGCGCCGCACATTTGGATGCTACCAAAAATTGCAGTAAAGTATTTTTCAATGAAAAATTGAAGGGGGGGGGTGAAATGTCACGCGGCACAACCGGTCCAATTGAAAATATAATCGTTGTAATGCTTGAGAACCGGTCCTACGACAACGTTCTTGGCTGGCTGTACAACAAGTCCATTCAGCCGCCCTACGATCAGGCACCGCCCGGTCAGGCCGATCTCGTGGGTTTGACGGGAAACGAGAGTAATCCCGACCCGGCGCACGGAAATGCGATCAGGGTTGCCCCGGCTACCGCGACGACGATCAACGGCGTGGCGACCCCCGCAACCGCCGCGCCGGGCAACGACCCGGGCGAGATTTTCGGTGACATGGCCCAGCAGTTCCTGGGGTTGGGTGCTGTGCCTGAAACGAACCCCTATGCGGATTGGCCAGCTTCCGAAGCCTTTTCATACATGCAGGGCTTTACAGCCAATTACGCAAAGGTCTTGGGCTCCTCGACCTCGAGCTTCATCCCCGACATCATGACCTACCTGACCCCGGCCGATCTGCCGGTGACCGCATTCCTCGCCAACAAGTTCGCGGTTTGCGACCAGTGGCATGCCTCGGTGCCGACGCAAACCTTCACCAATCGCGCGTTCAGCCAAACAGCGGCGCCAGGTGTCATCAAACACCTTATCGACGGAAAACCCGATTTCAGCCTGATTGACGACTGTGTCTACGTCACTGAAGCGGATTTATTGTACGACATGCCGTCGGTTTTCGAGATGCTGGATACTGTCTATCCGGAGGCCACGACCCCAAACTGGAAAGTCTATTTCCACGACTATTCGATCAGTATGATGACCGTTCCCTTTGTAAGAGACAAAGCGCGCAGCTCTTCGAATGAGAATGTCGCGACTTATGACAAAAGCGATTGGGGCGACAAGACGCCCGATCCCCATGATCCCGTTCTTCGCCACAAGCTCGGTGCGGTTCCGCCTACGTTCAAGGAGGATATCGCGCGGGGAACGCTCCCCAAATTCAGCTTCATTGAGCCACGATATTCAAACAATTCTGCTTGTCACCACAATCCGCCCAACTCCAATCATCCGGGCAGTTCCAAGTTCGGATCGCAGACGATTAGTTCGAGCCATCCGCCAATCGACACAGCGAATGGCGAAGTTTTTCTGGCCGATATATACAACACCCTGGTGAAAAGCGCATATTGGGACAAAACGCTCCTGATCATCACCTACGACGAGCCTGGCGGGATCTACGATAGCGTGCCGCTGCCCAGGCAGCCTGTGCCGGCGCCCGGACAATCGACGCCGCCAGGCGGCGGCAGCCCTGTGATCATTCCTCCGCCCAAGGAGAAATCCGATCCGGCAGCCGACGGGTTTGGGTTCAATGTCCTGGGTGGGCGGGTGCCGACGATCGTCGTCTCACCCTATATTGCCGCCGGTTCGACCATCAGGCCCCCGGGCGGCCAACCTTTCGACCACACATCGATCGTGCGCACGGTTTGGGACTGCTTGGACCTTGGTCGGAACGGGCAGACCTCGTTGACAAATCGCGACGCGACCGCCCCCAGCTTGATGCTCTTTGTCGGTTCCACAGCGTCCAACAACCCAGGCAATGCGCCCGGTTGATCGCCTCGCCAAGTCTGCTCGTTCTGCTCATGCCAATCTCATCAAATAGGTTCTAATTCATTGATGTGGGTATCAGCGGTCCGGCAGGGGAATGAACTCTTCCGCGTCGCCCGGTACCGTGTCGAAACGCCCGAGCCGCCAGTCTTCCTTCGCTTGTTCGATCCGCTCCTTGGAAGACGAGACGAAGTTCCACCAGATGTAACGCCGTCCGTCCATCGGTTCGCCGCCGAGGAGGACGAAACGCGCCGGTTCCAGCGCGTTGTTCTCGACCACCAGATGATCGCCCGGCTTGAAGACCAGCAACCGGGCAGGTTCGAAGCTCTGACCGGCGATGCTGATCTGGCCGGAGACCGTATAAAGGCCGCGCTCTTGCCAGCCCGCGTCAAGCGGAATTTTGGCTCCGGGCTCCAGGGAAACATCGGCATAAAACATATCCGACGCCGTCTGCACCGGAGCCTTGTGCCCGTAAAGCGCGCCGGCGATCAGTTTCACGGAAGCTCCCTTGTCGGAAAACTCCGGTTGCTCGTCCGTGCCGAAATGCTGAAAGGCCGGTGCGCCTTCCTCCAGATGCTTCGGCAGTGCGACCCAGCTTTGCAGGCCGAACAGGGGCCGCTTTTCAAGCCGCCGTTCCGCCCGTTCGCGCTCGGAGTGGACAATGCCCTTGCCCGCGCTCATCCAGTTCAGCGCACCGGGCGTGATGGCAATCTCGGTGCCGAGGCTGTCGCGGTGATACATTTCCCCCTCGAACAGATAGGTGACCGTCGCCAGACCGATATGCGGATGCGGACGCACATCGATGCCGCCGCCGACAAGCAGCTCGGCCGGTCCCACCTGATCGAAGAATATAAACGGGCCGACCATCCGGCGCCGCGCGGAGGGCAGGGCCCGGCGAACCGAAAAACCGCCGAGGTCTGAGGTCCGCGGGACGACGATGGTTTCAACCGGATCGCAGCTTGCGGCGTTCCCGGCAATCGGGTCGGGGGTATTCAACCAGCTCATCTGCCTCTCCCGGAATATGAATGCGCGTCTGAAGATCAGATATGATCCTCTCCTCGAAAATGTCCATTGAACAGTGCGTTTCCGTCTTTCCATTCTTGCAAGGGTCGGTATAAAGGCCAGCCTTTCGTGCATTTTTGGATAGGTTTTCATGAAACGCGTCATGATCGTCGGTGCCCCCGGATCCGGCAAAAGCACGCTCGCGCGTGCGCTTGGCAAGAAAACCGGCCTGCCGGTTCATCACATGGACAAGATCCACTACGGGCCAGGTTGGGTCGCACGCTCGGAAGCGGAAAAGGACAGGCTCACCCATGAAGTGCATGCCCAGGACCGCTGGATATTCGAAGGTGGACATTCGAACACCTACACGGAGCGGGTCGCCCGCGCCGACACCTTCATCTGGCTTGATATGCCCGTTGGCCGGCGTCTGGTCCGCGTATTGCGCCGATCCTTGAAATATTATGGCCAAAGCCGCCCGGACCTCCCGGACGGCTGTCTGGAACAATTCAACCTGCAGACCCTCGAGTTCCTTTATTTCATCTGGCGGAGCCGCCACAGTGCCCGGCGCAAGTTGGAGGCCATTTTTCGTGCGCCGCCGGCTCATCTGACGGTCCACCGGCTGGAAACGTTCGCCGACGTCCGGCAATTCCTCGACGGCCTCGCAGACGCCACTGAACCCGCGCGCCTGGCTTGACAGCGGGCGTGCCGGGCGACATGGCAGGTCCGGCAACATCTTTTATCGGCAGGGCGGTGCAAGCATGAAACTCGATCCCTTCTATCCCATAGTCGACAGCTCCGACTGGATCGCGCGGCTGGTGCCGCTTGGCGTCAAGCTGGTTCAGCTGCGCATCAAGGACATGCCGCAAGACAGGCTGCGCCGTGAAATCGCAGCGTCGAAAGCGGTCTGCGATGATCATGGTTGCCGGCTGATCGTCAACGACCACTGGCGGCTCGCCATCTATGAAGGCTGCGATTTCGTTCATCTGGGTCAGGAGGATCTGGCCGACGCGGACGTCAAGGCCATCCGCAAGGCCGGTCTTCGTCTCGGCGTGTCCACCCATGACGGCGACGAACTGGAAACGGCGCTGTCCGTCGATCCCGATTATGTCGCGCTCGGACCGGTCTATCCGACTGGGTCCAAGGAACTGAAATGGGCACCTCAGGGGCTGGAAAGGATCGGCGGCTGGAAACGCCAGATCGGCGGACTGCCTCTGGTGGCCATTGGTGGCCTGACGTTGGAACGGGTATCGGGCGTTTTCGAAAACGGCGCCGACGTGGCAGCCGTCATTTCCGATGTCACCGGCAACCGGGATCCGGAGGCCCGGACACGTGAGTGGCTTTCGCTGACGGCTCGGTGGCGGTGAACGCTGAGCCGCTCATTCCATTCGTGCGTAAGCACTGAGCGCCCGTCAGGCAAACATCGCCTTATCGTGTGCGACCTGATCGCGCAGAAACTCCTGGACGGCGGCCACGTGGCGCAGCGGACGGGAGCTTTCATGGGTCACCATCCAGTAGGCGCGCTGGATCTTGATTTCCGGCAGGACCGCAACAAGGCCGGGGTCGCCGCGGGCGATAAAGTCGTGCAGGATGCCGATACCCGCGCCTGCGCGCACTGCCTCGGTCTGACCGAGAGCGGAGGCAATTTCGAACCGGGCCGACCAGTCGCGCGTTATTTCCGTGCCGTAGCTGAGCGAGGGCGAATAGAGAATGTCCTCAACGTAGCCGATCAGATCGTGCGCGCTAAAATCGCTCGCCGCTTCGGGGGCGTCGCGCCGGTCGAGATAGGTTCTGGAGGCATAAAGACCGAGCGCGTAATCCACCAGTTTGCCTGCAACGAGGCGCCCGGTTTCCGGCCGGTCGACCGTCACCGCAATGTCGGCTTCGCGCCGTGACAGCGAGAAGGAGCGGGGCATTGGAACGAGCTGGATCGTCAGCCCGGGATGTTTTTCGGTGAGTTTTCCAAGGCGCGGCGCAAGATAGGCGACGCCGAACCCGTCCGGCGCTCCGATGCGCACGGTGCCGGTAATGCCGGGCGTGTCGCCGTCAAGGTCGGCCTGCGCGGCAACCGCCTCCGCTTCCATCCGCTCTGCCCGTTCAAAGAAGCGGTCACCGCTTTCGGTCAGCACGCATCCGGACGTGGACCGGTCAAACAGCCGTGTGCCCAGGCTCTCCTCCAGGGCTGTCAGCCTTCGGGCGGCGGTGGCGTGATTGACGCCGAGTCGCCGTGCAGCCGCCAGGATTTGCCCTGTGCGGGCGATCGCCAGAAAGATGCGGATATCATCCCAGTTCATGATCAGCTGATCCTGTTGCGGCTTGGGTTCGTCATCACCAGGCTTGACCCGGTGATCCAGGAAGTTTTCTCTCCAGGGGAAGGCATTCCCAAAGGGCGAGGCCAAGGCTTGGGTTGCAGGATGAAAGCCCGGCAAAATCGAAAACAAATCAGGCGCTTTTATACCGTAACTATGAAATATGCACAACAGATACGGAAAACTGCAGCTTGTTTATTGCAAAAATAAAAGTCAAAAAGACTGAGAATTAAGATGCAGAAACAGGGTCTGCGCGCGGCAGAGCTTACGGGAGAAACGCAAGATGCAGAAAATCGGTCACTTTATTGGCGGCAAGCATGTGGATGGCACATCCGGCCGTTTCGCGGATGTCTACAATCCGGCCACCGGCGAAGTTCAGGCTCAGGTCGCGCTCGCCAGTCAGGCGGAAATGGATGCGGCCATTGCCAATGCCGCCGCCGCGCAGCCGGCCTGGGCGGCAACCAATCCGCAGCGCCGTGCCCGCGTGATGATGAAATTCGTCGACCTGCTCAACCGCGACATGGACAAGCTGGCCGAAGCGCTTTCGCGTGAACACGGCAAGACGCTCCCGGACGCCAAGGGCGATGTGATCCGCGGCCTGGAAGTGGCGGAATTCTGCATCGGTGCTCCGCATCTCCTCAAGGGGGAATTCTCCGAGGGGGCCGGTCCGGGCATCGACATGTATTCCATGCGCCAGCCGCTGGGCGTTGTTGCCGGCATCACGCCGTTCAACTTTCCGGCGATGATCCCGATGTGGAAGTTCTGCCCGGCGATTGCCTCTGGCAACAGCTTCATCCTGAAACCGTCCGAGCGCGATCCCTCCGTGCCGATCATGCTTGCCGAACTGATGATCGAAGCCGGTCTGCCCGCGGGCATCCTCAATGTCGTCAACGGTGACAAGAGTGCCGTGGATGCCATTCTGGACGACGAAACCATTCAGGCGGTCGGCTTCGTCGGTTCCACGCCGATCGCGCAATATGTCTACTCGCGCGCAACGGCCTCCGGCAAACGGGCGCAGTGCTTCGGCGGCGCGAAGAACCACATGATCATCATGCCGGATGCCGACATGGATCAGGCCGCCGACGCGTTGATCGGCGCGGGTTACGGCGCCGCCGGTGAACGCTGCATGGCGGTTTCCGTCGCGGTTCCGGTCGGAGAAAGCACGGCCGACGCATTGATCGAAAAGCTGACCCCGAAGATCGAAGCCCTGAAGATCGGACCCTACACGGCCGGCAACGATGTCGATTTCGGGCCGCTGGTTACCAGGGAAGCCCTGGGGCGCGTCAAGGGACTCGTCGAGCAGGGTGTCAAGGAGGGCGCGAAACTCGTGGTCGACGGCCGCGGTTTCTCCATGCAGGGCTATGAAGACGGCTTCTTCATGGGCGGCTGCCTGTTCGACAATGTCACCAAGGACATGGAGATCTACAAGACCGAAATCTTCGGCCCGGTTCTTTCCGTTGTCCGCGCAAGGGATTACGAGGAAGCGCTCGACCTGCCGATGAGCCACGAATACGGCAACGGCACGGCGATCTTCACCCGGGACGGCGACACGGCGCGCGATTTCGCCTCGCGCATCAATATCGGCATGGTCGGCATCAATGTGCCGATCCCCGTGCCGCTCGCCTATCACACCTTCGGCGGCTGGAAGAAGTCCGGCTTCGGCGATCTGAACCAGCATGGTTCCGATGGGTTCAAGTTCTACACCCGCACCAAGACCGTCACCTCCCGCTGGCCCTCCGGCCTCAAGGATGGCGCCGAGTTCTCCATTCCCACGATGAAGTAAGATCGGACCAATCTGTTTTCTGCTGATGGCAGGAACGCTCAAAAATTTTGAGAGGGCGGCGCAATCGCGTCGCCCTTTTTGTTTTTCCGCAGGTCTTTCTGCACCTGTGACCTGACCCGTTTCCTGGTGGAACTCGAAAACCGGGCGCGCTAAGACGGGAGGCTGGGGATACCGTGGCAATGTGCCGCTTGAAATCACGGGGGGAGCGCGACATCACATTTCCGATGTTACAGAGATTGACTTCAGATCCGGCAGGAGCGGGAGAACCGGTGCAGCGGCAGGCACATGCCGCCATCGGTCAGCCGCTCGAAGGGGAGGGGCATGGCCTGCGCCGGACCGGCTATCTGCTCGGTGTGTCCGATCTGTTGTGGATCCCGCAAGCCGGGCTGATCTCTATTGCTCTTGGTGAAATGCTTGCGGGTCTTTCCGGCGCCGGAGCGGCCGGCCCTCATTCGGCATCGGTTTCCGGCCAGTTGTTCCTCATTGTTGCGGCCATGGTCTGCCTCGCGTTGCTCAGGGCGTTCCTGCAAAACCGGGCATTGAACGGTGCCCGCCGCATTGCGCGCAAGATCCAGAGCCGGGCGAGGGAGCACATTCTACAGGTGGCGGTGGAACGGTCCCCCTGCGCGGATTTCCCGGCGTCGGGCGCCTTCGCGGCGCGGATCACCGAGCAGGTGGATCTTCTGGGACCCTATTACCGCAATTATCTTCCCCAGGTCATGCGCCTGAAACTGGTGCCGCTTGCGATCGTTCTTGTCACCGCCTGGTTCAGCTGGCTGGCTGCGCTGATACTCCTGATTTGTGGTCCGTTGATCCCCGTATTCATGGCCCTGATAGGGATGCGGGCCAAAGCAGCAAGCGCGGCGCAGCAGGAAGAACTGACCCGGTTGAGCGGCATGCTTCTGGACCGGATACGCGGATTGGAAACGCTGATCCTGTTCGGCGCGGCAGATCGCACCGAAGACGATATCCGCACCGCCGGAGAGCGGTTCCGGCTGGGAACCATGCGGGTTCTCAAGATCGCCTTCCTGTCCTCCACCGTCCTGGAGCTGTTTTCCGCACTCGGCATCGCGTTTTGCGCTGTCTATGTCGGGTTTTCTCTGCTGGGCGACATTGAATTCGGCACCTGGGGTGCTCCGCTGACCTATTCGGCCGGGTTGTTTGTCCTGCTGCTGGCACCGGATTTTTTTGCGCCGCTCAGGGCCTATGCCGCAGCCTATCACGACCGCGCCGCCGGTCTCGCAGCGCTGGAAAAACTGGCCGCACTGGTTGAGGAAATCGGACCGGGCAGTCCGCAGCAGCCTGAGTGCGTCTTCCGGGACAACCCGGCCACGGTCGCCAGCAAAGTTCTCTCCTCGCCGCCATCGATCCGCTTTTCGGATGTGACGCTCTGTCTGGCGGGACGGCGGATTTTCGCGAATATGGATCTTGAAGTCGCGCCGGAAGAAACGGTTTTCCTCGCGGGACCGAGCGGCAGCGGCAAGACGACCCTGCTGGATTGCCTGCTCGGGTTTCATATGCCCTCTGACGGGGAAGTCCGGATCGGCGGACAGAGCGTACGGCGGGTTGCCGCTCCCTTGCGCCGAAATGTAATCTGGATCAGCCAGTCGCCGCGTCTCTTCCATGGCAGCCTGAAAGCCAATCTGCTCAAGGGAGTGGAGAGCGGTGCGCCAGCAAGCGAAGACGACCTTTGGCAGGCATTGCGTCTGGCCGGCGCGGAGGATCTTGTCAGGCGTCTTCCGCTCGGGCTTGCCACGCCGTTGGGAGAGGACGGGTTCGGCCTGTCTGTCGGCGAAATCCGCCGCGTGGCGCTGGCGCGTGCCGCAATGCGCCGTAACGCAACACTGGTCCTTGCCGACGAACCGACTGCGGGTCTCGACGACGACACGGCCGCGGACGTCATCCGGGGCCTGAAGACCCTCACGGCCGGGCGCACCTCCCTGATCGCGTCCCATGATCCGTCTGTCCTCGAAATGCCGGGCCGGACCATTGATCTTGCGGATCTGGTGTCCGGGGTAAGGGAAGGGGCGATTCCATGAAAGCCGTCTGGCAGATCGTTTCCTCCCAGTATCGTCATGACCGGTTCCACTTCTGGATTGGCATTCTCACCGCCATCCTGCCCGCTGTTGCCGGTATCCTGCTGCTCGGGGTCTCCGGATGGTTCATCACAGCTGCGGCGCTGGCGGGTCTGAGCGGGGCGTTCCTGAACATATTCGCGCCGAGTGCGCTCATTCGCGCGCTCGCCATCATCAGAACCGCGGGAAGATACGGCGAACGGGTGGTAACGCACGACGCCACATTCCGGTTCCTCACCGCGTTGCGCAATCAGCTCTTCGCCGCCTTCGTGGCAAGCAGGGACCGCCACCGCCGTTCGGCTGTTCTCCTCAACCGCCTGACTCTGGACATCACCGCGCTGGACACGGTCTATCTGCGGATCGTTGTGCCGGTCCTTCTGTGTGTTTTCACCGCCGCCGGTCTCCTGTGCGTCTGGCTTGTCATTTCCCCACCGGTGTTCCTGACCGGGGCCGTGTTTCTGTGCGCCTGGGCCGGTCTCGCCTGGGTGTCGGTTGCCCGGGCGGACGGAAAGGTCGCGCGGCGGGCGGACGCCGCCTCGGACGCTATCAGGCTGCGGGCCGCCGATCTGGTCGCGGGCCGCCGCGACCTTGCCATCTACGGCGGTCTCGACGCCGCAGCAGCGCCGATCCTGTCCGCCGATAACCGGTTGACGGTGGCCGAGGATGTGGAGGAGCGCCGGGCAACCCGGTTGATCTGTCTGTCGGGCCTTGTCGGCCAGACCTTTCTTGCCGTCTCCCTCGCGGTGGCTATCGTGGGAGTGGCGCAAGCCGCGTTCAGCCCCGCACTTGCGGTCGGACTGGTTCTGGTCGTCGTGGCATTGCCTGAACTGTTTTCCATGGCCCTGCCGGGCCTGGCCAGACTTCCGCGAACAGCATTGGCGGCCAAAAGGGTCTCGGCTCTTCAATCCGTTCCTGCCGCGCAGCCGTGCGGTGCGCAACCGCCCGCGGTCTGGCGGCCGGGCGACACGCCTCCGGTACTTGGCTTCGAGGCAGTGACTTTCCGGTATCCGGGAGCAGCGCGGAATGTTCTCGAGACGCTGTCCTTTGACATCGGCAAGGCGGAAGTGGTCGCGATTGCCGGCCGCAGCGGGTGCGGCAAAAGCACCGTTGCGGCCATTGCCTCGCGCATGCTGGAGCCACGCACCGGTCACGTCTTTCTGGCCGGGCAGGACCTTCACGCATACGAAGAAGAGGCGCTTCGCCGGTCGATCACGGTACTCGGTCAACGGGCATATCTGTTCAATGACACAGTCACGGCCAATCTGCGCATCGCAAATGCGGAGGCGACCGAGGCTGACCTTTGGGCCGCGCTGGAGCATGCTGCGCTGGCCGACAGGATTGCGGAAAGCCCGCTGGGCCTTGGCACGGTTCTGGGCGAGGGCGGGCTCGGCCTTTCAGGCGGCGAACAGCGGCGGCTGGCGCTCGCACGGGCCTTTTTGACCCGGCCGCAACTTTTTATTCTCGATGAGATGACCGAAGGGCTCGACAGCGAAACGTCCTGCGACGTCCTGTCCCGGTTTCTGAAATTCAGAGGCAGCGCATCCGTTCTGATGATCGCTCACAAGCGGCTTGAACTCGAGGCGGCAGGCCGGGTCCTGCATCTGCCTGAACCCGGACAGGAAGGCCGGTGAGCAAGGACAGCTTCGCGCGGGTTCCTGGGTTGGACACCATCTGTCGCATTGACCTTGCCCGGTCACTGGGTCACGATCCCGGGCGTGGAGAGCGATAGTACAAGGTCCTGACTTTACCCGGTTAATTTCTTTGGCCAACCTGGACACACTGGTCTGGAGACTGGTTCGACCGTACACTTCAAACCTGCATCGTATATGAGCCTTCACGCCTTGGATGCAAATGCATCGCACTCAGGTCGATTATGACTTGAAAAGGGGAAAAATGATGGAATTCGACGTTGTCGACCTGTCCCGGCTGCAATTTGCCATGACGGCGCTTTACCATTTCCTGTTCGTGCCGCTGACCATCGGGCTTTCCATTCTGCTGGCGATCATGGAAACGGTCTATGTGATGACCGGCCGAGAGATCTGGAAGCGCATGGTCAAGTTCTGGGGCACGCTCTTCGGGATCAATTTCGTCCTGGGTGTCGCCACAGGCCTCACCATGGAGTTCCAGTTCGGAATGAACTGGGCCTACTTCAGCCAGTATGTCGGCGACGTCTTCGGCGCCCCGCTTGCGATTGAAGGCCTGATGGCGTTTTTCATGGAGGCGACCTTCGTCGGCCTGTTCTTCTTCGGATGGGACAAGCTCTCCAGACGCCAGCATCTTGCCGTGACCTGGGCTGTTGCAATCGCGACAAACTTCTCCGCGCTGTGGATCCTGATCGCCAACGGCTGGATGCAGCATCCGGTTGGCTCCATCTTCAATCCGGACACGATGCGCATGGAAGTCTCCAGTTTCTATGACGTCCTGTTCAATCCTGTTGCGCAGGCCAAATTCGTCCACACCGTCTCCGCGGGCTACATCACGGCTGCCATGTTCATGCTGGGTATATCCGCCTGGTACATGTTGCAGGGTCGGCATCTTCGGATCGCCAAGCGCTCCATGGCGATTGCCTCCGCCTTTGGCTTCGCTTCGGCTCTGTCCGTCGTCGTTCTTGGCGATGAAAGCGGCTATGAAGCCAACCTGAACCAGCAGATGAAACTCGCCACCATCGAGGCGATGTGGGAGACCGAACCCGCTCCGGCGGCGTTCAACGTCGTTGCCTGGCCGGACATGGAAGGGCGCGACAATCTCTTCGCGATCGAGGTCCCGTATGTGATGGGTCTGATTGCCACCCGCTCTCTCGACACGGTGATCCCCGGCATCAAGGATCTTGTAGAGCGCTCGAAGGATCGCATCAGGCAAGGAGCCATCGCCTGGGACGCCTTGCAGACAATCCGCAATGACCCGCAAGGCGTCGGAGAGGATGTGCGCGCGACCTTCGCCAGGAATTCGGACTCTCTCGGCTATGGCTATCTTCTGTTGCCCTACACCGACAATCCGATGGAAGCGACCGCCGAGCAGATCGATGCCGCGGCATGGTCGACGGTGCCGAATGTCCTGCCGATGTTCTACGCATTCCGGATCATGGTCGCTTGTGGCTTCTTCTTCATCCTGATCACGGCGGTCTTCTTCTATTACTCCTCCTCTGGGCAGCTCGATAAGCTTCGGGAAAAGCGCCGCTGGCTGCTGCACATTGCGGTCTGGTCGATCCCGCTTCCCTGGATCGCCTGCGAGATGGGCTGGTTCGTCGCCGAATACGGTCGCCAACCTTGGATCATCGAGAGCATGCTGCCGACGGCCGTCGGGGTATCGAGCCTCAGCGTGACGGAGGTCCTGCTGACGCTGGCCGGGTTCGTGGCGCTCTACAGCGTCCTTCTGGTGATCGAGATCACCCTGATGATCAAATACATCGGAATCGGCCCGGATGAAGACGAGACGGCGGACGATGCGCGGGAAACGTCCGCGCGTCCGCTCGCCGGCCCAGCCCCAGTTCCAGCGGAGTAAGACACATGGTTCTTTACGAATTGATCGACTACTCGACGCTAAAGATGATCTGGTGGCTGCTTCTGGGTGTGCTGCTGATCGGATTTGCGGTCACCGACGGTTTCGACATGGGGGTTGGAACCCTTCTGCCCTTCATTGCCGGAACCGACATAGAACGGCGTGTCGTCATCAACACCATCGGCGCCACCTGGGAAGGCAATCAGGTTTGGTTCATCCTTGCCGGCGGAGCCATCTTCGCCGCCTGGCCGCCGCTTTACGCAATCAGCTTTTCCGGATTTTACCTCGCCATGTTCGTGGTGCTTGCAGCCATGATCCTGCGGCCGGTGGCCTTCAAATACAGATCCAAGCGACCGGACCCTGCCTGGCGCAATGCCTGGGACTGGGCTCTCTTCACCGGATCCTTCGTCCCGGCGCTGGTCTTCGGCGTCGCGGTGGGCAATGTCCTGTTGGGTGTGCCCTACAAACTCGATACCGACCTGCGCATGACCTATGACGGCTCGTTCTTCGGTTTGTTTTCGCTCTTCTCCCTGCTGTGCGGTTTGCTGTCCGTGTCGATGCTGGTCATGCATGGCTCGGTCTGGCTGGTCATGCGGGCGAGCGGCGATATCGCCCGCCGGGCGCGCCGCGCCGGCACGGTCGCCGCCGGTTTTGGCATCCTGCTCTTCGCGCTTGGCGGATATCTGGTCTCTACCGGGTTTGTCGAGGGCTTCCGCATCACGTCCGAGGTCAACCCCAACATGGTTGCCAACCCGCTTGCCAAACAGGTGGTGACCGAAGGCGGTGCCTGGATGCGCAACTACGCGGCACACCCGATCCTCTGGCTGGCGCCGGGAATCGGCTTCCTCGGCCTTGTCGGCACGCTGCTGCTGCTGCAGACGCGCCTGGAAATGCTGGTCTTCGCGTTCTCCAAATCGGCGGTCTTCGGGATCATCGCCACCGTCGGCGTCTCCATGTTCCCCTTCATCCTGCCATCCTCGATTCAGCCGGAGGCCAGCCTGACGGTGTGGGACGCGTCCTCCACCCACCGGACCCTGTTCAACATGCTGGTGGCGACGGCGATCTTCCTGCCGATCATCCTTGTCTACACCGCGTGGGTCTACAAGGTGCTCTGGGGCAAGGTCGATGAGGAAACCATCGAACGCGACAATCATACAGCTTACTGAGGAGACGAACGAATGTGGTATTTTGCCTGGGCGCTCGGCATGCCTCTTGCGTGCTCTATGGCGATCATGAACGCCATGTGGCTGGAAATGCGTTCCGATGACGCCCGGAGACGAAATGAGAGCGATCTCTGAACGCATTACCCGATAACAACGATACGTCCGGTTACGCATAAAGGAAGCCCCGAACAAATTGTCCGGGGCTTCTTTTTTCCGCGGTATGTGAAGCGACAGCGAGGAAGCTTCTCTTCCGCAAGGCCTGCGGAAAGCCTTGTCAGGCGGCCACGATCTTTGCAGCGCGCAGCTTTTCAAGGATGTTCTGCGGTGAAGAAACGCCATAGGGGTCGCTTTCGCAGTTGTCCGAGAATCCTTCTTCTTCAAACCACTGCTCGACGAGGCCGTCATTGACGACAGCACCGTAGCGCCAGGAGCGCATCCCGAAACCGAGATTGTCCTTCGCGACCAGCATGCCCATCTTGCGGGTAAACTCGCCGGAACCGTCCGGGATCACCTTGACGTTCTCGATGCCCTGGGCCTTAGACCAAGCGTTCATGACGAAAGCGTCATTCACCGAAATACAGTAGATCTCGTCGACACCTTCCGACCGGAACTCCTCATGAAGCTTTTCGAAATCCGGAAGCTGAAAGTTGGAGCAGGTCGGTGTGAAGGCGCCGGGCAGCGAAAAGAGCACGACCTTCTTGCCCTTGAAATAGTCGTCCGAGGTCTGGTCTTCCCAGCGGAACGGGTTCGGACCTTCAATGGCATCGTCGCGAACGCGCGTGCGGAAGGTAACGAAGGGGACTTTTTTGCCAAGCATTCGGAAACTCCTTGGAGAGGAAAGATGAAAAGGACATTCAGGACGCTTGAACGCGCCTTTGCCGCGGGAGGAACAGCGGGTCGGGCCCTGGCACCCTGAAGCCCAAAAGCAGTTTTTCGCCTACCGTATTTGTTGCAGTGCCGCAATCCATTTTGCGATGCAATCGAACAATATCGACAGGCAACGGTCGCGGTTGTCCGGACCTGGCCGGCCACACCGGCGGAGATCTGTCCGCTCCGCTTTTCAGGAACGCTGCGCCGGTGAAGACAGGAAATCCGATTGTCCCGCGTGCATTCCGGTGAAACCCCGCATGAATTCGGGCAAATCATTGTATACACGCGTGATTCTGGCGACTAAGTTGAACAGCTTCCGGGCTGGTGTCACGTGATCTGGCCTCGGGATCGAAGGGCCGGAATTTTGCGCGAGACAGGTTTTTTATGCGGAATGTGATTGTGATCGTGCGGTCGATTTGCATGGGGCTGGCCGTCATCGTCTTTCTCGGGCAACTGGCCATGGTGCTGATGCGCTATCTACTGGGTGTCGGTTTTCTGGAAATCCAGGATGCGGTCAACTACGCGTTCGCGGCGCTCGTTGCCTTGTCCGTCGCCGTCACCTTCGATGCGGACAGGCATGTGCGTGTGGATGTCCTGCGCCAGAGATGGAGCACGCTCACCAACCGGCGGGTCGACTGGCTTGGCGATCTCCTGCTTGCGCTTCCGGTTTTCGCTATCATGGCGTGGTCGGCATTCCCTCTGGTGCGCAGTTCCTGGACCATTCTCGAAGGCTCGCCGGAAACCGGGGGGCTGCCGGGGCTGTTCATCGTCAAGACCTGTCTTCTGATCCTGCCGTTGCTGATTGTCCTGATCGTTTTTCTCCGCTTTGCCGGTCTCATGCGGCGGACTGCTGCAAGATGAACCCGGATCTTCTCTGGCTCGCAATCCTGGCTTTTGCCGTCTTCGGCGCGATTCTCACAGGTGTTCCGGTCCTTCTGGCGATCGCCGGGGCGCCGACGCTGGTTGCGCTGCTTGCGGCCTCGGCGGGACATTTCGATCTGGTCTTCTTTCAGGCGGTGCCTCAGCGGGTCTACGGGGTGATGACCAACCCGCTGTTGCTTGCCGTACCGCTTTTCGTGCTCATGGGCCTGCTGCTGGAGAAATCCGGCCAGGCCGAGCGCATGTTGAAGAGCCTGACGGCTGCCCTCGGTGGCAACCAGTCGGCGCTGGCGCTGTCCGTGGTGCTCGTCAGTGCGCTGATTGCCGCCTCTACCGGCATCATCGGCGCGACAATCGTCATGCTGGGCACCATCATGCTGCCGGCGCTTTTGTCGGCAGGCGTGAACAAGCACATGAGCAGCGGACTGATCTGCGCCAGCGGCACGCTCGGGCAGATCATTCCCCCGTCGATCGTGCTGATCCTTCTCGGAGATCAGGTTTCCAACGCCTATTTCGAAGCGCAGCAGGAAGCCGGGAACTTCGCGCCGGATCCGGTGACCGTCGGCGACCTGTTCGCAGGAGCGCTTGTTCCCGGAATGCTGCTGGTGGCCTTCTATGCGGCCTATGTGGTCCTGAAGCTGCGGACCTCGTCCTCGCGTGGCCGGCCGGCTCCAGTCCGCACCAAAATTACCGCCGCTCGACTGGCTATGAACATCGCCCCGACGCTTGGGCTTATCGTGGCCGTGCTCGGCAGTATCCTGCTGGGTATCGCAACACCGACAGAGGCCGCCAGCGTCGGTGTGGCAGGGGCCATCCTGATCGCGGCTGCGGTCCGGGGCCGTTCCGGTCTGCGCATCGCTGCAGCCTGCGCGGCGCTCGCCGTTGTGCTTCTGGGACTGCGTCAGGCCGGAGTGTTCGGGTTGGAATTTTCCGGTGGAAGCATCAACTGGTCGCTTATGACAGTCTTTTCTGTTTCGCTGACGGCATGTGCCTTCGCGCTGCTGCTCGGCGCAATAGGGTCGCTTCTGCGCGGCGGTGTGCTTCTGCCGGCGCTGCGCGAAACCGTCACGATCACCGGCATGATCTTCGGCATCGTGATCGCCGCCGGTATCCTGTCGCTGGTCTTCCGCGGTTTCGACGGCGACGAGCATGTCGCCGAACTGCTGCAATCGCTGCCCGGCGGGGCCTACGGCATGCTGTTGCTGACGATGCTGGTGATCTTCCTGCTCGGGTTCATCCTGGAGTTCGTGGAGATCATTTTCATTGTCGTTCCCATCGTCGGGCCGATCATCCTGCAAACGGATATCAGCCCAGTCTGGTTCGCGGTGCTGATCGCGCTCAATCTGCAAACATCGTTCTTGACACCACCGTTCGGTTTCGCGCTCTTCTATTACAGGTCTGTAGCGCCTGCGGAAATCAGGACGTCGGACATCTATGTCGCGGTCATTCCGTTTGTCGCAATTCAACTGCTGGCACTGGCACTTGTCGCCGCTTTTCCGGCGCTTTCAACCTGGTTGCCCGCCATTCTGTTCTGATCAATCTGGGAGAGAATCCATGAAAAGACGTGATTTCCTGAAGGCGGGGGCCGTTGCCGCACCCGCAACCATGCTTGCGGCGCCTGCAATCGCCCAGGGCAAGGTCGAATGGAAGCTGCCGACGTCCTTTCCGGCAAAAGCGCCGGGTGTCGGCACCAACGTCACAGCCTTCGCCGACCGGGTGGCCGCCATGTCCGATGGCCAGCTGACCTTCAAGGTCTATTCGGGCGGCGAACTCGTTCCTCCGTTCGGCGTGGAGGATGCGGTAGAGCAGGGGACGGCGGAAATAGGCCACTCCACGCCCTATTACGCTGCGTCGAAAAACTCGGCACTGCATTTCTTTTCCGCCGTCCCCTTCGGCATGACCGCCGAAGAAACCACCGCCTGGCTGCGGTATGGCGGAGGTCAGGACCTCTGGAACAGCATCTACGCCGAACGCGGTCTGGTACCCTTCTACTCCGGCAACTCCGGTGTTCAGGCGGCCGGCTGGTTCAAGAAGCCGATTGAAAGCCTGAACGATCTTGCCGGGCTGAACATGCGCATCGCCGGTCTTGGCGGGGAGGCGATGCGCAAGCTGGGCGTTAACGCCGTGCTGCTGCCGCCTCCGGAAATCTTCCCGGCGTTCCAGTCCGGCGCCATCGATGCGGCCGAGTGGGTCGGACCGATGCTGGATCAGGCTTTCGGCCTGCAGAAGGTCGCCGAATATTGCTACGTCCCGGCCTTCCACGAGCCTTCGGCGGGTCTTGAGATCGTCGTCAACAAGGATGCGTATGACAGCCTGGCGCCGCATCTTCAGGCGATTATCGCCAACGCCGCCGAGGCCGCATCGGTGGAAACGACGGCCCAGTTCGATTATTACAACGCAGTCGCCATGCGGAAGCTGAAATCGGAAGGCACCACCTTTGCGGCCTTCCCGGAAGACGTGACGGCAGCGCTCAAGACTGCCGTTTCCGAGGTCATGGCGGAGAATGCCGCCGCCAATCCGTCATTCGCCGAAGTTCAGAAAAGCTACGATGCGTTTCTCGATCTTTCCAGGGACTATGCGGTTCTTATGAAAGCGGCAACCTACACCCAGCGGGTCTAGCGAAGCGAGTGAAGTTCACCGGCTCAGGCCTTTGTTGGCCTGAGCCGCGTGCCACTCTCATTCGCCGGCCTCCGGTTGCTTTATGGGGGGCTTCCGGCGGTGGGTCAGACGGGTGATCCAGCCGAGATTGGGCATGATCAGAAAGATGCGGGTCAACTGCATGGCGGTGACCATCGCCACGTCCTGTCCGAGAACCCCGGCCGTCAGCGCCATCTCGGTCACGCCGCCGGGAGCGATCCCCATCAGCACCGTGGCGAAAGGCGCCCCGAAAAGCCAGGACAGGGCCTTCGCGCCGAGGATACAGGCGACCAGTAGCAGCGTCGATGACAGCAGGATCTGCCCGATAAGCCGGTTGCGCTGCTCCAGCAGTTCGGGGCGAAAACTCGACCCGAGCCAGGTGCCCAGGACAATCTGCGCGGCGGCAAGCAGAGGCGCGGGAATATCGTAGGCAGGAAAGTCCAGCGCCGAAAGCGCGGCGATCAGGAAAAGCGGACCCAGAAAAAACGGATTGGCGAATTTCAGGACACGGAAGATCACCGGTCCGAGAAGTGCCCCCGCGAGGGTAACTGCGATCCCGGCCAGGCCGTCCCGCCTGGGGAGAACCTCTGACAACACGCCCTGTTCGTCGCTGCCAAGGTGAAGCAGGAACGGAATAACCGCGACGACCAGCGCGATACGGGCCGTCTGAGCCAGAACGATCGGACCATGAGGGACGCCAAAACGTTCGGCCAGAACGCTGGCCTCCACCGGGGAGGTCGGGACGACCGCAAGGAGCGCCGAGACCGGATCGGTGCCGTAGATCCGTCTCTGGATCTGCGCCACGAGCATCGCTGCAAGCAGCACAAAGAGGCCGACGGAGATCAGCAGGGGAGCGGTGCGAAGCAGTGAGTGCAGCGCTTCGGGCGTGAAATGCGACCCGACGAAGGTCGCGACAACGATCTGTCCGAAGGGGCGGGTGCGGGTCGAGACCCGGACTGTCGACAGGCCCGTCGCCGTCAGAACGGCCGTCGCGAACAGTGGGCCGATCATCCAGGGCAGCGGTGCGTTGATCTGGGAAAACAGAAAACCGGCGCAAGTGGCGAGGAGATAGAGCATCGGTAGCGC
Source organism: Labrenzia sp. OB1 (assembly GCF_001624695.1). Lineage (GTDB taxonomy): Bacteria > Pseudomonadota > Alphaproteobacteria > Rhizobiales > Stappiaceae > Roseibium. Next base: position 110,990 of record NZ_JSEP01000006.1, on the reverse strand, counting down.
CAGTTTGGAGCCCATGTCGATAGTCCCTTGTTGCGCGGCGCTCGGGCAGCGAAAGCAGTTCAAATGATAGCTGAATTTCATCTACAGTATAATATGCTATAAAAATGATTCAATTGATCATGTGAAGATCTGCATCTGCCGGATTGTCCTTCCTGGTGAGATGACCTTTCCACTAAGGTTTTCGGTTAAGACTTAGCTGAATCAATCAACAAAACAGTTGCTTGAGAAGTTGACCTTGCCTTGAAATACGAGCCATCGGTGTATCCGCAAAGAGCGGTTTGAACTCATATTTGACAATAAGCTATATTTGTATTCTTTTAGTGGCGGAGCGGCGCCCGGAGATGGGGGGAGGACCTCTTTTACCGATGTCGCGCAGACCGAAGGGCTGCAAGCAGCCGTACCGGGATGGGAGGACAGATGTACAGATTCGACTATACCGACCTGGCAGGGGGCATGCTGCTTTTCCTGATCGGCGCAGGTGTCAGCCTCGTCTCGGTCGGGAATTATCCGTTGGGCACCTTGCAGAGGATGGGGCCGGGCATGTTTCCCGTAATTCTGGGGGTGGTGCTCGCCGCTTTGGGGGTGTCGCTGGCGGTCCAGGCGCTTCGCCGAACGGGCAATCGGCCGGATGTCCGCTTCTTCTCGCCGCTGTTCGTGCTCGGCGGCGTCATGGCGTTTGCGCTGACGATTGTTCCCTTCGGGCTGATCCCGGCCATCGTCTCCATCGTGGTGATCTCGTCACTTGCCGAACTGCGCATCCGTCCCGTCAGCCTTGTTCTGCTCTGCATTGCGCTCAGCCTTATGGCCCCGCTGGTCTTTGTCGTCGGTCTCGGACTTCCCATTCCGCTTGTACGGTGGCCTTTCTGATGGAATTTCTGGGTAATATCGGGCTTGGCTTCAGTGTCGCGCTGAGCTTCACAAATATTTTCTACTGCTTTCTGGGCGCATTGCTGGGCACGCTGGTTGGCGTGATACCGGGGCTGGGCGTTCTGGCCGCGATCTCGATGTTGTTTCCGCTGACCTTTCACCTGGAGCCCACCACCGCGCTGATCATGCTGGCCGGCATCTGGTACGGCACCACCTATGGCGGATCCACCGCCTCGATCCTGCTTAATTTGCCGGGCACACCGGCCAACGCGGTGACCTGTCTCGACGGCTTTCCGATGGCCAGACAGGGCCGTGGCGGCGTTGCGCTGTTCATGACGACGGTGGCGTCGTTCTTCGGCGCGTCCTTCGGGATCATCCTTCTGACCCTGTTCACACCGGTCATTGCCGAATACGCGCTGCGCTTCGGCTCGGCCGAATATTTCGCACTGATGCTGATGGGGTTGGTCGCGGCGTCGACGATTTCCGAAGGTTCGGCGATCAAGGGGCTGGCAATGATGGTTCTGGGGATCATCATCGGGCTTGTCGGAATGGACTCACAGACCGCCACGGCCCGTTTCACCTTCGGATCGCTTGGTTTGCTCGAGGGCGTCAGCCTGATCGCGCTGGCGATGGGGGTCTTCGGTGTGGCCGAGATCATCATGTCCGTCCGGCGCGTGAAGGCGACCGACATCGACCCGGACAGCGTCAGGCTGAAGGCCATCAAACCGACACGGGACGATGTGCGGCGGTCCTGGATGCCGATGCTGCGCGGCTCGACCATGGGATCATTCTTCGGCACCTTGCCGGGCACAGGGCCGTCCATCGCGGCCTTCCTGTCCTATGCCGTCGAAAAGCGCCTGTCCAAAACGCCGGAACGGTTCGGCAAAGGCGCGATCGAGGGTATCATGGCTCCCGAAGCCGCCAACAACTCCGCCGATCAGACCGCCTTTATTCCTACCTTGTCCCTGGGCGTTCCAGGTAGCGCCACCATGGCCCTGATGCTGGGCGCATTGATGATCCACGGCATCGCGCCGGGGCCGACGCTCATTTCCGACGAGCCGGAGCTGTTCTGGGGGCTCATCATGAGTTTCTGGGTCGGAAATGTCATCCTGCTCATTTTGAACATCCCGTTGATCGGCGTCTGGGTGCGGATGCTGACCATCCCGTACAACCTGCTTTATCCGTCGGTTCTGATGTTCATCTGCATCGGTGCCTATACCGCCAGCTTTTCTCCGCTGAACGTGTGGATGGTCTTCGCATTCGGTGCCCTGGGCTATGCAATGCGGATCTTCCGCTTTCCCGGCGCGCCGCTTTTGCTTGGCTTTGTGCTGGGCCCGTTGATGGAAGAGCATTTCCGCCGGGCCATGTTGTTGGGCCGCGGCGATTTCATGACTTTTTTCGACCGTCCGATCAGTGCCGTGATCATGGCGTTGACCGGTTTGATCCTGTTGTGGAGCGTCTGGGGTTCGGAGGGCGTGCGGCAGCGCCGGACGGACCGCGCGTCTTCGGCAAGAGCTGACCAAGATCCAACCAAAAAGAGCATCTGAAACGTGAGGAGGAATACCATGAAGAAATTTATCACCGCAGCAGTGGCGGCACTGGGCTTCGCCCTGCCGGCAATGGCCGCCGACTACCCGTCCGGGCCCGTGACCATCGTCATTCCCTATTCCCCGTCAGGCAACACCGATGTCTTCGCCCGCCATCTTGCACCCTATCTGGAGGAAAAATGGGGGCAGGCGGTTGTGGTCGACAACAAGCCCGGCGGCGGATCGATGATCGGCACCGCCTATGTGTCGCAAGCGAAGCCGGATGGGCAGACCTTGCTGATGACCTCATCGGCATTCGTAACCGCACCCGCGATCCAGAAGGAGCTGCCGTTTGACTCACGAACCGATCTGGTCCCGATTGTAAATGTGGGACATGTCTCCTTCGTTCTGATCGTCAACGGGGAGTCTCCTTACCAAACGCTGGAAGAATTCGTGGCTGCCAGCAAGGAAAGCCCGAAGTTCGCTGCAACGGCTGGCCTGGGCACCACGACCCATTTCGCGATGGAAAAATTCATCGTCGACAGTGGCGCCGACGTTGAAGTCGTGCACTTCAAAGGCGGTGGTCCTGCTGTTGTGTCGATCCTGAGCAATGAAACGGATATCTACGGGTCGAGTATCAGTTCGGCCGGCAAGAACATCGAAGCCGGAAAGGTTCGCCCCCTGATGGTGCTGGGCAATGAACGCATCGACGTCATTCCGGACGTGCCTTCGGCGGGAGAACTGGGCTATCCGGATCTTGAGATCAAGCAATGGCTCGGCGTTTTTGCGCCAAAAGGCACGGATCCGGAGATCCTTGCGAAAATCAACGCGGACGTCAACGAGGCCCTCGCCAATCAGGAATTCATCGACACGGTTACGCCGCTGGATTGGACCTTGAACGGCGGCACCTCGGAGGCCTTCGTCACCCAGGTCGATGAGGAACTGACCAAGTGGCAAGCCCTCGCCGACGCCGCCGGTATCAAGAAGTAACATAACCTCGGCCCGGTCGCCGACCGCGGTCGGGCCTTTTACGGAAAACGCCAGATGACAGACAGACCGATTTGCGCCGTCCTCGACGACTACCAGGACGTCGCACTGACGTCGGCGGACTGGTCAAGCCTGAAAGACAGGGTTGAAATCCGCCGGTTCGACAAACATCTTGGCGACGAAAACAGCGTCGCTGCTGATCTTGCCGACTGTACAATGATCGTCGCCATGCGCGAACGCACCGGGTTTCCTGAAAGCCTGCTGAAACGGCTGCCAAAGCTGCGGCTTCTGGTCACGACCGGCATGAGAAATCGCAGCATCGACCTTGCTGCGGCAAAGAAACTGAACATCACCGTCAGCGGCACCGGCGCCGCCGGAAACCCCGCTGCGGAGTTGGCCTGGGCCGGGCTTCTCGCGTATATGCGCAAGCTGCCGGAAGAGGTCGCCAATTTCCGTGCAGGCGGTCCCTGGCAGACAGGTCTCGGCCGTTCGCTGCAGGGGCGGAAACTGGGCGTCGTCGGACTGGGAAAACTCGGCCGCCGGGTGGTGGGCTTCGGCCAGGCCTTCGGCATGGAAGTCTGCGCCTGGACACGAACGGATCTGGCCTCCCGCGCCGAGGCGCTGAACATCGAACCGGTGACCTTGCTGGAACTTTTCCGCAGCAGCGACGTGATCACCGTTCAGCTCTCGCTAGTACCGGAGACCGAGGGGTTGATTTCCGCGGACCTGCTGGGGGCGATGAAAAGCGACGCGGTTTTCGTAAACACCTCTCGCGGGCCGATCGCGGATGAGGAAACCCTGATCGCCGCGCTGCAGGACAAGCGCATCGGCGGCGCCGTGCTCGACGTTTTCGGGCAGGAACCGCTGCCGGACGATCATCCCTATCGCCGTCTGCCCAACGTGCTGGCGACGCCGCATATCGGCTACGTCACCGAGGAGAATTATCGCGTCTACTACTCCGATGCGGTCGAAAACATTCTCGCATGGCTTGATGGCACGCCGCTGCGCGAACTCACATGAGCGACACCGCCACGCCCACTGCCGCTGCACAATTCAAAAGCGCTCCCGGGCGCTGTCTCCAATACGCGTGAAACATGAAGGAGGGGCCAATGAGCACCGCTTTGTCCGGCGAAGTCAGGTTTGTGGAAAACGGTGCCGCCAGCATCGCCTATACGGTGAGCGGTCCCGGCGGCGATGAGGCGCCGACACTCTGCCTTGTTGCTTCCACCGGGCGCGGGCCGGAGGATTTCGCCCATCTGGCTGAAAAGCTGACCGAAGCCGGTTTGCGTGTGGTGCTGCCGTGGCCGCGCGGCACGGGCCAGAGCGAGGGACCGTTGCACGAGATCGACTTTCACGACCTCGCGGCGGATGCCGCTGCAGCGCTGGACGCTGAAGCAGGTCGGGGTGGCGCTGTGATTGTCGGCCATGCCTATGGCTGTTGGATCGCGAGAACCGTGGCCCATGACCGGCCCGATCTCGTGAAGGGCATTGTTCTGCTTGCGGCAGGCGGTGGAAAATGGGCGCCGGAATTGTCGCGCGGAATCGATATTGCGATGGATCCGGATGCCCCTGAAGCGGAAAGGCTTGCGGCTCTGCGGCTGTGCTTCTTTGCAGAAGGCCATGACCCGCGTCCCTGGCTCAAGGGCTGGTCGGGGGAACTGGTTAAGGCACAGCGTGCCGCACGCGCCAGGACCGACCGGGACAGCTGGTGGTCTTCCGGGACATCTCCCATCCTCGATATCGTCGGGCTGCAGGACCCGTTTCGTCCGGCGGATGGGCGCGACTTCTACGTCAGGGAATTCGCTCCGCGCGTCGACCTTGTGACCGTCGACGGTGCCAGCCATGCCTTGCCCGACGAAAAGCCGGACGAGGTTGCCGCGATGATGGTCCCGTGGATCCGGGCACTGCCGGGCATCGCAAGCTGATCAGGCACGCAAATCAAGAAACGAAAGTGCGAGAGACGTGAATAAAATCGTTACGGAAAAAACGCCTCACCAGTCCCCCGGGCAGGTGAAATTCGCCATGCAAGGTGAAATCGCCGTTCTGACCATCGACAATCCGCCGGTGAATACCGGATCTCATTCAGTGCGCAAGGGCATTGTCGAAGGGATTCAGGCCGCTCAAGCTGCCGGAGCGAGCGGTGCGGTGCTCATCGGAGCAGGCCGTTGCTTCGTCGCAGGATCGGATCTGCGCGAATTCGGCAAGCCGCTGGTCTGGCCGGAACTCCCCAATGTGATCGCCGCGCTGGAGCAAGCACCTTTCCCGGTGGTGGCTGCGCTGCACGGTGTGGCCCTTGGCGGCGGGCTGGAGCTCTCGCTGGGCTGCGATTATCGCATCGCCGCGCCTGCCACCGAAGTGGGTCTGCCGGAGGTAAGTCTGGGGTTCGTTCCCGGCGCGGGAGGCACCCAGCGTCTGCCGCGTCTTGTGGGCCGTGCCCTGGCAATCGACCTTATTTGTCGCGCCGCGCGTATTCCGGCAACCAGGGCGCATGACATCGGGCTGGTCGATGCCCTCGCTGAGGGCGATCTGCTGGAAGCTGCAATGGCATTCCTTCAGGAACAGCGTCCCAAGCGGATCGCCAGGAACCTGACCCCGCCGGAGGAACCGGACGAGGTCATCGAGGCTGCAGCTGTGGCGGCGCTCAGGCGTGGCAAGGGACGGCCCAACGTCGACGAAGCGATACGGCTGGTGAAAGCCTCCGCCGGAAACGCGGAGGCAGCGCTTGCCGATGAACGTGCCGTCTTTCAGGAGCTGCGATTGAGCGCGGATGCCGTCGCATTGCGATACCTGTTTTTCGCCGAACGCAAGGCCGCCGCCGTAGACGGGCTCGACATGTCGGCTGCCCGTGCCGTGACGAGCGTCGCCGTGATCGGCGGCGGCACGATGGGGCAGGGCATCGTCCGGGCGTTTCTTGCTGCCGGACTTCCCGTTGTCCTGATCGAACGCGACGAGGCCGCGCTGGCAGCGTCGATGGAAAAGATTGCCGCCAACCTTGAGGATCAAGTCCGCAAGGGGCGGCTGGATGCCGAGACAGCAGATGCCCGCAAGGTGGCGCTGAGCGGCGCAGTGGACTATTCCGCCTTGAGCGGTTGCGATCTCGTCATCGAAGCGGTGTTTGAGGACATGCAGGTCAAGAAGGACGTTCTGAGACGCCTTCAAGCGGTTCTTTCGCCCGAGGCGATTATCGCCACGAATACGTCCTATCTCGATATCGATGACATGGTGGCGGAGCTGGCGCGGCCCGAACGGGTGCTTGGTCTGCATTTCTTCAGTCCAGCCGATATCATGAAGCTGCTGGAGGTCGTGCGCACTGATGCGACTTCCGATGCCGTTCTGGCAACCGGGCTGAAACTGGCGCGCAAGCTGGGCAAGCAACCCGTCGTTGCCCGCGTTGAAGAAGGCTTCATCGGCAACCGCATCTATGCCGCCTATCGCCGCCGGGCCGAGCTTCTGGTGCTGGATGGTGCGTCCCCGCAAGCGGTCGATGCGGCCGTGACATCTTTCGGCTTCGCCATGGGGCCGTTCGCGGTCTCCGACATGTCGGGCCTCGACATCGCCTGGGCCATGCGCAAGCGGCAGGCCGCAACGCGGAACCCGCAAGCCCGTTATGTCACCATTCCCGACCGGCTGTGCGAAGCCGGCCGGCTGGGACGCAAGACCGGCAAGGGCTGGTACGACTATACGTCGGGCAAGGCGCAGCCGGACCCGGAAGTCGCGAACCTGATCGAGGCCGCAAGGACTGAGGCCGGTGTAACGGCGCGCGGCTTCGATGCACAGACCATCCAGCGCCAGCTTTTGGCCGCCATCGTGAACGAGGCGGCCTGTCTTCTGGACGAGGGCATCGCGCAGCGTGCGTCCGATGTCGATGTGGCGCTGGCGAACGGTTACGGCTTTCCTCGCTGGCTGGGCGGACCGCTTTACTGGGCATGCCAGCAGGACCCGGCGGCGCTATGCGCCGATCTCGATGCCCTGGCCGAGGCCGTCGGGCCAGGGCATCGAAGCGGGCCGGTGGACAGAATTCTTGACCAGATTGAAATCCCACAGGAGAGCTGAGCGATGCAGGCCGTCTATATCTGCGACTACATCCGCACCCTGATCGGCCGCTACGGCGGCAGCCTGTCGTCTATCCGCACCGACGATCTGGCAGCACTGCCGCTGAAGGCCCTTCGCGATCGCCATATGGATCTCGACTGGGATGCCATCGTCGACGTCATCTATGGCTGTGCCAACCAGGCCGGCGAGGACAACCGCAGCGTCGCGCGCATGGCGTTGCTGCTGGCCGGTCTGCCGGAGACCGTATCCGGTACTACGATCAACCGCCTCTGCGGCTCGGGAATGGATGCCGTCTTGTCCGCATGGCGGCGGTTGGCGGTCGGCGAGGGCGAGTTGGCCATCGCCGGCGGTGTTGAAAGCATGAGCCGCGCGCCCTTCGTCGTGCCCAAGGCCACCAGCGCATTTTCCCGTCAGAGCGCGATGGAAGACACGACCATCGGCTGGCGCTTCATCAACCCGGAAATGGACCGGGTTTACGGTACGGATTCAATGCCCGAAACGGCGGAGAACGTGGCGGAGGAGTTCGGTGTCTCGCGCGAGGATCAGGACGCCTTTGCGCTCAGGTCGCAGAACCGGGCTGCTGCGGCGATAGCCTCCGGCGTGCTGAGCGAAGAGATCGTTCCGGTTGCCGTTCCCCAGCGCAGGGGAGAACCGGTCATCTTCGACACGGATGAGCACCCGCGTGCGACCACCGCGGAAAAGCTGGCCGCGCTTTCAGCGCCTTTCCGACAAGGCGGCTCGGTGACGGCGGGCAATGCGTCCGGCGTGAATGACGGCGCGGCGGCGCTGATCCTGGCGACTGCGGAAGGGGCGAAACGCCACGGATTGACGCCGCTTGCCCGCATTACGGGCGGGGCGACGGCCGGTGTGGCGCCGCGGATCATGGGGATCGGCCCGGCACCGGCGACGGAGAAGCTCTGCGGCCGGCTCGGCCTGTCGCCCGGTGATTTCGATGTAATCGAACTGAACGAAGCCTTCGCCAGTCAGGCGCTGGCGGTCCTGCGCCGTCTCGGGGTGCCGGACGATGCGGATCATGTGAACCCGCGCGGCGGAGCAATCGCGCTTGGCCATCCGCTTGGCATGTCCGGTGCACGGATCACCGGAACGGCCGCACGCGCGCTCGCTCGCGGTGAAGGTAAAACAGCGCTCGCCACCATGTGTATCGGTGTGGGGCAGGGCATAGCGATATCGCTGGAGGCGGTGTGAAATGATGAAACTGCATTGGTCCCCCCGCTCGCCTTTCGTCCGCAAGGTGATGATTGCGCTGCATGAAACCGGACTGCTCGACGAGGTGGAATGCACGCGATCCGTGGTGGCGGTTCATCTGCCGCCCAACGAGCAGGTGATGCCCGACAATCCGCTCGGCAAGATCCCGGTGCTGGTGACGGAAGACGGCAAGAGCGTCTTCGACAGCCGGGTGATCTGCGAATATCTCGACATGAGGTCGGGAACCGGCCTTTTCCCCGCCGATCCGCTGGCGCGGCTCGACCAGCTCCGCTGGCAGGCGCTGGCCGACGGGCTGACAGATATTCTGCTGATCTGGCGCACGGAACTGTCACGCGAGAGTGGCCCGTGGCAGGCGGTCACCGACGGTTGGCTGACCAAGGCCCGCGCCGCGATGGCCCGGCTTGAAAAGGAAGCGCCCTTGCTGGAGGCTGCCCCCTTCGGCATAGGCCATATCGCGCTTATCTCAGCCCTCGGGCAACTTGATTTCCGTTGGCCCGATTGCCAGTGGCGCGATCATTTTCCGGCGCTGTCGGCACTGGAAGCCCGCATGGCGAAGCGCTCTTCGGTTGTTGCCACAGCGGTTGTGGACGATCAGGACAGCGGCGCCGGTGACCTGACCAGGGGACATCTGACCTTTTGAACGTCTGCCGACACCAGTAAAAAGTATTAAAACTAGATTTTATGATTGATAGCGCCTGCCGGTCCCTTTACCCTGAAGGGGAACGAAATGAGGGAGCCTTATGGCAGACGTGAAGTCAAACAACGCGACCGTGCAGGCGTTGCAGAAGAGCAATGTCTCGCGCTACATCCAGCTCGCCAGCCTGTTCCGCCAGCGGATCGAGAGCGGCGAGTGGGATGTCGGCAGCCAGATCCCCACGGTGAAGGAACTCGCCGATCAGTGCGGCGTCGCGACAATGACAATCCGCCAGTCGCTCGACATCCTCGAAAAGGAAGGCCTGATCGAGCGCTATCGCGCCAAGGGCACCTTTGTCGTGGAGCGCCCCAAGCGTGACCTGTGGTGCGAGGTCAAGACCGACTGGACCGGCATGCTGATCGCGCGCGACAACGCGACGATCGAGATCCTGGGCGTGGAGTCCGGCGCACATCTTCCGCGTCATGAAGGTGACATGGGCAATGCGGCGCCGTCCTACCGCCATTTGCAGCGCAAGCATACCCGGAACGGACAGGCCTTCCTGCTGGCCGATGTCTTTGTCGACGAGCGGATCTGTGAACATATCCCGGAAGAAAATTATACCAGGGTCACCGCCATGCGGCTGGTGGCGGATATCCCCGGTCAGACGGTGACGAACGCCAACCAGATCGTGACCATCGGCTCAGCCGACCTGGAAACCGCAACGCATCTCAACATGTCCATCGGCGACCCGATAGCGCGCGTTCAGCGCATTGCGGTGAACCAGAACGGCGACATCATCCTTCTCGCCAACGGTATCTATCGCGGCGACATGATGAAGATCGAGGTCAAGCTGCGTTAGAGCACCGCCACGGGTCTTGTCGACCTCAGGTCTTGAACACGGGGGCACGCTTTTCGCGGAAGGCTGCCATTGCCTCGGCTGTGTCTTCGGAGGTGGAGAGCGCCTTGGTCTGGCCCTGTTCGAACCGGTAGCCGTCGTAGATCGACATTTCTTCCGTCACCTGGAACGATTTTTTCGCCGCGCGCACGGCTGAAGGACTGGCTTTGGCAATGTCAGCGGCGATGCCCCGGGCGGTCTCCATCAGCGCTTCCGGCGCCACGCAGGCCGAGGCGGCGTTCATGCGCACAAGCTCGCTGCCGTAGACCCTGCGGGCTGTGTAGATCATCATCCGGGCGTCGCTTTCGCCCAGGTGCCGACGCACATGGGCGACACCTCCGGCGAGACCGACCATCACCTCGGTCATCTGCAGAAAGCCCTTTTCCGAAACAATGAGGATGTCGCAGCAGAGGGCGGTCACGCAGCCCGCGCCTATGGCAGCCCCGTTGACGGCCGCGATGATCGGCTTGGGACACTCCAGAAGGCAGTCGAAACTGGCCCTGACCCGGCGGTTATGCGCTGTGTAATGCCCCGGCTCCTGCGTGGGACGTTCGGAAAGATCGGCACCGGCCGAAAAAGCCTTTCCTTCGCCGGTGAGCACAATGGCGCGCACGTCCTTCCGGTCACCGAGCGCATCGATCACTTCGACCAGTTCCTCGCGGAAACGGTTGTTCTGCGCATTCACCGGCGGGCGGCTGATGGTGATCGTGGCGATGAAGTCGTTTACGTCCAGCGTAAGGGTTTCGTAGCTGCTCATGGGCGTGTCTCCTGCCTGTGGGCGCGTGGATCAGTGTTCGGACGGTACCGGGCGCGGCATTTCGAAGGAACGGCTGGTGACGCTGTAGTCACGATACCCCAGCCGCGCGAGCGGTTGCATGAGGTCTATGTCCACCTTGCCGTCGCGCAGCACGCTCTCGTCAATATGAATTCCCACCACCTCGCCGAAAACCACCCGGTTGTTGCAGGAGGCTCCTGTCGACGGGGACAGGTCGACGATCTGCGACAGCCGGCATTCTATCGAAACTGGCGCGGCGGCCACCCGAAGGCAGGGAATGTTGGTGCAGGGTTCCGACGCAACTTCGGCAGCCGCGAACTCGTCCACTTCGGCCGGGAAGGGGGCGGAGGACTGGTTCATCTTCTCACGCAAGGCGTAACTGACAATGTTGACACAGAAACAGCCGGTCGCCTCGGCATTGGCGATGCTGTGCTTCTGGCCATCGGAGGAGAACATGACGAAGGGCGGATTGGAGGCGACGGTGTTGAAGGCGCTGTAAGGCGCGAGATTAGGCCTGCCGTCCTTCGCCGCGGTGGAGATCCAGGCAATCGGCCGCGGCACGATCAGGGCCATCCACGGATTGTGCGACAGCCCGTGATCCTCGCTTCGAGGGTCGTAAAACATGAGGTGTGCTCCGCTTTGAGCCTCAGGCGCCGGTGCCCGGGATCTCGGCCAGCTTGCCGGGGTCCACGGGCAGCGAGGAGGTCATGCCCTCCGGCAAGGGAATGCGGTGGACGTTCAGCGTCATCGCCACCATGGAGTAATAACCGATGACCGCTGTCAGTTCGACCGCGCCGACTTCACCCCAACGGGAAACGATCCCGGCATAGGTGCCTGGCTCCACGTCGCCCTTCTGCACCAGCTGTCCGGCGAAGGCATAGACCTCGCTGCCTTCCGCATCCGCTCCGAAGTCGGGCACCTCTCCCAGACGGATGGAGTCGATGATATCGGCGTCCAGTCCGGCACGGGTGGCGTCGGAGGCATGGATCGTCCATTCCAGCCCGCTGTTCCAGCGCCGCGCGGTCACGAGGATGGCCAACTCCGACAGGCGCGTGGGCAGGGATGTTTCGAACCGCAGCACCTGCCCGAGCCGCTGCCAGCGGTCGGCCAGCTCCGGGTTATGCAGCGCCGCGCGCAAGGGGCCGACAAGTGTCCGGCGCGGACCGGACACGATCTGCTCATAGACCACGCGCTGCGCTTCGGTCATGGTTTCGGGGGTCGGAAAGCTGATCCGTCCGCCGCCGACAGGTGTGCCATGGCCATTCTTCATTACTGCGTCTCTCCCAGTCCGAGTGCCGAAAGCACTTCTTCGGTATGTTCCCCCAGCAACGGCGGCGCCTTGTCGAAGGCGAGCGGCGCGTTGCGGAAATTGAGCGGGCTGACCACCTGTTTGACGGTGCCGGACAGCGGGTGCGGAATGTCGCGCAGCATCTTGCGGTGCTGTATCTGCGGTTCCTCGAACACACGGTCGATGGTGTTGATCGGTCCGGAGGGCACGCCTGCTGCTGCGAAGGCTTCGCACCACTGGGCGATTGTCCGGCCAGCCAGCGCCTTGATCAGCAGGCCTTCAAGCTCTTCCAGGTTCTCGACCCGGGCGGCGTTGGTGGCGAATTTCGGCTCGTCTGCCAGATCGGGATGGCCGATGACCTCGGCGAACTTGCGAAACTGCCCGTCGTTGCCAACCGCAAGCACGATAAAGCCGTCGGCGACCGGATAAACGTTCTGCGGCTGGATATTCGGGTGACGGTTCCCGCGGCGGACCGGCTTCTGGCCGGAGACCAGGAAGTTCATCGCCTGGTTCGCTAGCATGGCCGCCGATACGTCGAGCATCGCAAGGTCTATATGCTCGCCCTTGCCGGTCTTGTCGCGGTTCGAAAGAGCCGCCAGCACGCCGATTGCGGCATACATGCCGGTCATGATGTCGACAATCGGCACGCCGACCTTCTGCGGACCGCCGCCCGGTTCGTCATCAGGTCCGCCGGTGACACTCATCAGTCCGCCCATGCCCTGGATCATGAAATCATAGGCTGCGTCCTGGGCCTGGGGACCTGTCAGGCCGAAGCCTGTGACGGAACAATAAACGAGGCCCGGATTGACCTCTTTCAAGTCCTCGTAGCCGAGGCCCATCCGCTCCAGAGTGCCTGTCTTGAAGTTTTCCAGCAGGATGTCGCTATTTGCCGCCAGCGCACGCACCGCGTCACGCCCCTCCTGGCTTTTCAGGTCGAGTTCCACCGAGCGTTTGCCCCGGTTCACCGACAGGTAATAGCCGGCTTCCTGCGTGGGGTTTCCTTCACTGTCCTTCAGGAAGGGCGGCCCCCAGCGCCGGGTGTCGTCCCCCGCGCCGAGGCGTTCAACCTTGATGACGTCTGCCCCCAGGTCCGCGAGGATCTGGCCGCACCACGGCCCTGCCATGATGCGGCTGAGGTCGAGGACACGTACATGCGAAAGCGGGCCGGGCATCAACGGGGCTCCTTGGATTTGTCGGCCGCAGCGTGCACGTCGAGAAACGCAAGCAGCGCGGCATTGAAAGCATCGGGATCCTGGAAATTGGGCACATGGCCCGCACCGGGGATCTCCGCGAATTGCGCGTTCGGCACAGGGGCGAACTGCGCACGGATGGTTTCGGGCATAGCCCCGTCCTTCTCGCCTGCAATCCCGAGAAACGGGCATGTGAGAGAGGGCAGGACCGCGCTGTAGTCGTAACTCTGCAGAGCCTGGGTGGCGGCGGCGTAGCCCTCCACGGGCGTCGCGGCGATCATGACGGAAAGGACCTGTGCATTCTGCGCTTCCGCATCGACGCCGGGGAGCCAGCGGACGACTGTGTCGGAGGCGATTCTCGACATTCCCTCGGAGCGGGCGGTTGCACGCCGCTCCGTCCAGAATGCTTCGCGTCCCGACCCGCTCCGCGCAACCCCGTCAACCACCACGAAAGCGCCGAACAATTCGGGCCGCGCTGTGAGGGCGGCAAGGCCGGTGGGGGCACCCATGGACAATCCCACGAATGTGCAAGTGGTGACGTTACAGGCCTCCAGAAGCGCCAGAAGGTCGGCGCCGTAATCGTCGAAGCTCATGAGGCCCCGGGAAACGCTTGACGCGCCGTGGCCGCGCTGGTCGTAGCACAGCACGCGGTACCGGTCCGAAAGCGCTGCGACCTGGTTCTTCCAGATGGAAAGGTCGGTCGCGACCGAGTTGGAGAACACCACCAGGGGCGCGTCCTGCGGCCCGTCGATCCGGGCGTTGATCTGGCCGCCACCGGGCAATGGAACGGTCATTTGTCCGGTCATTCGTAACCTTTCACGCCTGCCGCGAAGGCAGATCTGTTGAGGGAAACCATTCTCATCACCTCTGCCAGGGCGGGAAGCCCGGCAAGGTCAGACGTTGCATGGGCACCCGGGATTGCCTGTAACCGTAGTGATAAAACACAAAAAGTCAATCTTATAACTTATACAGGGTTTCGGCAGTCTGCGAAGCTAGCTCGGCAGGTCGAGAACCGCCTTTGCCAGCACGTTGCGCATGATCTCGGTTGAGCCACCGAAAATCGTTGTGGGCCGGGCTGAAAGATAGGTGGCGGCGGCGTGAAGCTGCCTGTCGCCTTCGGGTGGATGGCGCAGGCCGGAGTCCTCCTCCGCGACCTCCATCATCAGCTCGGAAATGCGCTGGTAGAGCTCGCTCTGGAAGATCTTCAGCATCGCCACGTCCGCGCCGATGTCCTCACCGCCGCGCAGCTTGTCGACGTAGATTTCGAAGAGGTCTGTCAGGTCCAGGACATCGCATTGCAGGGCGACGTAACGGTCACGGAAAACCGGATCGTCCCAGACCCCGGCCCGCAGCGCGATCCGATTCAGCCGCGACATCGCGCTGGCGGAAAGGCGCGGTGCGCCGATGAACACCCGCTCATGACCCAGGAGCGCCTTGGCGGCGGTCCAACCCTGATTGACTTCACCCAGGATGTGATCGGCGGGAACCCGGACATCGTCGAAGAAAACTTCGCAGAATTCCGCTTCCAGTTCCAGGTTCTCGATGTTGCGGATGGTCACGCCGGGCGCATCCATCGGCACGAGCAGAAAGCTGATCCCTGCCTGTTTCCGGACGGTCTTGTCGGTGCGGACAAGGATGAAGATCCAGTTGGCGTCCATGCCCAGCGTGGTCCAGGTCTTCTGGCCGTTGATCACCCAGTCACGGCCGTCCAGGACGGCCTCGCAGCGCACCGCCGCCAGGTCCGATCCGGCACCCGGCTCGCTGTAACCCTGCGCCCAGATGTGTTCGCCCGAAAGGATCCTCGGCAGGAAAAACGCCTTCTGCGCTTGCGTGCCGTATTTCAGCAAAAGCGGCCCCAGCATGACCGGACCGATATCATTGACCCGGGCGCAGCCGTAGCGTTCGAATTCCTCGATCAGGATCAGGTGCTTGCCGGCGGTCAAACCCATGCCGCCGTGCTCGCGCTGCCAGGTGGGGCAGATCCAGCCATGCTTCGACAGGATCAGGTACCAGGGCTTGACATCTTCCCAGTGCAGGCGGCTGAGGGTGTGGCGCGGGATATCAGGATAATTCTCCTCCACGAAGCTGCGCACCGTCTGGCGGAAGTCGGCGTCGCTCATGGCGTTGTAATCGGGCAGGGAAATCATGCCGCCTCCTCCTGATCGAGCAGGGCGGCCAGGCTCGCGCGCTGCTGCCGTGGACCGCCGAACAGGTTGGCCTCGCTTATCGCCTTGCGCACGAACAAGCCGATGTCGGCCTCGTCGGTAATCCCCATGGCGCCATGCATCTGCACCGCCTCGCGCGCGACCAGCATCGCCAGCTCGCCGGCGCGCAGCTTGCAGCGGGCCGCGTCCCGGGAGCGGGTCCGCTCGTCGGCACCCGTATCGAAACGGCGCGCGGTGGCGGAAATCGCCGCGCGGGCCAGCTCCAGGCGTATCTTCATTTCGGTTGCCCGGTGCTGCAGCGACTGGAAGCTGCCGATCGGCTTGTCGAACTGTTTGCGCACCCGCAGGTAATCCAGCGTGATTGTAAGTGCGCGCTCGGATAAACCCAGCAGATAGGCGGAATGGGCAAGCCGGGCATCCTGAAGAACCTGCTCGACCCGCTCGCAGGGGAGAAACTCCGCTTCGACGCCGTCGAAGGTCAAGAGACCGGTTCGGCCGCCGTCCAGCGTTTCCTCGCTGGTTACGGTCAACCCCTCCGCGCCGCGTGGAACCACGGCGACGCCGCCGCCGGTGACAACCGCGAAGAAATCCGCGTCCGCGGCGCCCGGAACATTGTATTTCCGTCCCAGCAGCCGGCCGCCGGACGCGCCGCCGCGCCAGTCTTGCGCGCCGACCTTGTCCTGCCAGGCGGTCACGATCACCGCCTCTCCGGTCAGGACAGCCTCGGGCAGCCTTTCCTGCAGCACGGCCGCCGCCATGAGGGAAGACAGGACCGGCTCGGGCACCAGCCCGCCGCCAAGAACTTCCATCAACGCGCAGGTCTCGCGCATGCCAAGGCCCAGTCCGCCCGCGTCTTCCTCCACCCGCATCAGCATCCAGCCGAGGTCTGCGGCCTGGCGCATCACCTCCCGGTCAAACCCGGAACCGTGAAACCGGGCCTTGCGCACACGGCTGAGGGAGCCGTCCGCCGGGACGATAGCGCGGGCGCTGTCGACGATCATCCGCGCGTTTTCCTGCCAGTCTTCTGTGTCCGATTCGCTCATGAATGCCTCTATTTCACGATGCCGGCGTCGCGCAGAGCTGCGATCCGCAAGGCGTCGAAGCCGAGCCCGGCCAGGATTTCGTCTGTATGTTCGGCGAAGCGGGGAGGGGGCACCGCATTGGCGGCATTCGACCCGGAAAACCTGACCGGGTTGGCGACGTAGCGCACACGCCCGGCCGCTTCATGCTGCATTTCCTGCAACAGGCCGCGTGCCTCGACCTGCTCCATCCGGAAGACGTCGTCGAAGGTGTTGAGTGGGCCGGCGGGAATGCCGATGGCTTCCAGCTCCGCATAACAGGTGTCCGCCTGCTTCCCTGAGAGCTTTTCGGCGATCATCGGCACCAGGATATCGGCATTCTGGACGCGGGCGAGATTGGTGGAAAACCGCGTGTCCCCGGCAATGCCTTCAAGGCCCAGATAAGCCGCGAAACGGGCGAATTGCGGGTCGTTTCCGATGGCGATCATGATCGGACGATCAGCGCAGTCGAAAACCTGCCAGGGGCAGGTGATCTGCGAGGCGGTGCCGTTGCGGCGCGGCAGCGTGCCCGAGGACAGGTAGTTCATCGCCATGTGCGATGCGGCGTGGATCTGCGTATCCAGAAGGGCGATGTCGATGAACTGCCCTTCACCGGACACCGCGTCGCGGTGGGTCAATGCCGCGAGTATGGCCGAGACCGCGTATTGCCCGGCGGTGATGTCGGAGATCGAATAGCCGACAAGGGCAGGGCCCGCGCCGGGCTCACCGTCGCCCGCGCCGGTCATGCTGAGCAATCCGCTCATCGCCTGGAATATCGGATCGTAGCCCGGCAAGTGTTTCATCGGTCCAGTCTGTCCGAACCCCGTGATCGAGCAATAGACCAGCTTCGGATTGAGCTTGGCGACGGTTTCGAAATCCAGTCCGAAACGCGCAAGCGTGCCGGTCTTGAAGTTTTCGATCAGAACATCCGCATCGGCGATCAGCCGGCGGGCGATCTCCTGGCCTTCGGGCTTGGAAAGATCCAGAGCGAGGGACCGCTTGCCCCGGTTCATGGCCAGGAAGGAAGACGTTTCACCCGTGGGTTCACCGTCGGCGCCAAGATGCGGCACACCCATGCGGCGCACGTCGTCTCCGCCCTTCACATGCTCCACCTTGACGACATCGGCCCCGAAGTCCGCCAGCATCTGGGCCGCCCACGGGCCGGCGAAAACACGGCTCAAATCCAGAACCCGGATATGACTGAGTGTTCCGGCCATCACGTTCCTCCTCGCCGATCGCTGTCTTCAGGGTAGCTGCCGCAGGGCGGCTTGCTCAAGATAAAAATCATAATTATAACTTATCAATTTTATTTTTAGTTGTCCGATATGTAGATGAAGAGTGCTCTAAGCCTTATGAGATGGGCCCGCTGGATTTGGCTCCTCGGGCCGGGGAGGGGTGCGTTGCCCGGACTGGCCGGCCTTCTGCAGGAAGCGCCATGCTGTTTGGTGCAGCCCGTCAGCCCGTCAACCCGGCGGAAGGGGCCAGCACCTTAGCCCTCGCCTATGGCGGAACACCCGGCCCTTCCGGCGCGCCGCGATCAGACTTCTGATCCCGCCAAACACGGCCCAGACCAGCATCAGTGCTGAAATGGCCAGTAGAGATCCGGTCAGCGGATCGGAGATCAGCCGCATCGGATCCCCTCGCGCCATGAGCATCGCACGGCGCAGGTTTTCCTCCAGCATCGGGCCAAGGACGAAGCCGAGAATGAGCGGTGCCGGAGAATAGCCCGTTCTCTGAAACAGGTAGCCCAGAGCGCCGAAAATCACCACCAGACTGACATCGAAAACGCTGGTGCGCATCGAAAAGACGCCGATGCATATCAGCGCGATAACCACCGGGTAAATGTATTTGTAGGGGAACTGCAGAACGCGTACCCAAAGGCCGATCAGCGGAATATTGAGGACCAGCAGAAACAGGTTGCCGATCCAGAAACTGGCAATCAAACCCCAGAACACGGTCGGATGATCGGAAATCAGCAGCGGGCCGGGCGAGATGCCGTGGATCATCAGCGCACCCAGCATGATCGACATGGTGGCGCTGCCTGGAATGCCGATTGTCAGCGTAGGGATGAAGGCAGTCTGGGCGGCGGCGTTGTTGGCGGATTCAGGGGCGGCGATGCCTTCGATGGCGCCTTTGCCGAAACGCGTCTTGTCTTTTGCGAGACGGATTTCCGTCGCATAGGCCATGAATGCCGCGATTACCGTTCCCGCTCCCGGAAGCGCGCCCAGGAACCCGCCGATGGTACTGCCGCGGGCCATCGGTCCGAAGATTTTACGGAGGTCCTGGCGGGTCGGCATCATGCTGCGCGCGGTGACCTTTTCCGAGATCTTCCGGGTTTTCGAGCCTGTGATCGAGCTGATGACTTCCGAGACACCGAAGACACCCATCGCCATGGCGACCAGGCTGACCCCGTCGCGCAGCTCCAGAAAGTCGAATGTGTAGCGGAAATCGCCGGTTGTAACGTCGGTGCCGACCGTGCCGAGCAGCAGGCCCAGCACAACCATGATGAGGCCCTTGATCACGGAACCGCCGCCGACTGTCACGGCGGCCACGAGCCCCAGCAGCATGAGCGCGAAATAATCGGCTGGGCTGAAGCCAAGGCCCAGCCTGGCGATGGACGGACCAAATCCCATGAGCGCCACGATGCCGACAGAGCCGCCGACGAAGGATGCGATCGCAGTGATGAACAGCGCGACCCCGGCACGGCCCTGCTTGGCCATCGGATTGCCGTCGAGACAGGTCACCGCGGCCGACGGGGTGCCCGGCAGGTTCAGGAGGATCGAGGCGATGGAGCCGCCATACTCGCCGCCGTAATAGATCCCGCCCAGCATGATCAGGGCTGTTGTCGGCTCCAGATAGAACGTCAACGGCAGCAGCATCGAGATCGCGGCGAGAGAGCCCAGTCCGGGCAGGACGCCGATGAAGGTGCCGAGAAAGACACCGAGAAAGCAGTAGGCCAGATTTTCAGGCGTGAACGCGGTGGCGAAACCCAGGAGAATGTTCTCAATCATATCGGCTAAAATCCCAGGCGAAAGAGCGGCAGGGTCATTCCCAGAAGCTGCGAGAACAGCAACCAGGCCCCGATACAGGTGATGATCGCGAGGATCGCAGCCGGTTTCCAGCCATAACGGGGCTCCGAAAGGGTCGCGAGACCGATGACCACGAAGAATGCCGGGATCAGGCCGAACAGCGCGATTGTGACCGCAAATCCCGCGACCGCACCCAGGATGGCCAGCAACGGCCGCCAATCGATTTTGGAAGAAGAGCTTTCGGGGGCACGCTTCATGAAAGCGGTCACCCCTTCTGCCACGGCAAGCAGAACAAGGACGGCGGACAAAACGACTGGAAAGTAACCGGGACCCATTCTGCGGGCCGAGCCGATGTCATAGGTCGATGCGATGACGAGGGCAGTCAGGCCGATTCCGGCCAGAAGTACGGCAACGATGAGCCGAAGCGAAATGGTTTTCATGGCGATCTCTGAATTCAGGTGTGCGGAGCGCGGTGGAAAAGGCCGCCGCGCTCCACTTTATTCCTATTTTTTCGGAACACCCGCAGTTTCGATCACACCTTTCCATTTCGCTCGTTCATCGACGAGGAACTGAGTTGCCTCTTCCGGGGTGGTGATCGTCGGTGCCAGGCCTTTCGTGGCGAATTCACCGACAACGCGGACATCCTTCATTGCACCATTCAGCGCATCCGACAGTTTCGCCTGAACATCGGCAGGTGTGCCTTTCGGCGCGACCAGCAGGTTCCAGAGCGTCGCGGTGTAGCCTTCGAAGCCGCCTTCGATCACCGTCGGCACATCGGGCATGAGAGAAGACCGCTCGGGCGAGGAGACGGCGAAGGGCTGAATGTTTTCGGCGCGAACGTGCTCGGCCGCTCCTGGCGTCGTCAGCATGGCGATATCGACATGGCCGCCCACGACGTCATTCAACAGCGGCGTGTTACCCTTGTAGGGAATGTGCAGCATCTCCACGCCGGCGAGGCTCTTCAGATATTCCATCGCCAGATGACCCGGTGTTCCAACTCCGGAACTGCCATAGGTCAGGTCTTCCGGATTTGCCTTGGCGAATTCCATCAGTTCCGGCAGCGTTTGCGCCTCAAGTCCGTTGCGGCCCGCGATAACGAGGCCGAGGGTCCCCATGACGCCGATCACGTCAAGGTCGTTGTCGATGTCATAGCCAGAATCGCGGCCCAGGGCATCGATCAGGATCGATGCGCCGACGCCGCTGACACCCAGCGTATAGCCATCGGGATCAGAATTGGCGACGTGCGAAATGCCGACTGTTCCACCCGCGCCCGGCCGGTTTTCGACCAGAACAGGCTGTCCCAGGCTCGTGGACATGTGCCCGGCAAGGATACGCGCGACAACGTCGGTCGATCCCCCCGGTGGGAAGCCGACAACCAGCGTGATCGGCTGGGTCGGGTAATCCTCGGCGATGGCGGTCCCTGCGGAAACGACCGCAAGCCCCCCGATGACACTCGCGGCAAGCGAGCGGCGGATGTTGTTCCAGTGAAATCTCGGCATATGGTAAACCTCCCAGTTCAAGCCCGATAATAGCCTCTCAATTCCAGAGCGACTTCATAAAGCTAGTAATATAGTTTTTAACTCTTTTCAGGGGCGGCGCAAGTTTTTTCTTACCCGGAGCTCATGTGTGGGGCGGCGGCGATCTCCAGGGCGCGAGCACTGAACGCACCTTTCGTCACGTTTTGCACGGGCTTCCCAGCGGCAGGTACTGCATGGCAGCCCCTTCAGGCCTCGAAGCTGTCGCGCTCGGCGCGCATCCCCTCCAGTATCGCCGCCCGCTTTTCGAGCGATGCTTTTGAAGTCCGGTCGTAAATGCTGTTGCCTCGTGCATCGATCCCGACGGTCAGGGGGCCGAGGCGTTCGACCTCGATCCGGGCGATCCGGTAATGCGAAATCATTTCCGGCCAGCCGATCCCGGTGACCTTGCGGATCCCCGCCGTGATGATCGGTGCGCCGCCGCCGAGGAATGACAGATAGACGCAGCCGCTCTCAGCCATGGCGCGCGCGCATGTTGCGTCCAGCCCGCCCTTGCCGCCGGTTGCGCGCAGGCCAAGCCCTGGGATGAGGCGGGGCATATGTGCGTTGAAGCGGGTGCTCGTCGTCGGGTTCATGTAGACAATGCTGAGCGTGCCGTCCTCGGCTTCCTCATTCAGGCTGCCAAGATGAAAGAGCGCGCTCCCGCTCATGTCGAACGGCAAGGGTTCGGCGCCCTCCAGGCACTTCAGCAGCCGGTCATGGGTCGGAAGGCCCGCGGTGGCGAAGATTTCCCCCGTCAGATAGACGAAGTCGCCCAGCTTCAGCTTTTGCGCCGCCTCCTGGCTGAGGGGCAGGGTCAGGTCATGCTCCGTCACGCTCATTCCGACCACTCCATGCGTCCGTCTCCCCAGATCCGCACGCGGGCGCGGCGGTTGATCCAGCAGTTGAAGCACACGGCGACGGGGGTAAAACCGTGTCCGCTCGAAAAATCCACATGCACGCCCAGGACTGTTGTGTCGCCGCCAGTGCCCATCGGCCCGAAGCCAAGCCCGTTGATCGCCTTCGTCAGCCTGGCCTCCATCTCCGCCAGCACCGGGTCCGGGTTCTTCTCGCCGATTGGCCGCAGGGTCTGTTTCTTGGCAAGGCCCGCGCAATGGTCGAAGGTTCCGCCGATGCCGACGCCCATGAGGACAGGCGGGCAATGCTGAGCCCCGGCCTTGATCGCGACATCCAGGATGTAGGTCTCGATCTGTTCGAGAGTGGGAAAGGTGAAGAGTTCCAATGCCGCCCAGCGGCCAGACCCGAGCGCCTTGGGTGAGCACACCATCTCGACATAATCGGCGCCGCTCTCGAAATCATAGGAAACGATCGGCATGTCCTTGCCGTGATACCCGCGTTCCAGGGTAATCGGGTTGGTGACATGTTTCAGCAGAGGCGGCTCGATGGTCTCCACGAGGACTTCATAGCCCTTCCGGATCGAGGCCTTGAAGTCGCATGCAAGCTCCGCCTTGCTGCCCACCTTGACGAAATAGACCGGCACGCCGCTGTCTGAGCACACGAATGTATCCTTGTTTTCGGACATTTCGGCGCTTTTGAGCTGAAGCTTGAGGGTCTGCCGCGCGGTTTCGTTCGATTCCGTCTCCATGGCGGCGGCCAGGGCTGCCTTCGCATCTTCGGGAACTTTTCTGAGCGACCGGGAATAAAGTTCCCCGGTAGCTTCGATGATCATGTCGTCGGTTATTGGCATGGCGGCGGGCTGGCCTCGGCTGGAAACGCGGCGATTGCGCGTTCGGGCGGTGAACGGCGTGGCGCCTGGTCGGGCGCCAGGGCGGTTCCAAGGCTAAGCGGCGGAATTATAAAAGTCAATTATATGACTTTATATTGATTTTACTTTTGCGCGTCGCTGGTCGGCAAAGCGGAAATCGCGACCCGTCTCGTTGCAGGTGTTGTCTTTCGAAGCCGGGTCGATTGCCTGCGGCTCATAAAAAATATAATTATGATTCAATGATTTTAATGGCCGTGCACACTTTGGGCCAAAGGGAGTAGATCGCTATGCTGGAGCTGTCCGAACCATTGGACTTCGCGCGTCACGCAGGGGCTGACCTCGGTGTGACGGACTGGGTGGAGATCACGCAGCAGCAGATCGATGGCTATGCCGAGTTGACCGGCGACGACCACTGGATCCATGTCGACGTGGCACGCGCCCTGCGCGAGCAACCGGATGGCCGCACGATCGCGCACGGGCTCTTCCTGCTGGGATTGATCCCCCGTCTGCAGCGCCAGCTTTTCCGCATCAAAAGGCGCGGCGCAGGCCTGAACTACGGTTACGAGACCATCCGTTTCACCGCACCGGTGCCCGTCGGCTCGAACATTCGCTTGCGCCAGCAGGTCATCGGCGCCACCGAGAAAGGAACCGGAGCCCGCATTGAACTGCGCTCGACCATCGAACTTCAGGCCAGCGAGAAACCGGCGCTTGTGGCCCATGGAATCCTGCTGATCGCGCGGCAGGCCTGACCCGGATACCCTTGCGCAGCCATGATTTCAGCGCACTTTCCCGATACGCGGTGGAGGACCGTGTGTAAACGTTTCGCTCTCGCCAAGTGCTGCAACCTGGCGAGAAATACGAAACGCTGGGCGCACCAAAACCGGAACAAGGCATTCGCGTTGGTGTTGGAACCAGAAACATACGATATCCGCAAGCGTCCGCTCTTCTCCGTCGCCCCATGATGGAGGAGCTGGTTCACAAGGCTCCAAGACTGTCATTCCGCATTGAAAAGTTCAGACGGATTTTGGCATCGCGACGACCGCAATCATTTCTACCCGCATTCCCGGCCGGGCCAAGGCGACGCCGCCGGTTGCGCGGGCGGGTGGGGCATGACGGTCGACCCACTTGTCCCAGACGTCGTTCATGCCCTGGAAGTCCGCCATGTCGGCAAGCCAGACTTGAACAGACGCAATGTCAGCCTTGTCGGCACCCAACTCTTTGATGACAGCGTCCATTTTGGTCAGAACCTGCTCGGTTTGCTCTGTAATGTCAGCTCCGAGATCATCAGGGACCTGTCCTGCAAGAAAAGCGATGTCACCAATGCAAACAGCTTGGCTCATGCGGGGGCCGGGGTTCAGGCGCTTCAAGGGCATCATTGCGTCCTTTTTCAATCGTTGTCGGTTGTTGTTGATCCAGCTCCCGCACGGGAGCTTTCGGATGAGGGAACTGTTGTGCGCATCGCCAGAGAATTGAGCGCTGCGATGGTCTCCGCCGAGATGCTGAGAGCCTTGCCGCCTTTCGCGGCCTGTGGTTTGCCGAACCGTGCGGTCAGCTTGATGGGCACCCGCTGTCCGCCAAGCACGGATACGGCTTGCATGAGTGCCTCGTGTCCACCTTCAAGACTTGCCGTTCCACCTGCCCACTCGATGTCAAACAGGATATCGTTTGATACGGCAATTCCTGCGAGAAACGGGATCAGGAGAACGGGGTGATCCACCGTGCCGATCTTCAGCGATGATCCGACCTTGATCCCTTCGGGCAGTCCTGCGTAGTCGCAAAGCGTCGCCCCAAGAGCGATTGGACAAAGTGCGTAGCCCGCCGGTGCCCGCCACTCTCCCGGTGTCACCGTCGGGCACAGATCGCACCATGCACGGCCCTGCGCCTGGTCGAGATGGGCATAGAGATGACTGGGCCCGTCGATGCCATGGTGAACCAGCCATTCCGCAGCGAAGCCAGCCTCTTCGGCCAGTCCCCAACTCAGTCCGGCGCCGCGCGCGGCCTTCATGCAAAGGGATGCGACTTCGTTGCGCGAAAGGGACGCCGACTGACCGAATTCAATGAACTGCGCGGAATCCCCGCGCGTTTGATCGTGTGGTGCGATCGTCATTGCATACCTTCCAGACCGATTTCATCAGGGAACGGTGTGCCTTGGAACAAATTGATGCGGACCCAGCGGTCTGATCTCGGATCAAACCGTGTCGCACCGAAGAATGACAACTTGCAGCGCAGCAGATCGATGGGCAACATCGCTGCGGCAATCAGGTTGTCCTGAACTTCCGCATAGGGATGGTTCTGCGCGATTTGAACCCGCCTTATCACATAGCGATGTTCGGGGTGAGCAAGCAGGATAGCGGCGACAGCTTCGTCGCCGTCACGGTCCCGCAAGGTGTCGTCCAACTCGGCGGCGAGGCGGGCGATGCACAATGGCTGTTCCAGTGTCGCCCCGTCTTCGGTTGCTCTTTCGCCCAGCCGCGGCTCAAGCTTTTCTTCTGATACGTACCAGAAGCGCGCAATATTTTCGGGTGTCGTAAAGTCGATCGAAAGCGCCCACCCGTAGTGTTGTTCCAGGATCGCGCGCAACTCACTCACGCGCATCGCGCCATTGATGCAAAAAGATGGTGCCTCATCCGCACCCATGCAGTCGGCGAGGTCGTCCACCAGATCGCCGTGGGGTTCCAGCATCACCGACAGAAGCGCTTCCTGTCCCTCGCATGACAAGGCATCTTGCCCCCAGCGCCAGAGCGCATCCCATGGGTGCGGTTGATCGAAATCCCAAGCCTTGACCGTATCGGACAACAGGCGCACATCAGTGCGCAGGTCTGCGAGTTTTGGCACTTGCACGGGATGTCTGGATGTCCAGCAGGCGGCGTTTTGGATGGTGGTATCAAGGGCCACTCGCAGTCCGGCGATGGTTGATTGTGTCGCTCCTGCCTGTGCACGCACGCGTGCCAAAGCTTCCTCACGGGCCATCATCCAATTGTTCAGCAAAACGGGATGGCGCACAATAAAAGGTGCCATTCCCAGGCCTGTCGAATTGCCGACACCAAGGGTGCGGCGCAGGTTGCGATCAAGGCTAATGGCGCGATTGCCTCCTTTGACCATCGCCATGTGTTCCGCAATATCGACGGTAAAGGCACGTATCAGCCAGACAGTCAGCATTTCGACCTGAAAAGGGGCCGCCAATTCAGGGCGGTCAGCAATGTCAGAGCGGTCCGCAGCCCCGAATTTCCCTGAACCGTAAACGGCGGTCGTGCGCATCAGATATCCGATGTCCGCGATTTCGGCTGGGTCAGGCTGACGGCCTTGGGACAGAGCGTCAACCACATGGTGAAACAGGCGAACGGACCGGTTGGCGCGTGCCAGCGTCAGTTCACGCGTGCTGATCCGGCCAGCTTCTTGAATTGGGACGTTGTCGCGCAGGCGGGCGATATCGGCAAGTGTCGGTTCACCGTCAAACAGGGTAAAGGTCGCATCCCAGGCGGTGGCAATCACCCGGTCAGAACGCATGTCGTCGGGCAGGTCATGAGCAAAAGCCACGAGGCTGTATGTGCGGCCGCCGCATCGGGTGCGGTAAACGGCATGGCCGCTGCCTGTATCATCGACGTCCCAAACGGGGCGGTCCACTGTCCAGTTTTCACGATGCAACCGGCGCAACATTGTGCGCAGGAAAGACAGGCGGGTGGGGTGACTGCATCCCATCCGTTCAAGCTGCATGACCTGGGACGCGGGGCGGCGGAACGGCGCTGTTGGTGAGGTCGCGTTATGAGCAGATTGGAACATCCGCGGTACTCCGGTCGGTCAAAGTTGCAAAGGCGTGGCGGACAGATGACCCGCCACGCCGTATCGTCAGGCCGTTGCTGTCTTTGCCTCGCGTCCGAGCATCAAAGTGATGCGCAGCGCATCCCAAAGCGAAGGCAGCAGGATCAGCGAGACCGGCACCGCTGTAACAACGATAAAGCTCTGCAATTTGCCTATGCCCCCTGCGCCTGTCGAGATCAGGATCAGCGCCATGACACCCATTGCAACACCCCAGAAGGCGCGCAGGCTTGCCGAAGGTTCGCCTTCAGACATTGTCGAAGCGATGACATAGCTCATCGAGTCGCTGGTGGTGGCAACGAAACACATGGTCAGTGCCAGAAACAGGACCGACAGGATCAGACCCATGGGCATCGCCTGTGTGATCGCCAGCAGGCCGGCGGGCAGGTTGAACCCCTCGAACGGTCCGGAGATGATACCGGGCTGTGCAATCTCGAAGAAAATGCCGGAGCCGCCGATGATCGTGAACCAGAAGTTGGTGATCACCGGTGCGGCGATAGACAACATGATGATGATCTGACGGATCGAGCGCCCCCGGCTGATGCGCGCGATAAAGATCGCCATCAGCGGCCCGTAGCCCATGAACCATCCCCAGAAGAACACCGTCCACCAGCCCAACCAGCCGGGATCGCCGAACACGCCTGCATTTCCGCGGTAGAGCGTCATATCAAAGAAATGCGTCAGATAGATCTGCATACCACCAAGGAAACCCGAGAAAATCTCTGTGGTGGGGCCTGCGACAAGCATGAACACCAGCAATGCAATGGCAAGGATCACGTTGATCCGTGACAATAGCTGAATGCCCTTGGCCAAGCCCGTGATTGCCGAGATTGTATAGACCGCGACAAGCGCCATGATGGCGACGGCCTGAGTTGCAAAGTTATCTGGAATGCCTGTGAGTGCATTCAGCCCGTACGACAACTGCAGTCCCAGAAAGCCGATCGGCCCCACGGTGCCCGCTACCACCGCGATCACGCAGGACGCATCTGCAATCAGACCAATCGGACCATGAAGCGCACGTTCCCCGAACACTGGATACAGCAAGGTGCGCGGTGCCAGCGGCAGACCTTTGTCATAGTGGTAGTGCATCAGCATCACGGTTGTCAGGGATCCGAGGATTGCCCAGGCCAGAAAGCCCCAGTGCAGGAAACTCTGCGCGAGGGCCGCATTCGCGCGCGCAGCCGTATCATCCGACAGATCGCCAAAGACCGGCGGAGTGGACAGGAAATGCGCGATAGGCTCACCTGCTGCCCAAAACACGCCCCCTCCGGCAAGCAGGGTGCACATGATCATGGAACCCCAGCTGAACATTTTGAATTCCGGCACATCCAGCCCGCCCATCACGGTTCTGCTGCCGGGAAGAACGCATAGCAGCAGACCGATCAGGAATGTTGCGAGCAGAAGAAGCTGCCAATACAGCCCGAAATAGCGGGCAGAAAAACCAAAACCGGCATCGACAAGCGCGGACAGCCCGTCAATATCGAACAGCGCATAGGCGCAGAAGAGCGCTATAAATCCCCCGGTGACTGCAAAAAGCGCTTTGTCTATCGCGCCAGATCCCGGCTTGGTTTGTGTGGTCGTCGTGGTCACTTTCGTTCCTCCCTGAACTTATGTGCCCCGCGCCTTACTCGGCGGCGCGGTCTAGTGTGACGGGGCGTGCGGTTTGCGCCCCGAAGCTGCTCTCGAAAAAAGCGTGCCAGTTGTTGCCCATCACGCCGTCTATTGTGGTCTCGTCCAGACCGGCGGCGCGCAAACCCGTGCGGAGCCCAGCCAGATCGCGGTTGTCGTGAAACCAGTCGGGCATTGCCGGAAAACCTGCGTTCGCCGCGCTGCCTTCGCCGTAGTCAATTGCCTTGGTCCAGCGCCCGACACGCATCCATTCAACAATGCTGTCGGGCTGATCCTGGCAAAGGTCCGTACCGATCCCGACGCCCGTCGGGCCTACCAGATCAACCGCGAGGGCGGCCATGTCGCACCAGGATTGCAGCGTGCAGGCGCTGCCGCCGTCAAGGTGATGTGGATAGGTCGATAGCCCCAGAAACCCGCCGCATTCCCCGAGCGCTCGCAGCAGATCGTCGGATTTGTTGCGCAAGGCCATGTGCCAGCTGGACGGGTTGGCGTGGGTGACAGCAATGGGGCGTGTCGAGTGTTCGATGGCCTGAAGCGTGGAGCGTTCTCCGGAATGGCTCATGTCGACCACCATGCCGACGCGATTCATCTCCGAGACCACAGCGCGGCCCATGCGGGTCAGGCCTGTGTCTTCATCCTCGTAACAACCCGACGCGAGCAAGGACTGGTTGTTGTAGGTCAGTTGCATAAAGCGCAGACCCAGTGTGTGCATGACCTCGACCAGGCCGATGTCATCCTCGATGCATGACGGGTTTTGCGAGCCGAAGAAAATTGCCGTGCGGCCGGTGTCGCGGGCCAGTTGAACATCAGCAGCAGTGCGGCCCTGAAAGATCAGGTCCGGATGCTTTTCAAACCAGCGGTTCCATTGCTCGATGATCAGAACCGTTTCGCGAAAGGTCTCATGATAGGTGATCGTCACGTGAACTGCGTCCACGCCGCCCTCGCGCATTTGGCGGAAGATCTTTTCCGACCAGTTGGCATATTGCAGGCCGTCAATCAGAAAGCTCATTCGGGCTCTCCCGCGGACACATAAGCGGTTTTGACGGATGTGTAGAATTCAGCCGCATAGGACCCCTGTTCGCGGGGACCGTAGCTGGAGGCGCCTCGGCCGCCGAAAGGCACATGGTAATCCGTACCGGCCGTCGGCAGATTCACCATGACGCAGCCGGCACGCATGTTCGCGCGAAAGTGGATGGCCCGCGAAAGGGACCGCGTCATGATGCCTGCCGTCAGGCCGAATTGCGTGTCATTGGCAATCGCCAGCGCCTCGGCGTAGCTGTCTGCTTTTTGCACACAGGTAATGGGGGCAAACATCTCCTCGCGGTTGATCTGCATGTCGTTGCGGGTGTTCGCAAAAACGGCGGGGGCCATGTAGTGGCCGTCGGTCGCCCGTTCCAATCGCTCACCGCCGCAGAGCAGCTCTGCGCCCTCGGATTTGCCCGTTCCGACATACGCGAGATTCTGGGTCAACTGACTTTCGCTGACGACAGGACCGATCTGGGTCCCATCCTCAAGCGCGTGACCAACTTTCAGCGCCTTTGCCGCAGCAACCAACTTTTCCACAAACGCATCATGGACAGAGGCATGCACGATCAGGCGGCTGGCAGCGGTGCACTTCTGGCCCGTTCCGCCAAAAGCCGACCCGGCGGCATGAACAACGGCCAGTTCAAGATCCGCATCGTCCATCACGATCAGCGGGTTTTTTGATCCCATTTCCATTTGAACTTTGGTCATGTTCGCGATTGCGGCAGCCGCGATGCCGCGCCCGACAGGAACAGACCCTGTGAAACTGATCGCATCGACCTGACTGCTCTCAACAAGGCGTTGCCCCACATTTCGGCCCGGACCGGACACCAGATTGAACAGGCCTTTTGGGATGTCCTGACGGGCGATGATCTCGGTCAACGCCACGGCGCTGGCAGGTGTCACATTCGCGGGCTTCCAAACGACCGAGTTGCCAAAGGCCAGCGCGGGCGCGATTTTCCAGGCGGGGGTCGCGACGGGAAAGTTCCACGGGCTGATGATGGCGACGACGCCAACAGGTTCGCGGCGCACGTCGATCTCAATGCCCGGGCGCACGCTTTCTGCCAGATCACCGTGCTGGCGCAGGACCTCGGCCGCGAAATACGTAAAGAACTGGCCTGCGCGGTAAACTTCGCCCTTGCCCTCGGCAAGCGGCTTGCCTTCTTCGCGTGACAAAAGACGGCCAATTTCTTCAGCGCGAGCCATTAATTCTGTGCCGACGGCCATCAGAACATCGTGGCGCTTTTGAATGCCGGTGGCCCACCAGATCGGTTGCGCACGCCGCGCCGCCGCAAGGGCTGCGTCCAGGTGGGATTCATCCGCCTGCGCGAAAAGCCCGATCAGATCAGACGTGTCTGACGGATTGCGGTTCTCGACGATTGACGCGCCGTCCGTCCAGGTGCCGTCGATATAAATTTGAGTGCGCGCGGTCATGGTCGTCTCCTGATTGCCTTTGCACCAACTGGACTTATTTTTTTGTTTCAGTCATTCTGGAAATTCTTAAGAAAATTACAGGTTTTCTGAATGTCGATAAAACTGGAGATGCTGCGTGTCTTTCGAACGGTCGCAGAGGCAGGGACGCTGACCGCTGCTGCACGTGAATTGAATCGAACGCCCTCGGCGATATCCATGACACTTGCGCAACTTGTCGACGACGTCGGTGCGCCCCTTTTTCAGACGGATCGCAAGAACCGCCTTACACCGCTGGGTCAGTTGGTGCTGGAGGAGAGCCGCCGGGCCACAGATGTCTTCGACCAGAGCTCTCAGGCTATCCGGCGTCATGCCATCTCGACGGCAGGTATCGTGCGCATTGCCGCGGTTCCTTCGGCAACAGTGTCTTTGCTACCGGATGTGATTGAAATTTTTCGGAAAACACATCCTGATGTTCGCATTGAGATCAGCGATGTTGACACCCCCGCAGTGCGCCGGCGTGTGCAGCGAGATGATGCGGACATCGGGATCGTGTCGGCCCGTCCTGACGAAACGTCGGAGGGGGATCTGATATTGTGCGACGATCTGGGTATAGTTTGCGCGGAAGGTGGGCCGATCCACAGAGCGCATTTGGCTGCAGGCGGCTCTTCAGGCTGGGACTTGCTCACGCAAGAGCCGCTAATCGTCAACCCGCTGTGCCGCCTCATCGACGACCCTCTGGTCGACAGACTAATGGCGAACAGCACCCTGGAGGCACGCAATACGACAGCCATCCTGTCTTTCGTCCGCCAAGGTTTCGGGGTCAGCATCCTGCCGTTTGAAGCAGTGAAAAGCCAACCCGACGGTGTCGAATTCTTTGTTCCATCACGCCCGATCAGTCGTCGCGAGCTCAGAAAGATAAGGCAGGAAAACGATTACCGAAGCAGTGCTGTTGAGGCATTCTGGGAGCTGCTTAGCGATAGTTGAGCCACTTAATCCTGTCGAAGACAGCGCCCGAAAACAGATCAGGCGCAACAGAAGAGGCTTTCTCTCCAGAGGAAATGGCTTTGCAGTAAGCGTCAATTCCCTTCTCGTTATATCCAAATTGAAAGAGAGTGGATTTACAGGTCACATTTAGAGTTTATCTTGCGGCCAATCGGAAAATATTCGCCCAATGGTTTAATTTCTATTCGGATCAGTTTCCATTGGGCATATCAGCAAAGTGAGCGACATGCCTCTGATCAATTACGTAACCCGAATTCAGTTTGGTTTTGGCGAACTTGTCACGTTGAAGGAAGAACTGACGCTCGCCGGAATTTCGCGCCCGCTCGTAGTGACAGACAAGGGCGTCCGTAATCTCGGGTTTCTCGACAAGATTGAAGCCGTCCTTGGCGAGGCGCCGGCAGGCATTTACGACGAGACCCCCGGCAACCCGAACGAGGCGGCCGTCCGTGTCGCGGCGGATTTGTTCAAAGAGGTCGAAGCCGACGGGGTTATCGCCATTGGCGGCGGATCAGCCATCGATCTTGCAAAGGCAGTTGTCATCCTCGCCGCACATGGCGGGACCCTGAAGACCTATGCGGTCATCGAGGGCGGCCTGCAAAAAATCACGGCCAGGACATGGCCGACCATCGCTATTCCGACAACGTCAGGCACCGGTAGCGAAGTTGGGCGCGGGGCGATTGTTATACTGGATGACGGCCGGAAAGTCGGATTGCTGTCTCCATTCCTCATCCCGAAAGCTGCCATTGTCGATCCGGAATTGACCATGACGCTGCCACCCGTATTGACTGCAGCCACCGGAATGGACGCTATCTCGCACTGCATCGAGACGTATCTTGCCCCGTCCTTTAATCCGCCGGCAGACGGCATCGCGCTTGAAGGACTGCGCCGCGCCTGGGCGAATATCCGCAAGGCTACGGAAATACCGGACGACAAGGACGCCCGCGCCAACATGGCAATTGCCGCAACCATGGGCGCGATGGCCTTCCAAAAGGGCCTGGGCTGTGTACACAGCCTCAGTCATGCGCTCGGCGGGCTCAATCCGAAACTGCACCACGGCACCTTGAACGCGGTGTTCATGCCTGCGGTTCTGGAATTCAACAAGCCGGCTCCGGCGTCCGTCAGCGAAGACAAGTATGCCCGGCTGGCCGACGCCATGGGTCTGGCTGCCGGAACGGATATCGGAGCGGCCATCAAAGAGATGACGGCGGCCATCGGGTTGCCGGTCAGTCTGTCGGAGCTGGGTGTTTCGGAAAATATCTTCGACCGCATCATTTCCGGTGCATTGGCCGACCACAGCCACAAGACCAACCACATTGACGCAACCGCTGACGACTATCTCAGGATGCTGCAAGCCTCTTTCTGACAGCCGATGAACGGACCAATTCCGGGACACCTTTGAGCGCTCTCCGGACCACGGCACTGCCCGGAACCGCTGCGCCGGTATTTGTGGAATCTGCCGCGGTCTGGAAAGCGCGGCCAAGACGGACGTTCGCTGGATCTCGGCCCAACCTCCAAAGCGGCCATTCGTTGTGATGCTGCGTTGGTTGATATGGCCCGGGAAGTTAAAGTGAACCAGTTCAGTGCGA
This sequence comes from Labrenzia sp. OB1, assembly GCF_001624695.1. Taxonomy (GTDB): domain Bacteria; phylum Pseudomonadota; class Alphaproteobacteria; order Rhizobiales; family Stappiaceae; genus Roseibium. The sequence goes on along the minus strand of NZ_JSEP01000006.1, from coordinate 77,587 downwards.
ATGTCCGCCAGTGAAACTTGTATGTTCGCAAGCCGCCATTCCACTCTCACAGGCAAGTTCAAGGACGGCAAACACACAGGGTTTTCAACGCAATTGGCTCAAACCGGACAATAGCTGCGCCGGACATGGAGAACCGGTTTTGGCACTGACTTCGAGTTGCACGTGGGGCGGCCGATGGAAAGGCAAGGCGAAGCGAAATGTTGCATGGAAATGTCGGTGATTGGCGTGAACATAACGGCCCTTGGCGAGTAAGCGTCTCTGCCGGGAATTTTGAAAGTCCATTACCGTGTGGCCCTTGCGGTAGAGCAGGGGTCCTGGATCACTGCCGCAACCAAACACCGCCGTTTGCCTGTCTTTACCCTCGAGGGGCTAGACTGCCCTAATTCGTGTGCAGTATGTGTGCAACATGGTTCCAAAAACCGGATCGCGGACCATCGGAGAATTAGGAATGCCCGATAACGCAGCCGCTGCGGCAGCGAGATTTTCCATTGCGCCCATGATGGAGTGGACGGATCGGCATTGCCGTGCGTTTCACAGGCATCTGACCCGGCATGCGCTGCTGTATACGGAGATGGTCACGACAGGGGCTGTGATCCATGGCGATCGGGAGCATCTGCTCGGGTTTTCAGGCCTTGAGCACCCGCTTGCCTGTCAACTCGGCGGATCGGATCCGGCGGAGATGGCGGAGGCGGCGCGGATCGTTGCGGATTTCGGCTACGACGAGGTCAACATCAATGTCGGCTGTCCGTCAGACCGGGTCCAGTCCGGCCGCTTCGGAGCCTGCCTCATGCACGAGCCGGAGCTGGTGGCGGCCTGTGTCGCGGCGATGAAGGCGGCGGTGGATATTTCGGTGACGGTCAAATGCCGCATCGGTGTCGATGACCAGGACCCGGAAGAGGCGCTGGACCGGATGGCCGATGCTGTCTTTGACGCCGGCGCCGACGCGCTGTGGGTGCATGCGAGAAAGGCCTGGCTTCAGGGGCTGAGCCCGAAACAGAACCGCGATGTTCCGCCACTGGACTACGAGAGGGTGCAGCGGCTGAAGGCGCGGTTCCCGGATCGGTTCATCGGCCTGAACGGCGGCCTGCAGAGCCTCGATCAGGCGGAGCCGTTTCTGGAGACCGTCGATGGCGTCATGTTCGGCCGCGCCGCCTATCACACACCGCGGATCCTGGGGGAGGTCGACCGGAGGCTTTACGACGGCAACCTGCCGGATGTTTCGCCTTTCGAGGCTGTGCGGGCGTATACGGCCTACATGGAAGAGCAACTGAGCCGGGGCGTGAAACTTTCCCATATGACACGGCATATGCTGGGGCTGTTCCACTGCCAGCCGGGAGCACGCTCCTGGCGGCGCATCCTCACCGTCGAGGCGATCCGGCCCGGTGCCGGGCTTGAAGTTGTCGAAAAGGCACTTGCGGCTGTCAGCCCTGCTGATGTGACGGCCGAGGCGGCGGAATAACCGCGCTTTGTCTCGAAACACCGGCGTCAGGGTGTGATGATCAGTTTGTCGCCCTCGATCCGCCAGCTTTGCAGCCGGTCGAGTGCGGTCATGCCCAGAAGACTTCCGTCCAGAGTGCCCTGACGGGCGACAAAGCCGCGGATATCGCGCAATGTGTGGTCACCGATGGTGATCGTGTCGATCTTCACCGGCGCAACGAGTGTACGGCCGTTTGCGGTGGAGACCGGCACGGTGAAGGACAGGTCCTCGGCCCTGTATCCGGCGCGGAGCGCGTCCTCGAAGGTCAGCACGACGGCGCTTGCTCCCGTATCGAGCAGGAACTGCGTTCCCGTGCCGTTGGCGCGCCCGTCGACGACGAAATGGCCAGTCGCATCGCGGACAATCAGGATCGAGCCGTCCGGCTGCGAGACCGCCATTCCCGGCGCGAGGGCTCCCAGCACGCGGTAGCCGACCTGAACCAGGTCGGCGCGGTATGTGTAGCCGACGACCAGCACAAGGCCGAGGCCGCCCCAGAACACGGTGCCATGAATGATTTCGCGCACTTTCGGCTGTCCGAACAGGAAACTTGCGATGAACACGAAGGCGAGGGCGGACAGGGCCACGATCCGGGGGCCGCTGCTGTCGAAGTTGACGTTTTCCGGATCTGTCGGATCGCCGAAGAAGAAGTAGAATGCGGCCGCGGCCATGACGATCACCAGAACGGCGGTCACCAGACCGCGAAACTGCTTCGGCTGCCTCATGCGCGCGCGTCCGTGCCTGTGTCCCGGCTGTCACGGCGCCTGTCGATATCCGCCAGGATTTCCAAACGTTCGTTCTCGCTGAAGCCCGCCCAGCCGGCGATCTCGTCGAGCGTGCGATGACAGCCGGTGCAAAGGCCGTTTTCCCGGTCAATCTGGCAGATTTTAATACAAGGTGACTGCATCATGCCGATATGGCGGTTGAATGTGGCTTTGCCAAGACAAAAGATGGCTCAAACTTGTGCCGGAGCATGTCGCGTTGAATTGCCTTCAGGAGGTCGCCCGATCTCATTTTCAATGCAAACTCAGCCTCGGGCGGCTTCCTGAATTCATGAATCCGTTTAACCAAGACATGCCTTGAAAAGCAGTGTCACAGACTGCCACCCGTGGCTAGGACGACCGGGGCCGCGATGATCCGGATGGGCAGGGTGACCGCAGCTTGCGCGGTGTTTCCGACGAAAGTGCCCAGGTCCCCGCCGAAGGTGCGTGTCCCGTCGATACTGGATTCGCTCGTCAGGCTTCCGTTCGCGAAGGCACGCTGAAGTTCGGGAGCGAACTCGGCCAGGATCGCGAATTTGGAATGATGAGCGGAATCCTCCGCCTCAAGGTCGGTCACGTCGATGACGATGGCGCCAAGTTTGGTCAGCTCCTCGTCGTCGGAGAAGGCTCCGAGGCGGTCCACACCGCCGGAAAGGGCACGCGACAGCCGCAAGGCCCGGTCATCGGCGGAAACGATAACGACAAAAGGCTTGTCGACCTTGCCGAGCCTGCGCAGGTGCGACTTGAACAGGTCGATATCGATATCCGGCGCCGCCAGAACCACGTAGTGGATCTTTTTCTGGATCTTGTGCCGAACGGACGGCGGCATCTGGCGGATGGTTTCCATCAGGAGGTAGTTGCCCATGGAATGGGCGAGGATACTGATTTCGTCGGCGTCGCTGTTCGCCAGCTCGACCAAGGTCTTTTCCAGCGCGTCGCGGGCGATGGCGGCGCTGTTCAGGTCGTAAAGATAATCCCTGAGCTTACCGCGCGAGGCCCAGGTGAAGAGCACCGGGACCGCACCGTTGTTCGAATCATGGACGAACTGGGTGAGGCGATAGAGGCTCTCGGCGAACATTGTGTTGTAGCCGTGAATGAACAGGAAGACTTCCTTCTCGCCGCGCGGCCGGGTTGCAAGTTCCTGATTGATCCGGGACTTGAAAGCCTGGGCAGAGGGCAGGTAGCCCGCGCTTCGGGCGACGAAATCGGTGTCCGGATCACCCGGAAGGCTGGCTGGCCACTCGATGAGGCCGGGCTTGTGTGCCGGCGGAACGGAGATCCGCGCTTCAGCGTAGTTGACCTCGACAGACCGCTCGCCGCTGAAATAGGTGTCCGGCCGGTCATCCCGCGCCCGGGTGGTGACGATGAAGATATCATGAGCCCTGGCGCCTTCCGCAGGAACCGAATTGAGCGCCAGCGCACCGAATTCGGGCCGGCTGGAACAGCCGCCGAGCAATGCGGCGCAGGCCGTCAGCACGATCAGGACGCGCATCATTGGAAGCCGGTAAATCGATACCATCGGCAGGTTCCGCCTCGAAAAGGGATCAGGTGGCCTATGGAACCATCAGCACTCCCAGCAGGAAACCAAGCCCGGCGAGTTGTTGCATGGCTCCGAGGACATCCCCGGTGACGCCGCCGATCTTGGCGCGCGCCAGACGACCGGTAGCATAGCTCGCAGCGGCTGCAAACACACAGGCGAGAGAAAATGCCGCAAGGGAAATCAACAGCACTGCCGGGATCAGCAGAGGGATCGTCACCAGAGCCGCCAGATGGACCGTTTTTTCCGTCGGCTTGCCGAACCTTGCCGCCAGCCCTTCCGGACGCGCCAGCGGCAGGATCTGCCATTGCCAGACAAGCAGCGTGCGGCTGAGCGCTTCACCGCACAAAAACAGGAGAGCAGCTTCGGCAGGGCCGAACCGCTGCCAGAGCGCCGCCAGAAGCGCGATACGCAGGACAGTGGAAAGCACCAGCGCCAGGGCTCCGAACGCACCGATGCGGCTGTCCTTCATGATGTCCAGGCGCCTCTCGCGGGTTGCTCCACCGAAAAACCCGTCTGCGACATCGCTCAGCCCGTCTTCATGCAGCGCGCCGGTGGTGATCGCCAGAAGCGCGGCGACAATGGCGGCCACGGCGAGGCCGGGAAGATGCGTATAGCCCAGCAGCAGGCCGCATCCGGCGGCGGGAAGGGCGATGACGAAACCGGCCAGAGGAGCGGCCCGGGCGATACGGGTAAAATCCGGCGCGGTCCCCGGATCGTCCAGAGCGTTGATCCGCGGTACAGGCAGGCGGGAGAAGAATCGCACGCAGGCGGCGGTGTCCGCTGCGAATTCCGGCAGGCCCTTCAGCCGGTCTCGGGCTTGATCCCAAGTTTTGTCCGCGCCGGATTTGGCCTCACTATCAGGCATTTGGTCGGTTTCACGGTTCATCGGGCCGGTCCTGCGCTTGAGTTTTCGCAAAGCCGCATTATAGATCGGCGGCTTAGCGAGACCAATGGCCGGCAGGGTGCCGGACCGTACAGGCTCTAACACTTTAAGATCCAGACCGGGAACCTGAAATCCATGTCTCTTTCCGACACCGCGCTTCCTTTCGAAGATATCCGCAACCTGGTCAAGTCGATGCCGGGTCCGGATGACGAAGCGGTGGGAAAGGTAAAGGCGCGCGATGCACAGCTGACGAAGCCTGCCGGTTCCCTTGGGCGTCTTGAGGACATCGCCGAGTGGCTGGCGGCATGGTCGGGGAACGCCCCGCCAAAGATCACCCGGCCGATGGTCGCGATTTTCGCGACCGCCCACGGGGTCGCGGAGGAAGGCGTCTCGGCGTTTCCAAGTTCGGTCAATCGCCAGATGGTGGAGAATTTCGCCGCCGGTGGCGCGGCCATCAACCAGATCTGCCGGGCCTACGATGTGGGTCTGAAGGTGTTCGACCTTGCCGTCGACATGCCCACACCCAGCATCACGCGCGAAGATGCCCTGGACGAGGCCAATTGCGCCGCAACCATGGCCTACGGCATGGAAGCTCTCGCCGGCGGTATAGACCTGATCTGCCTGGGGGAAATGGGGATCGGCAACACGACCGTCGCCGCAGCCGTCCTCAACGGCCTGTTCGGTGGCCGCTCCGAGGACTGGATCGGCCGTGGAACCGGCGTGGACGATGAAGGCCTGACCCGCAAGCGAGACGCGGTGGAGGAAGCCGTCGCCCGGCTGAACGGCGAGAAGGATCCGCTGGAGATCCTGCGCAGAACCGGAGGGCGGGAAATCGCCGCGATGGCCGGTCTTATCATTGCCGCGCGGCTGCAGCGCGTGCCGGTGATCGTCGACGGATTTGTGACCACCGCCGCCGCGGCCGTGGTTTATGCGATGGACCCGTCGGGACTGGACCACTGCCTGTTCGCCCATGTCTCCGCGGAACAGGCCCATGCGAAGGCCCTGGAGCATATGGGCAAGCAGGCCCTGTTCGATTTCGGAATGCGTCTTGGAGAGGGAACCGGCGCAGCTCTTGCGGCAGGCCTTGCCAAGGCCGCTGCCGAAGTGCACTCCGGCATGGCGACATTCGCCGACGCTGGCGTTTCCGGGAAAGCGGACTGACAGGAACGGGCCGGACTGCCCTCAAGCCGGCGCCATGTACTTGAACGGCTGCCCGTTCAGGCTGAACGGCTTGTCTTGTCGCCAAAGCTTGGCTTCTTATCGTCGGGATCGACCCAGTCGACATCCGGCGCGTAATTCATCACCCGGGCTCGGGGCAGCGTGACGATTACCTCCGTGCCGACACCGGGCTTGGACTTCAGGTTGAAATTGCCGTCATGCATGGCGATGAGGGCCTGGACGATGGACAGTCCGAGGCCGGTTCCGGGCTCCGCGCTTTTGATCGCGTGCGTCCCCTGGCCGAAAGCTTCCAGAACGGTCGGAATTTCTTCCTCCGGAATACCCGGGCCGGTATCCTGGATGGAGACATACTGCCCGCCGTCGGAAGTCAGGCCGATCCTGATGCGCACCTTGCCGCCGACCGGCGTGAATTTCACCGCATTCGACATGAGGTTCAGAACCACCTGCCGCAAGGCGCGTTCGTCGGCCCAGACCTTTGGCAGGTCCGGCTCATGGGTGTGATGCAGCACAATGGATTTCGCATCCGCGCGCACCTTCATCATGCTTCCGCATTCGTCGACGATATCATCCAGGAACAGCGGTTCTTCATGCAGTTCATGCCGCCCGGCCTCGATCCGCGACAGATCGAGGATTTCGTTGATCAGGTTGAGAAGGTGCTGGCCGGAACCGTGAATGTCCTCCGCGTAGGAGCGGTAGTTCTTGTTGTGCATCGCGCCAAGGACTTCATTCTTCATGATCTCGGAAAAGCCGAGTATGGCGTTCAGTGGCGTGCGCAACTCGTGGCTCATGGTCGCCAGAAAGCGGGACTTGGCAATATTGGCGGCTTCTGCCCGCCGCCGGGCTTCGTCCGACATCGCGTTGGCGGTTTCCAGCTCTGCGATGAGATGATCCTTCTCGGCCCGGTACTCCAGCATCGTGTTGGCATTTTTCAGAAGCTGGTTGCCGAGAATGAAGAAAAAACCCTGGGCGCCGATGGCCATCGCCGCGAGCGTGTAGTGGATCGGATCCACCTGCTTCAGAAAACTGAACGTCACCAGAAGCGTCATCGGAATGGTGCTGGCCAGAAGGCATTTCGGTAAGGTCGCCGATTGCATCGTGTTCATTGCAACGACAATCAGCAGCGTCGCGAAATGAAAGATGACAAACCCATCTCCGGATCCGGCCGTCTGTGGTAAAAGAAAGAAAGACGCCCAGCTGCAGCCGTAGATGAAATCGCCCATCGTGAAGCGTTTGCGCCAGTAGACCCGCGCCTTCTGGTCGGAAGGGGCTTTTTCGTAGGCGTGACTGGTAACCACCATCGCGATGTGGGTGCACAGTGTCACCGCGAACCAGGCGCCGATGTAAAGAGGATTGATCCACAGAACGGAAATGGCCGCGACGATCAGCGACAGAAGCGGAACCGCATAGGCCGCGTTGATCCGCGTGTCGGCGAAAAGATGCTGGCGTTCGAGATCGAAAGTGGTGTGGCGGTATTCCGAAGCGCCGAGACGGCTGCGCACGTTCTTCAAGCCACGCGCCATCTCCCGGCGCCGCATGGCGCGCTGCTCGTTGATGGCGAATTTGTTTTCGCCGCTCTCTGACGAAAGAGATTCCATTAGCCGCCCGGAAGTATCGAAATCATTATTATGTTACTGCCTGTTTATTCACTCTGACTCACCATTCCTTAAGATCGTCCTCAGGATCGTGGTAAGCGAAAGGTTAAACTGTCCGTTAAAGGTGTAACTATTTGTCCAGGAAGAAGAATTCGAAAGATCTGGAGATTCTTGCCCGACAGGTGCGCGCCTGCCGAGTGTGTGTCGAAAATCCGCTGAAGACGCAGCTGCCGCATGAACCCCGTCCTGTGCTGCAGGTGTCTTCCTCAGCCCGGATCTGCATATGCGGACAGGCCCCCGGGACACGGGTGCATCGCAGCGGCCAGCCTTTTACCGATCCCTCGGGCGATCGTCTCCGAGGTTGGATGGGGGTTGGTGAAGATGTCTTTTACGATGCAGCGCGTGTCGCCATCGTCCCTATGGGATTCTGCTTTCCCGGGCTGGATACGAAAGGCGGCGATCTGCCGCCAAGGCCCGAATGCCGGAAAACCTGGCATGACGGGCTGTTTGCCGCCATGCCGCAAATCGAGCTCGTCCTGACGATCGGGCAATATGCCCAGGCCTACCATCTGGGAGCGGCGCGGCGGAAAACGCTGACACAAACTGTGGCCTGCTGGCGGGAGTATTTCGAGGCGGAACCGGAGGACGGCAAACCAGCGGTGCTGCCGCTGCCCCATCCGTCCTGGCGCAACAATTCCTGGCTGAAAAAGCACCCCTGGTTCGAGACCGAACTGCTTCCGGTCCTGAGAGCGGAAGTTACCCGACTGATTTGAACCGGCTACCTGAGGTGACGGGTCCGGTTTCGAATAAAATTCTCAAATCTTCGCGAATTGACAAGCCTATTGAAATTCCGTTACGTGTTTTTCGGTAAATGAGGAACCATTTCCCAAGCACCGTAACCAGAGTAACTCGCCAACTGTGCTGCCAAACGCAGGATACAGCTCATGATCGACCGCATCGACCGCCGCATAATGTCCATCCTGCAGGAGGACTGCACTGTTCCAGTCGCCGAAATCGGCAGACGGGTTGGCCTGTCCACGACGCCTTGCTGGCGCCGTATCCAGAAGATGGAAGAGGATGGCGTGATCACCGGCCGGGTCGCATTGCTCGATCCCGCGAAGATCAATGCCAAGGTCACGGCCTTCGTTGCGATCACCACCAACCAGCATTCCGAGGACTGGCTGAAGAAATTCGCCGATGTCATCAAGGAATTTCCCGAAGTGATGGAATTCTATCGCATGGCCGGGCAGGTCGACTATCTGTTGCGGGTCGCCGTGCCGGACATTGAAGCCTATGATACCTTCTACAAGAAGCTGATCGCGAAGATCGATATTTCCGACGTCTCCACGACATTCGCGATGGAGCAGATCAAGAACACTACAGCGCTGCCGCTCGCCTATGTGGCGACGGAAAAAACCAAGCCTGAATGACAGACCGGCCGGGTATCCACGAGGACATTTCCCGGGGGAGAAAATTTATGGGTCCACACCCTGGCTTCCGGTCATCTTCGGCAACGGATGGCGGGCAAGAAACCGGGCGATTTCGGCCTCCGTTGCCTTCTGGCCGGTAAAGATCTCCGCATAATAGGGCATGCGCCTCAACCTTGGCGCCAACGGTTCGTCGGGTCCGTCCTTTTTCATCGAGATATAGCCGATCTGCGTCTGATAGATCGTGCTGGCACGGATGTTGGCATAATTCGGGTCATAGGCGAAACGCTCGAACATCGCCTGTAACGCCTCGATCCGCACCCTGTCGGCTTCTTCCAGCATGCCGGCAAGGCTTTCGTCGGTATGGGCCCAGTTGCGCACGGCGAATTCAAGCCGCGAGTCGAACAGGTCCGGCCTTAGCCAGAGGTCGAAGAGATTCAGGACCGCCTCGCTGATCGTTTCCGCGTAATCCTCGGTGCGCCGGACGAGATTGCCGGTGTTGCGCGCTTGCCAGTGCGTGACCAGGGCATTCAACAGTTCCTTGCGGTCGGAAAAATGGCCGTAGAAGCTGGTGCGCGAGAGGCCGAGCCGATCCGCCAGAGGCATCACCTTGACCGCATCGATACCGTTTTCCAGCAGCGCTTCATACGCCGCCCGGATCCATATTTCCCGCGTTCCGCGCCATCCGGATGTCTTGTCGATCAAAGCGTCAGTCATGCCTTCGTCTTTACCAACCTCATGGAGCGCCTGCAAACAAAAATGACACATGTGTTTTCAAAAACGACATGAATGGCGTTTTTGCGTCTTTTCACGAGACCGGCGGACAAACTATTCTCTTCGAAACTCCGGCCCGGGAAATGTGAGAGGCCACGTCCAGAGGAAATCGCATGTCGAAAGATCCGTTGCTGCAGCCGTACAAGCTGAAATCCCTGACATTGAAAAACCGGATCATGATCACCTCTCATGAACCGGCCTATCCGGAAGACGGCATGCCCAAGGACCGTTACCGCGCCTACCACGAGATACGGGCGAAAGCAGGGGTGGCGCTGACGATGACCGCCGGATCCGCCGCCATATCCCGAGACTCGCCGCCGGTGTTCAACAATATCCTGGCCTACAAGGACGAGGTGGTTCCCTGGCTCACCAGATTGACGGATGCCTGCCATGAGCATGGCTGCGCGGTGATGATCCAGCTCACCCATCTTGGCCGGCGCACCAACTGGAACAAGGCGGACTGGCTGCCGGCGGTCTCCTCCAGTCACGAGCGCGAAGCTTCCCACAGGGCGTTTCCGAAAAAACTGGAAGACTGGGATATCAGCCGGATTATAGAAGACTATGCGAGTGCGGCCGAACGGATGAAGGCCGGCGGCATGGACGGCATCGAACTGCAGGCCTATGGCCACCTGATGGACCAGTTCTGGTCACCGCTGACCAATACACTGGACGGTCCCTACAACGGGTCGCTGGAAAACCGGATGCGGTTTTCGCTGGAGGTGATCGACGCCATTCGCGAGCGCGTCGGCAAGGACTTCATTCTCGGTGTTCGCTTCACCGCGGACGAGGATCTGGACGGCGGGATCTCGCCGGAGGACGGGCTGGAGATCGCCAGGCGCCTCAAGGCCACCGGCCAGATCGATTTCCTGAATGTCATCCGTGGCCATATCGATACCGATCCCGGGCTGACGGATGTCATTCCGGTGCAGGGCATGCGGAACGCGCCGCATCTGGATTTTGCCGGGCGTATCCGCAAGGAGATCGGCATGCCGACCTTCCATGCCGCGAAGATCCCCGATGTCGCGACCGCTCGCCATGCAATTGCAGAAGGCCTTCTGGATATGGTCGGCATGACACGTGCCCACATTGCGGATCCGTTCATCGTCAGGAAGATCGAGGAAAAGCGGGAAGCGGAGATACGGCCTTGTGTCGGAGCGACCTATTGCCTCGACAGGATCTATCAGGGTGGCGAGGCGCTTTGCATCCACAACGCGGCAACGGGCCGCGAACTGACCATGCCTCATGAGAGCGGACCGGCGGAGGTCGGCAAACGCGTTGTTGTCGTCGGCGCCGGGCCGGCGGGTCTGGAGGCGGCCCGTGTGGCGGCGGAGCGCGGTCACAAGGTCACGGTCCTGGAAGCCGCGCCGGATGCCGGTGGCCAGATCCGTCTGACGGCCCAGTCGGAACGCCGCCGCGAGATGATTTCAATCATCGACTGGCGCATGGAGCAGTGTCTTGCGCGCGATGTCGCCTTCCGCTTCAACGTCTTCGCGGAGGCGGAAGACGTCCTTTTGGAAAATCCGGATGTGGTTATCGTTGCGACGGGCGGACTGCCGCACACCGAAGTGCTTTCGCAAGGTAACGATCTCGTCGTGTCTTCATGGGATGTCATTGCCGGGGATGTGAAGCCTGGAAACCGCGTGCTCATCTACGACGATGCCGGCGATCATCCGGCGCTTCAGGCCGCCGAACTCATCGCGGCGAGCGGAGCCCATGTCGAGGTCATGACGCCGGACCGGTCCTTCGCTCCCGAAATCATGGCCATGAACCTGGTCCCCTATATGCGCGCCCTGCAGGAAAAGGATGTCAGGTTCACCGTCACATACCGCCTGAAGGCGGTGCGGCGCTCGGGCAACCTCCTGACCGCCGTGATCGGTACGGATTATTCAACCCATACGGAAGAACGGGACTTTGACCAGATTGTCGTCAACCATGGCACAGTGCCGATGGACGAACTCTATTTCGATCTGAAACCACGTTCGAAAAATCTCGGTTCCGTCGATCAGGACGCGCTGCTCTCAGGGAGGCCGCAGCCTCTGGAGGCCAATCCGGACGGGGCATTCGCGCTTTACCGCATCGGTGACGCGGTTTCCGCGCGCAATACCCATGCGGCGATTTACGATGCCCTGCGGCTGGTCAAGGACATCTAGAAATGCTGCATCGCACGCAAATTTCGCCGCTCGCGTCCAACCTGCATAAGCCGATGCCGTTTTTGGCTATGGCGGAGGAAACGGGAGCGCCTAACTTCCGGTCTTGAACTGGGCCGCGAGAGTCGGCTGGATAGGATGTGTCACAATGCTGAGCGATGCGGATGTTCTTTCCCTCCTGATGGGACGCCGGGCAGGGTATTCCCTGCCGCAGGCGTTTTATACCGACGCGGATGTCTTTCAAACGGACATGAAAAACATCTGGCAAAGCGAATGGATCTTCGCAGCGCCTTCGGCCGAGCTTCCCAAATCCGGGGCCTACATCACGCTGCAGATAGGCGCCTGTTCGGTGATCATCGTCCGGGGGGCGGATGGCACCATCCGTGCCTTCCACAATTCCTGCCGACATCGGGGCAGCCGCATTTGCTCGGCCGCCAAGGGCTCAGCGCCAAAACTTGTCTGCCCGTATCACCAGTGGACATACGAGCTTGACGGCAAACTGCTTTTCGCGCGCGAGATGGGACCGGATTTCAAACCGGATGAGCATGGACTGAAACCTGTCCACTGCAAAAACCTCTCCGGTATGATCTTTATCTGCCTTGCCGATGTGGCGCCCGATACGGCCGGGTTGGAGACACAGGCAGCCCGCTATTTCGGCCCGCATGACCTGTCCGGCCTGAAAGTCGCCCATAGTTCGACCATCATCGAGAAAGCCAACTGGAAGCTGGTGATGGAGAACAACCGGGAATGCTATCATTGCTCCGGATCCCATCCGTCCCTGTGCCGTACCTTCCCCGATGACCCGTTCCTGGTTGGCGGAGACGACGCGTCATCGTCCAACGTCGGCAAGGCGCATGTGGACCGTTGCGAAAAAGCCGGTCTGCCGGCGAAATTCGTGATTTCTCCGTCCGAACAATGGCGTTTCGTGCGCATTCCGTTCCTCGGAAATGCGGTCAGCTACACCATGGATGGCACGGCGGCGGTCTCAAGGCGTGTCGGTTCCGTTCCGTTCGACAATGCCGGCTCCTGCCTGTTCTTCCACTTCCCCAACACCTGGAACCACTTCCTCTCCGACCAGGTGCTGACATTCCGTATGCTGCCCGTCGGGCCGATGGAGACCGAGGTCACCACCACCTGGCTGGTGCACAAGGATGCGGAGGAGGGAACCGATTACGATCTGGAGCGCCTGACCGAGGTTTGGGTGCACACGAACGACGAGGATCGGCGCATTGTTGAGGAAAACCAGATCGGCATCAATTCGCCCGCTTATGAGCCGGGGCCTTATTCCAGGACCCAGGAAAGCGGTGTCATTCAGTTCATCGACTGGTATGCGCGGGCGCTTGAAAACAGACTGATCGGCCGCTTCCGCGTGGCGGCGGAGTAGAGCCATGATCCCGATGCCCGGGCGCGAAACGCCTGTCTGGACCGACAGCGAAATTCTGGAGTGCGTCAACGTGCTGCCGGAAGCGCCCGATGTGAAGACCTTCACCTTTCGTCCGCCCTCCGGCGCGACCTTCCTCTACAAGGCCGGCCAGTTCATTACACTGGACCTGCCTGTTCCCGGCACCAATGTGCAGCGCACCTATACGATTTCCTCCTCGCCGGTTACGAACGCCTATATCTCCGTGACGGTGAAGGCCCATGAGGGAAGCATCGGCACAAGATGGATGCTGGAAAATCTGGCTCCAGGCATGCGCATCAGGGCTTACGGGCCGGCCGGGCTCTTCCATCTGCCGGCCAACCCGGACGGTAAATATCTTTTTGTCTCGGCGGGTTCAGGCGTCACGCCGATGATGTCCATGGCAACCACGCTGTTTGAACGCGGTGAAGACCCCGATATCTGTTTCATTCAGTGCGCCAACCGCCCGGCCGATCTCATCTTCCGCAAGAAGCTGGAATATATGGCGAGCCGGGTGAGCGGCCTTCAACTGCATTTCGTCGTCAGCAAGAGCGATCCTTACGAGGTCTGGACCGGGTATCGCGGCCGCTTCAACCAGTTGATGCTGGGCCTCATGTGCGCGGACTATCTGGAGCGCGAGGTCTATTGTTGCGGTCCGGACGGCTTCATGGATGCGGTGCGCGAGATCCTGAACGCGCTTGGCTACGACATGGACCGCTATCATCAGGAGAGTTTCCATGCTCCGGCGGAAACAAATGCCGAACTGACCGAGTTCGACGATGTCGTTCCGCAGGAGGACGTCAAGGCGCAGATCGTTTTTGCCGGTTCGAAGGTTTCCGCATCGTGCTCTGAAACGGACACCGTCCTGGCGGTGGCCAAGGGCGCGGGCCTCAACATTCCCTCCGGATGCACTTTCGGCGTCTGCGGCACCTGCAAGGTCAGGAAACTGTCCGGCGACGTGCATATGGTCCATTCCGGCGGCATCAGCGAAGACGATGTCGAAGCCGGATACATCCTGGCCTGCTGCTCCAACCCGATCGGAACCATCGAGGTCGACGTCTAGATTTCCCGCGCGCCTTCTGGCAAGGGGAGGGGTGAAGACGCCGTCGGTTCGGAAATATTCAAAAAATGCGATATATCAATTACTCCCGGCTGCAAGAAGCGTATTCTTGCAGTCGCATTTAGGGAGGATATCGTATGTTGGAAAAAATCGTAAAGAGTGCTCAGGCATTGCTTCTGGGCACCGCTTTGATGACAGGCGCAACATCTGTTTCGACGGCACAAAACGTTCCGGAAGGGGTGACCGCCTATGAAATCGAGGGCGCCTTCGACGATATCCGCTTCGATCTGGAAAACGCCATCGTCAACCGGGGTCTGGTGATCGACTATGTTTCGCATATAGGTGACATGCTGGCCCGGACCGGGGAGGATGTCGGTGGCAAGAAGGAGATTTTCTCCAACGCCCAGGCAATACTGTTCTGTTCGGCCAACCTGTCGAGAAAGGCCATGGAAGCGGACGCGGCGAATATCGCCTATTGCCCCTACACCCTGTTTGTCTATGAAACCCCGGAGACCGCGGGCAATGTCACGGTCGGCTTCCGCCAGCTATCGGCCTCCGGGTCAGAGGAATCGCGGGCCACGATCGCCAATGTCAACGCGCTGCTCGATGAGATCGCCAGGGAAGCTTCCGGGCAGTGATCATGAAACGGCGACGAATGGGCGAGGCGGCCCGTAGGACTATTTTCTTTCGGCGTTTTCCAGCCGGGCAATCAGGCTGGAAGTGTCCCAGCGCTTGCCGCCCATCGCCTGCACTTCGGCATAAAACTGGTCGACCAGGGCCGTGACAGGCAGACGGGCGCCGGTATCATTTGCCGTTTTCAGGCAGATGCCGAGGTCCTTGCGCATCCAGTCGACGGCAAAACCGAAGTCGAACTTGCCCTCGTTCATTGTTTCCCAACGGTTTTCCATCTGCCAGGACTGTGCCGCGCCACCGCGGATCGCCGAAATGACCTGCTCCACATCCAGATCTGCCTTCTTGGCGAAATGAATGGCTTCGGAAAGCCCTTGAAGAAGGCCGGCGATGCAGATCTGGTTGACCATCTTGGTCAATTGTCCCGCGCCGCAGTCGCCCATCAATCCGGCGAATTTGGCAAAACTCTCGATAATCGGCTTCGCCTTTTCGAATGCGTCCTTGTCGCCGCCGCACATGACGGTCAGCGCGCCGTTCTCCGCACCAGCCTGTCCGCCGGAAACCGGGGCATCGATGAAACCGCATCCCTTGTCTTTGGCGGCCGCGTGGAGTTCCCGCGCGACTTCGGCAGACGCAGTGGTGTTGTCGATAAAAACGGCGCCTTGCTTGAGGCCGTGAAATGCCCCGTCCGCACCGGTGGTGACGGTGCGCAGGTCGTCGTCATTGCCCACGCAGGAGAAAACGAAGTCGCAGCCTTCCGCGGCTTCCCTGGGTGTTTTGGCAAACTTGCCGCCGAATTCCTTCGCCCATTTTTCCGCCTTGGCGGTGGTGCGGTTGTAAACAGTAACGTCGTGGCCTCCCTTGTTTTTCAGGTGGCCGGCCATCGGATATCCCATGACTCCCAAACCGATGAATGCAACCTTTGCCATGATGACGCTCCCTTTTCAGAAAAAGACCCGGTGAATACCGGGCCGTTGGACAAGTTCTTCATCTTGGTTCTATGACATTCGTTGCTGTCTGTCAGCCTGGGGAGTGTCAATCGGGATCAGTCCTTCAGGGCAAGAAGCCGGGCGAGCCTGCGCAACCAGTTGAATAAGGAGACATTTCCACTGGCGGATACTGTTTCAATGTAGCGCTGGGTGACCGGGTCGGGACGGGTACTTGCGGAAAAGCGGGTTGCTTCCTGAAAGCTGCGTGCGTAGATATTCAACATAGCCTTACATTCCTTTCCGGTGTGTGTGATATGAATGTGGCTGTATCCCGGCTTCAAGTCCAGTCAGGAAAATTTTCAACATGTAAAGAGAAGTTACATATGGATTGGCGTTCACTGCCGTCACTCAACAGTCTGAAAACCTTTACCGCTGTCGCGGAGACCAAAAGTCTTTCTGCCGCGGGGCGAGAGCTGAATGTCACGCATGCAGCCGTCAGTCAGCAGGTGAAGAGCCTGGAGAACTTTCTCGGGCTTCAGCTTGTCGTCCGGGAAGGGCGTGGCATTGTCCTGTCGCCGGAAGGAGAACAGCTCTTCGAGGGGCTGAGCCGCGGATTCGAGGCGATCCTGGAAACGCTGGATGAACTCTTGCGGGAGGACATTGCCCGTCCGCTGAACATCACGGTGACGCCGTCCTTTGCCGTCAGCTGGCTGATGCCGCGTATCAACGATTTCCGCCTCAAGCATCCGGATATCGAACTCATGCTCAACCCGACCGCTGAAGTGGTCGAGTTGAAACCCGGCGGTGTCGATCTTGCGATCCGCTTCGGCAAGGGGGACTGGCCGGGCTTTGACTCCGAGCTTTTCATCTGCACCAATTTCGCCGTTGTCGGTGCAAGCTGCCTGATTGGCGACAAGCGCATCGAGAAGCCGGAAGACATCCTCGAGTTTCCATGGCTTTCCGAATACGGCACAAACGAACTGACGATCTGGATGGAGAGTCAGGGCGTGGTTCCAACCGGCAAACTCAACATCACCCACCTTCCGGGCTACATGGTGCTCGAAGGGGTGCGCAGGGGCGAGGGCATTTCAGCGACCGCGAAAATGTTTCTCGAAGCCGATATCGCCACCGGCAATCTGAAAGTTCTGTTCGAAGAGGGCGTCTATCCGGGAACCGGCTATCATCTGGTGACACGGCCCGGCGTCAAACGTCCGCCCCTGAAGGCGTTCATGAGCTGGTTGCGAACCTTGCGACCGGATCTGGAGGACTGCTGACAGGCATTCAGATTTCCGACAGCGCCTGGTCGAAGTCGGAAATCTGATCGTCGATATGTTCGATCCCGACGGAAATCCGCAAGAGGTTCTCCGGAATGCCGGAGCTTTCTCCTTCGATCGTGAAGCGGTGTTCGACAAGGCTCTCCGTGCCGCCGAGCGAGGTTGCCCGCTGGAACAGGTCGAGCGCGCCCGCGACCTTCAGGGCTTCCTCCTTGCGGCCCTTGACCAGCACCGAAAGCAGCGATCCGAAGCCGCCGGTCATCATGGACTCGGCAAGATCGTGCTGCGGATGGCTGGAAAGTCCCGGATAAAGAACGGTCTCGACCTTCGGGTGCGCGTGCAGAAATTCCGCCAGCGCACGGGTGTTGGCGTTCATGCGCTCGACACGCAGTGACAATGTCCTGAGGCCGCGCAGCAGAAGCCAGGTCTCGAAGGATCCGAGGACAGCCCCCGCCAGCTTGCGTTCTTCGCGAATGAATGCCCATGCTTCGCTGTCCGCATCGGCGGTGGTCACGACCCCGCCGAGAAGATCTGAATGGCCGTTGAGCGTCTTGGTGGCCGAATGCATCACCATGTCCGCGCCAAGGCTCAGCGGTTTCAGGATCAGCGGCGTCGCTGCGGTGGCATCGACGCATAAAACCGCGCCCATTTCCTTGCAGCGCGTGGCTATGTTGCGGATATCGGCGACTTCCAAAAACGGATTGCTTGGCACCTCCAGCCAGACAAGATCCGGCTTTGTTACCGAAATCTCGTCAAGGAAGACCTGAAGATCGCCGGCTTCCGCCTCGATCAGCGCGACGTTGTTGCGTGCGCAGAGCTTGCGCAGGAACAGCGTGGTGCCCCAGTAAATTCTGGACTGGACAAGCAGCGTGCCACCGGGTTTGACAGTACGGGCAACCGCGGCAATCGCCGCCATCCCGGAGGCGAACAGGCGGCTCTCGGTACCGCCCTCAAGCTCCGCGATCAGTTTTTCGGTCTTGAGGAAAAGGGCGTTGTCGTCACGGCTGTAGAGGTGACCGGGATCGCGAAGTTCGTAGGCTTCGTCGCGCACGAAGGTTGTCGCTGTGGGAATCGGCGGCACGACAGCGCCGGTTGCCCGATCATAACCGCCGCCGCCATGGGCAAGCAGACTGTCGACATGAAGACCGGGCGCGGACGGGGATGTCTTGGACATGACGGATGATCCGTTTGTAAGGAGAGGGAAGGCGGAAAACGGTGAAAGACTACCGTTTCAGGTGACGGGTAAGACGCAGCTCTATCTTGTCCCAGACGCGGCGGAGAATTTCCACGATGATGAGATACAGCACCGCGGCCCAGATATAGGCCTGAAAGTCATAGGACCTGGAATAGGCACGTCTGGTTTCGCCCATAAGATCGTAGATTGTGACGATGGACGCAATGGCAGAGCCTTTGATCATCAGGATGATTTCATTGCCGTAAGGCCTGAGCGCCACCATCATCGCCTGCGGCAGGATCACCTTGAAGAATGTGACCGGTCTGGACAGCCCGAGAGCTTCCGCACCCTCCCATTGACCTTTCGGCACATTCTGGATTGCGCCGCGCAGGATTTCCGCCTGATAGGCGGACGTGTTGAGCGCAAAGGCAAAAATCACGCAGTACCAGGCTTCCCGGAAGAAAAACCACAGGCCAACGGATTCCAATTCTTCTCGGAACGAGCCCGCGCCGTAATAGATCAGGAATGTCTGCGCCAAAAGCGGTGTGCCGCGGAAGAAATAGACGTAGCCGTAGACGGGAGCGGAAAAGATGATCCACCTGGAGGACCGGGCAGCCGCGATGGGAAGACTAAGCAGAGCTCCGATCAGCAGCGAAAGACTGACGATCTGCAGCGTCACCAGAAAACCGTCGATGTAGTTCGGCCAGTACTTCAGGACAAACGGGCTGGCGACGTTGGAACCAAGATAATAGACCAGCGACGCACCGGAAACGATCCACAGCGCCATCAGGACGTGGCCGAGTATCCGGGCGTTGGTCCAGCGGCGCGGTGGGGCCGGGGGGCGTTTGAGTTCGGCTGCAGGATTGGCTGCAATC
Source organism: Labrenzia sp. OB1 (assembly GCF_001624695.1). Taxonomy (GTDB): domain Bacteria; phylum Pseudomonadota; class Alphaproteobacteria; order Rhizobiales; family Stappiaceae; genus Roseibium. Next base: position 58,469 of record NZ_JSEP01000006.1, on the reverse strand, counting down.
ATCTCGCGGCTTCTCCCCGTTTGGCCCAGCGTTCAACCCGGGAAAGACCCGCGGAGGAGATCATTGCCAGCACCAGGTAGACCAGGCAGGCAATCCCGAAGAACAGGAAGGGCTCCTTCGTCACGCGGGCGGCAATTCCCGATTCGCGCACCAGATCGGCCAGGCCGATCACGGAGACGAGGGATGTTTCCTTGAGCAGGATCAGCCAGAGGTTCCCGAGGGCTGGCAGGGCAAGGCGGATCAGCTGCGGCAGAACGATGAATCTCATCGTCTTGAAACGCGACATGCCGAGCGCTTTCCCGCCTTCGTACTGGCCGTCAGGGATGCCGCGGAAGGCTGACAGGAAAGCTTCGGAGGCATAGGACGAAAAGACAAACGCCAGGGCGACCATGCCCGCGACAAAGGAGTTCACCTCGACGTAGGTTTCGACGCCGATCATGGTCAGGCCGTACTGAATGCCGATCTGAACCCCGAAATACACCAGAAAGAGTGTCAGGAGTTCCGGCAGGCCCCGGAAGATTGTGGTGTAGATATTGGCGGCGAGCCTGAGACTTGGCTCTGACGAATTCTTTGCAAGTGCGATCACAAAGCCAAGGAACAGGCCGAATGGCAGAGTTGCGATTGCCAGAGACACGGTCACCAGAATGCCGAATGCAATGGTGTCGCCCCAGCCGCCTTCGCCAAAAGACAGCAGCGTCAAAGCTTCATTCATAAGCCGGCGCTTCTTTCTTGCTTATCGTTGTTGGTTCAACCACCCCATCGGCCGAACTGCGGAAGGCTTTCTTGCGGCCAGGGCACGGCGCGATTCACGCGCCGTGCCCGAGACTTGAAAAACAGCGGGCCGATCAGCCGCCGTAGACGTCGAACGTGAAGTACTTGTCGCTGATTTCCTGGTACTTGCCGTTCGCCAGGATGCCTTCGATCGCCGTGTTGAACATCTCCTTGAGCTCGCCGTCGTCCTTGCGGATGGCGATACCTGCGCCTTCACCGTTGATGACCGGATCCGGGGTGAGTGTGCCAAGCAGCTTGCAGCAGGCACCGTCATCGGTCGCCAGCCAGTCGGACAGCACCACCACGTCGTCGATCACACCATCGATACGACCGCTGGCAACGTCCAGCTTGTACTCGTCAGGCGTCGGATAAAGCTTCAGGTCCGCGGAAGGCAGCTTCTCTTCGGCATAGTTGGAGTGGGTCGTGGAGGACTGGGCGCCAAGGGTAATGCCTTTGAGGTCGGCATCGGACGTGCTGGCGATCTTGGAGTCCTTCGGCACGGCGATTGCCGGCGGCGTGTTATAGTATTTGTTGGTGAAGTCGACCTTCTGCTTGCGCTCTTCGGTGATCGACATGGACGCGATCACGGCGTCGAACTTGCCGGCCTGAAGAGCCGGGATCATGCCGTCCCAATCCTGGGTGACGAATTCGCACTCGACCTTCATCTCTTCACACAGTGCCTTGGCGATGTCGATGTCGAAGCCGACCAGCTCGCCATCTGCAGTGAGAGAGTTGAACGGAGGATAGGCGCCTTCGGTGCCGATGCGCACCTTGGACCAGTCCTTCGCCTCGGCGCCGCTAACGACAGCCAGAACTGCAACAGCGGCAGCAGCCATACGCAATACACGCATATTTGGTTCCCCTAATTACTTTTCTTCGCGGCGCAGGCGGGTTTCTCCCGCCTTGTAGCCCGATTGTCATATTCCATACACTTCGGCTTGAATTTCAAGCATGCCCAGTAAAAAAACACAGCGTAGATGTGTAATTTTCGCGCGTTACACGTGCGTGTCCAAGGGGAAGGCATCGGCAAGCTGTGAAAATCCGCAGCAATGCGCGGATTGACGTAGGGGGCAATGACGGGGCCCCGCAGCGGGCGTGCACTCCGGCATGCCGGAGAGTTTTCAAACACCAGAGTATTTTACATGGGCTCAGCCCCCGGAAGTATCCGGTGTAAACGGCGTCGAGGCCGGCGCATTCATCAAGATTATTCCTGATATTCATGAAGTTATTGAATTTGTAGCAACGCGCAGAACGCCATAGGATTTCTATCTGAACGCGCCCGTCCTTCGGGAATAAAGCGCGCCGATTTCCCGTTTACAGAGGCATGAAATGGCAGCATTTGAACTGTTCATCGGAAACAAGAACTATTCTTCCTGGTCGTTCCGACCCTGGATCGCGCTGAAACAGAAGGGGATTCCATTCAGAGAGCATCTGGTGCCCTTCGATTTCGCGCACGGTAACCCCAAATTCGCAGCTTTCTCGCCGAGCATGAAAGTTCCGGTGTTGAAGGACGGCGAACTGACTGTCTGGGACAGTATGGCAATTCTGGAATATGCCTCCGAGATCTATCCGGAAAAGGGTTTGTGGCCGGAAAAACTGACGTCCCGGGCCAAGGCAAAGTCTGTTTCGGCGGAAATGCATTCCGGGTTTGGAGCCCTGCGCGGCGCCTGCCCGATGAACATGCGGCGTCCGGCGGAGGAAATCGAGGTCAACGAAGGTGTCAGGGCGGATGTTGCCCGGGTGATGCAAATCTGGGGCGAATGCCTTGAGGAGTCGGGTGGACCTTTCCTGTTCGGCGATTTCACGATCGCCGATGCCATGTTCGCTCCTGTTGTCAGCCGCTTCACAACCTATCGTCTTTCAGATGATCCCGTTTTCAATCGCTACAGCGCCACGATGACATCCACGCCGGCCTGGCAGGCCTGGGAAGAAGACGCCCTGAAGGAAAGCTGGGTGGTGGATCTGGACGAGATCTGATTGCACATGCGGAAGGCCGCTTACAAAGCGACAGGTCTTTAGCGAATACCGAACCCGGAAAAGGGCAGGAAGGTCACCGGATCGCCCTTTTTGACGCTCCGGGTCTCTTCGCGGATTTCGATCAGGCCATCCGCCTCGCGCAATCCGGTGATCAGGCCCGACCCGTCTGGTCCGTACTTCCGGAGGCCGGGACGGCCGTTGCCGTCGTACTCCAGATAACCGCGATAGAACTCTCGCCTGTCCGGCTTCTTGTTCACGACTTCGAAGTCCGCCGGGATCTGAAAACGCTGCGGTTCCAGAAACGCACCGCCCGCCATCACACTGATGACGGGACGGGCGTAAAGCAGGAAGCTGACCATGGCCGCAACCGGATTTCCCGGAAGGCCGAGAAAAGTGCAGGCGCCAATCTGACCGAACATCATGGGCCGGCCGGGCTTGACCGCAAGCCGCCACATGTGCCGTGTTCCCAGCCGGTCCAGGGCCTTGTGGATATGATCTTCCTCTCCACGGCTCGCTCCGCCGGTTGTCAAAACGACATCGAACCGTTCAGAGGCTTCGCTCAGAGCGGTTTCAACAAGAGAAGCGTCGTCTCTGATGATCCCCAGGTCCTCTGCATCGACAGGAAGTCCGGCGCACAGGCCCTGCAGCAGAAAATGGTTTGCATCGTACACGTCTCCGAGTGAGATCAGGTCCCCCGGCCGGCGCAACTCGTCGCCGGTGGAGACCAGACCCACCCTCAGCCTGCCGAAGACGCTGACATCGGCCAGGCCGGTCGAGGCAACAGCTGCCAGGTCCTGCGGGCGCAGCCGGTGACCGGCTTTCAGGATCGTGGTTCCCGAAGGGACATCTTCACCTGCCTTGCGGCAATTGGCGCCTTTCCTCAATCCCTGCGGCACGATCACGAAATCCTGCCCGTCCTGCCGGTGCGGCTCGCAATCCTCCTGCATGGCAACCGTATCGGCACCCGGCGGGATGACCGCTCCGGTGAAAATCCGCGCCGCGGACCACGGCGCCAGTAGGGCATCACTGGCATGACCGGCGGCGATCCTTTGCCGCAGCCGGAAAAACCCCCCGGTTTCGTCGAAATCGGAGTGGCGGAAGGCGTATCCGTCGACGGCGGAATTGTCGGCCAGCGGCACATCGCGTGGTGCCGTGATGTCTGCGGCGAGAATGCGCTCCAGGGTCTTTGCAAGCGGCAGGCTCTCCGGGACGGTAACCGCTGAAATCCGCTCCCTGAGGATTGCCAGCGCTTCATGATGAAGAAGCATGTCCTTGCTGTGCGCGAAACAGTCGTCGACAAGTCGTGTGCCGGTCATGGGGCAGGTCTTTCCAGATCGAGGCGCGCCTGGATGAAATCCGCAATTTGCCCCACATCGTCGAGATGGAAGACCGGCAGGGTTTCCTCAGGCAGGCCATGATCGGCTGCAATTGCGACGATGTTCGGATCGGACACCGAAAGCGGCTCCCGGTCACCCGATGCGCTGCGCCTGGTTTCTATCTTCGCATGGGATTCGCGTTTGTATCCTTCGATCAGGATGAGATCGCATGGAGCGATGCGGGCTAGAATGTCTTCCAGCGGCGGCTCCTCGTCCTCCCTGAGTTCATGCATCAGGGCCCAGCGGCGGCCTGAAACAAGGGCAACTTCATGCGCGCCTGCTTCCCGGTGCCGGTAGCTGTCGGCGCTTGGCCTGTCGATATCGAAATCATGGTGGGCATGCTTGACGGTTGAAACCTTGAGGCCCCGGCGGGTGAATTCTGCCACCAGTCGGGTCACAAGCCCGGTTTTGCCGGAGTTTTTCCAGCCTGTAATACCGAAAACGGGTGTGTCGTTCATCGTCAACTGTGGCTCATTGCTTCCTGGACCTTCGCAAGGTCCTCAGGTCTGTTTGCATTGAAAAAGGGATCCATGCCGGTCACCGGGTCTGTGCTGAAAGAAACCTCAACACTGTCATGACGGTCGACAAAGGCGAGCACCTTGCCGCTCTGGCCGCTTGTCAGCCAGTCGTGCAGATCCTCGTAGAGAGCAACCGGCCACAGGCCGAATACGGGATGAAGCCGGTCGGAAGAAGAGGCGAGGGCGATAACCGGTTCCCGCAAAGGGGTGACCGAACACAGTTGCTTCACCAGCGTGAACGGGAAAAACGGCGTATCTCCGGCAACCGATGCAACGTGAGTGACATCCGGTCGCTTGTCCCTGGCATAGGTCAGCCCGGCCAGTATTCCGGCGAGAGGTCCGGCAAATTCGCCGACAGGATCGGCAACGACCGGCAGATTGAAAGGCGAGAAGCGGTCCGGGTCGCCATTGGCATTCAGGATGACCTCCGGGACCTGCTGTTTGAACCGCTCGACAACCATGTCCAGCATTGTCTTGCCGCCAAGGTCCATCAGGCTCTTTTCGCCCCCGCCCATGCGGCGGGACTGTCCGCCGGCAAGAATGCAACCGAGGACCCGGTCCGCACTCAACACTCCGCGCTCCGTCTTCATGCCGCCGATAGTCTCCTTGCGCACCTTGCAGTTCAGACACGTTCCCAGTCTGCAGATGTCAGCCTAGAGTGATTTGCAATCGAACTGAACCGTTTGATGGCAATTCGTTCCTGTGGAGTTCATAGCCCGAAAACCAGGGTGTCAGCTGTCCGAACGGGCTTTTGTCAGCGCCATGAAGGCGCCTCCGGCAAGAAGGCCCCAGAACGCCCCGGAGACACCGAAGAAACTGACACCGGAGGCCGTGACGGCGAAGGTTATGATCGCGCTGTCCCTTGTGCCCGCCGCTTTTGTGGCCTCTCCGATGGAAAACGCGAAGGCACTCAAAAGGGCGAGGCCCGCGACCGCCTCGATGAGGATTGAAGGTGTCGCGGCGACAAAGGTCATCACCAGCCCCGCGAACAGGCCGAACAGGATATAGACGGCTCCCGCTGACGCGGCCGCCCAGTAGCGCTGGCCAGGGTCCTTGTGCGCGTCGTCTCCGGCGCACATGGCCGCCGTTATCGCGGCCAGATTGACCGCATGCCCGCCAAAAGGCGCGGACAGGAGGCTGAAGACACCGGACAGGGTGAAAAGCGCGCCACTGTTCGGTTGATAGCCATAGGCCCTCAGAACCGCTATCCCGGGTATGTTCTGCGACGCCATGGTCACGATGAAGAGCGGAAGGGCGATGCTGACCATCGCTTCGATTGAAAACACCGGCGTGATCAGGATCGGTGAACTGATCAGTTCAGCCGATGAAAGATCGATGGGGCCGCTGATATAAAGGGCTATCGCGAAGGTCATGATCATTGCCAGCGGCACGGCGTAAAGCCGGGCGAAGCGGAAGGCGATCGCCCAGGTCGCGATGATCGCCAGGCCGCTCACGGGAAGTTCCGCGACGGCCCGCACGGGGGCGAGACACAGTCCGAACAGCACGCCGGCCAACATGGCATTGGCAAGTGGCGACGGAATGGCGGCCACCGCTCTGCCGAACGGGCGGATCAGCCCGGCAAGCACAATCAGCACGGCACAAACGATAAAGGCGCCAACGGCGGCAGCGAAACCGCCTTCAGGTGCGCCCGCGGACGCCAGAAGTGCCACTCCCGGTGTGGACCAGGCAATGCTTACGGGAATGCGCGTGTGCAGGGAAGCAACGATGGCGCAAAGTCCCATCGATATGGACAGCGCCATCAACCCGCTGGTCGCTTCCGCCGCATTGGCGCCGGATGCGGCCAGCCCCTGGATCACGATGGCGAATGAACTCGCGAAACCGACGATGGCGGCAAGCAGACCGGCAGACAGCGACTGGATGGCGGGGGGCCGAAATGACATGTGTGCTTCCTTTGAAAACGGGCACACAATATCCGCGTTGTCGGCAATCGGAACAGGTAATCAAATCCGGAAATCGGCTTGACCGGACCTTTTCCGGCAATTTTCTTGTAACCTGGTCATTCTCGACCCGGTTTGCATTCGATGCCGGTCAGATCATCAGCATGTCGTTGGTCATGCGGCCTTCCATCAGTTCCGTGGCGAAATGGCCGAACGCCAGATAGGCTTCATCGCGGGTCACATCGCCGGGATGATCCAGAAGCGGACGAAGCACCGCATGCTGCGAGGCGGCGATACCGTCGGTCAGGTCGCGGAAGAACATCAGGGAGTTCGGAAAAAGCCTGAAATCGGCCGGTTCGTGAACGATGCCTTCGATCTCGTGAAGACGTGGATCGTTCATGACACAATAGACCGTGTCGAGCACCTGACCCGGCCGGCCTTCCAGAACCTGGATGACGTGCTGGTCGACAAGCAGCAAAGCGCCGGTGACGCCGGCCTTGCGGTTGATGCGGCGGATACGCAACAGCGTCTTGTCGATCTCGTCAGGCAGGGGCAAACGCATTTTGTCCCATCTGATCTTGCTTCGGTAGCAGGCGCGGTAGAGTTCCATGGCATGTCCATCCTTGAGCCGATGTATCAAGCCTGCGCGCCAATTCCTCACATTTGCTTAAAATTGAAATCAATTTGGAAGCATTTCCGTCCAGTGAACACGGATGCTTATTGAATCTTGGAAAACCTGTGCTTTATCGTCCTGAGATTGTTAAAATAAACCTGTGCAAAACTACGAATACTCTTTGCCTGTTCGAGGAACCGTTCAGCGGTTTTCTGCCAGCCTGAAATCCAGCCCGGCTTTCACGGCCGGCCATTCGTGCGGAAGAATCGAGTAAACGGCGGTGTCCCTGAGCGCGCCGTCTGCGGTGCGCTGGTGCGAACGCAGCACGCCGTCGAGTTTCGCACCGAGCCGTTCGATTGCCGCGCGGCTCTGACGATTCATGAAATGCGTGCGGAATTCGACGGCGATGCAATCGAGGTCTTCAAAGGCATGGGCCAGCAGCATGCGTTTGCATTCTGTGTTCACCCGCGTGCGCTGAACCGCCTTGCGGTACCATGTGGAGCCGATCTCCACGCGTTTATGCACCGGGTCGATATTCATGTAGGTCGTCATGCCGACGGCCTTGCCGTTCGGGGTCAGCACCGCGAAGGCAAGCATGGAGCCCTTTTCCTGAAGGTCGAGACGGCGGCTGATTTCCGCCGGTACCGCGCCCGGCTCGGGAATGGAGGTGTACCAGGTCTTCCAAAGGTCCCTCTCCGCGGCGGCTTCCGCCAGATCCGGGCCATGCGCCGTGGATAGCGGCGCGAGGATCGCGTTGGTTCCGGTCAGGGTGACGGGAAGGGGCCAGCTCATGCGTTTTCTCCAAAGGTAATCATCTGGACCGATGTGTTTTAGAAGGGCCGTTCTTCGCCTGTCCACTTGAAGAATTTCCCTGTGCCGGAAAGGGTCAGGACTTCGGCTATCTTCATGACACCGCCCGCCACATCGGCCGGAGCCGTGTCTGCGGACGGTCCGCCCATGTCGGTCTGCACCCAGCCAGGGTCGACCAGCGCCACGGGTATGCCTTCCGGTTCAAGCGCGGTGGCAAGGCCCTGCATGACCTTGTTCACCGCAGCTTTCGAGGCCCGATAGGCAAGAGTATCGGGCTTGCGGTACCCCATCCAGGCCATCTGGCTCGATATTGTCAGGATTTTGCCTGCATCGGATAGTTTCAAATGGGGCAGAAAAGCTTGTGACACAGCAAGCGGCGCAAGCGTGTTGACGGCAAGAGTTTCGGCAAATCCGTCGAAATCCATGTCGGTCGGGGTCTGGCGCTCGGGTCCGATCACTCCGGCATTATTGATCAGGAGCTCCAGGCTTCCGCTCAGAGTGGCCGCGGCTTCCGCAACAGCCTTGTGGTCCCTGACATCGAAGATCAGCGGAGTGTAGCCTGTACCGAGTTTGCCGGCTGTTTCCCGCGCCGCTTCCGGGGAGCGTACGGACCCGATGACCGTCCAGCCGCTGTCGAGCGCCGCGCGCGCCAGTTCAAATCCGATCCCGCGGTTCGTCGCGGTGATAAGGCAAGTGGGCATGCCGAAGTCCTTGTCAGGGAAATATCCCGGCGCTGCCGGTAGGTGAGCTTGGCCTTTGAAGATAACCGGCGAAAACCAGCGCGCAAGACAAACATTGTCTCTGTATCAATGCGTGACAATGTGATTGAAATGGCAACCTGGCCGAACCGGGCGGCGCCAATACAAGCCTCTCACCGACGCGGCGAGAAAGACTTGCCTTCCCGAATTGTGTGTCGGAAATACCGGGAAGGTTCAACAGGGCGGGCAGGAATGCGTTTGCCTGCTGCCTTTTGGCAGATCGTATGACGGGCGATGTCGGTATATGCCGGGTAGCCGGATCAGGGGGCTTGACCGCGCAAGCCGGTGAATTCAACGGGATGAAATATGAGCGACAGCATAAAAACCGCAGTCCTTGAACGCCTCGCACAGATAAAGGGACCCGACCTGGAAGGGGATATCGTTTCTCTGGGCCTGGTGTCTGATGTCTTTGTTTCAGACGGCCGCGTGGCGTTCTCGATAACCGTTCCGGCGGAACGGGCGCACGAACTGGAACCTTTGCGGCAGGCTGCGGAAAAAGTCGTCCGGGAAGTCGATGGTGTGGAAAACGCGATGGTTGCGCTGACGGCGGAACGGGCTCCCGGAAGTGCCCCCGGAAAAGGGTCCGGAAAGCCCTCAGCTTCAGCGAAGGCTCCGGCCCCGCGTGCCGCCCGGCCGCAACCGGCTTCGGAGGAAAAAGCAACGGCCAAACCCGGCGTGCCGGGAATCCGGCACATCATTGCTGTCGCTTCGGGAAAGGGCGGTGTGGGCAAATCGACGACCACCGCGAACCTGGCGCTGGCAATGGCGGCAAACGGCCAGAAGGTCGGTGTTCTGGACGCCGACATCTATGGTCCGTCCGTGCCGCGTCTTTTCAAGGTGTCTGGCCGTCCGGAACAGGTCTCCGGCAGGCTGATGAAGCCGCTGGAAAATTACGGCATCAAGGTCATGTCCATGGGCTTCCTCGTGGAAGAGGAAACGCCGATGATCTGGCGCGGCCCGATGGTCATCTCCGCCCTGACGCAGATGTTGCGGGAGGTCGCCTGGGGCGAACTGGACGTTCTCGTGGTGGATATGCCTCCCGGCACCGGGGATGCCCAGCTGACAATGGCCCAGCAGGTTCCGCTTGCCGGTGCGGTGATCGTTTCGACGCCCCAGGATCTTGCGCTGATAGACGCCCGCAAGGGCCTGAACATGTTCAAGCGTGTCGATGTGCCTGTTCTCGGGATCATCGAGAACATGAGTTATTTTCTCTGCCCGGATTGCGGCGGACGGCATGACATCTTCGGCCACGGCGGCGCACGCGCGGAAGCGGAAAGGCTCGGAGTGCCTTTCCTTGGTGAAATCCCGCTGACCATGAAAATCCGCGAGACATCCGACGCCGGCACACCGGTCGTCGTTTCCGATTCGCAAAGCGAAGTCGCTTCGGTCTACAGGGAGATCGGCGCAAAGGTATTCGAGGCGATTGAGCAGGCCGCGGCCACGCCGGACCGGGCTGCCCCGCAGATTGTATTCGATTAAAACAGGTTTCATCCGGGCTGACGGCAGGTGGCAACAGGGCAACGCCGGTTTTTACCTGCCGCATCAACCTGGATTCAGACCCCGGTCAGGGGCGATGCGCAAACGCCCGTCTCGAATATCCCGACACATCACGTGTCAGAACAACGCGGTGTCATCATACTGATTCCGTTACGTGACATGTTGGGAGTATCCCTTCGTGGTTTCTCGATCCGGGAAAAGTTGAATTGTTTCTTTTTCCGTGAAATCCCATGAGCCATTGAGATAATTACGGTTTTTCACGGCCAGATCACGCACGGTACTTATATTTCCGCGCACACTGGCTGCACTCCGGTGCCTAAAAATAATAAAAGGTTCCTTCCGGGCATGAGTACCCGAGCGTCCCCGACTGGTGGGGCTGAAGCAAAGCCCTCTTTGGCAACTTTGATTGCAATCACCGCCGTCACTCCTTTGGCCATGTTGATATATCTGCCATCGCTTGCGGGGATGATGATCGTGTTCTCCGCGACGGCCGGAGAAATACAGCTTTCGATGTCGGCATTCTTCATAGCCGTTGCAGTCTCGCAGCTTTTCTGGGGACCTTTGTCCGACCAATACGGCCGCCGGCCGATCATCATCATCGGGATGGTCTTGTTCGTGATTGGCAGCGTCATGTGTCTGCTTGCCCCTTCAATCGAGGCATTGATTGCAGCCCGCATCATACAGGCAGCGGGCAGTTGCGCCGGAATGGTGCTGGGCCGGGCGGTCGTGAGGGATATCTACGGTCCCCGGCAGGCCGCCAGCATGATCGGTTTTGTTACCATGGGCATGGCCATCATACCGACCATCGCTCCAGCTATCGGCGGTGTCCTTGACCAGTTTTACGGTTGGAAGGGCGGATTTGTACTGATGCTGATCTTCGGCGTGGGTGTCCTGGGGCTGAGCATCTTCGCGCTGCCCGAGACACACAAGGAGCGGACGGCGGTCGGCGCGAGGCAGATTCTCAGGTCGTACGGGATCATTTTCCGGGAACCGCTTTACTGGAGCTATGGACTGACCGCGGCCTTCAATGCGCTGACCTATTTTGCCTATCTCGGCGGAGCGCCCTACATCGCTTCCGAAATTCTGTCCCTGAGCGCTGCGGAGATGGGGATCTATTTCATGGTCGTGGCCATTGGTTACATGGCCGGGAATTTTCTCTCCGGCAAGTTTGCCGAACGGGTCGGCATCTTTCCGATGGTGCTCACCGGCACGATCATAGCCGCGCTTTCAGTCGCGATTGTTGCCGGTATCACCGCGTTTGGCACACTCACGCCACCGGGGCTTTTCCTGCCTATGTTCCTGCTTGGGCTCGGCAATGGGGTCTGCTTGCCCAGTGCGCTGGCGGGCGCCATCAGCGTCCGTCCGGAACTCACCGGGTCCGCAGCCGGATTGACGGCGTCGCTCCAGGTTGGAACAGGCGCCATCGCCGGGTCGCTCGTTGCGTGGCTGTATGCGCACAGCTTCATGGCAGGGACCGCCTGGGGCATGATCCTGATCATGGGGCTGGGGTGCAGCCTCAGTCTGGCTGCAGCCTTGTCCATTCGTGCCATTTCCGCCCGCCAGGGCTTTGTGCCAGCGGAATGACAGCTACCGAGATTTAAGGGATTATCAGCGCGCAGGCCATTCGGTTTTTCAGCCTCCGGTAACGCTCATGTGGCGTGATACCGCGGGTTGCCGACCGGTGCGGTCGATAATGAAATCATGACCCTTGGGTTTGCGCCCGATGGCTTCGTCAATCGCCGCGTTCAGCAGATCGTTTCCTTCCGACGCCCGAAGCGGGTCGCGTAGATCGGCCATATCGTCCTGTCCGAGGCACATATAGAGCTGGCCCGTGCAGGTGACGCGCACCCGATTGCAGCTTTCGCAGAAATTATGGGTCATCGGCGTGATGAACCCGAGCCGTCCACCGGTCTCCTCGACCGTGACATACCGGGCGGGGCCGCCGGTCTTGTAGGGAATGTCCGTCAGTGTGAACATTTCTGCCAGCCGCTCGCGGACGGTTGACAGCGGTAGATACTGATCGGTCCGGTCGCCGTCGATTTCGCCCAGCGGCATTGTCTCGATAAGGGTGAGATCGTGGCCATGATCGTGGCACCACTTCAGCATCGCTACAATTTCATGCTCGTTCACATCCTTGAGCGCGACCATGTTGATCTTGATCTTCAGTCCGGCCTCTGTCGCCGCCCGGATACCGTCCATGACCTTGCCGAGGTCACCCCAGCGGGTGACGGCCTTGAACTTCTGCGGATCGAGCGTATCGACGGAAACGTTGATCCTGCGAACGCCGCAGTTATAAAGCTCACCGGCAAAGCGGGAAAGCTGCGAGCCGTTGGTGGTGAGGGTCAATTCTTCGAGAGCGCCGCTGTCCAGATGGCGTCCGAGCCCGCGGATCAGGTTCATGATGCCTTTTCGCACCAGCGGCTCTCCGCCGGTGAGGCGAAGTTTGCGCACGCCTTTTTCAATGAAGGCGGTGCACAGCCGGTCCAGCTCTTCAAGGCTCAGGACCTCGCGCTTGGGCAGAAACGTCATGTCTTCCGCCATGCAGTAGACGCAACGGAAATCGCAGCGATCGGTCACGGAGACGCGCAAATAGGTTACAGCCCGTCCGAACGGATCGATCATCGGGCGGAAGGCGCCGTGTCCACTGGTTTCCACCGGCCTCGCAATTTCTCCGTCCTTCACGTTTTACTCTCCCTCAAACGCTCCGTTTCATCGATCATATGATGGCGCGGCCGGAAATATCAAATTAATCCGGACCAAGGCTCTCCAGTTTATGTCGCATATGAACCTGTGGGGTTACTGCTGTCAGTTCCGTGTGCGTGGAAAGCGCGTGCTTCAAAGGATGTTTGTCAACTCGAATTGATCCGCGCGCTGCCTGCGGCGTATGCCTTTCACAGAACAAAAAAGAGGTAGCATGACCACACTTGTCTGGTTCCGGCAGGACCTGCGCACCATAGATAACCCGGCGCTTTACGAAGCGGCGAAAAAGGGGCTGGTTCTTCCCGTTTTCATACTTGAAGATCCGGATCAGACCGGAGAGGATCACCCTCTCGGCGGCGCAAGCCGCTGGTGGCTGCATCACAGTCTCGCCGCGCTGAAGCGAAAATTGCCCGGGCTGGTATTTCTGCGCGGCGATGCCCGACACCTCATTCCGCAACTCGCCGGACAGGCCGGTGTCGGCGCGGTTCACTGGAACCGCTGCTACGAACCGCACGCGATTGGCCGCGACCGGGATATCAAGAGCGCCCTGAAAGACGACGGCTATGATGTGAAAAGCTTCAAGGCGGCACTGCTCTATGAACCCTGGGAGCTTGAAACCAAAGCGGGCGGGCCTTTCAAGGTGTACTCCCCATTCTGGAAGACGGCGCGGCAACACGAGATAGATCCGCCTCTGCCGGCTCCCGAGAAGGTTGAATTCCTTGCGTTGGATGAAGGCGAGGCGCTTGAAAGCCTCAAGCTCCTGCCACAGACGCCGAACTGGGCAGCCGGTTGGGACGACTTGTGGCAACCGGGGGAGAAAGGTGCTGAAGAGCGGCTGAAATCCTTCCTGAATGACGGTCTCGACGGATATGGCGAGCTGCGCAACCGCCCCGACAGGCCGAATACATCGCGGCTTTCCCCTCATCTGCATTTCGGAGACATATCTCCGCGCACCGTCTGGTTCGAAACCCGGCGGCGCATGAACGAAGAGGGCGCGCCGGCGGGAGACGGGATGAAGTTTCTCTCCGAACTTGCCTGGCGCGAATTTTCCTATCATCTGCTTTATCATTTCCCGCATCTGCCGAGCGAAAACTGGCGGCCTGTCTTCGACGCCTACCCCTGGCGCGAGGCAGGAGACGAACTGGCGCGCTGGCAAGAGGGGCGGACCGGTTACCCCATCGTTGACGCAGGCATGCGCGAACTTTGGCAGACCGGCTACATGCACAACAGGGTTCGCATGGTCGCCGCGAGCTTTCTCATCAAGCATCTGCGCCTTGACTGGCGCCATGGTGAGACCTGGTTCCGTGATACGCTGGTGGATGCCGACCTTGCCAACAATTCCGCAAGCTGGCAGTGGGTGGCCGGTTCAGGAGCGGACGCCGCGCCTTATTTCCGGATCTTCAACCCGATCACGCAGGGGCAGAAATTCGATCCGGACGGGGTCTATATACGCCGCTGGGTTCCCGAGCTTGAAAAGCTTGGCAACGCTCACCTCTTCGCGCCGTTTGATGCTCCACCGGAAGCTCTTGAGCGGGCAGGGGTGACGCTAGGTGAAACCTATCCGCATCCGCTTGTCGATCATGCGAGCGCTCGTCAGGCGGCGCTCAAAGGCTATGAGGCCGTGAAGCAGGCGGGACAAATCGCGTCTTGACGGAAGAGGCAGAGCATGGTGAGGCAGTCTGTAGCGTGATGCGTTTAGCGGTTCCATGGATTTAGGAAGACGCGCGAGGCAGCGTTTGCATCGCAAATGCGTTCGGGCGGTTCTCTGGATTCAATTTAACGCGCCACGCTTTAAGGCGCTCCGCGAGATCACAAGGACCCGATCATGACCGACAAAACCGCCCCCTGGCCGACGGAACTGCGTGTTTCGGCCGACAGAAAGACGCTCGCTGTGGCGTTCGACACAGGTGAGCGGCATGAACTGGCGGCGGAATATCTGCGTGTCTGTTCACCATCGGCGGAAGTCCAGGGGCACGGTCCTTCGCAGAAGCGGACGGTTCCGGGCAAGCGTCAGGTCGGTATCATGAAGATCGAGCCGGTGGGAAACTACGCCGTCCGGATCCATTTCGATGACATGCACCACTCCGGAATATTCACCTGGACCTATCTGCTCGAACTGGGGCAGGAGCGCGAGAAACACTGGGGTGGCTACCTGCAGGAACTTGAGGAAAAAGGCCTGAGCCGGGGAGACTGAATTCCCGACAGGATGGTTTCTGCAATAAAAAAGCCGGGCTTCGCAGCCCGGCTTTTCTGATACGTCGGTTTGAAAGCTGCTCAGCGCTTGACGATGACCCGCGAACCGACCTTGACGTTGTTGTAAAGGTGGATCACGTCTTCGTTGGCAAGACGGATGCAGCCGGAAGATACAGCCGAGCCGATCGTCCAGGGCTCTGTCGTTCCATGAATGCGGTAGAGGGTCGAACCGATATAGAGCGCACGGGCACCCATCGGGTTGTTCGGACCGCCCGGCATATGTGCCGGCAGGATGCGGCCCTTGCGGCGTTCACGCACACGCATCTGCGGCGGCGGTGTCCAGCCCGGCCATTCCGCCTTGCGGGTAATGTTGTGCGTACCGGCCCACTGGAAACCTTCCTTGCCGACTCCGACGCCGTATTTCATCGCCTTGCCGCCCGGCAGCACGTGATAGAGCCGCCGCTCGGACGTGTCGATAACGATGGTGCCCGGCTTGTAGGGGCCGTCATACTTGACACGCTTGCGCTTGACCGGAGAAGGGCCGCCCGGATGGTATTTCGGGGTAACCCAGGTGTTCGTGCTGTGATCGAAAAAGCCGTAACGCGGTGCTGCATGTGCGGTCAGCGCAAATGCGCCCGCAATCACCGCGACCATTACAAATAAAAGTCTATTCATATTAATCCCCCATGAGCACCGGCCCACGCCTGAATGATGCTGTCTACAGAAAGTGACATTAAAAAATTTACCTTGCCGCTCGGTTAATAATCATGGCCCAAAAAGGTCCAAAAAGACATCTCACGTTGATGTGAGCGCCGGAAAGCAGGCGCGAATGTGCCGTAATTGCAACGATTTTCGCGTTGGGGGCGCGTTTGGAGCGGTGGATCCCGTTACAGTTGTCGTGTTTTGCAATTTCATTGTCTGCAGGGGTGGCGTTTGAGAATCATCCGTAGGGGAAACCAAATACAGATACTCTTTCGACAGGCCTGACCCGGACAGGTGTTGCAGATAGGTCCGCGCAACGTCCTGCACCGGGTGCATTCCCTTTTGTCACCCCAGGTTCAGTTCCTTGAAGAAGTCGTTGCCCTTGTCGTCGATCACGATGAAGGCGGGAAAATCCTCGACCTCAATCTTCCAGATGGCTTCCATGCCGAGTTCCTCGAACTCGACCACTTCCACCTTCTTGATGCAGTCCTGGGCAAGGCGTGCCGCGGGCCCGCCGATGGAGCCGAGATAAAAACCGCCATGAGCCTGGCAGGCGCGGCGGACCTGGGCGGAGCGATTGCCCTTGGCCAGCATCACCATGGAGCCCCCGGCAGCCTGGAACTGGTCGACGTAGGCGTCCATCCGCCCGGCGGTGGTCGGCCCGAAGGAGCCTGAGGGCATACCTTCCGGGGTCTTGGCGGGACCGGCATAGTAGATCGGGTGGTTCTTGAAATAGTCGGGCAGCGGTTCGCCCGCTTCCAGACGATCGCGCAGTTTGGAATGCGCCAGATCGCGGGCCACGATCAGAGGTCCGCTCAGCGACAGTCGGGTCTTTATGGGATGTCTGGACAGCTCACCGAGGATTTCCGACATGGGCCTGGTGAGATCGATCTTGACCACGTTGTCCGACAGGTGATCGTCGGTGACCTCCGGGAGATATTTTTCCGGATGCATCTCAAGCTGCTCGAGATAAATTCCGTCCCGTGTGATCTTGCCGACAGCCTGGCGGTCCGCCGAGCAGGAGACCGCCAGTCCGATCGGCAGCGAAGCGCCGTGGCGCGGCAGACGGATCACACGCACGTCGTGACAGAAATATTTGCCGCCGAACTGCGCGCCGACGCCCGTAGCCTGTGTGAGCTTGAGGATCTCTTCTTCCATTTCATGGTCACGGAAGGCATGGCCGAGTTCGGACCCCTGCTCGGGCAGAGCGTCCAGATACCGCGCCGATGCAAGCTTGGCCGTCTTGAGGTTCATCTCAGCGGACGTTCCGCCGATGACGATCGCCAGGTGATAGGGCGGGCAGGCGGCTGTGCCGAGCGTCAGGATCTTCTCTTTTAGGAACTCGATCATACGGTCATGGGTGAGCAGCGACGGTGTGCCCTGGAACAGGAAGGTCTTGTTGGCGGAGCCGCCGCCTTTCGCCATGAACAGGAACTTGTAGGCGTCATCGCCGTCCGCATAGAGCTCTATCTGCGCGGGCATGTTGCTGCTGGTGTTCTTTTCCTCGAACATGGAAATCGGCGCGAGCTGGGAATAGCGCAGGTTTTTCTTGAAATAGGCGTCTCTGGAGCCTTCGCCGAGCGCGGCTTCGTCCGTACCGTCGGTCCAGACCCGGCGCCCCTTCTTGCCCATGATGATGGCGGTGCCGGTGTCCTGGCACATCGGCAGAACGCCATGTGATGCGATATTGGCGTTCTTCAGCAGGTCGAAGGCGACGAACTTGTCGTTCTCCGTTGCTTCCGGATCATCGAGGATTTTCCGCAGCTGTTCCAGGTGGCCCGGCCGCAGGTAGTGGTTGATGTCCTTGAAGGCTTCCTCCGCCAGCAGGCGCAGGCCTTCGGGCTCCACCATCAGAACCTCTTCGCCGTTGAATTCCGCTGTCCTGACGAAATTCGAGGTCAGTTTCCGGTAGGGCGTCTTATCCTCGCCCTGCGGGAAAAGCGAGCTGTGATGATAGGCGGGAGGCGTGATAGGAGCGTTCATCGGACGGTTTTCCTGATCTGGCTGTTTCCGGTCCGCTGGGGCAGCCGGAGGCGCTGGAACATAGTGTGCCGTTCTCATACGGCAAAAAGGCCCTGCACGCCAAGTGCCAGGGCCTTCTCAGTTCGTCGGATTATCCTGCCTGCTCCCGCAGGAGAGGCGCTTCGTGGGCCTGGTCTGGATGGCCGGTCTTACCGGACTGCGGTGAGATCGAGTGTCACCGTGACGATATCGCCGACCGCGTCTGTGCCGACACCGGCTCCAAGCTTGTAGTCGAGGCGGTTGACGGTCGCGGTCCCTTTTGCGATGGCCGTGTCGCCGTTGATATCCAGGGTGAATTCCAGGTCCACCGGCTGTGCGGCCCCCTTGATTGTCAGCAGGCCGTCGGCGCGATAGCTGTTGCCTTCGAGATGGCTGACATTTTGCGACGTGAATTCAGCGGTCGGAAAGTCGTTGATGTCGAACCATTCCTTGCCCGGCAAGGTGCCGTCAAACTGCGGGTTGCCGGTGGAGGCGCTCATCGGTTTGATCTCGGCGGAGATCCTGGCCTGCTCCGGCGCGTCCGGATCGAACTCGATGTCGGCTTCCCAGGTGGCGAAAAAGCCCTTCAGGGTATCTGTGCCTTGCTTGACCTCAAAGCCGAGCCTGCTTCTCTCCGGATCCACGTTCCATGTTTCCGACAGGGCGGGGGTCGAAAATGCCGAAGCGGCGATGATCGAAAGAGTGTAAGCGTTTTTTCTCAGTGACATGCAAGATTTTCCTAAAGCTGGAAATCAACTATCGGTTTTGGCGGGCGCGGAGGAAATCATCCGGGTCAGTGTGTCGTCCCGGGATATGAAATGATGCTTGAGAGCCGCGGCGACATGCACCGTGATCAGCGCGATCAGCAGGTAGGCACCGTACTCATGCAGCAGCTTGAAAAAGCTCTCGGCCTGTTCCTGGCTGCCCAGGGATGCCGGTACGTGCAGATGCGGGACGGGCAGAACGTTGAACAGGATGGTCGGAATGCCCCATGGGGATGCAGAAACCATGAACCAGCCGGTCACGGGAATGGCGAATATAAGCGCATAAAGCCCTGCATGACCGAGATGCGCCGCGATCTTTTCAAGAGGGGGCATGCCGTCGGGCAGCCGCGGTGAAGGATTGACCAGCCGCCAGAAAAGACGGAGCACGGCAAGGGCCAGCACAACGAAGCCGATGGACTTATGCAGTTGAAACAGCTGGAATGTGAACGGCTCGGTCTGCGGTAACTGACGCATGTACAGTCCGAGCGCGAGCATGCCGATAATCAGCAGGGCCATCGTCCAGTGAAAACCGATGGCGATCCATCCGTAGCCCGATTTCGAATTGCGCAGCATGACACGCTCCATGGAATGCAGGGACCGGAGTGCCGGTCCCTGCCTGTAGCAGATCAGACGATTGCCTGCCTATCAGTTGGTTGTGTCACTCTTGAGTGATTCCGCATGGAACGTCACGGTCACTTCGTCGCCGACATAGGGCACATACATGTCCATGCCGAAATCGGATCGCTTCAGAACGGTCGAGACAGCGAAACCGGCGGCAGCCTTTTTCGCCATCGGGTGCTCACCGAAAGAGGTGACGTCAACGATCAGCGTTGCCGGCTTGGTGATGTCCTTGATGGTCAGGTCGCCGGTGACTTCCAACTGGTTGTCTCCGGTTTTTTCGACCTTGGTGCTCTTGAAGGTTGCCTGCGGATATTTCTCCGCATCGAAGAAATCGGCGCTGAGCAAATGTGCGTCGCGGTCGGGAAAGAACGTGTCGAGGCTGGAGACGTCGATGGTGAACTCAACTGAAGAGTTGGACGGCGTTTCCTCGTCGATCAGCAAAGTGCCATCCCAGTCGCCGAAACGGCCTTCGGTGGTGGAATAGCCGAGATGGTTGTAGGAGATGGCAAGGTTTGCGTGCGACTTGTCGAAGTCGTAGGCGACTGGCTCTGCGGTGGCGGTGCCGGCCAGAAGAGACAGGGCAAGGGCAGTAGCAGCAAAACGGATCATTATCGAACCTCAATAGCGTTGTCTGGAGCGTTCACTCCCGAACGCCGTCCCGTCTAGATAGGCAAAATTCGCCAGAGTGCTATTTGACTGACTGTTCGCTGTGATTGAACAATGGCAGTAAGACTGACCAAGCCCAATAAGTCAGGTCATCGGTAGAAATTTCAAGGCCTGGATGGTGTCATGTTATTCGGATCAATGAACGAATCCCGATTCGGCAAACGCCTGCCGGGTAGTGGATTGGTTGGAACACACCTCATGACCATGAGTCGATAGTCAGGAGGTGCGCATTAAGTAAGTGAAATCATGAGCAAAGTTTCGGTGTCATCAATTCATCAAGAAATTCAGGCACATGATCTGCCAACTTCCTTCCTCACGGGCTGGCCGGCAGCCGTGGCAAGCTCCGGACGTCCGGTCCGGGGACACAGGAGAATTAAACGTGAAACAAGCGGTCATAGTGTGTCATCGGGGTGCCAGCCTGATGGCTCCGGAGAACACCATTGCCTCTCTTGAGAAGGCGATAGACATCGGGGCTGACGTGGTTGAATTCGACGTGCGTCCATCCAGGGACGGCATTCTCTACGTGCTCCACGATGCGGAAGTGGACAGAACAACCAGCGGAACCGGAAGGATCGCCGACATGAATTCGGCGGACATCGATGCGCTGGATGCGGGAAGCTGGTTCGGACCCGAGTTTGCCGGCGAGCGGGTTCCGCGCCTGGACGCCTTTCTGGATACCTGCAAAGGACGGATCGCGACCTATGTCGAGATCAAGGAAGGCGATCCGGCCGAAATCCGGGACATGCTCGCCGTCCGGGGCATGCTCGAAGATGCCTGGACATTCTCGTTCGATCAGGCAATCCGCGCCGAGGCCCGTGCCAAGGTGCCCGACCTGAAACGCATGGTCCTCTACATGCATGTCGGATCGGTTGACCGTGCCGTCGCCCAGGATGCGCAAATCCTCGAGTTCCACCACGACAATGTGGAGGAGGACCTGGTGGCCAGAGCCAAAGAGGCCGGCCTCATTACCCAGATGTTTTATGCCGGCGACGACCGGGCCGTCTTTGAAAAAGCGGTGCGCTGCGGTGTCGAACAGATGAACATCGATCACGTCGATGTCTTCCGGTCCGTGGAACGGGAGTTGATGACCCCGGTCTGACACCGGATACCCGTCTGGATCAATATCCCGCGTTTCTCGGAAAGCGGGGTTTAACCGCTTTCCGACAACGAGGACGTCAAAGGCCGGCCTATTTGCCCAGACCGCCGATGCAGCTGTATTTGACGTTCAGATAATCGTCGAGACCGTATTTGGATCCCTCGTTTCCGACGCCGCTGTCCTTGAAACCGCCGAAAGGGGCGACCTCGGTGGTGATCACGCCTTCATTGACACCAACAAGGCCGTATTGCAGCGCTTCCATCACCCGGAAACTGCGGCCGAGGTCCTTGGTGTAGAAGTAGCAGGCGAGGCCGAATTCCGTGTCGTTCGCGAGCGCGATGGCTTCTTCCTCGGTGTCGAAGCTGAAGAGCGCCGCGAGAGGGCCGAAGGTCTCTTCACGGGCGACCTTCATGTCCTTGCTGGCGCGGGTGATCAGTGTCGGTTCGAAGAACGTTCCAGGGCCGTTCGAGGGGTGTCCGCCGGTCATCAGAACGCCGCCCTTGGCGAGTGCGTCCTGAACATGCACGGCAACTTTTTCAACGGCCGCCTCGTTGATCAACGGACCTTGCGTAACGCCGTTCTCCAGACCGTTTCCGACTTTCAACTGCTCCACCATTGCCGTTTTCAGTTTCACGGCGAATGCATCGTAGACGCCCGCCTGAACATAAATCCGGTTGGCGCAGACGCAGGTCTGGCCGGAGTTCCGGAACTTGCTGGCAATCGCTCCTTCAACCGCACGGTCGAGATCCGCATCGTCGAAGACGATGAAAGGGGCGTTGCCACCCAGTTCCATCGAAATCTTCTTCATGTTCTTGCCGGCATTGCCGGCCAGCAATTTGCCGACCCGGGTGGACCCGGTGAAGGTGATTTTCCGCAAGGCCGGGTTCTCGCACATCTCCTCGCCGATGGCCGGGGCATCGCCGGTGATGATATTGATGACACCCTTGGGCAGTCCCGATTTCTCTGCCATCACACCGTAGACCAGCGCGGAATAGGGTGTGAACTCGGCCGGTTTCATCACCATGGTGCATCCGGCGGCGAGCGCCGCACCAAGCTTGCGGGCGATCATCGAATTGGGAAAGTTCCACGGTGTGATGGAGCCTGCGACGCCCACCGGCTCCTTGGTGACCAGAATACGCCGGTCGGCCCAGGGCGAAGGAATTGTATCGCCGTAGACGCGTTTGCCTTCCTCGGCAAGGAAACGGATATATTTGACGCCCAGCGCGATCTCGCCCTTTGCCTCGGCAAGCGGCTTGCCCATCTCTGTCGTCAGAAGAACTGCGAGATCGTCAATCTGGTCCATGATGGCGTCACACAGATTGTGCATGTGTCCGGCGCGCGCTTCCGCGGTCAAAGCCTTCCAGCCCGGCAGCGCGGCGTCCGCAGCGGCGATAGCGCGAGCGGTTTCCGCCCGTCCGCACATGGGTATGGTTCCGATCTTTTGACCGGTCGCAGGATTGGTCACTTCGATCGTTTCGCCGCTATCGGCATCCAGCCAGGTACCGTCGATAAAAACCTGTTGTTTCAACAGCGAAGTATTCAATGACATGGAAGGCTCCCCGAAGATTGGGATGAGGTGGAGGCAGATTTCTGATCTGAATAGATGCGTTAGAGATAGAGGGCGAGCGTGGGCTCTTGCAAGTGCTTTCTAGTTGAAAGAGGGCGCGCCGAGATCGTAGCAAAGGCAATTTGCAGGAAGCGGGAATGCGAGGTAGGGGAGCGCCATCCGTAGTCGCCTGATTTGAAGCAGAAGACCTTCTCCGTCAAGTTGTTGGCCGGCCGTCGAAGCGTGCCTGAGCCGTCTCTATTTCGTCCTTGCGCCGCCTGCTCCATATGACCAGTGAAGCTACTTGCTCCGCGAAGGAACGGCCGAGCTCCGTCAGTTCGTAAGTGACACTCGGCGGAACGGTCGGCTCGACATGACGCAGAACGTGTCCGTCGCGTTCCAGGCGGCGTAGCGTCAAGGTCATCATTCTCTGCGAGACGCCGACCAGCGCACGCTCCATCTCCCGATACCGCCGCGGGCCTGCGGATAGTTCAGCAAGCGCCATTACCGTCCACTGTTCGCCCAGCCGATCAAGCGCAAGGCGTATTCCGCAGTCCTCGTGATCCGGCGAGCCGCAAGGTTCTATCGCGGCTTTCCCGCGAACATCGGTGTGCGTAGCGGACAAGATTGTGCCTCCTTATGTGTCTGATCGAAACGTCCTAAACCATGCCGGAACCTAAAGGAAAGGGACGTCCATGATTTTGATAACCGGCGCATCGGGCCAGCTTGCATCACTTGTAGCACAAAGAACGAAGGAGGCCGGACTTCCGGTTGAAACAGCCAGCCGCTCGCGAGTTGCTGACCGACTGATGGATTTCGATCACAGGGAGACGCTGGACTTCTCAGGCATCTCAACTGTGTTCCTTCTCTCCGCCGGCTATGCAGAAGATGACATTGTCATGCGGAGGCACGGAGCCGTATTAAAAGAGGCACGCCGCCAAGGCGTTACACATGTTGTTTACACAAGCCTGTCGGCGGCCAGCGATCATCTGGGTTTTGCGCTCGCACATCGCTGGACTGAGCGCGCCTTGATCGAAAGCGGTCTCGGGTGGACGATCCTTCGGAACGGGCTTTATGCGGAGTTGATCGGTACGCTTGCCGCGCCGCGCCAAGGGCGGATCACGGTGCCATTCGGCACCGCTGCGATATCCGCAGTAGCGAGAGCCGATCTGGCCGACGCGGCGTTCGAAGTCCTTCAAAATCCGAAGGCACACGCGGGGCTCACCTATGAACTTTCCGGCGTCACGCCATTTTCCGTATCCCATCTGGCACAACGGCTTGCAGTTGCCTATGAACCGACAAGTCTTGCGGCCGAGCGTGAGCGGCTATCCACCGTGCCTCTCTTGCCCTTTCAGGCCCCGATGCTGTTATCGATCTCGTCGGCCGCGATGGCCGGCTTCCTGAAGTCTGACGTTAGCGATCTTCTGAAGCTCGTGCCGCAACCACGCGACGCTCTGACGGTCGCCTACGACAAGGCACGGGTGGCAAACGGATGACGGGGAGCGGTGTTGGCGCGTTCCGGCCTTCGGAGTTCAATTCCGATTTGTTATTTTCCGGCCAGGGCGCGAACAGCTCATCGCTTACGGATCTTCAGCAGCAGCAGAGACGGCAACAAAGAGTGACACCAACTGTTTCAATTGCCGAAACTGAAGGTCTGGCAGCCAAGGTGCTGGTCGCCGCCAAGGTTTCCCGGCAGCCGCAGGCTGGAAGCGCGCGAGACTGCTGTCCGTGAAGGGGTGAGGATGCCTGAGGAAATTCTGCAGGATCTCCTCAGGTTTGCAGGGGAGGGGGAACAGACCTGAGCCGGAAGGCGATAAAGACCGATCAGTCGGCGTTTGCGAGTTATTCCCCGTTTATCCGGTCCTGCAGCACCCCGATTTCATCGGCAAGCGTCTGGGCCTGCTTTTGAATTCGATCAAGGGCGACCCGCATACTGTCCAGATCCGCTCCCGGAGCGTCTTCCGAAATCGGGGGGGTGCCGCGGCCGACGAGCAGCCAGGTCGGGCTGACATTCAGGACGCCGGCAAGCAGAACGAGCTTGTTGGAACGGGGCTCGGAACGGTCGCTTTCCCAGCTTTGCATCGTCGCCGTCTTAATGCCGAGCCGGCGTGCCAACTGGGCGGTGGACAGGCCCGAGGCGTCCCGCGCCTTGCAGATCCGTTCCCCCAAAGTGTAGTCGCTACTGTTGTTCGACATGGTCGCACTCCCGTCACTGACGATCGTTTCCGCCGCCAGATGTACGGTCCCCGCCGGTCCCGACGGAGAATTCTTCCTGAATATGTGGTTCATGGCCCGCAACCTCGCACGGCAGGCCGGTGCATCGCAACAGCTGGACCGGACTTTGTCGGATTGAGATCGCTGAACGGCGGAAATCTGCGATGTCCCTGATAGGAATGTCAGGGTTCGGATATGGTCTCAGTATTCTTTCTCGAAGAAAATACCGGCTTTCGATGACCCGTCCGCTCCAACTTCACCGCGCACTTTCAGTCCGCGGTCGAGATCGATGTCGACCTGGACGCGGCTTGAATCTGTCCCGGTTCCCTGTTCGACGCCAAGGTAGATGTTGTCGTTTATATACTTGCCGACCGAGACCGACGGACCGTTTTCACCAGTGGTGTTGACGTCTATCTCATCAAGCCCGAGCGACTTGCGGATGGAGGCAAGGGGACTGTTGTCATTTCCACCCGTCAGGGTCGCGATGGCGGCAGCCAGCCGTGCGACCTGGGTTGGCGAAAGATTGCCGACACTCTTGCCGAAGAGCAGGAGAGCGAGCACCTCGTCCTGTGGAAGTTCAGGAGAGGACGTGAATGCGATTTGCGGGTCGTCTGCCTCACCACTGACACTCACGGTAATCGTCGTATCGCTGACTGTCGTCGTGGCGGCGAAATCGATGACCGGTGTCAGAGATCCTTCGAATGTGGCGGTACCATGCGAGAACAGAAGCCGCCGTGTCAGGATATTGAGTTGACCGCGCCGGAGGCTGAAGGCACCGATTGCTTGCGGATCGGTCGTCGTTCCAACGATTTTCAGTTCACCCTGCAGTTCGGCATCGAGTCCGCGGCCACGAACGAAGATCTGGCCGGGCGCGGAGAGCAGGATGTCGAGGCGTGGCGGGAAGCTTCTCTCCTGGGTTTCGCTCTGCTGCGATCCGCCACTGAGTTCCGCTGCCTGCAACTGAACCGCCTTCGAAGCGTTCACATGGCGCACATCGACAGGAGGAATGGCGCCGGGCAGACTTTCGGGAATGGAAATGTCGGCCTTGTTGATCTTGACCGTTCCATTGATCAATGCCGAACCTGTCGGGGACGCGAGTGGCCCGGAAACTTTCAGATCGGCATTGATAACCGCCGTCACCAGGCCGGGGTCGACGTAACGGCCGTTGTTCAGCTTGAGAGCGATTTCTGCAGCCAGTCCGTCTTTCATGCCCACCGTTCCCCCGGCAGAGAAATTTCCGCCGGTGGCAAGATCTCCCACAATGCCGTTCAACACCGCCCGGTCCTGGGAAATCGAAATGGTGCCGCCGATGTTCTGTGCGGTCAGGCCGGTGGTCAGACTGGTTATCTTGAGGCCGGCCGGAGTTGCCGTCATCTGGTAGGCAGGATTCGCAGCGCTGCCCGAAACCGTGCCTTGCACGGAAATTGTCCCTTCGCCTCTCAGTCCGGAATCCAGCAAGGGACGCCGCAACGCGGCAAGGGGAACCGTCCCGTCAAGCGAGATGGACAGAGCATTCGGTCTGGAAAGTCCGATGGCGCCGTTGGCGGTCAGGTTCAATCCGTTCGGATCGCTGACGCGGGTGGTCTGTGTGATCTGATCGGACTTCAGCGAACCGGAGGACGTGAGGTCAAGAGCCGACAGCCCGTTGCTCTTGAGGTCGCTGGACGTGAGCGAAGAGCCGGTTATCGTCCATTCCGCCTCGGGAGACGAGGCACTGCCCGTGGCTTTCACATTGCCCGACAAAGTGCCTCCAAGACCCAGTGACGGCAGGAACGCGTTTGCGAGGCTCAGGGGCACCGACTTCAAATCGGCGGCGATGTCCAGGGACTGTCCGGCTTTGCCGGCAACCGACAGAGATCCGTCGCCAAGCTTGAGTTCCAGGGGTGCGATTGTCGCTTCGCCGCCACTATAGGAAATGGTTGTCGGCTGCCTGAGCGCGCTGGAAAGACCCTGATAGCGCAGGGCGAGTTCCTGAAGGGCCAGCACATATGCACCGGTATCGGGTTCGTTGACGCGGGCCTTGAGGGTCAGTCCGTCGCGCTCTTTTTCGTCCATGGCAACTTGTGCCGAGATCGCCGTGCCATCCCCATCCGGTGTTGCGCTGATGGAGGCGCTGTGAATGGGGGTTGCATTCGTCAGCAGGCCGGAGAGCTGAATATCCGCAGTGACGTTCTCCGGGGAATAGGGCGCCGCCAGGTTGGCCTTCAGCGTCAGGGTGCCGATACTGACTGACGGAATGCCGATATCGTTGCCGGTGACATCAACCGCCAGCGTCCGGTTGTCCGGATTGGCGGACAATGTCCCTTGCAGATGGCCACTGATCTCCGTCAGCAGCAGTGGGGAGAGGGAAGCAAGATCGGGAGCGTCAATCGTCAGATCGCCTCTCAGCGTCTCGACGGGCTCGTCCACATTCGCGATGGACAGAGCCCCCGTCACGGTGTTTCCGGCAAGGCGGATCGACAGGGGAGAGACGTCCGCGCCGCCGTCCTTGCTGGTCAGCACCACATCGACGGAGATCGGCTGACCGTTGAGTGATGCCGTGCCTTTGACGGCTGCTGTTGGTGCGGCCGGATCCGCCGTCGCATCCGCGGAAAAACTCAGGTCGTCGAGGGGCGTTCCCGCAAGCAGGATCTGCTGAGAGGTGGCGTTCGCCTCAACCTCAAGAGCGCTTATCGGACCGGAGGAACGAACGTCCAGCACAAGATCGCCCGCGAGCTGAGGATCTACTCTGGACAGATCCTCAAGGCTGACTGTCAGATCGGAGGTGAGGGCGGTCTTCTGGTAGTGCGCATTGCCGCGAACCTCCAGGGCATTGTTTTTCAGCGCCAGGCTTTTGACGGTTATGTCGTCCTGTCCTGCAAGAGCCAGCGTCAGATCGAGGTTGCTTTCTCCCGACAGCAGCATGTCCGCTTGGGAAACGCCGGTTTTGAGCTCACGCAGCACCAGCGCGCTGGTTGCCGATCCGGTGAGCGTGGCCGGGTCCAGGTCGGCGGAAAAGCTTCCCGAAACACTGCCCCCGAGATCGCGTCCGGCGAGACCGGATAATTTTGCCAGATCCGTGAGCGACAGGCGGCCACGAGCGTCGACCTTGTCTTCGGAAATCTCCGTATCCGACAGCGTGACGCGACCGGCCGAAGTGTTGACGGCAAGATCCGTGATCCGCAGCGAATTGTTCCTGCCATCGGCTGTCCCCTTTCCCTGCATGGACAACGGGCCTGACAGCGGGGCAGTTTCCTGTGTCAGTCCTTCAAGTTCAGCAATCGCGAGGGACAAGTCGAATGGCGAATTCATGACCGAAGGTGTGAGATCGGCGCCGGAGCCCGAGGTCTTCAGGTCCAGTTCACCCGTCCGGACTTCCGCCGTTTGAAAGGACGCAATGTTCACATCGCCAGACCAGTCGGCGGATGACCGCTGCCCGGAAACGGTAAAGTCGGCCTTCAGCGGACCGAATGCAATTCGCCGGTCAGCCAGTTCAACGGCAATAAGGGCGCCTTCACCCGCGCTCACCGAAAGCTGGGCCGAAGCGTCAATTTTGGAGCTGGTGAGGTCTGCGCTGGCATCAAGGGAAACTGTTCGGGTCTTGAGGGCAAGCAGCGCCGATTGCGGTGTGAAATCATCGGAGAACCGGGCCTCTCCCGAAGCGTTTGTGGTGCCGAGCAAGAACGCCTGGACCTCGGGAGGCGCCAGGGGAGCGAGATCGCCGTCAAGATCGAAGGAAAGGTGCCGTCCGCCGGCGGTATCTTCAATCCTTGCGGAACCTGTCACGGTTGACCGTCCGTCCAGATCCAGACCGAGTTTGGCCGCCCAATTGGTCAAGGGACCGTCGCCTTTGAGCTCCAGGCGCAGGGCCGGAAGCTCTGGGACTTCGAGAAGACGTGCGGCCAAACCGCCGCGAGGTTCCGAGATCGTGATGTCGAAGGCAAGCTTTTCGGCGGCCGGTTCGAATTCGGCAGTGGCAAGCAGGCTGGCGTCGATTCCGTCGGTGCGCTTGACGTCCAGTTGGGCCGTGAGAAGGGCAGGGTCGGCTGCGAACGTTCCCGACCCCGAGGCGCTCAGGGAGACGGGAGTTCCAAGCAAGGCTTGTCCCAGGTTCACTTCGCCGAGACGGAAACTCTCCAGAGTGACGTCGACCGGCAAAGAGAAACCCGTAGAGTCATCGCTGCCGGGCGCTTTGCCGGTGGTTTCGTCCTGCGGGATTGAAGGTTGTCTTTCCAGGTTGATCTGGGCGGCGGTCACGCTGGCGATTTCCAGTTCGCCGGAAAGGAGCATCAGCGGATTCCAGCCAAGTGTGAACTGTTCGGCGTCAAGCCAAACACCCGTCTCATCGGCAACGGTCAGGCGCTCAAGCCCGCCGTTGAGATTGAAGTCGAGATGAAGGCCTTCGATGCGCACGATCCGTCCGTCAGCGGATGCAAGGTTACTGACGACACCGGAAACAAACGCCCGGCCGGCCGACACCTGCATCGCGGCGATGGCGAGAATCGGAATGGCGATCGCAAGCGCGATCAGGAATCCGAAGACCCGTAATGAAAGCTTTAGAAAACGCATATGCGCTAAAACGCCTGGCTCAAACCGACATAAAGGGCGAAATCCGGGTCACCCGGTCCCGGGTCCAGCGGTATAGCCGCATCGATACGAAGCGGCCCTATGGGTGTAAAGTAGCGCAGCCCGGCGCCAACGCCCACCTTCAGGCCCTCAGAAAAGTCGGGAAAACTGTTCTCATACGCGTTTCCCGCATCCACAAATCCCACGACACCGATCGTTTCTGTCATCTGGACACGGATTTCACCGGACAATTCGATGAGAGACCGGCCTCCCGTCACTTCGCCATTCACCCGCGGACCGACATTCCGGTAGGCATATCCGCGGATAGAGCCTCCACCGCCGGCAATGTAACGCCGGCTCGCCGGAACTGCTTCGACGGAGGGCGCGAAAATGGAGCCGGCGGTGACTTTGCCGGCAAGGATGAAGCGTTTGGCTTCATCCAGCGCGTAGTAGCTCGAAACGGTGCCTTTCACGAATCCCATCGCATTGGAATTCAGCGTGTCATAGGCAGGTTCCGCGAAAAGCGCGGCAAAGACCCCTTTGGAAGGGTTCAAGAGATTGTCCCTGTTGTCGAAGGTCAGATCGGCCGGCAAGCCGACGAGCAGGTAGTCACTCTCCCCGAAGGCATCTTCTTCGTCGGCATAGAAAATCTCGGCCCCCGCACGGCCCTTGAGCTGATCCGTGAACTCACGATTCAGATAGGCATCATAGGTGATTGTGCGGCTGAGATAGGCATCAGGGTTTTCCTGCCGGGCGCCCAGGCTCGTCGAGAAACTGGTCAGCGGACCGAAAACACCGGGTTTTTCGAAGGCAATGCGTGCCGAATATTCGAGTTTTTCAAGGCTTTCGTTCGCGATCCGGCCGATGGAACCTTCCACCGACAGCAGTTCCCCGCGGCCGAAGAGATTTCTGCGCCGCCAATAGGATTCAACTCCGAAGCCTTCCGTACTGGACCAGGACGCGCCGGCGCCGATCACATGACGCTTGCGCTCGGTCACCTCGATGGTGATCGGCATTGTCCCCTCGGGACCGGCGATGTCACCTTCAATCAGCCGGACGGAAGAAAAGATGCCGAGATCGTTCAGGCGTTTGCGGGCCCTTGCGAGGTCTGCCGGAGAATAGAGCGCGCCTTGTGGAAGCATGGCCTGCTGAAGGACGAATGCCGGATCGGTAACCTTTGTCCCACTGACGGAAACGGCGCCGAAATGGGCCTTAGGACCTGCATCGGCTACCAGCGTAACCGCGAGACGGTTGGTGCTGTGATCGGCTGTAATCCTCCGCTCGGCAATCTTCGCCTTCGGATAGCCGCGGCCGCGCAGGACAGTGACCATCCGCCCTTCCGCCGCCAGGATCTCGTCCGAAGCCGCCACCTCGCCGGGAGAGAGGTCCCAGAAAGCGGGGTCGGAGGAAAGGTCCGCTCCGCGCGAGGAGATCGAAATGTCCCCGAAGGTGAAAACAGGGCCCGGATTCACCATGATGGTGACGTTGACCGGACGGGCTGAGGGAAGATCCGACTGCTCCAGGGCGGTCTCAAGCGGGATGCCCGCGAGCAGTATGTCGACAGTGCCGCCGTAGCGGCCGATCGAGTAGAGCTTTGCGACCAGCCGTTCGCGATCGGAAAGTGCGCGGGCCAGCAGTCCGGCTTCACCGGACGGCGGCTGTTTCTGCTTCTGCATCAGGATCGAGGTGCTGCTTAGCTCCGTCGAAAGATGCTCATTGTCGCTCGAGAGGGTGATCTCGGGTTTGTAGGAAATGGGATCCGGAACCGCCTCGGGATTTTCCTCCGAAGACCCGAAGGGCTTCCAGCCGAAAAGTTCAAAGGAATGGGCGGATTGTGATGCCGTTGTCAGTGCGGTGAATATCAGTCCGGCCTGAAGAACGCGTCTGGCAGCACAAAGCACACCGCTAGCCGGCAAGCCGGCCGATGCCATAAATGCGTAACCACGCGCACCCGATGCAAAGCCGGGTTTGCAGGACGGTAGACCCATCACTAACTGCCGCCTGACGGTTTGGCATGGCCGAATTGCCTCAGTGTATCCTGTCACAATCAAGCCAAACTGCGTACGCAGTCCCTACGTTTTTTACGTTAGGTCAACCACGGTTAATGGACTCTCAATACGATAGATCATGGCGGCGCAAACAGCGCAAGTGCATTGGCGCGACAACGACTTGAAACAAACGACGCAGCCGGTGCCGGAACTCTATGATCTCATCTTCGAGCAGCATTGCCATGGTCTGTGCAAGAAGATGGAGACCTTAAAACAACGGCTCTTCTTCAGGGAGATGGAGCAGGCGCCGTGCGGCGGTCAGCGTGTTGACCATGAGCATGGCGATGGTCATCGGTCCGACCCCACCTGGAACCGGCGTAATTGCGCCCGCGCGCTCAAGCGCTTCCTCGAATGCGACGTCGCCGACAAGCCGGCTCTTGCCTTCGCCGCGTTCAGGGGCGGGGATGCGGTTGATACCCACGTCGATGACCGTTGCTCCTTGCCCGATCCAGTCCCCCTTTATAATTTGCGGGCGGCCGACGGCGGCGATGACAATATCGGACGCGCGCACGACATCCGGCAGATTTTGGGTCCGGCTGTGTGCAATCGTGACGGTGCAGCTTTCCTGAAGCAGAAGGCTGGCCATCGGTTTGCCGACGATGTTGGATCGCCCGACCACGACGGCATTCTTCCCGGCCAGCGTGTCCCCGAGAGTTCGTTTCAGGAGAACCAGACATCCCGCAGGGGTACAGGGAACCAGCGCGCTTGCCCGTTCTCCGGCTGTAAGAAGGCCGACATTGACGGGATGGAAGCCGTCGACATCCTTCTCAGGCCGGATGAGGCGAAGCACCTTGCTCTCGTCGATATGTCCGGGCAAAGGCAACTGCACAAGAATGCCGTGAATGTCCGGATCGTTGTTGAGGCTTTCAACAAGCGAGAGAACATCGGCTTCGCCGGTCTCCGCAGGAAGCGTATGCTTGACGGAATGAAACCCGCAGGCTTCCGCAGCCCGGTCCTTGTTGCGTACATAGACTTGGCTTGCCGGATCTTCCCCGACCAGCACGACCGCCAGACCCGGACGCACGCCGCTGGCTTCAAGCAGCGTTGCTGCCCGGCGGGTGATTTCATCGCGAACCGACTCTGCGATCGCCTTGCCGTCAATGATCTGTGCCTCGGGCATTCCGCGTCCTTGTTTCTGTGTTCGTGAGCTGAAATCCGGATTCGGCGACAAGCTATAGAATGTCGCCGGTAAATGAAAAAGGCGGATTACGTCTTTTCCTGCTCCCGATTCGTCATGAGGCCCTTGAATGCAGGCGGCCGCAATTCCTCATAGTGATTTCGCGAATGCGTTCAATTCGGAAATTGCGCAGACGATATGATAGAGCGAGCTGGCCGGGGCCGGCTCATCGACAAAATCCCCCTCCGGCGTAAGCTTGTCGTGCCAAAGGCCCGCCGGCACGTCCTTGAAGTAGATCTGCAATGCCTGCACTGCATTGGGAATGTCGCCGAGATAGGCCTCTCTTTCGGCTCCCGTCGAGATCTTCGCCATGGCGACCGCCGCCTTGATCCATTCGGTTTGTCCCCAAAGTCGGGCAACCGGGTCGCGAACGGTGAAGTCGTCGTTCAGCGCCATGAAGGCCACGCCCCGGCTTTCATCGATGCCGTAGGTCCAGCCGATGTCATAAAGACGACGAGCGGCGACAAGGGCGCCGGCATCGCCGCGCGATTGTCCCCATCCTGCCAGCAGCCAGGCCCATTCGAATTGATGGCCAGGCTCCATCACACGGCCCTTGTCGCTCGGGGCAGGCGTCCAGTCGAGATCGAAAAATTCCCGCAAACCGCCGTTGACCGGATCGATGAACCGGGTCAGCGCAAGCTCTGCGATTTCATCGGAAAGGTCAGTCCAGACAGGATCTTCGGAGATTGCTTCCCATGCACGGCAAGCCTCGAACAGGTGCATGTGCGGATTGGAGCAAAGCGGTGCCCTGTCCGGGTTGGCCTCCCGGAACCCGGCTTTCGAATGTCGATAGTTTTCGAACAGAAAGCTCAGGAGTTTGTCGGCGTGCGCGGTCGCGGCGGCCCTACGGTCTGGAACCGTTGAAGCTATGCAGGCGAAACCGAACAGGGCGAAAGCCTGATTGTAAAGGTCAAACGAAGAATCGGTGATCCGGTTTTCCATGTCTGCGGCGCTGGCGTAATACCCCGCGTCCGTCACAAACGTCTTCACGTGCCAATCGGAAAGTTTGATCGCAAGTTCGGCGGCAGGACCCGGCCAGCCAAGTTTTGCACCTTCCAGAAAGGAATAGATTTGCCTGGGGACAATGCGTGCCCGGCGCGGGACAGGAAGGGCCCGCCTCGTTTCCAGGTCAATTGCTTCGAAACACTCTCCCGCTGTAAGGTTTGCGCCTTCCGTGCACCAGACAGGAAGAGCTTTTTCCGTAAGCCAACCTGTCAAATCTTCCGAGGATTTCCTGATTGTTTCAACGATCAAGGTCAGGTCGTTCGCGGTCATTGATGTCCTCGTCAGGCGCGGGTAAACCTCGCGACGCATGTGCCTCATTTGTGCCGATCTTAAGACGATAAATCGGAAATTAATCAATTCACTAGGAAAAAGAAGTGTACTGTTACAGCAAAGTCACAGGTGAAAATTTCTCCTGGGAATAAGGACGTTGTGTCTTGGACATAATGGCCAGAGGGTGCTACCAGACGGACAACAAACGGGTGGAATGGGGTCTAATGCGAATTTTGTCAGTACTGGTGGTTGCGGGGGCGTTGTTCGGATGTTCCGCTCTACCCGGAGACGGGCCGGCCGCAATCAATATTACCTCGCAGGATGTCGAGGACAGCGCCAAGGCTGGCGACTACACTGTCGTGGTGCTCGAGCCGACAAACATCGATCTCGTCAAGACCTACCGTCCCCTGGCATTTGCAAATCAGTTCCACGGCGTTGGCAGCGGCGGTTCGTCGACTTTGCTCGGGGTCGGGGACACTCTGGTGGTCACGATCTGGGAAGCGTCTCCTGACGGACTGTTTTCCAGCGGCGGTGGCGGCTCCAGCCAGATACCCTCCGTGGTGGATGAAAACGGTTATATTTTCATCCCATATGCAGGACGCGTCCGTGCGGCGGGTTTGAGCATCGAGGGGCTGCGCCAGTCAATTCAGAAAAAGCTGATAGGCAAGGCAGTCGAGCCGCAGGTTCTTGTTTCTTTGCAGGACAAACTCAGCACGACCGCTGTCGTTGTCGGCGATGTGGCGAAGCCGGGCGTTTATCCTTTGCCCCTGCGCAACACGCGTCTGCTTGACCTCGTGGCCCAGGCGGGTGGATCCCGTGAGGCCACCTACGAGACGGTCGTTACGCTGAAACGGGGACGCCGTGCCGGAACGACGCGGCTGGAAGACCTGATCGACTATCCGGAAAACAACGTTCTTGTCTCGCCAGGCGACAATATTCTTCTATCGCATCGTCCCCGCACCTATTCAGCTTTCGGTGCTGTGAAGGCCAACCAGCTCGTTCCGTTCAAGACCAAGACGGTGACGATGGCCGAGGCCATGGCAACCGTGGGCGGGTTGCGTGATGATCGTGCCGATGCCAACGGGGTGTTTCTGTTCCGTTACGAAGACGCGGCACTTGTCCGCAAGTTGAAGCCTCTTCTCGACAGCAAGCTTGCGGGTCAGACGACTGTTCCCATGGTTTACAAACTGAGTCTCAGAGATCCCCAGGGCTTCTTCCTGGCGCAGAATTTCGAGATGCGGGACAAGGACATTCTCTACGTCTCGAACCATCCGACCGCGGAACTCGGAAAATTCCTCCAGATTATCGCACCGCTCATCAGCAATTACTCGACGGTCCAGCGAATTTACGATTAAAGATTGCCGGTCGAAACTTTCAGC
The DNA here is from genome assembly GCF_001624695.1 of Labrenzia sp. OB1. Taxonomy (GTDB): domain Bacteria; phylum Pseudomonadota; class Alphaproteobacteria; order Rhizobiales; family Stappiaceae; genus Roseibium. The sequence goes on along the minus strand of NZ_JSEP01000006.1, from coordinate 23,324 downwards.
GGTTTGAACCGGCAGTTTTAACCGTCCAAGCCAGCAGGTTGGCGTAATGCAATGAGACCAGTCAGCTCCATGGTGGTGCTTTTTCTGCAAGGTCCGCCCGGGGTCTTTGCGCGCACGATCGCGGACAGTCTGGAAAAACGGGGGGTGCGAACCCTGCGGGTGAATCTGTCGGCGGGGGACTGGCTCGGCTGGCATGACCGCAGATGCACTTCCTACCGCGGCAGGCTTGATAACTGGCCGGAATGGTTGCGTAACTATTGCGGGCAGAACAAAGTTACCCACATTGTCTATTACGCCGACCGCGTCCCTTACCATGTCGCCGCGGCTGAGGTCGGTGCGGATCTGGGGCTGGTGTGCCTGGCCTTCGAGAACGGATATTTGCGGCCCGACTGGATCACTCTGGAACATCGCGGTATGTCCGCTCACTCCCTTTTTCCAGAGGACGCGGATCTCATACGTCGAAGCGGCGAGACGCTTCCGGAAATTGATCGTCAGCCGCTATACAAATATCCGTTCATCAACGAAGCTGTGAATGAAGTCAGCTATAATATGGCCAACGTGATTTTCGCGTGGGCCTTTCCCGGTTATGTGCGTGACAAGCTGTATCATCCGTTCATCGACTATCTCAGCAACATTCCCCGGTTTGCGATGGCCAGGCGCCGCAATCGCCACGCCCATCATGTCATTGACGACATAATCGCCACCGGGCTTCCCTATTACGTTTTCCCCCTGCAGCTTCAAAGCGATTACCAGCTTCGCTACAATTCCCAGTACGGTCATATCGCTGACGCGGCCGAGGAGGTCATTCGGTCCTTCGCACTCCATGCCCCGTCGTCGGCCCGTCTGGTCTTCAAGATACATCCGCTCGACAACGGCATGGAACCATGGTCGCGCATCCTGCGCACAATCGCCAAAAAACACGGCGTGAAAAAACGTGTTCTGCTCGTGGACGGTGGAAACCTGAACAGGCTTCTCGGTCACGCGGCAGGATCCCTGACCATAAACAGTACGACCGGATTGCACGCGTTGCGGGCGGACTGTCCGACGAAAGTTCTCGGAATCGCGCTCTATGACATCGAGGGCCTGACCTGTCAGAAACCGCTGGACGAATTCTGGCGCGCGGGCACCGCACCTGATCAGGATCTTCTGGAAGCGCTGGAGCGGTTGCTGGCCGCTTCGATACAGGTCAAAGGCTGTTTCTTCACTGAGGAAGGCCGCGAAGCGGCGGCGGAACTTATGGCAGAACGCATCATTGCCGGGGCCGTCAATCTGCCGGATGCGCTTTGCGAGACACCTCCAAGGCTGGAAAAGGCCCGATCGCGGGGCATCGCAACGACATTTTCCGAGCAACTGAAGACGCGCGGCAAGATGGAGCGGTGGACTCATGTCTGGCCAGGCTGACCCCCGCAAGGAAGAGCCGGGGATCGACTGTTCCGGGCGGCGGGTTCTCTTTCTGCAGGGGCCGCTGTCGCCCCTTTTCAGGCTGACGGGAAATCATCTCGGGAAATTGGGCTGTCAGGTTTTCCGGATCAATTTCTGCGCCGGAGACTGGCTGCACTGGCATGGCGCGGGGTGCACCAGCTTCAAGGGCGCGCCGCAAGACTGGCCTGATTTCATCGAGGCCTTTTTGTCCACGCATGAAATTACAGATCTGGTGCTGCACGGAGATCAGCGGCTCTACCACAGGATTGCCATAGAAAAAGCGCTTCCGCTTGGGATTCAGATTGCCGTGACCGAACTCGGGGCCCTGCGACCGGGCTGGATGACACTGGAAAGAAACGGGCTGTCGACACTGAGTCGTTTTCCGCAGGAGCCCGATGCCGTTCGGACGGTTGCGGGCAAGGCAGGAGACGTGAGCCTGGAGCCGCGGTTTCCATCCTCCTTCTGGCTTCAAACGGCTCCAGACGTCGTCTACAATCTGACGAACGTGTTCTTGAAGCCGCTATATCCGAACTATGTTCGCCATACGATCTACCCGCCGATTGAGGAATATCTGCGCGGCGCGGCGCGGCTCCTTCGGGAAAAAAAACGGAATGCAAAAGCAGAGCGTGATTTGCGGGCACTTCGGAATACGGGCGCCAGCTATTTTGTTTTGCCGATCCAGCTTGAAGGTGACTTCCAGCTTCGCAGGCATTCTCCGTATGAAAGCTTCTCGCAGGTTCTGGACATCGTTTTCCGGTCTTTTGCCGAGACAGCACCGGATGGTGCGCATCTGGTGTTGAAAAGCCATCCACTCGATGTCGGATTTGAGAACTGGTCGGAGGTATCGAACGCATTGGCGCGCCAGCATGGCCTGAGTGACCGGATGCATTATCTCGACGGCGGAGGTCTGTCAAAACCCCTTGAGGCCGCCGCAGGTTTGGTAACGCTCAACTCGACCGCCGGCCTGGAAGCCTTGCAGGCGCAGGTTCCGGTCAAACCCCTGGTACCGGCCCACTATGACATTGAAGGACTGACACACCAGGGTGACCTCGCCGGTTTCTGGAACGACCCGCAACGTCCTGACCCATCGCTCCTGAGCGCTTATATACGCGCGCTGGCGGCGACCACCCAAATTCGCGGCTCGATCCATAACCGTGAGGGTGTGTCCGTTGCCGCCCGCAATATCGCGGATCGCATCGCAAAACGTGAGCTCAATCCGCTCGGAGCCTTTGTTGAGCCGCCGCCCAGGCTCGAAAAAGCGCGCAAACTCGGGGTGCCGCTGTGAATCTGCGCACCAAAAGCCCGAAAATTCTCTTCGCTGCAGCCCCGTCGCTGGTCAGGTGGAAGGCGCGTATCAAGGCAGCTTTTGAAGAGCGAGGGGCGAAAGGGGAGATTCAGGGGCATTTGTATGTCGCCGCCGGACCGGAACATCTGCCTGCGGCCGTTGACCTGGCGACGCGAAAAGCAGCGGGCCTTCTTCTCGTGCTGCCTGGGCCGACACCAATTGACGCCAAACGTATTCCTGCAAGTGTCATTCTTCTGCCGCTGGACAAGCCCGGCGATGAGGACTTGAGCAACCCCTGGCTGGTGCTCGCAAGGATCTCCGTAGACGCGGCCACGACCGGTGTGCAGGTTGACCGATCCGAACCGCAATTTGTCGGCACCTGGCGCAGCCTTGATCTTTCATGCGCAGCGGTTGGAGAACCTGAACCTTCACAGCGCGGCGGCGAGGACCTGGAAGGTCTGCTCTTGAACCGTAAGCACACAGGGGAAACGAGTGAGGCCGGGCAAGCAATTGACGAGATTTCCCGAAAACGTAGCATAGCACCAGAGACTGTGCTGGACTCCATACTGACCCAAAACTCGGTCTGGTTCTCACCTTATACCGGACAGCCGGTCGACTGGCCTGAAGCCCTGCAAGTCTTTCACACGGTCCAGTCGAACTGGCAGGAAAATCACCGCGCGAGCCACTGTTATGGAGCCCAGTACTGGAACCACCCTTCAATCCGGGCAACTTTCTCAGGCAGGGGCGGGGATGTCACATTTCACGAAACCCGGGAAGAAACGATCGCTGCAGCAAGGCAAAGCGGTGGTCAGATCCTGTCCTGGGCAGGACGGACGGATGCGGCGTTTGAAGAAGCTTGCTCGGTCGCAGAAATTCCGCTCTTGCGGATCGAGGACGGGTTCCTGCGGTCCGTGGGCCTGGGGGCAGGCCTTGCCCGTGGCGCGATGCTTGCCGTGGACGACCTCGGTATCTACTACGACCCGTCCCGGCCTAGCCGCCTGGAAGTGCTTCTGAAGGACCAAGAGCTCTCCGAGGCGGAAAAGCATCGCGGCAAACATCTGGTTGAACTGATCGGTGCTGCCCGCGTGTCGAAATATAATTTCGGCAAGTCTCGCAAATTTTCCTTTCCTGCCGGAAAAACAACGGTCCTGGTCCCGGGACAGGTTGCGGATGATGCGGCAATCCGCAAGTCGATGTCTGGGACAATCGACTGTGCCAATACACCGAATGTGAATCTGGATCTGTTGAAACTGGTGCGCGCCAGGTATCCGGACGCCTATCTGGTTTTCAAGCCGCACCCGGATGTGGAAACGGGATTGCGCAAGGGCAAGGTCGACCGGCAAACGGCTTTGAAATACGCTGATGAAATTGCCGAGGATGCCAACATCATTGATCTGATCGAAGCGGTCGACAGTGTCGAAACCTTCTCGTCACTTTCCGGGTTCGAGGCGATCCTTCGCGGAAAGAAGGTGACTGTGCATGGGTCGCCGTTTTATGCTGGCTGGGGATTGTGCGAGGATCTGACGGATATTCCGGGCAGGGGACGCGCCCGCAGCCTGCCGGAACTGGTTTATCTGGCGTTGGTCAAATACGCCCGCACGGTCGACCCGGTCTCCTTGCTGCCCTGCACACCGGAATTCCTTGTGGCGAGGTTGAGTGAACAGCGCGGAGACAGGAGGCACCTTCTTGTCACGGCGCTGAAGCGTCATTCATCCTGGCTCGGACGCAAATTGGGCATTTGAAGTCTCATGCCACTCGCAATTCATAGAATCCGCGTGAAATCCGGGCGACCCGGAAGAAGGAATGGCCATGACGAACCGATATGACAGGGTCATCGTGCTGACAGGGGCCAGTGGTGGCATTGGCCAGGCACTGGCCAGGGAGTTTGCCTGCCCGGGAACCTTTCTGGCGCTGATCGGGCGTGATGAGGCGCGGCTGGGACCGGTCCTGACAGACATACGCGCACTTGGCGCGGAAGGAGAAGCCGCGGCGATCGACATCCGCGACCGTGAAAAGCTTCACGCCTACCTTCGGGAGCTCGATGCGCGCAATCCCGTCGATCTCGTCATCGCCAACGCCGGGGTCACTGCCGGTCTCGGACCTGACCGGACCCGTGAAAGCGACGCGGACAGTGACCGGCAGATCGACGTGAATTATCGGGGCGTGGTCAATACCGTTTCCGGCGCGGTCGATGCTCTGCAAACGCGCGGCCGGGGACAGATCGTTCTGATTTCATCGCTCGCGGGAATGCGGGCTCTTCCGGATATGCCGAGTTACAGCGCGACCAAGGCTGCGATCATCGCCTACGGCCACTCCCTGCGTGGCTGGCTAAAAGCCTACGGTGTCTCGGTGACGATCATTTGTCCGGGCTTCGTGACGACACCGATGTCCGCCAGGCACAAGGGTTCAAAACCTTTTGAAATGTCCGCCGAGAAGGCAGCAGGATTGATGCGGCGCGCGATAGAACGCCGGCGCGCCTTCTATGCCTTTCCGTTTTTGCTGGCATTCGGTATCCGGCTGCAGAACCTGTTGCCACCTGTCCTTGGCGATCTGTTCCTTGGCGGGTTTTCAGCGGAAATCGAGCATGATCCGCGTTACCGCGAACCATCCTCTGACACATAACGGAAAAACCGGCTGCTCCAAGGGCCACCGGGTTACCTGGCAGCCTTGATCAGCCGGTCGACTGCCGTCCCGTCGTCACGCATGGCATCAAGCTCTGCCGCAGTTGTTTCTACGGCCCGGACAATCTGCTCTTCCGTGTGCTCGCTCGTTATGAAGAAACGGATGCGTGCGGATTTTTCCGGAACGGCCGGAAAAATGATCGGCAGGGCATTGATGCCTTTTGCAAGCAAGCGATTGGAGAGCGTTGCCGCACCGGCGGAGTCACCCACGATGACCGGAATGACAGCATATCCCGTGCTTGGCCCGGTGTTCAGGCCAGCCTCTTTCGCCAGTTTGAGAAACAGTGAGCCGTTTTTCTGCAGGCGCGTGACCCGCTCCGGTTCCTGTTCCAGAATTTCCGCCGAAGCAATCGCGGACCCGGCAAGGGCGGCGGACAGGCCAACGGAAAACACAAAGCCCGGAGCCGAGACCTTCAGATAGTCACACAGAACTTTTGAACCGGCGATATAGCCGCCGCAGGACGAAAAGGTCTTGCTGAGCGTTCCCATCCAGATCTCGACTTCGGTCGGATCAATCCCGAAATGTTCGGAGATGCCATGGCCGGTCTCGCCGAGAACACCGATCGAGTGCGCTTCATCAACCATCAGCCAGGCGTCATAGGACTGCTTGAGTTTCACGATCCTCTTGAGATCGGGAAAATCGCCGTCCATCGAATAAAGACCTTCGACGGCAATCAGGACTCTCTCGAATTTGTGCCGGTGGTCGGCCAGCATTTTTTCCAGTGCATCGAGATCGTCATGCGGAAAATTCATGCGCGTTGCGCCGGACAGCCTGACACCTTCGGCAATCGAGTTGTGCACATAGGAATCGGTCAGAACCAGATCCCCCTTGTGCATCAAATGTCCGATGGTTGTGACATTGGTGGCATGGCCCGAGACCATGACAATGGCGGCTTCAACCCCGTGAATGCGGGCAAGAGCTGCTTCCAGTTCGCCATGAAATGGCCGTTCTCCGGCAACGATCCGGCTGGCGGAGACACTGGTGCCGAAACGTTCGATTGCTTCCTTCGCCGCCGCGTTCACCTTCGGATGCCCGTTCAGCCCGAGGTAATTGTAAGACGCGAAATTGTCGTAGTTGTTTCCGCCGATAAAACTGGTTCCAGCCGCCAACCCGTCATGCGGCCTGAAAAAAGGATTTTCGATCCCCATCATGTCCGCAGCCGCTCGATGCATCTGCAACTGCTTGACCTGGGGCAACTCCTTGAAGTCGAAAACCCTGCGTTTGGGAGATGTTGCCTGAGCGCGGTCGGGCGCTGACGCCGAGCGTCCGCGCGCGGACCGCCGATTGGCTTTCAAGCTGTCCATAAGCTTGGCCCGATCATCTGAGCCCATATTTGTTATTCCTTGTTATATCCGGCCTGTTGCTTCCGATCAGAGGAACGAACCGAGTTCACGGCTCTTGCTCTCGACTTCGGCAGCAACATCCGAAAGATCTTCCGTCTCGGAGCGCTCGTCATCCACATGCAAGCTGGCGAGTTGTTGGCTCTCGTCCGACATGCCGGATGCGTTTTCTTCTCCAAGAACACGATTGGCCACCCGGGTGGACAAGTCAATCAGTGTTGCCCCATTGGCCAGCGACATGAGCGGAATGTCGATACCGAGTTGGCGTTCCGCGCTCATGCGCAGTTCCAGAGCCATGAGCGAATCCATGCCTATATCAGAGAGCGGCTTATGCGAATCGATCTCCTCTGGCGCGATACGAAGGATCTTGCCGATCTCCGCCGCCAGAAGTTTCGCTACTGTCTGTGCCGCAGTGACCTGATCCATGCCCTGAAGCATGGCCGCAAGATCGATCGCGCCATCCGAACCGGTCTCATCTTCGTCGCCAAGGCCAAGCAGAGAGACAAACGGTGTTCCTACAAGAGCAAGATCCTTGCGCGCTGCCTGCCAGTCGATCCTGGCATAGCCGAGCGCAGCAAGGCTCACATCCTTCGATTGTTCCGGCAACGCCAGCAGGGCCATAAGACCGTCCAGGGCTTCCTTGGCCGTCAGTGCATGCCGGCCAAGCTTGCGGGACAGCATTTCGTTCACGTCTTCGTTGCGGGCCAGATAGCCGGCATCGGAGATGGCGCCCCAGGCGACAGCAAGCGCGGGTTTGCCGTCGGCACGGCGCCTGCGGGCCAGCCCCTCCAGGTAACCGTTTGCAGCCACATAGTTGGCCTGGCCGGGATTGCCCACAAGGGTGGTGGCCGAGGAATAGAGAACGAAATGATCCAGGGGATCGTCCGCTGTCAGACGGTCGAGCAGTTCCGCGCCGCGGACCTTGGGCGCGAGCACCCGAGTCAGTCCGTCGTGATCCATGTTGGCGATCAGGACATCGTTCAACACCATGGCAGTGTGGAACACGCCCTTTATCGGCTTGCCGAGCGCGCGAATGTCCGAAAGCGCAGCCTTCACCGCATTCTCATCCGTAATATCGCAGGCATGACCCTTGATGTGCACGCCGCGCTCCGTCAACTGACCGAGCACGGATTGCGCCTCTTCGCTTGCATCGCCTCTGCGGCTCAGCACGGCAAGGTTCCGTGCGCCGTGGTCGGCAAGCCGGTTCAAAAGAGCGGCACCGAACCCGCCGAAGCCACCTGCGATCACATAGACAGCATCGCTGTCGAACGCGATGTCGGTTGCCGCAGGCACCGACGCAGGCACCTGGGGCGGACGAATGACTATCTTGCCGATATGACCGGCTTGCTGCATCAGGCGGAAAGCATCCACAACGTCGTCAGCCTCGAATACCCGATGCGGCAGAGGCCGCAGCGTGCCGTCCTCGAACAGTTCGACAAGCTTGACGAAAAGGTCGACGGCCAGTTTCGGCTGACGGGTCAGCAACTGATCGGCGTCGATTCCGAAATAGGTGAGGTTCTGGCGGAAAGGACGCAGACCGATGCGGGTGTTGCCGTAGTAATCCCGTTTGCCAAGCTCCAGGAAACGCCCGAACGGTTTCAGCACCTCGATGCTGCGCTCCATTGCTTCGCCGAACAGCGAGTTCAGAACCACATCGACGCCATCGCCGCGGGTTTCTTCAAGAACGGCATCGACGAACGCGAGGCTGCGGGAGTCCAGAACGACATCGGCCCCGAGGAGTTTCAGCGTGTTGCGCTTGTCTTCGGATCCGGCCGTCGCGATGATCTTCGCGCCACGCCATTTTGCGATCTGGAGGGCCGCCAGTCCAACGCCGCCTGCGCCGCCATGGATCAGCACGGTTTCACCTTCGGCCAGATCGGCCAGATGAACCAGCGCATAAAAGGCGGTCAGGAACGTCACCGGAATGGTTGCCGCTTCCTCTGCCGACACCGTCGAGGGCATCGGCGCGCATCCGCTTTCGTCGACCGTGACATGAGACGCGAAACAGGCGGGTGCGAAGGTGATGACCTTGTCGCCGGTTTTGAACCGGGTGACATCGGGACCGCAGGCGACCACGTGACCGCAGCATTCCATGCCAAGGGTAGGGCCGGCGAAACCATCTTCCAGGGCCTCTTCCGGCAACAGGCCGAGGGCCCACATGACATCGCGGAAGTTGAGACCGCTGGCTTCAACCGCGATTTCGATATCCTTGCCGGCAAGCTCCTGACGTTCAACCGCTTTCCAGGTCAGTTGGTCAAGCGACCCCTGGCGGGTAATGTCGAGCTGCATGGCAGGGCGCGCGCCTTCCGGGAGGGCTGAATCCGACAGCACTCCGCCCTTGAGGAGGCGCAGGCCGGATCGCGTTTCGCTGTCGAGAACGATTTCCCGTTCGCAATTCGCGATAAGGATTTCCTCCGCGACACGTGCAGCGGCAATGCCAGGTTCAAGATCGGGAGAGACGTCGATCAGCTTGAGATTCGCATCCGGGTATTCGTTCATCACGACCCGCCCAAAAGCCCAGATGCCTGCCTGATCGGGGGCGGGCGCCTTGCCGCCGGCGATGTCCTGAGCACCGGCTGGTGCAAGGAGAGTGAATTCACCCTCTTCAGCCCCGAGCGCTTTCAACAGCATCATCATGCTGTAGGCGCGGTCGTCTACGGAATTCAGCGCGTCACCCGGTTTGGCGTAGGCGCCGCGCAGGTGTACCAACCGGCCACCATGAGCTGCCAGAAGTTTCGAAAGAGCCTCATCCCGGAGCTCCTCATCGGGGGCCTGATCCGGATGCAACTCCAGCGCGGCGCTCCAGATGCCTTCGCCAAGCTGCTCGGTCACTTCACCCGGAACAAGAAGTGTTGCCGCGTGGCCATGCCGTTCCATGCAGGACTTCAGGCCCTCCGCCAGACGATGTGCCGGGCCTTCCGCATCGGTCAGAAGCAAGAAAGCCTTTGTTTCCGGAGCCGTTTCAGCAGCGTCTTCACTTTCAGCCGCTTCGGCCGCATCCGCTTCTGCGGAAACGCGTGCACAGATCAGATCGGCTTCGATCAACGTGCTTTTTAGCGGAATGGTGTCGATGTTTCGGAGGCCGGCGGATTCAAGGACTTTCGTCCAGTCGCTCTGTTGACTGGAGATCGGTTCATCGGCGCTTGATTGCTCATCCCACCAGTTCGACCCGACACCCATGATCAGGTCCGAAAGAGGGTGTGGCAGCGGTTCGGCCGCTAGCACCACGCCACCTGGGGTGATGGACCTGACGAAGCGCTTCAGCGTATCGGCATCGATATCGGCGAGCGAGGTATCGAAGAGCACGAGGTCGAAATAGTTCGAAACATCGAATTCCGCTTCCGCCGGCTCAAGGAAGGTTGTGGCGGAGCTTCCCTGCCAGAGACGCTCCCCGCGGCCGACAGCAGCGGATGTCGCATCCGTAACCGTCAGGGCCATGTGGGTCAGATCGAGGTCCTTGTCGAGGTTCGCGGCAAGGCTGCCACTGGCACCCACAATAAGCACGCGGAAAGCCTGATCCTTGGACCAGGTCTCGAGAATCGACCGGGCACTGTTTTGCAGAGCCGCGGACAATGCCCGTTTGCCGGGAGAGGAGGACCGGTAGGCGTCAAAAAGGCTGGAGGCGTAGACCTTGGCGGGTGTTTCTTCCAGTCCTGACGTCAATATGTCCGTAAGACCCGTCCAAAGACGGGACAGAAGAGCGGCCTCCGCGATATGTTCGCCGCCGCCATCCGTGAGAGCCTGGAGAAGATCGTGCGCCGCGGGATGTTCCGCAGGATCCTCAAGCCTGAATCCCTCGTCCGTTTCTTCGCAAAGACCGCTTTCCGAAAGCCAGGCCAGCATGCTGGCGGAAAGCGGCGCCGCTGTTTCGTGCAATTCGCCCGCAGAAACCAGTTCGGAGAGACGGATAGGACTGTCACCGTATTTGCCGAACAGCGTGTGGTGACAAATTGCCCTGCCGAGAGCTTCGATCAGAACCCGGCTGTCATCCGGCTCCTGCTCTTCGGAACCGGCCAGATCCAGTCTTTTCGCGAGATTCACGATGCCTTCAAAGGACTTCTCCAGGGGAGAAATCCGTTCCGGATAGGGAAGAACAGTCGCAATCTGCCGGTAAATCAGGTCATCAGGCCGTGTGTCCTGGCCGAGCGTGACCGCCTTGAAGCGAGCCTTGTTCAGGCGCGCGACAGTCTGTCCGTCCGCGTCCAGGAATTCGAAACTTGCCTCGATCGAACGCGGCGAGGCCTTCGTGACTTCGATGCTGACCGAGGCCGGGTGCGTTTCTGGCGCCAGAAGGCGCAACGTTCCCAGTCGGATGGGCAGAAACGAAGTGTTTTGTGGAACACCCTTGACGCCGTCGAGAAGGGCAAAGAGCCCGTGAAAACCAGCGTCGACCAACGTCGGGCACAGCGCGAAGGGCAGCTTTTCAACGCTGCCGTCCTGGCCCATAAGGTCCACCGTGGCGGTCGTGTCGGAGTGTTTGACAACGCGATGGGCGCGCCGGAAGGCCTGGCCGTAGTTCAGGCCGAAACTTTCCGTGACCTTGTAAAGCGTTTCATGATCCAGAACGGAAACCGTCTCTGTGCCGGCCTTGATCCAGGGTTTTCTGGAAGTGGTCGAGGGAGTGAGGAAGGTTCCACGGGCATTCAACGACCAGTCGTTATCCGACAGCCGTGGACGGGACAGAATTTCGATCACATTGTCGTCGGAAGAAATCCGGACCTGCGTTTCCCAGACTTCGTCGCCGTCAATCACCAGCGGGCGTACGATGTCGAAATCGCGCAGTTCGATCTGATCGCCACGGGTCCAGCGCAAGGCCGCCCGGAGGCACATTTCGATGTAACCGGCCGCCGGAAAGACCACGCTTTCTTCGACCTTGTGATCATTCAGGAACGGCAGGGAACCGCTGTCGATGTGATTGAACCACTCGGCGGTGTCCTTGCGCAGCCGATACCCCAGCAGCGGCCAGGTCTGGCCGAACATGAAGTCGACCTGTTCCGGGCTGCTTTCCGGGCGATATTCCGTATTCTGCCAGGGATAAGAGGGCAGACCGCTCCGCTGGGCAGGCTTCGGTCCGACGTATTTCTCCAGATCCGTTTTGCCGCCATGGGCAAGGATCGAGGCGGCGATCCGGTCGAGCGGGTTGCCTGCGGGCGCTGCCGATTTTTTGGAAGGTTCCTTGAGCGTTTCAAGAAACTTGGCTTTCTTTCCCTTGGCCCTCAGAACGTCGTTGACATAGGTCCCCAGCACCGGTTTCGGACCGATTTCCACCAGAACGCTGAAATCGTCGGCGGTCATGTTCTCAATGGCGGCAGCGAAGAGCACCGGCTGGCGCACGTTCTTCCACCAGTAGTCATTGGAAACGCTGACGCTTTTTTCGTCCGGCGTCACGGTCGAATAGAATGGCAGCTTGGCTTCGCCTGGAGCAAGCCCATCCAGAGCCGCCAAAAGCGGCTCCTTGATCGGGTCCACGAGCGCGCTGTGGAATGGATAGGCGAGGTTAAGGCGGCGCATCGCCCATTTTTTCTTGCGGGCGAATTTGGAAAAGGCGTCCAGGCTGTCACTGTCACCGGAAATTGTCACACTGCGCGGGCTGTTGTCGGCCGCAAGCTCAAGGCGCGGCAGACCGCTTTCCTTGATGGCGGCGACCGCCTGATCCGCAGACAGCAACAGGGCGCCCATGGACCCGAGGTCCCGGACGACTTCCTGCTCACTGGACCGGGCCCGGATGACACGCACGGCCTGTTCAAGATCAAGTGCGCCGGAGCACCATGCGGCTGCGACTTCGCCAACGGAATGCCCGGTTGTGCCCGAAGGGGTGATGCCGCGTTCGCGGAGCGATTCCACAATGCCGATCTGAATCGCGAACAGCAGTGGCTGGGCGATTTCCGAGCGTTCCAGATCGCTTTCAAGGTCCTCGGCGAACAGGGTGGTCACCAGCGACCAGCCGCTCAGTCCCATGAAGATCCTGTCGACCTTGTCGAATGCATCCCGGAAGGCCACATCCGCCTGATAGGCTTCCTGGCCCATTCCGGCCCATTGCGAGCCGTTTCCGGAAAAGACGAAACCGACTTTGGCATTCGCCTTGATGATGCTTCCCGAAACAAGGTCGGGCAATTCTTCGCCGTTCTCGGAAAACGAGCGCAGTGCGTCGAGCTTTTCCTGCCTGGACTTGCCCAGAACGACCATACGTTCGGAAAGCAGATCGCGGCTGTGGGCGCTCGATGCGATCAGATTACCCGCGGCGTCTTCGCCTGCCTCGTCGAACCGCTTCAGATAGCGTCCGGCAAGGTCCTGCAGAGCTTCCCTGGAGCGGGCGCTGAGAACGAGCGGCGCGTCTACGGGAGCGCTTGTTTCGCTCACCGCAACCGGGTCCGGATCGCCAATCACGGCATGTGCGTTGGTACCGCCGAAGCCGAAGGAGTTGACACCGGCAAACCGGCGTTCCTTCGAAGGCTGAAGGTCAATTGCCTCGCCGGCGACCTTGAGATTGAGTTCTTCGAACGGAATGTCCGGGTTGGGCGTCTCGAAATGGAGTGATTTCGGAAACAAATCCTCCTTGAGGGCCATCACGGATTTCAGGAAGCCGACAAGTCCGGACACGGGTTCCAGGTGACCAACATTGGTTTTGACCGACCCGATCGGCAGGACGTCGCTTCGCTTCTGTCCGATTACCTTGCCAAGAGCATCGGCTTCAGCGGGATCGCCGACACGTGTTCCGGTGCCATGCGCCTCGACGAACGCCAGTTTGGAGGGGTCGATACCGAGCCCTTCGTAGATCTCGCGCAGCAAATCGGCCTGCGCGTAGGGGGAGGGCAGGGAGAGACCGACGGTGCGCCCGTCGGCGTTGATGCCTGTGGCCAGCAATTTGCCGTGGCTTTTGGAACTTTCAGGCAATCCGGCACGTGCGGCGCGCAGAATGACAACAGCGCCGCCCTCCGACCGCACGTAGCCGTCGCCATTGGCATCGAACGCCTGGCAAAGCCCGCTTGGAGACAACATGGTCGCGCGCGAAAAACCGACAAAGGCAAACGGGCTGAGCAGCAGGCTGACGCCGCACACGATGGCCGTGTCAATCTGGCCGCTCTCTATTGCCGATACGGCTTCATGAAGTGCGACGATCGAGGAAGAGCAGGCGGTATCGACCGTGAAGCTCGGACCTCTCAGATCATAAATATAGGAAATTCTGTTGGAGACTATCGACAGGGTATTGCCCGTCATGAACTGCATGTCCGCCATGGCCGGATCGACCAGAAAGCGGTGATGGTAATCCAGCGAAGACGCGCCGACATAGACCCCGGTTGACGTGCCCGCGAGATCGCTCGGCCGTATATTGGCATGCTCCAGAGCTTCCCAGACGAGTTGAAGCAACAGGCGCTGCTGCGGGTCCATCTGCACGGCTTCGCGTGGCGAGATTCCGAAAAAGGAAGGATCGAAACCCCAGACATCATCCATTTGCCCGGCTGCCCAGGTGTAGGTCTTGCCGGAGGTGGACTGAAGCGGATGACCGAATCGCGCCAGTGGCCAGCGGTCAGGTGAAACCGATGTGACGGCGCATTCCCCGTTTTTCAGAAGCGACCAGAATTCGTCAGAGTCTTTGGCTCCGGGAAGCCGACTGGAAAAACCTAAAATGTCTATGTTTGAGGTAAGCGACGCCACAGAACAACCTGTTTTTATTGGTTAGGGTAGGTCAAGTTATTGAGTTTTAAACAATATTATATCTATAGAATAGTCATTTCTCAGGGCTCCCTCAACGTCAGATCAGAATGCAGCTGGCCTATTCTGCATAGTGCCATGCGCAAGCTTATCCCATGCCCCAGTCTGATTCCACCGACCGTTGCCTTCTCTTTGGGGAAACCATTAGCCCAAGAGGCAAAATTGTGGAAGGCATTTAGCGCAAAAAGAGCATACGATTTGTAAGTAATGCCTAATTCACACGACAATTGCGGGAAAATTGAGGACAATGCTCGGGAAACATGCAGCCGGCACAGCACGTTGGGCGTGCAATCACGCAAGACGCTTTGGAACTTGAGGCATCTCGTATCCAGTTGAACGGGATGCCTTTGGACTGGTGAACACCATAGTTTTGAGACGCACCTGGATCCGGGTATGTCGATGGATCCGCGACCTAGACGTTGCTGTCCGGGAACGAGGCCTTGCGCTCCGTCATGAAAGCCTGCAGCGCCTCATCCGTGCCGGGATCGAGTTCCGGACCGGTGTAGGCAGCAAGCTGCTCTTTCCAGCGGGCATTCGCACGCAGGGAGGCGTCAAGCTCGCCATCTGCAATCCATTGTTCGTAGGAATTGTTGTCCGCAATGGCTGACCGGTAGAAAGCGTTTTCGAAGTTCCGCTGGGTATGCGCGGCGCCCAGGAAGTGTCCTCCCGGTCCGACCTCCTGAAGAGCGTCCATTGCAAGACTTTCTTCCGAAAGGTCTATTCCCTTCGCCAGGACATGCATCATGCCCAACTGGTCGGCGTCCAGAACGAATTTTTCGTAGGACGAACACAGTCCGCCCTCCAGCCAGCCGGCCGAATGCAGCGCGAAATTCACGCCCGACTGGACGGTTGCCAGGATAGTCTGTGAGGATTCCTGTGCCGACTGGGCATCTGGAAGTTTTGACGCGGTGAAGGAACCGCCGGACCGGAACGGCAGGTTGAGCCGCCTGGCGAGCTTGGCGGCGCCGTTGAGGAGAAGCGACCCTTCGGGGCTGCCGAAGGTCGGTGCACCCGACTGCATGGAAATGGAGCTGACGAAGGCGCCGAACACCACCGGAGCTCCCGGACGGACAAGCTGTGTCAGAGCGCAGCCTGCCATAGCTTCGGCAAGCACCTGAGACAGCGTGCCGGACACTGTCACGGGGCTCATGGCGCCGGCCAGAATGAACGGCGAGACGATGCAAGCCTGGTTGTGACGCGCATAGACCTTGAGGGCTCCGAGCATGGTCGCATCGAATACCAGCGGTGAATTGGCGTTGATCAGCTGTATCATGACGCAGTGCTGATCGACAAAGTCCTCGCCGAAAGTGATCTGCGCCATCCTGACGGAGTCTTCCGCCCGTTCCGGCGCGGTGACCGACCCCATGAACGGCTTGTCCGAATATTTGATATGGGAATAGACCATATCGAAATGGCGCTTGTTCACCGGAAGGTCCACCGGCTCGCAGACCGTCCCGCCGGAATGATGGAGCCAGGGGGACATATAGGCAAGTTTCACGAAATTACGGAAATCCTCGATCGTGCCATAGCGGCGTCCCTGGTCGAGGTCAGTAACGAATGGCGGACCATAAACCGGCGCGAAGACCAGATTGTTGCCGCCGATCTCGACATTGCGGGCCGGGTTGCGGGCATGCTGGGTAAACTGGGCCGGAGCCGTCTTGAGAATCTCGCGCAGCATCCCTTTGGGAAATCGCACACGTTCGCCGTCGACTTCCGCACCGGCGATCTTCCAGAGGTTCAGAACATCCGGGTCCTCGCGGAATTCCAGGCCGATTTCCGCAAGAATGCGATCGGTATTGGCTTCTATCAGCTCGGCGCCTTCGTCGCTGAGCACGTCATAGACCGGAATGTTTCTGGAAATATAGGGAACGGAATGGCCGCCCGGGCCGGCTTGCCGCCGTTCGCGGCGTGCATTTCTTCCTCGGCGGCCGGATGTGGCGGCGTCTGACATTCTAAGGCTCCCAAGATGGAATTTCGTCTATCGCAGTCTTTACCAGCTCATGCGGCGGTCAGGGTCCAGATGCGTCTTAACCTACTCTAATTCCGGCATCGGGGTCCCGGAGTAATTTCATTGTTCTTTTACAGGCGCCACTGCCGAGGAGTTCTGTCTGGAAGGTTCGGCCCGTTTTCGGGCTTCAAACAGACCGTGCGCGCGGCCGGATGAGGCCGCTTCAGGCAAGCAGCCTGTATTTCAAGGTGGCGGTATTTCGGTTCAGCGTGTCGTGGTGACACTGCCGCCATGACGCAATTAAGCTATTTTACCGGAGAATCTGCCGCGATACTGCCGGTCGGAAAAGGGACGTCTGGAGCCGGTCGACTGGAAACGGCATGCGGATCGGCATTTTCCGTCGCGGATTTAGGATGGCGGTAGGCGCGCGGGTGCGGCGCATCGTAGCCAATCCATTGAAAAGGAATGAAAAATGTCAGCATTTCCTGGCAAGGCAAAAGTCGTCATTGTCGGTCTCGGCGGCATTGTCGGAGCTTCGGTGGCCCATCACCTCATCGAACGCGGCTGGGACGATATCGTTGGCATCGATAAATCCGGCATTCCCACTGACATCGGCTCCACGGCGCACGCATCCGACTTCTGCTACACGACAAGTCACGATTATCTCTCGGTGTGGACCACACAGTATTCCATCGATTTCTTCGACAGGATGGGTCACTACGCCCGTGTCGGCGGCCTGGAAGTCGCGCGCACCGGCGATGACGCCTGGATGGAGGAAATCAGGCGCAAGGTGACTTCCGGCAAGGCCTTCGGCACGAATGTGCGTTTGGTTACCCCCGCCGAGATCAAGGAAAAGTTCCCGCTGATCGAGGAAGATATGGTTCAGGGCGGCATGTGGGACCCTGACGCCGGTCTGGTCATTCCGCGCTCGCAAACCGTGGCGGGAAAGCTGGTGGACGAAGCGGAAAAAACCGGCAAGCTGAAAGCTTTCGCCAACACCCCCGCCCAGTCATTGATCGTGGAAGGCGGACGCATCAGGGGGGTCGTCACCCATCGCGGCACGATCATGGCCGACCACGTCATCGTTTGCGCAGGTCTCTGGGGCCGGCTGATCGCGAATATGGTCGGCGAGGATCTGCCGGTGATGCCCGTCGATCACCCGCTCACATTCTTCGGTCCCTACAATGAATTCGAAGGCACAGGCAAGGAAATCGGCTTCCCGCTGCTGCGCGATCAGGGTAACTCCGCCTATATGCGCGACACCGGCGATCCCCGGACCGCGGAAGGCGGCCAGATTGAATGGGGCTTTTACGAGCCGGACAATCCGCGCATGTGCCACCCGCGCGATCTTCTGGAAAAGGATCAGGCGCGCCTGTCGCCCTCGCAACGCGATCTGGAGATGGAACAGGTCATGGAGCCGCTCGAACGCGCCATGGAACTGACACCGGTCCTTGGCGAGATCGGTTACAACGAGGGCCATTCCTTCAACGGTCTTTTGCAGGTTTCAGCCGGGGGCGGTCCGTCCTGCGGAGAAAGCCAGAAGGTGCGCGGCCTATGGTATTGCATTGCCATCTGGGTCAAGGACGGCCCTGGTTACGGCAAGCTGATTGCCGACTGGATCACCGATGGTCAGACCGGGATCGATCACGCGTCCATAGACTATTCGCGTTTCTATCCGCATCAGCTCACCGAGGACTTCATCGAAGGCCGTTGCTACGAGGCCGCCCAGAAAATCTATTTTCCGGCGATTCACCCGCGCGAGCCCTATACAAGTGGCCGGAACGCCAAGCGCTCTCCTTTCTATGAGCGCGAGGTGGAGCTTGGTGGTCATTTCATGGAACTCGGCGGCTGGGAGCGTGCCCATGGCTACGCCGCCAACGAGCACCTGCTCGAAAAATATGGCGACAGGATCCCGGTTCGCGAAAACGAGTGGGACAACCGCCATTTCTGGCGCGTCTCCAATGCCGAACATCTAGCACTGAGCGAGGATTGCGGCATCATCAACCTGTCGCACTTCTACATGTTCGACGTTGAAGGCCCTGACCATGTGGCGCTGATGGAGTGGCTGTGCGCCGCCAGGATCGGCAGCGACGCCAACATCGGCAAGGGGATCTACACGCATTTTCTCGATGACGCAGGCAATGTCCGGGCGGACCTGACGGTATTTCGCATGGCCGATCGCTGCCGTATCGTCGATGGCGCCGATGCCGGCCCGCGCGACTATCACTATGTGAAGCGCGTTGCCGAGGACAAGGGCTTCGACGTCACCGTGACCGATGTCAGCGAAACCTATACGACCATCGGCATCTGGGGCCCGAACGCGCGCGTGAACCTGAAGAAAGTGGTCTCTGATCCGGCTGCGCTGGATCCTGAAAACTTCCCGTTCGCTGCGATCAGGCAACTTGAAATTGCCGGAAAAGCAGTAACCGCGCTGCGCCTCTCCTATGTTGGAGAACAGGGGTGGGAACTGCACATGAAATACGAGGACGGTCTGGCCGTCTGGGATGCCCTGCGCGCCACCGGCGTCATGGCTGTCGGTGTCGAGACCTATGCCAACTCACGCCGCATGGAAAAAAGCCTGCGTCTGCAGAATGCCGATCTGCTGACCCAGTATAATCTCTACGAAGCGGATCTCGCCCGGCCCAAGGTCAAGGAGGCCGACTTCCGCGGCAAGGCCAAACATGTGGAGTTCAGGGCGCGCGAACATCAGCCCGCGATGCTCTGCACCCTTGTCATGACCGAAAACACGGATGAGAACGGGAAAAGGCGCTATCCTGTCGGCGCCATGCCGGTGATCGATCCGCAGACCGGCAGGACGCTGGTCGACAGTCTCGGGCGGATTTCCTACACGACCTCGGTGGCCTTCGGCCCGACCATCGGAAAGAACATCGCGCTTGCCTACCTGCCGCACGACTATTGCCAGGTCGGCCGCAAGCTCAGTGTTGAATATTTCTGCGAGACCTATCCGGTGGAAGTGGTCGCGGTTGGCTACCAACCTCTTTACGACCCGGAAAATCTCAAACCGAGAAGTTGATGCACGCAGATGCGCAGACCCTTAACCTGTGGTGGGCTCTGATAACAAACGCTCCAAGCGGGCGGCCAATGACAAAGTGAAAGACCAAACTTGATGTCCAAGCTGGAAGACCTTCTGGCCCGAAATGGCGCTCTCCTTGCTGACGGCGCGACTGGAACCAACCTGTTCGATATGGGGCTTGTCTCCGGCGACGCGCCGGAACTCTGGAATGTGGATGAGCCGGACAAGATCAGGGCGCTCCATCAGTCCTTTGTCGACGCCGGCTCCGATGTCATCCTGACCAACACATTCGGCTGCAACCGGCACCGGTTGAAGCTGCATAACGCGCAAGGCCGCGTGAAGGAACTGAATATCGCCGCGGTAAAGCTGGCCCGTGAGTCAGCCGACACTGTGGATCGGGAGGTCCTGATCGGCGGTTCGATCGGCCCGACCGGCGAGCTCTTCCAGCCGCTCGGCGCACTCAGCTACGAAGAGGGCGTCGCCGCGTTCAAGGAACAGATCGAAGCCTTGGTGGAAGGCGGGGCTGATATTCTCTGGGTCGAGACCATGTCGGCTGTCGAGGAGATGAAGGCCGCGGCGGAAGCCGCGGAGGGCTTTGGTCTGCCGCTGGTGATCACGGCGAGTTTCGATACCGCCGGCAAGACGATGATGGGGCTGGCACCGAAGGGGCTGGGAGACCTTCAGGCGCAATTCGCCTGTACGCCTGTCGCAATCGGTTCCAATTGCGGGGTCGGCGCGTCCGACCTTCTTGCCGCGATCATGGACATTACCGAGGCTTATCCGGAAGCGATTGTGGTCGCCAAGGCCAATTGCGGTATTCCGCAGATCCGCGGCGATGAGGTCGTCTATACCGGCACCCCCGATCTCATGGCCAGATACGCGCATATGGCACTGGATGCCGGCGCGCGGATCATCGGTGGCTGCTGCGGCACCTCGCCGGTTCATCTGGCGGCCATGCGCCAGGCGCTCGACAACCATCGGGCCGGAAAGCGGCCGGAACTGGCGGAAGTCATTTCCGAAATCGGGCCACTGGTGTCACCTCCCAACAGGGAAGCTGACGCGGCACGTGCCGAAAGCGAGGGTGGAACAGGCCGCCGCCGCGGTCGCCGGAGAGGCTGAGAGGCCAGGACGGCTGCTGGCTAATTGCACCTGAGGTGAATAGACCTTCACCAGCGGCTGAAGTCAGCAGCTTCCGGGCGTTGCCTTGTCGTAGGCTTCGCTTGTTTCCTTCAAACTCGCGGAAACGATGCCCATTGGCTGGTAGGGCGGATCCGTCTGCATGCCGAGATTGGTCATGTGGATCTTGTAGCAACCGGTAAAGACCTTGCTTGATCCCTTCGTCCGCTTTGCCGACAGCACCACGGGAACATTCCAGTAGATCTGGCCGGCCCCGGGATCGGCATTTGCATTGCCGAACTTCACCGATACGCTTTCGGTATCATCGTATCCTTTGGTCCATTTTTCAAAATCGGCAGGCGCCGTGTCCGGTTGAAAATAACCGTAGGCCTGGACGTAGAACTTGTTGTTGATCGCGTAATAATAGCTCTCGATCAGTTTTTCCGGTGTCGAACGGTCGTCCATATAATTCCAGTTGCCGGTCTGCGCTGCGGTTGGAACAACGGACGCCGCAGAGACCAGAACCACGGAAACGGCAAGGAATTTACGAAAAAGCGGGAATTGGGCCATCGGACTCTCCTGATTGAAACGCGAATGCAGCCGTATTTTTTACAAGCATGGCTGCCATTAGGTTGTCAGGAGCTTACTGAAATGGCCGAAAGCGCGAAAAAACCGTTGCCGGTTGCAATTCTCCCGATTTGACGTTTACGTAAAAGGAGCTGAAAAAAAGCCGTTAATCTTGGGAGTTGTCGTGAAAATGCAGCCGGTCATGAGTGCACAGGAAATCATGGAAATGCTGGACCGGGAGTTTCCGCAAATCCATGCCGGGGGGAGGGTCTATTCTATCGACAGCGTCTCTTCGGGACAGGTAGTTCTGCGTCTTACCGCCAATGAACTGCACCTGCGGCCAGGTGGAACGGTTTCAGGTCCGTCCATGATGGCGCTTGCCGACCTGGCAGCCTATGTTGTGATCCTCGCCCATATTGGCCCCGTGGCGCTGGCGGTTACCACCAGCTTGAACATAAATTTCCTGCGCAAGCCCGGACCGGGCGATCTGCTTTGCACCTGTCGGCTGCTCAAGCTGGGAAAGCGGCTTGCCGTTGTTGAATGCAGCCTTGCGGGGGAAGGTGAGGAAGAGCTTGTGGCGCATGCTACCGCCACCTATTCGGTCCCACCCCGCTGAGCATGGGGCGGATCCGGGGCGCTTCGGAAAGTACTCGCTTTACCTGTTCGTGCTGGTTCCCGGCGGAATTCAGGCCGATTGCCGCGGCTCTACCTGTTTGAAGAGGTCTTCCAGATCGCTTGAATATTCAACCACCTGACCGCGTCCTCTGCGTTTGGCGGCATAAACGGCGAGGTCGGCGCGGTGGAGAACGGTTTTTTGTGTGTCTCCCTCATTGGACAGATAGGCACCGACGCTGAGGCTCGGCGTATAGTTTTGGTCCTGATACCGGAAAGGTATCTTTATCCTGTCCATGAGGCGGCCGTAGAGATGCTGGAAATCGACCTCTTCGATATCGCGGCAAAGCAAGATGAATTCGTCTCCGCCGAAGCGGCCGACAATGTCCTCGGAACCTCTGACGCTTTCCCGCAGGATATCGGCGATATGCTTGAGAAGGCGGTCACCGCACACATGTCCGTACCGGTCGTTGACCTGCTTGAAGAAATCCACGTCCACGAACAGTATGCCGATACGTTGTGGTGGTTCCGGACCGTCAAAAAGCCGATCGAGGGTTTCCGAGATGGAATTGCGGTTCAGGATACCCGTCAGCTGGTCGTATTTCGTCAGTTCCAGCAGACGCTTGTCGCGGTTTCGAAGCTGCTGCGTCCTGATTACGAAAGCTGCGGCGGGGATTGCCAGGATCAAGCTGGTGGCAATGATCAGGATCCAGCTGATTTCCTGGAAGGAAGCCTCAAGCGCGTCTTCAAGCTCGCTTACGTCCATATAAACTTCGATTGATCCGATCCGCTCGCCATTGGGCAGCGTTGCAGGAAAAAAGGCTTCGACGACCGTGTCCGGGCCATCATGCTGCTCACGCTCTTCCTCTTCATTGTGATGAATTTCGAAAACCGGTTCGCCTGTAAGGTAGACTTCCAGTGCCTTTTTCCGGCTGCTCTCAAACGGGCCGGGGGTGTCCGTGCTCGAAACGAAAATGCTCTCGCCGTCTTCATTGAAAAATTCGAAATGCAGCATATCGACCATGCTGAAGGAGCTCTCCAGCCGTCTGATTTCCTCTTCGGAAAATGCGCCCTCGACGAACATTTTGCGCGCATTCGCAGTTTTGCCTAAAAACTGACTTGACCAGTCTGCGGTCTTGTTTTCCGCGTGTCTGAGAATGGAAGACCTGACCTGCCAGTCCAGAAGCGCATGCAGAGCTCCGGACATTGAAATAAACAGCGTCGCTCCAAGAAGGACGGCGATCACCGAGGGCTTACTCAGGCAATTTTTCAAGAATGACAATTGCTTGTACTACCAGGCTGTGTGAGAGTCCGATTCAAAAGTTCATGAGACAAGACAATAGGTTGCGAGCCTGCGTGTCATGACCCTGATACTAGCGATGTTGATCCATGCGGTGGAACTTTCGATTGACGCCTCCCAGTCCTTTGCCAACCGGCGGCATCTGCCCAGCCATGCGAAAGTGCGCTCCACCACCCATCTGCGGGGCAGGAGTTCGAAGCCTTCAGCAGCATCGGAGCGTTTGATGATCTCTATCGTCCAGTTGCCGTTGCCCACCAGGGCGGCGCGCAGCTTTTCACCGGCATAGCCGCCATCGGCGAAGACAT
>NZ_JSEP01000059.1 GCF_001624695.1 Labrenzia sp. OB1 | reverse complement strand
CGGGGCCTTTTGCATTGAAACGCAAGACCCAGTCGCGGATCACCTGGACCGTCACGCCGCCGACCGCACCCGCATCGCTGCGCAAGCCGCCGTCATAGATCACTGCAAGCGCCAAAAGGCGCCGTGTTTGATCGGCATTCACCGAGCCACGGGCTAGATGACGAAGGGTTGGAGCATCAAAGTCATCTCGAAGACGGATAGGGGCGGACATGGCAAACTCCTCATGTTCCCCATCAGGAATCATATTCGCGAAACTTTGGGAATCCAAAAGAGTCGTCAAATTCGTCGCTTGGTATAACTTAAACCAATTGGCCTCCGGCAAACCCGGTGCGGTTCAATTCCTCGGTAGTGGCTAGATCATTGCCGCGCAATGGGTTCTCTCTCGTTGACGTCCGTACGATAGAAACAGCTAATTCCCCCTAATCGCGGGACCCGATGACGTGAGTGAACTGATCCATAGATTATTGGCAGACAATTAGTTCTTTAGTTGGGAGAAGATATCATCTATGGCGAAGATGTTGAAAATTTTCCATGTTTTGTCGATATTTGTAATATTTGTGTTTGTTAGTATTAATAGCGCCTCTTCTTCGTGCGAAATAATGAATCCTATCCGTATTACGATCGGTAATCTTCGTTTGCAAATTCCTGCAAAAAATCCACCAACGATTATTCAAAAAGATGACGCGCGTAAGTCAAGTCGAATTAGAACTCGAGCGGGAGGCATCGCTTTCGATGCTTATTGTTCTCTTCCGGGTCGAGACTATCTGCATGCGAGGAGGGTTATTTTTAACCCGACATACGCCAAATACTATGAACAAACAGTTGGGAGGCCCCTGATCCCGATTGGGGTGTCCAACTTAAGTATCTCAGAGATTAGCGGCATTGCCAAGCCTTCTAGCGAAGGAAAAACCTTCGAAGTCATAGAGGGAAATTTTCGAAAATACTCGTATAAGGATGGATATTATTTTGTGGAGACGTCGCCCGAGCAAGGTGAGTTGGCAATAACCGCAAATTGCTTCAACCCTCGGCGTGGAGATTTCACTACCTGTAGAATTCGTAAAAAATATCAAGACCTCCAAATAGTTATCACAATTGATGTTCACGCTAGCAGTCAAACTGTCCTAGGCGATGAAATCACACAAAACACTTGGCCATATAGATCCTACGCTCCAGCAGAATGGCCGCGTTTATTCAGTCAGGTACTCGAACTCCTCGCCCCTCTGGCGCGTATGTAAAAGGTTTCACGGGATTGCCAAGTTGTTGACGGAACTCTGCATCATCACAGCGATCTACAAGCTCTGAGTTCCGTCAACAACTTGGCAATCCCCCGCCGCGGCACGGCGCATAGAAGAAGACCACGCCAGGCGGATCGTCCCCACCCTAGGCCCGATCGTCGCGGGCCAATGCCCATAGATATCCGGTTTTCGTCTTACCGCGGCCCGGATCCAACGCCGGTGCCGTGGTCTCGTCCATGAACAGTTTGGTCGACACCTTCAGGTGCTCGGCCAGCCGGTCGGCCCCGGGTCCGAGGCGGAACGCGGCGGTGCCGACCCAATCTGCCAGCGTACTCCGATGGATACGGTGACGATCACGCGCAACTGTGCGGGCACTATGTCGAGCCGCTCCGTGCGATCCTCGCCAATCTTGTGCATCGCCCCGCAGCCACAGGCCCTAGAGCTGCCGAATCTGCGCTCATAGCCAACGACTATTGAAAGATAGAAATCCGGGATTGGAGTTACGGCGGCCCGTTGTGAGACAACGCCACATCGGAACTAAAACGATACGACGCAAAAGGGAAGCGGCCATGAAAACCCGGATCCTCCAGATCGACGAAAACAACTTCGCTATCTTCGATTTTTCGCGATCACATAAGAGCGTCTCGGACTCACTGAAGACGATTGCACAAAACGCCGCCTGACCGCGTGTCAATGAAGCTCGCGACAAGCTCCATCAAGGCACTCCGAGTTTTTATGCAGCGACAACACTCAGTTGCAAGTCCAGAATGAGTGAGGAACGTCAAAGTGAGCTACGTTCAATACCCCCAGGACAATGAATTTATCGAACATTTTCCACGGCAAGGGAAACTCGGATACTCAGGACTTGTAAATACAAGGCATAGAGATGTCTGGGACGCGTTTCTCAGGTCTTTCGCCCAATCTACACCGTCATGCACAAATAATGGTTCAAGCCGAACAATATTTCGTGCTTATGATCTGCGAGGTCTCGCCTATGTGTGCGGTCTCTCGGCCCCCTTCAACCTTAACAGAACGCAAGCTCATCTGAAGTCATCCGACATTGATCATTGGGCTCTGATTTTGTTGCACAGCGGCAGCATGATTTGCAAAAGCTCCAGAGGAACCATGCGAGGTGAGGCCGGCTTTCTCGGACTTATTTCACTTGCGAGTGAATTTTCTCTCCAAACGACCAGGGCCAAGTTTTCCGTTGTTCTTCTCTGCAGAGAGGAATTCGCCGAATTTTCAGAAATTCTGGACGCTGCCAGCAACCTGCCACTCGAAGGTACGGTGTCTGAAATATTATGCGATTTCATCAAGTCAATAGATTACCAAATTCGTGATATGACATATGCAGAACTTCCGCTTGTGACGAAATTTCTCAAGGAGTTGCTGAAAATATCGGTGACCACTAGCCAAACCAAATTCTCCCAGAATGCAGCCCCACTACCTATTTCAACAAGTCTCATTGCACGCGCCCGACGCTACATCCGCGACAACCTGCAGTCGCCGGAACTCGGTCCTGGCGCTCTGTGCGAGGCACTCAATATTTCCAAGCGAAAACTTTCTTTTCTTTTCGAAAGGCACGGCGGCGTTGCCAACTATATCCGGCAAACGCGCTTGCTCGCTTGCCACAAAGCCCTGAGCAATTCCGCCGATCACAGACTGATCAGCTCCATCGCCTATGACTACGGATATACAAGTTGCGCTCAGTTCACACGAAATTTCCGGACATTGTTCGGATACGCACCAAGCGAGGTTCGCAAGAACGATTACATTGGCTTCGCGCATATCAAGGAAACTCCAAAAGACATCTTGGAATGGCTGCAGCAGATCTGAGGACACGCTTAGAGTAACTGTGTTGCGTAATTCCGTCGGCCACGTCCCATCTTGTGGTGTAACTCGTCGCGAACCATCGGCTTTTAACGGGCCGAGCTGATCAGTCGCTCTGCGCTGCAGGCAAGCTGACGGTGAGATCATCGCAGAGCTGGGCAAGCTTATCCAGCGTTATGTATCGGCCGCGCTGAAGGGGGCCAATCCCCGGTCTGCTCCATCAGGATAGCGCCGACCAGGCGCCGGATCGAGGTCTCGTTTGGAAAGATCCCGACAACATCGGTGCGCCGCTTGATCTCACCGTTCAAGCGTAACCGGCCGATTGTTACCGCGGCGATTGGGCCTTGACGCGGGCAATGACGTGGGGATCTGAGACGAAGTCATCGAGGAAGCCGTTCCAGTTTTCGGTTGAGCTTCTGGCTTCGGCGAGCATGTCTTTCAATTCGTGGATGCCGTCGTCGGTGAGCGCTGTAATATAGTCGTCCTGACCTGTTTGGACGCTGACGATGCTGCCATAGGTCAGGTTGTCATCGTTTTCGACGATGGCCTCCAGGAGCTCGAGGTCTTCACCTTGCAACTGCGCGACACAGGCGAGTGTGGTGACATGA
>NZ_JSEP01000058.1 GCF_001624695.1 Labrenzia sp. OB1 | reverse complement strand
CATCATCGACAGCGTGAAATCCTCCGGCTCCCGGTCTTCCGGGCGTTCGCTCTCGGTGTCCGCCAAGGGGTTCGATGTCAGCGGCAAGGCGAAGGAGCCACAACGCATCCACCAGGACGAAGGTACGGTGGGCGGTTTCCTGAAGACGGTCGCCAAGAAGGCCGGCTTCGACATGAAGATCGATCCCGCGCTCGGGAATATCGTGCGCGACTATATCGCAGCGGATGGCGAGAGCCTGTTGCATGTAGGTGAGAAGCTCGCGCGTGAACTCGGCGGCACCTTCAAGCTCCGGGAAAACATTGCGGTCCTTGCCAAGCACGGAGGGGATTTCGGCCTTCCATTAATTACCGGCCTGTTCAACACCGGCAACAGCGGCAACCTCATTTCGTGGGACATCGAGCCGGTCTCGACCAGGGACGTCTTCAGGCAAGTCACGGTGCCTTACTTCGACCGGAAGAAAGGCCTGCCGTTGGATTTCAAGACGGAGAGCGGTGCCACCGGAGAGAAGGCCAGGGCCGTCAATCTGGTGAGATCCATCGCGCGCGATGAAAACCATGCAAGGGAAATCGCCGAGGGCCGCAAGCAGCAGATCGAGCGGGAAGGCGGCAAGGGCAGGGTGATCCTGGACCTGACACCGGAAGCGCAGGCCGAGGCGCTGTTTCAACTGCGCGGCACCCGGGCCGGTGTCGATGGCACCTATCGGATTGTCGGCGTCACCCACAAAGCCAGCCGATCGGGCGGTGCGACGACGGATCTGGAGTTGCAACAGCCGCAGGACGGGGCAGGGACGGACGGTAGGTAGGTAGGTAGGGCCTTCAGGCAATTTGCGATTGCGGCCCATTCCTGCCTTTGACCCCCAACTTGAATTCCTGCGGTGCAGCTCATCATTGCCGTCATTCAGTTATCCTGTAACACTTGTTGCATCCACGGTAAGGATCTCGAGGCAATTCGTGAGTGATTTAGGCGGGAATTATATTATGCGGGAAATAGTTGCTGGAACAATAATATCGGATGAAGTGCTTTGGAAATATTTTAAACCCGAGAGGTTCATCTCGACTCTGAGCGAAGGCTATATTTATTTTGCGTCTGCTAACCAATTCGAGGATCCGTTTGAAGGTGCGGTCGCGGTTCAACAGCCACCGCAGCAAACCGATCCAAGGTACTCTGAAATGGAGACGACCGAACAAGCGTTTTTCGAACTGAAACGCCTGACCAAAGTGTCTTGTTGGCATCGTGCAGACTATGAAAGCGACGCCATGTGGAAACTTTATGCTGGAGAGCACAAAGGCGTCGCTATCTGCACCACACCAGATCGAATGCGAAAGGCATTCAAACCATACCGCTTGAAGCCTGAGTATGGGGTTGAGGACTTGTGGGCCGGGCCAGTTGACTACGTTGACCTTACGCAAGTTCGAATGAAAGGTGCCAGCATGCTTGGTCGCTTCTTTTTCAAACATCGTGCCTTCGAGTGGGAGCGTGAATTTCGTCTTGCCATATCTTTGCGCATGGCCGAAGAGTTTGCTGTTTCAGTCCCACCTGGTGGAATTTTTGTAGGCGTAGACCTCGATATTCTCATTGCGCGAATTGTGCTTGGATCGACAATCACAGGCGAGGAACGGGACATAATTTCGGATCACGTAGCACAGGCGGGGCTGAAGGATCGCCTTGAGCTATCGTCTCTTCTTGGCAGACCCCGCTACATCTAGCCAGACCGGCTCCAAGTCGCCGCTCGTGCGCTTGGGCAATTAGGAACACAACTTCCCAATGGCGGGCTTGATAGCTAGATTACTCTAAGTCATCCTGATTGATGACAACCTCAATTTCTAAACTTGAGAAGTAATCTATGAAATTTGCGTCATGGCGAAAATGCGATTTCCAACTCCATACCCCGCGCGACCCCAACTGGCAGGGCCAAAGACCAATCGGTTTAGGCGATGAAACGGACCAAGGTCCTGCAACGAAAGATCAAGTTGAAGCCGCTCGGCAGATATGGGCCAGTGAATTCGTTGACATCTGTTTGAAGCGAGATCTTCGTGCTATCGCGGTAACCGATCATCATGAAATGGTCATGATCCCGTTTGTAAAAACGGCCATTGCACAAAGGGTTTCTCAAGACCCTAGCTTTGACCTTTGGTTGTTTCCCGGTATGGAGCTGACTTGCCGCCACGGTGTCCAGTGTCTGATATTGTTTGACGCGGACCTGTCGGATGAATGGCGCAAGGAAGCCCAGTCAAAGCTGGGCATTACAATCGCATCTTTGAATGTTGATGAGAAGCAAGGACCGAGGGTCACCCAACTTGATTTCTCTTATCCAGAAATCGCCAATCGGCTTGATGGAGTAACTGAACTTCAAGGCCGGTACATTGTCTTGCCGAATGTCTCTCAGGGCGGACAACATACCGTCTTAACAGATGGATCACATGCAGATTTTAAGTCTATGTCTTACGTGGGGGGGTATCTCGACGCTGGGCAAAACACTGCTTCAATCACAGGAAAAAACAGAAGGCGCCTATCTGGCAAATGGGATATCTGGGGCAATCGCTTTATTTACCCATTACCGACGTCTGATGGACGATCCGCCGACTACTCTAAAGTGGGAACAAACAGCTGTTGGATCAAGCTTGCTGCGCCAACAGCTGAGGCAATCAGACAAGCTTTCTTGGGGCATAAGTCACGCATCGCAATTGAACCTCCACCAACACCAACGCTCAGCGTTACTTCGATAGAGGTAAGCGGGTCGGAAATTCTCACAAATCGGCAGATAGACCTCAGCTCAGAACTAAATTCTTTCATCGGCGGGAGGGGTAGCGGTAAGAGCACATTGCTTGAATATGTGGCGTTTGGACTGGGCCGCAGCTGCTATGATTTGCCTAAGGACGCATTTTCTGGGGCAGACCGGCTGAAAGAACTTATTTCTCAAACGCTAATAGCAAAAGGTGCGACACTGTCGATTGATGTTACTCAAGATGGCGCAGAATTCAAAGTCCGTCGTGGTGGATCGAACGCTTACCAGCCCGACATAACTTACCCCGACGGCACTACCCAGAAGCTAAGCACCAAAGAGCTCCGCACTCTTTTCCCTTCCGTTGTTTACAGTCAGGGAGAACTCTCTGAACTTGGCAAACAGGCTGGCAAGCGTACGCACATCTCAGACCTGCTGCAATTTGTTGACCAAGAGTATAAACGCGAAGATGAACGATTAAATGCAGAAATTGAAGCGTCTAGAACGCTCGTCCGGAAAGCGATCCAAGGACTTTCATCGGCTTGGACCCTAGAGGCCAAGATTAGCAAGTTTGCTGCCTCAAAGGCCTCTTTAGAACAGAGAATTGCAGCATTGCAAAAGACGCTTCCTGAATTGTCCGGTGACGACAAAGTAACCGTTGCTCGATATGAAAACCTATCCGCTCTTGAGGCTAAGAGTCCGATTCAAAAGTTCATGAGACAAGACAATAGGTTGCGAGCCTGCGTGTCATGACCCTGATACTAGCGATGTTGATCCATGCGGTGGAACTTTCGATTGACGCCTCCCAGTCCTTTGCCAACCGGCGGCATCTGCCCAGCCATGCGAAAGTGCGCTCCACCACCCATCTGCGGGGCAGGAGTTCGAAGCCTTCAGCAGCATCGGAGCGTTTGATGATCTCTATCGTCCAGTTGCCGTTGCCCACCAGGGCGGCGCGCAGCTTTTCACCGGCATAGCCGCCATCGGCGAAGACAT
>NZ_JSEP01000057.1 GCF_001624695.1 Labrenzia sp. OB1 | reverse complement strand
CATCTCGATGGACGGCAAGGGCGCTTGGCGGGACAATGTCTTCGTCGAGCGGCTTTGGCGGTCTATCAAATACGAGGAAGTCTACCTCCACGCTTACAAGACGGTGTCCGAGGCCCGCGCTGGCATCGGCCGCTATCTGACCTTTTACAATACCCGACGCCCTCACTCATCCCTTGACCGGCAGACGCCGGATCAGGCTTACTTCAAAGCGCTGGCGCCGATGATGGTGGCGGCATAATTGAGGCGGAAATCCACTTAGCAAAACGCCCGAAACTGTTCAGACAAACCGAACCACCTCTAAACGTCGTCACCGGCTGCGGTAACTCCTCCCGACAAACCCGCGTTTTCAAGAAAAAATGAAACGGTCATCGATTGATTGAGCGAAGTAAAGTCAGCTGTATCAACGCCGCCTTGACCGTTAGAAGCAACATCCCCACCAAAGATCAGGTCATTGCCTTTGCTGCCGATGAAGGTGTCGTCGTCGGCCCCTCCGACCAGAACGTCATTGCCGTCCTCGCCGTCGAGTTCATCCTTGCCATCGCCGCCCAGGACCACATCATCGCCGGCTCCTGCTTTAATGACATCCTCGCCACCTTGAGTGATTATCAGATCGGACTTGTCCGAGCCCGTTACCGTGTCTGCGCCATTCAGACTGCCCAGAAGGAACCAGCCTTGATTTGTTTTCTGATTGGGATCTTCATTCGCCGTCAGCGTTTCCAATGACGCTTGGTCATTCCCAAGTGTCGCCTGGATATCCAAGGAAGCGGAGCTTGAGCCCGAAATCGCAACAGCAATGGCTCGAAAGCTGTTGTAAAGATCGAAACCGGCAGTGAGGTCGTCGGAAGGCGATGTGCCTTCAAAAAATAAATTGTAGCTATAGGCAGCTTCAAACTGTGCCCAATAGCCGCTTATTGAAAGTGTATTGTAGATGTAGCTGTCCAGCGTTTCGACATTTTCCTGGATTGCGCTTTCCGGATGTTGAAACGTCTGCTGGTAAAGGTAATTTTCGGAGACCCCGAAAAATGCGCCCGGAGCGCCGAGCTCTCCTTCAAGATAGTCGTTGTCCGTATCCTGGCGAACTCGCTCCCCAAGTTCAATTAACCCCGATTGTACAAAATACTCGGAAACAGGATTGCGGCCATTGCTGAAATTTGTGTCAGCGATGCGTTTGTATTCGGTGAAAAAATCTTGGTAGAAATGGTCATTCTCATTACTGATATCCATCAGCATCCGCATGAATATAGTATAATCTATCTCACCTTTGTGATTATAGAAACCGGTCAGATCGCTATTGAACATATTGTCGACTAGACCAGGCATGTTCTCGAAGAGGTCGGCGACAATATTTTTTCCGTCTTCGCTTCGAACCTGGGTCAGAGCCAGCAAAGGTTGGCTATGAAGGTCGACCGCACTCAGTTCATGCTTTCCAATATCAATAAGCTCGGTACCATTATTGTCAGGAATCGCTCCGGCAAATGGGGCTGCCATTTCTTGAAGTACTTCGCCATCCACGGCGTAGACGGCAACGTTTTGCTCCGCGAATGTCAGTAATTGCTGATATCTATTTGTAAGTTGAAATTCGTACAACTCAATCGCGTCGACCCAGTCAAGCAGTTCTTCGAGGTTCGCTTCTACAAGATCAGGTTGTTCAGGAAGAGGAGGTAGTGGAGCAACATTGTCCAGCCAATTGGATGGACCGATCCCTGTCCAGTCGAAACTCGCCATCCCTTTCAGGAGAGGCTCTCCGCCAATTGAAGCCAGTGTCGTTCCGATGGCGGCTAGATTCAGAACTACTTTGCTATATGCTACGTCTCCGATAATATTTTCCAGGGTTTCGTTTGTAATAAAACTGGCTACAACTCCTCGAATACTTTCCGTGAATGCCAAGAAATCGAATACGTCGACGCTTGTGTTTATCGGAGCAGGATCGAAAACATATGCGGGACGGTCATAGAGAGCAGCCAAGGCGCTAGCCAATCCCCCACCGAGGGAATGACCCGTGAAAGTGATGGATTCAAGGGAGACCCCGAGAGCAAGTACCTCTTCGACATATTTCACAGCAAGAATAAGCTGCGTACTTATTTGTCCTGTTATGAAACCGCTATTGGCATTGAGATCAGCGTCCGGGCCGATCCAGTCTTCTCCGGAAAAATCGAGCCAATCGTCGGTGCCACGTAAAGAAATTACGAATTGACCGTTTTTCTCGAACAATTCAGCGCTAAAACCAGATTTTTGCAATTCAAAACTATCAGCATCTTCGTCACGCAGTATCCATCCGCCGAAGCCTTCAAGATTATAGTTGACTTTCAGATCGTCTTTAATTTCTACATCTGGACCGTCTTCATCCAGAAAATCGTAGGATTGCATTGCCAGAACTGCATAATCTGAAATCTGTGAGGTCATTCTTTCCATCCTTTGGCGACTGGCTCACCCGACGTTGCTGAGATTATTTTGCTTTGAAAAACGACGAACTCATCGAGTTCTTGCACATAGACTGGCGCATTGCTTGGCAAGAAACGCGCATAAAGGCGCTCACCCGCGAATTCGTAGCGAAATGAAGGTGTCGGTTCGCTCGAATGATCGATCTTGAAAGGCTCATCGGCTACAATGCGGTTTGGTTGTATCAGCCGAAATTCGCACCCCATGAAGCCTTGGCGTTGCAGGTCAACGTAGGTCCCTTCATCAGTGCTGATTGCCGGATTGATCGCATCGAATGTTTCAAACCGGTCAATACCGGCACCTGGCTCAGGTTCAACAGGAACAATGCCTGGCGTGTAATTGATACCGTCCAGCATGTCGGTAAACGCCCCCCAACTGGGCATGGCTATCCGATAGGCCCGCCTATCACCTGGCAGATTTGAAACCCACTCTTCGAGGCCCGGCACTTGAGACCACTCCGACCGTGGGATCCGCCAGGCGGCGAAACACTGTGGGAAGACGCCCCCACTAACATGGTCCCGAAACCGGGTTTTGTAGAGCGAGGTTTCTTGCGCCAGCCTCAAGTCTTCGGGTCGGATGAAGGGTGTCAGATCCGGGCTGGCCGTTGCCGCTCGTTTTTCCGAGGCTTCAAATTCAACCTCTCCAACAATTTCCGGCGGATAGACCTTTACGAACTCGACACGGCTGCCGGTGCCGGACAAGGTCCGCGCGCTGACGTAATATTCCATTTCGTCGAATGTCTGGTCGTCGCTCACCCAAAGGACCGGCAGCATCGAACTGGGTGGGAGATACTCATTCTGATCTGTGAAGGGTCGAGCCAAGACACGCCGCCGTTTCTTGGCATCTTCTTCACGTTCCTCGGATGTCGCCGATGCCCATCGGCAGGCGCGAATGACCGGTAAGTAGATCGCTTCGCCTGTTCCAGGCACATAAGCACCGGCAATAGGATAAACCTGTAACGAGTTGACGCTTTCGTGCCCGGAACCCTGCTTTTCCGCTCCGGGCTATTGAATTAGCAACAATGCCCATGATGGCGCGCATCGGGTGACCTCTAAAGTTTTGCAAGTCATTCTGGAATCGGATGAGGCGTGAAACACGTTCTTGCCTGATCATAATTGAGCCCTCAAAGCTCTCTCCCGGAATTGGCATTCGCTCCCGCCCCCTCCCAGTGCACATGCGGGTGAATACTCCCGTTGCGCCGGAAACCTAGACACACAACCCAGTCCAAGACGGCTCAACGCCCGCGCCTTCCTTGCCAAACGTGCCCACAACCCTTTCATGTACAGAAAGAATGGCCACCCCAAAGCGAGGACTGTATGACACCGCATGGCATTCAATTTTTGAGGCCATATTTCAGCTTCTCCAAACACCAATCTGACCGGCTCACGGATAAGCTTCAAAGCATATTTGACAAGAGGCTGGCACACTCATTTTTGGTTGTAAACGAACGGACGTCCGCACTACCAAAGTGTATTTTCATGTACAAAAAATGACGGTATTTGGCTATTATCCGAGTTTCCCAGACCAAACCCGCCTCAACTTAACGTAGCGTTTCGCTTTGGTTTTCAATTTTCCTTTCGGAGCCAACGCCTTCAATTTCAGCGTGTTTTCCACAGGATGGGAACGCGTCTTTCTTTTTGGAATGAATCTGGATCATGTCTGCTCCGG
>NZ_JSEP01000056.1 GCF_001624695.1 Labrenzia sp. OB1 | reverse complement strand
TGCCGGTGCCTACAAGAACAAGAAAACAGGCTTACCCGTACGGGGCCGCGCCGTCATCGAGGGGGCGATCTCTCAATGGGAGCCGGATGAGAGCGATCCGGCCGACTTCCAGGGCTGCAATCATGCCTTGACCGAGGTCACCCACTTCGAGCTGACCCTCGACGGCAAGGAGTTGTTCTACGTCGATTTCTGGGAACGCATCCTGCGCCGGAACGGCGTGGATCTGTTTGAGGGCGTGCGCGGCGCGCTCGGCGCTTAACAGCAACGCTCATTCTGAAGTTTTACAGGCCGGGCTCAGTCCCGGCCTTTCTCATGAAAGGTACGACATGTCCCAGAAAATCGATCCGGTTGAAATCCCCCTTGCAGAGCCTGTCGAGCACGGCGGCAAGAGCTTCGACAAGCTGGTGTTCTCCCGCAAGCGAAAGGTCCGCGATCTTGTCGCGGCCGATGATTTCAAGGGAGTGCTGCAAAAGACCGGCGCGGTTTATGCATCCATGGCCGGCGTTCCGAGCGAAGTCATTTTCGACCTCGATGCGGACGATTACGCCGAGCTAGAAGAACGGGTTGTTCCCCTCCTGGGAAAGTCCTGGGAGGACGTGAAAATGGGCTTTCTGACGGAAGAGGCGATGAACTACGGCCTGAAGACGGGCGTTCAGGCGGAGATGGCGCGAAGGGCTCAAGCTTCGGACTGATGGCTGCGCAGATTGCGCGGTACTTGCACCAGTCTCTGACCGAAATCGAGGATTGGGAGGTTCCGACATTCTTTCGGTACTTCGGCCACGTCGAAGAGGTTTTGCAGATCGAGGCAGAGGCCAAATCCGCAAAGCCGAGGGGCGGGGACTGATCCCGCCCTCAGGACAACGTTCTCTTCCATGCCCTTAGCTCTTCCGGGGGCGGCACAGTCAAAGGTGTGATCCGTTGGCAACCCTTACTTCACAATTGATCGTGTCGATGATCGAGCGCGTCTCGCGCCCCGCGCGCGTCGTCAGCCAGAGCCTGACACAGATGAAGCTCCGGGCAGACGCGAATGCCCGCGCGATGCAGGCCGTACGCGGGCGCATGCTGGACGCGGTCGGTGTCGGTTACGTGCTCGCAAAATCCATAGCCGCGCCGATAAACGCCGCCCGTGAATTCGAGTCCGTCATGGCCGACGTCAACAAGGTGGTCGACTTCGACACGCCGGACGGCCTGAAGCGGATGAGCGCCGATATTCTCGCACTTAGCAGGGAAATCCCGGTTGCGGCCAGCGGCATTGCCGAGATCGTCGCGGCCGCCGGCCAGGCCGGTATGGTGGGAGATGAACTGCTCACCTTCGCGGAGTTGGCGGCAAAGGTTGGTGTTGCCTTCGACATCTCGGCCGACAAGACCGGCCAGAGCCTTGCCAAGATCAAGACGGCGCTTGGTTTGAGCGTGGAACAGACCGGCGCGCTTGCGGATGTGCTCAACCACCTTTCCAATAAATCGGCATCGAGCGCCTCGGACCTGCTCGACTTCATGCGCCGCGTTGGTTCTGCGGGCAAGGCCATGGGGTTTTCGGCGCGCGAGACGGCGGCGATCGGTTCGGCCATGATTGCAGCCGGCGCACAGGCGGATGTCGCCTCGACCAGCTTTCGCAATGTCGCAAAAGCCCTGGCGCGCGGAGACTCTGCGACCAAACGCCAGCGCGAGGCCTACAAGAAGCTCGGCCTGTCGGCGACGGATGTTGCCAAACGGCTCCAGGACGATGCGGTCGGCACACTCAACGACGTTATCGGGCGCATCCGCGCCATGCCGAAGGAATTGCAGGCCGCGGCCATTTCGGATCTCTTTGGCGACGAAGCCCGTGCGGTCATGCCGCTTATTGAAAATTCCGAGCTGCTGTCCGGTGCGCTCAAGGAAGTCGCCAAGGAAACGAACTATCTCGGATCGGCACAGACGGAATTCGAAGTCCGCTCGCAGACATTCGACGCCCGTTTGCAAGGTTTCCAAAACCGGTTGACCAGGATTGCAATAGCGATCGGCAACGCCTTGCTGCCTGCTCTGATCGATATCATGGATACAATCACGCCGCTTATCGACACCATTGGCGATCTTGCGACGGCTTATCCTGAGGTAACCGCCGCAATTGTCGGCGCAGTCGCCGCGCTCCTGGCCCTGAACATCGCCGCCGTCGCCACACGGTTCGCTTTCCTGTTCATGAAAGGCGGTGTGTTGAGCGCGGCGCTTGCCGTTGGTCGCGGGGCCGACCTGATCGTGGCGGCTTCAAAACGGCTTCGGCTGGCGGTTCTTGCTGCTGGCATGTTGGGTGCAGCAACAGGGAGCGGCACCCTCTTTGCGGTTCTCGCATCGACTGCGACAGCAGCCGCAGCGACGATCAAGACGGCGGCGGTTGCCATCGGCGGCGCCATTCTCGGTATCTCCTGGCCGATCGTTGCCGTGATTGCGGCCGTCGCTGCGCTCGGTCTTGCTGTCTACCGGTATTGGGAACCTGTCCGCGAATTCACACTTGGCTTTGCGGAGGCGGTCGGTACCGGCCTTTCCGAGACCATGACGGCCATTACCGGTTTCACGTCCGGGCTTTCGGCGATGGCCGCCAAATGGGCGGCGGACAAGCTGGTCAATATCGGCGCTTTGCTCGGGTTGGAAGAAAGTGAGGTCCGGGGTGTTCTCGACAGGGCGCAAGCGCTTGTATCGCAAACGATAGATGCGATTGCCGATACTGTTCTCGCGCTTCCCGGCAAGATCGGCGGCTGGATCTCCGACATCTTCACGATGAAGGATTTTTCCTCGCAGGCAGAGGCCACGTTTCGCGATGCCGGCAGGAAGGCGGGGAAGGCGCTGGTCGATGCCTTGATCGAACCGTTCGCGCGGTTCTTCGAATTCCTGAGATCCATTCCCGATCACATCGTCAGCGCGATCGGCAGCATCGATCTGTCCAATGCAATCCGTTGGCCTTCTTTCTTGGGGGGCGGATCGGGAGCCCCGGCAGCGCCTCAGACCCGGGTCGAAGGCGCCCGGGCCCTGGGTGGGCCTGTCGTTGCCGGCCGCACTTACAGAACGGCCGAGAAGGGCGATGAACTGTTCACCCCTGATCGGGACGGGTTCATTCACAGCGCGTCGGCCACCAAACGTATTCTTGCGGGTGCCGGCCAGGGGCAGGCCTCGGGCCCGGCGCAGATCTCTGTCAGCATCGAGCGCCTTGTCATTCAGGAAGCGCAGAACGCGCGCCAGATCGCTCAGGAGTTGGGCGATGAGCTGGAGGCGGTTCTCGCCGGTCTTCAGGCCGATACCAGTTGGTCAGTGTCTTAAGGAGGTCGCATGCTCTACATGATCGGGGCCGTCCAGGTCGATACGTTTCCGTTTTCGGTGGATGGCGCCAGCCGCAGCGCATCGGCCGATATCGCCACCAAGCCGCTCCTGAACGGCCTCAAGGGGGCCGAATTCATGGGCGAGGGGGACGACAAGCTGTATTTGCGGGGGCAGCTGCTGCCGGCCAAGATCGGCGGATTGGGCGAGCTGGAAGCCCTACGCGCCCTCATGACCCAGGGGGCGGGATCGCCGGTCATGCGCGGCGACGGCACCCGGTTTGGCACCTACATGATCACCGATATTCGGGAAAACCATAAACACCTGTTGCGCGACGGCGTCGGCGCTGTGGTGCAGGTGTCGATCTCCCTGAAAAAGGTCCCCGCCGAACGCTCCACCGGGACACAAGTTATTCCGGCACTTCTGCAACTTTTTGACATTCTGGGATAGACCATGGCGCAAAGCATAACTGTCGCGGGCGATAACCTGACGCTCGATCTGATCCTGTGGCGCAAGTACGGCGTCCGGGGCCAGGCCCTGGTCGAGCAGGCCATGGAACTCAATCCGCACCTCGTTGACGTCTTTCTGCCGATTGGCGCTGAGGTGGCTCTGCCGGACCTGCCGGCGGAAACACCTGGCCGCCGTGAAGTCGTGACACTGTTCGGGTAGGGATCATGGCCTGGAAAACTGATTGGTCTGTTGTGATCGACGGCAACGACATCTCCTCGCAGATGTCAAACTATCTGGAAACGATCACCGTTACAGACAAGGCCGGCGCATCGTCTGACAGTTGCTCGCTCAGGATGGACGACACCGGCGGTGCGATCCGGCTTCCTCAGCCGGGAGGGAGCGTGCTGGTGCGCCTGAATGGTGTCCAGGTATTCGCCGGCATCATCGACAGCGTGAAATCCTCCGGCTCCCGGTCTTCCGGGCGTTCGCTCTCGGTGTCCGCCAAGGGGTTCGAT
>NZ_JSEP01000055.1 GCF_001624695.1 Labrenzia sp. OB1 | reverse complement strand
CTTGGGTTTTCGTTTGCCGCCGTGCTTGTCCGGTTCGAACGGGCCGTATTTCTCTTCCAGCCTTTTCCGGGAGAGTTCGCGGTCAACGCTGCTGGCTTTTTCCATCGTGCCGGTTTTCTTATCCCGAAAGACGAAGCCGTTGCCGCGTTTGCGGAGCTCTACATCATAGAGCGCGAACCCTTCATGCAGCTCCTCCCAGGAGCTGGACCGTCGGTGGATCTGCAGCATGGCGTCACGGTGCTCCTTGAGGTATCCGGAGAACGATTGCTCCCAGGAATTGGCCTCCTTGTCCCGGGCCTTCTGGTTGTCGCGTTCATTGTGCATACTGTCTTTATCTGGGCCCCGTCCCTGAACCACCTCCAGGCCGTGTTTCTTTTCCAGCATGGCCGCAGTGGATTGCAGGATCTGGAAATCGCGGAACGGGGTGTGCATCCGGAAGGTTTCCGGGTGGACGAGATTGATCTGGATGTGCATGTGGAAGTTCTCGGTGTTGGTATGGGTGCCAACCACACGCTGATGGTCTTCCAGACCAAGTGCTTTCGCGAACTCCAATTCAATGTCTTTCAGGACATCCGTGTCCGGCTTTTCGCCCTCGGCGAAGGAGACAACGAGGTGGTAGTTTGGATCCGCCTTGCTGCGCTGGTTAATTCCTTGCGTCGCGCGGATCTCCGCGATGGCCGTGTCGAGGTCCTCAAGGCGATAACCGGCCTTGCAGTTGGAAAGCCAAAACTGATCGAGCTTTTCACCCTTCTCCTTGGCTGCGGCAATATACTTCGCCAGCGCTTTTGCGCCCGAGGAACGCTTCAGTGCGGTTTTCTTGGCGATCATGGTCTGAGCCTTGCAACCTTCGCTTTGATCTGGCCCTGCGTGCTGCGGACATCCTTCAAAAGCGTCTGCATCTGGCGGACAAGATGACCGTCAGATGCTTCGTTGATGCCCTTCAGGAGCAGGTTGCCAAGCCGTGCCTGATCGGCGTTGATCTCCAGGAGATGCAAGATCGCCTGATCCAAGGACTGGTCCGGCAGCTTCCCGGTTTCCAGAACACGTTCGACCACGCGCGAAGCGGAAAGCTTCGTGCGCTTAGCGTGATCGGTGATGCGCTTGTGCAGCTCCGGCTTGACATAAGCCTTCAAGAGCATCCGCTTCGGGGCTGTCACCGTGACCTCGCCAGCTCGCGCCCGAGCCCTTTTTCCTTGCCTAAACCGCGCGCCTGTTCCCGCTGCATCTGCGCAAAGGAGTCCCTGAGGGCCGTGAGCAGACCTTTTTCACCGCGAAGTTGCTTCAGGTCGTTCCAGTCTGTTGCCCCGCGCGCCTTTTCGGCCGGCGTAAAACTCGGCGCCAGCACCTTGCCGCCCACGGCCTCGGCCGCGAGCTGTGCGCATTTCAAACCCTTGTTCGGCAGGGGCGGGTTCCTGTGTGGCAAATGATGATCGTCGTCGGCCGCGATCAAGATGTTGGCGGCGGGATACTTTTCCCGGACCGCCTTGGCGGTCGCCACCAGATTGTCACCGTCAAAGGCAACAAAGGTCGGCAGATTTGTCGCCTTATGAACATCCGCGCCGGTGGCGTAGCCCTCGCCGACGATGACGGTCAGTTTGTCGCTTTCCTCCCGATCCTTCTCCAGTTCCCTGTTCGGATCGATGGTGTGGTAGAGCCCGTCTTTGCGGCCATGCTTCAGGTAGATTTTTTCATCGCCGACAAACTGCAGCGACCAGATGCGGCCGTTTTCGTCGCGCAGCGGCACGACCATCCGGCCATCGTCGGCCACTTTCACGCCATAGCCGCGAACAGTCTTCCGGGCGAGGTACGGGCAATTTTCAGGCGTGGCCCAGGACTTCAGGTTGGTCCAGATTCCAAAGGCCCGTTTGGCAGTCGTTTCCTGTTCCTTGGCCCGCTCACGCTCGCGGTCCTCCCGGTTCTGAGCCGCTTCGGCGACAAGGCGTTGCTTTTCTTCCCGCGTCAGCCCGTCTCCTTTGGAGATCCACTGCAAGGGAACATCGTCGCCCTTGAAGTTCTTGAACTGGCCGTTTGGAACACCGTCAAGGAAGCCGCGATAACTGGCATTGGTCTCCTTGCCCTCACCGGCGAGCGCTATGCGGTGCCACTTGCCATCCATCTCCGGCAGGCCCTGCAGCTCGGCACCGTTGTCACGCAGGAAGTTAGCGAAGGCTGTGCGCGGATCCTCGCGGGGGTGCTCCTGCTGATTTTCCGGCAGGAATCGTTTCAGTGCGTCGGGAACGTCGGTGCCTTTGACAAACCAGGCCTTGGCCTTCCTGTCCCAAAGAGCACCGGCTTCATCTGCGAGCGTGCGCAGCTCGTAGGGAACGACCAGGTAGGTTTTTTGAATGGGTTGTTTGTCAGCCATGGCGGAAAACTCCTTGAAGGAAAGCGGGGTAGAAACGTGAGATGCTGTGGCGGTCAGTCGAGGAACACACCGTCGACCTCGGCCGGTCCTGCGTAGGCGCTGGTATCCTTGGGCCAGAGTTCAACGCCATCGGTGTTGATGACAGTGATGTTGCGAAGCGGGGAATCGTTGGTGAGGTAACCGCCGGTAATTTCGATATCGCCATAGAGGCGCTGAACAGCTTCAAGCCGGGCGATTGCGGTGCTGATCTTCATGAGGAGGCCCTTGTGTTCGACGACGGGAGAGAAGGAATTGAAGTGGGGGAGGCGAGCGGGATTTTGGCCCTGGCCTGAAGGTCTTCGTTCTGGAAATAGAGAACCTGGCGGCCATAGATGGCCGGACGTCCGGCAACAAAAATCAGCATGTCACCGGCACGGGTGACCTTGCCGCTGCTACCCACCTGGATCCCCGGCAACGACATGCATTCATCGGGGGTCAGAAGCGGCCGGGCCACCTCCATCAAGGTTTCGGAATAATTGGTGCCCAGTCTGCCGGTGGACCGGCTGGCGGAGGTTTTCTTCTGAACAAGCGTAGTCTTGCCGGCCATGTCCGACAGAACCCGGGCTGTCTCCATCGTGTTCGGTGCGTAGGCAATCCGGACATGGCAGTTGGAGACAATCGACTGTTCCCGGCCATAGGCCTTCTGCAGTTGAGTGAGGTCCTGGACGATGACAAAGGCTTTCAGGCCATAGCCCGCCATGAAGGCAATCGCCTTTTCAAATATCTCCAGCTTGCCGACAGACGTAAACTCGTCGAGCATCAACAACATGCGGTGTTTATAATGCTTGACGGAGCGACCGCCCTCGAACGCCATGTGAGAGGTGAGGCGGGTCAGGAACTGGTTGAGCAGGATCCGCACCAGGGGCCGCAGCCGGGCGATGTCGGAAGGCGGGATGACGATGTAAAGGGTTGCCGGCTTGTCACCATTCATCAGGTCGGTGATGCGGAAATCGGATTCCGATATGTTCCTTGCAACGATGGGGTCGCTGTAAAGCGCAAGCTGAGACGTGCCGGTGGAGTGAACGCCGGAACGCTCGTTACTCGACCGCTTGCGCATACGCGCCGCGCCTAAGCGGACTTCGTCATTGACGACTTCGCGGCCGTGCTCATAGCGCTCCATATCCTTCAGGAGCCGGTCGAAACTGTCGTCCTCCTCTCCTTTGAAAGCGGCTTTCGCAGCGGCGGCGACGGCCTGTTCGCTGATGGACTTTGGATCTTCGTCATCACCGATCGACATGAAGGCACGCACGTCTGCGAGTGTCGCGGTGCGGTTTTCTGATTTTTTGATCCGGTAAAGGACATGCAAGATTGCGGTGCAGAGCCAGCCGTAGCCTTCCTGCATCCAGAAGTCCTTCAGGCCGGTGCCGTCCGGATCGATGATCATGATGGCAATGTTCTGGCAGTCGGCGATTTCGTGATCGGTGCCGATGCGAACTTCCGCGAGCGGATTGTATTTGACGGAACCGCGATCCGCGGCCGGATCGAAGCGATAGATTCTCTGTCCCTGACCGGCTCGCCAGCCGGCGGTCAAAGCGTAGTTTTCGCCCTTGATATCGAGGACGAGCGCGGACTCCTCCCATGAGAGCAAGGTCGGCAAAACCAGGCCGACACCTTTACCGGAACGCGTCGGGGCAAAAGCCAGAACGTGCTCCGGGCCATCGTGGCGCAGCATTTTCGTGCCGGTACGGGTCGGCCAGCCGCCGACGACAACGCCGGTTTCCGACAGGAGGCCGCTTGCTTTCACGTCCCGGGTTTCAGCCCAACGGGCCGTGCCGTGAATATCCTTCTGTCTTCGGCCGCCAAAGATCGTTTCCGACCTGGCACCGGAAGAGACGATTGCCCCGATCAGCATCAGACTGAGAAAGGCGCCAAACCCGGCATAGGCCGGCTGAAGGATTTCGTTCGGAAAGCCGGAGGCCTGCCGCCAGAAATCCAGCAACCATTGCCACCAGGCAGCTTGCAAGGGATTGAAGCCGAGCGTGTAGTGCCACCCTGTCAGCGTCACGCCAACAAGTGCGGCACAGGCCAGAACGGCGAAGGCCCGCATGATATGCATGGACTTTACTCTGTGGGCGGTTCGGCCGGCTGCGACGGCTCTTGCGCATGAGTTGGCGTATGCTCGGCGACTTCGCCTTCGACATCTTCCTTGATCAGGTCCCGTGCCGTTTTTTCTTTAAAGATGC
This sequence comes from Labrenzia sp. OB1, assembly GCF_001624695.1. Lineage (GTDB taxonomy): Bacteria > Pseudomonadota > Alphaproteobacteria > Rhizobiales > Stappiaceae > Roseibium. The sequence continues at coordinate 34 of NZ_JSEP01000055.1, read as the reverse complement.
TGGCAGCCAAATCCCGCAACGCGGCACTGTGCTT
>NZ_JSEP01000054.1 GCF_001624695.1 Labrenzia sp. OB1 | reverse complement strand
CATCGACCGGAGGTGTAGCCGGTTCTCTCTTGGCTTCATCACCAAAAACGCCCATCGCCCCCTCAAGGAGTTGGTCTTTCCACTGCTTGATCTGGTTGGCGTGCACGTCGAACTGCTGGGACAGTTCCACCAGCGTCTGCTCGCCTTTGATCGCGGCAAGCGCCACTTTCGCCTTGAAAGCCGGGCTGTGGTTCCGGCGCGGTCGTCTCGTCATGATCTCTCCTGTTTCCGGCATCTAAGCCAAAGTCAGGCAGAAATTCCACTTATCCTAGCTGTTCAGATTTCCCGAGCCAGCTCTTTATTATCTCGGCGATGGATCCGATACCATTTACGAGAGTTTTTCTGGTGTTAATGACACACTTGTCTTCGGTGACTCAATCCTAGCGTCTGACATCGAGATAATCAGAAGTGCATCGAATTTCCACGATGTTTCTTTGAGGCTCTCTGACGGGTCTGAAATTACTCTTGACAGCGAATTCCTGAACAACTCCGGTTCAGGCATTGAAACAATTACCTTTTCCGAAAGTACAGTATGGAACAAGGACGTCATCCAGCAAAAGTACAAGGAGCAGAATCTGACATCCGAGGATGATGTTTACGTCGGTTTCTCATCATCTGAGCAAATTGACGGGGGGGCTGGAGACGACACTCTTTACGGTGAGGCGGGAGACGATTCAATTACTGGTGGGCTGGGAGATGATGTTCTTCACGGTGGCGATGGGAGTGACACATACTACTACAGTCGTGGAGACGGTCATGACACGATCGAGGAAGGCCTGACGCTTTCGAGCAATCTGGATAAATTGGTATTTGCTAATATTAATCCTGATGAAATCGTTCTCGAACACGATGGAAATCACCTAAGGGTTGTTGTTCTGGAGAGCGTTGCAGGAGCTGGCGACGGAGGCTCAATCCTGATTAAGGATGGCCTAAGTGGTTACTACAATAAAGGTATTGAGGAAGTTGTTTTCGCGGACGGCAGCATCTGGACGCGCGCAGAAATGCGCTCAAGTCTTTTGGACGAGGCGGGAACAGATGGTGATGATGTCATAGCCGGCACCGAAAATGCAGACATTTTGAGCGGTCGTCTCGGCAACGACACGCTGAGCGGCGGCGATGGCAACGACACCTACATCTATAATCTCGGCGACGGTAACGACACCATCTTCGAAGGTAACAGAGAAGGCAGCCTGGACCGTCTGGTGCTCGGTGAGGGCATTCTGCCCGGCGAGGTCACGGTCACGACCTCCAGTTCCGATGTTGACGACGTCACGCTGCATTTCATTGACGGCGGCTCGATCATGTTGAACGAGCAGTTTTCTCCCTTTACCGAGTATGGACTGGAAGAAATTGTCTTTGCCGACGGTACGGTCTGGAATGCGGCTATGCTCGCTGCCGTCGCCCTTGAGCAAGCGAAGACGGACGGTGACGACACCATTACCGGTTTCGACGATCGGGGAGACGTTGTCGAGGGCGGTCTTGGCAACGACACGCTGAGCGGTGGTGATGGCAATGACACCTACGTCTATAATCTCGGCGACGGCAACGACACGATCTTCGAAGGTAACAGCGATGGCAGCCTGGACCGGCTGGTGCTCGGTGAGGGCATTCTGCCCGGCGAGGTCACGGTCACGATCTCCAGTTCCGATGTTGACGATGTCACGCTGCATTTCATTGATGGCGGCTCCATCACGTTGAACGAGCAGTTTTCTCCCTTTACCGAGTATGGACTGGAGGAAATTGTCTTTGCCGACGTCACAGTCTGGGATGCGGCTCAATTGGCAGCTATTGCTCTTGAACAAGCGAAGACGGACGGTGACGACACCATTACCGGTTTTGACGATCGGGGAGACGTTGTCGAGGGCGGTCTTGGCAACGACATGCTCAAAGGCGGCGACGGCGACGACACCTATGTTTACAACCTTGGAGACGGCAACGATACGATAATTGAAAGCTCTAATGATGGTAGTGCGGATCGACTGTTGTTCGGCAGCGGAATTTTTTCCGCGGACGTAAAAATTTTCAAGGAAACGGCCGAGGCATCGGATGCTGACATTGTCCTCAGTGACGGTTCTATCATTGTCCTAAAGAACCAGTTTTACACGTCTTCGGCAGGTGTTGAGAACATTCAGTTCGATGACGGAACCATCTGGTCCGCGGCGGATATCGCTTCGAACACCGTGGTGAATTCCAAACCTGAAACCGAACCGGATACATTCGACTTCTTTGTTAATGAGGCTCCGTTTGAAATCCAAACTTCGGATATCCTGGCCAACGATGTGGACGATGGAAACCTGTCAGTGATCGCCGCGACGATTGCTGAAAATGGCTCTGTCTCGCTTTCGGGAACCGGCAGCCTTTTGGTGACACCTGATGACGGGTTTGAAGGTCAACTAACGATTGTATATACCGTAAGTGATGGTGCCTACATCCGTGATGAAACGATCACTGTGACAGTCTCTTCTTATGAAGACCCCGCGACCAACGACGATATAACAGGAACCAATGAAGCTGACGAACTCTTCGGTGGCAAGGGTGACGACACACTTCAGGGAGAAGGCGGCAACGACACCTACATCTACAACCTCGGAGATGGCAACGACACGATCTATGACGGCTCCTACGACGGCACGGCAGACAAGCTGGTGCTCGGGGCTGGTATCCTGGCCAGCGAAGTTCTCGTCACGACCTCCGCGTCCGACGCTGATGACGTGACGCTGCACTTCGTTGATGGCGGATCGATCGTTCTCAACGAGCAATTCTACTCGGGTACCCAGTACGGTATTGAGGAAATCATCTTTGATGACGGAACCGTCTGGGATGCGGCCGACCTCGCGGCCGTTGCGATGGAGCAAGCCCGAACCGACGGCGACGACACGATCACCGGGTTCGAAGACCGCGGCGATGAGATTGAGGGCGGTCTCGGCAACGACAATCTGAATGGTCTCGGCGGCAATGACACCTACATCTACAACCTCGGAGATGGCAACGACACGATCTATGACGGCTCCTACGACGGCACGGCAGACAAGCTGGTGCTCGGGGCTGGTATCCTGGCCAGCGAAGTTCTCGTCACGACCTCCGCGTCCGACGCTGATGACGTGACGCTGCACTTCGTTGATGGCGGATCGATCGTTCTCAACGAGCAATTCTACTCGGGTACCCAGTACGGTATTGAAGAAATCATCTTTGATGACGGAACTGTCTGGGATGCGGCGGACCTCGCGGCCGTTGCGATGGAGCAAGCCCGAACCGACGGCGACGACACAATCACCGGGTTTGAAGACCGCGGCGATGAGATTGAGGGCGGTCTCGGCAACGACAATCTGAATGGTCTCGGCGGCAATGACACCTACATCTACAACCTCGGAGACGGCAACGACACGATCTATGACGGCTCCTACGACGGCAGCTTGGACCGGTTGGTGCTCGGTGAGGGAATCCTGCCCAGCGAGGTGACGGTTATACGATCCAGCAGCGACCTCGATGATATAACGCTGCATTTCATTGACGGCGGCTCGATTACGTTGAACGAGCAGTTTTATCCCTTCGCCGAGTATGGATTGGAGGAAATTGTCTTTACCGACGGCACGGTCTGGACCGAGTCTGATCTCATACAACTAAGCCAAACCGGTACAGAGAACGATGACCGGCTTGTTGGTGGTCTCGATGCCGACATTATCTCCGGCGGTGAAGGTGCGGATTATATTTTCGGCTCAAACGGTGACGACGAGCTTTACGGAGGCGCGGGTAACGATGACGTTCGCGGCGGTAACGGAAACGACACTATTGATGGTGGTGACGATAACGATACGCTGAATGGCGGCGAAGGCGATGACGTTCACAACGGTGGAATGGGTGACGATCTGCTTATCGGAAACGCTGGCGCCGACAGCTTTGACGGTGGCGATGGAATTGACACTTTGGATTTCACCTACACTTCGACCGATGTCACCATTGATCTGCAACAGGGTGTGGTGATCGGGGTTAGCGGAAACCAGGAAGTCGCCGTCAATATCGAGAACGTGATCACAGGTGCGGGTGACAATCTGATTGTTGCAAGTACCGAGAGCAATATCCTTACAGGAGGTCTTGGCGATGACACGTTCAACTTTGTTGATGGTGCCGGAGGCCATGACGTCATTACAGATTTTGTTGCCGGTGCTGGAACTGAAGATCTTATCGAATTCAGCTCTGCGCATTTTGCAGATTTCTCCAGTTTGATGTCTGCTGCGTCAGATGATGGGGTCAATGTTACGATTGCTATCGATAGTGACGCGTCGCTGCAACTAAACGGCGTAATCATGAGCGAATTGCATCAGGACGATTTCAGGTTCGTTTGATCGATGTGAAACCAAGAGATATCACCGGGCCGGAGTTCATATCGAACTTCGGCATGTCTTGAATTGACTGCCCCAACGTTCTGACATGTGGGGGCGGCGCACCGCTTATACCAAGCGACGAATTTGACGACTCTTTTGGATTCCCAAAGTTTCGCGAATATGATTCCTGATGGGGAACATGAGGAGTTTGCCATGTCCGCCCCTATCCGTCTTCGAGATGACTTTGATGCTCCAACCCTTCGTCATCTAGCCCGTGGCTCGGTGAATGCCGATCAAACACGGCGCCTTTTGGCGCTTGCAGTGATCTATGACGGCGGCTTGCGCAGCGATGCGGGTGCGGTCGGCGGCGTGACGGTCCAGGTGATCCGCGACTGGGTCTTGCGTTTCAATGCAAAAGGCCCCG
>NZ_JSEP01000053.1 GCF_001624695.1 Labrenzia sp. OB1 | reverse complement strand
CTTCGCCGATGGCGGCTATGCCGGTGAAAAGCTGCGCGCCGCCCTGGTGGGCAACGGCAACTGGACGATAGAGATCATCAAACGCTCCGATGCTGCTGAAGGCTTCGAACTCCTGCCCCGCAGATGGGTGGTGGAGCGCACTTTCGCATGGCTGGGCAGATGCCGCCGGTTGGCAAAGGACTGGGAGGCGTCAATCGAAAGTTCCACCGCATGGATCAACATCGCTAGTATCAGGGTCATGACACGCAGGCTCGCAACCTATTGTCTTGTCTCATGAACTTTTGAATCGGACTCTAAGACATTCCGTGCGGGCAAAAACTTCGGATTTCGCGTGACAGCAAAGCGTCCTCAAGCCTGTGGTTCGCGTTGATGAGCCAGGCACCCGAATGCAGCCATTTACTGCACTCTGCACCAGTGTCCTGACAGGGGGCTAGTGAGAATCCGCTGCAGATTGCACGAAAGGCCGCAATGCGGACGAAGCCGACATAGGATCAATTTTCCTGAACGGCGACTTTCGGTCGCGTCAGAACTGCGGCAATGAGTGCACCCGAGACGAAAACGAACAAGAAAAAATAAAGCGAGTATGGCTGTATTAACCAGCCATACGCCGCAACAAGACCCATTCCCACGAATGCGAGCATTCCAAGAACGCCTAGTGCCATTGAGGACACTTTGAGAGGTCTCAGTCGCCAGTTCCTATGCTTCAATTTCCAAGCAGGACGCACAATAAATGACCAAGCCAACGCCCACCAGAGTACTGACAAAGCAGAGAGAATGGGTGATTTGAAAACGCCCACTACCTCAAAAGTGAATCTTTCAAGGATTGTTGCTGGACGTTCAGTGAAGCCATATTCAATTTCCATGTATTCTGGATATGCATCTCGGGGGGGCCTGCCTTCTTCCTCGATTATTCTGCTACGCGCCCACTGTTTGTAATCAGGTTCAAGCACTACTCCACGCAACTCGTCGTAAACGCGGCAAGTAGGCAAACCGTTTGATCCAGCGCAACGAATAGATAGCACCTGTGACTGGGGCGTAGAAGCGAGCAGGTACCCTTCGCTGTCAAAGACAACTACTCGCGAGGGATCTGCAACGAATATGCCGTCCCCGTACAAAACGGCGAACTCGACAAATCCAAAATCTGGATGTTCGACCCCCTCGATTTGGCCGAAGTATGGCGAATGCGCTTGGACGGGTGCCGATAGCCCAAAACAAAAAAAGAGCAATGCGACAACGACCCTGTAATTCGGCACCATAAACAAACCCCAGCTTAAACTTGAAATGTGCCTCGATAGCAGACCTTGATGCTGAGCGCGGTTTTGGTCAAGAGGGGCTCGAAGCGGACCTTAGCTGCAAGGTAAATCAAGAGCGGCTTGGCAGACAAAGCACCAATTCGCTGCGGCCGCCCCGATGTCCGCTCTGCGTCAGAGTACTTCGCTAGATCATTAAGCCAGCTGATAAAGGATCGGAATCGCTGCTGTGTTGTTCTGCTCAAAATTATCCAGAACGAATGGCTTGAACGACTTGTTGAAGAGCAACGCAGGTAAGATATGACGAAGTCCGTCCCAACGACAGTGATTGATAATTGTATAGGGTACCTGGGTTGAGTCATCGGGCAGTAGAACGGTGGAATTGTCGAGGCCGGTCTGATCCTGGAACCAGCCCGCTGTGTAGTTCCACACCTGAAGATTGATATCCAAACTGTCCGCGTAGAAGTAATTGAACAAGAAGACACCTTTGGTTGCGTGATCGACGGGGCCGATCCTGCGTGTGTTGGACGCGGCAATGCTGATGACATTGTGTGACCTCTTCTTGGTGTCCGCCACAAGTGCAACCCATTCAGGCGTATCCTGGTAATCTCTTGCAGCATCAACGGTCTCGAATTCCACCAGCATCACAACGTCAAACTTTGCGATCTTGACGTCTGGGCGTTTTCTTAGAAACGCCCCTCTCCCAGGGGGAATGATCAGCGCTTTGAAGACAGTGGCATCCAATACACCATCAACCGTAACCAGCGTCTGAGCTAAAGTCTTTAGTGTGCTGAGCAGTTTTTTCTTAGCGTTACTTTCCACGAAGAAGCCTATTGGCGGGCGATGATCTACCTCGATAGCAAGCAAGAGGTAGCCGGATTGCGTTGGCTCGATCAGTGACACTTCAGGAAACTTGTTCTTAGGGCCTACGATTTTTAGTGCTTCATCTAGATTGGTCATTCTTCTGGGCTCCGCGTTTGGGTAAGACTTCGCACAACAATGTTCAGGTGGGTTTTGGCCAACGACTTGGCATGCGCGACATCAGTTTTTGATGCGTTGCCGTGCAAGTAGGTGATACGAAGTCCCGCAAGTGGCCCGATGACCTGCCAAATTGCGACTTCGACTGGAATGTCTTGCCGCAGTTCTCCTCGTACCTGCCAAGCAGTGAAAGCCGGTCGCAATCGTGTCGAAACATCTTGCAACATGTTGCCGAGGCCATCTGGCCCCATACGTAAAACGAGTGAAGCAAACGCTCTGGCGCGCGGGGTCGACCACTTCGCGACAATGTTTCCAAACATTTCTGGGATTGCGATCTGCATAGGAATTTTATCGGACGCCAGGGAGGGTCCAGCGCTTGCCAGAAGATCAGGTCCTGCAAGTTTCAAAAGGGCCTCAAATATCTCCTGCTTGCCTTTGAAGTGGGCGTAAAGGGCGGGATCGCTCACGCCAACTTTTGCAGCGATTTGGCGCACCGTAGCGCCATCGAAACCGCGTTCGGAAAAAACTTCCAATGCAGCCTCCAGGATGCGATCTCGCGTTTCTGGTCGATCAGATAGTGGCGGACGGCCACGCGTTGGCTTAGGTGCTTCAGTCATTTATTTAAATTAGCGCTTATTAATATAAAGTGCAATCCTGCACGCTCAGGGGTTTGTTTCTTAAATGGACTTGATAATGGCGTTGGTCTGAAAGTGAACGGGAAAGCGGGCCATCACATAATCTGCAGCATTCGTCGAAGTGACGAATGAGCGCATCGAGTTCACGGGTGACCCGAAGGCCGGATAAAGAGGTGTCAGCGACCAGCGCCAGGCACACGCGGCTGTAATCATCAACCACGGCCAGTACCGGAAAGCGGCGGCCGTCCGTGAAGGCATCGGACACGTCCATGCCCCAAACCTGGCCTTGTACTTGTAGAAGGTCGCTTCCCAGATGCCGTGCTTGCGGCAGACATCCGCTGTCTTCATCCCCGCTTCCTGCTCCCGCAAGATGCCGATGATCTGTTCTTCTGTGAATCGTGAACGCTTCATTCCGTCCGTCTCCTGATTGGAACGGACTCTACACAAAATTGGAGGAGTTCTGGGGTCTCAGGTCAATGAGGCTCGCTCAAAAATCGCTGGCATAAGCCAGGAGTTTTCTGCCGGAAAGTGTGTCATTTGACACAACTCACGCATGCGGTCCCCGCCACCTTAAGCAAATCAAAAACTGTCTGCGGGAGTGCTCAGGTGCACGACAATAATGGTTCGTCGCGGGATGCGACAAACTCAGGCCTTCCGGTGTTCCGATCCGGGCAGTGGGCAGATTGGCCTGGGCAGAGCGGCGCCTTGCTGGCCCCATTGCTGGTCCCATTGCTGGCCTTGGGGCGAGATGCCTCGTGCAGGCCGAGTTGCCGTGTTGCCCTCATGCTGGGGGCGGGGCTTGTGTTTGGCAATGCCCCTGTGGCTCTGGCTGAGTGTACTATTGACGGAGAGGTGGAAGCACCGCCGTTCACTTCCCTCGAGGGTGGTGACGATCTTGTGTGCAATGATGTGGAGCTTACCGGTACAATAGAAGCGGCAACTGTCGAGGAGGGGGACGACAGTGTCACGATTACGCTTGGGGATGGGATGCCGGATGGTGAGGGCGCTTCCGATACCAAAGTGACGTCTAGTGAAGGCGTTGCCATCTCGTTAGACAATGACACGAAGGTTATCATTTACGGTGATGCTGAACTGAACGCCCTCGACACGGGGGTATATGCTACTGGCGATGACAATACGGTGGAGGTGGTCGGCGGCACGATTGAGTCCTATGGGTATGGGGTAGTTGCTGATGGCGATGACAATACGGTGGAGTTGGTCAGCGGCACGATTGAGGCCGCTTTCAACGGGGTAACTGGTAATGGTGCGAATTTTACCGTTACGGTGAGCGGCGGCACGATTGATGCTGAATGGGTCGGTATACACACTACTGGTGAAGATTCCATCGTTACGGTGAGTGGCGGCACGATTGAGGCTGAACAGGAGGGCGTATCCTCTGAAGGTGACAATTCCACCGTTACGGTGAGCGGCGGCACGATTGGAAGTATATACGCGGGCGTATACTCTGTAGGTGATGATTCTACCGTAACGGTAAGCGACGGCGCGATTGAGGCTGAAAGGGAGGGGGTACACACTTCTGGTGACGATTCTACCGTTACGGTGAGCGGCGGCAGGATTGAAAGTAAATACGCGGGCGTATACTCTGTAGGTGACAGCGCCACGGTCACGGTGAGTGGCGGCACGATTGATGCGGAATGGGGCGGTGTACACACTACTGGTGAAGATTCCATCGTTAAGGTGAGCGACGGCACGATTGAGGCTGAAAGGGAAGGTGTATACACTACTGGTGACAATTCCACCGTTACGGTGAGCGGCGGCACGATTGAAAGTAAATACGCGGGCGTATACTCTGTAGGTGACAGCGCCACGGTCACGGTGAGTGGCGGCACGATTGATGCTCTATGGGGCGGTGTACACACTTCTGGTGACAATTCCACCGTTACGGTGAGCGGCGGCACGATTGAGGCTGAAGAGGAGGGTGTATACACTATTGGTAACAATTCCACCGTAACGGTGAGCGGCGGCACGATTGAGGCTGAACAGGAGGGCGTATACTCTGAAGGTGACGATTCCACCGTTACGGTGAGCGGTGGCACGATCGAAGCCGATGACTATGGGATAAACATTCATGGTGACCGCACCACGGTGACGGTGAGTGGCGGGACGGTCAGAACGACCGAAGAAAATGGCACCGCGATTTACTTCGAATTTACTGGCGAGGGATCTCCCGAGAACTGGGCAGGTTCATTGACCATAGGCACGGGCGCTACTGTCGAGGGGAACCTTCTGGCAGAAAGCGGGACGTTTGC
>NZ_JSEP01000052.1 GCF_001624695.1 Labrenzia sp. OB1 | reverse complement strand
CGGGGCCTTTTGCATTGAAACGCAAGACCCAGTCGCGGATCACCTGGACCGTCACGCCGCCGACCGCACCCGCATCGCTGCGCAAGCCGCCGTCATAGATCACTGCAAGCGCCAAAAGGCGCCGTGTTTGATCGGCATTCACCGAGCCACGGGCTAGATGACGAAGGGTTGGAGCATCAAAGTCATCTCGAAGACGGATAGGGGCGGACATGGCAAACTCCTCATGTTCCCCATCAGGAATCATATTCGCGAAACTTTGGGAATCCAAAAGAGTCGTCAAATTCGTCGCTTGGTATAAATGGCGGCCCTGCCGGGAGAAAGTTCGAACCTTTTGGATGATCTTTTCAAAGAACTTGAAGATTGGGAAATAATCCTGAATTCACTTCAGGACTTTGGTGTGGATCAAAATCGGGATGAGTTGGATTTACCCGCGCCGGCGATCGACCGGCAACCCAACGTCAAATGACAGACCTGAGCCCAAAGTAACTGATGCTGCGCGCGACGCCGATGGCAGGTTTGTTTTAAAAACAGGATTGTTTAACTTCGGGAGACGGGCAGTTCGACCGGTTACCGCGATGTTTCATCTGGCAAGATGTTCCAGGCAAGGCGATGTAGTCGGTGTTGAGCTGATTTAAGGTTTGGTAGACATCGGAAACGCTGGACAACCAATCGTTTACGGCTACCACCAGAACCGAGCTCGCACCCCAGGGTAACAAAGCCAAGGGATGCGAGCAGAATTGCTCGACAGACAAGCTGGTTTGGCTGATACGGCTATTCGTAAGCGTATCTCGGATACTAGGCTGATATCGCAAATCCGCCGTTGTAGGTGTCGCTCTTTCTACGGATCTGCGAATGTTCAACAATCCTTTCGCGTGCGATCCCTCGGAATTCCTCGATCGAGGAATGTCCTTTTTGTTCCAGATAGGCGCTCAGATCGTCCTTCAGTTCCTGAATAAGCTTCACACCTATGCCGCCGCTGCCCTTTTCTTCCATGGCTGCGGTGCAAACCTGCAAGTTTCCGGCGCCATGCACGATGAAGTTGAATGCTTCACGAAAACCGCGAATGCCCCCGATGCCCGAGATCGATTTATCGGGAAACGCGCGCGAGATATCGGATACACGTTGCAGCGCCTGATGCAGAATCGCCAAACCGCCCAGTCCTCCGGATGTCACGAGCCCATCCACTTCAACCTCGAACTTCAGCGTCTCTGGATCCATCAATGGAAGCGACGGGAAGGTGTTGCACAGCGAGATCGAGGCTGCACCGGCGTCGTAGGCGGCGGCTGCCCCGTCGAGAAGAGAAGAGTTCGCGGGCGTTAGTTTGACCCAAATCGGAACGCTGACGGCGCTCTTTACTGCCTGAAGTACTGATCTGATGATCTCTTCGTCATTGGCCACATTGGCCCCCATGTCCTTGCGGTCCATGTGAGGGCAAGAAAGGTTCAGTTCAATCGCGTCACATCCGACGCCTACAACTGCCTTTGCCAGTTTGCGCCAATTTTCCATTTCCTCCTCGTTGCCGGCACCGGCCATGATCGACGCGATAACCATGCGGTCCGGGTATGTAGTCTTGATCTCTTCCAGATCGGGCAACCAAAGGTCCAATGACTGGTCAGAGATCAGTTCCCAGTTCCAGGAGGAATGTGAAACAGTATCAGGACGTTTCATCCGCGAGACATAGGGCTTCGTCTCGCTCGTGCGCTGATAGATGGTCTTGGGGCCGGCCACGTTTTCGACCGGATGCAAGCCGATGGTCTTGGTGACAACGCCTCCCCAGCCAGCCTCGAACGCTCTCATGATCTTCCGTTTGTTTTCCGTCGGTGGAGCAGACGCAAGAACGAATGGATTGACGAAATTAAGGCCTGTGAAGGTTGTGGAAAGCGAACTGGTCATCGGGCATCTCCAATTAATACCGCTCCATGGATGTATTTTTTGACCATTTAGTCAATAGTCCTCCATTCACCTTGTAAGAACTTGCGCAAAATATGGTGTTCAGGACAGCGGTTTGCCGGATTTTTGGGCACGTCCTGATCGCACAAACGCTTATCTTCGAGAGGCAGCGGCGCGCGAAAAGCCTGTCTCTGCATGAGAGTGGCACCGATTGGTTGCCCCTTTGCGAATTTCACGACACCGCCCCCAGCCTCCCCAGCAGAGCGCTAAAACGCATAGCAAGGTCGGCCCGCATCGAAGCGAGGACGCGCGCAATGCATGCTACAAACAACGCACGAAACAGCGATAATCTGAAACCGGTCGCCGACTTGCCGATAGACGATTTTGAAGCCGCCCTTCTACCGCTGCTGCGCCACTTCACCTTGGCTTTGTCGGGCGATAGCTCCAGGGGATGGAAAACCGCATATGGGTTGGCTGCAGAGCGTTGGGGCGCGCCGATTGGGCTTTCAGTTGCACATGAGATCGGAAAACTGGTGACTGCGCTGGAAGAGACGCGCGGCTCGCTGCCCTGTGTTCAGGACCCGCTTTCCATGGATGCCCGTTTGCTTGTGACACTGGACGAAAAGCACTTTCTGCTGATGGTCCACCATATGCGACGAGATGCGACAGCTGATGCCCGAGATGCTGTTTGGGCATTGACAGAAGGGCACACGCTTGCGGCTTTCATTCGGCAAGCTCTTGGTTTCGCGGCCAGACACAGCCTGGCCGCTCCCCTTGTATCCGGGCGAGCACCGGTTCTGCGGATTGTTTAGAAAATGGTTTTTTCCTGTTGGTGCCAATCTGCGGCCATTCAACCTTTTACAGTCAACGTCCGGTTCGCCCAGGAACCGCCCGACAACAACGTCGAACCAACTTACACAAGGTCAGAAAATTCAATTGTGTTGCTCAGATCCCGTTAAGCAGGTTCGGAAACGCTATGGTTTTAGGAAAGTGGCGGAGGAGCGAGGACAAAGTCCGACCCCGAAGCCATGCGCTCAAGTAGCCGAAGGCGGTTGCGCAATAATAGAAATGGCGGTGAGGGTGGGATTCGAACCCACGGTACGCTCTCACGCACGGCGGTTTTCAAGACCGCAAAATCCAAAACTATTTCCGTTTTAAGTTCAAGTTTTTATCGCCATTAACGTCGGTTTCCGTGGGAATTTCGCGGGACTTGTGGGCCTCTTCCAGTGCCTTGCGGAAATCGTCGTTCATGACATGGGCGTACTTTGCCGTCGTCGTGATCCGTGTATGACCGAGCAATTTCTGGGCGACCCTCAGGTTCTTGGTTTTCCTGAGAACGCGCGTTGCACCCGTATGGCGCAGGTCGTGCGGACGCAACTCCGGCCGGCCGACGGCTATCGCGGCACGTTTGAACTCACCATAGAAAGCGCTCAGTGAAATAGGGTATCGGTGCCCCCGTATCCTGCCGGCGCGGGTGCGCCTGGCGATGAAGGTAAAAACGGCGTCCTCGTGCTTGCCAATATTGTTGGCGAGCAACACCAGCATGGGCTGCGTGATAGGCAACACGACGCGCCTGCCTCCCGGCTTCTTAGATTTTACGTAGAACGTCACTTCGTGCTTGTCGAAATCGACGTCCTGCGGCTTGAGCAGCCTGCTTTGGCTGACCAGAACGTTGCCGGCGCGATTGCCGGCCAGCAGAAGGAAGTCCATGACGTCGTGGTAGTCGTCACGCATCTTTTCGCGGATCCGGTCGTAGATATCCTCGGGGATCTCGACAACGCGCTCCTCGGGCTCCTCGCCGAGCACCTGGCCGAAGTTGGGTAGGCGGATGTCCTTCTCCCAGACCAGTGCGGCCCGGCGCATGACACTGCGCAGCAGCTGGATCTCGCGATTGATGGTCGATGGTGAGGGGAGTTTGTTGCGACGATTGGGCTGCTTGCTCCGGATCTGGGCATATTTGGCAAGGTGATTTGTCGACACATAGGAAAGGTGGAGGGGCTTGCCTTCATCGGCAAGAAGGTCCTCGAGGATGTCCTGGAGCAGTTCCAGACGCCAGAAGATCGTGTCGGGCCGCGCCAATCCTTCGCCTATTTCCTCCCACCAGCGCTGAAACGCGCCGTCGATCGAAGTGTCGTCACGCGGCGTCTTGACCCGCTCGCGTTCGCGTTTTTCGAACGCTAAGGCTTCCTTTTTTGACGTCTTTCCCGTGCTTCCCGAAAACCGATGACCGTTCCACTGGAAGTCGAAGTAGTAGACTTTGGAGACTTCCTGGGCCGCTTTGTCTTTTCGCCGGTAGACGGACATTTTTGAGCCCCTTGGCTTGGCGTGGTCAGGTATTCGACCAGGAAGGGCAGCGTGTAGATGCGCCGCTTGCCACGCTGAATGTGCTTGATCTTGTTGCCGGCGACCAGGTCTGTCAACGATCGAGGATCGATACGGAGGATGCGGGCCGCGTCGACATGACCAACCTCAAGCTTTCCCTGCATTTCCTGTTCAACGCGAGAGATTAAAATTTCGGTTGCTTTGAGGTTGGCTTCTGACAACGCCTGCATCCTTATCCCCGAACCCGAATGCCGATAAAGGACAGACGCAGCTCCAGTTCGGTGCGGGCCTTGTCCTCGCCCCAGGGCTTGACGGGATAGGGGAAGGGCGCGGGCAGGCGCCAGTGGCCGGGGACGCGGCAGGGGGCCATCAGGTCGCGGACTTCGGCGGCGGTCTGCATCTTGTCCATCAGGGCAAGGGTGTTAAACCGCACTGAAAAAGGTTTAGATAACCCCGTTGGCCCCGCCCGCGGGGTTTTTTGTTGGGCGCCGATGCATGGGATGTTCTGGATGCTTGGGATGTACTGGTCAGACATCGCGGGGCTCAAGACCCTCGACCGGGCCATGTCCAGGCTTTCAGGCAAGACGATCCGGTTGATCGGTTCGCGGGCGTTGAACCGGGCGGGTTCGCAGGGGCGGACCAAGGCCGGCCGGGCGCTGGCAAAGCAGACCGGTCTGAAACTGCGGACTATCCGCAAGGCCATGGTCCCGCTCAGGGCGTCGGGTGTATCGCTCGAATACCGGATCAAGGCGCGTGGCGGCGATATTGCGCTCAAGCATTTCGATGCCAGGGAAACCGGCAAGGGCGTGAGCGCCAGGCCGTTCGGTCGGCGCAAGATCTTCACAGGAACATTCATCAAGGGCGGGAAGTTTCCCTCGCGCGTGTCGCTCAACAAGGGCGGCCAGGTGAACCGTCCGTGGCGGTTCTTCGAGAAGGTCGAGTGGTCCGGTATTGGATCGCTCAGATCCAGGCGGCAAAACCAGCGGTAAGCCAGATTGAGATGGACCTCTTCGCAAAGCCGCCGTTCTGACCGGATACCCATCGTGTAACCGACCAGCAGCATCCTGATCATCAGTTCCGGATCGACTGAAGGACGACCGGTCGAGCTATAAAACGGAGCCAGATGCTTGCGAAGATCGGAGAGATCAACAAACCGGTCAATCGAGCGTAACAGATGATCATTCGTAACCACCCGATTGCCACCGCCTGCCTGACTTGAACCGATTATTGTAAGAGACGTGCATAACGACGTCGTTTGCGACGTGTCTTATGCGGGGTTGTCGATGCGTGGTGAAATTCTTGGAGTTGAGCGGCGAAGGCGGTGGCGAGATGAGGACAAGCTCGGGATCGTGATGTCGGTCGGGGTTGATGGCGCGACGGTGACCCAGGTTGCGCAGCGCCACGATGTGAGCCGACAGCAGATCTATACTTGGCGGCGTGAGCTGAAGAAGAAAGGATTGTGGTCGCCGGACGACGGCGC
>NZ_JSEP01000051.1 GCF_001624695.1 Labrenzia sp. OB1 | reverse complement strand
GGTCGACCAGATGACGCAGGAAGTTGGACCAACCGGACTTGTCTTCCTTGGCGCCCTCGCAAATGCCCAGGATCTCCCGATACCCTTCAGAATTCACCGCACTGGCTACAAGCAGCGAGACATTTCGGACTTCGCCAGCCCATGTCCGCTTCATCACAATGCCATCCAGATAGAGGTAGGGGTGCTCGCCTTCTATTCGACGGTTCCGCCATTCCTCGATCTTGGCATAGATCTTCTTGTTCAGGTTGGACACCGTGCCTGGTGACACCCGTGTGCCCCACAAAGCCTCTGTGATGTCCCCCACGCGACGAACGGAAACGCCGGCCAGATACATCTCGATCAGGGCTTCCTCGACGCTGCTTTCCCGCCGCTGGTAACGCTCGATGATCGCCGTCTCGAACGTCTGACGGCGCAGCTTCGGCATCTTCAGCTTCACTTCGCCCGCCTTGGTATGCAGCGAACGTTCATAGCTGCCTGCCCGCGGGTCCGGCGGATCTATCGTTCGCTCGAACTGAACTTGCGCATCAAGCCGTAGAAGCGCTTGGTTCGGGAAAAACCGGAACCGTTGGCTGTTCCCGATGGTCCCAACATGACCTGGTCTATGGACTTCATGTCGGATCAGCTGTCCGACGGGCGCGGCTTCAGGACCTTGAACGTTCTGGACGACTTCAACCGTGAGGGCCTGGGCATTGAAGTGGCCATTTCCATTCCCGCCCTTCGTGTCATCCGCACCCTGGAGCGGATCATCGAGTGGCGCGGCCAACCCCTGAACATCCGGGTGGATAATGGCCAGGAAAACGTCAGTGCCGCCCTGCAAATAGGTTCTTATTTATTGCGGCTGGTATTAGCAACCTTTCCGGATTTCCGGGACCACTTCAGGTTCAAATCAACTGAGTTTGGCATATCCAGTTTATGCAGCAATCTGTACCGCTTGTTACAACACATGATCTACGGAAGCATTTATAAATCCAAGATGCGTTATCAAGGGACGGCGAGGCTGCCTTTATGGGAAACACATATGGCAGTTTGTTTGCATGGCGTGCTCAAGACAGGCCCAGGACTGAACAACGATCCCCGCCATTGAACGCAAAACCAGAAAGAAGGATGATCGTTATGTTTAGCAAGAAAGTCAGTACCGGTCCTGCAAACGGGTCCCAAAATTCAACGACCGCGCAAAACCATGGGGCTCCTGAACGAGAAGGTCGTTTAAATGACCGTACAGTCAAAAAAAAGGAGCCTTCACAAATTGAACAAGCGGCATTCCTGTCTGGTAGTAAGATACGAGAAAGTAAATCAAGGTTAAGAGGAGAAGGGAGACAAAAGTATCTTAAATTTATAAGTGATAAGAACCCTACTATGATTGAAAATTATGTTGTTGAAAAAATGAAAGAAAGTAATGGCCAAGGAAACAAACGGTTAAAAAGTGAAGTGGCTGCTCAAAAACATCGGGATAAACAAGATAATACAAAATCTATCCCAAAGAAGAAATTTTACGGCATTCGTGTCTCATACCACGAGCATAAAGCACGCGCGGCCTATCTTAAAGAGAAGAAAGCTGAAGGTTCGGCAGCGATCTCTGCGGAAACGCTCATGCAACAGGCATCCACAGGACGTCAACTGGAGGATCTTCAGAAACAAACAGAAGCATTAAACAAAATCGCGTCAGGTGGCAATTTTGGGAATCCTCTTCAATCTGATGTGGAGCCAGCTCCCGAAACTGGTGCGGAAGCAATTGTGAACCCTGAAGTATCAAGTGATAATTATGATGATTTTGTAGGAGATGTTCAGTCTTCCGTGCCCGCGCCTGGGAACGAAAGCGCTGACCGCGATTTTGCTTATTTAAGGCAGCTTATTGATGAATTAAGAGAAAACGAGAAATTTATAGAATCACAACGAGTGAACAACTCTTGAGAATATCGAGAAGGGGGCAAAATGCGTGACGAGCAGACCTGCTCCGCTGCACGGTTAACATTCTGAAGTCTGTACAAACACGGTGACCTGAGCCCCCAGAACTCCTCCAATTTTTGTGTGGAGTCCGTTCCAATCAGGAGACGGACGGAATGAAGCGTTCACGATTCACAGAAGAACAGATCATCGGCATCTTGCGGGAGCAGGAAACGGGGGTGAAGACAGCGGATGTCTGCCGCAAGCACGGCATCTGGGAAGCGACCTTCTACAAGTACAAGGCCAGGTTTGGGGGGCATGGACGTGTCCGATGCCTTCACGGACGGCCGCCGCTTCCCGGTACTGGCCGCGGTTGATGATTACAGCCGCGAGTGCCTGGCGCTGGTCGCTGATACCTCTTTATCCGGCCTGCGGGTCACCCGTGAACTCGATGCGCTCATTCGTCTGCGCGGCAAACCGGTCACCGTGGTTTCTGACAACGGGACCGAGCCGACCAGTATGGCCGTTCTCAAATGGTGTCAGGAGACCAGCGTCGACTGGCATTACATCCAGCCAGGAAAGCCGGTGCAGAACGGATTTGTCGAGAGCCTCAACGGCAGCTTCAGGGACGAGTGCCTCAACGAGACGCTGTTTTCGTCACTCGNCTGGCGCTGGTCGCTGATACCTCTTTATCCGGCCTGCGGGTCACCCGTGAACTCGATGCGCTCATTCGTCTGCGCGGCAAACCGGTCACCGTGGTTTCTGACAACGGGACCGAGCCGACCAGTATGGCCGTTCTCAAATGGTGTCAGGAGACCAGCGTCGACTGGCATTACATCCAGCCAGGAAAGCCGGTGCAGAACGGATTTGTCGAGAGCCTCAACGGCAGCTTCAGGGACGAGTGCCTCAACGAGACGCTGTTTTCGTCACTCGCCGAGGCCAGACGCCAAATCACCGCATGGAAGGAAGACGACAACATCAACAGACCCCATTCATCCCTGGGCAATCTCACACCCAGTGAATTCGCAAAGAAAATGACATTGCAAAAGCAGGCCGCATGAGGTCAAAAACCAACCATCGGACTCCGCGCTAACGCGGAAGAGACTTGGGTCTCAGGTCACATAATAAACATTATACGCATAAAACACGCGCATTGACCGCGTGTGCTTCCGAACCTAATCTCAAATCGGTTTCCGCATCATCGGAGTTGGCGCTATGGCTCAATCATCTGCCCGCAAGTCCACGAACCTGACGATAGACGCGGTGCTCGTTCGGTCCGCCAAGGATCTCGGGATCAACATCTCCCGGGCGGCCGAGGACGGAATCCGTTCGGCGGTTTCCAAAACGATGGCGGATCAGTGGAAGCAGGAAAACCAGGCGTCGCTGAAAAGCTCAAACGACTTTGTCGAAAACCACGGATTGCCGCTTGCCAGGAACCGCTTGTTCTGATGGCGCGCAACCATCTTTATCGGCTTGAACCGGGCAATGTGCTGGTTCTGGACGTGCAGGCGGACATTCTCGAAACCCTGAACACCAGGGTCGTCGTGCCGCTTTTGCCGAAGTCCGACGCGCCGACACCGGCGAGATTTTTGAACCCGGTCTTCACAATCGACGGCGATGCCTATGTGATGGTGACGCAGTTCCTGGCAGCGGTTTCAGCAAAGCAACTGAGCGAGCCCGTTGGTGATTTGGACGAATGCTTTCCGGAGATCACCCGCGCGCTCGATACGCTTTTGCAGGGGTTCTGATTCCACGGAGCGGCCATCCCACTATCCCGTTGTCAGCAGCGGCCGCACCCGGACCGCGCAGGAAAAGTGGCTGGTCGCCAGTTCCGCCTGACTGCGCACCGCTCTGTCATGAAACGGCTCGAATGGGCTGGGACCGGATTGGCGCCTAGCGTGCTCCGTTTGAGGTTAGCTGACATTCATCAGCCCTGAATGCGTCGACGCTTCCGGCCCGGAGCCGACATGAGTGCTTTGCGCAGCGAAGGTCTGGAACGTGCCCTGAGTCGCGCATGCTGCGAACACAACGAAGGTCAGCTTTGTTTACCGAGCATGCGTCGTCGCAGACACTGCACTCGATCAAGAAGTAAAGTTGCTTTCACAGTGGTGTTCCCTGGTGAAATCGGAGTTTCCAGTGACCTTCAACTCTTATCCAAAGAGATGAGCGGCGGCCTCGTTCGAGAATATCGCCAAATCGAACCTCACTCGTGTAGGTTGATAGGGCCACATCAGGCGCGATGAGTTCGACGGAGTAGTCAGGAAGAGGAAGCTTGGCATCAATCACAGCATCAGGGTCCGCTGTGAATATCATTTCGTTTCTCTCATAGCGCCGACCAGATCGACCAAACTCCAAGAAGTCTGCGGCAAAGGTTTTGTCCATTAAATCAGGATCAAAACGAGTTTCTGCTCGCCACAGGGTTTCCTCTTTTAGTCTGAGCGCGTCTCTATCTTCAATCGTTAGATGCATTAAACCAACGTATCCGCCCGGCGTGGAAAACAGCCGCTCGCGGTGACGTGCTCCCCTGAAAACTCCGCGTTTTGAGGTTAGTCTGTTTCCGGTCTGGAGTGCTACCCAACATGCCCCCGGGACGGGCAAGGGTTTTCCGGACGAAATCAGGAACACGGGCTGGCTGCGTGTTCTGATTTTATCAGGTCCATCGGCACCTTGTTGCCGATGGCGCCGTGAGGTCTGTGTTCATTTTAGTCCTTGCGCCAATCCTCCAACTTTTCGGCTGCATCTGCAAGGCTCAGGAACCAGTGCGCATTCAGGCACTCCGCCCTGAACCGGCAATTGAAGGCCTCGATGAAGTCGTTGTCCGTCGGTTTTCCCGGCCTTGAGAAGTCCGGCGTGACGCCCCTTCGATAGGCCCAAAGATCAAGATCCCGGGAGATGAACCCGGAGCCCCGGTCGACCCGGATCGTCTTGAGATAGCCAATCCAGGTGCAGACAGTTTCCAGCGTTTCCGCTCCTTCCCGGCCAGGAAAATCGTCGCGGAAAACTCTAACTCAAAGCGAGGGCATTTTGCGGGAGCACCTCAATGAGGCTCGCTCAAAAATCGCTGGCATAAGCCAGGAGTTTTCTGCCGGAAAGTGTGTCATTTGACACAACTCACGCATGCGGTCCCCGCCACCTTAAGCAAATCAAAAACTGTCTGCGGGAGTGCTCAGGTGCACGACAATAATGGTTCGTCGCGGGATGCGACAAACTCAGGCCTTCCAGTGTTCCGATCCGGGAAGTGGGCAGATTGGCCTGGGCAGAGCGGCGCATTGCTGGCCCCATTGCTGGCCCCATTGCTGGCCTTGGGGCGAGATGCCTCGTGCAGGCCGAGTTGCCGTGTTGCCCTCATGCTGGGGGCGGGGCTTGTGTTTGGCAATGCCCCTGTGGCTCTGGCTGGGTGTACTATTGACGGAGAGGTGGAAGCACCGCCGTTCACTTCCCTCGAGGGTGGCGACGATCTTGTGTGCAATGATGTGGAGCTTACCGGTACAATAGAAGCGGCAACTGTCGAGGAGGGGGACGACAGTGTCACGATTACGCTTGGGGATGGGATGCCGGATGGTGAGGGCGCTTTCGATACCAAAGTGACGTATAGTGAAGGCGTTGCCATCTCGTTAGACAATGACACGAAGGTTATCATTTACGGTGATGCTGAACTGAACGCCCACTACGGGGTATATACTACTGGCGATGACAATACGGTGGAGGTGGTCGGCGGCACGATTGAGGCCGGGTATGGGGTATATGCTTATGGCGATGACAATACGGTGGAGTTGGTCAGCGGCACGATTGAGGCCGGTTCCCACGGGGTAACTGGTCATGGTGCGAATTTTACCGTTACGGTAAGCGGCGGCACGATTGAAAGTCAATGGGGGGGCGTAACCACTTTTGGTGGCCATTCCACCGTTACGGTGAGCGGCGGCACGATTGAGCAAGGCGTAATAATGCAAGGTTACAGTCCCACCGTTACGGTGAGCGGCGGCACGTTTGAAAGTACATACACGGGCGTATACACTACTGATGACAATTCCACCGTTACGGTGAGCGGCGGCACGATTGATGCTGAACGGGTCGGTATACACACTACTGGTGAAGATTCCATCGTTACGGTGAGTGGCGGCACGATTGAGGCTGAACAGGAGGGCGTATCCTCTGAAGGTGACAATTCCACCGTTACGGTGAGCGGCGGCACGATTGAGGCTGAACAGGAGGGCGTATACTCTGAAGGTGACGATTCCACCGTTACGGTGAGCGGCGGCACGATTGAGGCCGGTTCCCACGGGGTATATGCTACTGGCGATGACAATACGGTGGAGGTGGTCAGCGGCACGATTGATGCTGAATGGGAGGGTGTATACACTTCTGGTGACGGTTCCACCGTTACGGTGAGCGGCGGCACGATTGAGGCTGAAGGGAGCAGTGTATACACTTCTGGTGACAATTCCACCGTTACGGTGAGCGGCGGCACGATTGATGCTGAATGGGAAGGTGTAAACACTACTGGTGACAATTCCACCGTTACGGTGAGCGGCGGCACGATTGAGGCTGAACAGGAGGGCGTATACTCTGAAGGTGACGATTCCACCGTTACGGTGAGCGGTGGCACGATCGAAGCCGATGACTATGGGATAAACATTCATGGTGACCGCACCACGGTGACGGTGAGTGGCGGGACGGTCAGAACGACCGAAGAAAATGGCACCGCGATTTACTTCGAATTTACTGGCGAGGGATCTCCCGAGAACTGGGCAGGTTCATTGACCATAGGCACGGGCGCTACTGTCGAGGGGAACCTTCTGGCAGAAAGCGGGACGTTTGC